>NZ_BPMK01000004.1 GCF_019656455.1 Noviherbaspirillum aridicola
CGTGACCATCGACGGTTTGCGGGTCGAGTATGCGGACGGCTTCGGCCTGGCGCGCTCGTCCAACACCACGCCGGTGGTGGTGCTGCGCTTCGAGGGCGAGACCGATGCGGCGCTGGCGCGGATCCAGAGCGAATTCAAGCGTGTGATCCTGGCCACAAAGCCTGATGCCGTGCTCTCGTTCTGAAAACAATTTCTAACATTCGTCAACATGGAGTAACCCGCTGCAATTTATCTTGAAGTCAGACCATCAACTGCTTCAGGCGCATGGTGCCAGCACAGGGAGTATGGCAGGCACGCGCCGGCGCATTCGCTGACTCCGGGAATGCATGATCGGATTTCATTCATTGAAAGCATAAGAAAACAATGTTTATTGATACGAGACGAGTAGAACAGGGCTCTGTTGTCGAGAGCACAGTCTGCATCATCGGGGGCGGAGTGGCTGGAATCACTCTGGCGCTGGAGCTCGACAAGCAGGGGATCGATGTCGTGCTGCTCGAAAGCGGCGGTTTCGCGCCCGACGATGGGACGCGCGACTTGTATCGCGGCGAGGACGTCGGTGAATGGCGCTACAACTTCGCCGATGGCTGCCGCAGCCGCTTCCTCGGTGGCAGCAGCAATTGCTGGGGCGGCTGGTGCCGGCCCCTCGACCCGTGGGATTTCGAAAAGCGCCACTGGGTCGCGCACTCGGGCTGGCCTTTCGGCCTGGATGAGCTGCTTCCCTATTATGACCGCACGCACTCCCTGCTCAAGCTGGGGCCGAACAACTTCGATCCGGAATTCTGGGAACGTTCCATCGGTCGTCCCGACGTGCGCCGCATGCCGCTCACCAGCGGCAAGGTGCGCGACACGATCTCCCAGTTCAGCCCGCCCGCCCGCTTCGGCAAGATGTATCGGGAGGCGCTCAAGAACTCGCAGCGCATCCGCGTCTATCTCTATGCGAATGCGGTCAACATCGACAGCGACCGGCCGGCGCAGAACGTGACCCGGATCCAGGTCGCGACCCTGAGCGGCAAGCGCATCGAGGTGAAGGCGAAGCAGTACATCCTCGCCACCGGCGGCATCGAGAACGCGCGACTGCTGCTGGCATCGAACAAGGTGCAGCCGGGCGGGCTGGGCAACGGCAACGACCTGGTCGGCCGCTTCTTCATGGACCATCCGCGCCTCCTCACCGGTAATATCCGCTTTACCCGCGAATGGTCGCGGAACAAACTGTCGGACGTGAAGTATCACTACATGAACTCGGCGGTGGCGGCCCACGGCACCCATATCGCGCATCAGTTCGCGCTGACGCCCGAGACGCTGGAGCAGGAAGAGATTCTCAACGCCCGCGTCTGGTTCAACTCGATATTCCCCGGCGAGGGAAGCGACGGCGCCCAGGCACTCTTCCGCATCAAGCAGGCATTGCTGCAGAAGGACCAGCAGGACTGGAGTCTGACGAAAGACGTGCTGACGATGTTCTCGCATCCGCTTGATACGATCGGCTACGGCTACACCCGCCTGTTCCAGCCGCGCTGGCTGATCCAGGGGGTCAAGTTCCAGCTGATCGTCGAGCCGGAACCGGATCCGAACAGCCGCGTGATGCTGTCTCCTTCCCAGAAGGACCAGCTCGGCATGAACCGGGTCCGCGTCGACTGGCGTCTGACTTCCCGCGTACAGCGCACCTTCGACCGGACGCTTGCCATCCTGGCCGACGACATGCGGCGCAGCGGCGTGGCGGAAGTGGAGCTCGATCCGGAGATCGAGGGCAAGAAGTGGCCGTCCGACCTCGAGGGAACCTGGCATCACATGGGTACCACGCGCATGCACGACTCGCCGAAGCATGGCGTCGTCGACCGCAACTGCAAGGTGCACGGGATGAACAACCTCTACGTGGCCGGCAGTTCCGTGTTCCCGACCTGCGGCGCAAACTTCCCGACGATCACGCTGGCCGCGCTCGCCTTCCGTCTCGCGGATCACCTGGCGCGCGAGATGAAGACGCCGGCCACGCAACTCACGATGGAGGCGGCATAAGATTACGCCGGGGCGCCGAGAGCCCTGCCCGCGCCGCCGGTTGCGGCGATGCAGGAGCCGCGGCGGAACAAGCGTAAACTATGGGGTTTTCTGGCGCGGAAGCCGGCGCTATCCGACTTGCGGGCCAGGACTCCGATTAATCTGGTCGAGCACCCGCGACCACCTCCAACTGGAAATCCTGCATGAAGAATCAAAAGACAGTCCTGGTAACCGGCGCGGCCGGCTACATCGGGTCGCATACCTGCGTCGAACTGCTTGCCTCCGGCTACGCAATCGTGGCACTGGACAACCTGTGCAACAGCTCGCGCGAGTCGCTGCGGCGGGTCGAGGAAATTTCCGGGCAGGCGATCCCGTTCTACGAAGCCGACATCCGGGACCGGGCAGCCGTCGAGCGCGTGCTGGCGAGCCACCGCATCGATGCGGCGATTCATTTCGCGGGACTCAAGGCCGTCGGCGAGTCGGTACAGCAGCCCCTCGCGTATTTCGAGAACAACGTCGCCGGCACGGTCGCGCTGCTGCAGGCACTGGGGCAGGCGGGGGCAAAGAAATTCCTGTTCAGCTCCTCGGCCACGGTTTATGGCGATCCCGAATCCGTGCCGATCAGGGAAACGGCAAGACTGTCGACGACGAATCCTTACGGCCGCTCCAAGCTGATGGTCGAGCAGATTCTCGAAGATCTGTCGGCGTCCGACGCCAGCTGGGCCATCGGCGCGCTCCGCTATTTCAATCCCGTCGGCGCCCACCCGAGCGGCCGGATCGGTGAAGATCCGCGTGGCGTTCCGAACAACCTGATGCCCTACATCGCCCAGGTCGCGGTCGGTCGGCGCGAACGGCTCTCGGTATTCGGCAACGACTATCCGACACCGGATGGTACCGGGGTACGCGACTACATTCACGTGGTCGATCTCGCGCGCGGCCATGTCGCGGCCCTCGACGAACTGTTCCGCTCCGAGCGGGGCTTCACCGTCAATCTCGGTACCGGGCAGGGCTATAGCGTGCTGGAGATGGTGCGGGCCTTCGAGCAGGCGAGCGGCAGACAGGTGCCGTATCAGATCGTCAGCCGCAGGCCGGGCGACATCGCCGTCTGCTACGCCGATCCGGCCAGGGCAGAGTCATTGCTCGGCTGGCGCGCGACCAAGGGGCTGCAAGAGATGTGCGCCGATCACTGGCGCTGGCAAAGCACCAATCCGAACGGATTCGGCGCCTAGCAAAACGAGGAGGGGGAGATGCTCAAGACAAAGGCTGTCCTGCGTGCCGCGACCTTCAGTGTCTGCGCTACGCTTAGTGTCACCGCATGCGGTCAGGAGCCCGCTTTCGACGAGCGCACGCTGATGGCGGCGAAGACGCTCGCGGCCAAGAAGAAAGAGTCGTCTTCCCGCACCCCCTTCGGACAGAAGGCCGAAGACTATGTGCTGACCTTCGCCGACGAGTTCGATCGCTACGATCCCGCGGTTTGGAACGACCATATCTGGTACGAGAAATCCAATCCGACGCGCAACTACACCGTCGAGGGCGGCAAGCTCAAGATCTGGCCCCAGCGCGATGCGACGGGCAAGTTCTTCAACCGCACCATCGACACCGACGGCAAGTTCGAACAGCGCTACGGATATTTCGAGATCGAGGCAAAGCTCCCCCGGGGCAAAGGAACGTGGCCCGCGTTCTGGCTGTTTGCGCATCCCGGCAACCGTCGCCCGGAAATCGATGTGATGGAAGCGTATGCGGGTGGCGTGGATCCGTGGGGATTCGTGGATGCCGACGGCGTGGCGAGGCCGCGCGCATACGGCGTGACGGTCTGGTACGACGAAGGCGCGCAGGCTGGCAAGCTGCAGTACGACACCGGCAAGGACCTCTCGGCGGGATTCCACAAATATGCGGTGAAGTGGGAGCCGCATCAGCAGACCTTCTACTTTGACGGGAAGCCTATTCATACCGTCAAGGCTGCCATCAACGACAAGCTGTATCTGATGCTCGACCTCTGGTTCGGCAGTTCAAGCGGCGATCCCGACGAAACCACACCGCAGGGCAAGTCCAACTCTTTCGAAATCAATTACATCCGTGCATGGCAGTTCCGCCATCACATGGAGTAGGCATCCTGGCTGTTCATCGGCTTGCCCTTGTAATTGTTTCCGGTTGTAACCTTTTCGGCTTCCCGCACTATATGTAGCAAGGAAAATCTTCCACAGATTTTGTAATGATTTCCGGAACCATTTCTTCATAGAAATGCTCGTAGGAAAGCCTCGCCCATCACGACAATGGGGCGAGAATTTTCTAGGAAGGAAATCACCTTGTTCAATCTGTCATTCCATCGTCAATCGGCTGCCGCGCTGTCCTGCGCCGCCGCCGCTGTTCTGTTGGCCGCCTGCGGTGGCGGCTCGGGCGAGGACAGCGCCGAAACCGCATCGGCCTCGGCTGGCGGGGCAACTCAACTCGCTGCCACCACCACCGTCACCACCTGGACCAAGTGCGCCAATGAGTATCAGACCTGCTCCTTCTCCGGTACTCGTCAGGTGCGCTATGGCCTGAACGGCAAGTTTGCGACGCGTACGGCAACCGGCTCGATCGCCTGCAACAACGAAGTGTTTGGCGATCCCGCTCCCGGCGCCGACAAGATCTGCGAATACGCGACGACGACCACCACGACGACGCCTTCGCCCGCTCCTGCACCCGCTCCGGCCCCGGCGCCTGCACCTGCGCCCACAACCAGCACCACGACGTGGACCCGTTGCGCGACCGAGAACAGCACCTGCAACTTCAGCGGCACCAAGCAGGTGCGTTATGGCCTGAGCGGCAAATGGGCATATCGTACGGCCACCGGCACGATCGCCTGCAACAATAATGTCTTCGGCGATCCGGCTCCGGGCGCGGACAAGGTTTGCGATGTCGCTACGACGACTTCCGCGCCGGCTCCGGCACCCGCTCCGGCTCCGGCGCCTGCTCCGGCACCCGCACCCGCACCCGCACCCGCACCCGCACCCGCACCCGCACCCGCACCCGCACCCGCACCCGCACCCGCACCCGCACCGACCACTTCCAGCTGGACCCGCTGCGCGACCGAGTACGGCACCTGCAGCTTCAGCGGTACCCGCCAGGTTCGTTATGGATTGAACAGCACCTGGGCCTACCGCACCGCGACCGGCTCCGTCGCCTGCAGCAACGATGTCTTCGGCGACCCGCTGCCTGGCGCTGACAAGGTTTGCGAATATGCGGGCACGACCAGCACGACTGCGCCCGCACCGGCACCTGCGCCGGCCCCGGCACCCGCACCCGCACCCGCACCGAGCGGCACTCCGGTCCCGTACGGCCAGGACGCAAGCGCTTATACGCTGAGCTTCAACGAAGAGTTCAACAGCTATAACACCAGCCTGTGGAACGACCATATCTGGTACGAGACTTCCAACGCGACGAAGAACTACACGGTCGAGGATGGCAAGCTCAAGATCTGGCCGCAGCGCGACGCCTCGGGCAACTTCTTCAACCGCACCATCGACACCGACGGCAAGTTCTACCAGACCTATGGCTACTTCGAGGTGGAAGCCAAGCTGCCGGTCGGCAAGGGCACCTGGCCCGCATTCTGGCTGTTCAACCATATCGGCAGCCGCCGTCCGGAAATGGACGTGATGGAAGCGTACGCCGGCGGTGCCGCGCCGTGGGGCTTCAACGTCAATGGCGTGGCCCATCCGCAGGCCTACGCGCCGACGGTATGGAAGGGCGACTACGAAGGCCAGCTGGTCGGCTCCCGCCAGTACGACACCGGCATGGACCTGTCCGCCGGCTTCCACAAGTACGCGGTGAAGTGGGAACCGAACAAGCAGACCTACTACTTCGACGGCAAGGAAGTGCTGGTGCTGAACGTGAGCATGGGCGACCCGATGTACCTGATGCTCGACCTCTGGTTCGGCAGCGCCTCCGGCACCCCCGACAATTCGACCCCCCAGGGCAAGTCGAACTCCTTCGAAGTCAACTACGTGCGCGCCTGGCGATTCAAATAAGGTTGACGCATGAACATTGAGCGAGGCGTCCGCCTTGCCCAAGCAACAAGGCCGATGGAGACATCGGCCTTTTTATTGCTGGGCGATCATCATGGCGCCCCGAAACCGGGGTTATTTTCACTGGAAATCGTTGCCCTGAAAAAAGGGCAACCGGATTAGGAAGCCACCAAAACGAAAAGTTCAACAAAGCAAGAAAAAACCTTCTTTTATGCATTTCTCCGGAACCATTTTCCCGGGGGTAAGCTCTGAACGTGCGTTGCCAGTGAGGATCATTGGCTACCATCAACCAGTTAAAAGAGGAACTGCTTTGTTTAATTTCACCGATTACCGCTCCGCTATTTCCACTCTGTGTTGCGCCTGCGCTACGGCTCTCCTCACCGCTTGCGGCGGTGGCGGTGGTGGCAGCTCCACCGAAGCAGCACAAACTTCGGCTGCATCCGGTTCTTCCCCTACTGTGACAGCATCGTCTGCCGCTACCGGCGATACCCCCACCTCGGCAATTCCTGAGTCCACTCAAGCCTCCGGCCCTTACGGCCAGGACGCCAGCGCTTATACCTTGACCTTCAACGAAGAGTTCAACAGCTATAACAGCGGCCTCTGGAATGACCACATGTGGTACGAGACTTCCAACCCGACGAAGAACTACGCCGTCGAAGATGGCAAGCTCAAGATCTGGCCGCAGCGCGACGCCTCGGGCAACTTCTTCAACCGCACCATCGACACCGACGGCAAGTACTACCAGACCTATGGCTACTTCGAGATCGAAGCCAAGCTGCCGGTCGGTAAGGGCACCTGGCCCGCATTCTGGCTGTTCAACCACATCGACCACCGCCGCCCCGAGATGGACGTGATGGAAGCCTATGCCGGCGGTGCCGCACCGTGGGGCTTTGAAGTCGACGGCGTGGCGCATCCGCAAGCCTACGCACCGACGGTATGGAAGGGCGACGCCGAAGGCCAGCTGGTCGGCACCCGCCAGTACGACACCGGTACCGATCTGTCCGCCGGCTTCCACAAGTACGCGGTGAAGTGGGAACCGAACAAGCAGACCTACTACTTCGATGGCAAGGAAGTGCTGACGGTGAACGTGACCATGACCGATCCGATGTACCTGATGCTCGATCTCTGGTACGGCAGCGCCTCGGGCACGCCGGATGATTCGACCCCCCAGGGCAAGTCGAACTCCTTCGAAGTCAACTACGTGCGCGCCTGGCAGTTCAAGAAGTAAGCGCGACAACACTCCGCATGAAAGGGCCGGCCCGCAAGCCGGCCCTTTTTCATTTCGCGATTGCCGAGTTGTGTTGTTTTTTTGTCGGCAAAGCGCAGAAGTAAGCTGAAAAATCACCTCATTTTCTTGACAGAAAGCCGGAACCAATTCCAACGGGCAATGCTCAGATACAACGTTGCTGCCGAGAATTGAGCGCAGCTTGTTAGATTCGGAAAGGTCCACCATGCAGAAGTCAGTTATCCAGCAGTTCAAACTCTCCACGCTCACCTGTGTTTGCAGCGCCGTCCTGCTTGCCGCTTGCGGCGGTGGCGGTGGCTCCGGCACCACCGAGCCTGCAGCCTCCCAGGCTTCGGTGCAGGGCACCGCGGCCGTGGCAACCGAGAGCGCCGCTGCGGAAACTGTCGCGGGTGACACCAGTGCCGGCGCGAGCAGCGACAAGGCCGACGCCTCCGGCGAGAGCGCAGCCACCCCGAGCGCCAACACCTCGGGCAGCGAACAGGCATCGGCTCCCGTGCCCTATGGCCAGGACGCCAGCGCCTACACGCTGAGCTTCAGCGAAGAATTCAATACCTACAACACGAACCTGTGGAACGACCACATGTGGTACGAGGGTTCCAATCCGACGAAGAACTACACCGTCGAAGATGGCATGCTCAAGATCTGGCCGCAGCGCGACGCCTCGGGCAACTTCTTCAACCGCACCATCGACACCGACGGCAAGTACTACCAGACCTATGGCTACTTCGAGATCGAAGCCAAGCTGCCGGTCGGTAAGGGCACCTGGCCCGCATTCTGGCTGTTCAACCACATCGACCACCGCCGCCCCGAGATGGACGTGATGGAAGCCTATGCCGGCGGTGCCGCACCGTGGGGCTTTGAAGTCGACGGCGTGGCGCATCCGCAAGCCTACGCACCGACGGTATGGAAGGGCGACGCCGAAGGCCAGCTGGTCGGCACCCGCCAGTACGACACCGGTACCGATCTGTCCGCCGGCTTCCACAAGTACGCGGTGAAGTGGGAACCGAACAAGCAGACCTACTACTTCGATGGCAAGGAAGTGCTGACGGTGAACGTGACCATGACCGATCCGATGTACCTGATGCTCGATCTCTGGTACGGCAGCGCCTCGGGCACGCCGGATGATTCGACCCCCCAGGGCAAGTCGAACTCCTTCGAAGTCAAGTATGTTCGCGCCTGGCAGTTCAAGTAAGCTGCTCGGAACGAAAGAGAATGCCGGCCACGTGGCCGGCATTTTTTTTGTCCGGTCGCCGCAGTGGCCGAGCGCTTCGAACGCGCCGGCAGGAATCGCCCACGAGAACCTCGTTTGGTGCTCATCAAACGAGTGAGCACAACCTCGCAGGCAAGGGATTTCGGCGTGAGAAGCAGATGTCTGACCTGCAGAGTGGGAGCAGGCTGAACCTGGCCGTGTGCCAGCGTATGGCATGTGCATGTGGACGATGTTGCGAACGCATTCGAAAGGTGGGCATGTATTTCGCATACGACCGTCCATGTAATGCGCTCTCGGTCCAGGAACGCATTCCGGGTGTCTCATTCATTAAGCCAATGTGGTGACAGCGAGAACATGGAAGCCAATAAGAACAGCATCATCTGCTACGAAAACGAAGTGCCTTCATTTGTCGAATCCGAAGTGGAGGGCTTGTACGGCAATATCTTTTCCTCTCTGATAGAGTTCAGGATCTACGGTTGGCAGGCGGGCGCAACGAGCACTTATGTGGCACGGTGCGGAGACAAAGTTCGCGCGATCTTTCTATTCGAGCGAAAACACGGAAGCGTTCGTGTGCTCAATGAAGCCATTCGCGTCGGAAGGGAAGAGATGGACTGCTTCTCGAACTATATCTTCGAGCGCTATCCGGACGTGCACGTCATCAGTTTCAAGGCAATCGAAACCGACGTCGAGACCTTGCCCTATCCGTATCAGCGTTTCAATCATCTCGAAGACATCACGCTCGCACTGCCTGACTCGCCGGACGCGTATCTCGCGGCGCTCGGCAAGAACACGCGCCGCAACATCAAGCGCTACGGAGACAGGTTGCGCAAGTCGTTCCCTGATTGCCGGTTCGAAGTCTTCACCGAGGAGGCCATCCCCGAGCATCACATACGCACGCTCATCGGCTTCAACCGTACACGGATGGCGAACAAGAACATCGCCTCCGCCATCGACGAAGATGAAACGCGCCGCATCGTCGCGCTTGCCCGTGCGTGTGGGGTGGCCGGCATCATGACGATAGACGGTGAAGTGGTCGCGGGGGCGATTGCCTATCGCGCAGGGCGAAACTACTTCCTCAACATCCTGGCGCACGATCCGCGTTACGACGATCACTGGGTCGGCTTCCTCTGCTGCTACGAGACCATAAGGGAATGCATTCGGCGCGGCGGCAAGGAATTCCACTTTCTCTGGGGACGCTACGATTACAAGTTCGCGCTCGGCGCCGTTCAGCGCGACCTCGACAACGTGACCATCTACCGATCGCGCCTGCAATTCCTGCTGAACGGCCGCGTCGCCTGGCGCCAGGCCGCGGAGGGCTACCGCCGGCAAGCCAAGGTCTGGGTGAAGTACCAGGATGCGCTGCTGCCGAAAACGATCCGGAACTGGGTCGAACGCGGCCGGGATCTGCGGCGGATGGCCGCCGAAATGCTGCCGCGGGGGCGCACCCCCGCCTGATCACGGAGGGGGCTAAGGTGGCATGACATTGCTCAGTTTCACCACGGTGGGAGTCCTATACACTGCGGCAACATGAGGAAGAGGCATCGAGGCTGCGGCGGGCCTGCCTCTCTTGATTTTCGTCATTTGTCGCAACTTCATTCCCACTACCATTAGCGCATGTTAAAAATAGCAATTGTCACGAACGAGCCGCCGCCGTATCGCATCCCCGTGTTCAACCGCATTGCGGCGGCCGCGGGCGTGCAACTGCAGGTAATTTTTTGTGCGCGCCGCGAACCCAACCGGCACTGGGATCTGCCGGTTTTCGAATTCGACCATCGCTTCCTCCGCGAGCGCATTACGACGGTCAAGGGCAGGTACATCCACAACAACCCGGATGTGGTGCCCGCGCTGAGCCGCTTCGGTCCCGACGTGATCGTCACCGACGGCCTCAATCCGACCCAGATCTATGCGTTCGGATACGCCTTCCTCAAGCGGATTCCGCATGTGCCGCTGACGGATGGCACCGACATGTCCGAGCGTGATCTCAGCCGCGTCCACAAGCTGGTGCGGCGCATCGTCTATGGCCGGTCCGCCGCCTTCCTCTCCGCGAGCGACGGCGGCCAGCGGCTGTTCGAGAGCTATGGTGCGGATCCGGGCAAGTGCTATCGTTCCTATCTGTGCATCGACAACGATGCCTACCGGCGCGAGCCGGAGCCCGCGGCGAAGCCCTACGATTTCATCTTCTGCGGTCGCATGGTTCCTGAAAAGGGACCCCGGTTTGCGCTGGACGTGGCGGCGCGGGTGGCACGGCGGCTGGGCAGGAAAGTCGGCATCCTGTACGCGGGATCGGGCAGCGAAGAGGCCGCGGTGCGGCAGGCGGCCGAATCATTGCGGGAGTTCGTACACGCCGATTTCCATGGCTTCGCGAAGCAGGCTGAATTGCCGGCATTGTACAAGTCGGCGCGCATTTTCCTGTTCCCGACGTCGGCCGACGTATGGGGTGTGGTGGCGAATGAAGCATGCGCGGCCGGACTGCCCGTCATCGTCAGCCCGCATGCCGGTGTCGCCGGCGAACTGATCGTCGACGGCGAGAACGGATATGTCTGTCCGCTGGAGGCGGATGTCTGGGCGGAAAAGGCGACGGCGCTGCTTGCCGATCCCGCCCGCCTCTCGGCCTACGCCCAGCGCAGCCTGTCGCTGGTGAGGGAATACTCTTTCGATAATGCCGCCGACGGCCTCGTCCAGGCGTGCAAGCGGGCGGTTTCTCATGGGCAGCCGGGCGCGGACCGGCGGCCTGCAGGCAAAACGCTCTGAACCGCACCGCGCGGGGAGCATCCAACTTTGAAGAAAGAATACATGGGCGGCTGCCTCCGCTTGCGGAGCAGATATACCGTTCAGAGGCGGAGCGAGTGATGGAAACCGTATTTACCTGTTCAATCGATGACGGACACCCGTCGGACATGAAGACCGCGGAACTCTTGCACAAGCATGGGCTACGCGGGACCTTTTTCGTGCCTATCCGAAACTGCGAAGGAGACCAGGTCCTCGCCGATGCGGGTATCCGGGAGCTTGGCAGGCATTTCGAGATCGGTTCCCACACGATGGACCACCGCTACCTGAAAAAGGTCGATATCTGGCATGCCTATCATCAGATCAGCGATGGCAAGGCGCGCCTGGAAGATATCCTCGGGGTCAGGGTCAACGGTTTCTGCTATCCGGGCGGGCGCTACACAAACCGGGATGTCGAACTCGTCAGGGCATGTGGATTCACCTACGCGAGGACCACCATGAACCTGCGCTTCGACGCGGGACGCCTGCCCTACGAGATGCCGACCACGCTGCAGCTGTACCCGCATGATCGCGCGGTCTACCTGCGCAACTTCGCCGGGTCGGGGGAGTGGGTGCAACGCCTCGAGGGACTCAGGCTCGCGTTGTCGCGCGAGGACTGGATTCAGCGTCTCTATACGATGTTCGACCATGCCTGCCACCATGGCGGCATCTTCCATCTGTGGGGGCATTCGAAGCAGTTCGACGAGCTCAATGCCTGGGAAGAGATCGACAGCTTCTTCGCCCATGTTGCCGCCCGTATCCCATTCCAGAACCGGCTGACGAACGAGCAGCTGGCGGTTCGAACCCACTATCTGTCGTCGCCCGCGCTGGCCAAGTCGGCCTGACGGCACGGGGCAAGGCCGGTACATCCGGCCGGATTTCCACGGTCTGCCCGGTGCGTTCTTCGTGCACGCAACGGCGAGGCGCTTTCCTTTCCAGGGTGCGCCTCGCGGCACGTTGTCGTCTCAGGTTTCGCCCGCTGGCAGCTTGGCCTGCACGTACTGGCGAATCAGGCCGATCACGAAAAGCGTATTGGTTACCGCATACCGCTTGAACAGGCGACGCGGTTCTGATCCGAGCCGATAGAGCCACTCAAGACCGTTCTTTTGCCACCAGAGAGGCGCGCGCCGGATGACCCCGGCATGGTAGTCGAAGGCCGCACCGACACCGATCATGACGGCGTTGATGCGCCCGCGGTGCTCGGCCATCCATTTTTCCTGCTTGGGACAGCCCAGACCCACGAATACGACGTTGGCGCCGCTGGCGTTGATCTCCTTGACGATGGCGTCGTCCTCTTCCCGGGACAGCGGCCTGAATGGCGGCGAGTACGTGCCGCCGATCTGCAGCCTTGGAAAATCGCGCGCCAGGGCCAGCCTGAGCTTGGCGAGGGTCGTGTCGGTGCTGCCGTAGAAGAAGACGACCTGGCCGAGCCTCTCCGCCTCCTTCAGGTACTTCATCATCAGGTCCGGGCCGTTGATGCGCTCCTGCGCCGAATGTCCCATCCGCCGCAGCGTCCATGCGATCGGAGCACCGTCGGCCGTCGCCATGTCGGCATTGTTCACGGCGATCTTGAACTCGACGTCCTGTGTCGTCGTCACCACCGAATGGACATTGCAGATGCAAACGTATCGCGATTCATGCGCCGCCCCCCAGTTGGTGATGCGGGTGAGGGCTTCATCCCAGGTTACGGCATCGATGAATGCCTCAAGCACAGGCTGGCCGGCTCGCGGTATCACGTTTGCGTCGTAGTGTTGAAATTGCATCTTCATAGATTTCCATCAGCTGTTCATAGTTGCGCTCAGGCGTGTACTTCGCCTCGTACTCTGCTCGTGCTGCCCGGCCCATGCGCATCATTTCCTCGGGGTGCGCTTCGGCCCAGGCCATCTTGTCCGCCAGGTCGGCCGCATCGCCCGGGTTGAACAGCAGCCCGGTGACCCCGTCCCTGACGATGTCGGCAAGCGAGCCCAGGCGGCTGGCGATGACCGGCAAGCCGCAGGAATAGGCCTCGACGATCGTGCGCGGCGAGTTTTCGTAGCAGATGCTGGGCAGGACCAGGTAGGCCGCGGTTTCCATCCGCGTCATGATCTCGTCGAGGGGGCGGAAGCCGAGCCACCGCGTGCCGAAGGTATCGCGTGCAATCCCCTCAAGCGGGCCGCCGCCGATCACGTCGATATCCAGACCCGGGCGCAGCCGGAATGCGTTGGCGAGGACCTCCAGGCCTTTCTCCGAGGAGAGGCGGCCGACATACATGCCGCCGGTGCGCTTGTGCCATTGCGGGGACCGTGAAGATGCAACGAAATTGGGCTTGATGCGAAACCGGTCGGCCGGCAGTCCGCCTTCCACATACTTCGACAGTGCGAATTCGTTGAGCGCGATGTAGCGCGTGACCTGGCTTCTGTAGGTGCCGATCGCGCGATGGACGGTCAGCATGCCCGCCAGCACCGCGGTCTGCGCGGCCGACTGGCGATAGCACTTGCGCGTGACGGCCCGCCACGGAAGCTTGCCCAGGCAGTCCTCGCAGATCTTTTCCTCGCGCAGAAAAATCGCTTGCGGGCACAGGAGGCGGAAGTTGTGGAGCGTCTGTACCACGGGTATGTCCAGGCGCGATGCCGCCCAGTACAGGGAGGGGGAGATCAGCGGGAAGGTGTTGTGCACGTGGATGATCTCCGGCTTGAAGCGGTCACAGATATCCTTCAGGTCGCGCGGACTGCGCATTGACCATACCGTCGTCGAGGCCGCCTGCACCTTCGGCATGCCGTTCAGCTCGTCGTTGTGAACCTGGTACATCTCGACCGTGTGGCCGCGGGACCGCAGAAGCTCGACTTCCGCTTCGACGACGACGTCTTCGCCGCCGCGATGTTGATAGGCATTGTGGGCGACAAGAATTCTCATGGATTTCGCGCTTTCCGCACCCCAGGTGCGATGCCGTGCATGCTGCTCCCGTAGCAGGCATCGCAAGAGCATCCGCTGCCGGCGACTCGCGCTGACCTGCGTCCAAGGGCGAACGCGCCGGCTGCCGGCGCCGCGTCGGGGCACAGGCCACGATGCAGCGCGATGTTTGAGATGGCCGTAGCCTTTTGCATGCTGTACTCCGGTACCGTGCGCGGGAGATTCCCGCGCGCGGTCTGTTTATGTCGTCTGTTTTTTTCCGCGAACAGTGATCGCCGCAAGTTCTTCATGCATTGTGATGGCGACGGCAGCCGGCAGTGCTGCAAAAATCAAACAGATTTCAATCGTCGCCAGACGACTTTGTAAAAATTCTTATACGTCGCTTCATCCTTGCACTGCACGCTCTGCCGTCCTGAGCGGTCGCGGCCCACACGGCGCTACGACTGGTGTGTCCGGCGCCAGCCGAGCAGTCCGTCGATTCGCCCGCGCATGGTCGCGTAGCCGAGCGCTAGCTCGGCGCCGAACGTGCCTTTCAGCACCGGCCTGAGCAGCGGGGCCGCCAGCCCGCGCAGGATGACCCACAAGGGGAGCTGGTGCTTGGCATACAGGGCACCCGTGCCGCGGGCGCGATGACGCACAGCCAGCTTCGTCGTCGGCGTGGCAACCGGCTTTTGAGGATTCACCGCATGGTGCACTTCGCCCAGCGGCTCATAGGTGAACAGAGCGCCTGCGCGCAGTGCGCGCATGACGAAGTCGGTTTCCTCGCCTGCACCGAACCACTGTCCCACGCCCAGCCTGGCGTCGAAGCCGCCGATATCCTTGAAGAGCTTGCGTTCGCAGAACAGGGTGATGGAGCTGACGGGAACATCGCGGAAAGCCCGTGAACGCTCCCAGGACAGATCGGCCGGACTGAGCGGCTGTTCATTCTGTTCGACCCAGCGGACGATGATGCCCGCCGGCTTGTCGCCTGCGCCATAGCGCGCCGCAACATGCTCGAGCAGGCGCGGCGAATACCAGCAATCGTCGTCCGGAAAGCCGATCCATCGACCGCGCGCGGCTTCGATTCCGACATTCCTTGCGGCAGCGAGATTCGCGGGACGGTGGCGAAGGTGACGGACAGCCACGCCGAGATAACGGGCGCGGTCGAGGTGCGGCAGCAGGCGGTCGTCATCGTTCTGGTCGACGACGATGACCTCGAAATTGCTGAAGGTCTGCGCCGCCAGTGATTCGAACAGGCGGGCAAGCTCGTCGGTGCGGCCGACGGTGGCGAGGATGAGGGAAATCTCGGGCGTTCTCATGCATGTCCTTTCGCATTGATTACACGCTGACGACGAACGAAATACCTTGCGTAGTGGGCAAGGCGGCTGACCGGGTTGTACCCTGCGTATTTGAGGCGAACCCGGAAATCCTCCGCCATCGCCGCCAGCCGGGTGCGCGACGAGCTGGAGAGGCTGCCCTCGTGTTCACGGAAAGCGGTGAGGGGTTCGTCGAGCTGCACCGGGTCGTGCATCCTGCCGATCTTCAGCCAGAGGTCGTAGTCCATCGCATACTTGAGGCCGGTGTCGAAGCCCCCGGCGCGCAGCATCAGATCGCGCCGGACGAAGGTCGCCGGATGCGGGATGAAGTTGCCGCGCAAAAGGCTACTGTAGCTGTAGCGCGGCGCGATGTAGTCGTCCGCGTGGAGCTTGCCGTCGATGCAGGTCATGGTGCGACCGAACAGCCAGCTCCTGCCGCTTTCCTGCAGGTGACGGGCGACGCGGGAAAGCACGTCCGGCTGGAGATAGTAGTCGTCCGAGTGCAGGTAGGCGATCACGTCCCCGGTCGCGATGCGCAGGCCCTCGTTCATCGCGCGGCTGACGCCGCCGCGCACGTTTTCGAGTAGCCGGTAGCTGCGTGGCAGGGCCGCGATCTGCTCCAGCGTGCCGTCGGTCGAGCCGCCGTCCACGAAGATGTATTCGATATCGGGGTAGTCCTGGCTGAGCAGGGAGGCAATCGATTCGTGCAGATATGCCTTGCTGTTCCAGGTGCAGGTGATGACAGAGAATTTGAGCGCCATGAGTGGAGCCTTTCAGCGTATGGTTTGGCCGGTCGGCAAACGATAGATATCCAATAATTGCTGCACCGCGCGCTCCGCGCCCGCGGCCTCCAGCGGCGGTCTGCCGAAGGACAGGCTGCGTGGCACGGTCAGCAGATCCCCGACAAGCGATCGCATGTCTGCATGGAGGCGAAGTTGTCCCGGCGCCGACTGGTAGACGGCCAGTTCGGGCGTGGCGCCGATCGCCAGGGCAAATACAGGTTTGCCCAGCATCAGGCCTTCGAGCGTGGTGGAGCCGAAGGCCTCCTCCAGCAGGGAAGGCATGACGACCGCGCTGGCAGCGGCGGCGACTTCCAGTGTTCGTTCAGGTGTGCACCAGCCGAGGAAGCGGACCCGCTCGCCTTCGAAACGGGCTCGCAGCCGCTGCTCGTCGGGACCGTCGCCGGCGACGGTCACCACCATGTCGTCGTCCATCCGCGGGACGAGTTCGGAAAGGAACGCTTCGATGCCCTTGGCTTCGTAGATCTTGCCGGCGACGGCGATGTGGAATGCGCCGCCCCGCACGACGGGAGAAGCGGCCGCCTGGGCGTTCTGCAGCATCGCGACATCGACGAAGTTGTGCACCGTATGACCCCAGGGGCCCTTGCCGGCGACCCGCTCGAAGTTGCGCTGCAGCAGATCGGAAACGAACACCGTCTTGTGCTTCCTGAATCCGTCCGCCACCTGCTGCCGGAAACGCACAACGGCGGTGGTGGAAGCCGCGCGCTGCAGCGCGTTGGGGCGCGGCGTCATGCAGGCGGCGCAGTGTTCCGCGTCGGTCAGATCGCAGATCTTGCCGTCGCGGAAACGGGTGAATGCCAGGCAGTCGCTGCCCTGGTCATGGCGCGTCTGCACGAAGTTCACATGGGGCGGGAGGAAGGCCGCCATGTTCGGAAAGTGGCCGTGGTAGTGGACTACGTCATAGTTCGCGGCGCGGCGCATGATGATGCGGGCGAAGCGTTTGGCGATGACGGTCCGCTTGAGCGGCATGTACACGCCCAGGCGGCCTTCTTTCCAGCCGGCGTTCTGCCCATGGAGCTCGCCGAAGAAGCGCCCGCCGAAGATGCCTTCATCGCCGGCGACCTCGATCGGATGCTGGTCGCCTCCGAGTATGTCCACCTGGTGGCCTGCGCGGACCAGGGCACGGGCGAGGTTGAGCGCATGCTTGGCAAGGCCGCCCATGCTCGGATAGGGAATGTCTTCACTGACGATCAGGACGCGCATGATGCAGCCTCAGGAGCGCAGACGGCGGGCGAAGTTGAGCACCGCGGTGCGCTGGTCCACGCCGACTATGAAGGCGATGCCGGCCAGGCAAAGCGCGATGGCGCCGGCGGTGACGATCGCCAGCGTGCCGAGCAGGCTGTTGGGCACCATCCACTTCAGCGGCACCAGCACCAGCAGGATCAGCAGCCCGACGGCGATGCTTCGGCCATATCCCATCCGCAGCGTTTCGATGAAACTGACCGGCACCGTGCGACCGTGCACGAACAGCAGGAAAGCCATTCCCATCAGCAGCGAGGAGACGAGATGTCCGGTCGCGGCGCCCACGATGCCGCCGACAGTGGTGCCTAGGTAGACCATGCCCACACCCATGACGCCATTGGCGACGGCGAAGCGCCCGGTGATGCGCGGATGGCCGAGCGCGTCGTTGACGAGGGACGGAATATTGGTCAGCGAGTCGATCAGCAATGCGATGGTCATCAGGATCAGCACGGGATAGCCGAGCTGGATGAATTCCGGCCCCACCCAGCGGCGGAGGAATTCGTCGCCGGCGAGGATGATCATGCCGAGGGCCACGAGGTTGATATAGGTGACATAGCGCATCACGTCCAGGTACACCGGGCGCAGTTCGCTGATGCGCCCGGCGCCCGCGAGGGCCGAAGCACGGGGATAGATCACGCTGGAAAGCCGGTAGGTCAGGCCGAGGATGCGGCCGGCAAGCGTCACGGGCACCGTGTAGAAGGTCAGCGCAACAGGCCCGGCGACCGCGCCGACGATGACCTTGTCCGCATGCTGATGCAGTGTCGAGGCAATCTTGCTCAGGTAGGCATAGGCGCTGAACGAGGTCAGTGCCGACCGGACTTCCTTGCGCGGCCAGCACATGCCCATGTCGAGCCGGAAGGAACGGATCAGGAATACCAGGTACAGCACATTGAGGGCCGATACGGATACGCGCGCCACGATGACGCCGACGATGCCGGTGCCGGCGAGCGCCGCCGCGACGGAGACGAGATTGACCAGCACGCCGAAGAAGGCTTCGCTCTGCGCCGAGCGGTCATAGCGCTGCAGCGCCTGCGGTACGACAAGCAGGTAGTTCTGCGTCTGCGACAGCGCGAATCCGAGCGCGCCGACCTGGAAGGCGAGTACGGTCGCTTCCCGGACTTCGGGCGAGACCTCGAAAAATCGCCCGACCAGGTACTCGGACGCAAAAAACAGCGCCAGCGCCCCGAGCAATCCGAGCGCGCCGTAGAACATGGCGCCGAACCAGAAGGTCTCGGCAAAGCGCTTGCGGTCGTTCGCCGCATGCTGCTCGGCGAGATACTTGATCGCGCCGGCGCTCAGGTTGATGTCGAGCACGCCGAAATAGCCGATGACCGACCCGACCAGCGTGACGATGCCGTAGCCCTCCACGCCGAGCGAGGCAATCAGCGCGGGAACGGTCGCCAGCGCCACCACCATCGGGATGGCGGAGCCGCTCAGGTTCCAGAGAGAGTTACGCAGCAGCATGTTGGTAGTGATATTGGTATTGGCGAACCTGGTATGCCTGCATGCCGACCGCGACGAAGGGCAGGGCCAGGGTGAGTCCGATCAGCTGCATGGTGCGATATTCGATGACCGGCGTTCCGATGAGCAGCGTCGGAAACCAGAACAGCATGCCGGCGAATCCTGTATCGGCGAGCATGCGTGCGTAGCCGACCAGGGATTTGCGGTGCCGCAGGTAGAAGCGGACGATCGCGCCGAGTATGCAGGAGAAGATGATCACACCGACGACGCCGGCCTTGAGGATGATGTGGCCGAACCCGCTGTGCACGAAGGTGTAATTGCCGTCATGGTAGGACAGCAGCTCGCTGTCGCCGTAGAAGCGGCCCCAGGTGCCGAGGCCGAAAAGCCAGTTGCTGCCCACGCTCTGCGCCGCCGCATACAGCTCGTAGAAGCGGCTGTCCTTGATTCCCCCGCGGCTCGGCGCCACGTCGAACAGAAGCGAGGACAGGATGCCGTCCCTGCCGCCGCCGGCAAACTGCAGGCGCTGTTCAAAGAAGATCGATGCGGCAAAGCTGATGGCGACACAGGCGACCATCGCAAAAAAGATCTTGCGCTTGCCGGGCAACTGCGCCAGCAGGAACAGGAACATCAGGCCCAGCCCCAGCAGGCCGGATCGGCGATAGGAGAGTGCGACCACGGCGATCTCAAGGGCGAGCAGCCCCAGCAGCACGGCGCGAGAAAGGAAGGACAGGCGCACCTGTGGCGAGGTCAGCATCCAGGCGATGGCGAAGGCGGCCAGTGCGGCGATGAAGTTGTCGCCGATGTCGAAGAAGTAGATCTTGATGTCGAAGCCGTCGAAGTTCCTGTACGGGTTGGCCGTGTCCCCACCCATGAACGCGTAGCGCACGCCGCCGAACACGGCGCGCAGCGCAGCCGCGGCGATGATGAACAGCAGCAGCTGCTTGATATCCTTTTCGCTGTTGAAGGACATGATGACCAGGTACATGAAGATCATCATGTTGAAGACGTTCAGTATCCCGTTGTAACCGAGGATCACGTTGAGTTCTATGCCTTGCATGAGGCCGGCGACGACGTGCCCGCTGAACAGGAAGACGAAAGCGATGAAGTACTTGGTGACGGACGGCGCCACCGCTGGCCCCTGGGGGTGGGCCAGGCGTTTCACGAGCGCGGTCGCGCCGAGCACGAAGAGCGCGAGATTGAGCAGCGAGAAGTAATACATGCCCACGCCGCGGGAATAGAGATTGTTGACCGTCTGCAGTTCGCCGTAGGTCGAGTCGGCGAAGAAGAACAGGACAACCAGGAATCCGAACATGACCAGCTTGGGCAGCTTGCAGAACATGCCGGCGGCAATCGGTATCAGAAAGAGCGCGGCAGCGAGGTTGATCATGACCTCGGTAGGCGAAAGGGCGTCATTCATCTTTCAACTCTTGATAGAAATGTTCGGCGGCGGCAGGGGCTCTCAATGCATGACCGCTCCACTGGTTCAGTCGTTGTCGTGTCGTGTGTGAAGCGGCGCCGGGTTGGGGCAGTGCTTTCCCACCGCCGGTTGCCGGCATCGCGACGGCTGAACGCCCGGGTCGTTCGCCCGCGGCCGCGGCGGATCGGCTCGCTCCGAGCCGCTCCGGCCGCCCGTCGTATGCCGCGAAGCCCTTAGCCGTACTCGGCCACGAAATGCCCATATGTCTCCTTGAGACCATCGCCAAGCGATTTCGACGGGCGCCAGCCTAGGGCGGTGAGCTTTGCCGTATTCATCAGCTTGCGCGGTGTGCCATCCGGCTTGCTGGTGTCGTACTCGATTTCGCCCTTGAAGCCGACTGCGTTCTTTATCATTTCGGCAACTTCGCGTATTGTGACGTCTTCACCCGTGCCAACGTTGATATGTGACAACATCGGCGACGTATGCGCCGCATAAGTCGCATTGTCGAGGTTCATGACATGCACGCATGCGTCCGCCATGTCATCGACGTGGAGGAATTCGCGGCGCGGCTTGCCGGTGCCCCAGATCACGACCTTCTCTGCGCCGGCAATCTTGGCCTCGTGAAAACGGCGGATCAGCGCGGGGATGACGTGGCTGTTCTCGGGGTGGTAGTTGTCCCCCGGGCCGTAGAGATTGGTGGGCATCACGCTGCGGAAATCCGTTCCGTACTGGCGGTTGTAGCTCTCGCACATCTTGATGCCGGCGATCTTCGCAATCGCGTACGGTTCGTTGGTGGGCTCGAGCGCGCCGTTCATCAGGTATTCCTCCCGTATCGGCTGTTCCGCCATGCGGGGGTAGATGCAGGAGGAGCCAAGGAACAGGAGCTTCCTGACGCCGGCGCGCCATGCCTCGTGGATCACGTTCGACTGCACCATCAGGTTGTCGTAGATGAACTCCGCCGGATAGGTATTGTTGGCGTGTATGCCGCCCACCTTGGCCGCGGCAAGATAGACTTCCTCCGGCTGGTGCTCGGCAAAGAAGGCGCGCACCGCGGCCTGGTCCTTGAGATCGAGTTCCGCGTGCGTCCTCGTCAGAATGTTGCTGTAATCTCGCTTGCGCAAGGCCCTGACGATCGCGGAGCCCACCAGGCCGCGGTGTCCTGCTACATAGATGCATTTATTGAGTTGATTTTTTTGATTTGCTTCCTCTTTCCCAGCGAATCCGGGCCTTGCTTCAGTTGTGATAGAAGTGGGAGTGGGCGTCATGCGTCTGGAACAGGTGATCCTTCCCGGCCGCATCTAGGTCGGCCTGCACCATCTCCCGGACCAGTGCGTGGAAGCCGATCGTCGGCTGCCAGCCGAGTCGTTCGCGCGCCTTGGTCGCATCGCCCAGCATGCTGTCCACTTCTGTTGGCCTGAAGTATCGCGCGTCGACCCGGACGACGACCTGATTCTTGGCAACGTTCGTGTGTTTTCCCGGATCGACGATGACCGCATGCTCGTCCAGACCTCGGCCTTCCCAGCGAAGGACGAGACCGAGTTCCTGGGCGGCCGCTTCGACGAATTCGCGTACGCTGTGCTGGACGCCGGTGGCAATGACGTAATCGTCGGGCTGGTCCTGCTGAAGAATGCGCCACATCATCTCGACGTAATCCCTCGCGTGGCCCCAGTCCCGCCGGGCGTCGAGGTTGCCGAGGTAAATGCAGTCCTGCTGGCCCATCACCACGCGCGCCAGGCCGCGTGTGATCTTGCGGGTGACGAAGGTCTCGCCGCGCAGGGGCGACTCATGGTTGAAGAGGATGCCGTTGGACGCATGCATGCCATAGGCTTCCCTATAGTTCACCGTGATCCAGTACGCATAGAGCTTGGCGATGGCGTACGGACTGCGCGGACGGAAGGGCGTTTCCTCGTGCTGAGGAGAATCGCCGGACGCGCCGAACATCTCGGAGGTGGACGCCTGGTAGAAGCGCGTCTTTTTTTCCATGCCGAGGCGGCGCAGGGTCTCGAGTATGCGGAGGGGGCCGAGCGCGTCCGAATTCGCGGTGTACTCGGGCTCGTCGAAAGAAACGGCGACATGGCTCTGCGCGGCGAGGTTGTAGATCTCATCGGGCTGCGTCTCCTGGATGATCCTGAGCAGCGATGAGGAATCGGTGAGATCGCCGTGGTAAAGGATGAAGCGGCGCTCGCGCTCCTGCGGGTCCTGGTAAAGGTGATCGATACGCTCGGTATTGAAGCGCGAGGTGCGGCGCTTCACGCCATGAACGACATAGCCCTTGGAAAGCAGGAGTTCGGCCAGGTACGCGCCGTCCTGTCCGCTGACGCCGGTAATGACCGCGACCTTCTGCCGCGGCGCGCTTGTGTCGAGGCCCGCCGGCTCCTGATCGCCGCGGACGCTGCTTTTTTCTGTATCCGTCATGATTGTCCTGGTTCAGCTGGCCGCAAGTCCGGCTTGCGGCTCATGTCGCGTCGCTCAGTAGGCGTTCTTGCCCGTCCATCCCTTGAACGCGGTCCAGGCGATGATGCGCAGGTCCATCCAGAGCGACCAGTGCTGTATGTAATGCAGGTCGAACTGCACACGCGTCGCCATCTTGTCGAGCGTCTCGGTCTCGCCGCGATGGCCGTGGATCTGCGCCCATCCCGTGATGCCCGGCTTTACCCGGTGGCGGAGCATGTAGGTTTCGAGCAGGTCCTTGTAGATCTCGTTGTGCTGCATTGCATGCGGGCGCGGGCCGACCACCGACATGTCGCCGAGCAGCACATTGATGAACTGGGGCAGTTCGTCGAGGCTCGTGCGACGCAGGAACCCGCCGATAGGCGTCAGGCGCGGATCGTTCTTGGTTGCCTGGGTCACCGTGTTCTGTTCCTGGTGAACCTTCATCGTGCGAAACTTGTAGACGTTGAACTGGCGCCCGTTCAGGCCGAGCCGGGGCTGCTTGAAGAACACCGGCCCCGGCGAGGTGCGCTTGATCATGATGGCGATCACGATGAACAGCGGCAGCAGCAGGAACAGCGCGAGCAGGGCGAAGCTGCGATCGAAGATTTCCTTGACGATGCCGTGTATGCCGCTGGTGACGGGCTGGTTCAGGTCGACCACGGGCAGGCCAAGGAAATTGCCCATGCGGTTGCTGAGCATCTGCAGTCCCAGGACGTCGGGCACCCAGCGGATGTCGACAAAGGTATTGCGCATCAGGTACTGCAGTTCCTGCAGCCGCGAGGAGGCGGTGAGCGGCAGCGTGACCCAGATTTCGTGGATATGCTGGGCGACCGCGTAATCGTGTACTTCCTTCAGGCTTGCAAGCCGGGCGATCGAAGGATCGACTATCTTGTCCGAGTCGAGCGGATCGGCGCAGACCGCCTTGACGTCGTAACCGGTCCAGTCCTGCTGCATCGCGCGCCGGTGCATCTCCTTGCCCGTGCTGCCATAACCGACGATGATGACGCGCTTGCTGTTGAGGCCCTTTGCACGCAGCATCCGCAGCGCGTAATAGACGGCGAAGCGGAAAACGACCAGCAGCGCGACGCCCAGCGCGTACCAGTAGAACATCCAGAGCCGCGACACGTTGCCGACATGGTGGACCAGGAAGCTGAAGAACAGCCCGATAAGCAGCACCACGCCCCAGGCGCCGACGAGGCGTACGAACATGTCCGGCAGCGAGCGGCCGCGCCACGACACGTAGAGCTGGAACTGCGGGAACAGCAGGAAGGCGAGAGCGCTGCAGAAATGCAGCAGGACGGTATGTATCGGCGGCGTTTCACTCAGGGGGATGTGGAAGTGGAGCAGGCCCGCCAGAGCGCCTGCGCATTCGAGCACGATGACGTCCATCAGACGCATCGACAGCTCCAGCCTGGAAGAATTTGTAATAATCAAGTCGCGCATGGCATTTCTTCTTTTCTTTTGGACAACGAATTCGTGACGGTGAGCGGTTTGGCCTTCCCGTCGTTACCGTCCGTTAAGTCCGCCCGGGATTGAATTTCCCGCCGCGCACCTGCTGGACCTCTCCTCGCAATCCTTTTGGTATTACCTTTTAGGCAATGGTAGCCATTCGCTTTGGCTTGAATTTGTAAAGTATGCTTTGCTTGTCCTCCCTCAAAGAGGGCGTTGCCGGCTGTCAAATGCGCCGTTGTTTAGTGTCAAAAAGAGACAGGGGCTGCCTGTTTATTGAGCAGACGGTCGCGCGGAATCGGGCTGATTTTTCGATCGGTCGAGCGGGCAAAGTCAAGGATGACATTTACGACCGGCAATTCATGCAGCCCTTGCGTTATCATGCGCGTCATGAGCACTGAAGAAACTTCTGCCCCGACGGCATTCGCGCTGCTCGGAGGCGAGCAGAAGGTCCGCGAACTCGTGGACCGGTTTTACGACTTGATGGAGCTCGAGCCCGAGTTCGCGCCGCTGCGCGCCATGCATCCCACGCCGCTCGACGGCTCCCGCGACAAGCTGTTCTGGTTCCTGTGCGGATGGCTCGGCGGACCCGACATGTATGTCGAGCGCTTCGGCCATCCCCGCTTGCGTGCGCGGCATCTCCCGTTTGCGATCGCATCGGCCGAGCGTGATCAATGGCTGCGCTGCATGGCCTGGGCCATGCAGGACTGCGGCATCGAGCAGGCACTCCAGGAACGCCTGATGCAATCCTTCTTCAATACCGCGGACTGGATGCGCAACCAGGCGGGTTGACGCGGGCAACCAAAGCATGACCACCACCGACATCCTTTTGCTCCTGCTGCTGGCGGCCTCGCTCGCCTTGCAGCTGCTGATGCTTTTCCGCGGCCGCCGCGACGGCGGCGAAGACGAACGCTTGCGCCTGCTGCAGGATGAACTGCAGCGCCACCAGGCCGTGACGAGCGAGCGCGTCGAACGCGAATTGCGGGAGCAGATCCTCGGCAGCGCGCAGTCGGCACGGCAGGAGCTCAGCGGCGGGCTGATGCAGTTCCAGCAGGCGCTGGTCACGCAGCTGACCAGCATGGCGACGCTGCAAAACAGCCGTATCGACGGTTTCGCCCGCCAGCTTGCTAGTCTGGCGGAGGCCGCCGCCGACCATCAGGCCAGGCTGCGGGAAGCGCTGGGCGAACAGGCGCAGGCCGGACGCGAAGAACAGGCGCAGGCGCTCAGGCGCTTTGGCGAGACGCTCAACCAGTCGCTGGCGAACCTGGCCGAGTCGAACGCGCGGCGCATGGAAGAAGTGCGCCAGACGCTGGAAACGAAGCTCAGGGAGCTGCAGGTCGACAATGGCAACCGCCTGGAAGAAATGCGGCGCACGGTCGACGAGAAGTTGCACGCGACGCTGGAACAAAGGCTGGGCGAGTCCTTCAGGCTGGTCTCGGATCGGCTGGACAAGGTGCACCAGGGGCTGGGCGAGATGCAGAAGCTCGCCGTCGGCGTGGGCGATCTCAAGCGCGTCCTCACCAATGTGAAAACCCGGGGCACCTGGGGCGAGGTGCAGCTGGGGATGCTGCTGGAACAGGTGCTGACGGTCGATCAGTACGGAAAGAATGTGGAAACCGTCCCCGGCTCCGGCGAGCGGGTGGAGTTCGCGGTGCGCCTGCCCGGGCAGCACGAGTCGGAGCGGCCCGTGTGGCTGCCGATCGACGCCAAATTCCCCAAGGAGCAGTACGAGCGGCTGGTGGAGGCTGCCGAAATAGCCGATGCGGAGGCCGTGGCCGCGGCCGGGCGCGAGCTTGAACGCGCGGTGCGCCAGGAAGCCAAGACCATCGCGGCGAAATACCTGTCGCCGCCGCTGACGACGGACTTCGCCATTCTGTTCCTGCCCACCGAGGGCCTGTATGCCGAGGTGATGCGGCGGCCCGGACTGGCGGACGAACTGCAGCGCAACTGCCGCGTCAGCATCGGGGGCCCGTCCACCTTGTCGGCCCTGCTCAACAGCCTGCAGATGGGTTTCCGCACGCTTGCGCTGCAGAAGCGGTCCTCGGAAGTGTGGCAGGTGCTCGGCGCGGTCAAGACGGAGTTCGGCAAGTTCGGAGACGTGCTGGCGGCGACGCGGACCACGCTCGAGCGCGCGGCCAGGAACATCGAGCAGGCGGAAACACGCACGCGCCAGATGAGCCGCAAGCTCAAGTCCGTGGAAGCCCTGCCTTCGGAAGCCGCTGATCTGCTGCTCGGCGCCGCGACGGCCGCCGATGACGAGAGTCCCGCTCTCGACTGAGTTGGCATGAATTGTGTTAAGTTGTCATTTCCGGCCGACTGGGCCGGCCACTGTTTTCTAGAGACTGAAATCCACCCCTGATGGAAATAGCAATACTCCTCGGCCTGATCCTGCTCAACGGCGTGTTTGCGATGTCCGAGATCGCACTTGTCACTGCCCGCAAGGCACGTCTGCAGCGCCTGGCCGAGAATGGCGACACGGCAGCCGAAGCGGCGATGCGGCTCGGCGACGACCCCAACCGCTTCCTGTCTACCGTGCAGATCGGCATCACGTCGATCGGCGTCCTCAACGGTATCGTCGGCGAGGCGACACTGTCGGCGCCGTTCAGCACCTGGATGCAGGGCATGGGGGTCGAGAGCCCGTTGTCGGATTACCTTGCCACCGGCCTCGTCGTCGTCAGCATCACCTACTTCACGATCGTGCTCGGCGAACTCGTACCCAAGCGCATCGGCCAGATCAGCCCGGAGCCGATCGCACGGCTGGTCGCGCGCCCCATGCTGTGGCTGGCGACGCTGACCAAGCCCTTCGTCAAGCTGCTGTCAGGCTCCACCCAGCTGGTGTTGCGCGCGGTCGGCATCAAGGAAAGCAACGAGCCGACGGTCACCCAGGAAGAGATCAACATGATGCTGGCAGAAGGCTCGAGCGCCGGCGTGATCGAGCATCATGAACACCAGATGGTGCGCAATGTATTCCGCCTCGATGACCGGCAGATCGCGTCGCTGATGGTGCCGCGCAGCGACGTCGTCTATTTCGATGTCAACGAGGCCCTGGAGGACAACCTGAAGCGGTTCGAGCAGAGCGACCATTCCCGCTATCCGGTATTGCGCGGCGGCTGGGACGAAGTGCTCGGTGTCGCCAACGCGCGCCAGCTGCTCGCGCAGACGCTGCGCGGCGAAAAGCCGACCCTGATGAGCAATCTGCAGCCGGCGGTGTTCGTGCCGGAGTCGCTGACCGGCATGGAGCTGCTGGAGAACTTCAAGAATTCGGGCGTGCAGCTCGCGTTCATCGTCGATGAGTACGGCGAGGTCCAGGGAATCGTGACGCTGCAGGATGTGATGGAAGCCATCACCGGCGAGTTCAAGACCCACCGTGCGGAGGACTCCTGGGCGGTGCAGCGGGAAGACGGCTCGTGGCTGCTCGACGGCCTGATTCCGGTGCCCGAGCTCAAGGACCGGCTCGGACTGCAGGGCGTGCCGGAGGAGGAGCGCGGACGCTACAACACGCTCAGCGGCATGGTCATGCTGTTGCTCGGCCGGCTGCCGCAGACGGCGGATCAGTGCGAGTGGGAAGGGTGGATCTTCGAGATCGTCGACCTCGACGGCAAGCGTATCGACAAGGTGCTGGCGCGCAGGAAGCCGGAACCGGTTCAGGAAAACACGGCCCCGGCGGACGCCGGAACCTGATTTCGGGCGCCCGCCCGGACGTTCAGCCGCCGATATAGGACATTTCGACCTTCGGTACGCCGGTCAGGCCCTCGGTGGCCTGGCTGCGCAACTCCGAGTAGCGGTCGGTCCGCTTGCGCCAGATATGCGCCACCGCCGTGGAAATTTCGGCATCGCTGCGACCCTGCCGCATCAGGGCTTTCAGATCGTGGCCGCCGGCGGCGAACAGGCAGGTGTAGAGCTTTCCCTCGGTCGACAGGCGCATGCGGGAGCAGTCGCGGCAGAAAGCCTGGGTCACGCTCGAAATTACGCCGACTTCTCCGCCGCCATCGACGTATCGCCAGCGCTCCGCGGTTTCACCGCTGTAATTCGGATCCAGCGGTACCAGCGGCATTTCCTCGCTGATGCGGCGCACGACTTCCGACGAGGGTACGACTTCGTCGAGTTTCCAGCCGTTGCTCGCACCCACGTCCATGTACTCGATGAAACGCAGGATGAAAGGCGATCCCTTGAAGTGCCTCGCCATCGGGAGTATCTGGTGGTCGTTCATGCCGCCCTTGACCACCATGTTGATCTTGATCGGCCCGAGGCCGACGCGATGCGCCTCGTCTATGCCCCGCAATACCTCGGCGACGGGGAAATCGACATCGTTCATGCGGCGGAAAGTGCTTTCCTCGATTGCATCGAGCGATACCGTGACCCGTTTCAGGCCCGCGTCCTTGAGCGCCTGCGCCTGGCGGGCAAGCAGCGAGCCGTTGGTCGTCAGCGTCAGGTCCAGCGGTTCGCCCGACAGCGTGCGCATTTCCGCCAGCATGGCGATCAGCTTGTCGAGATGCTTGCGCAGCAGCGGCTCGCCTCCGGTCAGCCGTATCTTGTGCACGCCATGCGCGATGAAGATTCTCGCGATGCGGGCGATTTCCTCGAAGGTGAGGAGCGAGGAGTGCGGCAGGAAGACATGCGACTTGTCGAAGACTTCCTTGGGCATGCAATACACGCAGCGGAAGTTGCACTTGTCGGTGACCGAGATTCGCAGGTCGTGCAAAGGGCGCGACAAGGCATCCGCGAGCAGTCCGTCAGGCGTCTCGAGGCGCGATGGGATGACAGGTATGTCGTGAAGCTGGCGATGGTCCGCGAGCGGAATGAATTTCTCGGCCATGTGAAACGGTGTCGGGACGAAGCGAGGAAACTAGGATACGTAAGATAGCATGAGGCCAGCAAGTGCACAGATCGCGATCACCGGGACCGCGCCCATCTTCAGTCGCATCAGGGCGAAAGCGGCGCCGGCGGCGATGGCCATGGCGGTGAAGTCCCATCCGGACGGTGGCTGATCGAGCAGAAATACATGCTCGGCAAAAAACACTGCAAGACTTACAATCACGCCGACCACCGCCGCGGAGATGGCGGTCAGCGGAGCCGTGAAGCGAATGTTGCCGCGAGTCGATTCTACCAGCGGGCCGCCGGCGAGGATGAAAATGAATGACGGCAGGAAGGTGAAAAAAGTTGCGACGACGGCACCCGCGGCGCCCGCCATTACCAGGCTGTCGGGACCGAAGAGCTCCTTGGTCCAGCCGCCGACGAAACCGACGAAAGCCACCACCATGATGAGGGGGCCCGGCGTGGTCTCGCCGAGCGCGAGTCCGTCGATCATCTGTTCCGCCGTCAGCCAGCCGAAGTTTTCCACTGCCCCCTGATAGACATAAGGCAGCACCGCGTATGCGCCGCCGAACGTCATGAGCGCGGCCTTGGTGAAAAACCAGCCCATCCGGGCGAGGGTGCCCTCGGCCCCGTATTGCCAGGCAAGCAGGCCCCAGGCGGTGGCCGCGATGACGAGGCCGGCGGCTGCCACCAAGCACAGCGCGCGAAGAGAATAGCGGGCATGCGCCGGCGTCGGCGTATGGTCGTCCAGCAGCGCGGGTGCATGAGGGCGGTCCGCTGCCTGCGCATGCGCGGCCGAGGTCCGGAATTTATTCGGCAGCATCCGTCCCCCGATTGCCCCCGTGACGCCCGCGGCAAGCACGATGGCGGGAAAGGGCAGACCGGCAAGTATGGCAATGAATGCGGCGCCGGCAATGGCTGCCAGCAGCAGGTTCTTCAGCGTTCGCGAGCCGATACGCCATGCCGCTGCCAGCACGATCGCCACCACGGCGGGCTTGACGCCGTAGAGGATGCCGGCGATCAGCGGCAGCGTTCCGAATGCCAGGTAAATCCATGACAGCAGGCCGAGCAGCAGCATGGACGGCAGAATGAACAGGATGCCGGCAAGTATTCCTCCCCAGGTCCGATGCAGCAGCCAGCCGATGTATATGGCCAGCTGCGTGGCCTCCGGCCCCGGCAGCAGCATGCAATAGTTCAGCGCGTGCAGAAAGCGCTGCTCGGATATCCAGCGTCGCTTTTCCACCAGGTCGGCATGCATGATGGCGATCTGCCCGGCCGGCCCGCCGAAGCTGATGAAACCGAGGCGGCACCAGTACAGCAGTGCGGTTTTCCAATGAACGGCGGCTGGCGGGGCGGCGTCTGTCATGAGTATGAGTGTTGTCCTGGCCTGCAGATATGGAAAAGGGGAGCTTCCGCTCCCCTTCATCGGCTGGCCGCCTGCATCAAGCGGCGTCAGCGATGCTTAATGACGGGTTTCCACCTGGATCAGGGGTTCCGTCGGCAGCGGGGGGAGAGGCTTGCGCTCGCGCGGCACCCGCGGGGCAGGAACATGCGCGGCGGCTGCTTCCTGCGCGGCGCGCAGCTTTTCCGGGTCGGTTACCGCGAGTGTCAGTCCTGCTGCCGCAAGCACCTCCTGCAAGTGATCGAGCGGCATCGGCGCGGCTGCCAGCGCGGGCTGGGGAGCCGGTGCCGCTTGCGGTGCGGGTGCCGGAGCCGGAGCCGGGGCATGGGCAGGGGCAGGAGCAGGAGCCAAAGCCGGAGCCGGCTGCGCATCCACCACCGGTGCCGTTTCTTCTGCTTCGACCAGGATTGCGGATTCAACCTCCGCGACGTCCGTCGGGGCTGCAGCCACCGCGTCTTCCGACTTCGCGGGCGACGCCTCGCTCACCAGCGTGACATCGGCCTCGGGCGCCGGCTCTGCCGCTGCCGCGATCTGCACCTCGTCCTGCGGCTGCGCGTCGTCGGCGGTCATGCCTTCGACACCGTTATCCGCCAGTTCGCCGTTCTCGCGCTCGCGACGGTTGCGGTTGCGGCCGCCACGACGGCGACGGCGGCGGCGCTCTTCACCCTGCTCGCCGCCGGCTTCCTCGCCATCGGCTGCAATCAGCTGCGCCTCTTCGACCGTCTCCTCGGTCTGGACCGGTGCCAGGGCGGGTGCCTGGACCGCGACCGCTTCCACCGCCGTGGCGGTCAGCAGCTCTTCGGTCTGTACTTCCTTGCGCTCCTCGCGCTGGCGGGGCGCCCGCTCGCGGCGACCTTCACCGCCTTCACGGGGTTCGCGCGGCTCTCTCGGCTCCCTCGGCTCGCGTGCTTCCTTCGGCTCTCTCGCTTCCCGCGGTTCACGTACCTCGCGCGGCTCGCGCTGTTCACGCGGCGGGCGGGGCTCGCGCGGGGGCTTGGGGGCCGCCGGCTGCTGTTTCACCGATTCATCCCGCGCTTCGGCGCGAACGCTGTCCTTCTCTTCGCCGCGTTCACGTCCGCGGCCGCGTCCCCGATTGCGTCCACGGCCGTTGCGATCCGCACGTTCGCGGCTCGGCTGCGGCTTTTCCTCGGCGACCGGTGCGGGCGCCGGCTCGGCAACCACGCGCTTCTTGCGGAAGAAACCGAATACCCGGCTGAGGAAACCTTCCTCGGCCACCGGGGCCGGCGCGGGTGCCACGACGGGTGCGGGCGCGGGTTCGACCGGCTTGCGCTCGACGATGGGTGCCGGCTGGTCCGGCGTGATGCCCTTGACCACTGCTTCCTGGCGCGGACGCGCTTCTTCCTTCTGGCGCTTGTCGTAGCTGATCTCGGTATCGATTTCCTCCGCCATGGCGTAGCTGGCCTGCGGCTCTTCCAGGCGCGGATCGTCGTGCTTGATGCGCTCGAGCTTGTAGTGCGGGGTCTCGAGATGCTTGTTGGGGATCAGGATGACGGTCACGCGGTGACGGGTTTCGATCTTGAGAATCTCGCCACGCTTTTCGTTGAGCAGGAACGCGGCGACGTCGACCGGCGCCTGGACATGGATCGCCGCCGAATTTTCCTTCATCGCTTCTTCCTGGATGATGCGCAGCACCTGCAGCGCGGAAGATTCGGTATCGCGGATATGGCCGGTGCCGTTGCAGCGCGGGCAGGTCACGTGGCTGCCGTCGGACAGGGACGGGCGCAGGCGCTGACGGGACAATTCCATCAGGCCGAAGCGCGAAATCTTGCCCATCTGGACACGGGCGCGGTCATAGCGCAGCGCGTCCTTGAGGCGGTTTTCGACTTCGCGCTGGTTCTTGGCGTTCTCCATGTCGATGAAATCGATCACGATCAGGCCGCCCAGGTCGCGCAGGCGAAGCTGTCGGGCGACTTCGTCCGCGGCTTCAAGATTGGTGTGCAGCGCGGTCGTCTCGATATCGCTGCCGCGCGTTGCGCGCGCGGAGTTGACGTCGATCGACACCAGCGCCTCGGTATGGTCGATCACGATGGCGCCGCCGGAGGGCAGCGGGACCGTGCGCGAGTACGCGGTCTCGATCTGATGTTCGATCTGGAAGCGGGAGAACAGCGGCACATCATCGCGATAGCGCTTGACCCGGTGCACCATGTCCGGCATCACGTGCGACATGAACTGCTGCGCCTGCTCGTAGATGTCGTCGGTGTCGATCAGGATCTCGCCGATATCGGGCTGGAAGTAGTCGCGGATTGCGCGGATGACGAGGGAAGATTCCTGGTAGATCAGGAAGGCGCCGGGCGCCGACTGGCCGGCGCCTTCGATTGCGCGCCAGAGTTGCATCAGGTAGTTGAGGTCCCACTGCAGTTCTTCGACGCTGCGGCCGATGCCTGCGGTACGGGCAATGACGGACATGCCGGTGGGCAGTTCCAGCTTGTCCATGGTTTCGCGCAATTCCTGGCGGTCTTCGCCTTCCACACGGCGGGAAACGCCGCCGCCGCGCGGGTTGTTGGGCATCAGCACCAGGTAGCGGCCCGCCAGCGAGATGAAGGAGGTGAGTGCGGCGCCCTTGTTGCCGCGCTCTTCCTTTTCCACCTGGACCATGATTTCCTGGCCTTCGCGCAGGGCGTCCTTGATCGTGGCGTTGCGCACATCGACGCCATCCCGGAAGTAGCTGCGCGCCACTTCCTTGAACGGCAGGAAGCCATGACGCTCTTCGCCGTAGTTGACGAAGCAGGCTTCAAGCGAGGGCTCGATGCGGGTGATGATCCCTTTGTAGATGTTCGACTTGCGCTGTTCGCGGCCGGCCGTTTCGATATCGATGTCGATGAGCTTCTGCCCATCGACGATGGCCACGCGCAGTTCCTCCTGCTGCGTGGCATTGAACAACATGCGTTTCATTTCTCGCTCCGTGACTCTAAGGTCATCTCAAGTCCGCATTCGGCGTTGACGCCGGCGATGCGGGACGCATAGGGATGTACGCGAGGTCGGAGTGCTTGAGGAGGGAATTGCCTTCAAGGTGCGGAAGCGCGATAGGTCAACGCAGGTTCCGCAACGGGGCGCAAATGTACGAGACGCGGATGCCGGATAGCCGCCGCGTCCGTGCATGACGGAGCGAACGGAGCAGCCGTCGCGCCGGAAGGCGGCACACGACCGGATGGAGCCAGAGAGAACATGGAGTCCAACATCAATGACGGCAAACGATAACCAGGTACATCAACCAGCGAGCATCCTGAACCAGGAAGTGCTCGCCGGACTTATCCTTAAATTTCAAGCAATCTGTCCAACGCCGTCCCGCCGCTCCGATTGCAACTACGGTGCAACCCAGGGCCGCGCGAGGGCGGTGCGTACACATCTTTTCCATTGTTTTCGCTGCAATGCGGGGCCGATGGAGACGCCCCTGTGTAGAATGTGCTTTTTATTCTTACACGCGCGCCGGTCTGTAACCGACGCGAAACAATTATATAAGCAAAATGAAGGACTTAGCGAGATTTTCTGGCGAGCGGACAGAAACGGGCACGACCGGCCAGTCCGCGCAGCCCCTCGCCCAGGTCCGGCTGGTGACGATTTCGAGCGAGGAAGCCGACCAGCGGATTGATAACTATCTGCTACGGGAGTGCAAGGGAGTACCGAAGAGCCACATCTACCGCGTGCTGCGCTCGGGCGAAGTGCGTGTCAACAAGGGGCGTATCGACCAGACCTACCGGCTGCAGGAAGGTGACGTGGTGCGGATTCCGCCGGTACGCGTTGCCGAAAGAGCAAGATCGACGGCGCCGGCGGCGGAGTTCGACATCCTGCTGGAAGACAGTCATCTGCTGGTGATCGACAAGCCGGCGGGGGTCGCCGTGCATGGCGGTTCCGGCGTCAGCCACGGCGTGATCGAGCAGCTGCGCGCCTCGCGCCCGCAGGCAAAATTCCTCGAGCTGGTGCATCGACTCGACCGCGAGACGTCGGGCATCCTGATGCTGGCCAAGAAGCGGTCGGCGCTGGTTCACCTGCACGAGCAGATCCGCGAGGGGCGTCTGGACAAGCGTTACCTGGCCCTCGTCCGCGGCGACTGGCAGAATGCGCGGCAGCATGTGCGGCTGCCGCTGTTCAAGTACACCACCCCGGAGGGGGAGCGCCGGGTGCGGGTGCAGGCTGACGGCATGGCGTCCCACACGATATTCAATCTCGTCCGCCGCTACCGCGATTTCGCGCTGGTCGAGGCCGAGCTCAAGACCGGCCGCACGCACCAGATCCGGGTCCACTTGGCCGCGAGCGGTTTCCCGATCTGCGGCGACGACAAGTACGGCGACTTCCCGCTGAACAAGCTCTTGCAGAGGGCGGAGGGCAAGCGGCTCCCGCTAAAGAGAATGTTCCTCCACGCGCACCGCCTGACGTTTACCCATCCCGAATCCGGAGCTCCGGTCACCCTGAATGCGCCGCTGCCCAGAGAATGCCGCGATTTCCTCGGCAGCCTGGAGGTGTCGGCATGACAAATCGGCAAAGTGGCAAAGCATGACAAGAAAACGCTTCGACCTGATCGTGTTCGACTGGGACGGGACGCTGATGGACAGCACCGCGACCATCGCCGCCTGCATACAGGCGGCGGCACGCGACCTCGGGCTGAAAGTGCCGAGCAGGGAGCAGGCCTCGTTCGTCATCGGTCTCGGCCTGCAGGAAGCGCTGCAGGCGGCGCTTCCCGATCTCGACCCGCGCCGCTATCCGCTGCTGGTGGAGCGCTACCGCTACCATTACCTGACCAAGGACAAGGGACTCACGCTGTTTGACGGGGTGCGCGACATGCTGTCCGATCTTTCGCAGCGCGGCTACTTTCTGGCGGTCGCGACCGGCAAGAGCCGGGTTGGCCTCAATCGCGCCCTCGACGCAGCCAATCTCCTGTCGGTATTCGATGCAACCCGGTGCGCGGACGAGACTTTCTCCAAGCCGCATCCCGCGATGCTGCAGGAATTGACGCGCGAGCTTGGGCAGGACATGGGGCGAACCGTGATGATCGGCGACACCACTCACGATCTGCAGATGGCAATCAACGCCGGCGCGGCTGGGGTCGCTGTCAGGTATGGAGCGCACGCGAGTCCGCAACTGGACGCGTTGCAGCCGCTTTATGCCGCGCCATCCGTTCCTGAACTGCATCAATGGCTGCTCGATAATGCCTGAACCGCAAGCCGAACAGATGATCCCGCTCTGCGCGGCCGAGGACCTCGCCGATGGCGGCAGGGGAGTGCGGTTTCCGGTGCTGGCCGGCGGCGCCGCGGGTACGGGTTTCGCGGTGCGATTCGACGGGAAGGTGTATGCCTACCTGAATCGCTGCGCGCATGTGCCGATAGAACTGGACTGGAACGAGGGGGATTTTTTCGAGTCGAGCGGCCTGTACCTGATGTGCTCGACGCACGGCGCGCTGTACGAGCCCGAAAGCGGGCGCTGCGTCGGCGGACCGTGCCGCAACGGCAGGCTCCGGCCGATCGAAGTGTCCGAAACCGAAGGGCGCGTTTTCTGGCGTCCCGACGACTTTGTAAAACCGGTGGATGCGCGCGCGTCCACCTCAACATGATGACTATCCATGGCAGATAACAATTTCGAAAGCGGCGGCGCGCCGGCTCGGGGGCGCGAATGGGAGCGGGAATTGCTCGAGAAGCTGGCGTTCGAGGCGTTGAAGGAACAGCGCGCGCGTCGCCGCTGGAACATCTTCTTCCGCTGCGCGACGCTGCTGGTCATTCTGACCGGCCTCTGGCTCGCCATGTTTCGGGCGGCGCCCGATGACGAAGTCGTCGGGCCTCACACCGCGCTTATCGATATCGACGGCACTATCGAGTCGGGCACTTCCGGCGCCGCGGAAAACGTCGTGCCCGCGCTGAACCGGGCCTACGCGGACGAGACGGCGGTCGGCATCATTCTGCGCATTAACAGCCCGGGCGGGAGTCCGGTACAGGCGGGCATCATCAACGACGAGATCAATCGCCTGCGCAAGGAATATCCGAAGAAGCCGCTCTATGTGGTGGTAGACGAGATCTGCGCCTCCGGGGGCTACTACATCGCCGCCGCCGCCGACAAGATCTTCGTCAACAAGGCAAGTATCGTCGGGTCGATCGGCGTACTGATGGAAGGTTTCGGCTTTACCGGCCTGATGGAAAAAATCGGGGTCGAGCGTCGACTGATGACGGCCGGCGAAAACAAGGGTTTCATGGATCCGTTCAGCCCCCAGAGCGAGAAGCAGAAAGACTTTGCGCAGGAGATGCTCGATGAAGTGCACCGGCAGTTCATCGATGTCGTTCGGCAGGGTCGCGGGAGCCGGCTCAAGGAAACCCCCGAGACTTTCTCCGGCCTGTTCTGGAGCGGTTCGAAGGCTGTCGAGATCGGCCTTGCGGACGGCTTCGGTACGGTCGACACGGTTGCCCGCGAAGAGCTGAAGGCGGAGGACGTCGTCGACTACACCCAGCGGGAAGGCTTGTCCGAGCGCCTGCTCAAGAAATTCGGTGGCGCGGTCGGCACCGCCGCGGCGCAGGCGATCTGGTCGCATGCCTACGGTCCGGCCATGCGGTGATGCCTGCCTTACCCTTGATTCCTCAGGGGTGGCTTCTATACTGGAAGCGTCCGGCACTTGTTTCGATCGCGGCTACCCACAACAAGTACGTCGCCCGAAAAAAACGGAAGCCGGGCATTGAAGTCCGCATCTCGGATGCGGAAAAGGAAGTCCAGTCTTCCTCATGAAGCGCGCCCGAACGGGGCTGCAAAACGGCGGTCAAAACCGCCGTTTTGCGTTTACTTGCGTTTCCCGAATCACTCAGGCATCGGCGAGCAACAGGAAAACCGTCGGCTTCTTGTGGATGTCCGGCGCTTTCCCGGCTTTGATCGCCGCCAGCCACGCGCCCGCGGTGCGCGTGATGACGGACTCCGACGGCAGCGTCAGATCGGTGGCAATGCACAAGAGCGTGGTCGGCCTGCAGGCAGTGGCCATCGCCTCGAGCATGGCCAGGTTGCGGTAGGGGGTTTCGATGAACAACTGCGTTTGCCGCTCGCTGCGCGAACGCTCTTCCAGCTGGCGCAGGCGCTTCGTCCTTTGCGCGGCGTCCGTCGGCAGGTAACCGTGGAAGGCGAAGCTCTGGCCGTTCAGGCCACTTGCCATCAGGGCAAGCAGAAGCGACGACGGCCCCACCAGCGGTCTGACCGGAATCCCTTCGAGATGGGCGAGGCGAACGAGACCCGCGCCCGGGTCTGCGACGGCCGGCACCCCGGCTTCCGAAATCAGCCCGGCGTCCATCCCGGCGCGCAGGGGCTCAAGCAAGGCCGGAAGCTGCTGTGCCGGTGTCTGAACGTTCAGTTCGCTGATTCGGATTTCCTGCAGCGGCATCGCCAGAGGATGGGTTTGGGCGACCAGCTTGAGGAAGGCGCGCGCCGACTTCGCGTTCTCGGCAATATAAAAGCCGAGGCGGGCGGCGGTGGACTGCACCTGCGCCGGCAGGATGGCTGCAAGAGCGTCCGCCTCCGCGGTGGCAGGGCCGAGCGTATTCGGAATGAGGTAAAGAGTACCTGGCATGACTTAACGGGTGAAGAAGGGGATACCCGCATGCCTGAGCATGGACGTCAGGGCAATGAGCGGAAGCCCGGTCAGGGCCGTCGGGTCTTCACTTTCTATCTTCTCAAGAATGGCGATGCCCAGCGCCTCGTTCTTTGCGCTGCCCGCGCAATCGTATGGTTGCTCCAGGCGCAGGTAGGCGTCCAGTTCATCGTCGGGCAGATTGCGAAACCGTACGATCGTCTGCACATTCGCCGTCTGTGCCGCCCGCTCATCGGGCAGGCGGCCATCCCACAGGCAGAGCGCCGTATGAAAAATCACGTCCCGTCCCCGCATGGCCTGCAGCTGGCGCAGAGCATTCTCGTGCGTGCCGGGCTTGCCGATCTGATTGCCGTCGAGCGTGGCCACCTGGTCCGAGCCGACGACGAGCGCGCCGGGATGCCTGCGCGCGACAACTCCCGCCTTTTCGCGCGCCAGTCTCAGCGCGGTCTGCTGCGGTGCTTCGGCGGCAAGCGGGGTCTCGTCGATGGCGGGCACTTCGACCTCGAAAGGAATGCGTAGCCGCGACAGCAGCTCTTTACGGTAGACGGAGCTCGATGCAAGGATCAGGCGTGGATGATGGCGCGGAACGGACATGCTGGGATGCGGGTCTTAATAAACCAAGCTAACACTTTGACGAATAAGGGAAAAGCCTGTTATTATCGCAGGTTTTCCGGGGTCGGCCTGCATTATGAATGATCTGCTAATTGACGCATTCGAATTCTGCCGCCTGAAAGAACGTCGCGAGGGCGGGCTGGCTGTGGCCGACCTGCCCAGGCTGGCGCAGGAGTCGGTCGACGGCGAAGGATCCATACGCTGGGTTCTCCAGGGCGGTACCGGGAAGCATGGACATCCCCGGCTTGAGCTGTCGGTGACGGCGGATGTGAAACTGATCTGCCAGCGCTGCCTGAGCGCATTCACCTTCGACATCGATTCCAGTTCGGTGCTGGTGCTTGCGCCCGACGAGAAGAGCGCCGACGAGATCGATGCGCAGCTTGAGGACGAGGACGTGGAAGTCATCGTCGGCAGCCACAGTTTCGACGTGCGGCAGGTGATCGAGGATGAGGCGCTGCTCGCGATTCCGCTGTCCCCGCGACACGAGACCTGCACTGCCGGGCCTGCTGTCGTGAATGCGCCGCCCGTGCCGGAAAAGGAGTCACCCTTCGCGGTGCTCAAGAACCTGAAAAAGTAGCGCCCGCGCTCGTCGCGGCGCTTCCTGGTGTAAAAGTTGTAGCAAGAATTCCTGGACGGCAAGAAGTTGGCGTACGGGGTATGTTAAAATTTCGAATCTCAAGATTTAGGAGTCATCATGGCCGTTCAGCAAAACAAAAAGTCCCCGTCCAAGCGTGGCATGCACCGTTCGCACGATCACCTGTCGGTTCCGCCGCTGGCTGTCGAGCCGACCACCGGCGAAACCCACCTGCGTCACCACATCAGCCCGAACGGCTACTACCGTGGCCGCAAGGTGCTCAAGACCAAGAACGACGAGTAATTCTGCTCGGTCTTCCTCTAGCAAAAGCGGCGCGGAAGTTTGACTTGGCGCCGTTTTTTCATATGCTGCAACAGCGTATCGCGTCATTTTGAATCGCGCCGGATCTGGCCCGCTGTAGGTTGGAGCGAGGCACTGAGTCAAAACAATGACAATAAAAATTTCCATTGACTGCATGGGTGGTGATCATGGCCCGTCAGTCACTATTCCTGCAGCAATCTCCTTCGTTGCGCATGAACCCGACGCCGAGCTGGTGCTGGTGGGGCCGGAAGAACTGATCCGGGCCGAACTGGCCAGGCATCGTGCCGCCGACCATCCGCGCCTGTCGATCATCAATGCCACGGAGGTCGTCACCATGGACGATCCGCTGGAGGTGGCTCTGCGCCGCAAGAAGGATTCATCGATGCGGGTGGCGATCAATCTGGTCAAGGACGGTGCGGCGCAGGCGTGTGTCTCGGCTGGCAACACCGGCGCCCTGATGGCAGTATCGCGCTACGTGCTCAAGACCATTCCCGGCGTCGACCGTCCTGCCATCTGCACTCTGATTCCGAACCAGAAGGACGCGCCCACCTACATGCTCGATCTCGGCGCCAACGTCGACTGCGAGCCGCAGCATCTGCACCAGTTTGCGCTGATGGGCTCCGCACTGGTGTCTGCGCTCGACGAAAAGCCTATGCCGACCGTCGGGCTGCTGAATATCGGCGAAGAAGACATCAAGGGCAACGAGGTGGTCAAGCAGACTGCCGCGCTGCTGCGCGCCGACCATGAGCGCGGACTCCTGAATTTCTACGGCAACGTCGAAGGCAACGATATTTTCAAGGGCACGACGGATATCGTGGTCTGCGACGGTTTCGTCGGCAACGTCGTGCTGAAGGCATCCGAGGGACTGGGACGTTTCGTCAAGTCCGCTCTCACCGCCGAATTCAAGAGCAATCCTCTCAACATGCTGGGTGCGATAATTGCCCGCGGCGCCATCAAGTCGTTCTCGCGCCGGATGAATCCTTCCCGCTACAACGGTGCCAGTCTGCTCGGTCTTCGCGGCCTGGTGTTCAAGAGTCACGGCGGTGAAGATGCATATGGCTTCGAGTGGGCGATCAAGCGCGCCTACGAGGCCGCCAAGCACGATCTGCTGGCCCGCATCACGACCGCGATCGCCGAACTGATGCCGCAGGAGGGGGGCGTTCAAGCAGCTGCCGCCCCGAACGCGGTGCAGAACTAAACGATAGATAGAGCAATGACCGTCTACAGCAAAATCATCGGTACCGGGAGTTGCCTGCCACCCCGGCGCGTGACGAACGACGACCTCGCGCAGCAACTGGCGGCGAAGGGAATCGAGACGTCGGACGAATGGATTGTCTCGCGCAGCGGCATCTCAGCGAGGCACTACGCAGATCCGGGCGTGCAGACGAGCGATCTGGCGGTGCAGGCAGCGCGGCGCGCCATCGAGATGGCGCGCTTGCAGCCGAACGACATCGATCTCATCATCCTCGCCACCTCGACACCGGACCATTACGGCGGTTTCCCCAGTACGGCCTGCGTGGTGCAGCGCAAGCTGGCCATCGACAACGGCTGCCCGGCGATGGATGTGCAGGCGGTCTGCAGCGGCTTCGTCTACGCGGTATCGGTCGCCGACAGCTTCATCAAGGCCGGAGCGCACAAGAACGTGCTCGTCATCGGCGCCGAAGTGTTTTCCCGCATCCTGAATTTCGAAGACCGCACGACGTGCGTGCTCTTTGGCGACGGCGCCGGCGCGATCGTGCTCAGCGCTGCCGCGGAGCCGGGCGTGCTGGCCACGCGTCTGCATTCGGATGGTTCGCACGGTGACATCCTCTGCGTGCCGGGCAGTTTCAGCAACGGCGCCATCGAAGGCAGCGCCTTCCTGCACATGGATGGACAGGCCGTATTCAAGCTCGCGGTGTCCGTGCTCGAGAAGGTGGCCAACGAGGCCCTCCAGGCGGCCGGAATGAAAGCGTCCGAGATCGACTGGCTGATCCCGCACCAAGCCAATATCCGCATCATGCAGGGCACGGCGAAGAAGCTCGACCTGCCGCTTTCCAAGATGGTCGTGACGGTCGACCAGCATGGCAATACTTCCGCCGCGTCCATTCCACTCGCGCTCGATGCCGCGGTACGGGACGGACGCGTGAAGCCGGGGCAGAACGTGCTGATGGAAGGCGTCGGCGGCGGTTTCACCTGGGGTGCGGTGCTCGCACGCATGTAATCACTCAACATACGATCCATGACTAAACTCGCATTCGTATTTCCTGGACAGGGCTCGCAGGCCATCGGCATGCTCAACGGCTTCGCGGGCAACGCCGCGGTTGAACAGACGGTCGCCGAGGCTTCGGACGCGCTGCAGCTGGACCTGGCAAAGCTGATCGCGGAAGGTCCCAAGGAGCAGCTCGACCTGACGACCAATACGCAGCCGGTGATGCTGACGGCCGCGGTTGCGTGTTATCGCGCGTGGATCGCCACCGGCGGCCAGGTGCCGGCAATCGTTGCCGGGCACAGCCTCGGCGAGTATTCCGCGCTGGTCGCGGCCGGCGTGATCGCGTTCCGCGACGCGGTGCCGCTGGTGCGCTTCCGTGCGCAGGCGATGCAGGAAGCGGTGCCCGTAGGGCAGGGCGGCATGGCTGCGATTCTCGGCCTGTCGGACGAGGACGTGCGCGCCGCCTGCCTCGAAGCCGCCCAGGGCGAGGTCGTGGAGGCGGTCAATTTCAACGCCCCGGCCCAGGTGGTCATCGCCGGCCACAAGGGCGCGGTCGAGCGCGCATGTGAGGCTGCCAAGGCGAAGGGGGCCAAGCGCGCATTGCCGCTGCCGGTTTCGGCGCCGTTTCACTCGTCCCTGCTCAAGCCGGCGTCGGATCGCCTGCGCGATTACATGAAGGATATCGCCTTCAGTGCGCCGCAGATTCCGCTCGTAAACAACGTCGACGTCGCGATCGTCCAGGACGTGGCGGCCATCAAGGATGCTCTCGTGCGTCAGGCGGCAAGCCCGGTGCGATGGGTGGAATCCATCAGGAAGATGCGCGCCGAGGGCGTTACCCATGTCGTGGAGTGCGGTCCCGGAAAAGTGCTCGCGGGTCTCACCAAGCGCATCGACGGCGATCTGGTGGGCGAAGCGCTGACCGATCAGGCTTCTCTCGAAAAACTACTGGAGCAGTTCAAGTGAATCTGACGAACCAAGTCGCGCTGGTCACCGGCGCTTCCCGCGGTATCGGCCGCGCCATCGCCACCGAGCTCGCAAGGCAGGGCGCACGCGTGGTCGGGACCGCGACATCGGAGAGCGGCGCGGCCGCGATCACCGAGTATCTGCAGGCGGTGCGTCCCGACGCCGGCCGGGGTGCCGTGCTCAACGTCACCGACGCAGAGGGCTGCACCGCCATCATCGACGGCATGCAGAAGGAGTTCGGCGGACTCTCCATCCTGGTCAACAATGCCGGCATCACGCAGGACCAGCTTGCGATGCGCATGAAGGACGAAGAGTGGGATGCCGTCATCGCCACCAACCTCACCGCGGTCGCCCGTCTTTCCCGCGCGGTACTTCGCGGCATGATGAAGGCGAAGTACGGCCGCATCATCAACATCACCTCGGTGGTCGGCTCCGCCGGCAATCCGGGGCAGATGAATTACGCCGCGGCCAAGGCCGGCGTGGCCGGCATGAGCCGCGCACTGGCGCGCGAGATCGGCAGCCGCAACATCACGGTGAACTGCGTTGCGCCCGGCTTCATCGATACCGACATGACGCGCGAACTCGGCGAGCAGCAGGTCGCCGCGCTGATGCAGCAGATTCCCCTCGGTCGCTTCGGCCTGCCCGAGGACATCGCGGCTGCCGTCGGTTTTCTTGCCTCGCCGCAAGCGGGCTATATCACCGGCACGACCCTGCACGTCAACGGCGGCATGTACATGGCATAGCTCGTCAAGACGAGCTTTTACGACGGTTTCCGGCTTGCAGAATACGAAAGCCGAAACTGCATTTTCACTGCGCAAACCTGATAAAATGCGCGCACTTTCTGTAACCCACTGGAGGGATAAATATGTCCGATATCGAACAACGCGTTAAGAAGATCGTCGCCGAACAACTGGGCGTCGCCGAAGCCGACATCAAGAACGAGTCGTCCTTCGTTGATGACCTGGGCGCCGATTCTCTCGACACCGTTGAGCTCGTCATGGCGCTCGAAGACGAATTCGAGATGGAGATCCCCGACGAGCAGGCCGAGAAGATCACCACCGTGCAGCAGGCGATCGACTACGCCAAGGCGCACGTGAAGGCCTAAATCCAGTTTTGATTCATTCCAGGAGAACCGCTTGAGCCGCTCACGTGAACGTCGCGTCGTAGTGACTGGCCTCGGTTGTGTTTCACCCGTCGGCAACACGGTCGCCGACGCGTGGTCTGCACTTATCGAAGGCAAATCAGGCATTGCCACCATCACCAAGTTTGACGCTACGCCTTTCTCCACCCGGTTCGCCGGTGAAGTAAAGGGCTTCAATGTCGAGGACTACATCCCCGGCAAGGAAGCGCGCCACATGGATACCTTCATCCACTACGGGATGGCTGCGGGAATCCAGGCAATGCAGGACAGCGGTCTGACGGTGACCGACGAAAACGCCGAGCGCATCGGCGTCATGGTGGGATCGGGCATCGGCGGCTTGCCGATGATCGAAGAAACGCATGCGGAGCTGACCAATCGCGGTCCGCGCCGGATCAGCCCTTTCTTTGTGCCCGCATCGATCATCAACATGATCTCCGGACACCTCTCGATCAAGTACGGCCTCAAGGGGCCGAACATCGCAATCGTCACGGCTTGCACGACCGGCCTGCACTGCATCGGCGCGGCCGCGCGCATGATCGAGTATGGCGATGCGGATGTGATGATTGCCGGCGGCGCCGAGTCCACCGTATCGCCTCTGGGCGTCGGTGGCTTTGCTGCGGCACGGGCGCTCTCTGCGCGCAACGACGATCCCGCCACTGCATCGCGTCCCTGGGACAAGGACAGGGATGGTTTCGTGCTGGGCGAGGGCGCCGGCGTGATGGTGCTCGAAGAGTACGAACATGCGAAGGCCCGCGGTGCGAAGATCTACGCGGAAGTCATCGGATTCGGCATGAGCGCGGATGCGCATCACATGACCGCTCCGCTGGAAGATGGTGACGGAGCGCGGCGCTGCATGGTAGCGGCGATGAAGAATGCAGGGATCAATCCCGATCAGGTTGACTATGTCAACGCGCACGGTACTTCCACGCCCCTCGGGGACGTGGCGGAGACGATCGCCATCAAGCGCGCGCTGGGAGACCATGCCAAGAGCGTCGTGGTCAACTCGACCAAGTCGATGACGGGACATCTGCTGGGCGGCGCAGGCGGCCTTGAAGCCGTATTCACCGTCCTCGCCGTGCACGAGCAGATTTCGCCGCCGACCATCAATATCTTCAATCAGGATCCCAACTGCGACCTCGACTATTGCGCCAACGTCGCGCGCAACATGCCGATCAACATCGCAGTCAAGAACTCGTTCGGATTCGGGGGTACCAACGGTACCCTCATCTTCGGACGCATCTGATCCGTGGCTTCCTCCGTCAGTGACGGAGGAAGCTTCTCCCATTCATGTCGATAGCGGCTTCCGTCATCGTACGCATGTCCCCCGCTCTGCGGGCGTCATGCGCGGTGATGTCGCTTGGCGCATTTCTGATCGGTGTGCTGATCGGCGCCGGTCGCGTCGGCGACCCCGATCCGCTCCTGCGCGCGATACTTGCCGCCGCATCCATTTTCCTCGGATTTTTTGGGTTTTATCATGGTGTCCGGCACCGGAAACACCAACATATCGATATCTCTGGTACGGGGCAGATCCGCCTTGTAGAAACGGGCGATACAGGGCCTTGTGCTGCTGCCAATCGGCCTCACCTAAAGAAGAACGGTCAGGTAGTTCATCTGCTGCCAAGCTCCACTCTCTGGCGCCGGATGTTGCTGCTGCGCCTTCGTACCGGGAGTGGAAGGATTATCACCGTGCCCGTCATGCCCGACAGCGTTTCGCAGGACAGCTTTCGGGCACTGTCCGTCGCCTGCCGCTGGATACTCAGCCGGAATGACTCGACCGACACGCGATAGGGCGGCATATTTCTTCACATCGGATTGAACTTATATCATTTCCTCTGGTCAACGACACAAGCCGCGTGTATGTTGCAATGAAACAAGGGAACGGGGATTGACGACAGAACGCGATATCGATCAATTGCTTGTCGAGCGTGTACAGCGCGGCGATAAAAAAGCGTTCGAGCTATTGGTGACCAAGTACCAACGGAAGCTGATGCGGCTCGTATCGCGGCTGGTTCGCGATCAGGCGGAGGCGGAAGACGTCGTGCAGGAAGCCTTTATCAAGGCCTACCGCGCGCTTCCGCAGTTCCGTGGCGACTCGGCTTTTTATACCTGGTTGTACCGGATCGGCATCAACACCGCAAAGAACTACCTCGTCACGCAGGGGCGCCGAGCCCCGACGTCGACCGAGGCCGATGCGGAAGAGGCTGAGACTTTCGACGATGGCGAGCATCTCAGGGACATCAATACACCCGAGTCCATGCTGGCGACCAAGCAGATCGCCGAGACGGTGAATGTGGCAATGGATGCACTGCCCGACGAGCTGAGGATTGCAATTACGTTGCGCGAGATTGAAGGCTTGAGCTACGATGAAATCGCCGAAGCAATGGGCTGTCCGATCGGCACTGTCCGCAGCCGGATCTTCCGCGCTCGCGAGGCGATCGCCGAGAAGCTCAGGCCATTGCTCGGCACGGCAATCGACAAGCGCTGGTAGTATTGCCGAAGAAGACTTGCTTGGCGCAAACGTTGAGGTTGGTGCAGCCTCTGTGAGGTAGGGATGGATACGAAGCAAAAAACAAGGGAGCAGGTTTCTGCACTGGCTGATGGCGAACTGGACGATGCTCAGCTCGACCTGGCGCTTGCCGCTCTGCGGGACGGAGATGCCAGAGCGGACTGGGAGTTGTATCACCGCATAGGCGACGCACTTCGGTCCGAAGAAGTGGCCGACGTCTCGTTGAGCGAGGGTTTCTCGGCGCGCCTGGCCGCACGCCTGGAAGCCGAGCCCACGATCATCGCGCCCGCCCCCGTTGTGCAAGCGGCTGCCACAGTGTCCGCCCGCCGGCGCTGGGCTCTTCCCGGCCTCGCAGCCGCGGCGGCAATGGCGAGTATCGCTTTCGTCGCCACGCCGCAGCTGATGGTCGCGCTGAACGGCGGCGGGCCAGCAACGGCGGCCGCCGAGCCTGCACTTGCAGAGGCCAAGACCGCTGCGCCCGTAGTGCCGGTTGCTGTGGTCGGTAGCGTTGCCGAGCCTGCGGTAACGGACAGCGGCGCCGTCGTGCTGCGCGATCCCCACATTGACGATTATCTGCTCGCACACCAGCGTTTTTCCCCATCGGTCTACAGCAGTGCTCAATACGCGCGGTCCGCCACGCTCTCGACGCAATCCGATAAATGACCTGTATGCGGCAAACAAACGCGTTGTTCCGGTTTGTCGTCACCCTGTCGATCTTTCTGGCGCTACCCGCAGCGGCACAGACCGCCGACGCGGATGCGCGCGGCGCCAAGGGGTGGCTGAAAAAGATCCAGCAATCCGCCCAGCAGCTGAATTACTCGGGCACTTTCGTTTACCAGCAGGGCAGCGAGATGCGCACCTCGCGCATCACCCACGTCCAGGACGCCAAGGGCGAACTGGAAAAACTCGAGATCCTGGACGGCCAGCCGCGCGAGTACATTCGCCGGGGCGACGAAGTCGTCTGCTATGTTCCGGAGGCCAGGACCCTGGTTATTGAGAAGCGGGTGGCCAATGACGCCTTCCCCGCAATTCTTGCCGCCGAAGAGGACGACCTCGCCCAGTATTACCATATCCGCGGCGGCGAGCCCGGGAGGGTGGCCGGGCGCGAGGCGCAGGCGATCCTGCTGGAGCCGAAAGACAAGCTGCGTTATGGATACAAGCTGTGGGCGGACAAGGCGTCCGGCCTTCTGCTTCGCGCCCAGACGCTCAACGACAAAGGCGATACCGTTGAACAAATCGCCTTCACCCAAATATCGATAGGCGATGCTGATCGATCGCGCGTGAAGCCGAGCTTCCAGAATACCGAAGGCTGGAAGGTTGAAAACACGCTCATGAGTCAGGTAAGTCTTTCCGGCTGGACGGTGAAGACCCTGCCGCCCGGCTTCCGCAAGGTGCGCGAGGTGAAGCGCCTGGTGTCGGATGTGACGGCCGGAGGACAACCGGTCCGGCGAGAGGTGTCGCAGATCGTGTTTTCGGATGGACTCGCGGCGATTTCCGTTTTCATCGAGCCGGGCAGTCAGAGCCGCACGGAAGGATCGATGCAGCAGGGGGCTGTTAATATTGTCGGCAAGCGGCAGGGGGATTACTGGCTTACCATAGTCGGTGAAGTGCCTCCCGCGGCTATCAGACAAGTAGCCAATTCGATTGAATTCAAGTCCAGGTAGCAAAAAGAATATGCATGCAAAAAATACAAGTTCTTCTGCCCGAAGCCTGAGCCTCGCTGTCGTCTTCGCTGCGTTTTCCCTCGTTGGCGCACCGCTCGCCGGGCTTGGGTCACAAGCTTCCGCCGCCACTACCGTGGCAGGCCTGCCTGATTTTGCCGATCTGGTGGACCGCACCGGTCCGGCCGTGGTGAACATCAGGACAACCGAGCGCGTCAAGCCCGGTCAGAACGGTGCGGTCCCCGGCATGGAAGACGAAGAAATGCAGGAATTCTTCCGCCGCTTCTTCGGCGTGCCGATGCCGCGTACACCGCAGCCGGAACGCCAGCCGAGGAACCGCAAGGGGCCGCAGCAGGAAGAGGAAGTGCCGCGCGGCGTCGGCTCCGGTTTCATCATTTCGCCGGACGGCTTCGTGCTGACCAACGCGCATGTGGTCGAAGGCGCCGATGAAGTCTACGTGACGCTGACCGACAAGCGGGAATTCAAGGCAAAGATCATCGGGGTCGACAAGCGCACCGATGTCGCCGTGGTCAAGATCGAAGGCACCAACCTTCCGCGCCTGACCATTGGCGATCCGAGCAAGCTGCGCGCGGGCGAATGGGTGATCGCCATCGGCTCGCCGTTCGGCCTCGACAATACCGTCACTGCCGGCATCGTGTCGGCCAGGGCGCGTGACACCGGCGATTATCTGCCGCTGATCCAGACGGACGTGGCGGTCAATCCGGGCAACTCCGGCGGCCCGCTGATCAACATGCGCGGCGAGGTGATCGGCATCAACTCGCAGATATATAGCCGTTCCGGCGGTTACATGGGTATTTCCTTCGCCGTTCCCATCGACGAGGCAATGCGGGTCGCCGAGCAGCTGCGCACCGCCGGCCGCGTCACGCGCGGACGCATCGGCGTGCAGATCGGCGAGGTGACCAGAGAGGTCGCCGAATCGCTCGGCCTGCCCCGGGCCCAAGGGGCGCTCGTGCAGCGCGTCGAGCCGGGCGGTCCGGCGGAGAAGGGCGGCCTCGAGGCCGGCGATATCATCCTGCGCTACAACGGCGCCCAGATCGAGAAGTCGAGCGATCTGCCGCGTCTCGTCGGGGCCACCAAGCCGGGGACCCGGTCCACGGTCACCGTCTGGCGCAAGGGTGCGAGCCGGGAGATGCCGCTTACCGTGGCCGAACTCGAGCCGGACACCGTGGCGAAGAAGGAAGAGCGCAAGGCCCGTCCAGAGCAGACTGCCAATTCGCTCGGCCTGGTCGTCAGCGACCTGTCCGAGGCCCAGCGCAAGGAGCTGAAAACCGATGGCGGCGTCATCGTCGACGCCTCGGAGGGAGCGGCGGCGCGGGCAGGGCTGCGTGCAGGCGACGTGATTCTTCGCCTGAACAATACCGATGTGAAGGATGCCAAGCAGTTCAATGCACTGGTGTCCAAGCTGGAGCCCAAGAAGCTCGCCGTGGTGCTGGTCCGGCGAGGCGACGCCTCCCAGTTTGTGCCGATCCGTCCCGGCCAGTGACAGTCCGGGTCGCGGCAGGCCCCGCCTGCCGTGACCCCGCCACGCCCGGGAAAGGTACAATGGGGGCGTTTTCCCGATGCGGCAGCGCCGTTCGCTTACCATGCCAGTGACCCATTTCACCCTCTACGGCCGCTCCTATTGTCATCTCTGTGACGACATGCTCGAAGCGCTTCAGTCACTCAGCGGCGAGTATCCCTTTACCGTCGATATCATCGACGTCGACAGCGACGAAGCGCTGGTCGCCCAGTTCGATGAACTGGTGCCGGTCCTGTTTGGACGACGAGGGGATGGCGAAGCGGTTCAGATCTGCCACTATTTTCTGGACGAGTCGAAGACGCGCGCCTTCCTGTCCGCGGCCCGGTCCGCCTGAATCCCGCAACCGCTTGTCGAGGAAACCGTCTCGGCAGGCGGTTTTCCGCTTCGAAATCCGGTAGAATGGCGGCCGTCGAACAACGTTCTGTCATAGGCGCTCGCTTGGGGAGACCTCCCCGTTCGGAGCGCCTTTTTTGTAGTCGAATCTTATTTAATGGACAACATCCGCAACTTCTCGATCATCGCCCACATCGACCATGGCAAGTCGACACTGGCGGATCGCATCATCCAGATCTGCGGCGGCCTCTCCGACCGCGAGATGGAAGCGCAGGTACTGGATTCGATGGACCTCGAGCGCGAACGCGGCATCACGATCAAGGCGCAGACCGCGGCCCTGAGCTACAAGGCGCGCGACGGTCGAGTGTACAACCTGAACCTGATCGACACGCCCGGCCACGTTGACTTCAGCTATGAAGTCAGCCGTTCGCTGTCGGCCTGCGAAGGCGCGCTGCTCGTGGTCGACGCCTCCCAGGGCGTCGAGGCGCAGACCGTCGCCAACTGCTATACGGCGCTCGACCTCAACGTCGAAGTGGTCCCGGTGCTGAACAAGATCGACCTGCCGTCGGCCGATCCCGAAAACGCCAGCAGCGAGATCGAGGATGTGATCGGCATCGATGCCAGCGACGCCGTGCGTTGCTCAGCCAAGACCGGCCTGGGCGTGGAAGACGTGCTCGAGTCGCTGATCGCCAAGGTGCCCCCGCCCAAGGGCGATCCGGGCGCGCCGCTGCAGGCACTGATCATCGATTCCTGGTTCGACAACTATGTCGGCGTCGTCATGCTGGTGCGCATCGTCAACGGCACCCTCAAGCCCAAGGAAAAGATCACCCTGATGGCGACGGGCGCCCAGTATCTGACCGAGAGCATCGGCGTCTTCACGCCCAAGTCCCAGCCGCGCGAGTCGCTGTCGGCGGGGCAGGTGGGATTTGTGATCGCCGGCATCAAGGAGCTGAAGGCGGCGCGGGTCGGCGACACCATCACGCTGGCGTCGAGGCCGGCGGCCGAGCCGCTGCCGGGATTCAAGGAAGTGCAGCCGCAGGTCTTTGCGGGCCTGTTTCCGGTCGAGGCCAACCAGTACGACGCGCTGCGCGAGTCGCTGGAAAAGCTCAAGCTGAACGACGCCGCGCTGCAGTACGAGCCGGAAGTGTCGCAGGCGCTCGGCTTCGGTTTCCGCTGCGGCTTCCTCGGACTTCTGCACATGGAGATCGTGCAGGAACGCCTCGAGCGGGAATTCGACATGGATCTCATCACCACCGCGCCGACGGTGGTGTACGAGGTGGTGCAGCGCGACGGCACCGTGATCATGGTCGACAATCCCTCGAAGATGCCGGATCCGTCCAAGATCGAGGAAATCCGCGAGCCCATCGTCACCGTCAACCTGTACATGCCGCAGGAATACGTCGGTTCGGTGATCACTCTCTGTACGCAGAAGCGCGGCGTGCAGATCAACATGAGCTATCACGGCAAGCAGGTCATGCTGACCTACGAGATGCCGATGGCGGAGATCGTCCTCGACTTCTTCGATCGCCTGAAATCGACTTCGCGCGGCTATGCCTCGATGGAGTACGAGTTCAAGGAGTATCGCGCGGCCGACGTGGTCAAGGTCGACATGCTGATCAACAGCGAGAAGGTCGACGCGCTTGCCATCATCGTTCATCGCTCCAACAGCCAGTACCGCGGCCGTGCCGTGGCCGCGAAGATGCGCGAGCTGATTCCGCGGCAGATGTTCGACGTCGCCATCCAGGCCGCGATCGGTTCCAACATCATCGCCAGGGAGAACGTCAAGGCCATGCGCAAGAACGTGCTCGCCAAGTGCTATGGCGGCGACATCAGCCGCAAGCGCAAGCTGCTGGAGAAGCAAAAGGCAGGCAAGAAGCGGATGAAGCAGGTCGGTTCGGTTGAGGTTCCGCAGGAGGCATTCCTCGCGATTCTACAAGTGGAAGATAAATGACACTGCAAGCGATACTTGGCAATTTCGCTCTCATTCTTTTCGTACTGACCGTCGCTACCGGCATCGTCTGGGTGCTCGACATCTTCTATCTCGCGCCGCAGCGCCGCCGCCGAGCCACACTGGCGCTGGCGGATTACGATGCCCGCCAGGCAAAGCTGCGCAGCGAGGGGATCAAGGTCGATCAGGGCGAGCGATCCCGGCTCGAGGCGGAACTGGTGCGCCAGCCGACCTGGATCGAATACTCCGGCAGCTTCTTCCCGGTGATCGCGCTCGTGTTCTTTCTGCGCTCCTTTCTGTACGAGCCGTTCAAGATCCCGTCGAGCTCCATGGTGCCGACACTCGAAATCGGCGACCTCATCCTGGTGAACAAATTCACCTACGGGATCCGCCTTCCGATCATCAACAAGAAAATCATCGAGCTGAACAACCCCGAGCGCGGCGACGTGATGGTCTTCAAGTACCCGAAGGACATGTCGCTTGACTACATCAAGCGGGTGATCGGCGTGCCCGGTGATAAAATCGAGTATAAAAACAAGCGTTTATCGATCAATGGTAAAGCGGTTTCTTATGAGCAGCTGCCGGATTACCTGGACGAGGAGCACCTCAGCTATTCGAAGCATTACCGTGAGCGGTTCGAGGGCTCGGAACACCGTATCCTGAACGATGAGCGCGCGCCATCCTACGTACAGAATCCCGACCCGTTCCCTGGCAGGGAAAACTGCACCTATAACCTGGAAGGTTTCAGCTGCACGGTCCCCGCTGGACAATACTTCGTGATGGGGGATAATCGGGATAACAGTCTCGACAGCCGTTACTGGGGCTTTGTGCCGGATCAGAACATAGTCGGGAAGGCGTTTTTCATTTGGATGAACCTGGGTAATCCCGGGCGTATCGGCGGTTTTGAGTAGTTGAATTATAAAAAAGGAAACAGGGGGTAATATGCGAGTCGGCATGAGCGCAAAGGCTGCGCACCGCGGTTTTTCGCTGGGAGGTTTTCTCTTTGTCATCATTATCGTCGCCTTGCTGGCCGTACTGGGGATGAAGGTGGTGCCGACCGTGATCGAGTATGCGGCCATCAAGAAAGCGATCGTCACCGCCAAGAACGCCGGAACGACACCCCGCGAAATCCAGGATTCGTTCGAAAAGCAGCGCACGACGGCTTACATTGACTCGGTGACCGGGAAGGATCTGGAAATCGTGAAGACTGGTGACGGCTACGACGTCAGCGTCGCCTACCAGAAGAAAATCGAACTGGTGGGTCCCGCCAGCCTGGTCCTCGACTACGAGGCATCCACGGCGCCGGGCTCAGCCGGCAAATCCGTGCAGTAAAAAGGGGACATAAGCGACAACGAGATGGATCTCAAGCTATTGCAAACCCGGTTGGGCCACACCTTCAAGGATGCTGTTCTGTTGCAGCAGGCCTTGACCCATCGCAGCCATAGCAGCGTGCATAACGAAAGGCTTGAGTTTCTCGGAGACTCCGTACTGAACTGCGTTGTCGCATCCCTGCTCTTTGAACGTTACAACAAGATCGACGAGGGCGACCTGTCGCGCCTGAGGGCCAACCTCGTCAAGCAGCAGTCGCTTTACGAAATCGCCCAGCGCCTCGAGCTTTCCCAGTTCCTGCGCCTGGGCGAGGGCGAGCTCAAGTCCGGTGGATTCCGGCGGCCCTCGATACTCGCGGACACGCTGGAAGCGCTGTTCGGTGCGATCTTCCTGGACGCGGGCTTCGACGCTGCCCGCGACGTCATACGCTCGTTGTATATCCCCATCCTCGATTCGGTTGATCCGAAGACGCTGGGCAAGGATGCCAAGACGCTGCTGCAGGAGTACCTGCAGGCCAAGAAAATCGCACTGCCCCAGTACAACGTCGTGGCCACCCATGGCGCCGCCCATAACCAGGAATTCGAAATCGAATGCCTGATCCCGAAGCTCGAGATTCAGGTATTCGGAACCGGCGGCAGCCGACGGGCCGGAGAACAGGCTGCAGCCAAGCTGGCGCTGGAAGCGGTGCAGGCCGCGCTGGCGAAAACCGCCAGCGGCGCGCGCAAGAGCCGGCCGCGATCCTCGCAACTGAAGCTTGCCGGCATCGCCACCATTCAGCCCGATGCCCCGGCCGAGGACGACACGAGAAAAAAGAGCCGGTCGCCGAAGGGCGAGGCCAGGGCGGATGCCAAGCCGGATGCAAAGCCGCCGGAAACCCGGCAAAGCAAACTCGATCTCAAGACAGGCGGACCTTCGCCTGACGCCGCCGGGGACGCGCCGGCGCCGGGCAACGAATCAGAAGCGATCGCCGCATCCACCAGCCCCGACCTGCCCAACCAGACCAAGACTGCATGAACCCCCAGGATGCCCAAGACAACTTCCGCTGTGGCTATATCGCCATAGTCGGAAGGCCGAACGTCGGCAAATCGACATTGATGAATGCGCTCGTCGGCGCAAAAGTCAGCATCACCTCGCGCAAGGCGCAAACCACCCGGCATCGGATCACCGGCATTCAAACCCGTGAGAACGCACAGTTCGTCTACGTCGACACGCCCGGTTTCCAGACCCGGCACTCGAACGCACTCAACCGGACGCTCAACCGTACGGTCACGACGACGCTGACCGCTGCCGACGTCATTCTGTTCATCGTCGAAGCCGGGACCTACGGACCGGCGGACAAGCAGGTGCTGGAGCTGCTGCCGAAGAACGTGCCTTGCATCCTCGTGATCAACAAGTGGGATCGGGTCAAGGACAAGAAGACCCTGATCGAATTCACGCGCCAGGTCAGCGCCGACGCCGAGTTCGCCGCGGTGGTGCCGGTGTCGGCGAAGCAGCGCTTCCAGCTCGACGCGCTCGAAGCGGAGATCGAAAAACTGCTGCCGCCGAATCCCCCGATGTTCGACGAGGACGACATCACCGACCGCAGCGAGAAATTCCTGGCGGCCGAGATCGTGCGCGAGAAAATCTTCCGCTTCGTCGGGGAAGAGCTGCCCTACACGAGCACCGTCCTGATCGAGAAATTCGAGCAGGAAGGCAACCTGCGGCGGATCTTTGCGGCCGTGCTGGTGGAACGCGAAGGCCACAAGGCAATGGTGATCGGACAAAAGGGCGCGAAGCTCAAGGAAATCTCGACCCAGGCGCGGCTCGACATGGAGAAGCTTTTCGGCGGACCCGTCTACCTGGAAGTCTGGGTCAAGGTGAAGTCCGGCTGGGCCGATAACGAAGCCGGGCTTCGGGCATACGGTTACGAATAGCCGCGAACCGGCGACATCCGCATAGGCGCCAGGACTTGACCGGAACCATGCCCGACAACAGGACTGACAGCAGGGAGCAGCCGGCGCCGGCCGACGCGCCCGCAGCGACCCGCGCGCGCACGAGCCGTCCGAGGACCGCCGACAAGGACAGCAAGGTCGCCGCCCAACCGGGTTTCGTCCTGCACAGCTACCCCTACAAGGAAACCAGTCTCATCGTCGAGGTCTTCACCCGGGACTTCGGCCGCATCGCGCTGGTCGCCAAGGGCGCGAAAAGGCCCCATTCGAAGCTCCGCGGCGTGCTGCAGACCTTTCAGCCGCTGACGATCAGCTGGAGCGGCAGGGCGGAGGTGCGGACCCTGACCGCGGCCGAATGGATAGGCGGCATGCCGCCACTGGAAAAGGCCGGGCTGCTGTGCGGCTTCTATCTGAACGAACTGCTGGTGAAGCTGCTGGCAAGGGACGACCCCCATCCGGTACTGTTTTCGCAGTACATCGCCACGCTCAACGAACTGGCGCACAACGAGCCGCCACCCATCGTACTGCGCAAGTTCGAACGGGCGTTGCTCAAGGAGACCGGGGTCGGCAACAATCTGACGATCTGTTCCGCCAGCGGCGCCCCGGTGCAGGCCGACAAGACCTATGTCGTCGATCCCGAGCGCGGCCCCCGGCCGGCACGGCCATCCGACGACATGCCGCGCGTGAGCGGCAAGACGCTGCTCGACATGGACAGGGAGGATTACTCGGATGCGGTGACCCAATCCCAGAGCAAGTTCCTGATGCGGTTTCTGCTCGCGCATCATCTCGGCGGCGCGCAGCTCAACACCAGGCAGATTCTGATAGATTTGACGCAGTTATAGCCAGGACTTCATCCATGAGCCTCTTACATCCCAACAAGCCGGTAATCGAGCTCGGCGTAAACATCGACCATGTGGCGACCCTGCGCAATGCGCGCGGCACGAGTTATCCCGATCCGATCCAGGCGGCGCTGCTGGCCGAAGAGGCCGGGGCGGACTGCATCACGCTACATTTGCGCGAAGACCGCCGGCACATCCGGGATGCCGACGTCGAAGCGCTGCTGCCGCAGCTGCGCACGCGCATGAACCTCGAGTCCGCCATCACCAGCGAGATGATCGATTTCGCGCTGCGCCTGCGGCCTCAGGATGTCTGCCTCGTGCCCGAACGTCGCGAAGAGATCACGACCGAAGGCGGGCTGGATGTGATCGCGCATTTTTCCCAGGTCAAGGACGCGGTCCACCGATTGCAGCTGGCCGGTGTGCGCGTGAGCCTGTTCATCGATCCCGATGCCGCCCAGGTGAAGGCCGCGGCCGAGGCGGGCGCCCCGGTCATCGAAATCCACACCGGCCGCTATGCCGAGGCGCGCACCGACGAGGAAGCCCAGCGTGAACTGGATCGCGTGCAGGCGGCGGTGCTCGCAGGCGTCGGCTATGGACTGAAGGTCAACGCGGGCCACGGTCTGCATTACACCAACGTCCAGCCGATCGCCGCCATCCCCGAAATCGCCGAACTGAATATCGGACATGCGATCGTGGCCCAGGCCGTCTTCATCGGCTGGAAAAACGCGGTCAAGGAAATGAAGGCAATCATGACCGCGGCCCGGCTGGGCATTCACAAGAAATGATCTACGGCATCGGCACCGACATCATCCGCATTTCCCGGATACAGGCCGCGCTCGAACGGCACGGCGACCGGTTCGCCGAAAAGATCCTGGGGCCGGACGAGATGCAGATCTACCGGCGGCGGCGGAGCAAGGTCGAGGCGCGCGGTCTGCGCTTCCTGGCCACCCGCTTCGCCGCGAAGGAAGCGTTTTCGAAGGCGATCGGACTCGGCATGCGAATGCCGATGACCTGGCGGGCGATGCAGACGCTGAACGCCCCGGGCGGCCGTCCCGTGCCGGTTGCAAGCGGCGCGCTCAAGGAATTCATGGAGGCGCAGGGGCTGACTGCGCAAGTATCGATAACCGACGAATCCGACTATGCGGTCGCCTTCGTCATCGTGGAGAAAAAATGATCAAGCACGCGGACAAGGCGGCACTCGGGCCGGTTATGCTGGATGTGGTTGGCACTTCCCTGACGGAAGACGATCTGCGTCGCATTCGCCATCCGCTGACCGGCGGCGTGATCCTGTTCGCCCGCAATTATGAGAACCGGTCGCAGCTGGTCGCCCTGACGCAAGCCATCCACGAGGCACGTCCCGGCGTGCTGATCGCCGTCGACCATGAAGGCGGACGGGTGCAGCGTTTTCGCGGCGATGGCTTCACCCGACTTCCGGCCATGCGCCGGCTGGGCCAGTTGTGGGACCGCGACGTGCTGGCCGCGGTCAAGGCCGCCACCGATGTCGGCTTCGTGCTGGCGTCGGAATTGCGCGCCTGCGGCGTCGACCTGTCCTTTACGCCCGTTCTCGACCTGGACTATGGCGAATCCGGCGTGATCGGCGACCGTTCCTTCCACCGCGATCCGCGCGTGGTCACGCTGCTCGCCAAGAGCCTGAACCATGGCCTGGCCCTCGCCGGCATGGCCAATTGCGGCAAGCATTTTCCCGGGCACGGTCATGTGAAGGCCGACTCGCACGTCGAGATTCCGGTGGACGAGCGCGGTCTCGACGAGATACTTGCCGACGATGCCGCGCCCTACAACTGGTTCGGCATCGGCCTGTCGGCAGTCATGCCGGCTCATGTCATCTATCCCAGGGTCGACAGGCACCCGGCGGGATTCTCGAAGAAATGGCTCGGGATACTGCGCCGCCAGCTGGCTTTTGCCGGCGTCATCTTCAGCGATGACCTGAGCATGGAGGGCGCGAGCGTGGCCGGCAGCGTGGTGGACGGCGCAACTGCCGCCCTGTCCGCGGGATGCGACATGGTCCTGGTCTGCAACCGGCCCGAGAAGGCGGACCAGTTGCTCGAGGGCCTGGACCCGAAGCTGGCGTCGGCCGAGTCGGCGGCCCGGATCGCCGCGCTCGTGCCGCAGGGCGAGCCCCTGGACTGGGACAGCCTGCAGCAGGACGGCCGCTACCGCGCCGCCCGCAAGACCGTGCAATCCCTGATGGACGATTGAAGAGGATCAGTCAATGCCGGAAACGACCAGCCCCGACGCGCGCGCGGCGCTGCTGGACACCGTCGCCAGCCTGCCGCACCTGCCGGGGGTCTACCGCTACTTCGACGCCGACAACAAGCTGCTTTATGTCGGTAAGGCGCGGGATCTGAAGAAGCGAGTGTCGAGCTACTTCCAGAAGACGCTTGCCAGCCCGCGCACGGCGATGATGGTGGAGCGCATTGCTCGTCTCGAGACCACCGTCACGCGCAGCGAAGCCGAGGCGCTGCTGCTCGAGAACAATCTGATCAAGACGCAGCAGCCGCGTTTCAACATCCTGTTCCGCGACGACAAGTCCTACCCGTATCTCAAGATCAGCGGGCAGGAAACGCCCCGCATGGCCTACTACCGCGGCGCGGTCGACAAGAAGAACCAGTATTTCGGCCCGTTCCCGAGCGCCTGGGCGGTCAAGGAATCCATACAGATCCTGCAGAAGGTTTTCCAGCTGCGGACCTGCGAAGACACTGTGTTCGCGAACCGCACGCGTCCCTGTCTGCTGCACCAGATCCAGCGCTGCAGCGCGCCCTGCGTCAATGCGATCAGCAAGGAAGACTACGCGCTCGACGTCGAGAATGCGGCGAAATTCCTGCGCGGACGCCAGAACGAAGTGCTGGCATCCCTGGAAAAGAAGATGCACGACTTTGCCGCCGAGCTCAAGTTCGAGCAGGCAGCGACAGTCCGCAACCAGATCACCGCGCTGTCGCGCGTTCTGCATCAGCAGAGCATGGAGACCATCGGCGACGCCGACATCGACATCATCGCAGTGGAAGTGCAGGGCGGGCGCGCCTGCGTCAACCTCGCCATGGTCCGCGGCGGACGGCATCTCGGCGACCGCGCCTACTTCCCCACCCATGTCGACGATGCGCTCGCCGCAGCGGAGGGGCCGGTCGAGGTCGAGGTGCTCAAGGCCTTCCTTGCGCAGCATTACGCCGACCTGTTCATTCCCGGCATCCTGATTCTCGGCGTCGAATTCGACGAGCCGGAGCTGATGATGGCGCTGACCGAGCAGTGCGGCCACCGTATCAATCTCGTATTCCAGCCGCAGGGCCAGCGACGGCAATGGCTGGAAATGGCGCAGAAGGGCGCCGGGATCGCGCTCGCCCGCCTGCTCGCCGAGCAGGGTTCGCAGCAGGCGCGCACGCGCGCCCTGGTCGACGCGCTCGGCATCGACGCCACCGATATCGATGCCTTCCGCGTCGAATGCTTCGACGTCAGCCATACCCAGGGTGAGGCGACCCAGGCCTCCTGCGTCGTCTTCCATCACCACGCGATGCAGAACGGCGAGTACCGGCGCTACAACATCAACGACATCACCCCCGGCGACGATTACGCCGCCATGCGCCAGGTACTCACCCGGCGTTATGAAAAAGTGGTCAATGGCGACGGCGTGATGCCGGACGTGGTGCTGGTGGACGGCGGCAAGGGGCAGGTGGAGATGGCAAGGCAGGTCTTTACCGAGCTGGGCCTGGACATCGGCCTCATCGTCGGCGTCGCCAAGGGAGAGGGGCGCAAGGTGGGCCTCGAGACCCTGGTGTTCGCCGACGACCGGGCGCCGCAGGAGCTGGGCAAGGAATCCGCCGCGCTCATGCTGATCGCCCAGATCCGCGACGAGGCACACCGTTTCGCGATCACCGGCATGCGCGCCAAGCGGGCGAAGGCGCGACAGACTTCGCGGCTGGAAGAAATCGAGGGCATCGGCGCCAAGCGGCGGCAGCGCCTGCTGGCCCGCTTCGGGGGACTGCGCGGCGTTGCCGATGCGAGCGTGGAAGAGCTGGCATCGGTCGAAGGCATCTCCCGCCAGCTGGCGGAACAGATTTACAAGCAGCTGCATTGAACAGCGTAGAATCCGGGGCAGCGGGAATTGCGGTGCGATCAATTTCCGCGAGATAATCAGCACATTTTTCAGGCCCCGACTCATGCCGTTCAACATTCCGATTCTTCTCACCTGGCTGAGAGTCGCATTGATTCCGCTGGTAGTGGGGGTGTTCTATCTGCCCGAAGCCTGGCTGTCCTCGCCTGCCAAGGCCGTCGCGTCCACGCTGATTTTCATCATCGCCGCGGTCACCGACTGGTTCGACGGCTTCCTCGCCCGGCGCTGGAATGAAACCTCGGCCTTCGGCGCCTTCCTCGATCCCGTTGCCGACAAGCTGATGGTGGCCGGCGCCTTGCTGGTCCTGGTCGAATTCAGCCAGGTCAATGCCGTCATCGCCTTCATCATCATCGGGCGCGAGATCGCGATTTCCGCGCTGCGCGAATGGATGGCCCAGATCGGCGCATCGAAATCCGTAGCGGTCAGTTCCATCGGCAAGATCAAGACGGCCGCGCAGATGACGGCGATTCCGCTTCTGCTCTACGGCGTGCACTACGACAGCCTGCTCGGCGTGATCGCCGTGCGCGAAGTCGGCGGGCTCCTGATGTGGGTCGCCGCCGTGCTGACCGTCTGGTCGATGTTCTACTACCTGCGCAAGGCCTGGCCGCTGATCAAGGAAAAGGCGGGGCGCATGATTTGAGAGGCGGGGCGTGTCACTTGACAAAAAAAGATACGTCTCTATAATGCTTCCCTGTTGTCGACGCGGGAATAGCTCAGTTGGTAGAGCGCAACCTTGCCAAGGTTGAGGTCGAGGGTTCGAGACCCTTTTCCCGCTCCAGGATTCTGAAGGGAAGCTTGTCGAAAGCTTCCTTTTTTGTTTCAACCGGGTGGGTGCCGAAGTACCGGCTCGCCCGATGAAAAGAGCAGTTTGCACGACGCGGGAATAGCTCAGTTGGTAGAGCGCAACCTTGCCAAGGTTGAGGTCGAGGGTTCGAGACCCTTTTCCCGCTCCAGATTCCGGACGCGCGCGACATAGCAAGCGAGTCCATGGCCAGACCCACTGCGGCAACATGCTCGCGGGTTTATGGTTAAAATGGCTTCCCATGGCGGGGTAGCAAAGTGGTTATGCAGCGGCCTGCAAAGCCGTAGACGCCGGTTCAATTCCGACCCCCGCCTCCATATAAATCAATGGGTTAGCTCCGAAAGGGCTAGCCCATTGTCGTTTCAACCCCCTGTGCTGCAGGGGGCACGCCCCCTCCCGCTACGCCCATGTAGGCCGTTGAGCCGCGCCGGGTCATTGGATTGGGGGTACTTTCGGTGTCTGTCTACGTCAAGCGCACGGCCAATGGCCGCTACCAGTTGCGCGTGCGCCACGCGCTGCTGCAACCCAACGGCGAGTTCTATCTCACCTTCACTGAAGAAGCCGATGCCCGCCGCTACGGCGACCAGCTCGATCATCTACTGGCGCGCGGCGTCGTGCCGAAAGACCTGCTGGAGCGGCCCGACACGACGCGCGACGGTTGGTCGCTGAGTCGCTGTATCGCCGAATACCTCCGGGTGGAGGACGTCAAACCGAGCGAAGCGGCCCTGCTGGCGACGGTCCGGCCGGAAGTCGGGCACGTAATGACTTGGGCGCTGAGCTACGACTGGGCCGAAGGCTGGGTGCGGACGATGAAACGGGAAAAGAACCTGGCACCCAGTACTATCCGTCACCGGCACGGCGCATTGGCGCGGTGTCTGGACTGGGTTATGCGCAAACATCTGCATGTCTTGGCAAGCAATCCGCTGAGGCTGCTCAAGCGCGGGTTTGCCACGTATTCAGCTGAAGACGGCCGGGTCGCCATCGCCCACGGCGGCACGCGGAAGCAGGACCGGGAACGAAATCGGCGACTGGCCGGCGACGAGGCGCAGCGCCTCACTGAGGCGGTCCGGGCCGACCCCGAACTCGAGCTGCTGTTTCACCTCGCGCTCGAGACCGCGATGCGGTTGCGCGAATGCTACACCCTGACCGTCGACCAGGTCCGGCTCGACCAGCGAACGATTCTGCTCGAGACGACCAAGAACGGCAGCAGCCGGCAGGTGCCGATGAGCCGACCGATTCATACGCGGCTGACCGCCTACCTTACCGCCCATCGCACGGCGATCGCCGACCGTGGCGGCCGGCTCTTCAGCTGCTGGGCCGGGCAAACGGACGAAAAAGTACTTGACCGGATCACGAGCCGGGTCTCGCATCGGTTCGCACTCGTCGTCCGCACTGCCGGCCTGCACGATTTCCATTTCCACGACCTGCGCCACGAAGCGACCTGCCGGCTGTACCTGCGCACGCATTACTCCGACGTGCAGATAGCGCGCATCACCGGCCACCGCGATCTGCGGATGCTCAAGCGCTACGCCAGCCTGCGCGGCTGCGAACTGGCGGAGGGAATGTGGGGCTGGGACGGGTGCAGTGCGGCTGGCGGTGAGCCGGCCGCCCGCACGCGGCGGGTCAAGAAATCGGCGCCCCGCTAAGCGGCGCGGGGCCCGGCCGCGCGGCGGCGGCCATCGTTCCGGTGGCCGGCGGCCCAGCCGAGCCCGATACCGGAAAACGACGTGCGCAGCGCATCCGTACCGGTTCCCAGGGGGATGCGGCGGGCGACAACGGACGGGTGCGACAGGACACGTCCCGATCTCGCCGAGTACACCGCCGAAAACGGCGCCTGTCATGTCCGGATGTCAGTGCCATGCCACTCCGCAGTTGCAATGTCCGGATCTTGTCGGGACCAGCCCCACATGCGGTCGGCCAGTTCGCTACCGCGCAGGCTCGCGTAGCGCTTGAGCATGCGGAAATCGCGGTGGCCGGTGATCCGGGCTATTTGCACGTCCGTGAAGTTCGTCAGCAGGTAAAGCCGGCACGTCGCTTCGTGGCGCAGGTCGTGGAAGTGGAAATCAATCAGGCCAACCGCGGCGACCGCGTCAGCATAGAGACCGGAGACATGGGCCGTGATCTTGTCGAGTTCCTCGTCATCGGTCTGGCCCTGCCACCAGCTGAAGAGCCGCCCGCCGCGCGCGGCAATTGCCTCGCAGTTCGCTGCGAGGTACTCGCTCAGCCGCCTGTGGATGGGCTCGCTCATCGGCACTTGACGGGTGTCGCGATTCGGGTTCTCGGTCAGGCAGATGGTGCGCCGGTCAAGCCAAATCTGGTTGACGCTGAGCGTGTAGCATTCGCGCATTCGCAGCGCCGCTTCGAAACCGAGATGGTGAAGCAGCTCAAGCTCAGGGTCTGCTTCCAGCTTCGCTTCCAATAGCTTCGCTTCATCCTCCGGCAGTCGCCGGTTGCGTTCCTGATCCTTCTTGACGGTTCCGCCGTTTGCGATCGCCACGCTGGCGTCGGTCTTCGAATACGTCGCATAGCCCCGCTTGAATAGACGGAGCGGGTTCGTCGCCAGAATCTCCGGATGACTGTTGGTGACCCAGTCGAGACACCGGGCGAGCGCACCGTGACGCTTTCGTATCGTGCCCGGCGTCAGGTTCTGCTCCCGTTTCATCGTCTGGTGCCAAGTTTCGGCCCAGCTGTACGACACGTCCGCAGTCGTGGCCTTACCGAGTTGACGGCGAAGCGTCGCGAGCAACTTGTAGTCACTGTGCTTCACGTCTACCGTCTTCAGGTACTCGTCGATGCACCGAGCAAGGCTCCACCCTTTCTTGGGGGCCGGCGCGATCAACTGGAGATCGGTGGGGACGATGCCCAGATCGAGGGTGGCCTGCAGACTGTCACCATATTCACGAGCCGTTTGCTTGTCATCGAACGTCGCGTAAAACTCGCCGTTCGGCGGAATCAACGGGTGGCGTACGCGCAGTTGATATTGATTCTTGCCCCGGGTTCTGACATAGACAGACATTCAATTCTCCTATAGATGAAAGTTGGCCCTGCATGACACGACGGAGCCGTCCTGTGATCACCGATGCGCGCACAGCGGCGGCTGCTCAGTCGCGCATCGGTCAGATTGATGCCGGTTAGGTCTTTTCTTGAAGGTCGGGCAGGGTGGGCAGGGGCCGCCTGCGCTTCTTGGCCTGGCGGCCCACGAACTCCGCCAGCGGCGTCGCCGCCGATGTCGCACGCTCGCGCCGCTGTTCCGCCTGTCGCGCGCTCTCAAGTCGCAGGTATTCGGTGACGGACTCCCGGAGGAAGACCCAGTTTTTCCCGATCTTCGCGCCGACGAGCTTTCCGGTACGAGCGTGTAGTTGAACGGCCGCAGAGGTCGTCTTGAGCAGCCCGGCCGCGGCGGCGACGCCAAGGAATTCCCGATCGCCGTCTGTTCGGCGCCGCCGCGCGCTAAAAAGCTTGCTCCGGACACGGCGCCACTGCGCGGGCCACCTGCTCGGATTTTTACCTTTACGGTTCGCCGAGTCGGGAGAGTCATCCTCTGAATATTGCGGCTCGTTCTTTCGTTTGCTCATCTTCGTTGTTGCTCCTCTCCCTGAGTACGGATATGCCAATGCTTGAATCGATCACTGCCGGTGCAGGCGCGCCCGACATGTCACCAGAATTAGCGACATCAGCATTAGAACCTATGCCGCAAAGCACTTTGCAGTATTAGTCTTCAGCTATTGGCTGTTGGCGTGCAATAGGTTTTGCCGAGTTGGTGAACATGGCATTTCGCTCCACGTTTGCAGGTATGGGGTGCTCCTGACCCCGGCTTTGTTAGCTGCGAAGTATTCAACTCGCGCGACTTGGCCTGATGTGGCAGCTGGTCGTCACACACACCTGCTCATCGCCGTCGACGAAAGGCCGTAGTCCATGAATTCATATCGAATCCTCGCGTTGACAGCGGCGGGCATACTCGCGGGAGGAGCGAGACCGTGTCCTCGCCGGAACGCTGAGAAGAGAGTGATGGGGTTGTTGCGCCGCCGGCGGAGACTGAAAGCGATTGTCGTACGCCAATCCCTGCTGTCATTTCCGCCCGCGTCCGTGACAAACCGACCGGCATCCCTTATCACGCAACGCTCATTCAGGGTGTACACCTTCCCTGCGAAAGCCGGGTCTGTTTGGACGTGACGATTTCGTGCCGTACGTACTGGTGACCGTCCAACCTAGCGATATGATGGTTAGCGCGGCCGTTCAGGCTAGGACGGAGTCAAGGGGGAGCGAATGCAAGGCAATGAGAGAGTGGATGCGGCAGCAAGTGCTCCTTGACCCTGCGACCCGTGCGGACCATTCCGCAAGTTAGCCTGCGCTGCGCCTGCCGGCCGGGCGGTTGGTGACAGGCGGACTTCGGTTAACGGGATTTGAAGGATGCCGGCACACTTTGGCATGGACGCAGTCCAACTGTCTTTAGCGAGGCGGTTTCGGTTGCCGCCGGCAAAGTGGGGATTTTATGAAGCGTATTGAGCGGGACGGCAAATTCTATCGCCTCAGGCGCGGCAAGCTAGTGGAGATTCCGGCCGAGTGGGTTGGCGAGGTCACGAGTAGGCAGTCCATTCGCAGCCGCCCCAGTAAACAGATCGGCAAGGTGGCGCGCGAGGTCAAGTATGACTACAACCATAACGTCAAGGATCGCGAGATCGAGATTGCGGACGAGTTTGCGGCGCAGGATCTGCGCGACATGCATCGGAAGCGCTTCTAGATACCCGACAGCTCCGCTACAGCCGGCAGTGAAAGGAACAGTAAAACCCAGCCCTGTTTTCATTTCTCCAGCCGCCGGACGATTGCCGCCGCTTACTACTTCCATTTCAAGTTCACTCCTCTCTTATCACAAAAAGGTTGCGCTGTGCGCCGTTCCACGGGCTCCATCCCGTCTCGATTTTTACCGGTTCCGGCAGACCCGTACCGCATACGGAGTCGGAGAAAATCCTTGGACAATATTTGCAGGCGCGGCCACAGCAGGGGCCGTAAATCGACAGATTCCGTGACAGTCACGCGTGACTGTCACGGTCTGGAAAAGGAGGGGCTGCAAATGATTGTTGAAGACGCCGACGACCAGTCTAAACCGGAACCTAACCGCAAGGCGCGCGCAGAAGAGGAGAAGCATTTGTCACGTGAACACGGTCTTCGCAGGGTTCGAGCGTATGTCGCAGCATCAGGCCGGAAGCAAGAACGTAGTCCCGACGCTGTGCGGCAAAAGCGCATGCGCGACAAACGCAAGGAAGCCGGACTTGTCTCGGCACCGATCCCGCAGCCGGTTGCTGACGCAATTCGTACGGAGGGAAGTTTTGACCAGTGGCTGGCCAAGCAGATCGCGACGAACACCGAAAAGCTACGAAAATCGCTTGCGACGATTGGGTCGGAGCAGCGACGGCTGATCAAACTCGGCCAGCGGGTCGACGCGACGACCGGGCTGCGGCGCTGGATCGTCGATAAATTGCTGGTGTAGCCTTTCTCGGCCTCCGAGATGTGCCTTGGAGGCCGTTCCACATGTCTGCAGGACGTCGCAAGTGGAAAGCAGCCGTGGCATCAATGGCAGATATGCAATGTCGACGCTCTGTGTCAACTAATCGCTGCCGGGTAAAGTGCCTGTTCAGCAGCCGTCTCACCGGGTCTTTGCGTTCTGTTGCTGTCGCCATGGGGGGCGGAGGTGGCTGATGTTTAATTCATGCTGATAATGCACCGCTGAGAGCACCTGGGACTGAACGATGTCGGTGATGGCACCGGCGCCGACATTCGTTCCAAAGACAAGCACGCAAACATACTCGGTGGAGCCAGGAATGCGGATCACGGCCCAAGGATCAGCTTCCAGTTCTGCATACGATTCGCGTATGCGCAGTCCGCGCGGCCACACTTTGTCAAGGATGATCCTTAGACCTGGCACGCCGCATTTTCGCAGGCCCTTCACGATAGTATGAAGCATGTACGGGTCGAGCGACCAAGCTTCCCGGTCCCACAGGTGGCGCAGCATACGGCCGCCGGTAGTTCGGAGACGAAGGGCGCACTCCTCGTTGCTGCAGAGCGCGCTGACGTCAACCTTCACTCGCCTAGTACGTACATCGGGACCGGGTAGGTGCTCATGAAGTGCAGTGGACCCGGACAATGGTGGACCGCTGGAGCCCGAAGCAAAGACGGAGTGCATTGCAGCCCTTTCTCAAATTAAGCGGGGATGAGCCAGGCAACGCTCGAATGAGCGCGGGTTGATAAGACCCGCGCGTCAACACCTTCAACTGAAACTCAAATCTAGCTGCAAAAATCGAGATCGCAAGTGGTTTTGTGGCTCCACCCACGATCCAAGGCTTTGTAGGGATTTGTCTTCTTCCTAATTGCCTCCGTAACGTCCCCGCGCCCCTACCTGGTGGGCCACGATGGAAGTCCGACATGATCAAAGGAGGACTCATGCATCACACTCTCGCTTATCTGGCCATTGCTAACGGCGCCCGTTCCGTACCGTCAGCTCAACGTGGATACCTGCTTCGGTCACAGATGCTGCTCGTCCGTGAGCTCACCACGCTCGCTGCGCGCTTGGAGGAAGAGGACGGGTGTTGGGACATGGAGCACCTGATTGCACGAGCAGTGACCCAGGCGATGCCCGGAAAACGGTCGGACCAGGCGCCGGTGGCCGCGGTGCTTCGTGCTCATGCAAGCGCGTTATGGCGCTGCGTAGATACCGACTTCGTGCACGCATGCAGAGGAAGTCATCCCCTGGACCCGGTAAAGGCGTCGGAGCGCGCTCGCCTTCCGAAGCTGGAAGCCCTTTATTTCCTTGGGCCGGAAGCCCTCGCTATTCTGCCCGAGGAAGAGAAAGCTGACTTCGTGGCCTGTCTGCAGGCAGTTCTATGCATTGAGTGCGAGCATTCCGTGCTGGTCTTCCGGCGCAACGGTGGACCAGCGCATCAACTACTGATCCACTACAGCGCGGCGCCGGAGTCGGAGGAGCTGAATCTGGCTGCCTCCGTGCAGGCGATGTTCATGAGGCTACTTGCAGCCCGTCGGCGTGCGCCGGGGACTGGTTCATAGCCATGTGGGATTACCACGCCGGGCGGCGTCATTCGAGCGCCGCCCGGCGTTTTCCGAACGAGGGCCGAGGACGACATCTTTCCCAAATTACGTTCTTCACTATGCATCACCAGAACTGAGGAATGATGCATAGTCGGTTTATTGAGCATTGCATGTTATCTCGGCCTCGTCGTAAGCATCAGCATTGCGATGGGGGACATCAAGTTTTTTCGCGAGAAGTTATAGGCTACGCTGTTCGCGTATGAAATGAGACCTGCCGCTCGCTCACAGTGGAGGAGTGTGATGAAAGTTCAGTTCTTGCACGTCGACTATGCCAAGCGGGTACGGGAACGTAGCTCCGCCAACAGGCGCAATGGCGCCGATCCCAATGGAGGTACTTTCCGTTCGGCGGGGTGGAGCGCCGCCGATCTCCTTGCCGAAGCCGAACGCATACCCGAGCACTGCCCCCACGTATGCAACCCACAGCCACCGATCGTCCTCCACGGCGTTACCCCCATGGCGGTTCTGCCAATAATTGGTGAATGGGTGCAGGCACAACAGAAAGCTAGTGCGACGTCGGAGCGGCCCCGGGGGCGCCGCTACCCGAAAAACCGGCCAGTAGTGGCGGTTGGCGTGATCTCCTATCCACAAGACGCCCGTGAACAGTGGCCGTCGTATCGGGACGCATGCATCGAGTGGCTTCGGAGACGATATGATGATCGTCTGCGAAGTGTAGTCGAACATGTCGACGAAGCTCACCCACATATCCACTATGTGCTGGTGCCATTGGAAAACGAGGGATTCGAAGCAGTGCACGAAGGTTATGCGGCTCAACTCAGGCGTCGAAGAGAGTTTTTTGCAGAGACCGGGACTCGTGGAAAAGGGGAGCGGCTTGGCACGTATCGGGTAGCAGCCATGCGTGCGCTACAGGATACTTTTCATCTCGAAGTGGCAATGCATTTCAATCTGGCGCGGACGGGCCCGAAGCGGGTCCGGACCAGTTACGGTGAGGCTAAGCGGCGCCGGCTCCAGGAGCAGGAAGCCGAACAGATCTCCCTTGAAGAGTGGCTCGGAGAACAGCAGGCGCAGAAGAAGGCGGAGGAAGTCGCGCAGTTGTTGGCGCAGCTGAGTGGGGATGACAACGAAAACATTGACGAATGGCGAGAGGAGGAGGCTTGTCGGCTTGCTCTTTGGGAACTGACGAAGGATGCAGTGAACACGGTGTGGAAGATTGGCCGGGCGTCCGACGTCCCGGCAGTTAAGGGGGCCGCTCAGATCCTCGTGCAACGCTTTAACGCCCTGGTGGAGCGCGGGAGGCCAGTCGCTGGCCGCATGCGTCGAATTCGGACCTAGAAAAATTGGCCGATAATGAAACCCCCGTTGGGGGCATGTTTTCTGGGTTCTTCTTGGTTTTTTCGGCCCTCTCCCTCTCCGCGCCGCGGCGGCAGGAGCATTTGCGTTACGCAGTAACGCGGCCTGTCAGTAGACCCCGTACTCCATCCGGGCAAGGAGGTCCATCACCAGCTGCGGCTCTGTCTCGAGGATGTCGACCGGGCGTTGCTGATTCAGGTCGACGGCGCCCGCATCCACTCGCGGGCGGCCGCCTCGCTTCCCAGGACCTGCATCGCGTAGGCCAGTGCTGCATTAGGTAGCTCCAGCCCCCCAAGGAAACCGCGTGGAAACTCGCTGGCGATCTCAACCAGGTGCGACAGCGTACCCAACGCGCGCACTTGGTCGCCAGTCAGTCCGCTTAAATCGAACTGCACCCTCAGATACTGGTATTTCTGCGAGCAGAGCACGGTTGTGCCGAACGCACGCGCCACCGCCTGCATCGCCTCGCGGTACTCCTGCCAATGCGCCGGTTCCATTTTCATGCTCGAGAAGATTTGGAGGCGGCAGTAACCGGATTCGAACCAGGCAGGCCGGGTAACTAGTCCGGCCGGATTGGGTATGACCCCGCTCCAGTAGCATGCTGCGCACACATACTACCCCGCGCCCAAGCGCGGCCCACTGCCTACCTCGCCAGTATAGTCAGTCCGAAACGGTTCGCGCACAGAACGTTTCGCAGTAACGTTGTGACTCGAAGCTGCGCCGCACCTGGGGCAGAACGCAAAAGGCTCACGTCGATGCCGCCATCAGCAAGGACAACCTGTCGCTCGATGGAAAGATACAACGGTAAGCCGCTATACATTACACTGCTGCACGTCCAGCAAAGCTTAGCGTTTCCGACACGCCGACACCTCCGCATGCATAACGAATCGAGTCCTTCCGGCAAACGCCCCCACCCGCCCGAGCTGCTGAGCGAGAAACTGACCGCGATGATCGAGGCCCTCCCGCCCTCCGGCGTCACGCTCAATCATCTGCTCGCGCTGGCCGGGAGGGACGGTCTGATGATCCTGACCGCGCTGCTGGCGCTGGTGTTTCTGATCCCGGTCTCGATCCCCGGCGTCAGTACAGTATTCGGTGGCGCGATCCTGCTGATTGCCGTGTGCCGGATGCGTGGGCGCGGCCTGTGGCTGCCGGAGCGACTGCGCACCAAGGTGATCGCCACCGATAAATTGCGACCGGTGCTGCAGCGGTCGCTGCGCTGGATGGGGTACCTCGAGCGCGTGTCCGAGCCGCACCGGCTGACCTGGCTGGTCCAGGGCAGCGGCGCCACGATGCTCAACAATGCGGCACTGGTCCTGGGCGCGGTGCTGCTGATGGCGCCGTTCGGATTGATCCCGTTTAGTAACACCTTCCCCGCGGTCGCGCTGATGTGCCTGGCGATCGGCCTGGTCCAGCGCGACGGCGTTTCCATCATGCTCGGCCACGTCGCCAACCTAGCCACGATCGGCTACTTCGGCCTGCTGCTGACTGGCAGCGGTCTGGCGATACGCGAGGCGTTCAACCGGGTCGCCGGCTAACCGCCGGCTGGAGCGGCCCGGCCCCGGCCGCGGGTGCGGCTAGCGCGCAACACCTGGTCCGGCCTGCTGCGCCAGATCAGACATCCCACCACCTCCCTTGATACGCTCATCCCTAATGCATCGCGCCCGCGGCGGGCGATACGCGGCGGCGGCGCAGGGTTTGTCGAGTGGGAGGAGAAAATGTCTTTGCGAGGGGAGATCCGCCAGATTGTCGTGGCACAGTCGATCTGGCTGGCGCTGGTGCTGTCCGTCCTGGCGGCGGTTTTTCGGGGGTGGATGGGACCGTGGCTGACAAGCCAGGGTGTGTCACCGGAGATTGGGCAGGGCACATTGGTGGTCGCCTGCCATGCCGCGGTGCTGCACGCGGCCCTGGTCATTCACAGGCGCGTTGGCAGGGTGCGCCGGCACGCGGAGCGTGTCGACCATGCGGCGGAGTGGCTGCAGCGCTTCGCCGGGCGGCGCGACGTCGCACGATAGTGCCGTCCGCCGGTGCTCCGGCTGGTCGCCTAAGAGCTTTTCGTTCAGGAGGTGCCAGTAGACGGACACGAAACGATGCCGCCTCGGGTAGTGCTCAGCGTTACGCAGTAACGGTCTCGACCAGCCAGGTCTGGGCGTACGTCTGGCTCATCTCGCCGCGCTCGAAGCCGCTGATGCTGATACGGTCGCCCTTGATGTAGATGACGGCCGCGTCGACCAGGGGTGGCAGCATGTCCCGGCCCAGATCCGGTGCAGTACATCCCAGCAGCCTGGCAACGCGCAGGAAGCGCCGGAGCAGCTCGTCCTTGTTCTCTTCGATGCGGAGCTCGCCGGCGACTGGCTGCAGCTGCGCGAGCTGCCATCGAGGCACCTGGATGCCGTCCCGCCACAGTCGGACCACATGCACATTCATCGTTATACCGTCAAATCGTCATACGGTCATACCATTTATGCCGTTACTGCGTAACGTGGCGTCAGGGGCGAGTTCGGGATTCCCCCTTTGCCTGCTCGATGTCGGCCAACACGCGCTCGATCGCCGCCACGGCGTGCTGGGGTGGTTCTGGCTCCTCGGGGCCGGCGGCAAGCAAAGCGCGGATGCGATCGGCGTTAGCCGCTAACACTTCGCCCGGTTCCATCACCCCGTACCGAAGCCTTGCCCATTCGCCCATGACGCGCTCCCGAGGATACACGAAGTACTGTATAAAAGAACAGTATGCGAGCAGGAAGTTCACCAGCTGTTTCGCGTACTAAGTAATCCGCATGCCGGGGCTATACTGACCGCATGGACCAGAAACTCGTGGACACAGCAACGCTCACCGGCCCCCTCCGTGTGCCAGGCCCGAGTAATTGGCGCGAAAAGTATCGAGCAGCCGTGGAAGCGCAATGCGCGCAAGATTTGATGTTGAAGTGCACGACTTGTGGGTGGATTCACATCGCCAGCAGCGAGCGGGATGCGGCCGGACGGGTTGCGTGTTTTTCGTGCGGGCGCAGTTATGAGCACTTTGTCCGCGCGAGCGTCGATGACGTATTGCAGGTGGTAGGTGCCGCAGCACAGGTCATTTCTACGCCTCCGCAATTTGGCGGTCCAGAACCGTAACTGCATAAAAAATAGGCAGAAGTTACTCACAAAAAACGTAGACAAGCCTGTGGGTATCCGCTGACTTGTTTGGATAAGTGTCTGAAATGAAACGGAAAAATTGCTTTGCACCAATCGCGGCAGCGGCCGGGTAATCCACAGGAATTGGCAAGACATTCACAGGTTATGGACTAGCGCGATCCACAGCAAACCCCCAGAATCGTGCACAGGATAGGCAGCGGCGGGAGAACGTGATGGACGATCTGATCGTAAGCGACCCGGACATTCTGGGTGGGACGCCTGTTTTCAAAGGCACGCGCGTCCCCCTCGCGATACTGTTTGAGAACCTAAAGGACAACCTCACGCTCGCCGAAATCATCAAGGACTATCCAACGCTCTCGCGCGATCAGGCGGTCCGGGCGCTGCGGGAAGCGCAGCGATACCTGGTAGCCGCCGCGCGACGCGTTACGCGGTGACGCTGCGTGGGCATCATTGGCAGTCACCGCGAGCGGTCGCATTGCATCAACCGTGACCATCACCGAGGAGAGTCCCGTGAAGATGCGGACCAGACGCCGCGTCTATGCTATTTCCCGCCGTGCCGGCCGGTGGCGTTGGCATGCTCAAAGCACTTGCAGGGCCGTTCCCCGAGCTCAGCTTTTGCCCGACCGGCGGCATCACGCAGCAGAGCGCCCCCGAATTTCTCGCACTGTCCTGCGTACCCTGCGTCGGCGGGTCATGGCTGACGCCGCAGGAACTGGTGCACGCGCAGGACTGGACTGCGATCCGGTCAATCGCGGCAGCGGCAGCTGCGCTGCGCCGGGCGGCCTGAGATGCCTGTGCCTCCCGCGCCTTCCAAGCGTATTGGACTGGCCGCCAACCGCTCCCACCATGCCGACACCCACGCCGCGCTGTCACAACTGCTGACCCACGGCCGGGACGCGATCGAACACTGGCTCCAGCCGACGCTTGTCGTCGTCGGCAGGACAATGGACGCGATAGAGAACTACGGATTATTGCCGGGCTACGGCCGCTTCGAACGGTTCCCGTACGGACGCGAGGGCGGACTCATGATGCTGGTGTCCCGTGTTGTCGATCCGGTTCCGGCTCGCGGCGTCGATGCCGTGATCTACCTGATTGACCCGGTCGATCCATCATCGAGCTTTCCGGAGGCCTCGGCACTTAAGCGACAGTGCATTATTCATGGCAAGCCGTTTCTGTCGACGCTGGCGAGCGCGCGGGAATGGCTCGATCTGGAGGCGATGGTAGCAGGCGCTCCGGGACCGGGCGCCGGCGGTCCTGATCTTGAGGAAGACTCGATTGCCCTGATCGCACACGACGCGATGAAGGGGCGGATGATCGAGATCGCCGAGAAGCATTTCGAACTGCTCGACCGATTCGCATTGCGTCATGCGACCGGCACCACTGGCGCTTTGTTAAACGAGCTAGCTGTGCGGCGAAAGGGCAAGGAAGGAGAGGGCTGGGTAAAGCCACTGCTTAGTGGACCGATGGGCGGCGATGCCCAAATCGCTGAACTCATCCTGCGCCGCCAGTGCGGCCGCGTAATCTTCCTAGAAGATCCGCATGTGGCCCGCCAGCACGAAGCGGATATCCAACTGCTGGAACGCGCGGTACGTACGGTTACTGAGTTTGCGGTCCACATAAGCGACGCCCGAACCGCTGATCGTTGGTTGAGTCTTCTGGGACAGTACCGGGCTGCTCCTGGCCGTGCCAGGCCACGAGCGTGATCGCTTCAAGTACACCCGCGTCACCCGGGAATTCGGTTCCGGCTCCCAGGGACGGCTGCATCATACTCAGGGAGTGGACTGTTCATTCCTTCGGATATGCCGCTAACACTTCCGCCTTGTTAAGGTAGCTTGAGATCCAGCAGGACGGAAAGCGCGTCTTGCTTATCCTGCACTGAAAGCGCCAGTTTTTCAGCCAAGGCGTGGGGAAATCTCCCCCGTGTCTGAATCTTTGGGGAACACGTTCATAGTGTATGCGAGGGACACGCACTCAGGACATCGCCCTGCCGGAGATTCGGGTTAGTTCATCGTAACCAACTCTGCGCGTCCCATGAGCACGTGCCAGATCCTTTTGTCATGCATCAGACGTCGGTCTACCGCATCCTTCCTGAAGACATCCAATTTCCCCCGGCGAAAAATCGGCATTCGGCCAGTTTGAACTCAAGCCGGTGCTGCTGAAGTCGGATGATCGAATGGCGGCTTTGGGTCGAGACCGGAAGTTCAACGAGTCATAGCGCGCTACCACCCGGAACCATGAGACCCTACGTGTCGAAAGGTTCAAGTAGGTCCAGCGGCGCTGATTTTTTTGAGCAGATTGCGGACGGTGCTCTTGTGCCACTGGCCGCCGCGCCGCGTGCGAATACCTCGCTCGGTTAGAGCTGCGGCTATCGCGCCCAGTGATGTGATGCCTTCCGCTTCTAAAGCATCAATGACTGGTCGGAGATCGGTTGCGTAGGCGTCCGTCTTTGTACGAATCACTCGTATTCCCGCCGCGTTTCCCTTGCGTGCCTGCTTCAATGCCGCTGCCCCGTTTGGGTTACCCAGAACCTTGCCTCGGCGTTTTGCTGCATCTAAAGCATCACGGGTACGTTTCGAGATAGCCTCACGCTCTTGCTGCGCCACAAGCGCCATGATTCCAACCGTGAGTTCATTCGCATCTGGCATATCCGTTGCAACGAATTTCACGCCGGCGTCGCGCAGTGCTAAAAGAAAGGAGGCATTGCGCGACAACCGGTCGAGCTTCGCGATTACAAGCATAGCGCCAGTCACTCGGGCGAGGTGGATGGCAGCAGCAAGCTCGGGGCGCGCGTTAATTCTGCCCGACTCAATCTCCACAAACTCTCTGTTGACCTTCGTGCCTTTGCTAGCAGCGTACGTCTGAATAGCATGACGCTGTGCTTCGATCCCTAATCCAGACTGGCCTTGTTTGACAGTCGAGACACGAAGATAGCTGATGATTTTTATGGTCATTTTGGCGAGGGTATAAAATTGCGCAACGCTCGTTAGGCAGTTCTATACCCTTTGAAAATCTTTGCAAGGGTGGCGCTTCCTCGGCTTGATGCCAAGGCTGGCTTCCTTCATCACCCGCGCCACGCGCTTGTGGTTGACGACATGCCAGCGAACTTTAAGCTCGCGGGTAACCCGGCGGGAGCCATCCCCGGGAAACTCATCCTGATATCGCCGATCAGGTCGACCAAGCGCGCGTCAGGAAGGTCGGCTTCGTTCGCAGTCGAGCGGTAATATTACGTGCTGCGCGGAAGATGGATCACTTGACACCCCCGCTGGATGGAGAGAGATGGGGGCCGCTGATGGGCGATGACGGCTCGTTGGCGCTCGCGGTTCTTGAACGCACGGTTTTTTACCAGGTCCAGTTCCATCGGCAGCCGGTCAACCTTCCGTTCCAGCGCAGCGATCATTGCTTCGTACTCTGCGATGGTGCTTGCGGTGGCCTCTTCCTGGTCGAGCTCGCCATTGCCGTACTGGTTCAGCCAAAGCTGGATCAGGTTTGCTGAAATGCGATACGTCTTCTGCGCCTCCCGGTGCCCCAGCTTGCCATCCCGGAGATCACTGCATAGCTGCAGTTTGAATTCCTGGCTGTGTCGCCGATAGGGTCCTCGTGCGGACATCTGCTGCTCCTTCCTTGAAAGCGCAGCAAGCGTATCAAATTCCCAACCCCTTTCCGCTCCAGGCGCAGGGGGCACTCCACTCCCAAAATGGGTCAATTTTCAGTGAACGTCAACAGGCCGCCCACTGACGGCCTTCTGTGCCTGCCAAGTATTCGCTTATCCATATTCTTTTACCCCCTTGCAGAGAAACCACAGCGTAGCAATTTTTTGCCCCAGGAGGAGTGATTACCCGGGGGCGTCGGGTCTAAACCGGGAGGTGTAAGCCCCAGGGCCCGAAGGTATAAGGGTTGGATAGACCGCGCGGAATGGTCCTACGGACGAATGGAGACCGGAAAGGGCCACGCTGCTGCGGGCGCTGAAAAGCTCTTCCGCTTTTTTTCCCTTGCCAGAACTCCCTTCGGCACTTTTCGCCATTTCTGGAATGAAGATTCCTTGCCAATACCGTAGGATGCAATCGATTCCAGGTGAATGAGCAGTAAGCCTTCGTCAGCCAGCGCTTCAGCGATCTGCTTGATTAATCCCCCTTCTAGCCGGGCTCGCCCTGCTAGAGCCCGAAGGTCTGCGTGGGATATCAGGAAGCGTCCCTTCACCTTTTCGCCAAACTCAGAACGATAAAGGTTGTTTAGGTGAAAGGCGATCTCACTTGGGGTCTTGTTTTGCATTGGGGCCTCAGGTAGGTGTTGGTTCGAAATCATTCATAACAATAAAGCGTGCAGGCGGGATTGCGTTCTTTCAAAGACGTTCGAGTAGGACTTTGGGTGCGGCGTCCAATGACCTCAACAGTACGTCGCTGCGCGGGAGGGCATTGTCGCGTTCGCGCTGCGAATCGACGTAGCTGGACAAGCGTCGAGCATCCTCGGCAGAGTCCGACACCAAGTCCTCATTGCTGCCGCATTCCACCGTTGCATTGCGTGGCCTTACAAAATTGTGGGCAGGGCATCACCGCAGTCTCCGGAATTCCCATGGCGCGAGCGGATCTGCGTCGCGCCAGAGACCTCTCTTTGCGCGGCGCGCGGCGCTTTCCGCGGCGCCATACGTGTTTTGGTCGCGCGGCGATTGTTCTGTTGCGTACGCCTTGTAATGCCACGCCATTCCGGCGCCGACCATATCGAGGTTGACGTCACGGCCGGAGACCCGGACCTTTCCGATAACGCGGCCGTAGCGGTCGGCCTTGTTCCATTCCACCTGCACGGTCTGGCCGAAAGCAAGTTCGGAAAGATGCTGCCGCGCCCGCTCGCCGAAAGCTTGCCGCCTTTCCGGGGCGTCGATGCCGGCCAGGCGGATCTTGTACTGCTGACGGCCCTCGACAAGCACCGTCAGCGTGTCACCGTCCGCGATCGATACGACACGTCCGGTAAGCTCGGCGGCGTGCAGGCCGGTTAGCGGCCACAGAAACGCAGAGGTCAGCACGGCCGAGCCAATCGCTTGCAGGGCCAAAATCATTGGCTGGCCTCTCGCTTGTAGAAGAATCCCTCGACCTGCCTGCGTGCCCGGTCGCGAGCATTGCCGTCGGCAATGGTGGTCGTCAGGTGGACGAAATGGCGGCACTGCGGATCCTGCTTCTTGCTCCAGTTGAGGATGGGTTGCATCGCCGCGGCAAAGTTGGCCGGTGTCAGGAAGCCGGAAGAAATGGCTTGCTCAAGCCCAGGTAGCGATCGCGCCTCCTGCTCGCGGTGCGGCAGCCATGCCTTGCTCACGACATAGCCGTCCGGCCGGGTCTCGACATTGATCAGGAATTCAATCTTGCCGTTCTCGTCAGGCCAGCAGGGAGGATGATCCACGCCACCCTTACGGTTGAGTTGACGCGTGAGATAGGCGAGCTGGCCTCGCAGGTCGGTGTTTTCTCTCTTCAGGTCAGTAGGATTGGTTTGGCTTCTGGCGAGCTGTTCGGATTCCCTGCCGCCGTCGACCAGCTGGCGAACGGCTTCCGATTCGGTTCCCGGTTTGATCTTCCGACCGAGCTTGTCCCTAACCTCCTGGTGCAGGGCATTGGTGGCCGCAATGGCGTTCCTCACCCGCTCCAGCGCCGCCTTGCGATCCTGTGTTTGGCGCGCACTTTCATCGGACGGGGCCCCATCCGGGTGTTTGTCGTCGCCGTGCTGATCCCCCTGGGCCAGCTTGAGTATTTGCTCCTGAAGCGCGAGGGCTCGCTCGATCTCCTCCTGGGTGACTTTCGCACCGTCGCTATTCGCTTCTTTCGCAATTTGTTCTCGAAGGGCGGTCAAGGCGGTAAAGCGATCGTTGAGTTCGCGCAGTTGCAGACGCAAGGCATCGCGCTCGGCGCGCGTCTGGACCGCCTCGCGCAGACGACTGATGGTCTGGTCGGGATCACCATGACTGCCGGCCAGCAGCGTGCCCTTCAGTTCCTGGCTGGCTTCCCGCATCGCTGCGATCACGCTCTCCGGATGCTTCACGGCCTCCGCCTCGGCAAGTCGCCGCCGGGCCTCTGTCTTCTCCTTGCTTTCGAGGAAAAGCATGTAACCCATGAGGAGCATGAGCAGAAAGACAAGGACGAACGCAACTTCGCTGAGCGATGTCGGGAAAACCTGGTCGTTCTTCTTTTTCAAAGTTCAGCCCCTTGGAGTGGGTACGCGGTCTGCCGCCCGTTCCACGGGAGCTCCATGCGCGGGATCCGGGTGTCCTGGCTGTCCGACCGTGTCGTCCGGCTTGACAAGCTTCAGTTCGCTGCCTGGTTCGCCGGTGACTTCCACCCTCACCGCCACCGCCCGAGCGGCCTGGTCCGCCACCGCCCCGAGCACTGCGTCGGTAACGAGGGCGGCCTGGGAGACCTGCGCAGCGTGCGTCACTTCCTGGACGTCGGCTCCAGGGCCGCCGGCCTGCGGTCGGACCGAGGTACTGAATCCATTCAAGCTGTCGATGGCGCTGGCTACCTTGCCGCTCGCGTTGCCGATCAATTGCGATACCGCTTGAATTCTTTCTGCCGCCTGAGTCGAGGCCTGTGCGGCGGCGGTGACGGCCGGAGTCACTTCGCGGACCGACGCAATGAGTCCCTCATTGCTGATAACCATGCCTTCCAGCTGGCGCACGCTGTCTCCCGCGACGGCGTTGGCTTCCTGCATCCGCTGGGCGACGATGAGTGCTGCTGCAGCGTGCCCTCCCAGGGCGGAAGCGAGTTCGCCGGTACTGCCGTATAGTTTTCCGGCCTGCTCATCCACCTTCTGCATGAGGCCGGCCGAGGCCGCCGCATTGGCATCGAGTTTCGTGACAAGAGCCGTCATGGCTTCCTGGATCTCGAGGCGCAGGGCGGTGCTCTCCTGGGACAGGGACAGAAGCTTGGCAAGCAATTCACTTGAGACCCCGTTGCTGGTGCCAATGGCTTGCGCAGCGGACTGCAGGGTTGCCTCAATCATCTCGAGGCGGGACGTCAGATTGACAAGCGATTTCAGCTGCAAGCCAGCATTTTCAACGATTGCGCGTTGCTGATCCGACAGCGTCAGGACCGCGGCCATCACGTCCTTGGTCAGTTCGGCTTTCGTGGTGATGTTCCTTAGCAGTTCGCCGATCGCGGTGGCCGAAGTGCGCACTTCAGTCGATACCATCTGCACGCTCTGGCCGAGGCCTGCAGCCTCATTTTTCAACAGTTCGAGTGGCGCCTTGAGTTCACGAGCAAAATAGTCGTCGGGGAAGGTCGTTTCTGCGAGGCGCTTTGTCACTGCATCGGCGAAGTCACTCACCCTGCGTTCAATGCCATCAAGATTTCCCTTGATGCCCGCGGTATAGATATCGACTGTCCTGGCCAGGCGTGACGTCGCCTGACCCACCTCCTTAATCAGTGCGGAAAAAGCGGCCTGGTTTTCTTTAGCAAGCTGTTCAAAGAAGCTGGCGAGGGATTGAGCATACTGCTGGCCGAGAGATTCAACCTGCCGGTTGACGTTCTGGGTGGTCATTTTTGCGGCATCCATCACCTGGTGCTCGAACTGCTTGAGGTTATCCACGACCGACTTGAGCTGCAGGACGAAGGCCCGGGTCGAATCGATCACCGCTTCCTCCGCATCCCTGAGGGCGTCGTCGGCGTCCTTCCGGAAGCTGACCAGATAAACGCGCACGCCCATGCCGACGACGGTGCTGACCATGGCGGCGCCGAAGCGCAATGCGATATTACGCATGCCCTCGCCAGCCGCGAGACTCGGCAGGTCGAACAGACAGGCGATGATCGAGGTCATCGTGAAGATGAATCCGATGTAGTAACAACTGTCGGCAAACTTCTCTTCCGACACGTCATGATTGCGGCAGTAATAGCCGAGCACGATATAGCCGGCCATGACGGCGAGCGGAATTGCCAGCCCGAGCAACCAGGGAGAATCCAGGAGCACGCTGGTAACCGACGACAGGATCTTGAGGACGAGCGCCAGTCCGAACAGGCGCTGGACGTTCAGTTTGACGGCGTGGTGGGAGGTGGTGTTCATATGGTTCTTATCCTCTGAAACAGGAGATCTCATCCCTTGATGGCGTTGACCGCAGTGACTTTGCCTTTTGCCTTGTACACGTACTCCTCCCAGAAGTACGCCAGTTCCTTCTTCTGCAGCTGCGGGGTGTGCATGAGGATCTGCAGCTCGACTTTGGCGCCTTGCAGATCCGTCATCGCCCGCGCTCCATAGGAGGATTCGGCGAACTCGGAAAATTTCGGCAGCCGCTTGTCCTTGTACATGCTGAACCCGGGCGTGTTGTGCAGCATGTCGGAGAAGACAATGAGCTCGCGCTCGCCACGTACATCATGCTTGCGGAAGCCGATGCTAACGAGCTGCAGCATCTCGAAAATTGGCGATGCTTTGCCTCGGCGGTCAGTGGTGAGATCGTCGGCGACGCCGACCATCGGGTCCAGATACTTTTCCTTGAATATCTTCCGGGCGCGCTCGGGGTTGCCTGTCTTGATGTCTACGTCGCTGCCGTCACCCGGGTTGCACCGCTCGGCCACCGGATCCGCGTTATCCTTGAAGTCCTCTTCCAGCGCATACACCGAGAGCAGGCCGCCCTTCGGAACCCGCTTCCGAATGATTTCTTCGTAGACGACGTCGAAGTCCTTGCGCTGCGTAAAGCTCATCGGGTCCGACTTGTCCACCAACACGATGGTGTGGCTGGTCGGACCGGTATTCGGGCAGAGGGTAACCGGATCGATTCCTTCGGACGTCGTCAGGGCGACATAGGCCATCGCGCCACCGGCCGCAACCACAACGCAGCCGAGCAGGCCGATGACGATCGTGTTCTTGCGCTTGCGTTCCTGGGCACGCCTGCCGGTGCGCCCCATTACCGGGCCTCCTCGAGCGTGCCTTGCGCGGCCGCGGGTACAGAAATTACCCGTCCCGCTTCAGCGTCGGAGGAGGTGCGCCTTCGAGTCGCGCCAGAGGAGCCCAGAAACTGGGCGTCGAGCGACTGCACCGCATCGAAGCGCTGATTGAAAGCCGTTTGTATGCGCGCCCGGATATCCTGCAACTCGTCGACGAAGGCTGCGAGCAGCTCTCTTTGCCGGGCAAGGTTTTTTTGGTCCTCGAGCGTGTCGAAATCCGGCATCTGCAAAGTGCGCAGTTGGGGCCAGATATCGAAATAGGCAGGAGCCGGGGCTCCAGCGCGGGCTATCTTGTTCTCGGTCCGGAATTCCTGGAGCAGCGCCTTCATCGCATCTTCCGCGCCGGCGATCGCATGCCGGAGGTCGTTGGCTGAACGAATCTTCTCGTCGATCAGGTTACTGAAGACGGCGACCGATGTGGTGGCGTGCGCCGCGGTCCGATCCAGCTGTTCGAGTGTGTTTTTCTTGGTCTCTTCCAGGAAGTCGTGAAGATCGTCGATTTCGGCGTTGTAATCGTCAGCGGCCGCTTCGTAGAGCCGCGACTTCTCGCCGTAACCGGGATAGGGATCGTCGGTCTTGTAACCGTCGGCGGTGGCGCCGATGCCGAAGGCCACGCTGACCATGAACAGCAGCCAGGAAGAGATGTCGCCGAGCTGGAAGGTCGACGCTACGATGGTCTGGGCGGCCATGTTCATGGCGTTGTCGACACCGCTGCTGAGGGCGTCGCGGTAGTGCGCAATGCCGAGCGAGATCGCGCAAATGTAGGCGACGCACAGGGTAACGGCGACGCATCCGAGCAGTTTGCGCAGCGGACTGACGTGGTGCACATTGCGAATCAGGTATGCGCCGAACATGAAGGATCCAGCAACGTTCGCGCCGGCGGCGAGTGCCGCGTGAATGAAACCGCCAGTGAGGCCGGTATCGAGACCCTTGGCGAAGAAGAACATGTTGACTGAGGCCTCAAAGACGATCATGGCAGCCGCGATCGCGTAGTGCAGGGCCTTCCCGCCATTCTCAGGGGCTTGGGACAGGCGCTCGATGCGGTTCTGGCGCTTGAAGTCGTCCAGTTCGCGCTTGCGGGCATTCGCTACTTCCGCCAAGTCGCGCAGCTGCGCCGACTTGGCAGTCAGCTCGGCGGCCGCGCGGCGTTCGAATTCTCTGTCGGCCTCGTGCGCCTGGTTGATTTCCTGCGTGATGTCCTTGCGTGAAAGCTCCTTGTTGAGTGAGGCCAGGCGAAGCTGCCCCCAGGCCGCATAGTCAGCCCTTGCCTCCTCGACCTTGCTTACCACGGCGGCTTCCGGGCCGGCCAGCGCGGTGTCGGTTTCCGCTGGCACCCGGACGGCGCCAAGGCGCGCCCCTTCCTGCTTGAGCTTGAGCGAATCGGAAATCGCGCGGATGTCGATCGGGTTCAGATCGGGATTCCACTTCTTGTGCTCCCTCCGAGGCGGAGACGCGATCCACTGCCAGATCGTGCGCAGAATCCCCATGCCGACTCCTTTGATTCTTCTTGATAGTGATGTGCAGGCGCGGACCTGCGGTCTGGATTGCTTTCCGTTGCTGCTATTGAAGTCGTAATTATCTAGTAACAAAGTGTTAGGACTTGGTGTTACATCAGGACTGCGGTTAATTTTTCTCAAACAAGGGATGAGCGCTAGCGCAGGGACTGGAACTTTTCTTCGGAACGCGCCCGGTCGGCTGCGTTTAATTCGTCGGGCCGCGGTCTGGTGCCGCGATTACGGGACGAAGTGCCATCACGTTTTGCAGCAGCGCCAGTGCGCCGCCACGCTTTAGCATGGCGCGCCTCTACTGCATTGATGCCGCGTGCCGTCGCGCGTTGACGCTTGCGCCGCGTCAGGGATTCCGACTGACTGTGAACCTATGATCGGGCAAAACAGGGGGCGACAATGTCTGGAAAGACCAGCGGGACCAGGACCTACGGCGAGCGCCTGAACGCGCATCTGCAGCGTTACAAGGAGGAGGTGCTCGGGCTGACGGAATCCGGGTACTGGTCCCATCAAGGGCGGCAGGTTGCGCATCCCCATATCCTTCCGCCCGCCCGGGGGCATCTCAACCTGCTGCCGGCATACCGGAGCGAGTGGGTGGCCTACTCAAGAGCAGCGACGCCCGCTATCACCCATCACAAGTATTTCCACCACCTGAATTCGTCGCAGGCCATGTGTTTCAATCTCTTCTTTCCGTTCTGTGCGGACGAGGGGAGGCACATGCCGCGCCTGCTCACCGCGCTAGGCCTTCCTGGCGGCACGGTGCGCGCGACATTCGAGAAGGTCTTCGACAAGGCCGAGAGCACCAACTTCGACTTCTTCCTTGAGTATGAAGACGGCCGCAAGGTGTTTTTCGAGCTAAAGCTGTCGGAGTCAGGATTTGGCACGGCCAGCCCTCGGCAGTGGGAGGAGAAATACCGGCGGAAGCTTGAATCATTCTATCGGGTGCCGTTGAGCCGCCTTGTCGATGCGCAATGGTTGGAGCCAGGCCGATTCATGCGTCACTATCAGATACTCCGCAACGTCTCCTATCTGGCAAGTCACGCCGGCAGCACGCTTTTCTTCGTGTTCCCGAGGGCGAATGACTGCCTGGCCAGGGACGCCGCGGCCATTCGCAAAATAGCCGCAGGTTCGCTGGGACATCGGGTCAGGATTCTGCACCTCGAGGACCTGGTGCAGGGCATGCTGACGATGACGCCCGTGTTGGCGCCGCAGCTGCAGGAACATTACGAGCACTTCAGGCGCAAGTATGTGATCTGAAGGGCTGCTCGTCATCCCGGCTGAAGACAGGTCACCTGGGCAATGAGCCGGTCTTTTAGAAGAGTGACCGAAAGTCGATGCATTTCGGCTTTCATCAATACGCAGGGCCCGGGCAGGGGGCATGATAGTCGAACCGCTCGCCAGAAGCGGAGCAGGCAGCAGGGAGCCCCCGCCGAGATGGAATGCTCTGCAAATGAATAAATCTTCCTCCGCGTTTCTGGTTAGTGTCCTTCTTTCAGTATTGATGGCCGGCTGCGGTGGTGGCGGCGGAGGCGGGGGCGACAATGCTGAGGCTGGCTCTGTGACGACGGGGAATACCTCGGGAGGTGCAAGTCCGGCGCCAACCGCGCCTTCGAGTCCTGCGCCCACACCTGCGGCGGGGAATGGGGAAGGATCACGGCCATCTCCTGGGACAACTTCACCGCCTGTCCATCAACCCGCGCCCGTACCTGGTACTGCCAGCCCTGGTACCGTGCCGGACGATCCTGCGCCCGGTGAGACAGGACCGTTCACTGCCTTCCTCAGCATCTCTCCGGAGCAGAACGCCGGACTTCGGGACATCGTGACGCTGGAGGTGCGCGGTGCGGGGATACGCAATGTCGAGCTCGTGCCGCCGGACAGCCCGGGGCCCGTCATTGCGCGCTTCAACGTGGTCAACGAGACGGTCGCGGTGCTGCATCTCGACACCCGCACGATGCTGAACGGCGTGCTTGTCGGCCGCATACTTGCCTACAGCGCGCCACCGGGGGAAGCAGGCGCGTCCATAGAAGTGATGCCGCGGCGCGAGTGGCGCCTAGTCAACGATCCCCAGCCGCCTTTGATCGGGGCTATCCCGCCTCGCAATTATCGCCCCTTCGTCATCATCCAGCCGCGTGAACTGCCGTTCGTCGATCCTGCGCCGCTGCGTGCGCTGTACGGTTTGGATGACGCCGCGCTGGCTGCACGCCTGGCAAGTGACGGTCCGGCCATCCAGGCCATGATGGACCGCTACCAGACTTCCCAGGTCTGGCTGGAGCCGACCGGCATAGACGGTTCAGGTCAGGGCGAGTGGTTCTACTGCCGCAACAACTTGACGGTGGTGGCCTGCCGGGGAGGCTTCATGGTTATGGCGGCGCGCATGGAATTGAACCGGCCCTGATTGTCCGGCGCAGCCGTTGCCCTTGGACGGCCTCGGTAGATTGGGAGCGGGCGTTTATTCGGCGCGAACGGACAGGTGCCAGACAAGATGATCAGGGGAGACGAGATGAATGGGAGTGGAAGCTTCACGATTGCCAACGACGAGACCTTGTGCGCGGCCATCCGGGCCACCCGGCAAACCCTGGTGTATGTTGCACCGGGGATTACCGAGCCAGTCGTGGACGCCATTTCCGAATGCCTCAAGACCAGGCCTCATCTGCTTGTCACGGCCATCATCGACCTCGACCCGGAGGTTTATCGCCTTGGATACGGTACCGAAGAGGGACTGAAGGCCTTGCAGAAACTGGCAGGGCTGCAGCAATTCGCGCTCCGGCAGCAGGAAGGCCTGCGCGTCGGTTTGCTGGTGACGGACGAGCGCACGCTGGTCTATGCGCCGACGCCCTTGCTTATCGAGGCCGGCTCGAAGACGGAACACAAGCCAAACGCCGTGGTAATCTCCCGTACCGCGGACCCGACCGCGGCATTGCTTCATGCCTGCGGCGCGCCCCACGCGGGTAATCCGCTCACCCCGTCCCCGCAGGAGTCAGAAGTAGGCCGACGGCCAGCAACGCCACAAACAGTGCAAGAATCCCTGGCCTCGTTGCAGGACTCGCCCCCGAAGAAGTTTTCCGTGGCACGCGCCGAACGGGTGTTCGAATCGAAGGTACAGTTCGTCGAACTCGAACTCACCGGCTACCGCCTTTCCGCAAAGCGGGTCAGCATTCCCAACGATTTGCTGATAGGCGAGGAGAAGGCGTTGAAGGAGCGCCTGAAAAACAGCTTTCTGCTGCTGCAAGGCGAGCAGGCCATCAAGGTACTGATCCCGCGGTTCGACCCGAAGACGGCGCTGCCCGTTTCGGGCGGAGACTCGGCGCCGCCCATGGAAGAGTGGACTGAAACGAGGCTGGACGAACAGCGCAAGGCGCTGTACGACGACTTCCTGATCAATGTGCCAAAGTTTGGCCAGATCATCATGCGCCGCAATCGGCCCGAGTTCGACCAGCGGGTCAGGCTGCTGGAGGCGCAGATTGCTGCCTTGAATACCGCGATACAGGCGCAACTCCAGGTCAAATTGCTCGGTGCCGTCCAGGCGTTGGCCCTGACCCTGCTGCCAAGGGTGCGCGACCGCCTGCCCCAACGCTACAAGCGCTTTCTGCCCGGCGGCATGCCCGGCGACGACGTCCTGCTCGGAATGCTGGAGCAAGACCTGGCAAGCAGCTTCGGCGGCAGCGCCGACGTATTCAAGGCGGAACTGCGCCATGTTTACAAGGACGTGACATACGAGTCGATCAGGGATCAAGGTTTTCGTGACGCCCTGTCAAAAGCGCTGCGGGACCGAGGGGGAGAGCGGCTGGCGGCGCAGCTGTTTTCAGAACACGATGCGGCGCCGGAAGTTGGTCCCGGCGCCCGGCGCGCTATATTGTGAAGCTTCGAGTCGACCGGCGCGGACAACGATAGCCTTCAAGCCAAGCGATCGTCAATCAACCGCTGCCAGGTGTGTTTTCACCGTTTGACATCGAGTGCCCGTAAGCACTGCTTCTCGCTCCACGCGGGCGGTTGCCAGTTCCGAAGCCTCAATGCCGGCCCCCGGTCCCAGTCGTACCAGGACGCCTGAGTCTCACATCTCTTGATCCGCTATTGCGCCTTGACGAGCTAGTTCTCGCGCCCCGCAAGCCGGAGCATCTCCAGCCTATGGGGCAAGGGTCGGAGGGCGGCGCCGTTCCCTGTTCCATACGGACGCTTAAATTACTTGAACGGGGAGCTCGAATTCGACCAGGACCGGACAATGGTCGCTCATCGCCCAGTTATATGACGCGCTGTTGAGCGGATAGGCGGAGGTCACTCGCTTCTCAAGCCGCTTGCTTACGAAGACATAGTCGTTTTGCCAGTCTTAGGTCTAACGAAGTATTCATGAAGTGGTGCTGGTCAAGCAGCGTCGGCCCCGCGGTCGCTCTCGTTCGCGACGAAGAGGAAACAGTCGCCCAGTCTGTCGGATGCTGGCAGGGATTCTACAAACTGCTGCATGATGCTTGGTCGGATGCCGTTCGCTTCCAGATAACGATACTGGAGTGCGTAGCCTTCGTAGACCCGGTTGCGTGAAGCGAACTTGCGCAAGACATCGATACCTGTTGTATCGGTAGTGCTCGGTTTCAGCTGAGGCAGGCGGAACGGCGACATCTGCGCGCGCAAATCGTCGACCCAAGCAATTCCTTTTTCCGTGCCATGTGCAAAATCCAGCCAGTCGACAATCTCCTCGGTTCGGATGCTCGCCGAGTAGGCCGACAGGAGAAAGCGCTCCGGGTCCTTGCCAAGCGCCAGGTCGCATCCAATGCGGCGGGCTGCCGCAGTCCAGGTTGCATGCGCGTCATCGAGATCGGATACCGCCGTGTCGCGCATGTCCAGTTCTGCCGAGCAGAGCGCATGCCCCAGCGCGGTAACGGTGTAGTACTCTTCGATCGCAAACACGTTTTCGATGCGGTCGACGGCCAACAGCTGGTCGCGGTAACGCTGGTGAATTTCACCGAGTGTCTGGCGCGCATTGATCAGAAGCGGGATGCGTGTCTTGTCCTCGAGGCCAGAATGGATCCCGGAGAGCGTCTTGAGTGCGGTGGCCAGCGCGGCCTTCTCCTGCGACTGCAGAAAAGTCTTGATTGCCTTAACGTCCTTGGCGATCTCATTGAGTTTCTGGTCAATCTGGTTCAGTTTCCTGGCAAGGAATACGAAGCCGGCGCTGCTTACCGCGAGCGTGAGCCCGGATAGAGCGATGGTGCCCTGAGCCAGACTGATCAGCTGCGATGTAGCCGCCTCGATGGCCTTGACGTCTTTGCCAATTTTGTACAGCTGGAAGCTGTTGACGGCATTGAGGACGAGACCGGCAGGGCCGGCAAGTGGAATGGCGGGCGCGGCGGCCAATGAGCTTCCGGCGTTGATGAGATGAGCAACGATTTGCCCCGATGGGTTGCGGATGACGCCGCCACAAATCTTGTAGGCGTTTGTGACGACGCCGTAGAGGACATGTTGGGGAACGGTGCGGGAGAGTGTGAAGCCTGCGAGTTCGCTAATCATGGTGGTTTGACGTTGCCAGTTATCAACAAGATTGTAGTACACGCAGGCGAGTGCAGCTATATAGCTCAGCTGACACGCTTGATATTTTGGTTGGCGTCCCCGGAAGGGACGGATGGCGTGCTGCGCGCACGCCTTCATGAGTTGGTGATTGCCCGCGCGTGAGGGAGTATGGCCTTAAGGCCCGGGGTTAAGGCGGGCTGGAGCAGACTGCGGCTCTAGCAGGCGGGAAGCGGGGGCGCCGTACCGCTGCTTGCGCCGTGGTAGCGCTGGCCGCGCTGGTCAGGGTGGTGGTCGACGTGGGCCGGAGTGGCTCCAGGGCGCGCAAGTTTCTGAGCTCGTGCTCGATAAGCTCGATCATCTGTGCGTGGGTGGCATCACAGCTGCGCCCGTCCACGTTGCAGTCCAGGCGGGAGTTCAGGGCCAGTGTGATAAACACCTGCGCGTCCCGACCTATGCTTGGCGCGCAGGCTGCGTTGTTGGACGCCGAGCATAGTCGCCGTAGGCGTGGCACCGCGAGCGAGACACGCACCAAATCAAGAGAATGCTAAAGGGAGCCGCCGCGCTCCACTACTTGCTCCTGCCGTTGCGTTTGTGCCGTGACCTCGGCCAAGAGCTCGTCCCAATCGTTTGACGGGTTACCTGATTTCAGCATCCTGGCGAAGGTCTTGGTGGCGTCAGACTTACTGCCGTAGGCGCAATGTGTCCTCGTCATTGATCCATCCATAGATGATGACCTTGGACTTGGTGTCGTACCGAAAGAACAGGCTGTACTGCTGGAACAGCTTCGCGCGAAACCAATTCTTGTACTGCTCACCAAGAGTGTCCCCTTGCCGGTATTCCTGGCGGCCCGGATCCTCCGGGATCACCTTGAAGATGAGATGGGTGATGGCGGCGAGCGGCTTCGCTTCCTTCTTTTTCTTGTATTGCTCAGCGTCGGCCTGTCGGAGCTTCTCGACCACGTCGAGCAGGCCCTCATATTGACCCAGGAACTGCGCGTGCAGGTAGATCCGCCAGCCGTTGACGACCAGCGGCTGCGGAGGAGGCGCCATCAATCGTCCTCGAGTGGCGCATTGATGTCGTATTCGACCCCGGCAGTCGCGGCCAGGCCCCGCTCGAGCAACGCGTCCGCGAGCAGCTTGCAAAGTGCCCGCGGCCTGAAGACAAGTCTTTCGACCGCTTCTGGGAGCGGGCTTCCGCGCAGGTCCAGGACGATCTTCAGCATCAGCCACTGGTCGAGGCCCGCTACGCCGGTCAATTCTTCACCGCCGATGATCGCCGGGATCTGAACGCGCACCTGATCCGTCACTTGCGCCACTCGGGTACGTAACGTGTGATTCGGATCGCTGCGTTCACGAAGGCTTTGATCTACTGGGATCAATCTCCCATATTTATGGGGGATTGTGAGCAGCGGAATGGCGGTCATGCGCCTTTCAGCTTAGTTTCCCTGACAACGTTATCTTGCCGGCTTGTAAGATTTGTGTCGATCTATCAGAATAGATCGTTCGGGCTCTTTTGGGAGGCAGTGGTGCAGACGCCAGGCCACTACCCATATTGAATGTTGAGGACGTTCAGCTTGAACGAATTCGAGAGATCCCTCGCTGCGAGAGTGAACCAATTGGAACGAGCTGGGCGACGCCGGCGGCAGTAATGGATGCGATGCCTAGCCCGATTGGAAGCGTGACGTGAAGTTATCCGAATCGATACCAAGACGAATGCCATCAGAAAGACGCGATACGGATAGCGGCGATAACATCTCGCGCACGAGATTCAGGATGAGCGCCCAAGAACGTCCTGCAGAGAGAGCGCCGGGCATGCGTCGCCTCGAAATGAGCGGCACCATGGTTTCGAAGACAGCAGGGGGCACCCAGACGGCTCACGCGAGAGATGATCGTCTTCTTGCCGGGCCGGTCTGGGGCGGAGGGGATTCGGCCGAGGAAAAGAATCCATGACTCACTTGTGCAGGAGTTATGAATGCGGGAAGCGCCACAGCAGGGAGGTGAATTTTTGCCCGTACTGCGGAGCTAGCCAGGCAAATTCTCCGTCTCGAACGCCCACCCCACGGCCGAAAAACGCTCGACAGGCATGGAGTGTATCGAGGAACGATTCTAATATCCTTGCCCGCGCGCCAGAACGCCGGGGGCCGCAAGATGCGCCGCAGGATAACGAACCAGGCAGTGAGATGGCGTCCAGTACAACTGGGACCGCTGCGACGGATCATGCTTCGAAAACTAGCCTTGAAGATCGTGGTAGCGGCGGACAGAGCGGTGGAAGCGAAGCACGTGGTCAGGCCAGGGGAAGTCCCAGGCGCTTGTACTTGTACGCCGGCGCCGCGGTCTTGCTGGTCCTGGTCATGCTAGTGGCCGCCCAGGCTCTTCTCGCACCCCAGAAACGGGAAGTTTTCGCGCAGGTGGCGGACGGGGAAAGTCAACTTGAATGTCCCGAGCAAGTAGACGCGAGCACCATCGTCGTCCTGGACATGCCCACACCATATGATGAGACAGTACGGAAGGAAGTTTCGGCACGGGTTGCAGAGCAACTGAGTGCAGGAGGCCGAGGCGTTCACCGGCTCACCGTATTTTCGACGCTGCAGAGCCCCGAACGGGCCGCCGCTCCGGTTACTTCAGTCTGCAGCGCAACGCCCGAGTGGAGCCGCCTGATCGGCTGGCTTCCCAATGCAATGCCCGGAACGCGCGGCGCGCTCATGAAGGCGCTTGACAACGCGGTACGTTTGGCGCAGCCCGACTCTGCCCGAATGCCAGTTTCAAGACTCTTAGCAGATATCTCGGTGACCCAGTATCTGCGCGCGCCGAGGAACACGATCACGGTGTTCTCGGATCTTCTGGAAGATTCGCCGCGGTTCAGCCTGCGCCGCTGCGATTCAGGCGAGTCCGCCGTTAGCAGCTACAGGGAAATGCGGCGCGGCGCGCTGGAGCGTCCCCAGTTCGGCAACACCTTCGTCTCGCTCAATCTCGCACCCGTGCTCGGAGTGACGGGCAAGACCATTGATTGCCGAAATCACTTTTGGAGATGGTTCTTCAGCGATATCGAAGGGCCGCAGGCCGGTTTGAATTTCAGCTATCTGCCCGGCGGGGTGGAATTGAGTGCCACTAAGGAAGAAACAACGAGATGACTAAGAATTATTTCCCGACGATGATTGGCGCAATGCTCACATCGGTAGTCGTGTTGCTGGCAACGGCCTTCGTTGTTCCGACGACCCCACCATTGGTAGCCATCGTCCTTGCTATTCTCCCGCTAGCGTATTACCACTTCAGATTGCTGTCGCAGGCCAAATCCGGTTTGTCCCAGGTAGAAATCGACAGCGTCTACTATTTTGGCTTCCTGATCACAGTCGCTGCACTGTGCATTAGCGCGTTCGTGGTTGGTGCCGAGGACGCAGCGGCACACGTGGAGACAGTTGTCCACCAGTTCGGGACAGGTTTGATTGCAACTGGATACGCCGTGGTCGCACGCATGCACCTGCAAAGCAAGTGCGTTCAGGTCAACGAGCTCAGCATGGATGAGCTGATGGACAAGTACGTCAGCAAGTCGGCAGAGCTGGTCACCAATGTGGAGACTGCAAGCAACCAGCTCGCTGCGTTTTCCAAGGAGATCGTCGCAAAAACGATCGAGGCTTCTGAATTGACCAGACGCGCCGCCGAAGAGAAGATGCTCGACGTGGCACAGGGATTTGCCGAGGAGATCGCCGATGTGCTGGCATCTGCCACATCGGGCACGCACGAGTTGCGGGTCCTGCTGAACAATACGGCATTCAATGGGGAGCGCCAACAGTATGTACAGAGCGTGAAAAATACGCTGGCCATCACGGCCGACCTCAACAAGGCGCTCGCAGAGCTCACGGCGAAGACCCGCGAGGAAATCGGGGCGGTCCAGAACGCTATTTCCGCCTCTTCCAACCTCGGCGCATGCCTTAACCAGGTGTCTCTCCAAATCAAGGTACTTGGCGGCCCTGGCGGCGATCTGGTGCAGTCTGCGCAGTCTCTGGGCAATGTGAACGAGAGCATTGCCGATACGGCTCGCATTATGGCCGGTTCAGCCGCTTCGCTACAGGAATTTGCGACGGCCGTCAGCGATGCCGGCCCGGCATTCAAGGGCATGCGTGCGGCGACCAAGCGCGCGGCGGACCAGCTGGAAACGCTTGAGGCAGCATCCGGCCGACTGGGGGGCGCAGTTGAGCACATTGCCGAGGCGGCAGAGGCGTCTGATGTTCTTGCTAGGGACATCCGCGGCCTGAGCGTTGTCATGCCAGTACTTGCTCAGCATGCGGGCAATCTGTCCGCGCAGCTGGAAAAGGCTGGCAACATCAGCAGCGGCTTCGGCAAGGAACTGTCCAGGCTTCCCGAGTACGCGCACTCCGTCGAGGCCCTGAATGCACGTATTGCCGCCTCAATTGAGAGCATCGGGCGCGAGGCCGAACGGGGGGCGGCGCAGGCAGCAAAGATTGTCGCGGCCGGGGAAAGCACGGCAAGGACGGCGCAGGATACGCAGAGGATGCTCGACCTCGCGGCAAAGCTCGACAGCACAGTCGTGTCGTTACAGGGAGCGTTCGACGCCTTGTCCGGCTCGGTGGCAAATGCACAGACCACCCTGCTGTCTTCGGCGGAGGACGTGAAGGCGCGCCTTGCGACCTCGGGCCGGTCCGTGGAGGATGAATTGCACCGTGCATCTGCTGCCGCGTTACAGTCCCTCGAACGCCTCAAGGCCGGCACCGACGCAGTGACTGCACCGGTCAGTGATAATCGAGTAACGGGACCTAGCAACGTACCTGCAGAAACAGCATGAAGCGATCAAACGATGTCTATTTCATCACCCTGATTGATCTCCTTGTGCAGATCATCTTCCTCGGTCTGCTCCTGTACGTATTGGCCAAGGCGGTACAGGAACGGGATGACAAGCGCCGTGCAGATGAGAAGGAGGCGACGGCGGCACTGCTCAAGGCGAGCGGGGTTTCGAGTATCACGGAACTTACGGATGAACTGACCAAGCTGGCGCCGCTAAAGGAACTGAAGGGCACGGCAGATTTCATTAGCCGCGCCGGAGGCGCCGCCGAGGTCAAGAAGGCCGCTGAACTTGTAGCGCAGGCAGGCGGCGTGGAGAACCTTTCCACGAAGCTGGCGGAGGCGCAGGCTGCAACTTCCGTGGTATCCGCCGCGGGCGGGATCGAGAAGGTCGCCGCCATCGTGAAGAAGCACGAGGAAGGAAGCGGAAAGCCGCCGTGCCTCTACACCGAAAGCGGAACGAAGAAGGTTGCGCGGCCGGTCGCCATCGTCCTGGCCGATGATTCGTCAATTACGTTCCAGGGGCTGACAAGCGACTTGGCATCAGTGCTCGGGTTGCTGGGCAAGCAGTATGACGCGGTCGAGCGGCTTTCGTTTGCAGAGTTTTCAGCGACGTTTTCTCCGCTGCTTCGTCTGAAACCGGAGTGCCGCTATACCTTGCGTTTCATTGAGAAGACAGATCTGGTGCATGCGCGCGAAGCGGCACGTGCTACCTTCAATCTCAGCATTAGGCGATCAAACTGATCGGCATTGGCCTTGAATCGTCGTGCCTGGAAATGAAGTGTCCGTTCAGGTGCACGGTGACATCGTGAAGCGCAGGGGGTATCGACATGACCAGGACAGGAATTGCCCTATTGTTTGCTCTCGCCCCTGGAACGGCCTTTGCGCACGGTGGTGGTGTCAATAGCGAAGGTTGCCATACTAACCGCAGGACGGGTGATTACCATTGCCACGGAGGCAGGCCAACAACGCCGTCGCTACCGCTGCTCGCGCCATCGAGCGGGCCGGCATCCGGAAACCGGTCATCGGCTTCGTCGTCCTGGAGAACGTCGCCGTTCGCGAACTGTTCGGAGGCCCGTGCGGCTGGTGCTGCGCCCGTACGTCGCGGCGATCCTGGTTATGGCCCTCACCTCGATCGCGACAATGATGGAGTCGGGTGTGAACCGTATCGTCGTTGAACGGAAGTGGCACCCCTAAGCACGGGTGCTCTCCCATCTAAGGCAAGGCAGGCGGCGGACCGAAGGAATTCCGGAGAAGCCCGGGCCCTGCTCAAAGTGTGAGTGGGCCGCGGACAAGACAAGCGCTACTTGCTCGCCAAAACGATGTCGTTTGCGTGTGGCCCGTGCACCAGCTGGACCTTCGAATCGGACTGGCTCATCACCTTATTGTTCACATACAGAAGGGTACGCGCGGTGTAGACGCCCTGAGGAGCGCTTTTCGGCAGTTTGAACGCGAAGGTATTCTGATACTGGCCTGCGCCACCGTTTTCATTGACCACTTTTGGGAGACGGTTAAATTCCTTGCCTTCCGGGTTGATCAGCACCAGCTCTTCCTTGATCTCCTTGACCGGGATATCGCGGCCCGGCACCACTTCGATGTTGGACCTGAGCTGAACATCGCTGCCGGCGCGGATTGCTTGTGATGGCGCAATCGCGGTCGCGTAGCGAACGACCGTGGGCTGCGGTGGCAAAGCACCGGCTTGGCGCCGATAGTCTTGCTCGACCGCCTCGGCGCTTCTCGTTTGTTGCGAGTGAGCGTTAATCGCCACGCAGGCGAGGGCACCAAGCGCTCCGCCGATTGCAGCGCCTGTTGCCATGTTGCGTGTGTTGCCCCCGGCGATCACGGCGCCAAGCACGGCACCGATGGCTCCGATTGCAGCCGCGTTGCATCCGCCGTCGCTCACACTCGCGTTCTGCGTACCGTCTCCGCCGCGGGGCGTTGCACATCCAGCGACAAAAACAGTCACTGCCAAAACACCGGACGCCGACTTCATGAATTTGCTTGCTGCCATGTTTGCTCCCTTGATGCTTATCCTGGTTGTTAACGAATTATTGTTTCTTCCTGCAAAGCCCTGAACTCCGCCGAGCGTGCCCGCTCCAGGAGGCTCCGCGCGCGACGGTTGTCGTGCTCAAGCCGCAATACGTTGTTCGCGTTGGTCATCGCTTCGCGATACCGCTGTGCAGCCAGTGCTGCTTCACCATCGCGCAACAGGCTGTCGATGAAGACTGCGTTTGGATTTGCAGCCGGAGTAGGCGCAGGCATGGATGAAGGAGCCGTAACCGGCGCTGGCGCAGCGATTGACGGAGGGGTAGCTATCGCAGCAGGTGCAGGCGTTGGCGTAGCGACGGGCGGCGGCTCGGCCGCCTTTTGCTGCTGGGTGGCGAGCGTTTCCTTCATCGCGAGGATGCGGTCGGCAAGTTCCGGGCGTTCCCTCTTTTCCAGTGCGGACAAGCGCTGTTGCACGCAAATCGCGTTGCCGCTCTCGAGGCAGGCTTGGGCCTCGTTCAACAGACGTGCTGCGTTGCCGGCCTGGATCTGCTCGCGCAGCTCACGCGTGTCGGCGTCTTCATCCCAGCGGCGAATAAATGCGGCCAGCCTGGACTCCGCCTTGTCGAATGCGCCAGTAGAGATCGCGTCCTCGACTGCTTTCTTGGCTTCACCCCAGGCCTGCTCGCGCTTCTGTCGCTTCGCGCACTCCGGGCCGTATTGACCAATAGCCTGACGCGCCTTCTGCATCTGCTCATCGGTGGCATTCGCATTTTGCATCTCGGCCAGCGTGGCTTTTGCTGCGTCAATCTTGCACTCGCTTGCGAAAGCGACTGCCGCCTTGGACTGTTCTTCGAGCTTTGTCTCATTGCCGACAGAGCCAAGCCAGTAAAGGCCAATCACGACCGACGCGAGAACCCACGGCCATTTCGATTTTTTGCCGCGTTTCTTCTCCGATGTCTCGGGTAATGTAGGCCCCGCGGTAGAAGGGGCCGGGTTTTCGGGGGCTGGCGTGGGAACCGGCGCCGGTGTCTCCACGGTCCGCTCGACTGGGGGCGGGCCGGCGCGCCGCTTGCGCTGAGGCGGTTTGACAGCTTCGAACGTGGCTACCGCAGGAGCCTCGACGACCGGTGCGACCGGGGTGGTGGGCTTTGCCTGTTCCTGAGCAGGCGGCTTTGCGGCATCGCGTGGTGCCGACTGGGCGGACTGATTTGTTCCGCAATACGGGCAATATGAGGCCGCCCGCGGGAACGCGCGACCACAGGTTTCGCTGATACAACGGTAGTTCACTGCTTCATCCACGGGTGGGCCTTACATGTAACGGAACATGACCTGGACCGAGGTGCCTCGCAGCGCGAGGCACCTCCGGCTATCTTCAGTCCTCGGGGTCGGGAATTTCATCTTCCTCGGGGTCGGGGATGGCTCCGGCGAAAAACGAAGCAAGTTCTGCTACGTCCTGCGCGAGCTTCCATTTGTCCGTCTTGGGATTCCATTCCATGTCCCAGACCTTGGTGTCAGCAGTCACCTCGCCGCGGGTGATCATCTCGGCTAGCTCGGCGAGGGGATAGGGGCCCTCCTGCTTCTTGTTGCGGAACACCTTGAATGCGGCGCGGGAAACGGGCGCTGGGGCCGGGCTACGGACAGCTGCGGGCATGCCGACCGGGGCAACTGCGACCGGAGCCTGGGAACCACCGATGAAGGATGCAGCAACCCGTTCGCCGGCGAGCACGGCGGCAGACGGCACGCGTTTGTCAGCGGGACTATCGACCTCCCAGCTGTAGCTGTCAGTAGCCGACCCGGGCACCGTATCGGTCCATTCCGCGATTGCCGCAGCCGCCGTTTCGACCGCCGCGGCCGTAATGGCAGGATTCTGCTGGCGCGCCCGCTTCAGCCATTCCTCATACAGGCGCTTGGCGGTAATGCTGGGCAGCGACGGCGCCGGAGTCTCGGCGCCGGTCTCGTCCTGCTCCATTCTCGGACGGTAGACCTGGTGCTGATAGTTACGCATCAATGCGGCCAGCAGCACGAGCTGAGACGGTCCCATCTGCGACAACTTGTTGTTAACCGCTGCGATGATCTGTTCGCGGTAGAAAGTCGGCAGTCCATTGGAGCGGATAGCGTACTCGTTCCCCATTTGGCGCCATTCACCCGAACCCGGCTCCACCTCGAAGACATATTGGCCCTGGGGCTGGAATGCGGCTTCGCGGTCGAACAGGTCGGCCTTGCGCTTCAGGACGCCCAGAGCAATCGCCTGCAGGAAGTATTCGAAGTCGTCGGCCAACCGGTTCAGCTCATCCATGGTCGGCGCAATCGGGTGACGGTAACGGGTTGCATCGAAGTGCACGTGAGTCGGGATCTTCGGGTTTTCCAGCTGATAGGAAGCGCGCCAGGTCGGCAGCCCGCGCATCACCGTCATCGGGTAACCCGACAGTTCGATATAGCAGGTTGCCTTGCCCGGAATGCCGGTGTTCACCAGGCTTACCAGGTCTCCCGTAAATGACCCGGCGGGAACCGATGCCTTGATCTCCGCTTCCAGGGCGCGCCACGCGGCACTGTCGCCAACCCCGATGAAGCATTTGAACTGGTCGGCACGCGGCGTGAACTCCGCGTTGAAGCGTGTATTGACCCACGGCATCGCGCTCTTTATCCAGTCGTTGAAAACGCGCTGGCGTTCGGCCGGCGGCATCGCCTGCAACTTGTCGAGCAAGGGGTCCACCTGTGTCGTTTCCCCGGCCTGGTCAAGCGTGACCTGTACCTGTGCGCGTCTGAACAGCTTGAGCAACAGATCGGCGCGCAGCTTTTCGTCGCCCAGCTGCGGGAACAGCTTGGCCGACCCGCCAAACTCCAACAGCACGTCTTCGCTCCATGCGCTGATGTCGCCCGACAGCTTCACCGGTTCCGGCGCTTCTTCGCTGGCTAGCTTGATATAGGTTGCGTGCTGATGCCGGGCCTCGTCGCGCAATTGCTGAATGCGCTGGTCAACGGCGCCGAGCATCGCGACCACGCACCGGCGTCCCTCCTGGAATTCCCCGGCGATGCCGGTCCACTGCGCCTGGCCGTTGTCGTCGACGCCCTGGACGTCGCCCAGCCATTTGGACAAAGCCTGCATCACTTCCGACGACTGCGCCGCGGCGACGGAACGCAGATGAAACCGCAGGTAGTCGGCCAGGTCACGCTTGATATGTCCCATCACTTCACGCGACTGGGTTTCCTTGCCGATGCCGAGGAACTTTTTGGTGGCCTGCGAGAGGTTGTCCAGCGATTCCTGGATCTGGCGGGTGCGCAGCGCATCCCGCACTTCACCGTAACGCTTGCTGTTGCGCTCGGCATTGACGAGATCGCGCTGGTGCAGGCGGGCCTTTACCTGTTCCAGCAGCGACAGCACGAATTCGAGCCCGCCCTGTTTGCGGTCATCCAGCAATGCATACAGCTGGCCGCGCGCCTTGTCCTTGATCTTGTCAGTCAGCTCCCGGGTGTGACGCTTGATGCGGTCCTCACTGGTTTCGGCAGTTGCCCCCGCTTCCCGGATCGCGTCGCGCTCAAGCTGCGGAATCAGTTCAGACACTTTTTCGCGCCACAGGCCGAGTTCGAAGCTGCCCATGATGCGCTCGATTTCGTCATGCACCTTGCTCTCGATGCGTTCGAGCAGCGAGCGTTCATCCTTGTCCAGCAACAGCTGGTCCGTCACGGCGTACTCCTGGAACGGGGTGACGTCGACGGTACCGCGCTTGAACTCGGGAAACTCGTCGAATGGCCGCTCGGACATCGCGAGGTGTTCCCGCATGAAGACATCGCGTTGCTGGTCGTTGGCGCGTCGCGCCAACTGGCCGTCGCTGCCCACCAGGCCGAAGAAGGCTTTTACCATCAAGCCGGACAGCTCATAGGCCCGGATGTCCTGCCGCAGGCCTTGCTGCGTATCCAGGGTCGACTGCCCGAAGGCGGAGTAGCCCTTGAAGTACGACAGGCGCATGTCGCCGAACCGCGCCTTCGGCACGCCGGGGTTGAACGGGCCGAGTTTGTGCTGCTGCTGGTTCACGGCAACCGAGCGCTTCTTGTTCGCAAAGTCCGCCGAGGCGAAATCGCTGAACAGGGAGTCAGCCACCATCTCGTACACGTCGCGCACATCTTCCGTGGTCTTGCTACCGACGTTGGAAGTGTCGACAAAATACACGTCATCGAACGGCGTGCCCTTGCCTTTGAGGCTGTCGATATCGGCCCAACGGACCTCGGCGTTCATGTCGCGCATCGCCGTTTCCAGTTCCATCAGGGTGGCATAGGCGTTAGCTTCCGTCCGTTCCTTGTTGGCCTTTGCGTAGCCGGACGGAAGGAACATGACCAGGTCGACCTGGTGGCCGGAGACTTCTTGGGCGGCGAGTGCCTTGGAAATCCAGCCGAGGTCGAGCGCGCTACCGGCACCGGTGCCTCCGGCGCAGGATGCGATGATGACAATACGGAACTTCGACGGATCGATCTGCAGGCCGAGCTGCTGGTACGCATCCTTGCGGACGTTGCCCGCGTTACTCTTCAAGAAAGACAGTGCGCTCTTGATCCGGCCGGTCAGCTTTGGATACTTGTCGAACAAATAGAGGCGCGAGATAGACCGGATCTGGCCGGCGCCCTTGGACGGGTCGATTCCGAGAGAACGCAGCTTGCGTGGTCGCAAGGGCATCCATTTTTCAATGAGCGGGAAGCGCGCCAGGCTGTCGTCCGAGTCATGGTACTGCGCCATGTCGAAGCCTTCGACGAGACGCTCCTCGTCGCTGAACTTTACCAGTTCGTACCAAGGATCGGTTTTCTGCGACTTGCCATCATCTATGACCGCACCGCTGTCCAGATCGAAATGCAGGAAGCGCGCCACTGGAAAATGACCGATCGATTCGACCCGTGTCGGCTGGCTGCGATTCCACACCGCGCTCAGGATCCGGCGCCGGATTCGCATCATTACTTCCATGCCGGTGCCTCCGGCGCCGATGAAAAGCGTCGGCCGCAGGTCGACCAGCTGATCGGTTTTCTTGTCTGCGGTACTCAGGTTTGCGTCTGCCATTTTGTTCTCTCGCGTAGAGGTCCCCGTTCCCTGGGATATGCCCGGGTGGAAGTGACCGTGTCGTCTGGTTTGATGAGGCGAAGGATCGATCAGCGGCGTCCGACAACGACCATTCCGACCAGCGCGGCCACACCGATCGCAACCAGCGGCGCAGTGGTGAACACGTTCAGAAAGCGTTGCGCGTTGACCAGTGCCAGGACAATCGCCGCGCTGAGGAAGCTCAGGCCAAGGAACAATAGCCAGCCGGCGGAGCCGGCGGTCGTCGGCGAGACGCGCTTGGCGACGAGATGGTTGGCATAGGCATTGCGGGCGAAGAAGAATGCGATGAGGAGTACCACGAAGATGCCGCCGCCGATCAGCATTTCACGCGACGACGTCGCGGAGGTGCCGACGAGATCGCCCGGGTTGACTTCGATCGTGTTGGCGGTCGGTTGTTCGGAACCGGCTTGGCGCTCGTTTGTGTTGGCACCGGGTAGCTTGAAGCCAGCATCGGTGTTTGCTTGCGCGAGGATGATTTCGTTGTTGTTGTCTGACATGTTAAATCTCCCTTGAGTCAAAAATCATTGGCCGAGGCGCACTTGCGCCCCTTCCCGTATATCGGTCAGCCGCACCTTGCCGAACCACTGTGTTTTCAGCTCCGCTACCTTTCTTCCGGCAGCGTCGTGTATTGGATAAACCTGGCGGGCCTTGGTCAGCACAGTGCGGGGCTGGCCGTCGACCACGAGCTTGACCGACCGCGCTTTGGTTGCCAGAAGCAGCGCGCCGACCGTCGCGAGGATGGCAGCGGCGGCTGCGGCGAGCAGGGCAATCAGGGGCATCAGGCCAAAATTCACCCGCACCTGGATCGGCAGCGAGATCTTCGAGCCCTTTACTTCAGCAGGCGGGATAAAAAGATCGGGCAACGGATCGCCGGGGAAGAGTTGCGCCATCCGCTCGCGGAACTGGGGCGACAATTCAAGCCGCTGTCCCGTCAGATCGAGCTCCAGCGTGCCGGGCAAGACGAATGCGCGGCCGGCCGCCGATATCGCCTCCAGAGACCAGGTATCCGGCATCTGTGCGACGGGCAGCTGCAGCGTCGAGGACAAGGGCGTCTGCTTGCCGGGTTGGAGCCCGGTTACGACGGTCTTGTCCACTGTAATCGGCTTGCGTTCGCCGGCGAGGACCGAGCTGGCGTTGACCTCCGCTTGGGCGATGGTGTAAGGGTAGATGCTGTTTTCGAGTGCCCACTGGACTTTGGCCACGGGCGTCTTGGCGTCGGAATTGACATCTGCTAGCAGCACGCCGCTTTGGCCCATCGAGAAGCCGACGCCCGGGGATTCGAAGACGCCCTTCGGGTGCAGCCGCACCGTGTCTGCGTCGAGCGGCTTCAGGCGCGCCGGGGATTCGGTGATGATCTTTTGGATGGCGCCGGACTGCACCAGTGCGTCGAGATCGCGGGCTCCCTGTTCCTGGATGCCAAAAACGTAGACCATCAGGCCGTTGGCCTGGAACGACTTGCTCTTCACGGGCATTTGCAGCGGGAAGGCAAGCACCTTCCGAATGTCCTGCCCGCGGTGAATCAGTTCATAGAATTCCCGGTTGCGCTTGGCCGTGGCCTGGTCGTTGTTGGGGCTGTTCTTGTTATTCGTGAAGAGCCACACCAGGCCTGGCTTCTTGCCTAGCGCCTGGTCGATTGCGGTTCTGACGGCTTCGTTCAGGTCGGTGTCGGCCAGGGTCGTGCGGTTCGGCTTGCGTCCCACCTCAAGATTTTGCAGCGCGCCGCTGACGCTGCCGCGAAGCGCTTTGGAATCGCTCGTTACCTTCGCCGACATCAGGGCTTTTGGTGAGGGCGCTCCCGGTTGGCTCTGGTTGAAGGAGGCGAGCACCATCAGGTCGTCGGGCCGCGCCACGGCCATAACCAGCTCGGTGACTAGCGGCTTGTACTGGGATGCGGGATCGGCGAAGAACGGTTCCATCCAGCCCGAGTTCTGGACAAGGAAGACATGGGACGCGGCGAAGGCGTTGGCAGCCGTCAATGCAGCAGCACCGACGGCGATGCGCAAGAATCGGCTCATCATTTGCCGCCTCCGTTCAGTCTCCAGCCGCGCATCTCTCTCCAGTCGGGATGGTGTAGCCAGAGATGGTCCTCATGGACGAACGCGGAAAGTTCAAGCGGCGTGGAGATGCGTGCACGGTCGAGCGTGATGATCTGGTCGCCGATCCACTGCAGCTTTGCGTCGCGCTCTTCGCGGCCGTCGAGCATGGCAGCGGCGGTGCCCACGAAATGATCGTAGCGCAGGACGAGACCGGTACGCTTGCGCCGGTCGCCGCTCTGGCTTAGCAGCACCGGAACCACCAGGGCGTGGGCGTCATTCTCGTCTTCGACGGTGCCCGCGTCCCAAGGGTCCTCCAGCACCTGGTGCCCGAGGCGAAACACAAAAGAGCCGAAGCCGAGGCGAGCGCCGTCTGTAACGGTAGATGGTCCGTCGGGCACGCCGAGCTGGACGTAGGTGAAGCCTTGTTCATTCTGGCCCATCAGCCACAGGCGTCCGTCGCGACTCTGCGTCGCGCCGCCGAATGAAAACCGCGGCTCCCAATCGGCGCGCCAGGGCAACCATTGCGGCTCGGCGCCCGGCTTCCATACAAGATGCCCGCGCTGATGCAGCCAGATGACCTGTCCGTTCAGGGTGATCGGCCGCGACCAGCCGTTGTCGGGCAGTTGTCCGCCTGCGCAGGGGTATACTTGGGGTTGAGGCGCTCGCGCCTTCGCAGTCCACAGGCGAACCCCGTCGCTATCCTTGTAGAGGCACGCAGTATGCTGCTGCACCTGGGCGGGCGCACTCACCAGCGGCTTTTCCCAGACCGGTCTCGTGAGGTAAGACGCGGTGACGGGGTTCAGGAACAGCCGGTAGAGGCCGCTGTCAGTCGGGACGAGTGCAATTTCCCCGGTCTCCGGCACAGCAGGGCGTATCCAGTAATAGGCGGAGCGGGTGAAGCTGAGGCCGGCAGCATCGCCGTCAGCCGCAATCCGGAGCCACTGTTTCTCATGCGGGTCCCAGTATTGCAACGCGTTCTGCTCGAACGAGAGCGCGATCAGACGGTCCGCGAGCAGCCCGAAGCGTGAAGACGCGAACACGCATGGTGCCAGGGGGGGCGACAGCATGGTGGTATCGGGGCGGCCGGTCGACTGTCCGGCCGTGCGGCCACGCACGATCGAATCAAGATTGACCGCCGTGATCGGAAGACCCTTTGGCGCCAGCTCGCTCAGGGAATGGTCCCCGCACGGCCCCCACCATTCGGGTGCCGGCTTCGCGTTAGAGGCCGCGTTGCGCAGCGGCTTCCCGCATTCCGGACAATGGGCAAAGTCGTCCGGAAAAATCGGGGCGCAGCTGCATTGCGTCGGCACCGATGCGCCGATCAGCTGCGCAATGTCCGCGGCCCGGCCGGTCGCTTCCGGGCTCCACGCGATTTCACCAAAATCCTTGGAGCGGGACAGCCCGAAACTGCCATTTTCGTCTTCCTGCCAAACGCCCTTCGGCGTTTCCCATGTAAATGCCATGCTGCCCTCTCAGTTCAGGTAGGCCTGCCAGCCCTGTTCGCCTTTGGCGAAACGCAGGGTCATGGGAAGCGAGAGCGCCCCCACGACCGGGACCTCTTCGGTGACAACGAGAACATCGCAAACATGTCCCGCCGGAGCATCCTGCTTCAAGCAATTACCTAGATTCACCGACGAGGGAATGGCGCCGAATGGGACCGCGGCACCAAACATGCCGCCGGCCTCAAAGAAGAGCCGTCTTACGGCGGTCGCGGCTTCGGCTTCACTCGGAGGGCTAGAACAGCCGGTCATGCTGATAACGCCTGCACATAGCAGGGACGCTGCAAGCCTGGAGCGCTTTGGGATGGGGTAGGAGTTCACAGTCGGGGCTTTACTGAGTGGTCGCGATTCTCTTAACTAGAACGAAAGCGACTTAGATTCGTGATTTGGCGCCTAACCAAACGCGGCGGGCTTGGGAAAGACGCAGCGTTCCGGCACGGACATGCCACGGGACGCGTTTTAGTAAACGATTCAGGTACTCGGGCGCCATACGATTCTGGGCGGGTGGGGACCCACCAGCCGTAATCCTTCTAAAAATTATAAGCGGTCGTTACAGGATGATACACATTTGGCGTTGCTCCGTGTTAATAAGCGTCGCAGTCGGCGCGCCCCTGTTGTGCCCTACCCAATTCATGGGATGGCGCTGTTCGCCGGCATGGCTTTTAATTCGTTCGACCCCGATGGCCGGAACGTACGATTAAGAATCAGGGCCTGGCTGTTACGCCGGGAAGAAACTCAATTCCGGTCCGGCGGACCAGTTCTTCATATGAGATCGGACGACTGACACGCGCCTCATTGGTGTTTTCCAGCCAGTGTGCCCAGGCGCGCCCGGTGCTCTTGTCGTAGACCAGCTTGTAGAGGTAGTCCGGCACCCATACCTTCCCGGGGCCGATGGTCTCCGCTTTCGCGTCGAATACCGGACCGCTGATGACGTATACATCGCCCGATGCACGCATTACATATTTGCGGGTCGCGAGTTCGATGCCCGCCCATGCCCTCTGGTTGTTTTTTGGCGCCTGAGGCACCATGTTCGCGAGCGAGAAACTCTGCGCCATTGCGCGCGTGCTCGGCATATTCGCCGCCGGCGCCATGTGTCCTCGGTCAAAACCGCTCCCCTTGTAGTCCTCAAGCTGCGCGCGATCGGCAAAGGGGAGGCGCGCATCCGCAAAGAAGCGATTGCTGCGTTTCTCATCCTGGGCGTCGATCAGCTGCTCCCGGCTCATGCGTTCGGCGACCAGCAGGGGCGTTTTTGTGACGCCGGAGTGCAGCACGGCGAACGCCTCATAGCACAGAGGCCGCGGCCTCCACTGCGCAAGATTGGCGATCCTTGGCGGGCTGCCATTGAGGAAAAACTGCGGGCACTCGCGGAAGTCCGGCGCGGGACTCGGGTGCGCGTGAACGCCGGTGGCGAGGAGCAGCGCGCCGAGGATAAAGCGCGCTGCTTGGAAAAGGGCCTTTCCGTTGTGTCCGGTGGAGTCTCTCATTGTAGGCGCGTGAAGATAGGACGGATGATGGCTGGCAGTGCGTGCAGAACCGGATAAGAAAGAAATGGCCGTGGGGAGCAAATCATGATTGCTGGCGTTCCGCCAGATCGCCGGCGCCGTGGGTGTCGGGCTATTGACTCCGGTCCAGCTGTTGAAGCTCCAGGAGCCTTGACGCATAAGCGTTGCTGAGGCAGCCGACATCGCTGCTGCAGGTGTTCCTGCTTTTTAGCCACTTTCGCTGGCTATTGACGAGTTCCGACTCTGCCAGTGGATTGGCTTTTTTAATCCGGTTGTATACGGCGGAAAGCTGTTCGTCATATACCGAAAGACGCTGATCTGCGCAGATGACGATTTCAGTCAGCGTAGACGCCTTTTTGCAGTCGTAACTGGCGGCGAGTGACGTACCGGGAAACGCGAGTGCAATAAGAAGTGCACCTGCGATGGCCGCGACCGGTTGCTGCATGTTGATTTCCCCCTCTGTCTGTTTTTTTGTGGCGGAAGTTTATTCGAAATCGGTTGAATCCGCTGCACTGGCGTCGGCTTTTAATTTGGAGACGGCGGTTCTCCATCCATCCTCTGCACTATTACCACCGCGTTTGTTGAAACTCTGAATCTAATCTTGAAGGGACGCTACGAACACTAGCGCTGCAGCAGTCTGCCCGTTGTCGGCCTGAAGCAGCACTTGGATATCACGTGGCAAAAATCTGGCGGCCGACGGACTGTTTTTTAAATGAGGCAAAGAGAATCTGGGTGCGGACGGCGTCCATACTGAGCTGTCGAGTGCATTGCTCAGGCTCTGTCGAGGCCGATACGAGCATCTCCGACGGAAGGAAATAGCGGATCGCCGTGATGAACCACGGCCGATGGCCCGACCTGTGTCGCCTCCGCGCTAATTGTGAAGATCATATATTTATGGGATTGACGTGACGGGACGTGTTGCCCACGATCTTGCCACTCCAATTATCGCTCATTCCCATGACCATCATCATCATTGCGCTTTTACATGCTGTTCCGGTGCTCATTGCCGCAACGTGGTTCAAGACCAAGTCCGCAGTGTTCATCACGGCAGCACTGATGGCCGTGTTCGGTTTTGCTACGGGTGGGCCCGCTTACGGGTTCATCGACCTGCTTGGAACCTCCGTCGGTGTCTGGCTGAGTCTGAAGATGGTTGGGGGCGGACGCGAAGCGTCATGAGGGTTACGGGCTCAATCCGGGTGGAAATGGGCCGCCTTCATTCGGTCGATTCGGTCTTTCGGTAGTTGAGGACCTGGGAGACGCAAGCAGACGAGTTTTGCGCGTACAACGAGCGAGCGTGCACGTCTATTTTGCCTTCCGCCTCTTCATGCGGAAATCCTGCTTTGATGAAGGTTCTTTAGAAAGAACATCTCGTCCACCAATTCCTGGTGCTCTATGGTCTTGCTGTCCAGGACGAGACGATTGGAGGCGCGTCCATAAGTCGGCGATGCAGGCCCGCCTCAGGGGCGCTGCAACGGATCGCTCTGGTCGGCTCCTTGCCCGTTCGCGTGTCCTGCGGCCGCTTGCGCTGCCTGGCCCAGCGTCGTTCCCTCAGGCCCCGTCCCTTGCTAGCAGCCGGCGCGACGAAGTCCGGACAAGGCGGACGGGGAGAGGAACATGGGTGAAGATGAGGAAGTTAGCGTTCCGCTCTCCACCGTGTTCTGCTCACATAGATTCCGCCTCAAACCGGGCGCTCATGGGAATTCATCATTCTTCCGGCGTCCCGGTTTCTCACGCAGTAACCGCTCAAAATACTCGTCGATCATCTCCTGTGTTTTTTTCATCCAGCGCGGGTCGTCCATCCCGGTGTAATCCGGCTTCATCCCAACAAATCGTTCACCCCCTTGCATCGCCTCCCTGGCCGACGTCCGTGCAACTTCACCTGCCCGACCAGGCCGCAACTTGTTCCCGCGGATCGGATGCAGGTAGGAGGCGGGGACAGGGCCGCGCTTGCGGCGGAGTCGCTTCCTGCCAATGGACCACGTCATTGTGTAGCCGCACCTGGGGAAGTTACTGCAGCCCTGGAAGGGACCGTACTTGCCGGTCTTCTCGACGATGGCGCCTGTTTTGCATTGGGGGCGCTGGCAGCAGACGCGGCGTCCCTGTCCGCTTGGAGTCGCGCCGGCACTCCATTTTGACAGTGACAATTACCGCGCTTGCGCTACGCTGAAGTCGAAATTCAGGAAGACAGCGTTCCGGCAAGTGGTTCCCAGTGTTCCAGCGTTCGCCGTCGCTTTTGGCGTAGGTTTGCTAAGTCAGGGCTGTTTTTCCCTTGAGAAGGTACTGTTGCGTCAGCAGTACCTTCGCAACGCGCGCCGAGCGACCGCGACCGGTGCGTGAAATGCCTCGACGGGTCTGTCTTGCAATACGCCTGTATACGTTTGGCAGCTCAGCTGCAAATTGGTGATGAGATTGCGGATCGAAGGGTGACGCATGCTGCAACTGGGCCACTTGAAGGAGCTTGGATGGTCAAGGCCTGAGCGGGCATTTTTCGAGCGGGCGCGTATGTTCTTGTGCCGCCAAGTGGCGGCGAAATGGTTACAATGTATAAAAAGCAAGAGCGAATCTTTTCTCAAGGGGTGGGCCATGCAGGAAAACGTACGTTTTGCAGACAACGCTGCCAAGATCTTCGTGTTCGACCAAGTGTATCCATTGGCAGCGGCCACCGAACAAGCGAACAAGAAAAAACTTTACGCGTTTGGCTTGGCCGCCAAACTCAATCCCTTCAAGCGGCCGAAAGAAGAGACCGTGCTTCTGCTCAAACACGAGCTGCGCTACGAGCCTTTCTGGCACGTCGCCACCAAGCGCGAGGTCGACTTTTCAAGGGAAATCAACTACCCAGTTGACGTCGGCAATGCCTATGCGAACAAGGTCGTCATCAACGGCACGGAATACCCGATCACCGAACAAGGGAACAAGCGGACGATTACGCTTGCCGCCGTGGAGTTCTGCCATCGCAAGATCCCTTATGAGGACTACCTGGATGGCCTGTGCCGCGATGTAAAAAAGGGCGCGCTGGAAAACTACATCCGCAAATACAAGTTGCAGGAACACGTCGAACTGCAATTGCCCGAAGCTGTCGCCTCACAGGTCCGCGTGCCCACGTTACTTCAAAAGGTCAACCAAACGTTGTCCGCGGAAGCCATCAATGCCCATGAATTCCAGCAGGACACAATCACCGTGGAGAAGGCCTACCTCTACTACCGGCCCGTCTTTGCTTTCCAGTATTCCTGGACCACTGAAGACAAGGTCGGCGTGATCGAAGTTGACGGGTTGACCGGCGAGGTCATTGAGAACGGGCAGTGGTTCAAGGATAAGATTGAGTCCATTGCGACGCGGGAAATGATGTTCGAAGCCAGTGCCGAGATTGCAAGTGCCTTTGTCCCGGGCAGTGGGCTCGCAGTCAAGGTAATCGAAAAAATCACGACAGGCAGTTGAGACGTTCTCTAGGACCGCAAGCCCGTCAAACTGCGTCTGGCCAACGTCGATGCTCCGAAAAAGTATCAACCCTTTGGCCAGCGACCGCGACAGTCACTTGCCGATCTATGCTGGAACAAGGATGCCGCTTACACGACGCAGGATATTGAACGTTATGGGCGCATCGTCGCTGTCGTTACATGTGGTGGTATTGAAGTCAACCGGGAGCAGGTCGAGCGCGGGATGGCCTGGGTCTACCCGCGTTATAGCAGGGACCGGTCTCTAGCCAGCGTACAAGACAATGCGCGGACCCGGCAGGCGGGGTTGTGGCAGGATGCCGATCCCATAGCGCCATGGGAATTCAGGAAAAACGGTCGTCGCGCTGATTGATACCCTGGCTTGCACTGCAATATGGGATGAATTTCATGTCCGTTCACTCGGCAGGCCTGCTGCGTGATCCATGTCGCTTCATCTACGGAGAGGTCCCGATTCTCGCATTAGTTGTATCTGCGGCAACGACCTGGCTTGCCGAGATACCCACGCTCTTGCCGCCTCGGACCGGATCGGTGACTTTTGAAGTCGTACCGGCATGCTAGAATTCGACAACTTCTTCGCGGTGCCGACCCTATTAGGGGGCAGCGGAGGGGGCGATAACGTAAGTGCTTGATTTTGTTGGAGGGAAACGGCCTGCAAAGCCGTAGACGCCGGTTCAATTCCGACCCCCGCCTCCACTACATTGATGGGTTAGCTCGAACAGAGCTAACCCATTTTTCATTTCAACGCCCCTGATTCGCAAGGCTTCCGCCACAAGCGAAGGCTTCCTTTCGTGGCAGGGCCCCGAAGACTACATCACGCCGTTTCCGGGATCCGTTCATCCCACATTTTCGAATCATAGAGTGTGCGATCGAGTCGTTGCCAACGCCTGCCCGAGGCGGCGCGACTTGACGTTTTTCTACCTTCTCGTTTTTCACTGGCCGCAGCGGCGCCTCAGGTCAAAACCCATGAAATCGCGGCAAACCACGGATAAGGTAAATCCAACAAATATGTTGCGAGAGTAAATTTTAATTTCGAGTATTAATTCACACATTTACGCGACGCAGGAGCGTTTGCAAATGGTGTGGACTAGCAGTGACCATTGCGAATGTGAAGGAAAATTAGTGTCGTAAAAACAGCCTGTTGCACCCAGCATTTCAGTTTTTCTCCTTCTGCTTTCCGCGGCGAAACTGTAGAATGAACTCGTGAAAACTATTAAATTTGTGAACGGGTGCAAATGTGAATGTTTTGGCTAGTAATTCCCGGCGGTCGCTGGCTGTCGTTTGTTCAACGCTTGTTCTCGTTGCTTTGTCAGGATGCGGGTCTCTCGCCCCGACTGCGGTGTCAAAGCAAGAACTGACCGACGGCCTGGCCACGGATCGCAAAGCGGCCCGTGCAAACGTCGAGCCGGTCACCGGGAAGCTGACGCTGGAAGAGGCGATCGCGCGTGCGCTGAAATACAACCTGGAGCGCCGCAGCCGGATGATGGAGGAGGCGATCGCCTTCAATCAGTTCGACGCGGGCCGCTATGACATGTTGCCGAAAGTGGTGGCGCAGGCGGGCTACCGCTGGCGCGACGAGGAACTGGTCTCCCGCAGCAAGGATTCGGTGACCGGACTGCCATCGCTCGCCAACCCCTTCATATCCAGCGAGCGTGCCGCGACGGTTTATGACCTCGGCATGACATGGAGCCTGCTCGATTTTGGCGCAAGCTATTATGGCGCGCGTCAGAATGCCAATCGCGTGCAGATTGCGGCCGAACGCCGGCGCAAGGCAATGCATCTGCTGATCCAGGATGTCCGCGCTGCCTTCTGGCGCGCCGCGAGCGCCCAACGCTTGCAGCAGCGGGTGGCGGAGACGATCAAGCTCGCCGGGGACGCTCTCGTGGACGCGCGCAAGGCTGAAGCCGAGCAGATGCGCTCGCCCGTTGAGAGTCTGCGTTACCAGCGTCAAGTGCTCGAGAATCTGCGTCTGCTCGAAGCGACCAATCAGGAACTTGCGACGGCGCGGCTGGAGCTTTTGCATCTGATCAACATGCCACTGACGACGCGTCTTGAAGTCGAAGAGCCATCGGAAGCGCTCAGCACCCGCATACTGGAGCTGCCTGTCGAGCGTCTTGAAGACGTGGCGATGGGTCTCAACGCGGACCTCCGAGAGCAGTTCTACAACGCCCGTATCGCCCGCGATGAAACGCGCCGCGTGCTGCTTCGGCTGTTTCCCGGTGTTTCGTTCAACTACAACCTGAAATACAGCACCGACAGTTACCTGGTCAATGAGCACTGGCAGGAAGCCGGCGCGATCATCTCGTTCAACCTGATGAACCTGCTGTCCGGCCCCTCCCAGATGCGTCTGGCGGATGCCGGCGTATCGCTGGCGGATCAGCGACGCATGACCGCTCAAATGGCCGTGCTTACACAGGTACACGTCGCCAGGCTGCAGTACGCGAACGCCATTGAACAGTACCAGCGCGCGGAAGCCGTTGCGGGCGTGGACGCCAAGCTGGACGACATCATGGCCAAGCGCGCGAGACTGGAGGTTCAGAGCAAGCTCGAATCGGTCGCCAACAACACTACTGCCATCCTGAGCCTGCAGCGCCGCTACCAGTCTCTCGTCCAGGCGCATACCGCCGCCAGCAGGCTGCAGGCCACCCTTGGCATGGAGCCTGAGTTCGACAGCATGGACGACATGAGCCTGTCGCAGCTGACGTCCATCGTCGCGCGCGCGCTCAAGTCCTGGAACCAGGCCGAGCTGCCAGATGGCGTGCGGATCGAGGAACCTCGGCAGGAACAAAACAAGAATTCCGGCCGTAGTTGACTTGGCGAATGCACCACAGGTCAATCGGGACCGGGCGTGGGAAACGCTCGGTCTGCTTCCAATACATACATCTCAACATGCCACATCTCCCGCTGGGCCTCGCTGCGCTCGTTGCAGCCCTGATGGCTGTACCCGTATCGGCGGCACCCGCATCGCCGGTTACTCAACCTGCCGCCGCCCCGTCGCCCGAGCACGCGATACGCGTACAACTCCTGCCCAGGCGTTATACGACGCTGGCTGCCGAAATCGGCGCCAAGGTTCAGCGGCTGCCCGTGCCCGAGGGCGAGCGCTTTCGGGCGGGCGATGTGCTCGTCGTGTTCGACTGCTCGATACACGCCGCCCAGTTGAAGAAAGCCGAGTCGTCACACTCCGCGGCCAGCCAGACCTGGGAAGCCAACAAGCGACTCGTCGAACTCAACGCGGCCGGCAAGATGGAGCTGAACGTCGCCAAGGCCGAGATGGACAAGAGTCAGGCCGAGGTCAGCGCCGCTGCGGCATTCGTTTCCAAGTGCCGGATACAGGCACCCTTTTCCGGGCGGGTGGCGGAACAGAAGGTGCGCGAGCAGCAATATGCCCAGCCCGGGCAGGCGCTTCTGGACATCATCGACGACGGCCAGCTTGAGATCGAACTCATCGTACCGTCGAAGTGGATGGCCTGGATGAAAACCGGGCTGGGTTTCCGTGTACGCATCGACGAGACGGGCAAGACGTATCCGGCCAAGATCAAGCGAGTGGGCGCCCGTGTCGATCCGATCAGTCAGTCCGTCAAAGTGCTCGCGGTCGTCGACGGAAACCACCCCGACCTCGTCGCCGGCATGAGCGGCCACGCACAATTCAACGTCCCCGCCACCGGGCAGTAACACGAATCCCTGAGAGTCGCCATGAAATCGAAACCGACCAAAAAGAAGAATGCTCCCGGCCTGGTGTACAGCGAAGCCGGGCCCCTGGTACTCGAACGCCGGCTCATGTTCGACGGCGCGGCCGGTGCCGAGGTGGCAAGAACAGTGGCACTTGCAGACCCGGCGGCCGCGCCGACCGACGGCGCGCATGCGGAACAAAGCGACCCCGGACATGCGGTGAACACGCTCGAAACCGCGATCGCGACTTCACAAGGGGAGGCAGCACCAGGTGCGGTACGGCTGGAACTGACGGAAGCAACGAGTGCTGCCCTGGCAGCGGCGGTTGCCCAGGCACAGCAACAGGTCGCGGCTTTCCTGAATCGGGATGACGCGCGCGAACTCCTGCTGTCGGTTTTCCCGGGCGAACAAGGCGATCAGGCGTCGAAGAACTGGGAAGCAGCGGTGGATGAACTGCTTGAGCAGAAACCAGGCGAGCTGACGCTTCCGATCGAGTTGCGCAGCGATGCCGAAATGGGCGGCGCGCTCGGGGCCTTCACGGCCAGCGATGCGTACGGCCGGGCGGCCATCTATCTGAACCGCGAATGGGTGCAAGCGGCGAGCGCGGCTGACATTACACGTGTGCTGACCGAAGAAATCGGTCACGCCATTGACGCACGCCTTAATGGCGCCATCGACACGGCCGGCGACGAAGGCCAGTTGTTCGCCGCCGTGGCGTCGGGAGCGCTGACGGCTACCCAAGCCATCGATTCCCGGCTGGATGCCGACCATGCGCGCCTGACACTCGACGGGCAGGCGGTCGACGTCGAACTAGCGACGCTGGACACCAGCGGGTGGATCACGATAGGACGGACGTCCGACCCGAACAAGGGCAATACCGATGGTGGCTGGACGGCGGCCGCACCCGATCTGGTGTCCGATGCCACGCATCCCACGCTGCAATACAAGATCACGACGGCAGGGGCAGAAAACTACCTGAACTTCAAGCTGCGTGCGGAGAAGGCGCCGCCCAAGGACCTGATCATCGATTATGGCCAGATCCTGTTCGATCTCACCGCCGACGGCATCCCGGAGTTCGCGCTGTTCCTGCGCGTGGTGCAGAACAATGGCTACAGCGCGAGCACGCAAGTGGACAGCATCACCGGCCATGTCACCAACGTCTCGTCGAACTACACCTACCTGGTGTACTTCGTGCCGCTGACTAAATCCTCGGCAGAATCCAATACCCGGCCCAACAATACCACCTACGCGACTCAGCAGCAGTACCTGATTTATGACTCGTCACGCGACCGCTCCGCGTCGGGCGGCTCTGCCACGCAAATTGCCGGCAACAACTACAACGCCAAGGTCGACGTCTTCTTCGCGCCTTCCAGCGAGCGGGATCTCGACGGCGACGGCATCACCGAGAATTACTACGTCGTCTCGTTCAAGGCGCAGGCCTACGCCGATTTCGCCAGCTACGTGACCAACACCTACCCGAATTTCCAGCCGGTACCGGTGACGAGCTGGCCGACAGGCGGCAGTTCCGCATCACCCGTGCTGTACGGCGCGCCCGTTTCCGCCACCCAGGCGAACTCGGTCAACGGCGACATCGGCGGCGGCGCCTACAACGGTTCGGAAACCTGGCGGGAAATCTTTGGCATCAATGACGCACCGGTAGCCAAGGACAATAGCTACTCCACGCTGGAGGACACGGCCATCAGCGGCCGCAACATCATCACCGACGCCGATCCTGTTGCGGGGACCGATTCCGACTTCGAAACCGCAACTTCGCTGCTGCGCATCGACTCCATCGACGGCACCTCGTTCATCCCCAACGGGACCGACAGCACCCACCTTGCCGCAAATGGCTGGATGCAGGTGAATCTCACCCGTGGCACGCTGTTCATCAAGGCCGATGGCACGATGGACTATCGTCCGGGCGCCAACAGCAACGGCAGCGACAGCTTTACCTACGTGGTCAAGGACGGCAGCGGCCGGGTCTCGGCCAGCAGTGCGACGGTGACGATCAACATCACGCCTGTCAACGATGGCCCGATCGCGGTCAATGACACTAACACCGCCCGTGAGGCGGGTGGAGTGAACAACGGCAGCGGCGGGGTGGACCCGACCGGCAACGTCATCAGCGGGGCGGTCACGCTGACTGCCGGGACCGACGCCAGCAAGGCTGCGGATTCGGACGTGGAGGACGCGGCTGCAGCACTGTGCGTGACTGCGGTGGCGAACGTCGCGGTGAGTGGAGCAGCAACGAGCGTCAACAACACGCACAACGATCTTGCGACATCGTATGCCAACGTTACCGGCATGTATGGCAGCTTGCGTATGCTTGCCGACGGTAGCTACCGCTATGTTGTGGACAACAACAAGGCCGCCGTCCAGGCACTCCGGCTGTCGACCAACACCCTCACCGAGACCTTCACCTACACGCTGACCGACACCAATGGGGCAACCGCGAAGGCGACGCTGGTCGTCACGATCACGGGCAACAACGACGCACCGGCCGCAAATGACGACTACAACTCGGCCAAGGAGTCTCTGCGCACGGACGGCACCGCCTATATGAGTGATGACTTGCTTGGCTCCCGGGCAGAGGGCAACGTGCTCAACAATGACACGGATGTCGACGCGAACCAGGAATCCAAGAGTATTGTCGGGCTGAGTGGGGCGGCGACGCTGGGCAGCGTTACGAGCTCCAGCAGCACGCCTACCCTCAAATTCACAGCGAACACGACTTTCAGGCCTGTTGGTAGCGGTGACGAAGCATGGTTGTTCATTGACGGGGTGTGGCGCGCGATGTTTTCGTCAGACGGACACCAAATTACGGCGACGGGCGGCTACAACGCTGCAGATCGGACAATTCCGCTCAGCGGCACCCCAGCGACGTACTACGATTCGGCCACCAGCCCTCGGAAAGCCATTTCCAGTCTCAGTAATGTCGAGGTTGGCTTCAAAGACTCCACTGAGACGACCACAGAGCAAGACGGTGGTAGTATGAAGGCGGGGAAGGTGTCGTCGAGTTCGAGCGGTACGTCCACCTTCAACCTGTCCGCGGTGCCCATCAGCGGCACTATCAAGCAAGGCATGACCGTGACGGGCGCGGGGGTGCCCGCCGACACCGTCGTCATCGCGGTAACCTATACCAACGGCGTGCCGACCTCGATCACGGTAAACCAGGTCATCAGCAGCGCGCCCGAGACAGTCCTCAGTTTTTCGGCCGCCGCCGGGACCACTCTCACCGGGCAGTACGGAACGCTGGTCCTCAATGCGAACGGAAGTTACACCTATACTCCTACGGCCAACGGTCCGCTAAGCGAAGCCGAGTCCGCCGTCGAGACCTTCCGCTACACCATGCAGGATGCAAGCGGCGTGACCAGCACGGCAGTCCTGTCCATCACGGTCTATGGATCGGGAACCAATGATCCGAACGCTGTCGCCGACACGGGCACGGCGGTCGAAGCGGGCGGTGCCGGCAATGCGGCGCCGGGTGCAACCGCCACGGGCAATGTCACGACCAACGACACGGTACCGACCGGCGGCAAGTACGTGATTGGCGCGCAGGCCCCAGGCGCGGCCTCCATGACTGACATCTTTGCCACCACCACTGGCAATACAACCAATGTCAACGCCTCGGTCACCCTGGCGTCGGTAGCCGGGATCCAGGTCGGTATGCGGGTGGTCGGCACCGGCATTGCCAACAACACCACCGTCACGGCCATCTCTGGCAACACGATAACGCTGAGTCAGAGTGCCACCGCAACGGGTACCGGCGTCTCGCTGTTGTTCGTCGCGCCCGTTGCGCAGGAGCTGACCCTGGCCGGCCAGTACGGCACCCTGGTACTTCACTCCGACGGCACCTATACCTACAGCGTTGACAATGCCAACAGCGACGTCCAGGCGCTGCGACTGGCCTCGGAAACCCTGACCGATACGTTCACCTATCGCCTCGCCAACGGCGCGTTCAGTGCCGGTAAGCAGCTACTGACGGACGTCAGCTCCCTCACTATCACGATTCGCGGCGCAGATGACGCGCCTGTCGCAACCGCCGACTACGGGTCCGCGCTGGAGGCGGGGGCGGGTGCAGGCAGCAGCGCCACCGGCAATGTACTGGTGAATGACCGTGACGCTGACGCCGGTGACGGCATGAGGGTCGTCGGCGTCGTCAATACCGATGCCGCGATCCCCGCGAATGTGACGGTCAGCACCAGCCAGAACGACCTCGGCAACGCCTACGCCGGTTCGACCGGACGCTATGGCACGTTGAAGATCCTGAGTGACGGCAGCTACCAATACGACGTCGACAATTCGAACCCCACGGTGCAGGCGCTGGAAGCTAACAGCACGCCGCTCACCGACACATTTACCTATACCGTTGCCGACAATATCCGCAACGCGACCGCAAACGGCAGTGCCGCACAGACCACGGTGACCATCAGCAGCGCCAACGCCAGCATCGTGGTTGGCGATTGGGTGAGTGGCACCGGTGTCGGCAGTGGTGCGAAAGTGGCCGCGATTACGCGGGACGCCGCCAATGCGATCACTACCATCATGTTGAGCGTCGCCAATACCGGAACGGTATCCGGCAGCCTGTCGTTCTACCAGACCTCGACGGCCACGCTGGTCGTCAGCATTACCGGTCAGAACGACGTTCCGGTCGCCGTTTCTAACACTTACCAGGCCACCGAGGACACGCTCCTGACCGGCAAGAACATCATCGCTGACGACAACAACGGTGCGGCAGCCGGCGGCGTCGATTATGACCTGGAGGGCATGAGCCTGAGCATTGCGAGCGTCAACGGTGTTTCGTTCGCCAGCTTGCAGGCAAGCACTGACAATGCCCATCCTGCCGCAAGCGGCTGGAAAATGGTCACGCTCGCCAACGGCGTGGTCTTCCTGAAGAGCAACGGCGATGCGGAGTACAAGCCATCGGCGAATTCGACCGCGGGCGACAGCTTCGTCTATACGGTCACCGATGGTTCCGCTGAGTCGTCCGCCGCGACCGCCACGTTCAATGTCACGGCGGTCAACGACGCGCCGACCATCGGCATGAATCCGGCGGGCGAAGTGCAGGAAGCGTCGACCAGCAATGGCACGGATCCCGATTCGCCTTACGAGTATCACGAAGGCCATTTCGTCATCGGTGACGTCGACGGATTGTCTGACATCAAGTCGATCACCTTCAAGAACACCGGTACGACTGACAAGACGCTGGTCATCGGGACTGGAGCTGGCGAGTTCGCCTCATTGGCAGCGATGGTCGGTCAAACCTTTACGACCGCTAATGGCACGGTCACCATCACCGGCTACAGCAACGGCGACTTCAGCTATCAGTTCAGGTTGACCAGTCCGACCGTCGACGCGGCTGGCGCGGCGGAGACCAACGGCTTCACGGTGGAAGTCAGGGACATTGCCAACGCCAGCGCGAGTGCAAGCGTGACGATCGACATCGTGGATGACGCACCCGCTCTGATTCCTGCCAACGTTTCCGCAGCAGACGTTATCACCGTCGACGAGACCAGCCTCGCCATTGGCAGTGCGAGCTTTGCCGACAATTTCAGCACCGCATTCAAGATGGGCGCGGACGGCGGCACCGTTGCTTATGCGCTGGTTCTAAGTGGCAGCAATGTCGGCTCCGGGCTATTCGCGATCGACCCGCTTGCGGCAAGCGGGAAGGGTGCCGAGATCCTGATGAGCCAGTCGGGCGACACCATCACGGGTACGGCGGGCGGCCAAACCTATTTCACGATCAAGGTCGACACCACGACCGGGGTAGTAGCTTTCCAGCAAGTCAAAGGCATCTGGCACGCGGACAACCGCAACCACGATGACGTTGCGACGCTGAGCACCGCCAGCGCGGGCGATCTCGTCATTCGCGCGACCGCCACCGATGGTGATTGCGATATGGTGAGCCATACCGTCGATCTGGGTAAGAGCGGCTCCTTCAGGATCAAGGATGACGGACCGGTGGTGACATCCGCCACGCCGGCGACGGCTGCAACCATCCAGCTCGACGAGAACAATATCTCATCTGGCAGCATGAGCAGCACGGGTGATTTCAGCGTGCACTTTTCCAACGCTACGTTCGGCACCGACGGCCAGGGGGCCGCCAGCTATTCCCTGCGCCTGTCGGCCGCTGCGGTGAATTCAGGCATCTATCTCACGGACCCCGGTGATACGGTCTCCAGCGACGGTGACGCGATCGGCCAGGGCGCAGAAGTGGTGCTGAGCATGAGCGGCGGCGAAGTCGTTGGTCTTGTCGGCGCACAGGCGGTCTTGCGCCTCTCGGTCGACAGCAGCACCGGCGTCATCACGCTCACGCAGTATGCTCCCCTCTGGCATGGCGACGCCGGGAATTTCGTGAACACGATGGCGCTCACTCCGGCCGCGGGTAGTCTGATACTCGACCGTGCCGTGTCGGATGCTGACGGCGATATCGCCACCGCGTCCTATGATCTGGGCGTCAATGCATCGCTGAAGTTCAGTAGCGATCCGGCACCCTCGGTGAACTCGATCCGCGTTAACGAAGGCTCGCCGTATGCGGTCTTCACGGTCACTGGCGTCGGCAACCAGCAGGTGAAACTGTCGCTGGCCGACGGCTCAGCCAGGATGGACACCGATGGCACCATCCAGACCGATGGCAGCGACGACTACCGTGGCAGTCTGCAGTATTTCAACGGCAGCAGCTGGGTCAACTACACGCCTGATGCGTTCGTGACCATTCCTGCGGGCGGGGTGCTCTATGTGCGCACCGCCATCGTCCAGGACACGGCGAACGAGGGCGACCATACCTTCACGCTGACGGCCACCGGCACCGGCGGCAACGCCGGTACCGGCACGGCCACCATCGACGACCACGGCGGCGGCGTGAAGTATCCGGACCTGCCGCCGGGCGGCACTCCGCCTACTGACACGACCGGACTCGATGATGACCGCGCACCGGGCGTGAATTCTATTCGCGTCAACGAAGGATCTCCGTACGCGGTCTTCACGGTCACTGGCGCCGGCAACCAGCAGGTGAAGCTGTCGCTGGCCGACGGCACGGCCAGGATGGACACCGATGGCACCATCCAAACCGATGGCAGCGACGACTACCGTGGCAGTCTGCAGTATTTCAACGGCAGCAGCTGGGTCAACTACACGCCTGATGCGTTCGTGACCATTCCTGCGGGCGGGGTGCTCTATGTGCGCACCGCCATCGTCCAGGACACGGCGAACGAGGGCGACCATACCTTCACGCTGACGGCCACCGGCACCGGCGGCAACGCCGGTACCGGCACGGCCACCATCGACGACCACGGCGGCGGCGTGAAGTATCCGGACCTGCCGCCGGGCGGCACTCCGCCTACTGACACGACCGGACTCGATGATGACCGCGCACCGGGCGTGAATTCTATTCGCGTCAACGAAGGATCTCCGTACGCGGTCTTCACGGTCACTGGCGCCGGCAACCAGCAGGTGAAGCTGTCGCTGGCCGACGGCACGGCCAGGATGGACACCGATGGCACCATCCAGACCGATGGCAGCGACGACTACCGTGGCAGTCTGCAGTATTTCAACGGCAGCAGCTGGGTCAACTACACGCCTGATGCCTTCGTGACCATTCCTGCGGGCGGGGTGCTCTATGTGCGCACCGCCATCGTCCAGGACACGGCGAACGAGGGCGACCATACCTTCACGCTGACGGCCACCGGCACCGGCGGCAACGCCGGCACCGGCACGGCCACCATTGACGACCACGGCGGCGGCGTGAAGTATCCGGACCTGCCGCCGGGCGGCAATCCGCCTACTGACACGACCAATCTGGATGACGACCGGCGGCTGAGCGTTACTTCGCGTACGTTCAATGAGGCGTCGCCGTACGTCGTATTCACAGTAAGCGGTGCGCCCGGCCAGCTGGTTGAGCTCGAACTGGGCAATACCACCGATGCGGCGGATAAGGATGCACTGCTCGGCGTAGATACCTCCGACGCGGGCGCCGGTGTACCTCTGCAGGTCTTCAATGGTGCGGCCTGGGTGAATTACATACCGGGCAGCCGGGTCGCAATTCCTGCGATGGGCAATACCCTGCTCGTACGAACCGCTCTCGTCAACGATGCCCAACTGGAGGGAGAAGAAACGCTCGTTCTGCGTGCCACCAACGGCAGCCGCATGACGGCAGAAGGGGTGGCGACCATCGTCGACAATGGAACGGGGGTAGTCTTTGGCCCGGATGGGACGCCGACCGGCAAGACGCCGGACGACGACACGCCCAAACCCCCGCCGCCGGAAACACCGGCCCCTGTCGTCGTACAGCCGGTAGTGGTGATGGCGCAAGTGCCTCAGCCTGTCGCCCAGCCCTTCATACCGGTAGAAGTGCCGCAGCGGCAGCCGGAGCCCGTGCCAGAACCGCCGGCGCTTGCGCTGGCCAATCGGATACCGGATCAGTTTGCGGAACGAGATGGCAACGCCCGCTTTGCGGTGCCCGAGGGGACGTTTGTCACAACCCGTCCCGGCGAGCGCCTCACCCTGGCGGCATACATGGCAGACGGCAAACCGCTGCCAACCTGGCTGTCTTTCAATGGCACGTCCGGGGTTTTCGACGGCAAACCGCCTCCGGGCTTCACCGGCGACCTGCAGATTAAGGTGATTGCACGCGACAGCGCCGGCAACGAGGTGGAGGCCATGTTCCGCTTCCATGTCGGGGACAAGGGCGTTTCCCCGGCCCGCGCCCCCGCGCAGCGCGCGCAAGAGGGTCAGACGAAGCAGGAGGTCAACCAACCGAAGAACCGGAGCCAGGAACCCGTATCCGGTCCCGACGCCGAGGTCGACGAGCGGGCCATGCCGGATGGCGCCGCCAATGCACCGGCGGTGTCGCCGACGGCGGCGAAACCGAGCGTGGGGCGCCCGAGTTTGCAACAGCAGGTGCGCGAACAGGCACAGCGCCTGCGTCCGCAGGTTGCCAAGCTACAGCCAGAGAAGGTAGGCTGATCGCTTGAACGCTCCTGGTATTGCAATGTTGGATAACGATTTACTGGCTGTACAGATGGAGCTGGTCCGGCGGGCGCGAGATGCGGATGATCTCGCGGCGCTCCAGTTCATCGTAGTCAACGATACACATCTGTTGACTCCCTATCGGCAGGCTGTCCTGTGGTTCAGGGGAGAGGGCGTGAAAGCGCTATCCGGGGTCCTGGAGCCCGAGCGCAACGCGCCTTATGTGCAGTGGCTGGAGACGTTGTGCAGTGTGTTGCCGGAGAACGAGCCGGCGACTCTCGATGCTTCATCGGCACCGGGTCCTGCCGCCGGAGACTGGGACGAGTGGCTACCGGCTCATGCCGCCTGGCTTCCTCTGCCCTCGTCACCGGGATCCGGCCTGGTGCCCGCAGGCGGATTGCTCCTTGCCCGGGATGAAGCATGGACCTCGGAAGATCTCGGCGCCCTCCGGGAATGGGTCGCGACGTGGCGCGTGATGCACCACGGGAAAGCCTTGCCCGAGCGCCGTCTTGGATGGCGCGCCCGCGCGGCTCGCTTGCGGGCGCGGATCGGCAAACGCGGCGTGGCGTGGATGGCTGGGGTCGCCCTCGTGCTTGCCGTGCCCGTGCCATTGACTGTGCTGGCACCGGGCGAACTGGTGCCCGCGGACCCGATCATGATCCGCGCGCCATTGGACGGCGTAGTGAGCAAGTTCCACGTGAGGCCTAACCAGCTGGTGACGAAAGGGCAGCCGCTGTTCTCGTTTGACGACATCGCGCTGGGCTCGCGCTTCGAAGTGGCCCAGCAGGCACTGCTCACGGCAGAGGCGGAACTGCGGCAGGTCGAACAGCAATCGATGAGCGATCCCAAGGCCAGGATGCAATTGCCCGCATCACGTGGCAACGTCACCGAGCGTCGGGCGGAGCTGGAGCTGCTTCGCGCTCAGCGCGGACGTCTCGACGTCCTGGCGCCCCAGGACGGTTACATCCTGTTTGATGATCCATCCGAATGGACCGGGCGGCCCGTCTCCACCGGCGAGCGCATCATGCGCCTGGCCTCGGCAGACGACCGCGAGATCGAAGCATGGCTGGGAATAGGCGACGCCATCCCGCTGCCAGCGAACGCGGATGCGAGATTGTATTTGTCCGCTTCGCCGCTCGACCCGGTGACAGGGTATGTGCACTTTGTGTCTCACGATGTCACCCGCCGGCCTGACGGACAGTACGCCTATCGCGTCCGGGCGCGGCTGGAGCAGGGCACCTCGCACCGTGTGGGTCTGAAGGGCACCGTGAGGCTGTCCGGCGAACGCGTGGCCCTCGGCTACTGGATCATCCGCCGTCCGCTGGCGACCATACGTGAACTCCTCGGTATCTGACATCCTGCTGCGCGCCGCCGGCGGCGCCCCTGCCAGGCATGCGCCGCCATGGCCGCAGCTGCGCCAGGAACTGGCCCTGCACCCTGGCCCCAGCCTGCGAAACGGACAGCCGTCGTGGACCTTGCACGACCCGGTGCGCAACCTGTACTTCCAGCTCGACTGGTTGAGCTTTGAAGTCCTGGCCAACTGGGACCTCGCGGATGTCGCGGCGATAGCACAAGCGATCAGCGAAGCGACGACCTTGCGGCCCACCGTGAAACAGGTGGAAGGCGTCGTTCGGTTCTTCGGGCAGAATCAGCTTGCCGCGGTACCCGGCGCAGACAATTCGCGCGAGCTTGCTGCCATGCTCGCTCGCGGGCGACATCGATGGTGGCAGGTGCTGCTGCATCACTACCTGTTTTTCCGGGTGCCGCTACTCAAGCCGGACGCCTTGCTCGGCTGGCTGATGCCCCGGCTCGCTTTCCTGTTCAGCCGCGGTTTCCTCAACCTCAGCTTGCTGGCCGGCCTGACCGGCGTGATGCTGGTGTACCGTCAGTGGAGCGAGTTCAGCAGTACCCTGGTGGATAACCTGAGCTGGTCGGGCGCGGCGGCGTGGGGAATGGTACTGGTTCTCGTCAAGGTGTTGCATGAATTCGGTCACGGACTCATGGCCAAGCGCTATGGCTGCCGGGTGCCGACCATGGGGCTGGCTTTCCTCGTGCTGTTCCCCATGCCCTATACCGACGTCAACGAGGCGTGGAAATTGCGATCGAGGCGTCAAAGGCTGTTGATCGGCAGCGCCGGGGTGCTGACGGAGCTGGTGATCGCGGCATGGGCCACGCTCTTCTGGGTTTTCCTGCCAGACGGCGTGCTGCGCCACATGGCATTCCTGCTATCGACCACGACGTGGATCAGCACGCTGGTGGTCAACTGCAGCCCGTTCATGCGTTTCGACGGCTACTTCCTGCTGTCGGATTTTCTTGAGTTGCCCAATCTGCACGCACGCTCGTTTGCACTGGCACGCTGGAAGCTGCGGGAACTGCTGTTCGATTTCAAAGACCCGCCACCCGAACATTTCTCGCCCGGCATGCGGCGAGCGCTGCTGTTCTTTGCCTGGTTCACCTGGATCTACCGGCTTGTCGTGTTCCTCGGCATCGCGGCGCTTGTGTACGGCTTCTTCATCAAGGCCGTCGGCATTCTTCTGTTTGCAGTTGAAATTATCTGGTTCGTCATCATGCCCGTCATGTCTGAAATAAAGGTGTGGAGCGCGCGGCGCGCTCAGGTATTCTCCAGCCGTCGCGCGCGCATCGGCGCGGTGCTTCTGCTGGTGGCGGCCGGTCTTATCGTTCTGCCGCTGCCGGGCCTGGTTCGCACGGCCGGCCTGCTGCATACCGGTCAGGAGTTACCCGTGCACGCGCGTGAAGCTGCGCGGCTGGCGGCATTGCACGTGAAGGACGGTGCGCGGGTGACGTCCGGCACGCCCTTGCTCTCCATGGACGCGGAAGCGGTGCAGCAGAAACTGGCTGCCGTGGAGGGACGGCGGCAGCGCTTTGAAGCGGAAGTGGCGGTGGCAACCTTCAACGTCGAGCGGCGAGTCCAGCTGCAGGTACGCGAAAGCGAATTGCTGACCGCCGAGCGCACCCGCAGCGCGCTGGAATCGCAGAAGCAGGAATTCGAGCCGGTTGCACGGGTCGACGGGACATTCCGCCTGCTCGATCCCGACCTTCGTCCGGGAACCTGGGTTTCTCGCAACGAGCAGGTGGCCACGGTGGTCACGGACGGCGCGTGGACCGTGGAATGCTATGTGGACGAGGAAAGCGTGCACCGCCTGACGGTCGGCGACACTGCACGGTTCTACCCCGACGGGCGCAGCGGTGCGGTGCTCGAATTGCGGGTGGCCGGTATTGACCGGGATGCGGCACACGTGCTTGATCAGCCTGTGCTGGCAAGCCTGCATGGCGGTTCGATCGAAGTGCGGGAAACAGAAGGAAGGCTGATCCCGGAAAAAGCCGCCTACCGCGTGACCCTGGAAGCAGTATCCCCCAACGAAGAGTTCAAGGGGCACACGTGGCGCGGGAAGGTAGTCATGAGGGCAGCGCCGGAGTCGCTTGCTGCGCGCTTTGCACGGGCAGCGCTCTCCCTGCTATGGCGCGAAGCCGGGCTGTGACGTCCCAATCCTTATCACATGAGGGGGCTGTACAGACGCAGGGCAACAGCAATCCGGACAGGAGGCGGCACCGGCATTGCCAAGGAGGCGGTCCGAAAACTCGCTCCCATTTGTCGCCGTGCAAGCTTGCGATTTTGACGACGCCGGCTGCCATGATAGAATCCGGCCGACTTTTCCACGTTGTCGAGCTTTGCGTGGGGCAGCGGAGGGGCTAGTGCTGTAAGCAGGCGCGTGGCTTGCATAGCCGTGGACGCCGGTTCAATTCCGACCCCCGCCTCCATTTCTTCAAAAAAGCGCCCCGTGCGCTTTTTTTTTACCTGCGTGGCTGCAAGTGCTGCGCGAGCCCGAGTGGTGAAATTGGTAGACACAGCGGACTTAAAATCCGCCGCTTACCCGAGAGGGGGCGTACCGGTTCGATTCCGGTCTCGGGCACCAATTAGCAAGGCGCCACCGCTCCGTCGGCCTGCCGGCAAGTTCATCCGTTAAGAATCCCGCCTCGACATTGCCCTGCGCGGCAGGACTTGCTCCCGCTCCATCCGCTTGCGTTATACTTTCCCCGGGTGCTCACATATTCAGTGTGGCAGGTTTTTGCGACGGTCGGGCCGCCTCGCGGCTTCTTGTCGCCCAATGAACGCACGCTACCTGCATCCGATCCTTCATGCCGCGCTCCCGCCGCGGCTCGCCTCCCTTAGACGACCAAACCCCGCGCCTCGCTTTTGCCGCGCGTTCCTCCGCTTTCGGCAAAGCGCCCGCGCCGTCATTTCCATTCACCGATAACAAGAGAGACAACACTACATGAGTGATATCAACCTCATCGCCGCCGTCATTTTCGGGTTGGCCCTCCTGCACACCTTTGCCGCAAAGTCGTTCGAGCGCATCGCCGACCGCAGTCCCCGGCACGCGGGCCTGTTTCACCTGCTGGGTGAAATCGAGGTCGTCTTCGGGTTCTGGGCATTCATCTTCATCGCCATCATGGCCCTCGTCGCGGGGGGAGACCAGGCGATCGAATACCTGGAGTCCCGGCACTACACGGAACCGCTGTTCGTCTTCGTCATCATGGTGGTGGCGGCTTCCCGGCCGGTACTGGAAGCGGTGAAGGCAGTCATCGGCGCGGCCGCGAAGGCGGCGCCGGTCGACACTTTGCTCGCCCAGGTATGGCTGTGCTTTGCGCTGGTACCGCTGATCGGTTCGTTCATCACCGAACCGGCGGCGATGACGCTTGCCGCGCTGATGCTGGCGCGCCTGGTTTTCCGTCCCGGCATGCCGGAGTGGCTCAAGTACGCCGCGCTCGGTGTGCTGTTCGTCAACATCTCGATCGGCGGGACGCTAACCTCATTCGCGGCGCCTCCGGTGCTGATGGTTGCCTCGACCTGGCAATGGGACAGTGCGTTCATGGCCGCGAACTTCGGCTGGAAGGCGGCCGCGGCCGTCCTCATCAATGCGACCGCGATCTCCTGGCTGCTGCGCAAGCATCTGACGGCGCCGGTAGAGGACATGGACGACAAGCCGCAGGTGCGCGTGCCGCCGGTGGTCATGATGATTCACCTGGTGTTCTTGGCCGCGGTCGTCGTGTTTGCGCACCATCCGGTCGTGTTCCTCGGGGTGTTCCTGTTTTTCCTGGGTTATACCCAGGCCTATGCGCAATACCAAAGTCCGCTCATTCTGAAAGAAGGCCTGCTGGTCGGGTTCTTCCTGGCGGGGCTCGTCGTGCTGGGCGGCATGCAGCAATGGTGGCTGCAGCCCATCGTTTCCAGCCTCGAGCCGACTGCCTTGTTCTTCGGCGCGCTGGGGCTGACGGCGATCACGGACAACGCGGCACTGACTTACCTCGGATCCCTGATCGAAGGGATTTCGGATCCCGCCAAGTACATGCTGGTGGCGGGCGCGGTGGCGGGCGGCGGCCTCACCGTCATCGCCAACGCCCCCAATCCGGCGGGCGTCGCGCTGCTGCGGGAAGGCTTCAACGACGGCAGCATCGGCATCGGCGGGCTGCTGGTCGGGGCGCTGCTGCCCACGGCTGTCGCGGCGGCTTTTTTTCTCCTTTTTTGAGCGGATGATCCCGTTCTCGCACTCGTGAGGTGAAGCGCATGGAAACGTCAGGACAGGATCGCGTGACCGCCCGTCACAGCAGTCGCGCCCCGGATTCGACGGAATCGGTCAGCGGCGCTCCCGGCACCGGAAGCGCCGCGCGATCCTGGCATGATCTCGACGCCGCCGAGGCGGTCCGGGCGCTTGGGGCGACCGTGGCCGGGCTGGACGAAACGGAGGCCGCGCGCCGGCTTGCGCAATACGGGCCGAATGCCTTGCCCCCGCCACCGCAGCGCAGCGCGCTGGTCCGCTTTCTCCGGCAGTTCCATAACGTCCTCATTTATGTGCTCCTGGGCGCGGGCGCAATCACCCTGATGCTCGGCCACATCGTCGATGCCGGCGTCATCGTCGGCGTCGTTCTGATCAATGCGGTGATCGGATTCATCCAGGAGGGAAAGGCGGAACAGGCGCTGAACGCCATACGCAAGATGCTGCCGCTGCAGGCGCAGGTGCTGCGCAATGGAAGACGGGAGATGGTCGACGCCGCCAGCCTCGTCCCGGGCGACGTCGTCTTCGTCTGTTCCGGCGACAAGGTGCCGGCGGACATGCGGTTGCTGGAAACGCGCAGCCTGCGCGTGGGCGAGGCGGTCCTGACCGGGGAATCGGTGCCGGTCGAGAAGCAGGCGGAATCCGTCGCCGCGGAGTGCGAACTCGGTGACCGCACCTGCATGGCGTATTCGGGAACACTGGTCACGTACGGGCAGGGCACGGGCATCGTGGTGGCAACCGGGGCGGCGACGGAGATCGGACGCATCAGCGGGATGCTTGCCAATGTCCAGGAACTGTCCACGCCGCTGCTCAGGAAGCTGGGCGACTTCGGACGCCGGCTGACGTGGGCGATACTTGCCGCGGCAGGGCTGATGTTCGCCGGCGGTACGCTGCTGCGGGGCTACTCGGCCAACGAAATGTTTCTGGCCGCGGTCGGTCTCGCGGTCGCGGCCATCCCGGAGGGGCTGCCGGCGATCATGACGATCACGCTCGCCATCGGCGTACGCCGCATGGCGGGACGCAACGCGATCATCCGTCGCCTTCCCGCGGCCGAGGTGCTCGGCTCGGTGACGGTGATCTGCTCCGACAAGACCGGCACCCTCACAAGAAACGAAATGACCGTGCAGCGCGTGCTGATCGCGGATGAAAGCTTCGAGGTCACCGGTGTCGGTTATGCGCCGGAAGGCGGATTTGGCAGCAAGGTGCTCGAAGCGGATGTCGCGTCGCATCCGGCGCTGCGAGACCTCGCGAGCGCGGCCGTGCTGTGCAACGATGCCAGCCTGCGTCTCGTCGAGGGCGTGTGGCAGCTCGCGGGCGATCCCACCGAGGGCGCCCTGGTCACGCTTGCAATGAAGGCCGGCGTGGACCATGAATCCGAAAAATCGATGCTGCCGCGCACCGACGTCATTCCATTCGAGTCCGAACACCGTTTCATGGCCTCGCTTCACCATGACCACCTCGGCCATGGTTTCGTATTTTTGAAGGGAGCGCCGGAGCGCGTGTTCGAGCTTTGCTCGATGCAGCGTCAGCAGGGGCACGATGTCCCCCTGCGTCGGGAAGACTGGCTGGAACGGATGGATGAGGCGGCGGCGGCCGGCATGCGACTGCTGGCCATCGCTGTCCGCCGTCAGCACGAGGTCGCGCGCGAACTGGTTTTCGCGGAGGTCGAGGCCGGTGGATTCACGCTGCTCGGCGTGGTCGGGATATCGGACCCGCCACGGGAGGAGGCCAGGCGGGCTGTCGCGGCCTGCCTCGCCGCCGGCATCAAGGTGAAGATGATCACCGGGGACCACGTGGCGACTGCCGCGGCCATCGGCAGGCAGCTCGGCCTCGCGCCGGATATCCGGGCCATGGCCGGTTCCAGCATCGAGGCGCTCGACGATGCCGCGCTGCAGGCGGTGGTGGCGAAGACCGACGTGTTTGCCCGCGCAAGTCCGGAACACAAGCTGCGGCTGGTCGGCGCCCTGCAGGCGCAGGGCAACGTGGTTGCCATGACCGGCGATGGCGTGAACGACGCGCCGGCGCTCAAGCGCGCGGATGTAGGCGTGGCGATGGGCTGCAAAGGGACCGAAGCCGCGAAGGAAGCGTCTGAGATCGTGCTGGCCGACGACAACTTCGCATCCATCGTTGCCGCCGTCGAGGAAGGGCGAACCGCCTTCGACAACATCCGCAAGGCCATGCTTTTCATCCTGCCGACGAACGGTGGCGAGGCCGGCATGGTCCTCATCGCGGTGCTGCTGGGGATGGCCCTGCCGATCACGCCGGTGCAGATCCTTTGGGTGAACATGATCACGGCGGTCACGCTGTCGCTCGCGATCGCCTTCGAGCGGTCGGAGGCCGACACCATGCGTCGTCCGCCGCGCGACCCCGGGGAGGCCCTGCTGTCGCCGTATCTGGTCTGGCGCATCGCGTTGGTCTCGGCGCTGCTCGTGGCCGGGAGCCTCGGTCTGTTCCTGTGGGAGAGCGCCAACGGCGCGGAGCTGGAGGCCGCCCGCACCGCCGCCGTGAACGCGCTCGTCATGGGCGAGATCGCCTACCTGTTCAACTGTCGGCATGTGACCGCCTCGTCGCTCAGCATGGAAGGCCTGTTCGGCAACCGCTACATCCTCGCGGCGATAGGCTTGCTCGTTGTATTCCAGCTGCTATTCACCTATCTGCCTGCGATGCAGGCGCTGTTCGGCACGGCGGGCCTGGAGGCGGGCGCGTGGATCAGGATAGGCGCGTTCGGGATCGTCCTGATGCTCATCGTCGAGCTGGAGAAGTGGCTGTTCCGGGGCCGGCGGTCCGCATAGCCGGGCCTGCTTGCAGCCATCCTGACGGCATCACAATTTCTCCGGCAGGCTAAATTTCGCTTCCCCACGCCCGTAAACGGCATGGGGGAATGCTCCCCGCATCCGGTTCGGACCATTAAAACAAAAAAGGGGACATATGAAACTGTCACGATTGGCAATCGGCGCGCGGCTCGCGGTCGGCTTCGCGCTTGTGCTGGTGCTGCTGCTGGTCATGGGCGGTGTCGGCATCCTGCGGATGTCGCAGGTCGAGGAGCGGCTGGAGAACATCGTCGGGAAGAACTATCTGAAGACCGAACTGGTGTCGACGATGGCGGAGTCGGTGCACGTGGTGGCGCGGGTCAGCCGCACCGTGGTCCTGATGAGCGATCCGGCAATGATCGACGCCGAGCTCAAGAAGATCGATCAGGCCAGGCAGACCTACGACACGGCGCTTGCCGCCCTCGAAAAGCTTGCCGGCACGCCGGAGGAGCTGGACTTGCGCAAGAAGATCGGCGGCATGCGCGAGACCACGCGGGCATTGAACAACCAGGTGGCCGAGTACGCGAAACAGGACCAGGACCTGATGGCCACGCAACTGCTGATCAAGGAAGCGGGAACGGCAACCGCGGCGTGGCAGGCGCTGCTGGACGACTACATCAAGCTCCAGAAGCGCATCAACCAGGAGGATCTGGACACGGCCAGGGCCGCCTACCAGGCGGCGCTGGTGCAGACGCTGGCGCTGGCGGCCATCGCCATCGCGCTCGGCATCGCCGCCGGAATCGTGATCACCCGCAGCATCCTGGCACAGCTCGGCTGCGAGCCGCACGAGGCGGTCGACGTCGCCAGCCGCATCGCCGCCGGCGACCTGAGCGGGGAGATCAGTCTCGGCAAGGCGCGCCAGGGCAGCCTGCTGCATGCGATGAAGCAGATGCGGGATAATCTCGCGCGCATCGTCGAGGAAGTGCGGGCCGGCACCGAAACCATCACCACCGCGTCGTCTGAAATCGCCTCCGGCACCCAGGACCTGTCCTCGCGTACCGAGCAGCAGGCCAGCTCGCTGGAAGAAACCGCCAGCTCGATGGAAGAGCTGACCTCGACCGTCAAGCAGAATGCCGACAATGCGCAGCAGGCCAATTCGCTCGCCCGCAGCGCGTCCGAGATCGCGGAGAAGGGCGGCGCGGTGGTGGAAGAGGTCGTCGCCACCATGGGATCGATCAACGCCTCCTCCCAGAAAGTGGTGGAGATCATCAGTGTGATCGACGGCATCGCCTTCCAGACGAATATCCTGGCGCTGAACGCGGCGGTGGAGGCGGCCCGTGCCGGCGAGCAGGGGCGCGGCTTCGCGGTGGTGGCGGCGGAGGTGCGCAACCTGGCCCAGCGCTCCGCGTCGGCGGCCAGGGAGATCAAGGCGCTGATCGCGGATTCGGTCGACAAGGTCGGTCAGGGCGCCCGCCTGGTGGACGGTGCCGGCGAAACCATGCGCGAGATCGTCACGAGCGTCAGGCGCGTGACCGATATCATGGCCGAGATTACCGCCGCCAGTCGCGAGCAGACGTCGGGCATCGAGCAGGTCAGCCACGCCGTCAGCCAGATGGACCAGGTGACGCAGCAGAACGCAGCGCTGGTCGAGCAGGCGGCAGCGGCTGCCACCGCCATGCAGGAGCAGGCCGCCCGCCTGGCCGATGCGGTCCGGGTTTTCAATACCGGCCGGGCCGCCGCCGCAGCAGCAGCGCCGGCGCCGGCGCCGGCAAGGGCGGTCGCACCGGTAAAGCGACCCGCGCCGGCGGTCGTGCCGGTAAAGCGTCCCGCGCCGGCGGCCGTGCCGGCCCCGAAAGCGGTTGCGCAGCTCCGCCGGCCGGCGGCGACGGCTGCGGGCGAGGACTGGGAAGAGTTCTGAGCGAGGGGGCGGGCGCGTGCAACGCGCGCCCTGTCGAGCGGCCGCTTGCCCGCGCCGGAAGGCGGGGAACGCGGCCGCTTTTCATTTGTCGGAAGAAACCGTAGGGGTCGGGGCAGGCGGAATTTTCCGATTTTCAAAAATCAAAGCGAAAGCGTCGCGGACTTTGTTTTTCAAAATCCGGGTGCGGTCAGGTTTTTGGAATTCGAATAATCTGCCGCAGCGATTGAGCGCAAAAGCAAGCCGGAAATCTCTACAATCACGCCGCATCCGGCGCACGCTGTCACTTCGGTAAGATGGCGGGGTGCGCGTCGTTCCGGCCTCGCATCCGGCCGGCACAGCTGACACAACAACAATCCCCGCATTCAACCCATCAGGAGATCAGCAGATGAGCAAGACCGTGTACACGCAGGAGCATGAATGGCTGCGCATGGAAGACGACGGCACCATCACCGTCGGCATTACGGATTATGCGCAGGACCACCTCGGCGACGTGGTCTTCGTCCAGCTGCCGGAAGCCGGCAAGACCTACGCCAAGGGCGATGAAGCAGCCGTGATCGAGTCCGTCAAGACCGCCGGCGAAATCATGATGCCGGCCGACGGCACGGTTACCGAGATCAACGGCGTGCTGGCCGACGAGCCGGGCAAGGTCAATGAAGACGCCCTCGGCGCAGGCTGGTTCTTCAGGTTCAAGCCGTCGCAGGCCGACGCGCTGGCAGGCTTCCTCGACGAGGCCGGCTACAAGGAATACATCGCTTCGCTCGGCTGACCGGGCGTTCCGCAACTCACATCCATATCGTCACAGAGGAAAACATGGTTCAGAAACGTGCCGCGTTCGACACCTTGCAGCAACACGCGGATTTCATCGAGCGCCATATCGGGCCGGCCGACGCCGATCAGCAGGCGATGCTCGAAATGCTCGGCTTCTCCTCGATGGAAGCGTTCATCGGCAAGGTCGTCCCCGGCACGATTCTCAAGCATGAGCCCCTGGCGCTCGGCTCGCCGCGCAACGAGCCGGAAGTGCTGGAAGAGCTGCGCGAGATCGCCTCGCGCAACAAGGTCTTCAAGTCCTTCATCGGCATGGGCTACTACAACACCCACACGCCGCCGGTCATCCTGCGCAACCTGCTGGAAAACCCCGCCTGGTACACCGCCTATACCCCGTATCAGCCCGAGATCTCGCAGGGCCGGCTCGAGGCGCTGCTGAATTTCCAGACCATGATCTCCGATCTGACCGGCCTGGAAATCGCCAACGCGTCGCTGCTCGACGAAGCCACCGCCGCCGCCGAGGCGATGACCTTCTGCCAGCGCGTGGCCAAGAGCAAGAGCAATGTCTTTTTCGTTTCCCGCGAATGCCTGCCGCAGACGATCGACGTGGTTCGCACCCGCGCCGAGCCGATCGGCATCGAGGTGGTGGTCGGCGACCATCGCAGCGATCTCGATGCGCTCGACTGCTTCGGCGTGCTGCTCCAGTACCCGGCTGTCGACGGCGACGTGCATGACTATGCCGAGACCGTCCGGAAAGCGCATGCGAAGAATGCGCTGGTGGTGGTGGCCGCCGACCTGCTGGCGCTGACCATGCTCACGCCGCCGGGCGAGTTCGGCGCCGACGTCGCCATCGGCACTGCCCAGCGTTTCGGCGTGCCGCTCGGCTACGGCGGCCCGCACGCCGCCTACTTCGCCACGCGCGATGCGAACAAGCGGGTGATGCCGGGCCGCGTGGTCGGCGTGTCGATCGACAGCCATGGCGACAAGGCCTACCGCCTGGCGCTGCAGACCCGCGAGCAGCATATCCGGCGCGAAAAGGCGACCAGCAATGTCTGCACCGCGCAGGTGCTGCTGGCCAACATCGCCAGCATGTACGCCGTCTACCACGGCCCCGCAGGCCTGAAAACGATCGCGCAGCGCGTGCATCGCCTCGCCTCGACGCTCGCGGTCGGGCTCGGCAAGCTCGATTGCGAAGTGCGCACCGCCGCGTTCTTCGACACCCTGACCGTGCGCGTGAATGGCCGCGCGGCCGCGATCCACGACAAGGCACGGGCTGCCGGCATCAATCTGCGCGAGATCGACCAGGACACGGTCGGCATCTCCGTCGATGAAACCACGACCGCCGCCGACATCGACACCCTGTGGTCGCTGTTCGCCGGCGCCGGCCAGGCCGCGCCCGCGTTCGCCGAGTGCGAGGCGCAGGCAGAGGACCGCATTCCCGCGGGACTGGTGCGCGGCACGGCCTTCCTGACCCATCCGGTGTTCAATACCCATCACTCGGAAACCGCGATGCTGCGCTATCTGCGCGCGCTGTCGGACAAGGACCTGGCGCTGGACCGCACCATGATCCCGCTCGGCTCCTGCACCATGAAGCTCAATGCGACCACCGAGATGATTCCGGTGACCTGGAAGGAGTTTGCCGCGATCCATCCGTTCGCGCCGCTCGACCAGGCCGAGGGCTATCGTCAGCTGACCAGCGAGCTGGAGCAGATGCTCGTCGCCTGCACCGGCTATGACGCCGTGTCGCTGCAGCCGAACGCCGGCTCGCAGGGCGAGTACGCCGGCCTGCTGGCGATCCGCGCCTATCACAAGAGCCGCGGCGAGGGCCATCGCAATATCTGCCTGATTCCGAGTTCCGCCCATGGCACCAACCCCGCGACCGCGCACATGGCCGGCATGCAGGTGGTGGTGGTCGGCTGCGACGCCAGCGGCAACGTCGACGTCGCCGACCTGCGCGCCAAGGCAGAGAAACATGCGGCCGACCTCGCGGCGATCATGATCACCTATCCGTCCACCCACGGCGTGTTCGAAGAGGCGGTCGGTGAAATCTGCGACATCGTGCACGCGCACGGCGGCCAGGTGTACATCGACGGCGCCAACATGAACGCGATGGTGGGCCTGTGCGCGCCCGGCAAGTTCGGCGGCGACGTGTCGCACCTGAACCTGCACAAGACCTTCTGCATTCCGCACGGCGGCGGCGGCCCCGGCGTCGGCCCGATCGGCGTCAAGTCGCACCTGGCACCGTTCCTGCCCGGCCACCGCATGCTGGAGCGCCGGGAAGCGCCGGTCTGCGCCGCGCCGTGGGGCAGCGCCAGCATCCTGCCGATCAGCTGGACCTACATCAAGCTGATGGGCGCACAAGGACTGAAGCAGGCCAGCGAAGTCGCCATCCTCAACGCCAACTACATCGCGCGCCGCCTGTCGGCGCACTATCCGATCCTGTACAGCGGCGAGGGCGGCCTGGTGGCGCACGAGTGCATCGTCGACCTGCGTCCGCTCAAGGACACCGGCGTCACCGTGGACGACGTCGCCAAGCGCCTGATGGACTTCGGCTTCCACGCGCCGACCATGTCCTTCCCGGTGCCGGGCACGCTGATGATCGAGCCGACCGAGAGCGAATCGCGTGAAGAGCTCGACCGCTTCTGCGACGCGATGATCGCGATCCGGGACGAGATCCGCGCGATCGAGAACGGCAGCATCAGCGCCGAGGACAGCCCGCTGCGCCATGCGCCGCATACCGCGATGGATATCGCCGGCGAGTGGGACCGGAAGTATTCGCGCGAGCAGGCCGTGTTCCCGGTGCGCTCGCTGCGCGGCAACAAGTACTGGCCGCCGGTCGGCCGCGTGGACAATGTCTACGGCGACCGCAACGTGGTCTGCTCTTGCCCGCCGGTCTCCGACTACGAGTAACGTCACCCGACAAGGACTGGAGCCGATGGCGATCAGCGCATTCGAACTGTTCAAGATCGGCATCGGTCCGTCGAGCTCGCACACCGTCGGCCCGATGCGGGCCGCGCTCATGTTCGTATCCGGACTGAAGGAGGCGGGGCTGCTTGCCCGCGTCTCCTCGCTGCGCTGCGAGCTGTATGGCTCGCTCGGCGCCACCGGCAAGGGCCATGGCAGCGACAAGGCGGTGCTGCTCGGCCTGCTGGGCGAAACACCCGACCAGGTCGATACCGACAGCGTGGAGGCGAAGCTGGCGAAGATCCGTGCCGACGGTCGCATTCGCCTCCTCGGCGAGCACGAGATCGGCTTCAGCGAGCGCGAACATCTGCTGATGTACCGGCGTGCGCTGCCCTTGCATCCGAACGGCATGCGCTTCATCGCGCTCGACGGCGACGCCGAACTGGCGGGCAAGACCTACTACTCCGTCGGCGGCGGCTTCGTGCTCAACGAGGACGAAGCGGGCGCCGAGCGCATCGTGCGCGATGCGACGCCGCTACGCTATCCGTTCCACAGCGCGGAGGAACTGCTCGCCCTGTGCCGGGACAATCGCCTGTCGGTGAGCCAGCTGATGCTGGAAAACGAAAAGGCCTGGCGCAGCGAGGACGCGACCCGGGCCGGCCTGCAGCGGATATGGCAGGTGATGCAGGAGTGCGTGCGCCGCGGCTGCGAGCGAGAAGGCGTGCTGCCCGGCGGCCTGAAGGTACGTCGCCGCGCGGCCGAACTGCATCGCAAGCTCAGCAGCACGCCCGAGGCCAGCCTGAGCGATCCGCTCACCACCCTCGACTGGGTCAACCTGTACGCGCTGGCGGTGAACGAGGAAAACGCCGCCGGGGGCAGGGTGGTCACCGCGCCCACCAATGGCGCCGCGGGCATTGTGCCGGCGGTCCTGCATTACTACCGGCGCTTCATAGGCGGCGCCAGCGACGAGGGCGTCATCCGCTTTCTATTGACCGCCGCCGCCATCGGCATCCTGTACAAGGAGAACGCATCGATCTCCGGCGCCGAGGTCGGCTGCCAGGGGGAGGTCGGCGTCGCCTGTTCCATGGCCGCCGGCGCGCTCGCGGAGGTCCTGGGCGGCACGCCGGAGCAGGTCGAGAACGCCGCCGAGATCGGCATGGAACACAACCTCGGCCTGACCTGCGATCCGATCGGCGGGCTGGTGCAGGTGCCCTGCATCGAGCGCAACGCGATGGGCGCGATCAAGGCGATCAACGCCGCGCGCATGGCGCTGCGCGGCGACGGCCATCATTTCGTCTCGCTCGACAAGGTGATCAAGACCATGCGCGAGACGGGCGCCGACATGAAAATCAAGTACAAGGAAACCGCGCGCGGAGGGCTCGCGGTCAACGTGATCGAGTGCTGAACCGGTCCGACAGAATTCAAACCAGAGGAAACATTCATGGATACCCCAGCCCAGCCGCTGTCCCGCACCCCGCTGTACGATCTGCACGTCGAACTCGGCGCCCGCATGGTGCCCTTCGCCGGCTATGAAATGCCGGTCCAGTACCCGACGGGCGTGCTGAAGGAGCACGCGCATGCCCGCACCCGCGCGGGTCTGTTCGACGTGTCGCACATGGGGCAGGTCAGGCTGTCCGGCGATGGCGCTGCGGCGGCGCTGGAAACCCTGGTGCCGGTCGACATCGTCGATCTGCCGCGCAATCTGCAGCGCTATGCGGTGTTCACCAACGAGCAGGGCGGCATCCTCGACGACCTGATGGTGTCGAACGCCGGCGACCATCTCTTCCTCGTGGTGAACGCGGCCTGCAAGGCGCAGGACGTCGCGCATCTGCGCCGTCACCTCGACGGCAAATGCAGGGTGGAAGAGCTTGCCGACCGTGCGCTGCTGGCGCTGCAGGGGCCCGAGGCTGCGGCGGTGATGGCGCGCCTGGCGCCGGAGACGGCGAAGATGATTTTCATGAACACCGGCACGGTCGTGCTAGCGGGTGCCGAATGCATCATCAGCCGATCCGGCTATACCGGTGAGGACGGCTTCGAGATTTCCGTGCCGAACGGGATGGCGGAAGAAGTCGCCCGCCTGCTGCTGTCGCAGCCGGAAGTCGCGCCGATCGGCCTTGGCGCGCGCGACTCGCTGCGGCTGGAAGCCGGGCTCTGCCTGTACGGCCACGACATGGACACCGGGACTACGCCGGTCGAGGCCAGCCTGGTCTGGGCGCTGTCGAAAGCGCGTCGCGCCGACGGCGCCCGTCCCGGCGGCTACCCCGGCGCCGAGGTCATCCTGCGTCAGCTCGCCGAGGGCGTGCAGCGCAAGCGCGTCGGCCTGCTGGTCAAGGACCGGATGCCGGTGCGCGAGGGCGCCGAACTGGTGGATGGCGACGGCAAGCCGGCGGGCCGCGTGACCAGCGGCGGGTTCGCGCCGACGCTTGGGGCGCCGGTGGCGATGGGCTATGTCGCCGCCGCGCTCGCTGCGCCGGGCACCGTGCTGCAGGCGATCGTGCGCGGCAAGCCGGTACCGGTCGAGGTGGCGAAGACGCCGTTCGTGCCGCAACGCTACTACCGCGGCTGAGGCGGCGATGAGCGACACCAAGACCGACAACCCGGCCGCCCCGCGCCCCGTCAGGGCGGGCGAGAAGCTGCGCGGCGCCGAAAAGATGGCGCGCATCCCGATCAAGATCGCGCCGACCGAGCCGTCCCAGTACCTGCGCAAGCCGAAATGGATACGCGCCGAGTTCACCGGCACGAAAGAGGTCCAGCGGCTCAAGGCGGTGCTGCGCGAGAACAGGCTGCACACCGTCTGCGAAGAAGCGAACTGCCCCAATCTGGGCGAATGCTTCCGCAGCGGCACCGCGACCTTCATGATCATGGGCGACATTTGTACCCGGCGCTGCCCGTTCTGCGACGTCGGTCACGGCAGGCCGAATCCGCTCGATCCCGAAGAACCTGCCAATCTCGCCCGCACCATCCAGGCCATGGGCCTGCGTTATGTGGTGATCACCTCGGTCGACCGCGACGACCTGCGCGACGGCGGCGCGCGCCATTTCGCCGCCTGCATCGAGGCGACGCGCCGGAGCAGCCCCGGCATCACCATCGAAATCCTGACGCCTGACTTCCGCGGGCGCACCGAAGTCGCGCTGGAAGTGCTGGCGCAAACGCCGCCGGACGTCTTCAATCACAACCTGGAAACCGTGCCGCGGCTGTATCGCCAGGCACGCCCGGGCGCGGATTATCAGGTCTCGCTGGCGCTGCTGCAGCGTTTCAAGCAACTCCATCCCTCCGTGCCCACCAAGTCCGGCCTGATGCTGGGACTGGGCGAGACGCTGGAGGAAGTGGAGCAGGTGATGCGGGACATGCGCGCGCACGACATCGACATGCTCACGCTTGGCCAGTACCTGCAGCCGAGCGCGCATCACCTGGCGGTGCAGCGCTATGTGACGCCGGAGGAGTTCGACGCGCTCCGGGTGGCGGGCGAGAAGATGGGATTCCGCCACGTGGCTTCCGGCCCGCTGGTGCGCTCGTCATATCACGCGGATCTGCAGGCAAGGGGAGAGTTCGGCAAGGAGGGCTGAGACTAAGTTTCCGCGTGGCAATTTTCCTTTGTTTCGTAGGTGCATGACAGTTGCGCTGGCTCAAATGTTTCCGGCCCTAAACCTGTAACAATTTTCCTGCCGGAAAAGCCTGATCAACTCTTGCACACGCGACCATGAAAAAGATTGCCCCCTCCGAACAGGTTATCGAAGACATTGTCGAAGCCACCCTCGGCGAGCATGCGTCTGCCCGTGAAAAGCACGTGCTGCGCGAGACTCTGCACGGCCTGGTACGTCTGGCCAAGGTGGAGCAGGTGGCGGACATCAAGGCCAATGTGAGGCGCCTCGCCGGCGCGCTCGAAACCCAGTCGGCCAGGCGCAGAGCCAAGGCCATCCTCATGGCCCAGCGCCTGCCCGGCCTGCTCGAACAGGCCCAGCAAGCCTTCGAATTCAAGCACTGAACCGGGCGGCGCACGCCGCGCCCTGCTCCGCCCGGGCGCCGTCTGCAGACGCCCGCGCGCGAAGGTACAATCCCTCGCCTGTGCGCATCTGCGCGCGCATGCCGAACCCATTCCCATGAAAGTCTATAACCTGTGCTGCGGGCAGGGCCATCGCTTCGAAGGCTGGTTCTCCTCCGAGGAAGACAGCCGCGCCCAGCTCGAGCAACAATCGATCGCCTGCCCGGTCTGCGACAGCAGGGCGATCGGGCGCGTGCCATCCGCGCCGAGGCTGAACCTGTCCCAGGGCGGGGCGCCCGTCGATCCGAGTGCGATCCAGGCCAAACTGATGACGCTGCTGCGTCAGGCCGTCGCCCGGTCCGAGGACGTCGGCGAGCGCTTCGCCGAGGAGGCGCGCCGCATGCATTACGAAGAAGCGCCCGGCCGCGCCATCCGCGGCACATCCACCGCCGAGGAATTCGCGGAACTGGTGGAGGAAGGCATCGACGTCCTGCCGCTGCCCGCCATGCTCGATCCCAAGCAGACCCTCCAGTAATTCCTGTTTTCCCTGTCGTGACATTTCGGCACCCTTGCCGGGAAATCCACTGTATAATTTTTTTGAACGGTCGTGCTTTTTGAGCCGGGACATTAGGAGACAGCATGGATTTGAACTACACGGCGGAGGATTTGGCCTTCCGCGATACCGTTCGCGCCTTCCTGGATGCGAACCTGCCAAAAGACCTGCAGCAGAAAGTCCTCAACCACAAGCGCCTGTCCAAGGAAGACTTCGTCCGCTGGCACAAGATCGTCGCCAGGCAGGGCTGGGTCGGTACCGGCTGGCCCAAGGAATACGGCGGCACCGGCTGGACCGCGGTGCAGCGCCATATCTGGGAAGAAGAATGCGCCGCCGCCGGCACCCCGCCCATCCTGCCGTTCGGCGTGAACATGGTGGCCCCGGTCATCATGGCCTTCGGTAACGAAGCACAGAAGAATTACTACCTGCCGCGCATCCTGAATTGCGACGACTGGTGGTGCCAGGGCTACTCCGAGCCCGGCGCCGGCTCCGACCTGGCCGGCCTGAAAACCCGCGCCGAACGCCAGGGCGACCACTACATCGTCAACGGCCAGAAGACCTGGACCACGCTCGGCCAGCATGCCGACATGATCTTCTGCCTGGTGCGCACCGATCCCAACGTCCGCAAGCAGGAGGGCATTTCCTTCCTGCTGATCGACATGAAGACGCCCGGCATCACCGTGCGCCCGATCATCATGCTCGACGAAGAGCATGAGGTGAACGAAGTCTTCTTCGACAACGTCAAGGTGCCGGTCGCGAACCTGATCGGCGAGGAAAACAAGGGCTGGACCTACGCCAAGTACCTGCTCGGCCACGAGCGCACCAACATCGCGGCCGTCGGGCGCGCCAAGCGCGAACTCGCCTTCCTCAAGCGCCTCGCCACCAGGAATCTGAAGAACGGCAAGCCACTGCTCGAAGATCCGATGTTCGCCGCCAAGGTCGCCAGCCTGGAAGTCGAGATCATGGCGCTGGAAGTCACCGTGCTGCGCGTGCTGTCGGCGGAGAACTCCAAGCGCGGACCCGGCCCCGAGGCCTCCATGCTCAAGGTCAAGGGCACCGAGATCCAGCAGGCGCTGACCGAACTGATGGTCGAAGCCGCCGGCCCGTCGGCGATGCCTTTCGATCCGGCCTACCTCGAGGGCGAGCAGGAGCAGAGCATTACCGGCGACAACGACGCCGCGCCGCTGCTCGGCTACTACTTCAACTTCCGCAAGACCTCGATCTACGGCGGCTCGAACGAGATTCAGAAAAACATCATCTCCCAGATGATCCTGGGATTGTGAGGCGACGACCATGGACTTCAACTACACCCCGGAACAGCAGCAATTCCGCGATGCCCTGCGTCGCTTCATCGACAAGGACTACGGTTTCGAGCACCGCAAGTCGATCATCCACTCCGGTGCCGGCGTCTCCGAGCAGGCCTGGAACACCCTGGTAGAGCTCGGCATGACCGCGCTTCCGGTCCCGGAGGAGCAGGGCGGCTTCAACGGCTCGGCGGTCGACATGCTGGTGGTGATGCAGGAGCTGGGCCGAGGCCTGGTGGTCGAGCCGTATTTCGCCACCGTGCTCGGCGCGCAATTCCTGAAGCTCGCCGGCGGCCAGGAATCGCTGCTGGAACAGGTCGCCACGGGCGAACTCAAGCTGGCCGCGGCGATCGGCGAGAAGCAGGCGCGCCATGACCTGCACGACATCCACACCTCCGCCGGGCGCGATGGCGACGGTTACGTGATCAGCGGTGCCAAGAGCGTGGTGATCCATGGCGGCCAGGCCGGCAAGCTGATCGTATCGGCCCGCACCGGCGGCGGCCAGCGCGACACCGACGGCATTTCGCTGTTCGTCGTCGATGCCGATGCGCAGGGAATCACCCGCCGCGACTACCGCACGCTCGACGGCCAGCGCGCGGCCGACATCGCATTCAGCAATGTCCGCGTGCCCGCGACGGCGCTGCTCGGCACGGAGGGCGCCGGCTGGAAGATCCTGGACGCGGCGTCCGACTACGGCGTGGCGCTGCTCTGCGCGGAAGCGGTGGGGGCGATGGACGCGCTCAACGCCGCGACCCTGGAATACCTGAAAACCCGCCAGCAGTTCGGCGTACCGATCGGGAAGTTCCAGGCGCTGCAGCACCGCATGGCGGAGATGTTCATGCAGGCCGAGCAGGCGCGCTCGATGGCGACGCTCGCCGCGGTGAAGGTTTCTTCCACCGACGAGGACGAGCGCCGCCGCTCCGTGTCGGGCGCCAAGATCCGTATCGGCCAGGCCGCACGCTTCGTCGGCCAGCAGGCGGTTCAGCTGCATGGCGGCATGGGCGTGACCGACGAACTGCCGGCCGCGCACCTGTTCAAGCGGCTGACCATGATCGAACTGACGCTCGGCGACACCGACCATCACCTGGCCCGCTTCGCCGCCCGTCCGGCGTTCCGCGAAGCCGCCTGAGAAGGAGAGAGGCATGCCGCAATTGAAATGGTACTTCGAGGATTTTGAGGTGGGCCGGACGATTGCGGCAGGCACGCGCACGGTCACGGAAGAGGAAGTGCTGGACTTCGCGCGCAAGTTCGATCCCCAGCCTTTCCATGTCGATCACGATGCCGCCGCCAGGTCGATCTATGGCGGCATCATCGCCAGCGGATGGCACACCTGCGGGATGATGATGCGGGTGATGGTCGATACCTTCCTCTGCGAGGCCGCGAGCCTCGGCTCGCCCGGCGTCGATGAAATCCGCTGGCTCAAGCCGGTGCGCCCGGGGGACACGCTGAGCATCACCAACACGGTGCTCGAGACGCGTCCCTCGAGCAGCAAGCCCGACCGCGGCGTGGTGCTCACGCTGTGGGAGGCGAAGAATCAGCACGGGGAAGTGGTGGCGACCATCAAGGGCATGGGCATGTTCGCCCGCCGCCCGAAGCAGGACTGATCACCGGTACCCGACAACGGATCCCCGATACCCGAAAAGGAGACAGAATGCGCCATATCGCATCAGTGGAGGAACTCAAGAGCCTGATCGGCCAGGAAGTGGCGGTCAGCGAATGGTTCGAGGTCACGCAGGAACGGGTCAACCAGTTTGCGGAAGCCACCGGCGACCACCAGTGGATCCACCTGGACGTCGAACGCTGCAAGAAGGAGTCGCCCTACCGGACGACGATCGCGCACGGCTTTCTGACGCTGTCGCTGCTGCCGGTGCTGATGCAGCAGGCGGTGTCGTTCCCGCCTTCCAGGCTGTCGGTGAACTACGGGCTCAACAAGGTGCGCTTCCCGTCGCCGGTGCCGGTCGGCAGCCGCGTGAGAGCGCGCGTGGTGCCGCTGGAGGTCGAACCGATCGAAGGCGGCTACCAGATGACCTGGCAGGTCACCATGGAGCGCGAAGGCGGCGACAAGCCGGTATGCGTGGCGGAGTCGCTGTCGCGACGCTACGAATAAGGTAGCAATGAAGGCCGCTGATGCGGCCTTTTTCCTGATCGCCCGGCGCCTCAGCGCTTTTCGTATTGCGTCGCGCCGAACAGGTTCTCCCTGGCCTTGTCGTCCACCAGCGGCTTGCGCGCGTCGGCCAGCACCTGGACGCCGCGCTGCACGGCAGGACGGGCTTCGATCTCGTCGAACCAGCGTTTCGCGTTCGGATAATCGGCCCAGTCTATGCCCTGGTTCTGCCAGGAGCGCAGCCACGGCCAGGTGGCGATATCGGCGATCGTGTATTCGTCGCCGGCGAGGTAGGCATGCTGCGCCACCTGCTTGTCGATCACGCCGTAGAGGCGCTTTGCCTCGTTGGTGTAGCGGTTCACCGCGTATTCGATCTGCTCGGGCGCATAGATGCGGAAGTGATGGGCCTGCCCCAGCATGGGTCCGACGCCGCCCATCTGAAACATCAGCCACTGCAGCGTGGTGAACTTCTCGCGGTCGGTATTGCCGAGGAACCTGCCGGCCTTGCTCGCCAGGTAGACCAGGATGGCGCCGCTTTCGAACAGCGCAAACGGTTGTCCGTCAGTACCCTCGTCGTCGACGATCGCCGGAATCTTGTTGTTCGGGGATATCTTCAGGAAGTCCGGCCTGAACTGGTCGCCGGCGCCGATATTGACCGCATGGACACGGTAGGGCAGCCCGCATTCTTCCAGCATGATGTGGACCTTGTGGCCGTTCGGCGTCGGCCAGGAATAGACGTCTATCATTGTTGTTCTCCCGGGTGTTTGCAAAGCGCCGCATGATTATGCAGCGCTTCGCAAAACCGCGCAGGAGAGGTCAGGAGCGGGTGACGGGCAGTTCCAGCTCCTTCGACGGGATGCTCATGTGCTTGGCCAGCTCCAGCTTGGCGATGGCGTTGCGGTGCACTTCATCCGGGCCGTCGGCGATGCGCAGCGTGCGGTTGCCCGCCCACTGGCCCGCGAGCGGGAAGTCGTCGCAGACGCCGCCGGCACCATAAGCCTGGATCGCCCAGTCGAGCACCTGCTGCGTCACGTTCGGCGCCAGCACCTTGATCATCGCGATCTCGGCCTTCGCATGCTTGTTGCCGACCGTGTCCATCATGTAGGCAGCCTTGAGCGTGAGCAGGCGGGCCGTGTCGATGCGGATGCGCGACTCGGCGATGCGCTCGTGCCAGATGCTCTGCTCGGACACGCGCTTGCCGAAGGCGACGCGGTCGTTCAGGCGCTTGCACATCAGTTCCAGAGCGCGTTCGGCCACGCCGATGGCGCGCATGCAGTGGTGGATGCGGCCCGGGCCGAGACGGCCCTGTGCGATCTCGAAGCCGCGGCCTTCGCCGAGCAGGATGTTGGAGGCCGGCACGCGCACATTCTCGAACAGGATTTCGCAGTGGCCGTGCGGCGCATCGTCATAGCCGAACACCGGCAGCGGACGCTTGATCGTCACGCCGGGGGTGTCGCGCGGCACCAGGATCATCGACTGCTGCTGGTGGCGCGGCGCGTTCGGATCGGTCTTGCCCATCAGGATGAAAACCTTGCAGCGCGGGTCGCCCGCACCGGAGATCCACCACTTGTGGCCGTTGATCACGTAATGGTCGCCGTCGCGCTCGATGCGGGTGGCGATGTTGGTGGCGTCGGAGGAGGCCACCGCCGGCTCGGTCATCGCGAAGGCGGAACGGATCTCGCCGCGCAGCAGCGGCTCGAGCCATTCGCGCTTGTGTTCCTCGGTGCCGTAGCGCTCGATGGTTTCCATGTTGCCCGTGTCGGGGGCGGAGCAGTTGAAGACTTCCGGTGCCCAGGGTACCCGGCCCATGATCTCGCACAGCGGCGCGTAGTCGAGGTTGGACAGGCCTTCCGGCGCACGCACCGACTTCGGCAGGAAGAGGTTCCACAGGCCGGCGGCGCGCGCCTTGGGCTTGAGCTCTTCGATCAGCCTGGTGGGAATCCAGCGGTTGCCCTGCTCGCGGCCGTTGCGGTCGACTTCTTCATCGAAAGCCTTCTCGTTCGGATAGATGTGCTCATCCATGAAGCGGATCAGCTTTGCCTGCAGCTCCTTGCAGCGGTCCGAATATTCGAATTCCATGTTGTCTCCTTGTGGGTGTGGTGTCTGTTCCGGTTCAGGCCTGGGAGGCGTACTTCCAGCCCATCTCCGCCATCGGCCGCGCCGCCTTGCCGGCCTTGAGCGCCTGTTCGCTCGATGCGGTGCCGTCGACGTAGCGCTTCATGATGCCCTGCAGGATGCCGGCCATGCGGAACATGTTGTAGGCGAGGTAGAAGCTGAAGTCTTCCTTGCGGATGGTCTTGCCGGTGCGTTCGCAGTACTTCGCGATATAGGCATCCTCGGAAGGGATGCCGAGCGATGCCAGGTCGAGGCCGGCGATGCCCCGGAACTGGCCGGGCGCGATATGCCAGCTCATGCAGTGATAGGAAAAATCGGCCAGCGGATGGCCGAGCGTGGACAGTTCCCAGTCGAGCACGGCCAGCACGCGCGGCTCGGTGGGATGGAAGATCATGTTGTCGAGACGGTAGTCGCCATGCACGATGCTGGTCTCGTCGCCCGCAGGGATGTGCTTCGGCAGCCACTCGATCAGATTGTCCATCGCCTCGATCTTCTCGGTCTCCGATGCCTTGTACTGCTTGGTCCAGCGGTCGATCTGGCGGGCGAAGTAGTTGCCCGGCTTGCCGTAGTCCGCCAGGCCGATGGCGGCGTAGTCGATCGTGTGCAGCTGCGCGATCACACGGTTCATCTCGTCATAGTGTGCGGCGCGTTCGGCCGGTGTCATGCCCGGCATGGACTGGTCCCACAGCACGCGCCCCGCGACGAATTCCATGATGTAGAAGGCGCGGCCGATCACCGACTCGTCGGTGCACAGCGCATACTGGCGCGCGGCGGGGAAGCCGGCCCTGTTGAGCGCGTCCATGACGCGGAATTCGCGCTCGATCGCATGGGCCGAGGGCAGCAGCTTGGCAGCGGGACCGGGCTTGGTGCGCAGCACATAGCTCTTGCCGCCCGCGGTGAGCTTGAAGGTGGGATTGGACTGTCCGCCGTTGAACTGCTCGACGTCGAGTTCGCCGGAGAAGCCTTCGACATGCTGACGCATGTAGGCCTGCATCGCGCCGAGGTCGAACTTCTGGCGCTCGGACACCGGACGCGTGCCCATGAATTCTTCAAACATCCTGTCTCCTTTGCCGATGAGTTGATTTGTTATCGGCTCATTCTACCGCATAAAAACGTACGGTCGTGCGATTCTTCCGATCGCTGCTCGCGCACGCTGCTTACCGACGGCGGGCCTTCATGTACTGCTCCAGCAGCACTTCCATCGTGGTGTGCCGCGACTCGCCCTGCAGGGTCGACAGCGGCGAGTAGTTGACCATCCTCACCACCCAGTCGGCATGGTCGTCGCCGACATCGATGGCGTTGATGCAGCCGGCGGTCTGCGCCAGATTGCCGAGGAAAATGCGCTGGTTGGTCAGCGCGTAGGAAAGGATGGCGCGGTTGACGCCTCCGTGCAGCACCAGCAGCACGGTATCCCAGTCGCGCTGCGCACGCAGGCGGTCGATCGCCGGATGGACGCGGTCCATCAGCTGGCCGACCGATTCGCCTCCGAGGAATTGCCGCGCTTCCGGCACGACGCCGTCGAAGGCGCCGACGAAGGCTTCGCGCAGCATTTCGTCCGGGATCGCCGACAGCTTGCCGCCGCGCAGTTCAACCAGCTCCGGCCACTGCTCGGGCGTGATGTCCTGCCCGGTCTCGGCCAGGACGCGGGCCGCGGTTTCCACCGTCCGCGGCAGGCCGGAGATGATGACGCGATCGAACCTGAGTCCGGCGGCGGCGAATACCTTGCCGGCGGCGCTCGCCTGCTCGCGTCCGAGTTCGTTGAGCGGGACCTGCTCGGGCAGGTAGGGTTTTCCTTCGCTGTCGAAATAGGTGACGCTGCCATGCCGCATCAGGTAGATGCGGCGTCGCTTGTGTTCGCTCATTTGTACTGGGGCTTTCGTTTTTCGAGGAATGCCGAGATGCCTTCCAGGCCGTCGCGGTGATGGAGGCTTTCGACGAAGTGCCGCTTCTCGCTCTCGACATGTTCGGCCAGGCTGTTGTCCTGCGCCTCGTGCGTGAGCGACTTGATGCGTTCCAGCGCATTGGGGGACATTGCCGCGAACTCGTCGGACCATGCGAGCGCGCTGTCGAGCGCGGTGCCGTCCGCGACGATGCGGTTGACGACGCCGAGTTCGTGCAGCCGGCGCGCTTCCACCGCCTGCCCGCCCATCAGGATTTCCGCCGCCAGCTGCCGCGGCAGGGCGCGCGTGATGAACCAGGAGCCGCCGCCGTCGGGCGTGAGCCCGACCTTCACGTACGCCATCACAAAGCGGCTGGAGGCGCCGGCCACGATCAGGTCGCAGGCCAGGGCGAGCGAAAAGCCGGCGCCCGCGGCCACGCCCTCGACGGCGGCGATCACCGGCTTCGGACAATCGCGTATCGCTTCGATCCAGCCGTTGAGCTGATCGATGGACTGCGCCTGCACCGAGGGATCCTTGCTGCGGTTTTCCAGCAGCCGGTTGAGATTGCCCCCCGCGCAGAAGAAGCCGTCGGCCCCGGTCAGCACCACCGCGCGTACGGAGTCGTCGCGTTCGGCGGTGGTCAGCGTCTCGATCGCCGCGGCGTACATGTCGGGATGCAGCGCATTGCGGGCACCGGGATTGGAGATGGTAAGGATCAGCGTATTGTCGCGGCGCGATGCCTGGAGTTCTGCGGACATGATGGGGGAGGCGATGCTCGTCTGGTTTCCGGTTGAGGGTGCACTATTATTGCCGAAATGCGGGAAGCCGGTTACGCGGGCCGGCGAGCGCGTCGCGCTGCCTTCGGTTAAGCTTGCCGCTGCCTATCATCAGAACGAACAAGGAGACATGATGCTCAAGCTCTGCGGTTTTGCCGTCAGCAACTACTACAACAAGGTCAAGTTCGCCCTGCTGGAAAAGGGTGTCGCGTTCGAGGAAGAGCTGGTCTGGACCGATCGCTCGCCCGAACTCATCAGGCGCTCGCCGCTGGGCAAGGTGCCTTTCTTCGAGACGGAACAGGGCACGCTGTGCGAGTCGCAGGTGATGATGGAGTACATCGAGGCAGCCTATCCGGAAAAGCCGCTGCTGCCCGCGGATCCCTTCGCCGCCGCCAAGGTGCGCGAGCTGATCACGTTCATGGAGCTGCACCTCGAGCTGGTCGCGCGCGAGCTGTATCCCGAGGCCTTCTTCGGCGGCAAGGTGTCCGACGAGGTGAAGGAACGCGCGCAGAAACTTCTCCGGCGCAATGCGGAAGCCTTCGGCCGGCTCGCGAAGTTCTCCCCCTATGTCGCCGGCGACAGCTTCACCATGGCCGACTGCGCGGCGCTGGTACACCTGCCGCTGGTCGGCATGGCCTCCAAGATCATCTATGGCGAGGATGTGCTGGCGGCGCTGCCGGTGCGCGAATATGCGAAGATGATCGGCGAGCGGCCGGCGGCGCAGAAGGTCAATGCCGACCGCAAGGCGAATCAGGAGTTGATGAAAACCCGCGGCAAGTAATCGTCATCCGTCGTCCAGGCGGTGCAGGGCTGCCGCGCCTGCACGCGCCGCAGGCGCAGGTCTGACCGCGCGCCGGCTCAGATCTTCGCCAGTCTCTCGAGCGCCGTGCGCAGCGTCTCGTCCTTCTTCGCGAAGCAGAAGCGGACAATGCCCGATTCGCGCGGCTGGTTGTAGAACGCCGAGACCGGGATGGCGGCAACGCCGATCTCCGTCGTCAGCCACGTGGCGAACTCCGCTTCCGGCAGCGAAGAAACGGCGGAATAGTCGACGCACTGGAAGTAGGTGCCGTCGCCGGGCAGCAGGCGCAGGCGCGTCGACCTGAGGCCGTCGCGGAACAGGTCGCGCTTGCGCTGATAGAACGCGGGCAGGTCGAGGTAGGGCGCCGGGTCGGCCATGTAGCGCGCGATACCATGCTGGACCGGCGTGTTCACGGTGAACACGTTGAACTGGTGGACCTTGCGGAATTCGGCCATCAGCGGCGCCGGCGCGGCGACGTAGCCGATCTTCCAGCCGGTCACATGATAGGTCTTGCCGAAGCTGGACACGACGAAGGCGCGGGCGGCCAGCTCAGGGTAGCGGCTCACCGATTCATGCCGCACGCCGTCGTACACCATGTGTTCGTAGACCTCGTCCGACACGATCAGGATGTCGGTGCCGCGCACGATCGCGGCCAGTGCCTGCATGTCGGCCGGACGCAGGATGGAGCCGGTGGGATTGTGCGGGCTGTTGATCATGATCAGGCGGGTCTTCGGCGACACCGCCGCCTGCACCTTGTCCCAGGGGACGGAATACCCCTGCGCTCCGACTTCCATCTGCACGAACACCGGTTTGCCGCCCGCCAGCTCGATGGCCGGGACATAGCTGTCGTACACCGGTTCGATCACCACCACTTCATCCCCGGGATGCACGCTGCACAGGATCGCGGTCAGCAGGGCCTGGGTCGCGCCGGCGGTGATGGTGATTTCCGCTGCCGGGTCGTAGGCATGGCCGTACAGCGTGTTGATCTTCGCGGCGATCGCTTCCCTCAGCGCGGGCACGCCGGTCATCGGCGGATACTGGTTCAGGCCTTCGCGCATGGCCGCGCCGACCGCATCCACCAGCGCCGGGTCGCACTCGAAATCGGGGAAGCCCTGTCCGAGATTGACCGCGCCCTTTTCGGCGGCGAGCGCAGACATCACGGTGAAGATCGTGGTGCCGACATTCGGCAGGCGGGAAGCCAGGGAGAGCGGGGCGGCGGTCATCGGTGCGTTCATGGTCGTAAGCGGCTGAGCGTGAAAGTAGGGATTTTAACCACCTGCGAGCCATTTTTCCGGCGTGACAATCGCGAACAGTCCGGCGCGGGCATTGCGCCTGGCGAGCTTGAGCAGGGCTTTGTCCTTGGTGATCAGCGCGTGCGCCCCGGCGTCGCGTGCGATTTCGAGGAATTTCTGGTCGTCCGGGTCGGAACAGACCGGCAGCCGGACAGCTTCGGGCGCGGGCTGCGCATCGACGCATGCGATCAGCGCATCGAATTCCGCGATCGCCGCCGGACGGGTTTCCGCGCTCAGCGGCAGGTGGCGATAATCGAGCACCTTCAGCCACTCGGTCCGGCAATCGCTGCGCGTCACCGCCTGCACCGATCCATCCCTGAGCGCCGACTTCAGCGCCTGCCAGCGCGGGTCGTGAAAGACGAAGAGATCGAGGCAGACATTGGTGTCGATCACTATCCTATTCTGTATCATTGGGGCAATTCTTCCGTTTCCTTGCTGTTCATGCTGCTCGTCATTTCTCCCGCCAAGTCCCTCGATTACGACACCCCCGCCCCGGAAGTCCAGCCCACCCTCCCGGATTTCATTCCCCACTCGGCCGAGCTGATCGGGATTCTCAAGGAAAAGTCGCCGGCGGAGCTGGCGTCGCTGATGTCCATCTCGGACAGCCTTGCGGTGCTCAATGCAGGGCGTTTCGCGAGCTGGTCGAGCAAGTTCACCGCCCGCAATGCGCGCCCCGCGCTGTTCGCCTTCAACGGCGATGTGTACGAAGGCCTCGATGCCCGCTCGCTCGGCGTCAAGCAGATCGACTACCTGCAGTCTCACCTGCGCATTCTATCCGGCCTCTACGGCGTGCTGCGTCCGCTCGACCTGATGCAGCCCTACCGGCTGGAGATGGGCACCCGGCTCGCGAACGCCCGCGGCAAGGATCTCTATGCTTTCTGGGGCAGCCTGGTGACCGAGGCCCTGAATGCCGGGCTTGCCGCGCGCAAGGCCAAAGCGCTCGTCAACCTCGCCTCCGACGAATACTTCAGGTCGGTCCGCCCCGCGCTGCTGAACGCGCCGGTGATCACGCCGGTGTTCGAGGACTGGAAGGGCGGGCGCTACAAGATCATCTCCTTCTACGCCAAGCGCGCGCGCGGCCTGATGGCCCGCTACGCGGCCCGCAAGGGCATCACCCAGCCGGAAAAGCTCAAGGCCTTCGACAGCGAGGGCTATGCCTTCGACGAGGCCGCCTCCGGCGAACTGACCTGGGTATTCAGGCGGCGCATCGAGGCCTGAATGAAAAAGGCCTCGCGCTTGCGAGGCCTTTCGTCGTGTCGACCTGGCGCTTACCAGACCTTCCACCAGGGCGTCTTTTCCCTGCGGCCGCCGGCGGCCAGGAATTCGCTGTTGGGGAAGGTGGCGCGCAGGATGCGCTCGCTGTCGTTGCGCAGCTGCGGCATGCCCATCGCCTCGTAGGACTTCATCATGATGAACAGCGCTTCCTCGATCGCGGGCGCGTCGCGGTATTCGGTCACCGCCAGCTGGGCGCGGTTGGCGGCGGCGACATAGGCGCCGCGGCGGTAGTAGTAGTTGGCGACGTGCACGTGATGCTGGGCCAGCGCGTTGACCAGATACTTCATGCGGGCGATCGCATCGGGCGTATAGGTGCTCGACGGGAAGCGCTCGGCGAGCTGCTTGAAGGACTCGAACGCGTCCTGGGCCGACTTCGGGTCGCGTTCGCTCGGGTCCTGGCGGCTGATGAAGTCGAACAGGCTGGCGCGGTCGTTGAAATTGATCAGGCCGCGCAGGTAGTACATGTAGTCGACGTTCGGATGATTCGGGTGCAGCTTGATGAAGCGGTCGACCGCGGCCAGCGCTTCCGGCTGCTCGCCCTGGCGGTAGTGGGCGTAGGCGATCTCCATCTGCGCCTGCTGCGCGTAGGTGCCGAAGGGGTAGCGCGCTTCCAGCTTCTCGAAATGCGAAATCGCCTTGTCGTAGTTGCCGGCGCTCAGTTCGTCGCGCGCCTCCGAGTATAATCTCGAGGCCGACCAGCCCCTGGTTTCGTCAACCTGTTCCGGCAGGATACCGCAGCCGGAAAGGCCCAGCGCCAGGCCAAGGGCCAGGACTCGGACGGCGGACTTCAACGATCTTTTTTGCATGACGTGTGCAGGTGCGCTACTGAACAAGGGGCTGATTATAGCCCATGCCACATTCCTGCAAACAACCAACCCACTTCCCATTTTGAGCAGCCTTCTTCCCGAAACCGAGTTCGACGACGTCGACGACGAAATATCCGCCGGCGGCCAGCCGGAACCGATCACGCTCAGGCTGACGCCCGAACACTGCGGCGTGCGCATCGACAAGGTGCTGTCCCAGCTGGTGCCCGAATTTTCGCGCAGCAGGCTGCAGCAATGGATCGAAGCCGGCCATGTGCTCGTCGACGGCCAGCCGGCCCGCGCCAAGGCCCTGGCGCTGGGCGACGAGACCATCGTCCTGCGGCCGCAGCTGGCGCCGGAGGACAATTCGTTCAAGCCCGAGCCGATCGATCTCGATATCGTGCATGAGGACGAGGCCATCCTGGTGCTCAACAAGCCCGCCGGACTGGTCGTGCATCCCGCCGCCGGCAACTGGTCGGGCACCCTGCTCAATGGCCTGCTGCACCGCTACCCGGACCTGGCGGGCGTGCCGCGGGCCGGCATCGTGCACCGCCTCGACAAGGAGACCAGCGGACTGATGACGGTGGCGCGCACGCTGCAGGCGCAGACCGATCTGGTGCGCCAGCTGCAGGCGCGCAGTGTCAAGCGGGAGTACCTGGCCCTGGTGTGGGGAACGCCGCATCTGAACGGGCGGATCGAAGCGGCGATCGGACGCCATCCGCGCGACCGCGTCAAGATGGCGGTTTCCACCCATTCTTCCGCCAGGCCGGCGGCCACCCAGTACCAGCGCATCGGCCAGGGCGCGCTCGACGGCAAGCCGGTGAGCCTGATGCGCTGCCAGCTCGAGACCGGCCGCACGCACCAGATCCGTGTGCATTTCCAGTCCGCCGGCTTCAGCCTGGTCGGCGATCCGCTTTACGGCAAGCCGCATCTGGCCGCGGTCTTCCCGCGCCAGGCGCTGCATGCCTGTCGTCTCGGCCTGCTGCACCCGGTGAGCGGAGAACATGAAGAATGGGCCGCCGGGCTGCCGGAGGACATGGCGGCGCTGCTCGCGCGCGCCGGTATCGACATCCCGTCGGTCTGAGGGGGAACGGCATGAATTTCATCATTCCCGACTGGCCGGCGCCGGCCAGCGTCCGGGCACTGTCCACCACCCGGGCGGGCGGCGTCAGCACGGGGCCGTATGCGGCGCCCGCGGGCGGCGGGCTCAATCTCGGCGTGCATGTCGGCGACGATCCGGAGGCGGTGGCGCGCAACCGTTCGCTGCTGCGCGCGCATGTGCCGTCCGAGCCGGCCTGGCTCAATCAGGTGCACGGCGTGCGCGTGGTCGACGCGGGCGATGTCGCGGGGGCCGCCGTCGATGCGGATGCCGCCATCGCCTCCGCCCCGGGCGCGGTCTGCGTGATCCAGACGGCGGACTGTCTGCCCGTGCTGTTCTGCGATACCGAAGGCAAGGCGGTCGGCGCCGCCCACGCCGGCTGGCGCGGTCTCGCCGGCGGCGTGCTGCAGGCGACCGCCGCGCGCATGCGGGAAGCGGGTGCCGGCGAGATCATGGCATGGCTGGGACCGGCGATCGGCCCGCAGGCTTTCGAGGTCGGACAGGATGTGGTGGATGCCTTCCCGGGCAGGTCGGATGCCTTCCGCCCGATTCCCGGCCAGCCGGGCAAATTCCTCGCCGACATCTATCTGCTCGCGCGCGCGACGCTGCGGGAAGCCGGCGTGGAGAAGGTCGCCGGAGGAGGGCGCTGCACGGTGAGCGAGCCCGACAGCTTCTATTCATACCGCCGCGACCGCGTCACCGGCAGGATGGCCAGCCTGGTCTGGCTGCGCTGACTCAATTCCCGGAATCGGGAGGCGGTGCGGGACGGCTTTCAGCCTCGCGCGCCGCTCTTTCTGCGTTTTCCGCAAGGATGCGTTTACGTTTGCGTCCGGAAGCACCCATCAAGTATAGAATGATTGTCACAGGTATCACACCGTAGAGCAGGAAGGTCATGACACCCGCGACCACCGTATGCTCGGTGATCGACATCATCAGGACGACGTAAATCCAGGCGATGGCGACGATGTGCATGACAGTGTGTGATTCCGCGGCAAACCGTAACCATACTTGAAATCGGAGACGCAAGCATGAATACCCTCCCGCCGAAGGCCGACCCGGCCGCCTGGACCAGGCAGTTCGCGACCCAGTTCGCCAACCCGGCCGCATGGCAGGACTGGTTGAAGCTGCAGCCGCCGATCGACACCCGGCCGATCACCGCCACCATCAAGGAATTCGGCGCCACCATCGATCCCGGCACGCTCGCCTCGCTGCAGTCGGAGTACATGCAGGAATTCGGCAAGCTGTGGCAGGAAGTCCTGCAGGGCGGCACGCCCTCGCTGACCGACCGGCGCTTCAGCGACCCGCACTGGAAATCGAGCCCGATGCACGCCTTCAATGCGGCCGCCTATCTGCTCAATGCGCGCTTCCTGATGGCCATGGCGGGCGCGGTGCAGGCGACTCCCCGCGCCAGGCAGAAGATCCGCTTCGCGGTACAGCAGATGGTGGATGCGATGTCGCCGGCGAATTTCCTGGCCAGCAATCCCGAGGCCCTGCAGAAGGTGATCGATACCCGGGGCGAGAGCCTGGCCAAGGGCATCACCCACATGCTGGAAGACTTGCAGAAGGGCCATATCTCGCAGTCCGATGAAAAGGCCTTCGAGGTCGGCCGCAACGTCGCCACCACCGAGGGTTCGGTGGTCTTCGAAAACCCGCTGTTCCAGCTGATCCAGTACAAGCCGCTGACCAAGAAGGTGTACGAGCGCCCGCTGCTGCTGGTGCCGCCCTGCATCAACAAGTACTACATCCTCGATCTGCAGCCCGAGAATTCGCTGGTGCGCTACGCCATCGAGCAGGGCCACACGGTGTTCCTGGTTTCCTGGTGCAACCCCGACGCGACGCTCGGCCACCTGAGCTGGGACGACTACATCCTCGACGGCGTGGTCAAGGCGATCGGCGTGGTCAGCGAAATCACCGGACAGGACCAGATCAATGCGCTCGGCTTTTGCGTCGGCGGCACGCTGCTGGCCTCCGCGCTCGCCCTGCTGTACGGGCGCGGAGAAAATCCCGTCGCCAGCCTGACCCTGCTGACCACGCTGCTCGATTTCTCCGACGTCGGCGTCATCGACGTCTACGTGGACGAGGCCCAGGTGGCGATGCGCGAACAGTCGATCGGCAAGGGCGGCCTCATGCCCGGCCGCGATTTCACGGCGACCTTCTCCAGCCTGCGTCCCAACGACCTGGTCTGGAACTACGTCAAGTCAAATTATCTGAAGGGCGAGGATCCGCCGCCGTTCGACCTGCTGTACTGGAACGCCGATGCGACCAATCTCCCGGGGCCGATGTTCTGCTGGTACCTGCGCAACATGTACCTCGAAAACCGCCTGCGCGAACCGGGACAGGTCAGCGTGGCCGGCGAGCCGATCGACCTCGCCGCGATCGACGCGCCGGCCTTCGTCTACGGCTCGCGCGAAGACCACATCGTGCCCTGGAATTCCGCTTATGCATCGGTCGGCCTGCTGAACCCCGGCAAGGCCGGCCGCAACCGCTTCATCCTCGGCGCCTCGGGGCACATCGCCGGTGTCATCAATCCGCCGGCCAAGAAAAAGCGCAGCTACTGGACCAATGAGCAGCCGGCGGCCAGCCACCAGCAGTGGCTGGCCGAGGCGACCGAGCACCCGGGCAGCTGGTGGCCGGAATGGGCGAAGTTCCTCGCCGCCCATGCGGGCGAACAAGTGGCGGCGCCCCGCAAGCCGGGCAGCGCGGCGTATGCGCCGATCGAGCCGGCCCCGGGACGCTACGTGAAGGTGAAGGCCGAATAGGAGAGGGAAAACGCGCGGGGGGAAACGGTCTCTTGTCGGAAAAACAAGAGGCCGTGCCGGCGCCTGCGGAATTGCATGTCAGCCGGTAGTTCCGCACTATAATGAGTCAGGCTTCGGGGCGAACGAACGTTCGCTTTTGAGTAATGGCAGCACGGGGCTGCGTAGATATGGAAAATTCGATGAATAGTGCAAAAAAGATTACAGAGCGCTTGATCAAGAAGTATCCGAACCGCCGCCTGTACGACACCCAGACCAGTTCCTACATCACCCTTGCCGATGTGAAGCAGCTGGTGCTGGACAACGAGGAATTCACCGTGGTCGACGCCAAGTCCGACGAAGACCTCACCCGCAGCATCCTGCTGCAGATCATCCTGGAGGAAGAAGCCAACGGCACGCCCATGTTTTCCAGCGGCGCGCTCTCGCAGATCATTCGCTACTACGGCCATGCCATGCAGGGCATGATGGGCTCCTACCTGGAAAAGAACATCCAGGCCTTCATCGACATCCAGAACAAGCTCGCCGAAAGCTCCAAGGGCTTTTATGAAGGCAAGCCCTTCAGCCAGGAGATGTGGACGCAGTTCATGAACGTCCAGGGGCCGATGATGCAGGGGATGATGAGCAACTACATCGAGCAGAGCAAGAACCTGTTCGTGCAGATGCAGGAGCAGATGCAGAACCAGACCAAGAACATGTTCGGCGCCTTCCCCTTCACCCCGCCCGACAAGAACCGCAAGTAGGCCGCGGCCCGGCCGCTGACGGAATGGCAAGACCACCCGGGGCTCCGGCTCCGGGTGCATGAACGGGTACAATAGCGGATTCGCCTGTACCCGTTATTCCTGCCATGTCCAACCCCTCCCAAACGCCGAAAGTCGGCTTCGTCTCGCTGGGCTGCCCGAAAGCCCTGGTCGACTCGGAACAGATCCTCACCCAGCTGCGCGCCGAAGGTTACGAAACCGCCAAGTCCTACGACGGCGCCGACCTCGTCATCGTCAATACCTGCGGCTTCATCGACGCCGCCGTGCAGGAATCGCTGGATGCGATCGGCGAGGCGCTCAATGAAAACGGCAAGGTCATCGTCACCGGCTGCCTCGGCGCCAAGAAGGACATCGACGGCAAGGACATCATCCAGAGCGTGCATCCGAAGGTGCTGGAAGTGACCGGCCCGCATGCGGTCGGCGAAGTGATGGCGGCGGTCCACAAGCACCTGCCCAAGCCGCACGATCCTTTCCTCGACCTGGTGCCGGCGGCCGGCGTCAAGCTCACGCCCAGGCACTATGCCTATCTGAAGATCTCCGAGGGCTGCAACCATCGCTGCAGCTTCTGCATCATCCCGTCCATGCGCGGCGACCTGGTGTCGCGTCCGATCGGCGAGATCATGCTGGAGGCGGAAAACCTGTTCAAGTCCGGCGTGAAGGAATTGCTGGTGATTTCCCAGGACACCAGCGCCTACGGCGTCGACGTGAAATTCCGCACCGGCTTCTGGAACGGCAAGCCGATCAGGACCCACATGACCCAGCTGGTCACCGCGCTCGGCGAGCTGGCGGCGGCATACGGCGCGTGGGTGCGCCTGCACTATGTCTACCCGTATCCGCACGTGGACGACATCATCCCGCTGATGGCCGACGGCCGGGTGCTGCCTTATCTCGATGTGCCGCTGCAGCATGCGCACCCGGATGTGCTCAAGCGCATGAAGCGTCCCGCCAACGGCGAGAAGAACATCGAGCGCATCCAGGCCTGGCGCAAGCTGTGCCCGGACCTCACCGTCCGCTCCACCTTCATCGCCGGCTTCCCGGGCGAGACCGAAGCGGAGTTCGCCTATCTGCTCGATTTTCTGAAGGAAGCGGAGATCGACCGCCTCGGCTGCTTCGCCTACTCGCCGGTGGAAGGCGCCACCGCCAATGCGCTGCCCGATCCCGTGCCCGAAGCGCTGCGCGAGGAACGCCGCGCGCAGGTGATGGCTTTGCAGGAAGGGATTTCGCGCAAGCGGCTGCAGCAGCGCGTCGGCAAGACCATCCGCGTGCTGATCGACGAGGTGGATTCCTCGGGCGGCGTCGGACGGTCCGCCGCCGATGCGCCTGAAATCGACGGCGTGGTCTACGTGAAGCCGCCGTTCGAGCCGCACCGCAAGCTCAAGGTCGGCGAGTTCGTCGACGTGCGGATCACCGCCGCCGACGCCCACGACATGTGGGCCGAGGCATGATGCGCCAGGCATTTCGCGCGGCGGCGCTCGTCTGCACGCTGGCCGCGCCGCTTGCCGGCGTGGCGGCCGATGCGAAGCAGCTGTTCATCGAGCCGGTCGCCCTGCGCGGCACGCTCGGCGGCGACCCGATCCAGATGAATCTGCGCGCCAAGGAAGAGTTTGCGGATGGCGTGGAAGGCGACTACTTCCGGTTCGGGCAGTCGCTGAAAGTGCTGCTCGCCGGCGAAATCGAGGGAGAGGACGTCTTCCTCGAAGAGTCCGAAAACGGCACCAGCATCTCCGGCGAGTGGAACGGCAAGCTGAGCGGCGACAGCTTCAGCGGCCAGTGGCTGTCGGCCGACGGCAAGGAAAGCAGGCCGTTCAGCCTGCGCATCGTCCGACCAGCGGACACCCGGCGCACGACGGGCGCGGCTGCGGCAAAATAACAGGACCCATCTCACCACGGAGCGAAGAGTGACCACCCGCAAGGCGCTGCAAACCTCCCTGATTCACACCGACTACCGGGCGCCGGAAGGCTTCGGCGCGCTGCCCCATGCCATTCATCACGCCTCGACGGTCCTCTTCAAGGACGTGGCCGCGCTGAGGGCGCGCAACTGGCAGGACAAGAGCGGCTACACCTATGGCCTGCACGGCACGCCCACCACCTTCACGCTGGAGGCGCGGCTCGCCGAAATCGAGGGCGGCAGCCACTGCGTGCTCGCGCCGAGCGGCCTGGCGGCGATCGCCATGGTGGATTTCGGCCTGCTGCGCAGCGGCGACGATCTCCTGATACCCGACAATGTCTACAACCCCAACCGGGAGCTGGGACGCTGGCTGGCGCAGGACTACGGCATCACCACGCGCTTCTACGATCCGATGGCCGGCGAGGGCATTGCGGAGCTGATCCGGCCGAATACCCGGCTGGTCTGGACGGAGGCGCCGGGATCGGTGTCGATGGAAGTGCCCGACATTCCCGCCATCTGCCGGGCGGTGAAGGCACGGCGCGAAGCCGGCCAGGATATCCACGTCGCGATCGACAACACCTGGTCGGCCGGCATTGCGTTCCGCGCCTTCGACCATGGGGTGGACATCGTGATGCAGGCGCTGACCAAGTATCAGTCGGGCGGCTCCGACGTGCTGATGGGGGCCGTGATCACGCGCGACCGCGAGCTGATGCGGCGGATGGAAATGGCGCACATGCGCATCGGCTTCGGCGTCGGTGCGGACGATGCCTATCTCGTGCTGCGCGGGCTGCCGACGATGAAGCTGCGCTTCGACGCGCATGATGCCGGCGCGCGCAAGGTCGCCGCCTGGCTGAAGCAGCGGCCGGAAATCTCGCGCGTACTGCATCCGGCCTTCGAGGACTGCCCGGGCCACGAGACATGGAAGCGAGATTTCAGCGGGGCGGGCGGACTGTTTTCCGTGGTCTTCGACGAACGCTATGCGGAAGCCCAGACCGACCGTTTCATCGACAGCCTGAAATTCTTCAAGATAGGTTACAGCTGGGGCGGCGCGCACAGCCTGTGCGTGCCGTATCGCATCCAGGACATGCGCCGCGGCTGGCAGGGCAAGGGGCAGCTGGTGCGTTTCAATATCGGACTGGAAGAGCCGGACGACCTGATCGCCGACATCGAGCAGGCGTTCGGGGCGCTCTAGCCGGTGGCCCGGGAGACTGCCCGGGCCGTCTCCGGCTAGATCTTCATCGGCTTGTTGTCGGTGAGGTCGAGCAGGCCCTTGATCAGACGGTAGGCCTTCCAGACCCAGGCGCCGGTCCAGATCAGCCAGGCGAGCGGAATGCCGATCACCGTGGCGAACAGGATGCCGCCGACGACCATCCAGAACAGGTACCACCAGAACGAGCGGATCTGCCAGCTGTGATGGCTGTGGACGAAGGTGCCGGCCGCATCATCCCGCTTGATGTAGTTGATGATCAGAGGGATCCAGGAAAAGGCGCCGAGCGAGAACAGGAAACTGATCCCGTGCAGCAGGTAAAGCCACCACGCGAGATTCTTGGCGGACTGCAAGCGCGAATCGAGTACGAGTTCCTGCGACATCTGGCCTCCGTGATGGTTACCTGCAAATAAAGATCACTCGAACAGCGATAAGATTCCGTCAAGTCCCACAAAATTCAAGGCCACGTCGGCCTGCGCACGGACCACCGGCTTGGCGCGGAAAGCGACCGACATGCCGGCAATCGCCATCATTTTCAGGTCGTTGGCGCCGTCGCCCATCACGATCGATTTCTTCGCATCAATGCCAAGCTGGGCGCAGACGCGCTCGACGGTCCGCTTCTTTTCTTCCGCATCGACAATGCCGCCGACCACCCTGCCGGTCAGCCTGCCGTCGACGATCTCGAGTTCGTTGGAGTGCGTGAAGTCCAGGCCGAGGCGCTCTTTCATCCTGTCGGTGAAGAAGGTGAAGCCGCCGGACACCAGCAGGGTCTTGAGGCCGGCCGCGCGGACCGCGGCCAGCATGTTTTCCGCCCCGGGCGACAGCCGCAGGCGTTCGTCGTACACGCGCTGCAGCGCGGAGGCATCCAGCCCCTTGAGCAGGGCCACCCGGCGTGCCAGGCTTTCGCGGAATTCGATTTCGCCCCGCATCGCGGCTTCGGTGATTTCCGCGACCTGCGGCTTGAGGCCCTGCATGTCGGCGATCTCGTCGATGCACTCGATGGTGATCAGGGTGGAGTCCATGTCCATCGCAACCAGGCCGAAGTCCGACAGCCTGCGCCCGGGGGCGGCAAACGCATAGTCGAGCCGGGCGGCAAGGCAGGCGGCGTCGATTTCCGCCTTGAGGCCTTCCGAGAACTGGACGTCCACGCAGCGCCAGGCATGGGCGCCGATCGGTTCGGTGCGGCGGCCGCCTGCGAGGCTGGCGATGCGGGAGACGGAGGCGGGGTCGGGGTTCAGGCCCTGGAGGATCAGATTCATGCGTTGGCTGTGAAGGTGGCGGTATGTCGTGCTGCCTGCTGGTTGTTCATTTCGTTGCTGCCGCCGGCGCGGACTGCAGCGCGCGTATCGTGGTCTTGACCTGGTTGACGCGCGCCGCGAGATCGGGCATCGCCGCCGTAATGCGCAGCTTGTCCTGGCCGTGCAGCCGGATGTGGCGATTCTTCTGCACGAGTTCGATGATGCGCATCGCGTCGACCGGCGGATTCGGCTGGAACTGCAGCACCGCCGACTCGGCGTGGGCATCGATTTTAACAATGCCGACGGCCGTCGCCGCGATCCGCAGCCGGTGGGTGTCGATCAGCGCCTTGGCCGGGTCCGGCAACTTGCCGAAGCGGTCGATGAGTTCTTCCTGCAGCGCGTCGACCTTGTCCTGGCTGTCGCAATTGGCGAATCGCTTGTAGAGCGAGAGGCGCTCGTGCACATCGCCGCAGTAATCCTGCGGCAGCAGGGCGGGCACATGCAGATTGATCTCGGTGGTGTGCGACAGCGGCGCGGCGAGGTCCGGCTCCTTGCCATTCTTGAGCGCCCGCACCGCTTCGTTGAGCATGTCGGAATACAGCTGGAAGCCGATCTCCTGCATTTCTCCCGACTGGTTCTCGCCGAGCACCTCGCCGGCGCCGCGGATCTCCAGGTCGTGCATCGCGAGGTAGAAGCCGCTGCCCAGCTCTTCCATCTGCTGGATCGCTTCCAGGCGCCGCTGCGCCTGCTTGCTCAGGCCGCTGACGTCATGCACGAGCAGGTAGGCATAGGCCTGGTGGTGCGAGCGGCCCACGCGTCCGCGCAGCTGGTGCAGCTGCGCCAGGCCGAACTTGTCGGCGCGGTGCATGATGATGGTGTTGGCGGTGGGGACGTCGATGCCGGTCTCGATGATCGTGGTGCACAGCAGGATGTTGTAGCGCTGGGTGACGAAATCACGCATCACTTTTTCCAGTTCGCGCTCATGCATCTGGCCGTGCGCGACCGCGATGCGGGCCTCGGGAAGCAGGGCTTCCAGCATGGCCTTGCGGTTGAGGATGGTTTCCACCTCGTTGTGCAGGAAGTACACCTGGCCGCCGCGCTTGAGTTCGCGCAGGCAGGCTTCGCGGATCACCGAGTCGTCCTCGCGACGGACGAAGGTCTTGATCGCGAGCCGCTTCTGCGGCGCGGTGGCGATCACCGAAAAGTCGCGCAGGCCTTCGAGCGCCATGCCCAGTGTGCGGGGAATCGGCGTCGCCGTCAGGGTCAGCACGTCGACCTCGGCGCGCAGGGCCTTGAGCGCTTCCTTCTGGCGCACGCCGAAGCGGTGTTCCTCGTCGATGATGACCAGGCCGAGGCGGGCGAACTTGACCTCGCTCGACAACAGCTTGTGCGTACCGATCACGATGTCTATCGTGCCCTCGGCCAGGCCCTTGATCGCGGTGCTGACTTCCTTGCCGGTGCGGAAGCGCGACAGTTCGGCGATCTTCACCGGCCAGTCGGCGAAGCGGTCGGCAAATGTCTGCGCGTGCTGTTCCGCCAGCAGCGTGGTGGGCGCCAGGATCGCGACCTGCTTGCCGCCCATGACCGCGACGAAAGCCGCGCGCAGCGCCACCTCGGTCTTGCCGAAGCCGACGTCGCCGCAGATCAGCCGGTCCATCGGCTGGCCGCTGGTCATGTCCTTGATCACCGCATTGATCGCCGCGCTCTGGTCGGGCGTCTCCTCGAAGCCGAAGCTCTCGGCGAAGGCTTCATAGTCGCGCGCCGAATACTGGAAGGAATGGCCCTGGCGCGCGGCGCGGCGTGCGTACAGGTTGAGCAGTTCGGCGGCCGTGTCGCGTATCTGCTGAGCGGCCTTGCGCTTGGCCTTTTCCCACTGGCCGGAACCGAGCGCATGCAGCGGCGCGTCTTCCGGCGATGCGCCCGAGTAGCGGGAGATCACGTGCAGTTGCGACACCGGCACGTAAAGCTTGGTCTCTTTCGCATACTCCAGGTGCAGGAATTCGGTTTCGCCTTCGCCGAGGTCCATGCTGACCAGGCCCATGTAGCGGCCGATGCCGTGATTCTCGTGCACCACCGGGTCGCCGACCTTCAGCTCCGACAGGTCGCGCACCATGTACTCGACCTGGGTCACCGCTTCCTGCTTGCGGCGTCCGGCGCGGCGTCCCGTGCCCGCGTAGAGTTCGGTCTCGGTGATGAAAGCGAGATCGCCGAATTCCGGCCCCAGTTCGAAGCCCTGTTGCAGCGGCGCAATGCCCAGCACCAGCCGGTCCCCGCGCGAGGCGAAGTCTTCGAAGCCGTCGCACAGCACGGGATGCAGGTCGAAATCGCGGAAATACTGTTGCAGCGTCTCCCGGCGGCCGCCGGAATCCGCGCACAGCATGACCCGTTTCCCGGTGCGCAGCAGGTAGGCGCGGAGGTTCGCCAGCGGATCGTCCGCCCGCCGGTTGACCGCGATATTCGGCAGCGGCGCGGACAGGACGGAAGGCTCGTCGGACTGCTCGATCACCCAGCGTCCGTGCGGTTTGGCCAGGGTGAAGAAATCCTCGTCGGTCAGGAACAGCCGGTCCGGCGGCAGCAACGGGCGTTCGCGGTCGGCCTTCAGGAATTTGAAGCGCGACTCGGTATCGCTCCAGAAGCGCCTGATCGCCGCCTCGATGTCGCCCACGGTGGCGAGCGCCGTCTCCTGCGGCAGGTATTCGAACAGGGTGGCGGTCTGCTCGAAGAACAGCGGCAGGTAGTACTCGATGCCGGCCGAAGCGATGCCGTTGCCGATGTCCTTGTAGATCGCATACCTGGACGGGTCGCCCTCGAATTCCTCGCGCCAGCGGCTCCGGAATGCAGTACGTGCCGCCTCGTCCATGGGGAATTCCCGGCCGGGAAGCAGACGCACCTCGGGCACCGGATAGAGCGAGCGCTGGGTATCGGCGTCGAAGGTGCGGATGGTCTCGATGGTGTCGCCGAACAGGTCGAGGCGGTACGGCAGCGCCGAGCCCATCGGGAACAGGTCGATCAGGCCGCCGCGCACCGAGTACTCGCCGGGCGACATGACCTGGCTCACATGCGTATAGCCGGCCAGCGTCAGCTGCTGCCTGAGACGTGCCTCGTCGAGCGTCTCGCCCTTCTTGAAAAAGAAGGTGTACGCCGCGAGGAACGACGGCGGCGCCATGCGCAGCAGGGCGGTGGCCGCCGGCACGATCAGCACGTCGCAGGCGCCGCTGCGCACCTCATGCAGCGTCGCCAGCCGTTCCGACACGAGGTCCTGGTGGGGCGAGAAAGCGTCGTAGGGCAGGGTTTCCCAGTCCGGCAGCAGGTGGCAGCGCAGTGCGTCCTTGCCGGCGAACCAGGGGATTTCATTGAGCAGGCGCTGCGCCTCGCTGGCGCCGGCCACGACCACCGTCAGCATGCGCTTCTGCTGCTTCAGTTCGGCCGCGGCGCGCGCAAGCAGAAAGGCATCGGCGGACCCGTGCGCGGCGGGCGGGACGAATCGGTGACCAGACCTGGGAAGGGATTTTTTGAGATCGAAGGACATCAATGGACAACACGCGACGGCGCCTGTGCGGCACATCGCGCGTGCTTCGACTGTGAGAAAATATCCGCCGATTATAAACCAGCTGCCTGATCCCGGCCGGAGGCGCCGGGCACGCATCGCCTTGCCTTCGCATGAATCCAGCCCGTCATTTCGCCCTCATCCCCGCCGCCGGCGTCGGCTCGCGCATGGGCGCCTCCCATCCCAAGCAATACCTCGACCTGGCGGGCAAGCCTGTCCTCGCGCATGTGATCGACACGTTTCACGCGGCGCCGTCGATTGCCGGCGTCGTCGTCGTGGTCAGCCCGGAGGATGGCTATATCGATGACCTGGCCGTGAAAGCGGGGCAGGCCTGGCCGCGCCTGAGCATCGTCCGCAAGGGCGGGGCGACGCGCAGGGAGTCGGTGCTCGGCGGTCTGCGCGCGCTCGCCGATCATGCCAACGAGGAGGACTGGGTCCTGGTGCATGACGCGGCAAGGCCGGGGCTGACGGTGGCGCTGATAGAACGGCTTGCGCATGCGCTGGCGGAGGACCGTGTGGGCGGCCTGCTGGCGCTGCCCGTGGTCGACACCCTCAAGCGCAGCGACGACGACGGACGCGCCGAGCGGACGGTGCCGCGCGAGCAGTTGTGGGCGGCGCAGACACCGCAGATGTTCCGCCACGGACTGCTTACCCGGGCGCTGGAACAGGCGCCGGACGTGACCGACGAAGCCGGCGCCATCGAGCGGCTCGGACTGAAGCCGAAACTGGTCGAGGGCAGCCCGCGCAACTTCAAGATCACGCTGCCGCACGATCTCGCCCTGGCCGAACTGCATATGAAAGGACTTGGATGAATCTTCCCCCGTACCGTGTGGGCCAGGGCTATGACTGTCATGCGCTGGTGCCCGGACGCAAGCTGGTCGTCGGCGGCGTGACCATTCCGCATGCCAACGGTCTGCTCGGTCATTCCGACGCCGACGTGCTGCTCCACGCAATCACCGACGCGCTGCTCGGGGCGGCCGGCCTCGGCGACATCGGCCGGCATTTTCCCGATACCGACGCCCGCTTTGCAGGCGCCGACTCGCGCGTCCTGCTGCGGGAGGCCGGAAGCCGGGTGGCGGAAGCGGGCTATGCGATCGGCAATATCGACTCCACCATCATCGCGCAGGCACCCAGGATGGCGCCGCATATCGCGCGGATGGCGGAAAACATCGCCGCCGATCTCGGCATTGCCCCCGGCCAGGTCAACGTCAAGGCCAAGACCAATGAAAAACTGGGTTTCGTCGGCCGCGAAGAGGGCATCGCCGCGGAGGCGATCGCCTTGCTGTATCCGAGCAGGACTTAACCGCCCCCTATGCCCCGCACGACCCGCCCGGTGCCTTCGCAGGTCGGGCACTGGCTGCCGTCGGCGCGCTTGCCGCGTCCGCCGCAGTCGTCGCACAAGTCTTCACCCGTGCCGGGCGCGCCGGGTTGCGCCTCATCCCCGGGCTTCAGGTGATTCGGGGTGCCTGATGAACTGGAAGACGAAGGTGTGGCCATGGCGATTCCTCGATATGGTTGACGCATCGCGAGCCGGTCCACGCCGGCGCGCACAGGCCTGTCCCGCAGGAACATGACAAGCGGTGTGATCCGGTCGGCCGGGGGAAGTTCAGGATGACGGCGCTCAGCCCAGGGTGCCGGTGACGGGAAAGTTGATGCGGATGCGCAAGCCGCCGTCGGGATTGTTGGACAGTTTGAGCGTACCGTGATGACGCTTGACGATACGGTCGACGATGGCCAGGCCGAGTCCCGCGCCGTTGGCCTGGCCGCGTGCGGCGTCGAGACGGGTGAACGGTCTGAGCAGCCTTTCCATTTCATGGTCCGGGACGCCGGGGCCATGATCCGCGAGTTCCACCACGACATTGTTCCCCTGCGTCTTGCAGGAGATGTCGATGCGGGCGATGCCGGTCTCCGGCGTCTTGCCGTAGCGTCTCGCGTTCTCTATCAGGTTGGCGATGATGCGCTTGAGTTCGGTCGCGTTGCCGAAGACGTTGACGTCCTTGGCGATGTCGCTGTGGATCTGCACATCCGCCAGCCGGGATGCCTCATGCGTGCACTCGTCGAGCAAGGCGGTGAGGTTGACGCTGGCGGAGTTGGTGGTATCCGAGGGTTTTGCGTACTCGAGGAACTGGCCGATGATCGCATCCATTTGGGCCAGGTCGGATTGCATGCCCTCCCGCGCGTCGTCGTTCAGGCCGGCCATTTCGACCTCGAGCTGCATGCGCGCCAGGGGCGTGCGCAGATCATGCGAGATGCCCGCCAGGATGACGGCGCGGTCGCTTTCGACGCGGTTGAGGTCGGCCACCATCTGGTTGAAGCTGCGGTTGGCTTCGCGGATCTCGGTCGGCCCGCGTTCCGGCAGCGGGCTCGGCGCCTTGCCCTTTGCGATTGCCCGGGTGGCGGCGGTGATCCGCGCCAACGGCTGGTTGATCAGTCGGGAGATGAACACCGCGCCCAGCAGCGAGAGCAACAGCGTCGCCGTGCCGAGCCCCAGCCACTGTATGCCCGACACGCCCTCTATCCGTTCGCGGTCGAGCCGCAGCCAGTATTCGTCGTCTTCGATCATGAAGCTGACCCAGAAGCCGGCCACGTCATTGACCTTGCCCGCGAACTTGGTCTGCTCGCCGAGCCTTGCCTTGACGTGTGCTTCGAGCACCTTCATCACATCCGTGGCGACGGCGGGCTCCACCACGTCGGTGGCTTCGAGCGGATAGATGCGGATGCCCTCGTTGCTCGCGAGATCGAACAGCAGCTCGCGCCGCAGATCGGGCGCGGAGTGGGTGAGGGCGGCGCGGGTGATGGTGACGATGGAAATGACCTGTGCGGCCATCTGCTGGGCGCGCGGCTCGCGCTCCACCACGCTGAAGCTTGCGACCCAGGTCGTCACGCTGGCGGCAATCAGGAACGCGAGCAGGAAGAAGGTACGCCAGAACAGGCCGCTCCTGAGCCAGCCGAGCCGGTTGCCGATCAAGGAAATCAAGGTCTTGCTTTAACGGGGCTGTCCTTCGGGGATGAACACATAGCCCAGGCCCCAGACAGTCTGGATGTAGATAGGATTCGACGGATCGGGCTCGATCAGCTTGCGCAGCCGGGAAATCTGCACGTCGAGGCTGCGGTCGAAGACTTCGTATTCCCGTCCGCGCGCAAGCTCCATCAGTTTCTCTCGTGACAGCGGCTGGCGGGCGTGGCGCGCAAACACCTTGAGCACCGAAAATTCGCCGGTGGTCAGGGAAATGGTATCCGGGCCTTTTTTCAGGGTGCGGGTGCCCAGGTCGAGAATGAAATCGCCGAAGGCGAAGGTCTGCGGCGTCTCCGAGGGGGCGCCGGGGATTTCGTCGGGGCCCTTGCGCCGCAGGACCGCATTGATGCGGGCCACCAGTTCGCGCGGATTGAAAGGCTTCGGCAGGTAGTCGTCCGCGCCCATTTCCAGGCCGACGATGCGGTCTACATCCTCGCCCTTGGCGGTGAGCATGATGATCGGCGTCTGGTCGCCGGCGCCGCGCAGGCGGCGGCAGATGGACAGGCCGTCCTCGCCGGGCAGCATCAGATCGAGCACGAGCAGGTCGTAGCGCTCGCGGATCCAGAGTTTGTTGAGGGCCTGGGCGTTCTCCGCCGTCACGACGTTGAAACCCTGTTCGCCGAGATAGCGCCGCAGCAGATCGCGCAGCCGAAGATCGTCGTCCACGACGAGAATCTTGCCCTGGTGGGCCGCAGTCCGGGCGGAGCCGGTAGTGCTGGTGATGTTGGTCGTATTCATGGCGCTATGGTAACTTCAGAAATTCCCGGGGCATTCGGGCCGGCGCAAGGCATTACAGAATGTTACATACTTTACCTCGGGCCCGTTATGGCTTTGCGGGATGCAGCTTAGACTCGGGTTAATGCTGCCTCGGGATTGGAAGTCTAGCGCAAAAGCGCTGCCGGGGCGGCCCATCGGAATCGAACCGCAGCCCGAACGCCATGCCATTCAAACCCGGTTTATCTCTACTGCTGATCACCTTTTCCGCGCAGGCCGGGGCTGCCGAGCCGGCCGTGTACAGCCGTGAGTCCCAGGAAGGCGTACGGACGATTCTCCTGCAGAACATGGCCCTGGATCGCTCTCCCGGCCGTCATCCGCCGGCGCAATTCCTGGCCCCGATGCCGGTCGAACGGCGCGCCGCCGAAAACGTCTTTCCCGATCCGGCCAGCGCAATGGGCGCTCGGCTGTCGGATGCCAATCCCTTGCCCCAGGAAAATGTCCGGCGCACCCGCAGCCTGAGCGTGGAAGAGCGCCGCGCGCTGCGGCGCCAGATCGACGAGGTCGGTCACGACATCTACGCGCCCCGGCGCTGACACGGCCGGCGCGCCAGCCTCTTCTTCACCCCGAACGGCGCCGGCGCGCGATGTCCGCGGTCAGCTTGGCCATCTGCTTGTACAAATTCCCGTATTGCTCGTCCCAGTCCTTCACCGCACGATACTGCCGCACGGCGGTGCCGAGATCGCCGCGCGCTATCGGTCCTGTCAGGGCCTGCGTGGTCCCGGCCCGGAACACGTTGTCGACCGTGCCGCGCACCAGCGGTTCCAGCATGCGCAGGGCGTGGTCGGGATCGACGCCTGCCTTCTGATAGGCGTGCTGGGCCACGTCGAGCAGGGTGACCAGGTAATTGGAGGCGAACACGGCGGCGGCGTGATACACCGTCTTGTGGCGCGCATCGACGGCCACGCAGCGGCCGCCGATGTCGGTGAAGGCCGGCTCGAGCAACGCCAGCGCCCGCGCGTCGCCCTCGATGCCGCAGAAGGTGCCGTCGAACGCGACGGCAGCCTGCGCCGGGTCGGCGAAACTGCGGATCGGGTGGACGCTTGCGCAGGCGGCGCCGAGACGGGCAAGCGGCGCGAGCACCTCGGACGACAGCGCGCCGCTGCAATGAAAGACGACAGCGCCCTCACTCACCGTTCCGGCACCGGCAAGCGCCGCCGCGACCGCGGGCAGGGCGTCGTCGGGCACCGCCAGCATCCACACATCGGCCGGCTCCATCTGGTCGAGCGTGTCCACCGGGGCGCCGGCGCCGATGAAGGCCGCCGCCTGGCGGGCGCTTTCCGGGCTGCGATTGCAGATTTGAATCGGGGCGAGCGAACCGCCTGCCGCCCACAGCCTGCCGAGCGTCATGCCGACCTTGCCGCCGCCGATGATGTTGAGGGTTCGTGGCACGCGCGCCTCCGGGATGCTAATTGATCCGCTCCAGCGCTTCCTGCTGCTCGAGCCATTCGTTTTCCAGTTGCTCCAGCTCCCTGGCGAGATAGGCCTGGTCCATGATCAGGGTCTTGAGCTTTTCCTTGTTGGCCTCGTCGTAGATGTCGGAGGCAAGCAGGGCCGCGTCGACGTCGGACTTTTTCTGGCTGAGCTTGGCCATCTGTTCGTCGAGCCGCTTGATGCGCGCTTCGATCGGCTTGCGCAGCGCGGACAGGCGCTGACGTTCCTCGGCTTCCTGGCGCCGCCGCTCCTGGCGGTCTTCCCGCGACTCGGGTGGCGGCGCGCTCGTTTCGGCGGGCGTCGCCGGTGCCGCCGCCGGTTTGCCGAGCTTGGTCTTGAACAGCCAGTCGCGGTAGTCGTCGAGGTCGCCGTCGAAGGGTTGCAGCCGACCTTCGGCGACGATCATGAACTGGTCGGTAGTGGCGCGCAGCAGGTGGCGGTCGTGCGAGACCAGCAGCAAGGTGCCCTCGAACTGGGCGAGGGCCTCGGTGAGCGCCTCCCGGGTTTCGAGGTCGAGGTGGTTGGTCGGTTCGTCGAGCAGCAGCAGGTTGGGACGTTGCCAGACGATCAGCGCCAGCGCCAGGCGTGCCTTCTCGCCGCCGGAAAAGGGCGCGATCTTGCTGGTGACCATGTCGCCGCCGAAGTTGAAGCTGCCAAGGAAGTTGCGCAGCTCCTGCTCGCGCACCGTGGGCGCGATATGGCTCAGGTGCCAGAGCGGCGATTCGTCATGACGCAGCATCTCGACCTGGTGCTGGGCAAAATAGCCGATCGACAGGCCCTTGCCGAGCTTCATGGTGCCGGCCAGGGGCGCGAGTTCGCCGGCGATGGTTTTCACCAGCGTCGACTTGCCGGCGCCGTTGACGCCGAGCAGGCCGATCCGCTGTCCGTTCTGCAGCGAGAAGTCGACCCCGGAGACGATGCGCTTGCCCTCGGGCGTGCCGTCCTGATAGCCGGCGACCACCTCTTCCATCACCAGCAGCGGATTCGGCGCCGACAGCGGTTCGCGGAATTCGAAGCTGAATTCGGCCGCGGCGCGCAGGGGGGCGGTCTCTTCCATCTTGGCGAGCATCTTCATGCGGCTCTGTGCCTGGCGCGCCTTCGATGCCTTGGCCTTGAAACGGTCGATGAAGGATTGCAGGTGGGCGCGCTGCCGCGTCTGCCGCTCGATCGCTGCCTGGGTCAGCGCGATCTGCGCTGCGCGCTGCCGCTCGAAGGAGGAATAGTTGCCGGTATAGCGCTTGAGCTTGCGGTCGTCGATGTGGACGATCACGTTCACCACGCCGTCGAGGAAGTCGCGGTCGTGGGAGATGATGATCAGGGTGCCGGCATAGCGCTTGAGCCAGTCCTCCAGCCAGATGATGGCGTCGAGGTCGAGGTGGTTGGTCGGCTCGTCGAGCAGCAGCAGGTCGGACGGGCACATCAGCGCCTGCGCCAGGTTCAGGCGCATGCGCCAGCCGCCGGAGAAGCTGGCGACCGGCTGTTGCAGCTGGGCCGCCGAAAAGCCGAGACCGGTCAGCAATTGCTCGGCGCGGGAGCGCACGGTGTAGGCGTCGGCGTCGGCAAGCGCGGTGTGCAGTTCGGCGATGCGGTTGCCGTGATGCTGATGGTCCGGCGAATTTTCCAGTGCGTCGAGTTCCGCCTGCAGCGCACGCAGGCCCACATCGCCGTCGATCGCGTACTCCAGGGCGGGACGGTCGAGTGCGGGCGTCTCCTGGGCGACGTGCGCCATGCGCCACTTGGCCGGGAATTCGACTTCGCCGAGATCGGCATGCAGATCGCCGCGCAGCAGTGCGAAGAGACTCGACTTGCCCGCGCCGTTGGCGCCGATCAGGCCGATCTTCTCGCCCGGGTTGAGGGTGAGCTCGGCTTGCTCCAGCAGGGGCTTGACGCCCCGGGTGAGGCTGACTTGTAGCAGGCGGATCATTTTTTCTGCAACTGCTCGGCGGTCAGCATGAAGACCGCATCGTCGCCCGAGCTGGTGGACAGCCAGGTCAGCTCATAATCGGCGAAAGCGGCCTCGGCATGCTCGCGCTCGTTGCCGATCTCGATCACCAGCAGGCCGTCCGGCGTCAGGCGTTCGCCGGCGCCCTCCACGATGCGGCGCACCAGGTCCATGCCGTCGGCGCCGCCGGCCAGCGCGAGCTGCGGTTCGTGCAGATACTCGGGCGGCAGGGCCGCCATCGAATCGGCGTTCACATAGGGCGGATTGCTGACGATCAGGTCGTAGCGCCGCTTCGGCAAGCCGTCGTACAGGTCGGACGCGACCAGGGTGATCCGGTCCTCGAGCTTGTAGTCGTCCACGTTGCGGCGGGCGACGTCGAGCGCTTCCGGCGAGATGTCGACCGCGTCGATGAGGGCGGCGGGAAAGGCATCGGCCAGCATGATCGGCAGGCAGGCGGAACCGGTGCACAGGTCGAGTATGTGGCCGACCTCGTCGGGTTCCCGCAGCCAGGGCGTGAACTGCTCGGGAATCAGCTCGGCCAGGAACGAGCGCGGAACGATCACCCGCTCGTCGACGTAGAAACGATAGTCGCCGAGCCAGGCTTCATGCGTGAGGTAGGCGGCGGGCACGCGATCCCTGGCGCGGCGCTCGATCACTTGCATCACTTCGTCGATTTCGTCGGCCAGCAGGCGCGCATCGAGGAAAGGATCGAGCGTGTCGAGCGGCAGCCTGAGGGTGTGCAGGATCAGGTAGGCCGCTTCGTCGAAGGCATTGCTGCTGCCGTGGCCGAAGAACAGGCCTTCGCGCGTGAAACGGGAGGTCGCGTAGCGCAGCAGGTCGCGTACGGTGGAGAAGGTATTCGTCATGGCGGCCATGTGTAAGAGAGTGCGCTGGCTTGCCGCTCAGCCCAGCAGGTTTTCCAGGGTGCGGCGATAGATGTTCTTGAGCGGCTCGATGTCGGCCACGGCGATGTGCTCGTCGATCTTGTGGATGGTCGCGTTCGGCGGGCCGAATTCGATCACCTGAGGACAGATCTGCGCGATGAAGCGCCCGTCGGAAGTGCCGCCGGTGGTCGACAGTTCCGTGTCGATGCCGGTTTCGGCCTTGATCGCGGCGCTGACGGCGTCGCACAGCGTGCCGCGCGGTGTCAGGAACGGATGACCGCTGAGCGTCCACTTGAGTTCGTATTCGAAGCCATGCCTGTCGAGGATCGCATGCACCCGGCGCTGAAGGCCTTCGACCGTGCTGGCGGTGGAGAAGCGGAAATTGAAATCCACCACGACTTCGCCCGGAATCACATTGGAGGCGCCGGTGCCGGCGTGGATATTGGACATCTGCCAGGAAGTGGGCAGATAGTATTCATTGCCCTCGTCCCATTGTTCGGCGGCCAGCTCCGCCAGCGCGGGGGCGGCGAGATGGATGGGGTTCTTGGCCAGCTGAGGGTAGGCGATGTGGCCCTGTATGCCCTTGATCACCAGCCTGCCCGACAGGGAGCCGCGGCGCCCGTTCTTGACGGTGTCGCCGATGCGGGCGCTGGAGGTCGGTTCGCCGACGATGCAATAGTCGAGCCGTTCGCCGCGCGCCTTGAGCCTGTCGCAGACGACCACCGTACCGTCGGTCGCCGGGCCTTCTTCATCGCTGGTCAGCAGGAAGGCGATGGAGCCGCGGTGATCCGGCCTGGCCGCGACGAATTCCTCGGTTGCCACGACCATGGCGGCAATCGATGTCTTCATGTCCGCCGCGCCGCGGCCATAGAGCTTGCCGTCGCGGATGGTGGGCTCGAAGGGCGCGCTCGTCCACTGATCGAGCGGTCCGGTGGGGACGACGTCGGTGTGGCCGGCGAACACGACCAGCGGCTGTGCATCGCCGCGGCGCGCCCAGAGGTTGGTGACGCCGCCGGATTCGATCGACTCGCAGGTGAAGCCCAGCGGGGCGAGCAGTTCGGCAAGCTTGCGCTGGCAGCCGAGGTCGTCGGGCGTTACCGAGGGCAGGGCGATCAGTTCTTGGGTCAGGGCCAGGGTCTTGCTCATGTTCGCTATCTGAAGATCTGTTGATAAAGCGCGTCGGAGAATCCGACGTGCGTGGCGTCGCCCGCGCGCAGCACGGGGCGCTTGATCACCGAGGGCGTCTCGAGCATCAGCGCGAGCGCGCTCTCGGCATCGGCGATCGCCGCCTTGCGCGCCTCGTCCAGGCCGCGCCAGGTCGTGCCCTTGCGGTTGACCAGGACTTCCCAGTCGACGTCGCGCAGCCAGCCGCGCACGGTGGCGGCATCGAGTCCGGCCTTCCTGAAGTCGTGAAAAGTGTAGGCGATGCCTTGCTGGTCCAGCCAGGTGCGCGCCTTCTTGACGGTGTCGCAGTTGGGTATGCCGTACAGGATGTTGGACATCAGACGTTGAGCGTGAATTCGGTAAAGGTCGGGCCGTCGTCCTTCTTCGGTTCCGGCTCCGGTTCGGGCTTCTTGCCCTGGGCATTGTTGATCAGCCAGTACAGGTTGCTGGCCGAATCGGCGTTGGCCAGCGCCTCGTCCTGGGTAATCACGCCGTCCTGGATCAGCTGCATCAGCGCCTGCTCGAACGTCTGCGAGCCGGGCGCCATGCTCTTCTCCAGCGCTTCCTTGATCTGGCCGATCTCGCCCTGTTCGATCAGCTCGGCGACGTGGCGCGTGTTGAGCAGCACTTCGACGGCGGCGCGGCGGCCGCCGTCCCTGGCCGCCACCAGCCGCTGCGAGACGATGGCCCGGATGGTTGCGGCCAGGTCGGGCAGCAGCGAAGGCCGCGTTTCGAGCGGGTAGAAGTTGATGATGCGGGTGAGGGCCTGGTAGCTGTTGTTGGCATGCAGGGTAGCCACCACGAGGTGGCCGGACTGCGCATAGGCGAGTGCGGCCGACATCGTTTCCTTGTCGCGGATCTCGCCGATCAGGATGCAGTCGGGCGCCTGCCGCAGCGCGTTCTTCAGCGCGACCTGCAGGCTCTCCGCATCGCTGCCGATCTCGCGCTGGTTGACGATGGATTTCTTGTTCCTGAACAGGAATTCGATCGGGTCTTCCAGCGTGAGGATGTGGCCGCTCTTGAAGGTGTTGCGATGGTCGAGCATCGCGGCGATGGTGGTCGACTTGCCCGAGCCGGTGGCGCCGACCACCAGGATCAGCCCGCGTTTTTCCATGATGACGTCCGCCAGCACCGGCGGCACGTGCAGGTCGGCGAGCTTGGGGATGTCGCCCGGGATGTAGCGGAACACCGCGGACAGGCTGCCGCGCTGGCGGAAGGCCGACAGGCGGAAGCTGCCGAGCCCGGACACGGGAATGCCCATGTTGAGCTCGTTGCGGGATTCGAGTTCCTGCATCTGCTGAGGGGAGGTCACTTCCGACAGCAGCGCCCGGATGGTGGCGCCGTCCATCTTCTGCTGGTTGACCGGGAACAGGTTGCCGTTGATCTTGATCTGGATCGGCGAGTTCACCGTCATGAACAAGTCCGAGGCATTCTTTTCCTTCATCAGCTGGAACAGCCGGTCCATTGCCATCTTGTGCTCCCCTCGGCGCGCCCGATCAGGCGTCGCGCAGCAGTTCGTTGATGCCGGTCTTGGCGCGGGTCTTGGCGTCGACACGCTTGACGATGACCGCACAGTACAGGCTGTACTTGCCGTCGGCCGACGGCAGGCTGCCGGACACGACCACCGACCCGGCCGGGATGCGGCCGTAGCTGACTTCACCGGTGGCACGGTCATAGATCTTGGTGGACTGGCCGATGTACACGCCCATCGAGATGACCGAGTTCTCTTCCACGATCACGCCTTCCACGATCTCGGAACGGGCGCCGATGAAGCAGTTGTCTTCGATGATGGTGGGGTTGGCCTGCATCGGTTCGAGCACGCCGCCGATGCCGACGCCGCCCGACAGGTGGACGTTCTTGCCGATCTGGGCGCAGGAGCCGACGGTGGCCCAGGTGTCGACCATGGTGCCTTCATCGACATAGGCGCCGATGTTGACGTAGGAGGGCATCAGCACCACGTTCTTGCCGATGAAGCTGCCGCGGCGCGCGACCGCCGGCGGCACCACGCGGAAGCCGCCCTTGGCGAAGTCTTCCGCGGTGTAGTTGGCGAACTTGGTCGGCACCTTGTCGTAGAACTGCATGCTGCCGCCGGCCGGCATCGGCACGTTGTCCTCGAGGCGGAAGGAAAGCAGCACCGCTTTCTTGATCCACTGATTCACCACCCAGCTGCCGCTGTCCTTCTGCGCCACGCGCAGCGTGCCCTGGTTGAGCTGCTCGAGCACATGGGCGACGGCGTCGCGCACTTCGGCGGGGGCCGACTTGGGGGAGAAATTGGCACGGTCTTCCCATGCCTGGTCGATGATCTGTTGGAGTTGTTGAGTCATTTGGCTTGTTGCAGGGTTGATTGAGGAATCAGGAAAGCTTGCGGGCGAAGTCCACGATGCGGCGCGCGGCCTCGAGGCATTCGTCGACCTCGGCCACCAGCGCCATGCGCACCCGGTTGCGGCCCGGGTTGATGCCGTGCGCTTCGCGCGCGAGGTAGCTGCCGGGCAGGACCGTCACATTATATTCGGCGTACAGGCGACGGGCGAACTCGGTGTCGGAGATGTCCGCCAGCCTGTCGACACGTGCCCAGAGATAAAAGCCGGCGTCGGGCAGGGCGACGTCGAGCACCTCCTGCAGCATCGGCGTGACCTGGCTGAACTTGGCGATGTACTTGGCGCGGTTTTCCTCGACGTGGGTTTCGTCGTTCCATGCGGCGGCCGATGCGGCCTGCACCGGCGGCGACATCGCGCCGCCATGATAGGTGCGGTAGAGCAGGAATTTCTTCAGGATGGCCGCGTCGCCGGCGACGAAGCCGGAACGCATGCCCGGGACATTGGAACGCTTGGACAGGCTGGAGAACACCACCAGGCGCGGGTAGCCGTCGCGGCCGAGCCGCTGCGCCGCTTCCAGCGCGCCGAGCGGCGCTTCCTGCTTGAAGTAGATCTCCGAATAGCATTCATCGGAGGCGATCACGAAGCCATGGCGATCCGACAATGCGAACAGTTCTTCCCAGTCGGCGAGCGTCAGCACGGCGCCGGTCGGATTGCCGGGCGAGCACACGTACAGCAGCTGCACGCGCGGCCAGACCGCTTCCGGCACGCTGCGGAAGTCGGGCGCGAAATTGCGCGCGGGGTCGGAATTCAGGAAATAAGGCTCGGCGCCGGCGAGATAGGCCGCACCCTCATAGATCTGGTAGAACGGATTGGGCGACATCACCAGCGCGCCCGGTACCGGATCGATCACCGCCTGGGCGAACGCGAACAGCGCCTCGCGCGAGCCGTTGACCGGCAGGATCTGGCTGGCGGGGTCGATCTTTTCGAGGCCGTAGCGGCGCCTCAGCCAGCCCGCGATCGCATTGCGCAGTTCTTCGCTGCCGAGCGTGGCCGGATAGGCGGCCAGGCCGCCGAGGCTCGCCGCCAGCGTCTCCTTGATGAAGGCCGGCGTCGGATGCCGTGGCTCCCCGATGCCGAGGCTGATCGCGCTGTAACCCGCAGCGGGCGTGACGCCGGCGAACAGCTGCTTCAGTTTTTCGAACGGGTAGGGTTGTAATTTGGATAAGAGCGGATTCACGGGGAGGGCTCGGGTGACGGGATCGGAATGCAAAAAGACCAAAGGCGGAATTATACAGTTCGCGACCTCGCGCCGGCCCGCCGATGCACGGGCGAAAGTGCCGTGGGGCAGACCCGAAATGTTATGATGGCGCCTTTCGTGCGGTACCCCGGTTCCGCCTGCTTATTCTGGAAAAGTCGATAACGTGCGTCTGAATTCCATCAAATTATCGGGCTTCAAGTCCTTCGTCGATCCCACTCATTTCCAGGTCCCCGGCCAGCTGGTCGGCGTGGTCGGACCCAACGGCTGCGGCAAGTCCAACATCATGGACGCGGTGCGCTGGGTGCTGGGCGAATCCAAGGCGTCCGAACTGCGCGGCGAGTCGATGCAGGACGTCATTTTCAACGGCTCGACCAGCCGCAAGCCGGCGGGACGCGCCTCGGTCGAGCTGGTATTCGACAATTCCGACGGCCGCGCCGCCGGCCAGTGGGGGCAGTATGCGGAAATCGCGGTCAAGCGCACGCTGACCCGCGACGGCACTTCGTCTTACTACATCAACAACCAGGCCGTGCGCCGGCGCGACATCCAGGACATCTTCCTCGGCACCGGTCTCGGCCCGCGCGCCTACGCCATCATCGGCCAGGGCATGATTTCGCGGATCATCGAGGCGCGCCCGGAAGACCTGCGCATCTTCCTGGAGGAAGCCGCGGGCGTTTCCAAGTACAAGGAACGCCGCCGCGAAACCGAGAACCGCCTGCATGACACCCGCGAGAACCTGACCCGTGTCGAAGACATCCTGCGGGAACTGAACGCCAACCTGGAAAAGCTCGAAGCCCAGGCCGCGGTGGCGCAGAAATTCCACGAACTGCAGGCCGATCAGGACGAAAAGCAGAAACTGCTCTGGCTGCTGCGCAAGAACGAAGCGAAGACCGAGCAGGAAAAATTTTTCCGCGATATCGAAAAGGCCCAGACCGACCTGGAAGAGCAGACCGCCAAGCTGCGCCACGTCGAGACCGAGCTGGAGCACATGCGCCAGGCGCATTATGCGGCGGGCGACCGCATGCACACCGCGCAGGGGCACCTGTACCAGACCAATTCCGAGATCGGCAGCCTGGAAGCGCAGATCCGCTTCGTGGTGGAGTCCCGCAACCGGCTGCAATCGCAGCTCAATTCGCTGACCGCGCAGCGTGACCAGTGGCAGCGCCAGGGCCAGCAGCAGCAGGAAGAGCTGAGCGAAGCCGAAATGCAGCTGGAAGAACGCGCGATGCGCGTCGAGCAGGCGCAGCATGCGGCGCAGAGCCAGCATGACAACCTGCCGGCGCTGGAGCAGGCATGGCGCGAGGCGCAGCTCAAGACCACCGAATCGCGCGCGCGCATCATGCAGGTGCAGCAGCAGATCGAGCTCGAGTCCGCCCATCAGCGCAACGCCTCCGGCATTCTCGCCAACCTGGCCTCGCGCCGCGAGCGGCTGATGCAGGAAAAGAGCGGCATGGCCATGCCCGACGGCACGCACCTGTCCAACCTGCGCATGCAGCTCGAGGAAAAACAGGCCGCGCTGGAAGAAGCGCGCGCCCAGCTGGAGGAGGCGCAGGAGCAGCAGCCAAGGCTGGAGGAAGAGCGCCGCGCCGCCCAGCAGCAGGTCAATACCGAGACCGCCAACAATGCGCAGCTCGAAGCGCGCCTCAATGCGCTGCGCCAGCTGCAGGAAAACGTGCAGACGCAGGGCAAGGTCCAGCCCTGGCTGACCAAGCATGAACTCGGCGAGCTGCCGCGCCTGTGGCAGAAGCTTCATATCGATCAGGGCTGGGAGACGGCGCTGGAATCGGTGCTGCGCGAGCGCACGTCGGCGCTGGAGATGTCCAACCTCGACTGGGCCAAGGCATTCTTCAGCGATGCGCCGCCGGCCAAGCTCGCCCTGTACAGCACCAGCGGCGCCACGCCGCAGAACATCGAGGCGCCCGCCGGCCTCAGGCCGATGCTGTCCCTGCTGCAGATAAACGATCCCGGCCTGCGCGCGCTGCTGCAGGACTGGCTCAATCATGTCTACGTGGCCGAGGATGTGCAGGCCGCCTTCGTGGATCGCAACAAGCTGCCGGTCGGCGGCTGCTTCGTGACCCGCCAGGGCCACGTGGTGGGGCGATCGAGCGTGCGCTTCTATGCGTCGGATTCCGAGCAGGACGGCATGCTGGCGCGCCAGCAGGAAATCGAAAACCTTACCCGTCAGCTGCGCGCGCAGCAGATGCTCGCCGATGAAGCCAAGTCGCGCGCAGTGCGCGCCGAGGCCGCGCTGTCGCAGGCCATGCAGCGCCTGCAGGAGCTGCGCCAGCGCGTCGGCACGCTGACTGAGGCGGCGCACAGCCTGCAGCTCGACGTGATGAAGCTCACCGAAGTGCAGGAACGCTTCAACCAGCGCAGCACCCAGATCGAATCCGACCTGGCCGAAATCGCCGCCCAGGAATCCGAGCAGCAGCAGGCCAAGGCCGAGTCCGAGGCCAAGTTCGAGCAGCTCGATATCGAGCTGGCCGAACTGCAGGAGGCCCACGAGGGCGGACAGACCGACTATCTGGCCAAGGAACAGCAGCTCAACGATGCGCGCCAGCGCCTGCGCGAGCTGGAGCGCGCGGCCCAGGAAGCCGAGTTCGCCGAAAAGGCGCAGCGCAGCAAGATCGAAGAGCTCAAGCGCGGCATCGCCACCGCCCAGGAACAGTCGGCGCAGCTGTTCGCCAGCATGCAGCAGGGCCAGCTCGAGCTGGGCAGCCTGGACGACCAGGCGGCGCAGGCCGGACTGCAGAGTCTGCTGGACCGGCGCACCGAGCAGGAAAGGGCGCTGGCCGATGCCCGCCACGAGCTGGACCAGCTGACCCAGAAGCTGCGCCACGCGGAAGAGGCGCGCATGCAGTCGGAGCGCAGCCTGCAACCCCTGCGCGACCGCATCATGGAGCTGCAGCTCAAGGAACAGGCGGCGCGCCTGAACCAGGAACAGTATGCGCAGCAGCTCGCCGAGGCGCAGGCCGACGAAGCGGCGCTGACGGAAAAGCTCAACCCCGACATGAAACCGTCATACCTGCAGGGCGAGGTCACCCGGCTCACCAATGCGATTGCCGCGCTCGGCGCGGTCAACCTGGCGGCGCTGGAAGAACTGGCGCAGGCATCCGAGCGCAAGAACTTCCTCGACGCGCAGCATGCCGACCTGACCGAGGCGATCACCACGCTGGAAGACGCCATCAACAAGATCGACAAGGAAACGCGTGAGCTGCTGCAGGACACCTTCGACAAGGTGAACAAGCATTTCGGCGAACTCTTCCCGATGCTGTTCGGCGGCGGCCAGGCCAAGCTGATCATGACCGGCGAAGAGATTCTCGACTCCGGCGTGCAGGTGATGGCACAGCCGCCGGGCAAGAAGAACGCCACGATTCACCTGCTGTCGGGCGGCGAGAAGGCGCTGACCGCGACCGCGCTGGTGTTTTCGATGTTCCAGCTCAACCCGGCGCCGTTCTGCCTGCTGGACGAGGTCGATGCGCCGCTGGACGACGCCAATACCGAGCGTTTCTGCAACATGGTCAAGCGGATGTCGTCGCAGACCCAGTTTCTGTTCATCTCGCATAACAAGATCGCGATGGAGATGGCGCAGCAGCTGATCGGTGTGACGATGCAGGAGCAGGGGGTGTCCCGCATCGTGGCGGTCGACATGGAGTCGGCCGCCAGTTTCGCGAGCGAGGCGCAGGCTGCGTGAGCCGGCCCCGCCCGGGTTCAGATGCGGGCGGAACGGGCGAGCGCGGCGCGCTTCTGATAGTAGGCGACATTCATCTGCGCTTCGCGGGCGCGCTGCAGTTCGGTTTCGGCGCACATCAGATAGTGCTTCTCCGCGCGCTGCAGCCACCAGTTCTGGATGCCGCGTACGAGCGGACTGAGCGACAGCATCGCCAGTTCAGGAAGCTTGACTTCTTTGGATGCGGAAATGTCAAACCTTGATTTGCTGGTATGCGTGTTCATGGCTGATCCTCGTTGTAGTGGTTACGACCTGGGGCTCGGCTGATGCGTCCTCCCGGAGCAGTTGTTATTCTTCTGGGGAGCAAGTCCTGCGGCATTGAGCGCGCTCAACCGCGCAACCCCGGCAGTTGGGCAATGCTCAATTGCGGGCGAACATTTTTTCCAGGCGGCATCCATGGGCTGTTCACCTTGACAACTTTATTGCCGCCTAATACCCTGAGGCCCTTGCCGCAGCGGGCACCACGCCCCGTCGCGCCAGCCTACCCACGATTTCTATAATGAGCCGAGCAGCGACAGAACGACGGGCACGAACCCGATGCCGAGAAAGCGGCATTTCCCCCTCCGAAAGCGAATCTTCCCGAGGACAGACGATATGACCGATTTACATGCCAGCCTGCTTGCCGTCGGCGGAACGATCGTCGTCGGCGTGCTGGGCTATAACAAGTGGCAGGAATACAAGGCCAAAAAGGCAGTACAGCGGGCATTTGCATCCGAGCACGACGATGTGCTGATGACGCCGGCGCACGAGGTTGGCGCGGCCGAGATTCCCCCCGAGCAGGAACGCCAGGAACCCGTTTTCGACGCCGGGCCGCCGGCCGCGGAGGACAACCCGGTGGCGGTCGCCGACGCGCCGGTTGCCGCGCAGGCCGCCGCGCCCGAGCCGGCGCCGGCCGTGCAGGAAGAGCTGCCGATCGACGAGCTGATCGACTGCGCGATTCCGCTGGCGCTGGAGGCGCCTGTGCGTGGCGAGCGACTGCTGTCCAAGCTGCAGGGCCTGCGCCATGTGGGCAACAAGCCGGTGCATTTCGTCGGCCAGCGCGAGGACGGCAGCTGGGGCGAGATCGGCCACGGCACGCTGTACTACGGTCTGTACGCCGGCGTGCAGCTGGCCAACCGCGCCGGCGCCCTCAACGAGATCGAATACTCCGAGCTCATCAGCCGCCTGCGCCAGGTCGCCGACGAGATCGATGCCGAACCCGAAGTGCCGGACATGAAGGAAGTCATGGGCCGCGCGCGCGCGCTGCATCAGTTCGTCGCCGAGTACGATGCGCAGCTCAGCGTCAATGTGCAGGGCAAGGGTGCGCCCTGGGCGATCGGCACGCTGCTCGGCGCGCTGGAGCGCCAGGGCTTCGATCTCAGGCCGGACGGCCGCCTCGTGATGCCGGACGGCGAGGGCGGCGTGCTGTTCTCGCTCTCGACCAACGTCACGCTGGCGGCGGAGACCACCTCGCGCCTGACCCTGCTGCTTGACGTGCCGCGCGTATCGCCGGCGCATGATGGATTCGGGGCCATGACCGCCTGCGCCCGCATGCTTGCCGCGCGTCTCGACGGCGTGGTGGTGGATGACGGCAGCCAGCCGCTGACGGACGCCGCGCTGGCCGACATCGCGCAGCAGGTGAACGACTTCTACGCGCAGATGGAAGCGGCGCAGGTTCCGGCCGGATCAACCCGCGCGCAGCGCCTGTTCAGCTGAGATGCAGCCCGATCTGTTCTCGGCGCCGGAGCCGCCGGAGGAGAAGGAAGGCTGGCCCGAGCGGGCGGCACGGCTGAAGGAGGCGCTCAACCGGCATGCCCATGCCTATTACGTGCTCGACCAGCCCACCATACCGGATGCCGAGTACGACAGGCTGTTCCGCGAGCTGCTGGCGCTGGAAGAGGCGCATCCGGATCTCATCACCCCCGATTCGCCGACCCGCCGCGTGGGCGGCGCGCCGCTCCCCGAATTCGCGCCGGTACGGCATGCGGTGCCGATGCTCTCCATCCGCACCGAGACCGATACCACCGAGGGCGGCGCCCTGAATTTCGATGCCAGGGTGCGCCGCGAACTCGGCATGGGCGCGGACGAGGAGGAAGTGGAGTATGCGGCCGAGCTGAAGTTCGACGGTCTTGCGATCAACCTGCGGTATGAACACGGCTTGCTCAGGCAGGCCGCGACGCGCGGCGACGGCGCGACCGGCGAGGACGTGACCCAGAACATCCGCACCATCCGCCAGATCCCGCTGCGGCTCAAGGACTGCAACGCGCCCGTGCTCGAGGTGCGTGGCGAGGTCTATATGCGGCGCGACGATTTCGAGCGCATGAACGAGCGCCAGCGGGAGAAGGGCGAGAAAACATTCGTCAATCCGCGCAATGCCGCCGCCGGCGCGGTCCGTCAGCTCGATCCGGCCATCGCCGCCCAGCGCCCGCTGAGCTTCTACGCCTACGGGCTGGGCGACGTGCAGGGCTGGAAGCTGCCGGCGACGCACGGCGCCACGCTCGACGCGCTCGAAGAGATGGGTCTTCCGGTCAATGCCGAGCGCCGGGTGGTGCGTGGCGCCGGCGGCCTCGTCGCGTTCCATGCGCATGTCGCGTCGATACGCGACCGGCTCGCATTCGACATCGATGGCGTCGTCTACAAGGTCAACAGCTATGCGCTGCAGCGCCAGCTCGGTTTCGTGTCGCGCGAACCGCGCTGGGCCGTGGCGCACAAGTATCCGGCCCAGGAACAGATGACCCTGGTGCGCGACATCGACGTGCAGGTGGGGCGCACCGGCAAGCTCACGCCGGTCGCCAAGCTGGAACCCGTCTTCGTCGGCGGCGTGACCGTGACCAATGCGACCCTGCACAACGAAGACGAGACCCGCCGCAAGGACGTCCGGGTCGGCGACACCGTGGTCGTGCGGCGCGCCGGCGACGTGATTCCGGAAGTGGTGTCGGTGGTGCTGGAGAAGCGTCCCGCCGACGTCGGCGAGCCCTTCGACATGTTCAGGCGCCTCGGCGGCAAATGCCCGGTGTGCGGCAGCCATATCGACCGCGAAGAAGGCGAGGCGGACTGGCGCTGCACCGGCGGCCTGGTGTGCGACGCCCAGCGCAAGCAGGCGATCGCGCATTTCGCCGGGCGGCGGATGATGGACATCGAAGGGCTGGGCGACCGCTATATCGAGAACCTGGTCGACCTCGGCTATGTGCACAGCATCGCCGACCTTTACCGACTGACGCTGGATGATCTGCTGGAAATGAAGCGCCGCGCCGACGAGCGCGACGGCATCACGCCCGAGACGGTCCAGAAAGGCAAGATCGCGACCAAATGGGCGGAAAACCTGCTTGCGGCCATCGAAGCCAGCAAGCATCCTCCGCTCGAACGGCTGCTGTTCGCCCTCGGCATTCGCCACGTCGGCGAATCCACCGCGAAGACGCTGGCGGACTGGCTCGGCTCGCTGCACAACATCCGCCGCGTGCCGGCGCCGCTGCTGAAAGTGCTTCCCGACATCGGCGACACCGTGGCCGAAGCGATCGCGGAATTCTTTGCCGAGGCCAAGAACCAGGATGCGCTGGACCATCTCCTCCAGGCCAGGGTGGCACCGGCGGGCGAGCATGCGCCCAGCGCCAAGCTGCGTTCCAGGCTGGCGGATGCGGACCTGCTGGCGGCCCTGCGCATCCCTAGGCTGACCGAAGCGCGCGCCCGCCAGGCGGCGGCACAGGGCATCACGCTCGGCGCCTTGCTGCACCCGGAGCGGATCGGGGCGCTGAGCCTGCCTGACAGCGTCAAGTCGCCGCTGCTGTCCTGGCTCGGCGAGGAAGCGCATCGGGAGCAGGTGCGCCGGCTCGACGCGCTGGTGGCCGACCTGCTGGCCCAGTTGCCGGAGCAGGCGGCGGACGAAGGGCGGTTCGCCGGCAAGACCTTTGTGCTCACCGGCACCCTGCCGAACATGACGCGCGACGAGGCGGCCGCGAAGATAGAGGCCGCCGGCGGCAAGGTGGCCGGTTCGGTATCGAAGAAGACCAGCTATGTGGTGGCCGGCGAGGAAGCCGGCAGCAAGCTGGCCAAGGCGCTGGAACTGGGCGTGCCCGTGCTGGATGAGGCGGGCCTGCTGCAACTGCTGGAGCAGGGATGAAGACTGTCAGAAAAGCCGTATTCCCCGTCGCCGGCCTCGGCACCCGCTTCCTCCCCGCGACGAAGGCCCAGCCCAAGGAGATGCTGCCGGTGGTCGACAAGCCGCTGATCCAGTACGCGGTGGAGGAAGCGGTCGCCGCGGGCATCACCGAAATGGTGTTCATCACCGGCCGCAACAAGCGCGCGATCGAGGACCACTTCGACGCCGCGCACGAACTCGAGGCGCAGCTGGAGGCGGGCGGCAAGACCGAACTGCTGGAAGCGCTGCGCGGCACCATTCCGCCGAACGTGCATTGCATCTTCATCCGCCAGCCCGCGCCGCTCGGTCTCGGCCACGCGGTGCTGTGCGCGCGTCCGGTGATCGGCGACGAGCCGTTTGCCATCCTGCTGGCCGACGACCTGATGGACGTGGATGCGGGAGACGCGCCGGTGCTGGCGCAGATGACACGAGTCTTCGCACGGGAAGGGGCCAGCCTGCTGGCGGTGCAGGACGTGCCTCTGCGGGATACGCGCCAGTACGGCATCGTCAGCGCCAGGCCGTACCGCGAAGGACTGGAACGGGTCGATGCCATCGTGGAAAAGCCCGCGCCGGACCAGGCGCCGTCCACGCTTGCCGTGGTCGGCCGCTATGTGCTGACGCCGCGCGTATTTCATCACCTGGAGCGGATCGGCCAGGGCGCCGGCGGCGAGATACAGCTGACCGACGCGATCGCCGCCCTGATACGCGAGGAACCGGTGCTCGCCTGCCGCTTCGCCGGCCGCCGCTACGACTGCGGTTCCAAGTTCGGCTACCTCCAGGCGACGGTCGCGATGGGCCTCAAGCATCCCGAGGTCGGTGCCGCCTTCGGCGCGTTCCTGGAGCAGCGGAAATGAGCGTCAGAACCATTTTGAAGATGGGCGATCCGCGGCTCCTGCGGCAGGCGGAGCCGGTCACGGCGTTCGACACGCCCGAACTGCATGCGCTGGTGGCCGACATGTTCGACACCATGCATGCGGCTAACGGCGCCGGCCTGGCGGCGCCGCAGATCGGCGTCAATCTGCAGCTCGTGATTTTCGGCTTCAGCCGCAACGAGCGCTACCCGGAGGCGCCGCCGGTGCCGGAAACCGTGCTGCTCAACCCGGTGCTCACGCCGCTCGGCGACGAGCAGAAGGAGGGCTGGGAAGGCTGCCTGTCGGTGCCTGGCATGCGCGGGGTGGTACCGCGCTGGACGCGCCTGCGCTATGAAGGTTTCGACCAGTACGGGCAGCGTATCGTGCGCGAGGCCGACGGTTTCCATGCGCGCGTGGTGCAGCACGAATGCGATCATCTCGCCGGCATACTCTATCCGATGCGGATAAAGGATTTCTCCCGCTTCGGTTTCACCGAGGTGCTGTTTCCCGGTCTCGATCCGGCGAGCGACGACTAGGCCCGGCAGGGCGGGTACGGGCAGGCCCGGCTTCCCTGCCATGCGCGTCGCGCAGTATCAGAACTGCTCGTCCGCCCGCAGATAGCGCCACTGGCCCGCCGGCAGGTCGCCGAGCAGCACGCGGCCAATGCGCACCCGCTTGAGTCCAGTCACCTTCAGCCCGACCGCTTCGCACATGCGGCGGATCTGGCGCTTGCGGCCTTCCTTGAGGACGAAGCTCAGCTGGTCTTCATTCTGCCATTTCACCTTTGCCGGCTGCAGCTTGCGGCCGTCCAGCGACAGCCCGTGATTGAGCAGCCGGAGGTCCGACTCGGGCAGGCGCCCGCCGCGCGTGTACTGCACCCGCACCAGGTATTCCTTCTCGATCGTGCTGTCCTGGCCGATCAGGTGCTTGGCGACGCGGCCGTCCTGCGTCAGCACCAGCAGCCCGACGGAATCGATGTCGAGACGCCCGGCGGGCACCAGGCTGCGCAGCTGGGCCGGGTGGAACTGCAGGGGCGTCTTGTCTTCCTTCCAGCGGTTCTCCGGCGTGACCAGGGTCACGGCAGGCTTGTAGCCGTCCTCTGCCTGGCCGCTGACGAAGCCGACCGGCTTGTTCAGCAGCACGGTGACGAGGCGTGCCTGCTGCGCGCTCGCCTGGCGGTCGACCGTGATGCGCTGGTGCGGCAGCACCTTGCTGCCGAGTTCCGACACGACCTCGCCGTCGACGCGCACCCACCCGCGCTCTATCCATTCATCCGCCTCGCGCCTTGAGCACAGCCCGAGTTCGGACATGCGCTTGGAGAGACGGACGAGTTCGCTGCTGCTGCCGGTTTGTTTCATGATTCCCATCAGACGCGCAATGCCTCCAGCAGCTCGGTCTCGAGCTGGATCTGGCTGCGCGCATTGTTGAGCACCGGACCATCGACCAGGAAAACGTCTTCGACGCGTTCGCCGAGGGTCATGATCTTGGCGGTGTGGAGGTTGATCTTGTATTTGGTCAGCACGTTCGCGATCGAATAGAGCAGACCGTTACGGTCGTTCGCCGATACCGAAAGCAGGTAGTACTGGCCTCGTTCATCGGGCCGCAGGTCCACCGTGGGCGTCACCGGGAAGGTCCGCGACAGGCGCGACAGCCGGCCCTTCACCGGCGGCGGCAGCGGCGCATGCTCGGACAGCAGCCGGGTCAGCTCGTGCTCGATCAGGCTGATGATGTCCCGGTAGCTGTTGGCGAAGGCGGGTTCCGTCACCAGGAAGCTGTCCAGCGCATAGCCGTGGCGCGTGGTGTGGATCTTGGCATCGAGGATGCTGAAGTTCTTGCGGTCGAAGTAGCTGCAGATGCGCGCGAACAGGTCCGGCTGGTCCTTGACGTAGACCGCGACCTGCACGCCTTCGCCGATCGGCGCCAGGCGCGCGCGCACCACCGGTGTCGCGCTGTCGATCCGGTTGTAGAAGCTGCGCGTCTGCCACGCGATGTCGCCGGCGTCGTGCCGCAGGAAGTAGGCGACGTCGAGCTGCTTCCACAGCGCGTCGTGCGCATTCTCCGGCAGCCCGTACAGCCGCAGGGTCTTGAGCGCCTCTTCCTGGCGGTTGCGCAGTTCGTGATCGGCCGAATGATCCTCGCCGCCGAGGACCCGCAGCGTCATCCGGTACAGGTCTTCCAGCAGCTTGCCTTTCCACGCGTTCCAGACCTTGGGGCTGGTGCCGCGGATGTCGGCCACGGTCAGCAGATAGAGCGCGGTCAGGCGCCGCTCGTCCTTCACCAGCGCCGCGAAGTTGCGGATCACATCGGGGTCGGACAGGTCCTGCTTCTGCGCCACCTGGGACATCGCGAGATGCTGCTCGACCAGGAACACCACCAGCTCCGTGTCTTCCCTCGACAGCTTGTGCTCGACGCAGAAGCGGCGTGCATCGACCTTGCCGAGTTCGGAATGGTCGCCGCCGCGGCCCTTGGCGATGTCGTGGAACAGCGCGGCGATATACAGCAGCCAGGGCTGGGCGAAATTGGCCATCAGCTGGCTGCAGAACGGATACTCGTGCGCATGCTCGGTCATCGTGAAGCGGCGCACGTTGCGCACCACCATCAGGATGTGCTGGTCGACCGTGTACACATGGAACAGGTCATGCTGCATCTGGCCCACGATGCGCCGGAAATTCGGCAGGTACCGGCCGAGCACGCTGGTCTGGTTCATCCCCCGCAGCGCATGCGTGATGCCGCGCGGCGCCTTGATGATCTGCAGGAAGAGGTCGCGGTTCACCGGATCGCTCCTGAACTTCGCATCGATCTTCAGGCGCGCATGCCACAGCGCGCGCAGGGTGCGCGCCGTCATGCCCTTCAGGTCCGGCCGTTGCGCCAGCAGCAGGAATACCTCCAGCATCGCCGACGGCGTGGATTCAAAGGTATCGTCGCTGGCGATGTCGAGGCGTCCGTCGATCTCGTTGAAGCGCTCGTTCACCGGCTCCGGCGTCGCGGCGCGCGGAAACAGCTGCGTCTCGATGTTCTGCAGCAGGATGGTATTGAGCTGGGTGACCGCCTTGGCCGCCCAGTAGTAGCGCTGCATCAGGTACTCGCTGGCGCGGCGCGTCTCGGTGGTCTTGAAGCCGAAGGATTCCGCGATCGCGGTCTGCACGTCGAAGACCAGTCGGTCCTCGCGCCGGCCGGCGTGGATGTGCAGGCGGATCCGGATATCCTTGAACGCGCGTTCCTTCTGGCTCAGCTGGCGCGCCTCGGTAGGCGTGATCAGCCCGCGCTCGGCCAGCTTGCGCCAGGAGTCGCCGAGGCCTGCCGCCTTGGCCACCCACAGGATGACCTGAAGGTCGCGCAGGCCGCCGGGACTTTCCTTGCAATTCGGCTCCAGGCTGTAGGGCGTGTCTTCGTATTTCACATGGCGCTGCCGCATTTCCAGCGTCTTCGCCTGGAAGAACGCCCGGGGATTGATCGCCGCGGTATGGCGCTCCTGGAGAAACTGGAACAGCTTGCGGCTGCCGCAGATGAGGCGGGCCTCGAGCAGGCTGGTCTGCACCGTGATGTCCGCCGCCGACTCGGCCAGGCATTCATCGACCGTACGGATGCTGTGGCCGATCTCCAGTCCGATGTCCCAGAGCAGCTGAACCAGCTCTTCCAGCTTTCCCTTCAGCTCCGGACCGGGTGCGGCCTCGAGCAGGATCAGGACGTCGACGTCTGAGTGCGGGAACAGTTCGCCTCGCCCGTAGCCGCCGACCGCCACCAGCGCCGCCGACGGCGGCAGCCCGGACTGCTGCCAGGCTTGGGCGAGCGCGTTGTCGACGATCTGGCGCAGGCTGACCAGCAGCTTCTCGGGCCGGCCGTGCTGCTGGAACGCCGCGATGGTCGCCTGCCGCCCGGCCTTGAGCTGCTCCCTGAGCGTCAGCGCGAGAGGCGGCATGTGTCAGCCCGCGGCTGCCGGGGCGGAGGCGGCCTGCACGAATGCCGGGGGCGCCGGCATGCCGGGGGAGACGGTCAGCACCTCATAACCGGTTTCCGTCACCAGCACCGTGTGTTCCCATTGCGCCGACAGGCTGCGGTCCTTGGTCTTGATGGTCCAGCCGTCGCCCATCTCGCGGATCTCGCGGCGCCCGGAATTGATCATCGGCTCGACGGTGAAGATCATGCCCGGCACCAGTTTTTCCAGCGTGCCGGGACGGCCGTAATGCAGCACCTGCGGCTCTTCGTGGAAGACCTTGCCGATGCCGTGGCCGCAGAACTCGCGCACCACGCTGTAGCCCGCCTTTTCCGCATGCTGCTGGATCACGTAGCCGATGTCGCCGAGGTGAGCGCCCGGCCTGATTTTCGAGATGCCGAGCCACATGCACTCATAGGTCACCTCGGTCAGCCGGCGTGCGAGGATGGACGGCTCGCCGACGTAGAACATGCGGCTGGTGTCGCCGTGATACCCGTCCTTGATCACCGTGATGTCGATGTTGAGCACGTCGCCGTTCTTGAGCACCTTGTCGCCCGGGATGCCGTGGCAGACCACGTCGTTGACCGAGGTGCAGATGGACTTGGGGTAGGGCGTGTAGCCGGGCGGTGCGTAGTTGAGCGGCGCCGGAACCGTGCCCTGCACCTCGACCATGTACTGGTGGCAGAGACGATCGAGTTCGCCGGTGGTGACGCCGGGTTTGACATGCGGTGCAATGAAATCGAGCACTTCCGCCGCCAGGCGGCCGGCGATCCGCATGCCCTTGATATCGTCTTCGGTCTTGATGTTGATGGAGCCCATGAGAGGTCTTGATGCGCCGGCTGGCGTGAAGAATAGACAAGGCGGAATTATAGTCGAGCAGACCGGAATCCGCAGGCGGGAGCATGTCCGCGCCTTGAACAATCCGCGGGAGTTAGGGTAGAATCTCGGGTTAGCTTGGAATGTCTCCTTGCTAACTGAACCAAACCTGAACCAAATCGCGAATCCGGCCGCAAAGGGTGCTCCGCTCACGCGGGGTGACTGGCCCGATTCAAGACCCAACCCTGGAGAAATTCATGTCCGTTACCATGCGTGAAATGCTGGAAGCCGGTGTCCACTTCGGTCACCAGACCCGCTTCTGGAACCCCAAGATGGCCCCGTTCATCTTCGGCCATCGCAACAAGATCCATATCGTCAACCTGGAAAAGACCCTGGGCATGTACCAGGAGGCGATGAAGTACATCCGCCAGCTGGCCTCCAACCGCGGCACCATCCTGTTCGTCGGCACCAAGCGCCAGGCACGCGACATCATCGCCGCCGAAGCGCAGCGCGCCGGCATGCCTTTCGTCGACCAGCGCTGGCTGGGCGGCATGCTGACCAACTTCAAGACCATCAAGACCTCCATCAAGCGCCTGAAGGACATGGAAGCCGCGATGGAAGACGGTTCGGTCGAAAAGCTGAGCAAGAAAGAAGCGCTGATGTTCCAGCGCGAGATGGAAAAGCTGCAGAAGTCCATCGGCGGCATCAAGGACATGGGCGGCATCCCTGACGCGATCTTCGTGATCGACGTCGGCTACCACAAGGGCGCGATCACCGAAGCCAGCAAGCTCGGCATTCCGGTCATCGGCGTGGTCGACACCAACCATTCCCCCGAAGGCGTGACCTACGTCATCCCGGGCAACGACGACTCCTCCAAGGCTGTGGCCCTGTACGCTCGCGGCGTCGCGGACGCGATCCTCGAAGGCCGTGCCAATGCGACCAACGAAGTGCTGGAAGCCGTCAAGGGCGGTTCCGACGAATTCGTCGAGGTCAGCGAGCAGGCCTAACAGCCCTGCGCCTGAAGTATCGGGCATCTGAAAAGGGGCAACAGCGGTTCGCCCCTTTTTTGTACCCGTGCTGAACGTATTTTGAATCGATGCGTCCGACGGACGCACTTTGTGATTAGGAGAAAGACATGGCGGCAATTACCGCAGCGATGGTAGGCGAACTGCGCGCGAAGACCGACGCGCCGATGATGGAATGCAAGAAGGCACTGACCGAGGCCGATGGCGACATGGCCCGCGCGGAGGAAATCCTGCGCGTCAAGCTGGGCAGCAAGGCTTCCAAGGCAGCTTCCCGCGTGACCGCGGAAGGCGTGGTAGCCGCGTACATCGCCAACGGCGTGGGCGCGCTCATCGAAGTCAACTGCGAAACCGACTTCGTGACCAAGAACGAAGAATTCATCGGCCTGGCCAACGCCGCGGTCAAGCTGGTCGCCGAGAAGAACCCGGCGGACGTGGCAGCGCTGTCCGCGCTGGACGCCGGCGGCAAGACGCTCGACGAAGTCCGTTCCGCCCTGGTCGGCAAGATCGGCGAAAACATGTCCTTCCGCCGCTTCAAGCGTTATGAGACCGGCAGCAAGCTGGTGTCCTACCTGCACGGCACCCGCATCGGCGTGATCGTCGAATTCGACGCCGCCGACGAGCAGGTCGGCAAGGATGTCGCCATGCACATCGCCGCCATGAAGCCGGTTGCGCTGTCCTCCAAGGACGTGCCGGCCGATCTGATCGAGAAAGAGCGTTCGATCGCGGCCCAGAAGGCCGCCGAGTCCGGCAAGCCCGCCGAAATCGTCGCCAAGATGGTCGAAGGTTCGGTGCAGAAGTACCTGAAGGAAGTCTCGCTGCTGGATCAGCCGTTCGTGAAGAACGACAAGCAGACCGTTGAGCAGATGCTCAAGGCGGCAGGCGCCAGCGTGAAGTCCTTCACCATGTTCGTGGTCGGCGAAGGCATCGAAAAGCGCCAGGACGACTTTGCAGCGGAAGTGGCGGCGCAGGTGGCCGCAGCCAAGCAGCAGGCGTAAGCAGCACAGCGGGCCGAAAGGCCCGTTTTTTCAGGACGCCCCCTCGGGGGCGTTGCTCTGCCGGGGCTCGATTTTCGCCGAGGCCGCCGCTACGGTGCGACAATGTGCGGCCGGGGTGAGCAGCCATCCGATGCGGTCTTACGCTGCGTCAACATCGGGACCCGCCGCAGATGCCTGTTTTCATCTAATCTTGGCCACACACGGCAGGTCGGATGCGGCGGGCGAACAGAACACCCATCTTGAACCGGTAACAATAGGAGTCCTGCCCCATGTCTAACCCAGCGTACAAACGCGTCCTGCTCAAACTTTCGGGCGAAGCCTTGATGGGCGACGACGCCTACGGCATCAATCGCGCGACGATCGAGCGGATGGTGGCGGATGTTGCTGAAGTGGCAAGGATGGGCGTGGAGCTGGCGATCGTCATCGGCGGCGGCAACATCTTCCGCGGCGTGGCTCCCGGTGCGCAGGGCATGGATCGCGCGACCGCCGACTACATGGGCATGCTGGCCACGGTCATGAATTCCCTGGCGCTCGCCGATGCGATGCGTCAGGTGGGTATCACGGCACGGGTGATGTCGGCGATTTCCATCGAACAGGTGGTCGAACCCTATGTGCGCCCCAAGGCGCTGCAGTATCTTGAAGAGGGCAAGATCGTGGTCTTCGCGGCAGGCACCGGCAATCCGTTTTTCACCACCGATACGGCCGCCGCGCTGCGTGGCTCCGAGATCGGCGCGGAAATCGTGCTCAAGGCAACCAAGGTCGACGGCGTCTATACGGCGGATCCGAACAAGGACCGCAACGCGGTGCGCTACTCGACGATCACCTTCGACGAGGCGATCGCCAAGCACTTGCAGGTGATGGACGCCACCGCATTCGCGCTGTGCCGCGATCAGAAGCTGCCGATCAAGGTTTTCTCCATCGTCAAGCCGGGCGCATTGAAAAATGTGATCCTGGGCGAGGACGAAGGGACCCTGGTTCACGTATAACTAGTCTTACTCGTAGCATGAGAGGAGTGCAGTATGTCAGTCGCTGACGTCAAGAAGAACGCCGACCAGAAGATGGCCAAGTCGATCGAGACCCTGAAGGCCAACCTGGCCAAGGTCCGTACCGGCCGCGCCCACACCGGCATCCTCGACCATGTGATGGTCGATTACTACGGAACGCCGACCCAGATCAGCCAGGTCGCCAACGTGACCCTGCTCGACGCCCGGACCATCGGCGTGCAGCCGTGGGAAAAGAAGATGCTGTCGGCCATCGAGAAGGCCATTCGCGAGTCCGATCTCGGCCTCAACCCCGCCACCCAGGGCGACCTGATCCGCGTGCCGACGCCGCCGCTGACCGAGGAGCGCCGCAAGGAATTCGTCAAGCTGGTCAAGGGCGAGGGTGAAGACGCGAAGGTCGCCATCCGCAACATCCGCCGCGATTCCAACGAAGCGCTGAAGAAGATGTTGAAGGACAAGGAGTGCTCGGAAGACGATGAGCGCCGCGCCCAGGACGACGTGCAGAAGCTGACGGACAAGTTCGTGGCGGAAGTCGACAAACTGATCGCCGAGAAAGAAAAAGAACTGATGACCGTCTGAGACGGCGCCAGCCGCGGCCGGCTCCCGCCGGCCAGGCCAGCCGTCCGGCATGCGCATGCGAATGCGCCGGAACCCCGGTTCAACCCCATTGAAAGCAGGCCCGACATGGATCACTCGAGCTCAACCCAGACTGTGCCGGCGGTTTCCTCCGTGCCCCGTCATATCGCCATCATCATGGATGGCAACGGCCGCTGGGCAACCAAGCGTTTCATGCCGCGCTTCGCCGGCCATGCCAAGGGCGTGGAGGCGGTGCGGGGCATGGTCGAGGCCTGCGTCGACCGCGGTGTCGAATACCTCACCCTGTTCGCCTTCAGCTCCGAAAACTGGCGCCGTCCCGCCGATGAAGTGTCGCTGCTGATGCGCCTGTTCGTGACCGCGCTCGAGCGCGAAGTCGCCAAGATGCACGCCAATGACATCCGGCTGAAGGTGGTCGGCGATCTGAGCCGTTTCGACCCCAAGCTGCAGGCGATGATCGCCAGCGCCGAGCGCCGTACCGCGGGCAACCGGCGCCTGACGCTGACCATCTGCGCGAATTACGGCGGCCGATGGGACATCATGCAGGCGGTGCAGAAGATGATCGTCGCCAATCCTGGCAAGTCCGATTTCAGCGAGGACGAACTGGCCGGCAACCTGTCGATGGCCTACGCGCCGGAGCCCGACCTGTTCATCCGCACCGGCGGGGAAGAGCGGGTGTCCAACTTCCTGCTCTGGCAACTCGCCTACACCGAGTTCTATTTCACCGAAACCTACTGGCCGGATTTCGATGCCCAGGCACTCGATCTCGCCATCGCCTCCTACCGGCAGCGCGAGCGCCGTTTCGGTCGCACCAGCGAGCAGTTGATCGAACAGAAGAAAGCGTCCTGATGCTCAAAACGCGCGTGCTGACAGCGGTCGTCATGCTGGTCGTCCTGCTGGCGGTGCTCTATTCGAACTCCTTCACACTGATCGCCGCTGTCGCCGCCGCGTTTTTTGCCGCCGCATCCTGGGAATGCTTCCGTCTTTTCCACAACAAGCGGCCGCTGCTCGGCGCCGTGGTCTGGACGGCGGCCTTCCTGTTCATCGTATTCCGCGGTGATGCAGCCGGCGCCCGGCTGCTGTTCATGCTGTGTGTCGCTATCTGGGCCGTGCGGCTCGCGCCGGCGCTGAAAGTCGGCCTGCCGCCGCTGGGCGGACTCGGCAGCCGCCTGCTCAACGGGATTTACGGCATCGCCATTCTCGGCTGTTTCGTCGCCATGGTCGCCCTGTTCCAGCTGTCGCCGCTTTACCTGCTGTCGGTGATGGCGGTGATCTGGGTGGCGGACATTGGTGCATATTTCTCCGGCAAGGCCTTCGGCAGGCGCAAGCTGGCGCCGTCCATCTCGCCCGGAAAATCCTGGGAAGGCGCGTTCGGCGGCTGGCTCGCGGTTCTTCTGATTGCCGGCGCGTCGGTGTTCATTCCCGCGCTGCAGCAGACCTTCGCCACGCAACTCGTCGCCAGCTGGGGCTGGGCGGCGTTCGCGGGCGTGATGACGCTGATGGTCGCCGCCAGCATCGTCGGCGATCTGTTCGAATCCATGCTCAAGCGCCGTGCCGGCATGAAGGACAGCAGCAGCCTGCTGCCGGGCCATGGCGGCGTGCTCGATCGCATCGACGCGCTGATTCCGACGCTGCCGCTGGCCGTGCTGTTCACTTCCCGCTTCCAGGTATAGCAGTATGCAAAGCATCACCATCCTCGGCGCTACCGGCTCGATCGGCGTTTCCACGCTCGACGTCGTAGGCCGTCATCCCGACCGCTACCGGGTTCATGCGCTGACCGCGCATGCCAAAGTCGCCGAACTCGCCGCCCAGTGCGAGCGCTTCCGGCCGCAGGTGGCCGTGGTAGGCAGCCCCGAAGCCGCAACCGCATTGGCCGCGCTGCTGCGCGAGCGCGATCTGCCGACCCAGGTGGCGTGGGGCGAAGCCGCGTTGTGCGAGGTCGCCTCGGCGCCCGAATGCGACGTGGTGATGGCGGCGATCGTCGGCGCGGCCGGGCTTGCGCCCACGCTGGCGGCGGCGCGCGCCGGCAAGAAGGTCCTGCTCGCCAACAAGGAAGCGCTGGTGATGTCCGGCCCGATCTTCATGGATGCGGTGCGCGACAGCGGTGCCACGCTGCTGCCGATCGACAGCGAGCACAACGCGATTTTCCAGAGCCTGCCGCAGGCATACAGCCGGGTACCGGAAAACCACGGCGTATCGCGCATTCTGCTTACCGCCTCCGGCGGCCCCTTCCTCAGGCGCGATGTCGCCACGCTCGAGGCGGTGACCCCGGAAGAGGCGGTCGCGCACCCCAACTGGGTCATGGGCCGCAAGATATCGGTCGACTCGGCCACCATGATGAACAAGGGCCTGGAAGTGATCGAGGCGCACTGGCTGTTCGGCGCCTCCGCCGAGCAGATCGAGGTGGTGATTCACCCGCAGAGCGTCATCCACTCGATGGTGTCCTACCGGGACGGCTCGGTACTGGCCCAGCTCGGCAATCCCGACATGCGCACTCCGATCGCGCACGCGCTCGCCTATCCCGACCGCATCGACTCCGGCGTCAGTCCTGTCGACCTGGCGCAGGTCGGCCAGCTCAATTTCCTGAAGCCGGATTTCCAGCGTTTCCCTTGCTTACAACTTGCCTACTCGGCATTGTTGGCCGGCGGTAGCGCCCCGGCTATACTCAACGCTGCCAACGAGGTCGCGGTACAGGCCTTCCTCGATCGCCGGATAGGATTCCGGATGATCGACCGCCTGATCGCAGATGTGCTCGAGCGCCTGCCCGCCGCCCCGCTGACCGATCTCGGATCCCTGCTTGAAGAGGACCGCCGTGCCAGGGAGACCGCACTATCCCTGATTTCCTGAACGCCTGCTGAACAACGGTGACGCCATGACCCTGCTGCATACCGTACTCGCATTCCTCGTCGCGCTGGCCATCCTCGTGGTAGTGCATGAACTCGGGCATTACTGGGTGGCGCGATGGTGCGGCGTCAAGGTGCTTCGATTCTCGGTGGGCATGGGCAAGATCATCTGGTCGCGCCGCTTCGGTCCCGACCAGACCGAGTGGGCGATCTCCATGCTGCCGTTCGGCGGCTACGTGAAAATGCTCGACGCCCGCGAGCAGGACATCAGCAAGCTGCCGGAATCCGATCTGAAGCGCGAGTTCACGCGCCAGCCGGTCGGCAAGCGCATGGCCATCGTGGCCGCCGGTCCGCTCGCCAATTTCATCCTCGCCATCGTCGTTTTCGCCGGGCTCTACACCCACGGCATGCCCGAGCCGGCCGCGCTGCTGCGTGCCGTGCCCGAGGCCACACCCGCGCATGCGGCAGGCCTGCGCGGCGGCGAGCGCATCACCGCAGTCAACGGCGAGGCGGTGGACGGCTGGACCGAACTGCGCTGGAAGATCATGCAGGCCGCACTCGACAAGGCCCCCGCCCAACTCGACGTGGTGCGCCGGGAAAACGGCGGCGAACGGACGGATGTCGTCACGCTCGGCTTCGGCTCGCTCGCGCCGGAGGATCTCGAAGGCGACTTCCTCGGCAAGCTGGGGCTCGACCTCGCGCGTCCGCCCGCGGTCCTGGGTCGGCTGGCGGAGGACGGTCCCGCCGCGCAGGCGGGTCTGCGCGAAGGCGACCGCATTCTCAGGATCGCCGGCGAGCCGGTCATGGACGGGCTCGCCTTCGTCGAGCGCATCCGCAGCGCGCCCGGCCGCAGCCTGCGTATCGAAGGCATGCGCGGCGATCAGCCGATCGACGTCAGCGTCACGCCCGAGAGCGTAGCCGCCAAGGGGCAGACCATCGGACGCATCCGCGCCGAGGTCGCACTGGCGCCGGAAATGGTGGTGGCGCGCGATTCCATCGGCGAGGCCACCGTCAAGGCGGTTCGCAAGACCTGGGACACCAGCGTCCTGACGCTGAAAATGCTTGGTAAAATGCTGGCCGGCGAAGTTTCTTGGAAGAATGTCACCGGTCCTATCACCATCGCCGACTACGCGGGACAGACTGCGCGGGTGGGATGGATCAGCTATCTGACCTTCATCGCCTTCATCAGCATCAGCCTGGGCGTAATGAACCTGCTTCCCATTCCGGTATTGGACGGGGGGCTTTTACTGTATTATTCGCTGGAACTTTTGACCGGCCGCGCCTTGCCAGAGCGCATCGGAGAAATGGCCCAGCGAGCAGGAGTGGGCATTTTGATGACATTGATGGCCGTCGCAGTCTTCAATGACATCATGCGGCTCATGTCCTGAGTTTTTGCCGCGGCACGCCGCGGCAGGGGCATTGACAATAAAACAACCGATGAAATTCACACTCGAGCGCAGCCAGCATCCTTTCTTCCCCCGTCGCCTCATCGCTATCGCCGCCTTCGCCCTGTGCACCGGGCAAGCGCTGGCAGTCGATCCGTTCACCGTCAAGGACATCCGCGTCGAAGGTATTCAGCGTACCGAAGCAGGTACGGTGTTCAGCTATCTGCCGGTGCGGGTAGGCGAGACCTATACCGATGAAAAGGGCGCGGCCGCGATCAAGGCGCTGTATGCGACCGGCTTCTTCAAGGATGTACGCCTCGAGGTCGAAGGCGACGTGCTGGTGGTGATGGTCGAGGAGCGGCCCGCGATCGCCGCGGTCGAATTCTCCGGCACCAAGGAATTCGAGAAGGATGCGCTGACCAAGGCGCTCAAGGACATCGGCCTCGGCGAAGGGCGGATCTACGACCGCGCGCTGCTGGACCGGGCCGAGCAGGAACTGAAGCGGCAATACCTGTCGCGCGGCCTGTACGGCGTGCAGATCACCACCACCGTCACGCCGATCGAGCGCAATCGCGTCAACATCAGCTTCGCGGTGGACGAGGGCGAAGTCTCCCGCATCCGCCAGATCAACATCATCGGCAACAAGGCCTTCTCGGAGAAGGAGTTGCTCGGCCTGCTGAACCTGCGCACCCCCGGCTGGTTCACCTGGTACACCAAGGCCGACCAGTACTCGAAGCAGAAGCTCACCGGCGATATCGAAAGCCTGCGTTCGTACTACCTCAACCGCGGCTATCTCGAGATGCAGGTCGAGTCCACCCAGGTGTCGATCACGCCCGACAAGAAGGACATCTACATCACCATCAATATCAACGAGGGTGACAAGTTCACGGTCGGCGACATCAAGCTTGAAGGCGAAATGCTCGGCCGCGAGCAGGAACTGCAATCGCTGGTCACGCTGAAGAAGGGCGACGTGTATTCCGGCGAAAAGCTGGCCGACAGCGTCAAGAAGATTTCCGAGCGCATGGGCAACTTCGGCTATGCGTTCGCCAACGTCAACGCCAACCCGGAGATCAACCGCGACAAGAAGGAAGTCTCCTTCACCGTTCTCGTCGATCCGGGCAAGCGCGTCTATGTGCGCCGCATCAATGTGCTCGGCAATACCAAGACGCGCGACGAGGTGGTGCGCCGCGAATTCCGTCAGTTCGAGAATTCCTGGTATGACGGCGACAAGATCCGGCTGTCGCGCGATCGCGTGGACCGTCTCGGCTACTTCAAGGAAGTCGGCATCGAGACGCCGGAAGTGCCCGGCACCACGGACCAGGTCGACATCAACATGACGGTGGCGGAAAAGCCGACCGGCAACATCCTGCTCGGCGCGGGCTTCTCCAGCAGCGAAAAGCTGATGCTGACCGGCTCGATCCAGCAGGCCAACGCCTTCGGCAGCGGCAACACGCTCGGCATCGACGTCAATACCAGCCGCCTGAACCGCACCATCGCGCTGTCGACCACCACGCCTTACTTCACCGACGAGGGTGTCAGCCGCAGCTACGAAATTTTCATGCGCACGACCCGTCCGCCCGAGGTGAACACCGGCGACTACCGCATTCGCACGACCGGCGCCAACGTCAAGTTCGGCGTGCCGTTCTCGGAGGAAGACACGGTGTTCTTCGGCGTGGGCGCCGAGCGCACGGAAGTGGAAACCTATCTCGCGGGAGACCCCGACCACAACGAGAGCCCCGAGATTTACCAGGAATTCGCGCGTGCCTTCGGCGACGGCCAGACCGCGTCCACCACCAGCTTCCCGCTGACGGTTGCGTGGCAGCGCGACAGCCGCGACAGCGCGCTCGTGCCGAGCAAGGGTCAGTACCGCAGGGCGAATTTCGATATCGCTCCCGCCGGCACGCTGAAATATTACCGGGCCAGCTATCAGCACCAGTGGTTCAAGCCGCTGTTCGGCGATGCGGTCACCCTGGCGCTCAACGGCGAGATCGGTTACGGTCGCGGCCTCGGCGGCAAGCCGTATCCGGTCTTCAAGCGGTGGTATGCGGGCGGCATCGGCTCGGTGCGCGGCTACGAGGGTTCTTCGCTCGGCCCCAAGTCTGCCCGTAACGGCGACCCCCTGGGCGGCGCATCCCGTATCATCGCCAATGCCGAGCTTCAGTTCCCGTTCCCGGGTTCCGGCAATGACCGTACGCTGCGCTGGTTCACCTTCGTCGATGCCGGCAACGTGTTCGAAGAGGGTTCGAAAGTGGATCTCGGCGAGCTGCGGTACTCCGCCGGCGCGGGCATCAGCTGGGTATCCCCGGTCGGTCCGCTCAAGCTCAGCTTCGGCGTGCCGCTCAATGCCAAGGACGGCGACAAGAAGCAGAGCTTCCAGTTCCAGCTGGGTACCGGCTTTTAGTCGGACACGGCAGGATGGCATAATAGTAATTTGATTTTCGCGGAGAACGGCCTTGAAGTCTTTCAACATCACATCGAAGATCCTCGGGCACATGGCTCTGGCCGCGGCCCTGCTGGTGCCGATGGCGGGACTGCATGCACAGGACGCGGCGAAGGTCGGCTTCGTCAACACCGAGCGGATCTTCCGCGAGGCGCTGCCCGCCAAGCAGGCCACGGCAAAAATCGAGCAGGAATTCTCGCGCCGCGAGAAAGAGCTGCAGGAACTCGCCGCCCGTCTGAAGTCCATGTCCGACCGGCTCGACAAGGATACGGCGATCATCGCCGAATCCGAGCGCCTGAAGCGTCAGCGCGAACTCGCCGACCTCGACAAGGAATTCCAGCGCAAGCAGCGTGAATTCCGCGAAGACCTGAATCAGCGCAAGAACGAAGAGCTGTCCCTGATCCTCGACCGCGCCAACAAGGTCATCAGGCAGATCGCCGAAGCCGAGAAGTACGACATCGTTTTCCAGGAAGCGGTCTACTTCAGCCCGCGCATCGACATCACCGACAAGGTGCTGAAGGCGCTCAACAAATAAATCGCATCCAGAGGCCAGTATGAGCAATCGACTGGGTGACTTGGTCGAACGCTTGGGAGGCCAACTCATCGGCGACGCGGAAATCAGGATCGAGGGCATCGCGCCGCTCGATTCAGCCGACGCGTCGCACATCACCTTCCTCTCCAATCCGAAATTCCGTGCGCAGGCGGCGTCGACCGGCGCCGCGGCGCTGGTGCTGTCGCCGGCGGACGATGCCGCGATCGGCGCCGACTATTCCGGTGCGAGGGTCGTCTGCAGCAATCCCTATGCGTGGTTCGCGCGTGCCGCCCAGTATTTCGTCGCGCTCCACGCCGAACCTGCGGTGCCCGGCATCGACCCGAGCGCCAGCGTCCATCCGCACGCCGCGGTCGCCGCCAGCGCGGTCATCGGTCCGCATGTCACCATCGAGGCAGGGGCAGTGGTCGGCGAGCGCGCGGTCATCGGGGCGGGAAGCTTCGTCGGCCGCGACGCACGCATCGGCGACGACAGCCGCCTGTACCCCAACGTCACCTTCTATGCCGGCTGCGTGATCGGCGCGCGCGGCATCGTGCATTCCGGCGCCGTCATCGGCGCCGACGGTTTCGGTTTTGCGCGGGAGAACGGTGTGTACATCAAGATCCCGCAGACCGGCCGCGTCGTCATCGGCGACGACGTCGAAATCGGTGCCAACACCACCATCGACCGTGGCGCGCTGGCCGACACCGAGATCGGCAACGGGGTGAAGCTCGACAACCAGATCCAGATCGGCCACAACTGCGTGATCGGCGACCATACCGCGATGGCCGGCTGCGTGGGCGTTGCCGGCAGCGCGAAGATCGGCAAGTACTGCACTTTCGGCGGCGCCGCCATGGTGCTCGGACATCTGACCATCGTGGACAACGTCCATATCTCGTCCGGCAGCATGGTGTCCCGCTCCATCTCGGAGCCCGGGCATTACACCGGCTTCTATCCGCTCGCGAAAAATGCCGACTGGGAAAAGTCGGCGGTCATCGTGCGCAATCTGTCATCCATGCGCGAGAAAATCCGCGAGCTGGAAAAAACCATCAAATCGCTTACAGAAAAAAAGCAATGAAAAGTCTCGACATCAATCAGATCAAGGAATATCTGCCGCATCGCTATCCGCTGCTGCTCGTCGATCGCGTGCTCGACTGGGAGGCGGGCAAGTCGATCACCGCCATCAAGAACGTGACGGTCAACGAAGAGTTCTTCAACGGCCATTTCCCGCACAAGCCGGTGATGCCCGGCGTCCTGATGATCGAGGCGATGGCGCAGACTGCCGCGCTGCTGTCCTTCCTGACGATGGGCCAGAAACCCGACGAAAACAGCGTGGTCTACTTCGTCGGCATCGACGGCGCGCGTTTCAAGCGCCCGGTCGAGCCGGGTGACCAGCTCAAGATGCAAGTCGAAATCCTGCGCACCGCGCGCGGCATCTGGAAATACAAGGCGCAGGCCACGGTCGACGGTCAGGTGGCGGTCGAGGCGGAGCTGATGTGCACGATGCGCAGCGCGAGTGACGCCAGCCAGCCAGCGGGGCAGTAATGACAGTTATCCATCCCACCGCAGTCGTCGATCCCAGGGCGGAACTCGATGATACGGTCGAGATCGGTGCCTATTCCGTCGTCGGTCCGGATGTCCGGATAGGCGCGGGTACGCGCGTGGGGCCGCATGTGGTGATCGATGGGCACACCACCATAGGCCGCGACAACCAGTTCTTCCAGTTCAGCTCCATCGGCGGCGCGCCCCAGGACAAGAAACATCGTGGCGAACCGACGCGGCTCGAAATCGGCGACCGCAACCTGGTGCGCGAGTTCTGCACCTTCAATTGCGGCACCGCCAACGACGCCGGCGTGACCCGCATCGGCAGCGACAACTGGCTGCTCGCCTACGTGCACATCGCGCACGACTGCGTGGTCGGCAACAACACCATCTTCTCCAACAATGCCAGCCTGGCCGGGCATGTGCACGTGGGCGACTGGGTGATCATGAGCGGCTTTTCCGCCGTCCACCAGTTCTGCAAGATCGGCGCGCATGCCTTCGTCGGCATGACCACCAGCATCACCCAGGACGTGCCGCCGTATGTCCTGATCTCGGGCAATCCCTCCGCCCCGCACGGCATCAACATCGAGGGCCTGAAGCGGCGCGGCTATACGCGGGAGCAGATCAATGCACTGCGCAACGCGTACAAGCTGATCTACAAGTCAGGCCTGCCGCTGGAGCAGGCGAAGCAGGAACTCGCACGCCTCGAATCCGAAACGCCGGAAGCAGCCGAGGCGCTGCGCGCGATGCGTGATTTCCTCGACAGCAGCACCCGTGGCATCGCCCGCTGACATCCGCCTGGCCATGGTGGCCGGCGAAAGCTCCGGCGATCTGCTCGCCAGCCGCCTCCTGTCCGGCCTCAGGCCGCATCTGCCGGATGCGGTCATCCATGGCATCGGCGGCCCACGCATGGCGGAGTATGGCTTTCGCAGCGACTGGCCGATGGAAAAGCTGTCGGTGCGCGGGCTGTTCGAAGTGCTGCGCCACTACCGCGAGATCAAGGGCATACAGACTGCGCTGCGCGACCGCCTGTTGCAGGAAAGACCGGCCGCCTTCATCGGCGTCGATGCGCCGGATTTCAATTTCGGCCTGGAAGCACCGCTCAAGCAGGCCGGCATCCCGACCATGCATTTCATCAGCCCGTCGATCTGGGCCTGGCGCGGCGGCCGCATCAAGAAGATCGCGCGCGCCGTGTCGCACATGCTGGTGGTGTTTCCGTTCGAGGAAGAGATCTACCGGCGCGCCGGCATCCCGGTGACCTATGTCGGCTATCCGCTGGCGGAAGTGATTCCGATGGCGCCCGACGTCGCGGCGGCCCGGCGCGATATCGGTCTGCCGGCCGAGGGCAGGGTGGTTGCCATCCTGCCGGGCAGCCGCATGTCGGAGCTCAAGTACAACAGCGCGTCCTTCGTCGGTGCGGCGGTGGAGCTTGCCCGGCGTGAGCGCGATGTCCGCTTCGTCGTCCCCATGGCGGGCGCCAGGCAGCGCGAGTATTTCACCACCCTGCTGCGCGACGCCGGCCTGGCGGAATTTCCGCTGCAGGTGCTCGACGGGCGTTCGCATACGGCGATCGCGGCCGCCGACGCGGTGCTGGTGGCCTCGGGCACCGCGACCCTGGAAGTGGCGCTGTTCAAGAAACCGATGGTCATCGGCTACAAGATGATGCGGGCCTCGTGGGAAATCATGCGGCACATGGGCTATCAGCCCTGGGTCGGACTGCCCAATATCCTGGCGCGCGAATTCCTCGTGCCCGAGTTGCTGCAGGACGCGGCCACGCCCATGGCGCTGGCGGACGCGCTGTCGGTGCAGCTCAACGACACGGCGCGGCGCGCGCGCCTGCAGCAGCGCTTCGTCGAGATGCATCACAGCCTGTTGCGCGATTCCGCCCGGGAGAGCGCGCAGGCCGTGCTGCGCCTGATCGGCCTGGAGCGCGGCGCATGAAGAAACAGGCACCCAGCCTGCCGCTGTTCGGCCATGCGGGCGAAGTCATCTGCGGCGTCGACGAGGCCGGGCGCGGGCCGCTGGCCGGCGCCGTCTTTGCCGCCGCCGTGATACTCGACCCCGCGCGCCCGATCAGCGGGCTGCGGGATTCCAAGAAACTCAGCGAGGCCCGGCGGGACCAGCTGGCCGACGAGATCAAGCGCAGCGCGCTGGCATGGGCGATCGCCAGCTGCAGCGAAGCCGAGATCGACGAACTGAACATCCTGCATGCGTCGATGCTGGCGATGCGGCGCGCGGTCGAGGGACTGCAGGTGGCACCGACGCTGGCGCTCATCGATGGCAACCGCTGCCCGGTGATGAAGGTGCGCTCGGAGGCGATCGTGCAGGGCGACGACAAGGTACCGGAGATCTCGGCTGCCTCCATCCTCGCCAAGACCGCCCGCGACGCCGCGCTGCGCGAGCTGCACCTGCGCTATCCGCTGTACGGTTTCGACCAGCACAAGGGCTATCCGACCGCGCTTCATCTCGAGCGGCTGCGCCTGCACGGCGTCACGCCCGTGCACCGCAAGTCCTATGCGCCGGTGCGCGCGCTGCTCGACGGCGGCTGCGAGGTCGAGGCGGGCGGTTCGCGGACACCAGCATGAAAACCATCACATCCCGCGACAATCCGCTCTACAAGCAGCTCAAGCTGCTGGCCGGAAGCTCCCAGGCGCGCCGCAAGGCGGGCCGCGCGGTGCTCGACGGCGTTCACCTGTGCGAGGTGTATCTGCAGCAGGCCGGCGAGCCGGAGATCTGCGTCGCTTCCGAGAGCGCCCTGGCATTGCCCGAAGTGGCGTCCATCCTTGATCGGTGCCAGTCGCACCGCGTGCAGCGCATTCTTTTGCCGGACAACCTGTACGCCGCGCTGAGCCAGGTCGAGCACGGGGTCGGCCTGATGTTCCTGGTCGAGGTGCCCGCGGCGCCGATGCCCGCGCGGCTGGACGGCCCGGCGGTGCTGCTCGATAACCTGCAGGACCCGGGCAATCTCGGCTCCATCCTTCGCAGCGCCGCCGCGGCGGGCATCCCCCGGATCTACTGCAGCAGAAACACCGTGTTCGCCTGGTCGCCCAAGGTGCTGCGTGCCGGCATGGGCGCGCATTTCCTGCTGCAGATTCATGAGAACGTGGATCTCGACGCTATCCTGCGGACGGCGGCGGTGCCGGTTGCGGCCACCAGTTCGCATGCCGACCACCGGATCTACGACATCGACCTGCGCGGGCCGGTCGCCTGGCTGTTCGGCAACGAAGGGCAGGGCGTGTCGCCGGAGTTGCTGGCGCGGGCCACGCACCGGCTCGCCGTCCCGCACCTGGGGGCGGTCGAATCGCTCAATGTCGCCGCCTGCGCGGCCGTCTGCTTCTTCGAGCAGGTGCGGCAGAAGACGGCCTGACGCTCACTGCGCGAAGGTCTCGCTCGGCACCCGGCATTCCTGGTACACCAGGCCGGGGGCGACATAGCGCTCTTCCTGATCGACGTCTTCCCGGCATTCCGGCGGGCAGACCCGGTCGAACTGATAGCTGCGACCCTGAATCATCACATAGCGGAAGATCGGCATGTCGCGGTAGGTGCCGATGGGCTCGGCGACTTTTTCCGGGTGCCACGCGCTGGCGGCGCTCCCGGCAATGTACGCCCGGCGCGCGTTGGCCACGCCGAGCGACTCGATGTCCGCTTCAACCCGTCCCAGACCTTCCTTGAGCGCCCAGAAGAAGAACAGCAGTCCGACCCAGAGGATCAGCTCCAGCAACACAAGATCCATCTCAAACTCCCGACAAACTCACTTACGTTATAGGCGGCGTGTAAGTTTCATGTAAGGGAGTTGACCGTCGGGCGGGTTGAAAATTCAGAACGACGAGAACAAAAAAACAAGCTACCAGGCGCGCTTGTCGGACTTGATCTCCTGCAGCACCATCGTTGCAATTTCTTCAATGGACTTCACCGTGGAGGACATGCAGCGGATGCCCTCGCGGCGCATCATCTTCTCGGCCTCGTTGACCTCGTAGCGGCACTGTTCGATCGACGCATACTTGCTGCCCGGGCGCCGCTCGTTACGGACTTCGGACAGGCGGTCCGGCAGGATCGTCAGGCCGAACAGCTTTTTCTTGTACTGCGACAGCGCCCCCGGCAGCCGGCCGCGCTCGAAGTCTTCCGGAATCAGCGGGTAGTTGGCTGCCTTCACCCCGTACTGCATGGCGAGGTACAGGCTGGTCGGCGTCTTGCCGGAGCGCGAGACGCCGACCAGGATCACGTCGGCCGACTCGAGGTTCTGGTTGGACTGGCCGTCGTCGTGGGCGAGCGAGAAGTTGATCGCCTCGATCCGGTTCTTGTAGTCGTCGGAGTCGGCGATGTTGTGGCTGCGGCCCACGGTGTGGGTGGAGCGCACGCCCAGCTCCTGTTCCAGCGGCTCGACGAAGGTCTGGATCAGGTCCATGTGCATGCCCTTGGAGTGCCGCACCACCGACGAGAGATCGGCCTTGACCAGGGTCGAAAACACGATCGGGCGCTTGCCGTCCCGCTCGAAAGCTTCATTGATCACCTGTACCGCGTGATGGGCCTTGTCCAGGGTGTCGATGAACGGCAGCCGGATCTCCTTGAAGCGCAATTCGAACTGGGTCAGGACGGCGTGGCCGAAGGTCTCGGCGGTGATGCCGGTGCCGTCGGATACGAAAAAAACCGTGCGGTCGGGAGCGTGAACAGGGTGCGCGGAGGGTGCTGCTTGGGTGTCTGGCATAATCTTGACCCGATATAAATCATGAAAAGTTCTAAAGAGTGTGACGCATGAAGCCGTTGCGCACTGTAAAATGACCGCCAATTTGAGACCCGATTCGCGACGATCTTGTGCTCCCGAAGAATAACAAAAAGACCTGGGCATAGAGGACTCCATGCAGATTTCCCATCATCAAAATAGAGGTAGTTATGTCCAACGCAGCACCGGCAGGGGCAACCCGGGAGGCTACTTACGTAGCTTCGTTTGAAAAACTCAGAATGACGGACGTCGAGTCCGTCGGCGGCAAGAACGCGTCGCTCGGCGAGATGATCAGCCAGCTCGCGGGCGCCGGCGTGCGCGTGCCCGGCGGTTTCGCGACCACGGCGCAGGCTTTCCGCGATTTCCTGTCTCACAGCGCCGGCGGCGGCGCGACGCTGGCCGACCGCATCGCTGATCGACTGGCCACGCTGAACATCGACGACGTGCGCGCGCTCGCGCAGGCCGGCGCCGAAATCCGCCAGTGGATCATCGACACCCCGTTCCAGCCGCGACTCGAACAGGAAATCCGCGAGTTCTACCAGCAGCTGGTCGCCGGCTCGGAAGCCGAGGTGTCGTTCGCCGTGCGTTCGTCCGCCACCGCGGAAGACCTGCCCGACGCCTCCTTCGCCGGCCAGCAGGAAACCTTCCTCAACGTGGTCGGCATCGACAACGTGCTGGAAGCGATCAAGCACGTGTTCGCATCGCTCTACAACGACCGCGCGATTTCCTACCGCGTGCACAAGGGCTTCACCCATGCGGAAGTCGCCCTGTCCGCCGGCGTGCAGCGCATGGTCCGCTCCGACGTCGGCGCGGCCGGCGTGATGTTTACCATCGATACCGAATCCGGCTTCAAGGATGTGGTGTTCATCACTTCCAGCTACGGCCTCGGCGAGACCGTGGTGCAGGGCGCGGTCAACCCGGACGAGTTCTACGTGCACAAGCCGATGCTGGAGCAGGGCAAGCTGCCCATCATCCGCCGCAACATCGGTTCCAAGCTGATCAAGATGGAGTTCACCGGCGAGGCCAAGGCCGGACGCTCGGTGAAGACGGTCGACGTGCCGATCGAACTGCGCAACCGCTACTCGCTGAACGACCAGGAAGTGGTCGAGCTGGCCAAGTACGCGGTCATCATCGAGAAGCACTACGGCCGCCCGATGGACATCGAGTGGGGCAAGGACGGCCGCGACGGCAAGCTGTACATCCTGCAGGCGCGTCCGGAGACCGTGAAGTCGCAGCAGAAGGCGACCGACGCCCAGCAGCGCTTCAAGCTCAAGAGCAGCGGCACGGTGCTCGCTTCCGGCCGCGCGATCGGCCAGAAGATCGGCGCCGGTCCCGTGCGCGTGATCAAGGACCCGTCCGAGATGGAACGCGTGCAGCCGGGCGACGTGCTGGTGGCCGACATGACCGACCCCAACTGGGAGCCGGTGATGAAGCGTGCATCGGCGATCGTCACCAACCGCGGCGGACGCACCTGCCACGCGGCGATCATCGCCCGCGAACTCGGCGTGCCGGCGGTGGTCGGCTGCGGCAATGCGACGGACATGCTCAAGGACGGCACCCTGGTGACCGTCTCCTGCGCCGAGGGCGACGAAGGCAAGATCTACGACGGCCTGCTCGAGACCGAAGTCACCGAAGTCTCGCGCGGTGAACTGCCGCCGCTGCCGCTGAAGATCATGATGAACGTCGGTAATCCGCAGCTCGCCTTCGACTTCCAGTCGATCCCGAACGGCGGCGTCGGACTGGCCCGCCTCGAGTTCATCATCAACAACAACATCGGCGTGCATCCCAAGGCAATCCTGGAATACCCGGGCATCGACGCCGACCTGAAGAAGGCGGTCGAGTCGGTGGCGCGCGGTCACGCTTCGCCGCGCGCGTTCTACGTCGACAAGCTGGCCGAGGGCATCGCCACGATTGCCGCCGCCTTCTGGCCGAGCCCGGTCATCGTGCGCCTGTCGGACTTCAAGTCCAACGAGTACAAGAAGCTGATCGGCGGCTCCCGCTACGAGCCGGACGAGGAAAACCCGATGCTCGGCTTCCGCGGCGCCGCGCGCTACCTGGCCGAAGACTTCGCCGAAGCCTTCCAGATGGAGTGCGAGGCGATGAAGCGGGTGCGTAACGACATGGGCCTCACCAACGTCGAGATCATGGTGCCGTTCGTTCGCACCCTGGGCCAGGCGCAGAAGGTCGTCGACCTGCTTGCCAAGAACGGCCTGCGCCGCGGCGAAAACGGCCTGCGCCTGATCATGATGTGCGAAGTGCCGTCCAACGCCATCCTGGCCGAGGAGTTCCTCGAGTATTTCGACGGCTTCTCGATCGGTTCGAACGACCTGACGCAGCTCACGCTGGGCCTGGACCGCGACTCCGGCATGGAATTGCTGGCAGCCGACTTCGACGAGCGCGACCCCGCGGTCCGGGTCATGCTGTCCAGGGCCATTGCAGCCTGCCGCAAGCAGGGCAAGTACATCGGCATCTGCGGCCAGGGTCCTTCCGACCATCCGGATTTCGCCGAATGGCTGATGAAGGAGGGCATCGCCTCGATCTCGCTGAACCCCGACACGGTGGTTGATACTTGGCAAAAGCTCGCCTCCGGGGCATGATGCCACCGAGGGGGGCATGACAGCCGAAAACGCGGGCTCCCGGGCCCGCGTTTTTTTTGGTTGCCACCGTTGTAATGAGGCAAAAGCAGAAGGAAAAGCGTTTGAGCATGCGTCGATTTGCTTTAGACTCTGTCCTGCTTTCTACCGGACAACAACCAAGAAAAACAGCAGTACCACTGACTTGGGCCCCCGCCAACCTCACGGTTGCGGGGGCGTTTTATTTTCGGGCCGGCGTTTCGTACGGGCGGCGAGGAGGGGCGGCATGAGCGGATGGATGATCTGGTTCGCGCTGGCGGGCGCGCTGGTCGTGTTCGAAATGTTGTCGGGCACGTTCTACCTGCTGATGATTGCGATCGGCCTGGCCGTCGGCGGAACCGCCGCGCTTGCCGGCCTCGATCCCACGCTCCAGTTCCTGCTGGCCGGCGTCACCGGCGTGATCGCCACCTTTGTCCTGTACCGCAGCCGCGCGGGCCGCGGTGCGCCGGCGCCCAGCGCACGCAATCCGGACATCAATCTCGACGTCGGCCAGGCCCTGACCGTTGGTGCCTGGAACAGCGATGGCAAGACCGCGCGCGCCGATTATCGCGGCGCGGCATGGGATATCGAACTGGAGCCCGGGTCGGAGCCTGTACCGGGCAAGTTCGTGATCAGAGAGGTTCGCGGCAGCCGGCTGGTCGTCGCGAATGCACAGTGAGGCAAGAAAGGACCGAGCATGGACATCAGTTTCACCGACCTGAGCATCATCGTCTTCATCATCGCCCTGGTGTTCGTCTACAAGACGATCCACGTGGTGCCGCAACAGCATGCCTGGGTGGTGGAACGCCTCGGCAAATACCACGCGACGCTCGGCCCGGGACTGAACATCGTATTGCCCTTCATCGACCGCATCGCCTACAAGCACTCGCTGAAGGAAATTCCGCTCGACGTCCCCAGCCAGGTCTGCATCACGAAGGACAATACCCAGCTGCAGGTGGACGGCATCCTGTATTTCCAGGTGACCGATGCGATGCGCGCCTCCTACGGCTCCTCGAACTACATCGCGGCCATCACGCAGCTGGCGCAGACCACGCTGCGCTCGGTGATCGGCCGCATGGAACTGGACAAGACCTTCGAGGAGCGCGAGCACATCAACCGCGCGATCGTCAGCGCGATCGACGAGTCGGCCGCCAACTGGGGCGTCAAGGTGCTGCGCTATGAGATCAAGGACCTGACGCCGCCCAACGAGATCCTGCATGCGATGCAGGCCCAGATCACAGCCGAGCGCGAGAAACGCGCGCTGATCGCCGCGTCCGAGGGCCGCAAGCAGGAGCAGATCAATATCGCCACCGGCGAGCGGGAGGCGGCCATCGCCAAATCGGAAGGCGACAAGCAGGCGTCGATCAACCGTGCCCAGGGTCAGGCGGCGGCCATCGTCGCTATTGCCGAGGCCAGCGCCGAAGCATTGCGCAAGACGGCGGCGGCGATCCGCGAGCCGGGTGGATCCGACGCGGTCAACCTGAAGGTGGCGGAGCAATACGTGAACGCCTTCGCCCAGCTTGCCAAGACCAATAATTCGCTGATCGTCCCGGCCAACATGAGCGATATCAGCGGCCTGATCGCGGGCGCGATGCAGGTGGCGAAGAGTCAGCAAAAGGCCTGATAACCCCCGCCCGGGAGCAGCGCTCCCGACAATGGTACTCGTCCGCAGACGCGGCTCCGTTCCTCAAGAGCGGAAGGAACCGCCACGCTTCGCGCGCCACTGACGTGTCCGTTTCAACTTCACGTACATACCATGGGCATCGCGACAAGTTGTGTTCGGATCCTCTGCTGCTTCAAGCCGGCGGACGATCACGAACAAGGAACCGGCGGCACGCAGGGCTCCCCAGCAGTGCAAGGTGGAGGTGATCTTTCACCGAGCTCCCTATCGCAGCGTGCACAATCGGCAACCGCGACGCATGCAAGGACAGAGGGTGGGGAAAGCGCTCCGCAACCGTTCGTCAGAGGCTTGCAGGACTCTGCGTCTCAGCCCTCTGCCGGGCATACAACCGGATCGCCGGCAAAGGATCTGCCGCTGTATGCCAGAAAGCAAAGACCGCGGTCGCTGGCCGGCTATCCTGCCCCGACCACCTCAAAGCACCGAGTCGCGCACAGACCTGCTTCAGCGCCGGTCGGGAAGGTTGCCGGCGGGCGGACATCCGTATCGTCTCGCGCGGCATCCCGCTCCGGCGTCCATCTGCCGGAACGGTCATCGGAGCCCTCCCTGCCAGCATCGGACCGTACCTCGACGGGGGGCGGCTCCGAGAGCTCGCATGTTCTATCGGAAGAGGGCGCAGGTAGCGCAGGCTCGCTGCATGGTGTGGCGGAGTATGACCAATTTGCCGGCTCCTCGTCTTACGATGCGTCGGCGTCCGGCGAATCCGCAACGGCAAGTGAATCATCAGGGGGAGATGAAAGCAGTGGCTCGTAGCATGGATCGGACCCGGATGCAGGCTCGGTCGCGGATGCGGTACCGGGCAGCGGGGGCTCAGTGGCCGGTCTTGGCGGTGCAAGCAACACAGATCCGGGCGTGGTCGAGGATTCACCAGGGGAGCCCGAGGCCCCGGTGCAGCCCACAAGACCGGGCCCCCGTACATGGCTGGGCTCTGAAGCAGAGTCCGAGCTTGAGCGTCTGGAAAAGCAGAGGCGGATGGATAGGCTCGCGTCGCCCGAGGAAATCGAAGCTCGACTGGCGAAGGAGCATGCAACCTCCGGGCTCGAAACGCTTCCGCCCGAACTCTTGCATCACATTGCCAGCTTCCTCACTTCAGGCGACCCGAAAGACCCGTATGCCCCAAATGACGCCCTGGCGTTTCGCCAGACAAGTCCGCACCTTGACAGAGTCTTCGCAGGTGCCACCCGTTGGCTGAAGGTGCAGCATGCGTATGAGCTGCAGCAGGCCCTCACGGCCTTCAAGTACTCGGGCATTACGAGACTGGATTTGTCGCACGGTGATTTCGAGGACCGTCACATTGCCATGCTGGCACAGGTGCCGACGCTTGAGTCCCTCAACCTGGGATATAACGAAAACATTACGGACGCGGCGGCGAACCATCTCAGGACGCTTCCCAATCTTACTGCTCTGAACCTCGAGGCCTGTGACCGAATTACCGAGAAGGCAGTGGCGATCCTGAGTGCGTCAACGACGATTCAGCGCTTGTGTTTCAGGTGGCATGCGAACGCCAAGAAAAGTATTGTTCCCTCGCTAACGCGTATGAAGGCGCTCAAGTACGTGGATTTGACAGGGGTTAACTGCATCAAACCCAAGCATGTGAACCAGTTGGCTAAAAGGCGAGTGAAGGTTGACCTGAGCAACTATCCCTGACCAGCCTTCTCGCGGCGCAAAATGCCTCCGGCTGCTCACGCCGCTTCACGTGGCGCGCGCGGTCCGCGGTAAGCGTCGTGCCTCTTTGCCCAGCGCCGCGCCGGGCACTCAGGCTCTCTACGGATAGCAGCGCGCCTAGCGGCGGTTCTGCTTCAGTATCGACTGCTGCTCCCGCTGCCAGTCGCGCTGTTTTTCGCTCTCGCGCTTGTCGTGCTGCTTCTTGCCCTTGGCAAGGCCGATCTCGCACTTGATGCGGCCCTTCGCGTAGTGCATGTTGATCGGCACCAGGGTATAGCCGGCGCGTTCGACCTTGCCGATCAGCTTCTTGATCTCCTCGGCATTCAGCAGCAGCTTGCGGGTGCGGACCGGGTCGGGGTGGATGTGGGTGGACGCGGTGGGAAGGGGGCTGATGTGGCAGCCGAAGAGGTAGACCTCGCCCTGACGCACGATGACGTAGGCTTCCTTGAGTTGGACCCGTCCGGCGCGGATTGCCTTGACCTCCCAGCCTTCCAGTACCATGCCTGCTTCGAAGCGTTCTTCGATGAAGTAATCGTGGAAGGCTTTCTTGTTGTCGACAATGCTCATTCGGGAATCGGGCGCCTCGGTTAGAATCAGGGTTGTCTATTCTAACAAACCGTTCGGAAACCGATGGCTGTCGTACACAAGTCCGTATTGCTTCCTTACAGCGCGCAGCAGATGTTCGCGCTGGTGGACAGGATCGAGGACTATCCGAAATTCCTGCCCTGGTGCGGCGGGGCGGACGTCCGCAAGCGCGAGGGCGACAAGGTGATCGCCAGCCTTTCCATCAACTACCACGGCATCAAGCAGACCTTTGCGACCGAGAACACCAACCGGCCGCCGCACGAGATCGTGATGACCCTGCTCGAGGGACCGTTCAAGCACCTGCACGGCACCTGGCAGTTCAGGCCGCTGCGCGAGGACGCCTGCAAGGTCGAGTTCGACCTGCAGTACGAGTTCTCCAGCCGCTTGCTGGAGGGGATCATCGGTCCGGTGTTCAGCATGATCGCCAACAGCTTCGTCGACTCGTTCAGCAAGCGCGCGGAGGTGCTGTATGGCTGAGCTGCGCGTGCAGGTCTGCTACGCGCTCCCCGACCGCCAGTTCCTGGAAGAGCTGCGCCTGCCGCGTGGCGCCGTTGTCCGCGACGCCCTCGAATCCAGCAGCCTGCGGAGGCAGTTTCCCGGGCTGGACCTGGCCCAGGCCAAGGTCGGCGTGTTCGGCAAGGCGAAGGACCCGCAGAGCCCTTTGCGCGACGGCGACCGCGTCGAAGTGTACCGGCCGCTGATCGCCGATCCCAAGGACTCGCGACGGCGCCGCGCCGCGAAGAAGGACGGCGGGCGCTAGCCGCCGGAACCGGCCGTCTCAGGGTGGCAGGATGCCGAGGCTGCGCCACAGGGGCAGCCGGGATTCCACGGTTTCGGTGATGCGCCGGCGTACTTCGGCCATCTGTTCCGCCTCCTTTTCGGTCGTGCCCGATTCCGGATTCGCGCACATCAGCTCGCCCAGCATCGACAAGTCCGGCGGGGCGCCGAAGCTGGCCAGATAGTGAAGGACGAGTCGCTCGAGTCGCGTCGCGGGCATGCCGCTTCCCAGCGAGGGCAGGGCGAGCACGTCGAAATCGTCATGCCGTTGCGCTTCCGCCAGCAATGCCTGATTCAGTCTGAGCGCCGGCGCCGCATCGGCCCCGGCTCCCCGGAAGAAAATGACGGCCAGGTTGGCCTTGTAACGGCACAGCAGCGTCGCGGCCGCGGCCAGGGTATCGATGCGGACGCCGGCAAGCCCGGGCGACGCCCGCAATTCCGCGAAGGTCCGGGGGCCGTCCGCCAGGGCATCGAGCACGGCGTTGAAAATCCTGGCGGTGAGTCCGGCCGCCACCTCCCCGGACCACTCCTCCAGCGCGATCTGATTCCGGGGCACGACAAGCGCCAGGCCGGCATTCTCCAGCGAGGCCGCGCGCGCCTCGGGCCGCATGCGCTTCGGCCCGAGCATGAAGATGTCGGCGCGGAACGAGACGTCGCGCAGATAGTCGATGCAGGTCTCCCGCAGGCAGGGGTCGGCGATCTCCGCGACCAGGACGCGACGTTCCGGGGACAGGACTATTTCGGGGAAGGCATAGTCAAGGCTTGCCCTGCCGACGAAGTCCAGCTTCGCCGCCATCATCTCCCGCATCACGTCGGCGTGGTAGAGAGGCGCCCAGTCCGCGTTCAGGTACTCGTGAACGAGGTAGCGCGGGTCGTCGTTCCGGAACCCGTCCAGCCGGAATTTCGCGGCGCCGTTGGACGTGAAGTAGTCCGCCTGGATCGCATCGAGGCGCATGGCGAGGCCGGCCGCGGCCATCAGACGTTCCGTGGCCGACCCGCTGGCGGCGGACGCGTGCTCGAGAAGGAGACGCTGCAACGGCAGCGCGCCCGCCCAGCCCGGCATCGCGTTGTAGCTCACGTAGACGATGCCGCCGGGCTTGAGCTGGCGTCCTATGAACTCGACGATATGCCGGCGCGTGGCCGGACTGACCCAGGAGTAGACGCCATGCAGCGTAATGAAGTCGAACATCGGCAGGTCCGCGATCTTGCCGCGCGCCAGATCTTCAAAACCGGCCTCGATCAGCGTGAGGTTGTCGAGTTTCGCGGTGCCGGCGAGTGTCCTGCCGCCGGCGATGTGTGCAGGATTGAAATCGACGCCGTAAAAGCGGCCGTGAGGATTGGTGGCGGCGAGCACCGACGCCGTCAGTCCGCGGCCGCAGCCAAGCTCCATGTACGTGAACGGGCGGTCGGCGGCCACCGCCTCATAACCGTGCAAGCGGCAGGCGAAGCTCAGGTATGGCGGGCTGATCTCCGGTCGGAAGGATGCGGTGTACTCGACATCCACGGTGTAGCCTTCGGTCCAATTCATATGATCTCCAACTGGGTTTGCACATGCCCGTATATCCCTGCGCGCCGGACGACCGCATGACGCCGCGAGAACTGCCGGGACGGTTCGCCTCGGGAGTCAGGCGCTCTCACGCCATCCGGAAGCGGCCGGTGCGGATGGCGCGCGGTCATGGATGGCGATGGTTCTTATGAGTAACGAAAGCGATGCCTGAGTTCGCCGTGGGCAGTGATTTGGAGATGAAGGCAAGCCCCGTCGAAGCGCGGCGACCGTCTCCGGAATTGCCGGAGACGGTGCGCGCAAGAGGCGCAAAAAAAGCCAGCCGTAGTCGGCTGGCTCGGAGGTCCTCGGCGCTGATCGCCTAACGCTAGCGTGGGATCGATTACCCCACCGTCCTCAGTTAGCGCTTGCGTCCGCAAGGGCAGTTGTCCCCCTGCCCATAAAGCCCTTACGACGGCAAGCCGCCGGTGTCCGAGAGGTAGGCGTCCTCATTCTTGCCCATATGGTACTTTCCGCGGATGATGTCTTCGACCAAATCATCGGTAACCCGTACTCCCTTGCCTTTCAAGCGGTTCCAATCGGGCTTGCCTGAGTCGGCGTTCACACGCTCCCCAATGTAGGTATCGAGGGCCTTCAACTCTTCCCTGCTGAGAACGCCATCCTCCCTCGCAAACCGAACATATAGCTGGTCCAGAATGTAGCCATTGTCTCCGAACTTAGCGAGCATATTATTGAGGTTTGGCAGGTCGGTAAGGTTTTCGTCCTCCATCACTTGTTTAAACGCCCAATAATACCTTACAACCCCGGTATCCGCGTGGTCGTTTGTGAAGCGCCACTTCAAGCGTGATTCGTCATTCTCGGATATGAAATCGTTCCCGATATATTGTTCCAAATACTTATTGCGCGCCTTGCAGTCAACTTTGCCGTTGTCCTTTACGAAGTGGCGGTTAAGTGCTTCCCAAACCTCAGGCAGTTGATCTTTAACATTCTGCGCCACGTGGTTCATCTCGGCAGTTGCATCCTCGCCAGGCTTGTCTCTGGTCTTAAACTTAGACTTGGACGGCGTGCTCGGAGCGGGTGTGCTGCTGCCGGCAGGTGTGCTGCTGTCGGCGGGCGTGCTGCTTGCCGGCGGCGTGCTGCTTGCCGGCGGCGTGCTGCTGGCCGGCGGCGTGCTGCTTGCCGGTGGCGTGCTGCTGGCCGGTGGCGGGCTGCTGGCCGGTGGTGTGCTGCTTGCCGGCGGCGGGTTGCTGGCCGGTGGTGTGCTGCTTGCCGGCGGCGGGTTGCTGGCCGGTGGTGTGCTGCTTGCCGGCGGCGGGCAGCTTGCCGGTGGCGTACTGCTTGCCGGTGGCGTGCTGCTTGCCGGCGGCGGGTTGCTGGCCGGTGGCGGGCTGCTTGCCGGTGGCGGACTGCTGGCCGGTGGCGTGCTGCTGACCGGTGGCGTGCTGCTGCCGGTGTGTGTGGTGGCAGCAGCAGCAGGTGTGTGTGTGGCCGCCGGTGGGCGTGCTGCTGGTGGTGGGCGTGCTGCCGCCTGCAGGCGTGCTGCTGCCGGTGGGCGTGCTGCTGCCGGTGGGCGTGCTGCCGCTGGTGGGCGTGTTGCCGCTGGTGGGCGTGTTGCCGCCGGTGGGTTTGCTGCCGCCGGTAGGTGTGCTGACGCCGGTCCCGGTATTGGTCCCGGACGGCTGCGGATCAACGATGTCCAGCAAAGACTTATCGTCAAGAACACCGTCCCAAATATCGAGGCTGTGCAAGACCCGTCGTGCCGCTTCCATGCCCTGCTTGTTGCCGTTTGCCCTGGCGATCTCGTATTCCTGACGCCAGGCAGCCATCTGCATCGTTATGGACAAGTCCACCGTTCTCTCCTGTTGAACAATTTGCTGGCCTCGTCTCACCAATGCCGAATCAACTGGACCTTGGTAAGCGCCATGGCCCCCTCTCACCATAAGTGGTGTTTCTGCCGCGCCGGTTCCGCCTGAAGCACAAAGAATGGCCGGCGCTTTACGGGGCCGGCGCGCCGCCAGGCCGAGGTGAGGCCAAGGGATAACACGGCCTCGTACCGCACGAGTCCGCGCGGCCAGGTGCGGCCGGAGAGGCGGCGCCGGAACTGATTTGCGCGTGAAGCATGGAGACCGCCGGACGTGCTTTTCAGGAGCAGGAAAGCACGCGGGGCGGCGGGAGAGGCCCGACGCGGGTTGCGCCGCCGGACACCCGATTCGATACCTTCTGTCCCTGGCTTTCCTGCGCCGCATATTCCCGCAGCGCAGCGGCGATCCGGCGAATCACGTCCGCCGATGTTTCTTCCGGCGCAGGCCGGAAAAGGCGCATCCGGGGATACCACGCTTGCTGTGCACCCTGTCGGCACCAACGCCAGTCGACAGTCGAAGGAGGAAGCAGCACCCACACCGGCATTCCGATGGCGCCGGCGAGATGGGCCGGCGACGAGTCGATGGTGATGACAAGATCCAGCGTCGCCATCAGGGCCGCGGTGTCGGCGAAGTCGCTGAGTTCGACGTCGGGGACAGCGAGGGGAAAGGCTTCGGCTTCGAATGCCTGCAACACGGCGTCGCCCTTCTGAAGCGCATAAAAACTTATGTTCGGCACCTGCATGAGCGGCGACCAGTCGCGCAAGGCGATCGAGCGCAGCTTGTCGTGCGTGTGCGCCGTATTGCCTTGCCAGACAAGCCCCACTTTGAACTTGCGGTCGGATTTCAGACGTTCGCGCCATTTGTCCACGAGGCCCGGCTCCGGGGTGAGGTAGGGCACGGGCGCGGTCATGGCGGACGGCGCGCCGCCGCAAAGGAGCATCATCGTGTAGTCGTCGACACTGAAGTCGCACTCGATCTTGTCGAGATCGATGGAGAAGATGTTGTGCACTTCGTCGGCGTCCGGATACCCTTGGTAAAGCCGGGTGAGTTCCGGCCAGACCGCCAGGATGACCCGTGCGGGACGATGTTCCTGCCGTATCTTGCGCAGGAAGCGCAGTCCCTGTATCGAATCGCCGAAACCGGCATCCTGAAAGACGAGCAGCGTCTTGCCGTGCAAGGGTTGTCCGTGCCATTGCGCGGCCGCGGTGCGACGCCTGGCCCAGTACACCTGCCGGCATGCAGCGGATCTTGCCGGGGTGGGGTTCCTGAGGTACAGGATGCACAGCTCCTGGCGTACGTGCTGCTGGTCGAAGTAGCCGGGATTGCGGTCTCGAATCGCTTCGAGTATGGCGGTCGCCTCGTCATGACGCTGCAGGCGGGTGAGGGACACCGCGTTGAAATACATCGCGTCCCAATCGTCAGGGGCGAACTTCAGTGCTAGTGCGAGAGCCGCATGCGCGACCTCGAATTCCTGGCAGTTGAACGCGCAGTAGCCGAGATGGGCGGCCGCGAAATGCGAAGGCTCCAGCCTGCATGCGTGCTCGAAACAGGCCGCGCCGGTACGGTAACGTTTTTCCAGATACAGCGCGTGCCCGAGGCAGAGCCAGGCATAGGCATGTTCGGGATTGAGATACGTGGCGATCTGAAGGTTGCGCAATGCCGCATTGAGGTTGCCTTGTTCACGGTAGAGGATGCCGAGTTCGAGCCGTGCTCTCCAATCCCAGGGGGATATCTCCACGGCCCTGCGCAGCGCATTGCCCGTTTTCGCTTGATCGCCGGCGGACTTGTAGCTCATGGCTGCGCGCAAGGGAATCATGGACGCATCCGGATACAGGGTCGATGCGGCTTCCCAGGTCTCGATCGCCCTTGTCCAGTCACCTGTCCGTTGCGCTTCATCCCCGCAGTGCAGCAGAACGCCGAGGGGCGGCACGGGCTGGGCGCACACTCCTTGCCATACCCTGAAAGCTTCCTTGTGGCGGTCGCGTCGGGCGAGCGACCAGGCCGCCAGATCCGAGTACCAGGTGAGGGCGCCGAGGCCGCAGCCTTCAGGCGGCGTGATCGTGTCGGCGAACTCGAAGCGCCGGCTGCGTTCCATATACCGGCGTGCGGCGAGCATCGAGCGGCCAAGGTGGTCGCCGGGCCTGGAGAGCAGATCGCGGTAGATGCGCTCGGCTTCGGGATAGCGCATGCCTTCGCATGCATGCAGCGCGGCGAGAAGCAAGCGGTCGGTTTCACCGATACGGCCGTCGGCCGCGGCTTTCTCCACCAGATCGCGCAGCGCCACGAGAAGCGCCTGAATGACGCTTGACCAGCTGCCGCGGCGCTCCTGGCGGAATGTCCTCGCATTCATGCCGGGAGGAGGAACGGATGACGCTGCCGTCAGCAGCCAGGTCGGGCGGCCGAAAGAGGCGGACAGGCGTGCGATCCCGACGTCCGCCGTGATCAGGAGGTCGAGCTGGCGGAGCACGGAGGTGAGGTGCGTCTCGTCGCTCGCGACGTCGGGCAGCGCGACGGCGTCCATTCCATCCGGCGGATGCGCACCCTCGGCCATGGCCTGGCCGGGCTGAAGAAGCACGAAGACCGTTCCGGGAACGTCGGCGAGCGGAGCAAACTCGGCCAGCGGCACGGTGGACAGCAAGGAGGCTGGCGCTCCCGCGTTCGCCCAGACGAGGCCGATCCTGAGTTTTTCCCCCATCTGAAGCAGTTCCGGGCTATCCGCAACGCGAGGAGCATTCAAGTCCGCGACCGTCGGATTGGCGCCCGCCGTCGCATTGCCCCATGCCCGCGAAGAGGACGCGGCCCCGTTCCCGGCGGCGCCGCACCCGGGCGCGACCGCTTCCTGCAACATCCTGTCGGCGCAATGCGGCAGCCCGGCCTGCCGTAGCGACTCCGCCAGGGTATGCGTCAGCATCGGATCGCCCGGGGACTTTGAGAGGGCATCGTGGCACAGGTCGGCGGCGTCGATGCAGTACCCCTGCAGACTGAGAGCGCGGGCGAGTCCGACAAGTGCCCCCGGACTTCCGGGGAGGAGCCGCAGCACGCGGCGGAATGCCTGCTCCGCTTCCTGCGGCTTCCCTGCAATAAGCAAGGCCCTGCCAAATTCCTCCCATTCCGGTGCCTCGCAGGGCGTCATTCCCAGTTGGCGGCGCAGCATGGCGATTTGCCACGGGGACTGGACCGGGGCCGCGGTCTCGTGCTCCTGATGCTTGCTCGCTTGTTTGGCTCTGTTCACGGGTGCCATGTCGAATTCCCGTTGGTCGGTTACCGCTGAATATGGATGTGGCGACGCCTTCTCCTGGCGTGGTTGTTATGGGTCGACGAAAAGTACGCAACGGTTCCATTCGCCAGTCACTATTGCCATGAGATGTGTGATAGCAGAGGGAGAGCCGCCAGCCCGGCCCGCGCGAACCGGCGAGCGAGCGGCGTCGCGGCAAGCGTGTTCACGGCCGCCGGCAGACGACCGACACGCTCTTGCAGGGCTGGCTGGAGGGGGGCTGGCGGGCCTTTCGGGTTTGCAGGCCCGGGGGGCAGGAGGCGTGGCGCGGCGCCGAGGGGGCGGCGGCTATTGGCAGCCGGCCAGCACGCGCCGGGTTTCCTGCAATTCCCGGGCGCGTTGTTCATCCGACAAGAAACCGCGCTCGCCGTCCTTGCCGGTGGTGCCGATCCGCACGCCGGATTCGAGCGTGCGCTGGTAGTCCGCCGCGCGCTCGCAGTTCTGCCGGCGGTCGGCGGCGACCTTTGCCTCATCGGCGGATTTTTTCTCCTTTTCCGCCTTTTCTGCCTGGCGCTTGCGGAATTCCGCGTTCTTCTCGGCGATGGTGGGAGCGGCCGCGGCCGTGGCGGCAGGAGCCGGCGGGCTGCCGCCCTCGGCGGCCGCGACGCCGCCGGGCTGGCGGAGGATGCGTGCCTTCGGCACCGATGCCGGCGGCGGACGGTCCGAGTACTGCTTCACGCCGCGGTCGTCGATCCAGGCGTACTGCGCGAGCGCGCTGCCGGCATGACCGAATGACAGCAAGGCGGCAAGGACGAGCAGGGAGGGCAGTGGGGACTGTTTCATGCAGTTTCCGTGAGCGAAAGGACAGGGGGATTTCGCCATGCTTTGGCGCCGGTGTCAACGACGGGCGGACGCTGCCTTCGACGGCGCAAGCAAATGCGACTTTGCCCGGGCAATTCTGTATAATGCCGCTTTGCGCCTATAGGAATCACTATGCGTCTCCTCCAGAAAGCACTCACATTCGATGACGTGCTGCTCGTTCCGGCCCACTCGGACATCCTCCCCAAAGACACCTCGCTGACCACGCGCCTGACGCGCAACATCACGCTGAACATTCCGCTGCTGTCCGCGGCCATGGACACCGTGACCGAGTCGCGCCTGGCGATCGCGATGGCGCAGGAAGGCGGCATCGGCATCGTTCACAAGAACCTGAAGCCGGAGGCGCAGGCGCGTGAAGTGGCCCGCGTCAAGCGTTTCGAGTCGGGCGTGGTGCGCGATCCGATCACCATCCCGCCGACCATGCGCATCCGCGACGTGATGGCGCTGTCGGAACAGCACGGCATCAGCGGCTTTCCGGTGGTGGAGGGACGCAAGGTGGTCGGCATCATCACCAACCGCGACCTGCGCTTCGAAGAAGAACTGGATGCGGAAGTGCGCGCCAAGATGACCCCGCGCGAAAAGCTGGTGGTGGTGAAGGAGGGCGCCGAACTGGCCGAGGCCAAGCGGCTGATGAACAAGTACCGCCTGGAGCGGGTGATCGTGGTCAACGACGAGTTCGAACTGCGCGGCCTGATCACGGTGAAGGACATCATGAAGGCGACCGAGCATCCGAACGCCTGCAAGGATGAGCACGGCAAGCTGCGCGTGGGCGCGGCGGTCGGCGTCGGCGCCGACAACGACGAGCGCATCGACCTGCTGGTGCGCGCCGGCGTGGATGTCATCGTGGTCGACACCGCGCACGGCCATTCCAAGGGCGTGCTCGATCGCGTCAGGTGGGTCAAGAAGAACTATCCGCAGGTGGACGTCATCGGCGGCAACATCGCCACCGCCGCCGCCGCCCGCGCCCTGATGGAGCATGGGGCGGACGGCGTCAAGGTCGGCATCGGCCCGGGCTCGATCTGCACCACCCGCATCGTCGCCGGCGTCGGCGTGCCGCAGATCACCGCGATCTCCAACGTGGCCGAAGCGCTCAAAGGCACCGGCATTCCCTGCATCGCCGACGGCGGCATCCGCTTCTCCGGCGACATCGCCAAGGCGCTGGCGGCGGGTGCGTCCAGCGTCATGATGGGCAGCATGTTCGCCGGCACCGAGGAAGCGCCGGGCGAAGTCATCCTGTTCCAGGGCCGCAGCTACAAGTCCTACCGCGGCATGGGCAGCCTCGGCGCGATGTCCGAGGGTTCCGCCGACCGCTACTTCCAGGACGCGGCCAACAACGCCGACAAGCTGGTGCCGGAAGGGATCGAAGGCCGGGTGCCCTACAAGGGCAGCGTGCTGGCGATTCTGTATCAGCTGGTCGGCGGCGTGCGCTCCTCGATGGGTTATTGCGGCTGCGCCTCGATCGATGAATTCCGCGAAAAGGCCGAGTTCGTCGAGATCACGGCGGCGGGCATGCGGGAATCCCACGTGCACGACGTGCAGATCACCAAGGAAGCGCCGAACTACCGCGCTGACTGAGCGGCGGCGACCGCCCGGTGCCCATGACAAGCGCGAACGCCAGCCGGCAGGCAGTGCAAGCGGCATCCGATGATGCGGCGGCCGGCGAGGACGCGCACCTGCTGCGCATCCGCCGCCTCGGCCGCCAGCTGTTCGGCGTGAGCGACTGCGTGATCGTGCTCGGCGGCGACGTCATGGCGGCCGATGCCGCGACCGGCGCCTTCTGCCGCAGGGCGGCGCCGTCGGGCGGGGCCGGCGTGATACCGGACGCGCTGCGGCACGAGGCGCTGGCGCGGGAGGCCGCGGTCAGCGGCGCGCCGCACCTGCGCTTTTTCGCGTCGCTGCCGGTCACCGGGCCTGACGGCGGGCATGCGGGCAGCATCTGCCTCGTCGACCAGGCGCCGCGCGCCGGCTTCGGCGACGACGCGCGCCGGCTGCTGGCGGACCTGGCGGCGCTGGTCGAGCGCGAGCTGGCGCTGCGTTCGATGAGCGCGGTGCAGCTCGACCTGCAGAAAAAGAACAAGAACCTGCGGCGCCGCTCCCTGGTGGATCCTCTGCTCGGCACCTGGAACCGCGGCGCCATCATGCGCATCCTCGCGATCGAGTCCGAGCGCTGCGCCAAGGCAGGCGTGCCGCTGTCGCTCATCGTTGCCGACCTGGATTACTTCAAGAAGATCAACGATACCTATGGCCATCCGGTCGGCGACACGGTGCTGGTGAAAGTGGCCAGCCGGCTGCGGTCCTGCATCCGCGCGCAGGAAGCGCTCGGGCGCTACGGCGGCGAAGAGTTTCTGATCGTGCTGCCCGGCTCCTCCCACGCGACCGCGCTGCAGGTGGCGGAGCGGATGCGGGCCGCGGTGGCGGCGCAGCCGGAGGCGGTCGGCGGCGACCTGCTGCGGCTGACGATCTCCGCCGGTGTGGCTTCGTCGGAGATCTTTCCCGACGCCTCCGCCGAAGACCTGATCAGCCGCGCCGACATGGCGCTTTACGTGGCCAAGGACGCCGGGCGCAACCGCGTCGTTCATGCAACACCGGATTTATCCTGATTCAACCCCCAAGCACATCCATGCATTCCAAAATTCTCATTCTCGATTTCGGTTCCCAGGTCACCCAGCTGATCGCACGTCGCGTGCGCGAGGCAGGCGTCTTCTCGGAAGTCTTCCCGCATGACGTCAGCGACGAGTTCGTGCGCAACTACGGCGCCGCCGGCATCATTCTCTCCGGCGGGCCCAATTCGGTGACCGAAGGCGACACGCCGCGCGCGCCGCAGGCCGTGTTCGAAGCCGGGGTGCCGGTGCTCGGCATCTGCTACGGCATGCAGACCATGGCCGAGCAGCTCGGCGGCAAGGTCGAGATGGGCAAGGTGCGCGAATTCGGCTACGCCGAGGTGCGGGCGCGCGGCCATACCGCGCTGCTCAACGGGATCAGCGATTTCGTCACCTCCGAAGGCCACGGCATGCTGCGGGTGTGGATGAGCCACGGCGACAAGATCGTCGACATGCCGCCCGGCTTCAAGCTGATGGCCTCCACCGAGAACTGCCCGATCGCGGGCATGGCCGACGAGGAGCGCCGCCTGTATGCGGTGCAGTTCCATCCCGAGGTCACCCACACCGTGCAGGGCAAGGCCATCCTCGGACGCTTCGTGCACGAGATCTGCGGCTGCAAGTCGGACTGGAACATGCCCGACTACATCGCCGAGGCGGTGGAAGCGATCCGCAAGCAGGTCGGCGACGAGGAAGTCATCCTCGGGCTGTCCGGCGGCGTCGACAGCAGCGTCGCCGCGGCGCTGATCCATCGCGCCATCGGCAGCCAGCTCACCTGCGTCTTCGTCGATCACGGCCTGCTGCGCCTGAACGAAGGCGAGATGGTGATGAACATGTTCGCCAAGAACCTCGGCGTCAAGGTGATCCGGGTGGACGCCACCGACCAGTTCATGGGCAAGCTCGCCGGCGTGACCGATCCCGAGGCCAAGCGCAAGATCATCGGCCGCGAGTTCGTCGAAGTCTTCCAGGCCGAGGCGGGCAAGCTCAAGAATGCGAAATGGCTGGCCCAGGGCACGATTTATCCGGACGTGATCGAAAGCGCGGGCAAGGGCAAGAAGACCGCGCACACCATCAAGAGCCACCACAACGTCGGCGGCCTGCCCGAGACGCTCAACCTCAAGCTGCTCGAGCCGCTGCGCGAGCTGTTCAAGGACGAGGTGCGCGAACTCGGCGTGGCGCTCGGCCTGCCGCACGACATGGTGTACCGCCATCCTTTCCCGGGTCCGGGCCTCGGCGTGCGCATCCTCGGGGAAGTGAAGAAGGAATACGCCGACCTGCTGCGCCGCGCCGACGCGATCTTCATCGAGGAACTGCGCAATGCGGTCGACGAGGAAGGCCGCTCCTGGTACGACAAGACCAGCCAGGCCTTCGCGGTGTTCCTGCCGGTGAAATCGGTGGGCGTGATGGGCGACGGCCGCACCTACGACTACGTCGTCGCGCTGCGCGCGGTCCAGACCCAGGATTTCATGACCGCGCACTGGGCGCACCTGCCGCATGAGCTGCTCGGCCGCGTCTCCAACCGCATCATCAACGAAGTGCGCGGACTCAACCGCGTGGTGTACGACGTTTCCGGCAAGCCGCCGGCGACGATCGAGTGGGAGTAAGCTTCGCCGCCGCCCCGGTCGCGGGCGGATGCGAAACATTTCAGGCGCGGGTCAGCGGACAGCCGTTGATCCGCGCGTTGCCTTTCTGCCGGCACGCGTCTCGCGTGCGGCGGAGGGCAGGGACAATATCGTGACTTACAGCGTTAAAGAGATTTTCTATACCCTGCAGGGCGAAGGCACGCATGCGGGCCGGCCGGCGGTGTTCTGCCGCTTCTCGGGCTGCAATCTGTGGAGCGGACGCGAGAGCGACCGCGCTTCCGCCGTCTGCCGCTTCTGCGACACCGACTTCGTCGGCACCGACGGCGAGCGGGGCGGCAAGTTCGCCGACAGCGAGCAGCTGGCCGCGGTGATCGACAGCCTGTGGCCGGCGCGTTACGGCAAGAGCCGCTTCGTCGTCTTTACCGGCGGCGAGCCGCTGCTGCAGCTGGATGAAGCCCTGATCGAGAGCATGCACGCGCGCGGCTTCGAGATCGCGATCGAAACCAATGGCACGCTGCCGGTCCCGGCCGGCGTGGACTGGATCTGCGTCAGCCCGAAGATGGGCAGCAGGCTGGTGGTGGAGAAGGGCAGCGAACTCAAGGTCGTCATTCCGCAGGAAGGACAGGACCTCGCCGCCTACGAGCGGCTCGACTTCGAACATTTTTATCTGCAGCCGATGGACGGACCCGACAAGGCGCGCAACACCGCGCTGGCGATCGAGACCTGCAAGCGGAACCCGCGCTGGAAGCTGAGCATACAGACCCATAAACTGCTGCAAATACCCTGAACAAGATGTTGACGATTACACGCAAGCTGGAATTCGATGCAGGACACCGGATCCCGGACCACAAGAGCCAGTGCCGCAACCTGCACGGGCATCGCTACACGCTGGAGATCACGCTCGTGGGCGAGGTGATCCAGCAGGACGGCAATTCCGACAACGGCATGATCATGGACTTCTCCGACGTCAAGGCGCTGGCCAGGCAGCACCTGGTCGACGTCTGGGACCATGCATTCATCGCCTATGAAAAGGACAGCGCGGTGCTGGAATTCCTGCACTCGCTGCCGGGCCACAAGACCGTGGTCATCAAGAGCATACCGACGGTGGAAAACCTCGCGCGCACGGCCTTCGACATTCTGCGCCCGGTCTACCACGACCGCTACGGCACGGGACTGCGCCTGCACAAGCTGGTGCTGCACGAGACGCCCAACTGCTGGGCCGAGATCACGGCGGACTGAGGCCGGGGATGGACGACGCGTTCTACATGCGGCAGGCACTGTCCCAGGCGGGCAATGCCTGGGCGCTGGGTGAGGTGCCGGTGGGGGCGGTGGTGGTGCGCGACGGCGAAATCATCGCCACCGGCTTCAATCAGCCGATCGGCACCCATGATCCGACCGCGCACGCGGAGATCATGGCCCTGCGCGCCGCGGCAACCATGCTCGGCAACTACCGGCTGCCCGGCTGCGAACTGTTCGTGACGCTGGAGCCCTGCGCGATGTGTTCCGGCGCAATGATGCATGCGCGTCTCAAGCGGGTGGTGTTCGGCGCGAGCGATCCGAAGACCGGCGTCTGCGGCAGCGTGACCGACCTGTTCGCCGAGCGCAGGCTGAATCATCACACCGAGGTGGTGGGTGGCGTGCTGGCGGAAGAATGCGGTACGGTGCTCAGGGAATTCTTCGCCGAACGGCGGCGTGCCGCGATGCGAAACGGCGCGGTGCCGCCGGAACCGGCCGGGAAATGAGCCGGTCATACGCCAAGGTCCGGGGCACAACGGGCCGGCCCCGGTCAGGGCGAGACGGTGGAGCGAACCCACATACCAGGACGGGGATGACACGTGCCAATCATTGAAGCCAATAACATCAAGCTCGCCTATGACATCCAGGGCCCCGCGGACGGCGAGCCGCTGCTGCTGATCGCCGGGCTGGGGATGCAGCTCACATCCTGGCCCGATGCGTTCTGCCGCGAACTGGCAGCGCAGGGATTCCGTGTGATCCGTTTCGACAACCGCGATTGCGGCCAGTCGTCACGCATGGAGCAGTACGGGAAGCCCAATCTGCATCTCGCCTTTTTCAAGACCATGTTTCACATGCCGCTGTTGTCCGGCTATACGCTCAACGACATGGCCAGGGATGCGGTCGGCTTGCTCGATGCGCTCGGCATCGAGCGCGCGCATGTCGCCGGCGCCTCCATGGGCGGCATGATCGCCCAGATCATGGCGGCGCGTCATCCCGAGCGCGTGATCACGCTGACCTCCATCATGTCCACCACCGGGCGGCCCGGTCTGCCCGGCCCGACCATGGCGGCCGCGAACGCGATGTTCTCCCGGCCTGCCAATCCGCGCGACCCGGAGTCGGTCATCGCGCACTATGTGCGGCTGTTCCGCGTGATCGGCAGTCCCGCCTATCCGACTCCCGAAGCCGAACTGGTGCGGCGCGTGCGCGACAACGTGCGGCGCGGCGCCAGCTTCAGCGGCACCAGCCGGCAGGTCATGGCAGTGGCCTCCACCGGCAGCCTGGTGCCGCAGCTGCGCACCATACGGCTGCCGACGCTGGTGATACACGGCAGTGACGACCCGCTCGTGCCGGTGGCCTGCGGTCGCGATACCGCGCGCACCATACCCGGCGCGGTCATGCATGAAGTCCCCGGCATGGGCCACGATATTCCCCCGCAGCTCGAAGTCGAGCTGGCACGCCTGATCGCCGCGCATTGCCGTCGCGAGTGGCCGGAACAGGCGCAGCGGGCATGAAACGCCGTACCGGCATCGCCGTCGTCGCCCCGGGCGGCTACGCGCCGCGTGACCGCGATCTCGGCAGGGCGGTGACGCGGCTGGAGGACCATGGCTGGCGGGTGAAGATGCTGGTCGAGCCCGGCGCTGCGTACCAGCGTTTCGGCGCCACCGACGACGGCCGCGTCGCGCAGCTGCATGCGGCCGCCGCCGACGAGGACATCGATATCGTGCTCGCGCTGCGCGGCGGCTACGGCATGTCGCGCATCCTGCCGCTGCTCGACCTCGACCTGCTCGCGGGAAGCGGCAAGCTGTTCGTCGGCCACAGCGACTTTACCGCGCTGCAGATGGCGCTGCTCGCGCACGCCGGCGCGCCCAGCTTTGCGGGACCGATGATCTGCGACGACTTCACCCGGGAAGATGCGAGCGGCTACACGCTCGACGGTTTCCGCCGCTGCCTGGCCGGGCCGGAGCATGCGGTGCGGTTTGCGCATCCGGCCAACCCGGACGTGGAGACCGAGGGGCTGCTCTGGGGCGGCAACCTGACCATGCTGGCGCATCTGGCAGGCACGCCGTGGATGCCGCATATCGAGGACGGGCTGCTCTTCATCGAGGATGTGAACGAACATCCGTACCGCGTCGAGCGCATGCTGCTGCAGCTGCATCACGCCGGCGTCCTGCGCCGGCAGCGCGCTATCCTGTTCGGCGACTTCACCGGTTACCGGCTCGCGGACTACGACAACGGCTACGATTTCGAGGCAATGCTCGACTACATCCGCGGGCTGACCGGCATACCGCTGCTGCGCGGGCTGCCCTTCGGGCACGTGCGCGACAAGGCGACGCTGGCGGTCGGCGCGGCGGCACGGCTGCAATGCGCCGGGGGCGAGTGCGTTCTGAGGATGAGCGGGTATCCGAGCCTGGCAGGGCGGGCGGCGGCGTGATGGCCGGGGGATAGTGAATCCCCCAAGCCGCGCGTGGGATCAGTAGGGCCGGCGTCCCTGCCGGCCCAGACCACGTGTGTCCGGAGAGAGGTGAATACGCGTGCCGCGCCACTCTGCGAAGCTCGTGCCACTTCCGCCGACCCGGCACGGAGGCCGGCCCCACTAGACCGCCGAAGGCGACGGCCCGACCAGGAATTTCGCGCGCAGCGCAAAACTCTCGCCGTGGCCGAGCACCGTCAGGCCGGGCTGATCGGGCATGTGGAAGGCATCGATCGGATGCGTGACGGGCTCGAAGCAGAAGAAGTCGCGGCCGGGCGGGCGGTAGAGCAGGCTGAAGCCATTGCAATCGGGCATGATCATCGTGATCGCAATGCCGCGGTCGGGGTAGTCGATCAGCGCCTTGCCGTTCCAGCCGGTGAAGCAGTTGTCGATCATGTCGCCGTCCAGCGGGGCGGGCGTTTCATAGTCCCATCCGGCCGGCAAGCGCGTCACGTGCCGGGTCGGAATGGCGTCGGCGCCGGACAGCCAGACCCCCTCCGCGTGAGCGCTGAACAGGGTCTGCGCATTGCGCACGAAATAGGGATGCAGGCCGAGGCCGTAGGGCAGGCTGGCCTCGCCGAGATGGGTCACGGTCAGGTCGATCTGCAGTCCGTCGGGCAGCAGCAGGAAGCTCTGCGTGCTGCGGTAGTGATAGGGATTGCCGGCGAAGTGCTTCGACTCCAGTGCCAGCTTGATGAAATCCTCGCGCCGTTCGCTCACCTCCCACGGCTGCAGCCAGCCATCGCCGTGGATCGGATACGGCTCGCCTTCGCGGTTGGGCTGTATCGGATGGAAGCGGCCATCGTGGTCGAAGCCGCCCCGGGTGATGCGGTTGGTCCAGGGCACCAGCGGAAAACAGGCAAAACTGTAGCGGTCCGCGCCCGCCCGATCCCAGGTCCGGAAGAGCGGCATCTCGCCGCCGTCTCCGCGCCAGTTCCAGGCGGTGACCGCGGCCCCCAGGCCGGGGGCGACTTCCAGCTTCTGCTGCGGGCTCTCTATCGTCAGGATATCGTCCGTCATCTGGCTAACCCTTGAACATCTGCGCCGGCATGCCGGCGACATCGATCTCGACGGCGAACAGGCCGCCCGCCAGGGGCTCGCGCTGACGCTGCTCGGCCGTGAGTCCGTCGGCGGCGGTGGTGATGTACATCGTGCGCAGGCCGGGCCCGCCGAATGCGCAGCTGGTGATCTGGCTGCAGGGCAGCTCGACCGTCATCGTCACCCGGCCGGCGGCGTCGCGGCGGGTGAGCCTGGCTGCCCCCCAGTGTGCCACCCAGAGGCCGCCGTCGGCGTCGGTGGCCATGCCGTCCGGCGAGCCGTCTTCCTTGTCGAACTGGACGAACAGCCGCTTGTTCGATGCCTCGCCGCTGTCGAGGTCGAAGTCGAACGCAAACATGCTGCCGTTGACGCTGTCGTTGTGGTACATGGTCTTCCAGTCGGCGGACCAGGCGGGGCCGTTGGTGACCGCGTAACCGCTGTCGATCCGCCTGCATGTCAGATCCGGCGCCAGGCAGTACAGCGAGCCGGTCTCTTCCTTGCAGCCGAAATCCATGGTGCCGGCCCAGAAACGGCCGCGCGCATCGCATTTGCCGTCGTTGAAGCGGTTGCCCGGCAAATCCTTCTCCACCTGCAGCAGGGGCGTCACCAGGCCATTGGCGGGATCGAAACGGGCAAAGCCGTGGCGCTGAGTGATCACCAGTCCGCCGCTCTCGCATTCCGCTATCGCCGACACGCCGCGCGGGATCTGCCAGCTGCGCTGTCCGTCCCGGCTGGAATGGCGGTGCAGGCTGCTGTTGAGGATGTCGACCCAGTACAGCGCCTCTTCGCGCTGCGACCAGAGCGGTCCCTCGCCGAGCGCCGCGCCCGCTTCCCAGATGCATTCAGGCTTCATCATTGGCGGCCCCGTCAGTGCGACTCGCGCGGCACCGGCGCGCCGCTGCTGCCAACCAGGAAATCGAGGTCGGCGCCGAGGTGCGCCTGCTGCACATGCTCGACATACATCTTCACGTAGCCGCGTTCCGGTACCGGCGGCGGCATCCAGTCGGCGCGGCGGCGCGCCAGTTCCTCTTCGCTGACGTCGAGATGCAGCCGGCGCTGGCTGACGTCGAGTTCGATCATGTCGCCATCGCGCACCAGCGCCAGCGGACCGCCGACCGCCGCCTCCGGCGAGGTATGCAGGACCACGGTGCCGTAGGCGGTGCCGCTCATGCGCGCATCGGAAATGCGGACCATGTCGGTGATGCCTTTTTCGAGCACCTTCTTCGGCAGGGGCATGTTGCCGACCTCGGCCATGCCGGGGTAGCCCACCGGGCCGCAGTTCTTGAGCACCATCACGCAATGCTCGTCGATGTCCAGGCCGGGGTCGTCGAGCCGCTCGCGCAAGTCTTCGATGGTTTCGAACACCACCGCGCGGCCGCGATGCTGCAGCAGCTGCGGCGAGGCGGCCGAGGGCTTGATGACGGCGCCGTCGGGCGCGAGATTGCCCTTGAGGACGGCGATGCCGGCGTTTTCCTTGAAAGGCGTGTCGATCGGCTTGATCACGTCGCGATTCCAGCAGGGCGCGTCCTCGATGTTCTGGCCGATGGTGCGGCCGTTGGCGGTGAGGGCGTCGAGATGCAGCAGGTGGCGGATCTCGTTCATCACCGCCGGCACGCCGCCCGCGTAGAAGAAATCCTCCATCAGGTAGTGGCCGGACGGCTGCAGGTTGACCAGGCAGGGCATGCGGCTGCCGATGCGGTCCCAGTCCTCCAGCGCGAGCTCGATGCCGATGCGCCGCGCCACCGCCAGCAGGTGGATCACGACATTGGTGGAGCCGCCGATCGCAGCGTTGACGCGGATCGCGTTCTCGAAGGCTTCGCGCGTGAGGATGCAGTCCATCGTCAGGTCTTCCTCGACCATCTGCACGATGCGGCGGCCGCTGAGCTGCGCCAGGCGGTTGCGGCGCGTGTCGGGAGCGGGGATGGCTGCGTTCCCGGGCAGGGACATGCCGAGCGCCTCCACCATGCTGGCCATTGACGAAGCGGTGCCCATCGTCATGCAGGTGCCTGTCGAGCGGTTCATGCAGGCTTCGGCATCGGTGAATTCTTCCTGCGTCATCAGGCCGCCGCGCACCATCTCCGACATCATCCACACGCCCGTGCCCGAGCCGATGTCCTTGCCGCGGAATTTCCCGTTCAGCATCGGCCCGCCGGACACGCCTATCGTCGGCAGCCCGCACGATGCCGCGCCCATCAGCAGCGAGGGCGTAGTCTTGTCGCAGCCCATCAGCAGCACCACGCCGTCGATGGGATTGCCGCGTATGGACTCCTCGACGTCCATCGAGGCGAGATTGCGGAAGAGCATGGCCGTCGGCCTGATCTGCGTCTCGCCCGGCGACATTACCGGGAACTCAAGCGGAAAGCCGCCGGCCTCATAGACGCCGCGCTTGACGAAGTCGGCAAGCTCGCGGAAATGGCTGTTGCAGGGGGTTAAGTCGGACCAGGTGTTGCAGATGCCGATGACCGGACGGCCGTCGAATTCATCCGCCGGGTGGCCGGCCTTCTGGGTCCAGCTGCGGTGTACGAAGCCGTCGCGATCCTGCTTCTCGAACCAGGCGCGGCTGCGACGTTTTGCTTTTACCGTGGTCATACCTTACTCGCAGGATGTGGGGGCCGTCTGTTTCCTCTGTTTCGGCCCAGCATCCACATTGATTGACCTTCGATGCGAAAGTTCAGGAGCGACAGAATGGGGCAGCAGAGTGTGGGGCAGCAGGGCGAGCAGGGACAGGAAGGACTGGCGCGGTTTCCGAGTCTTGCCGGCAAGCGGGTATTCGTCACCGGCGGCGGCTCGGGCATCGGCGCCGCCATCGTCGAGGCCTTCGCCCGGCAGGACGCGCAGGTGGCCTTCGTCGACATCGCCCGCGACTGCAGTCTGGCGCTGAGCGAGAAGATCGCGGCCGCCGGCAGTCCGCGCCCGCTGTTCCGCGAGTGCGACATCCGCGACATCCCCGCATTCCAGCGGACCATGCGCGAACTGGCCGATGAGAGCGGCGATTTCGACGTGCTGGTCAACAATGCCGGCAACGACCAGCGCCACAAGCCGGAAGAGGTCACGCTCGACTTCTGGAACAACGTGATCGCGATCAACCAGCGGCCGATGTTCTTCGCGGCGCAGGCGGTCATCGACGGCATGAAGCGGCGCGGGGGCGGCAGCATCGTCAATCTCGGCTCCACCAGCTGGCACATCGCCAATGGCGGCTATCCGGTCTACACCACGGCCAAGGCGGCGGTCAGCGGCCTCACCCGGGGCCTCGCGCGCGATCTCGGCCCCTACAACATCCGCGTCAACACGGTCACGCCCGGCTGGGTGATGACCGAGCGCCAGCTGAGCATGTGGGTCGATGCGGAGGGCGAAAAGCTGATCGACCAGAGCCAGTGCCTCAAGGGCAGGCTGATGCCGGAGCACGTGGCGCGCATGGTGCTGTTTCTCGCCTCGGACGACGCGGCGATGTGCACCGCGCAGGAATACATCGTCGACGGAGGCTGGGCATGAGCGCGGAAGCGCCGCTGCTCGGCATCGACTGGGGCACCAGCAACCGCCGCGCCTATCTGCTCGACCGGGATGGCAGGCTGCTGCGCCGGCATGAGGACGAAGGCGGGATCCTGCGGGTGGACGGGGACTTCGAGGGCTCGCTGGCGGCGCTGCTGCGGGTGCTCGGGCTCGCCGGCGCGGAGGTCGTCATGTCGGGCATGGTGGGCAGCCGCAACGGCTGGCAGGAAGCGCCGTATCTCGATGTCGCCGAACCCCTGTCCGCCCTCGGCGCGAGGATGGCGGAGGTGGGCACCGCGCTGCCCGGGGTGCGCTGCCGCATCGTGCCCGGCTATCGCTTTCTCGACCCGCAGAACGTGCCCGACGTGATGCGCGGCGAGGAAGCCCAGCTGCTCGGGACGCTGCGGCTGGGGGCGGACGAGGGCTGGTTCCTGCTGCCCGGCACCCACAGCAAGTGGGCGAGGGTGGAGCAGGGACGCATCATGGAGTTCTACACCTTCATGACCGGCGAGCTGTATGCCTTGCTGTCGCAGCATGGCACGCTGTCCAAGGTGATGGACGCGCGGCAGTCGGTGCCGGAAGCCTTCGCCGCGGGCATGCAGGCGGCGCGACACGCGCCGTTCACCCATGCCGCCTTCGGCTGCCGCGCGCTGGTGGTGACCGACATGATGCCCGCCGCGCACACCGCCTCCTACCTGTCCGGCCTGCTCATCGGCACCGAGCTGCACGACATACTGCGCCGCGCCGGCGGCAGCCTGCATGCGGTGCAGGTGATCGGCAGCGAGGCCCTGGGCAAGCGCTACCTGGAGGCGCTGCAGCTGGCCGGCATCGGCGCCCGCGCATGGCAGCCGGACGAAGTCTACGTCGCCGCGCTCGGCGCGCTGTTCAACATCGAGGAGTGAAGCCATGAAGGAACTGTTGCAGCCTTTCCCCATGCCCCTGATCGCCATCCTGCGCGGCCTGTCGCCGGCCGAGGCGCCGCAGGTGGGGAGGGTATTGTTCGACGCCGGCTTCCGCATGCTCGAAGTGCCGCTCAACCGGCCCGGCGCCATCGAGGCGATGCGCGCGCTGCTGCAGATCGCGCCGCCCGATGCGGTGATCGGGGCCGGTACCGTGCTCGGCGTCGAGGATGTGGAAGCGGTGCGTGCCGCGGGCGGGCGCCTCATCGTGTCGCCGCATTGCGCCGAAGACGTGATCGCGCACGCCTCCCGCCTGGGCATGCTGACGCTGCCCGGCGTGACCACCCCGACCGAGGCCTTCCTTGCGCTGCGCGCCGGCGCCCACGGCCTGAAGATCTTCCCCGCCGAGATGGTGCCGCCCTCCGCCTTCAAGGCGATCAAGTCCATCCTGCCGCCGTCGGTGCCGATGTTCCCGGTCGGCGGCATCACCCCGCAGAACATGGCCGAATATGCCGCTTCCGGCGCCGACGGCTTCGGTATCGGCGGGCAGCTGTACAAGCCGGGATGCAGCGAGACGACACTGCGGGACAACGCGCAGGCATTCATGAAGGAACGCCAACATCTGCTGCGCACGGCCCGCTGAAAAACCGTGCCGGAACGGGGGGGCGGCGGGCTTTCCGCGATGCGGAATGGTAGAATCACCGGTTTTCCGCATTTCTCGCACAAGAGGTCCTGTCCGTGCTTTCCACCGCTAACATCACCATGCAGTTCGGCGCCAAGCCGCTGTTTGAAAACGTCACCGTCAAGTTCGGCGAAGGCAACCGCTACGGCCTGATCGGGGCCAACGGCTGCGGCAAGTCGACCTTCATGAAAATCCTCGGCGGCGATCTCGAGCCGTCGTCCGGCACCGTCATGCTCGACCCGGGCGAGCGCCTCGGCAAGCTGCGCCAGGATCAGTTCGCGTTCGAAGACATGCGCGTGCTGGACGTGGTCATGATGGGCCACACCGAGATGTGGGCCGCGATGCAGGAGCGCGACGCCATCTACGCCAATCCGGACGCGACCGACGACGACTACATGAAGGCGGCCGACCTGGAGGCGAAATTCGCCGAATACGACGGCTATACCGCCGAGGCGCGCGCCGGCGAGCTGCTGCTCGGCGTGGGCGTGCCGATCGAACAGCACACCGGACCGATGAGCAACATCGCGCCGGGCTGGAAGCTGCGGGTGCTGCTGGCGCAGGCGCTGTTCTCCAACCCGGACATCCTGCTGCTCGACGAGCCGACCAACAACCTCGACATCAACACCATCCGCTGGCTGGAGGATGTGCTCAACGAGCGCAACTCCACCATGATCATCATTTCGCACGACCGCCACTTCCTGAACCAGGTCTGCACCCACATGGCGGACATGGACTACGGCACGCTGAAGATCTACCCGGGCAACTACGACGACTACATGATGGCGTCGGCCCAGGCGCTGGAGCAGCGGGCGGCGGCCAATGCCAAGGCCAAGGAACGCGTGGCCGAGTTGCAGGAATTCGTGCGCCGCTTCTCCGCCAACAAGTCCAAGGCGCGGCAGGCGACATCCCGCCTGAAGCAGATCGACAAGATCAAGATCGAGGACTTCAAGCCGTCCAGCCGCCAGAATCCCTTCATCCGCTTCGAAGGCGAGAAGAAGCTGCACCGCCAGGCGGTGGAGGTCGAAGGCATCACGAAGCGCTACGACCGCACCATCTTCAGCAACTTCAACCTGCTGGTCGAAGCGGGCGAGAAGATCGCCATCGTCGGCGCCAACGGCGCGGGCAAGACCACGCTGCTGCGCTGCATCGGCAGCCAGGTCTGCGGCCTGCAGCCCGACAGCGGCACCGTCAAGTGGGCCGAGCACGCCAACATCGGCTACATGCCGCAGGATCCGACCGAGGAATTCGCGCGCGACCTGAACCTGACCGACTGGATGGGGCAGTGGACCAAGGAAGGCGACGACGACCAGGCGATCCGCGGCATCCTCGGTCGCCTGCTGTTCTCGGGCGACGAAGTGAAGAAATCGGTGAAGGTGCTGTCGGGCGGCGAAAAGGGCCGCATGATGTACGGCAAGCTGATGCTGGGCCGGCACAACGTGCTGCTGATGGACGAGCCGACCAACCACATGGACATGGAGTCGATCGAGTCGCTCAACATCGCGCTCGACAAGTATGCGGGCACGCTGATCTTCGTCTCGCACGACCGCGAGTTCGTGTCGTCGCTCGCCACCCGCATCCTGGAGGTGAGGGACGGCGAGATCATCGACTTCCACGGCGGCTACGAGGAATACCTCGCCAGCCAGGGGATCGTGTAAGGCGGCTCAGGCGCCGAGATCGACCAGACTGTTCGGCTGCTTCTCTTCCGCGCCGAGCAGCCTGTCGAGACGGTCGCGCAGACTGCGCGCGGTTTCGTTGCCCTTGGCCTTCTGCACCGCGTCCAGGTAAGGCTGGCGCAGCTGGCGCAGTTCATCCAGGCTCGAAGCCTTTTCCACCTTGAGCTGCAGGGCATAGCCGCGCAGCCCGATCATGCTCTTGATGGTCTCGTTGTAGAACTGGTAGACCGCCATGAAGCGGTTGTCCGGCGCAGCGGTTTCCGCTGGTGCCGGTTCGGCGGCGGGCGCCGGCGCCGCGGGAGGCGGGGCGGGTTCGGGCTGGGCGATGGCATGGATGTAGCCGCCGTCGGCCAGCTCCGCCAGGCTGTCCGCGCCGAGGCCGAGGCCGGCGACCTTGTCCAGAAGCTCGTTCGCCGCCTTCTTGCCGTCGATCATGACGAGCAGCGGGCGCAGACGCGAGGACAATCCATATCTGCGCGAAGCGATTTCCTCGCGCCCCTTGTCGGTCTTGTCGTAGATGGCAGTCATGCGGTGTCTCCTTCACCTTGTCCGCGCGGCAGGCGCGCGCGTTGAACAACCTTGCTGACGCTCTCCCTTGTCATTTTTTAATTCTTTCAGGAAAGCACGCGAGACCTACTTATAATCCGGCAGGCCCAGCGCGTATTGATCTTTCTCATATTGCCGTATGGCAAGTATGCAGCCGCCCGAGGCGGTCGTAAAGATTTCCCGATGCGGCATTGCGTCACGGCGCGGCGCCCCCAATTACGTTGCCGCCCCGGTTTTCAAATGTCGGGCATACTTCCGCTACCTGTCGTCCCGCAGCGTCTTAATACTATGCAAACCGTACCGATCAAGAACGTCGAATTCGAACGCCCGCAGATGGAAAGCGGGACCAGTTGCGTCGCCCATGCCTGGGCGCGCGTCCCGGAATCGCTGGACCAGCCGCGCAAGGCCGAGCTCAAGGCGCGCATCAGGCGCCTGCTGGCGGAGAAGCAGGCGGTGCTCGTCGCCCACTACTATGTGGACAGCGACCTGCAGGACCTGGCGGAGGAAACCGGCGGCTGCGTCTCGGATTCCCTCGAGATGGCGCGCTTCGGCCGCGACCATCCGGCCAAGACCCTGGTGGTGGCCGGCGTGCGCTTCATGGGCGAGACCGCCAAGATCCTGAGCCCGGAAAAAACCATTCTCATGCCGGACCTCGACGCGACCTGCTCGCTCGACCTCGGCTGTCCGCCGGAAGAGTTCGCCGCCTTCTGCGATGCGCATCCCGACCGCACCGTGGTGGTCTATGCCAACACCAGCGCGGCGGTGAAGGCGCGCGCCGACTGGATGGTGACCTCGTCCATCGGCCTGGAGATCGTCGAGCATCTGCATGCCCAGGGCAAGAAGATCCTGTGGGCGCCGGACAAGCATCTCGGCGGCTATATCCAGAAGAAGACCGGCGCCGACATGCTGTTGTGGCAGGGCTCCTGCCTGGTGCATGACGAGTTCAAGGGCATCGAACTGGAACTGCTGCGCAAGGAGCATCCGCAGGCCAGGGTGCTGGTGCACCCGGAGTCGCCGGAAGCGGTGGTCGCCCAGGCCGACGTCGTGGGCTCCACCTCGCAACTGATCGCCGCCGCGAAGTCGCTCGATGCGCGGGAATTCATCGTCGCCACCGACAACGGCATCCTGCACAAGATGCGGATGGCGGCGCCTGGCAAGATCTTCATCGACGCGCCCACCGCCGGCAACAGCGCCACCTGCAAGAGCTGCGCGCACTGCCCCTGGATGGCGATGAACGGCCTGCAGAACCTGGCGGACGTGCTGGAAAGCGGCCGCAACGAAATCCACGTCGATCCGGAGATCGGCCGCAAGGCACGGGTCTGCATCGACCGCATGCTGGATTTCGCCGCGCAGCGCAAGGCGAACGTGCGTCCCGGCGCCGACCTGGCGAAAGAGCAGAAACTGTTCGCGGGGATCGGTCCGGCATGAGCACCCTGAAAAATCCGCACGCTCCCTTCGACCCGGCCCTGGCCGCGGCGTTTGAAGCCAACATCGCCGCCGCGCTTGCCGAGGATGTCGGCAGCGGCGACGTGACCGGCCTGCTGGTGCCCGAGCAGGAATGGGTCAAGGCGCGCGTGGTCGTGCGCGAGGACGCCGTCCTGTGCGGCGCGCCCTGGTTCGAAGGCGTGATGAAGCAGCTCGATGCCCGCATCCGCATCACCTGGCATTACGCCGAGGGCGACATGATGAAGGCCGACAGCGAAGTCTGCGCGATCGAGGCGCCCGCCCGGGCGCTGATGACGGCGGAGCGCAGCGCGCTCAATTTCCTGCAGCTGCTGTCGGGCGTGGCGAGCGCCACGCGGCGCTACGTCGACGTCATCGCCGGCACCCGTGCCGCGATCCTCGACACACGCAAGACGCTGCCCGGACTGCGGCTGGCGCAGAAGTACGCCGTCCGCGTCGGCGGAGGCAAGAACCAGCGTCTCGCCCTGTACGACGGCATCCTGATCAAGGAAAACCACATCGCCGCGGCCGGCGGCATTGCCCCTGCCATGCGCGCCGCCCTCGCGCTCAACGCCGGCGTATCGATCCAGATCGAAGTGGAAAACCTCGACGAACTCGCGCAGGCGCTGTCGGCTGGCGCCACCTCGATCCTGCTCGACAACTTCAGCACCGGCATGATGCGCGAGGCGGTGAAGCTGACCGCAGGCCGCGCGGTGCTGGAAGCATCGGGTGGAGTGAACATGGACAGCGTGCGCGCGATCGCCGAGACCGGGGTCGACCGTATCTCGATCGGCAGCCTGACCAAGGATGTGCGGGCGACGGATTATTCGTTGCGGGTGATCGGGTAAGTGGCGTAATCGCCGATTTCATCAAGAGACTACGCCAATCAAGTAGTGCCGGCCTCCGTGCCGGCACCGACGGCGGCGGTCCGGAGAACGAAGATACGCAGACGATGCCGCGACCTCCGCTGGGCCGGCAGGGACGCCGGCCCTACCACGCCAATCAGGTAGTGCCGGCCTCGTGCCGGCACCAACGGCGGCGGTCCGAAGAATGAAGATACCCAGGCGATGCCGCGACCTCCGCTGAGCCGGCAGGGACGCCGGCCCTACCACGCCAATGAGGTAGTGCCGGCCTCCGTGCCGGCACCAACGGCGGCGATCCGGAGAATGAAGATACGCAGGCGACGCCGCAACCTCCGCTGGGCCGGCAGGGACGCCGGCCCTACCACGCCAATCAGGTAGTGCCGGCCTCCGTGCCGGCACCAACGGCGGCAGTCCGGAGAATGAAGATACCCAGGCGATGCCGCGACCTCCGCTGAGCCAGCAGGGACGCCGGCCCATTACGCCGATCAAGTAGTGCCGGCCTCCGTGCCGGCACCAACGGCGGCAGTCCGGAGAACGAAGATACGCAGGCGATGCCGCGACCTCCGCTGAGCCGGCAGGGACGCCGGCCCTACCGCGACCGCAATGCCCGGACGCTAGCGCCGCTCCGGCGCGAGCACGGTCGGCAAGGCCTTCGGCAGGGTCTCGGGGAAGTCCTGGCTGTAATGCAGGCCGCGGCTTTCATGTCTCGACAGCGCGCTGTCGACGATCAGCGAAGCGACGTCCACCAGGTTGCGCAGCTCGAGCAGGTCGCGGGTGATGCGGAAATGCGCGTAGTACTCGTAGATCTCTTCCCGCAGCAGCCGGATACGGTGCTGCGCACGCTCCAGCCGCTTGGTGGTGCGCACGATGCCGACGTAATTCCACATGAAGCGCCGCAGCTCGTCCCAGTTGTGCGCGATCACCACTTCCTCGTCGGCATCCGTCACGCGGCTCTCGTCCCATGCGGGCAGGTCCATCGCCGGCGGCTGCGGCTGCGCCTCGATATGCTGGGCGGCGGCGCGGCCGAGCACGAGGCATTCGAGCAATGAGTTGCTGGCGAGACGGTTGGCGCCGTGCAGGCCGGTGTAAGCGGTCTCGCCCACGGCGTAGAGGCCGGGGAGGTCGGTGCGGCCGCAGATGTCGGTGACGATGCCGCCGCAGGTGAAGTGCACCGCCGGCACGACAGGTATCGGCTGTTTCGTGATGTCGATGCCCAGCTCCAGGCAGCGCGCGTAGATCGTCGGGAAATGCTCCTTCAGGAATTCCGGCGGCTGGTGAGTGATGTCGAGGTCGACATAGTCGAGGCCGCGCTTTTTCATCTCGAAGTCGATCGCGCGGGCGACCACGTCGCGCGGCGCGAGTTCGGCGCGCGGATCATGGTCGGGCATGAAGCGCTTGCCCGCCGCCGCGCCGGCCTCCGCCGGCAGCTTCAGCAGGCCGCCTTCGCCGCGTACCGCTTCGCTGATCAGGAAGGACTTGGCATACGGATGATAGAGGCAGGTCGGATGGAACTGGATGAACTCCATGTTGGCGATCCGGCAGCCGGCGCGCCAGGCCATCGCGATGCCGTCGCCGGTCGCGGTGTCGGGATTGGTCGTGTACAGGTAGACCTTGCCCGCGCCGCCGGTGGCGAGCACCGTATGGGCCGCCGCCAGCGTCGTGACGTTGCCGGTGTTGACGTCCTGTACATAAAGGCCCGCGCAGTAGGGCCGGCCTTCATGCCGTCCCAGCTTGTCGGAGCGGATCAGGTCGATCGCGAAATGATTTTCGAGGATGGTGATGTTCGGATGCGCGCGCGCTTTTTCTTCCAGCGTGACCTGCACCGCATGACCGGTGGCATCGGCGGCATGGATGATGCGGCGCTGGCTGTGGCCGCCCTCGCGTGTCAGGTGAAAACCGAGTTCCGCCTTCGGGTCGGGCGTGAAGGGCACGCCCTGTTCGATCAGCCATTCGATCGCCGCGCGCCCGTTTTCGATGATGTAGCGGGTGGCGCCCTCGTCGCACAGGCCGGCGCCGGCAACGAGGGTGTCGGCGATGTGCTGCTCATGGCTGTCGGACGAGTCGAGCACCGCGGCGATGCCGCCCTGTGCCCAGTTGCTCGCGCCGTCCAGCAGGCCGCGTTTGGAGACCACCACGACCTTGCGCGTGCGGGCAAGATGCAGGGCGACCGACAGGCCGGCGAGACCGCTGCCGACGATGGCGACATCAAATTTCATAAGATGGACCTGGTTCTGCTGTTGGGTCGAAAGGGAAGCCGACATCTTACCACCGGGTAAAGTTGAAGGCCCGGAGCGGCCCGGGCCCTGATAAGCTTGCGCACCTGTGCGACGTGATGCGTGGCGCAAGCCGGAGGAGTACAACAACTATGACTGGAAAAATAAGGAAAGTTGCGGCAGCCGCCGTACTGCTGGCCGCCGCTGCGGCGGGCGGCGCATGGTGGTACCGCTCGGCGACCCTGCCGCAGATGGACGGCACGCTGCAGGCGGCCGGCCTCGGATCGCCGGTGGAGATCGTGCGCGACGCGGAGGGCATTCCCCACATCTATGCGAAGACGGCCGAGGATGCCTGGCACGCGCTCGGTTACCTCCATGCGCAGGACCGGCTGTGGCAGCTGGAAATGAACCGCAGGATCGCGTCGGGACGCATGGCGGAAATCCTCGGGCCGAACGCGGCCGATACCGACCGTTTCCTTCGCACGCTCGGCGTGCGGCGCAACGCCGAACGCATCCTGCAGCGGCTGGCGCCGGAGACCCGCGCCGTGCTCGACGCCTATGCGCGCGGCGTCAATGCCTGGCTGAGCACGCGCAGCGGTCCGCTGCCGCCGGAATTCCTGCTCACCGGCGCGCCCGCGCCGGAGCCCTGGCAGCCGGCGGATTCGCTCGGCTGGCAGACCATGATGGCCTGGGACCTGGGTGCCAACTGGACCCAGGAATTGCTGCGCATGCGGCTGTCCCAGCGGCTCTCGCTCGACCGGATCAACGAATTCCTGCCGCCGTATCCGGGTGATGCGGTGGTGCCGACGCGCGATTACACCGTGCTGTACCGCGACCTGGCCGGCACGACCGCCCAGCTCGGCAGGGTGGCCTCGGTCGCGCCGCCGTCGCTGATCGAGGGCATGGGCTCCAACAACTGGGTGGTGTCGGGGGCGCGCTCGGCGACCGGCAAACCCTTGCTCGCCAATGATCCGCACCTGGGCCTGTCGGCGCCGGCGCTCTGGTATTTCGCCCACCTGTCGGCGCCGGGGCTCAACGTGATCGGCGCCACGCTGCCCGGCATCCCCGGCGTCGTTCTCGGCCGCAACGACCGCATCGCCTGGGGCTTCACCAATACCGCGCCCGACGTGCAGGACCTGTACATCGAGCAGATCAACCCGGACAACCCGCGCCAGTACCGCACGCCCGACGGCTGGGCGGAGTTCGCGACGCGCACCGAAACCATCCGCGTCAAGGGACAGCCCGACATCACGCTGGAGGTGCGCGAGACCCGGCATGGCCCGGTCATCACCGGAGCGCTGCCGGTGATGGCGAAGGCGCCGCTGGATGCGAAGAAGCATGTGGTGTCGTTCGCCTGGACCGCATTGCGCGAGGACGACATGACGCTGCAGGCCGGCGTGAAGTTCAATACCGCCCGCAACTGGCAGGAATTCCTCGAGGCCGCGCGCGACTTCGGCGCGCCGCAGCAAAGCATCGTGTATGCGGACGTGGACGGGAACATCGGCTTCGTCGCCCCCGGCCGCGTGCCGGTGCGACGGGCCGACAACGATCTCAAGGGCCTCGCGCCCGCGCCCGGCTGGGAGGCGCGCTACGACTGGAACGGCTTCATTCCCTTCGAGGAGTTGCCGCGGTCCTTCAATCCTCCGGAACATCAGGTGGTGACCGCCAACCACAAGATCGTTGGCGACGACTATCCGCACTTCCTGACCAGCGAATGGAGCCTGCCTTATCGCGCGAGGCGCATCTCGGCGCTGCTCGACGCCGCGCCGAAGCACAGCATCGACAGCTTCGCGATGATGCAGAAGGACACGCTGTCGCTGGCAGCCGAAGAACTGCTGCCGCTGCTGCGCGCGACCGAGCCCGTCTCGGAGCGGGGACGGAAAGCCCTGCAGCTGCTGGCGAACTGGCAGGGCGAGATGGCGGCGGACCGCGCCGAGCCGCTGATCTTCAATGCCTGGGTACGGATGGCATCGCGCCGCATCTTCGAGGATGAACTCGGGCCTGAGCTGTTCCGGGACTACTGGGAGCAGCGCAATACCCACCAGCCGACGGTCGACGTGCTGCGCGACCGGCAAGGACGGGGCCGCTGGTGCGCCGACACGGCCGACACCTCGTCAGCGCCGCAGACCTGCGCCCGCCTGCTGGCGCGCTCGCTGGAAGAGGCGCTGTCCGACCTGGAGCAGCGTTATGGCGCGGACATGTCTGCGTGGCGCTGGGGCGAGGCGCATGCCGCGCGCTCGGAACACCGGCCCTTCGCGCGGGTGGACATGCTCGCGCGCTTCTTCGATGTGCGCGTGCCGACGCCGGGCGATACCTACACGGTCAACGTGGGACGGCACAACCCGAAAGACGAAAAGCATCCGTTCGCCAACCGCCACGCTGCCAGCCTGCGCGCGCTCTACGACTTGTCCGACCTGGAGAACTCCCGCTTCATCCAGTCCACCGGCCAGTCGGGCAACCCGCTGTCCCCGCTGTACCGCAATTACGCCGCGCGCTGGGCGGAGGTGAAGTACCTGCCGATGAAAACCCGGCGCCAGGACGTGGAGCAGGGCGCGCTCGGCACGCTGGTGCTGCAGCCCGGGTAATGAGGAGAATCCGCAAATGAAAGCGCATCGTCTTGCGGCGCTGATCGCCGCGCTGCTGTCCCCGTTCGCCGGCGCCGCGTCCTGCGTCGACCCGCTCGACACCTTCGACAAGTACAACGAGGCGGTTCCCGAACGCCAGAAGAACGACATCCCCTCGGAATACTATGTGATGTCGTATTCCTGGGCGCCGCACCACTGCGCGGGCGCGGAGCGCCGCAGCAAGCAGCCGGGCGGCCGGAATTACCTGCAGTGCGGCAGCGGCCGCAGCTTCGGCTACGTGCTGCACGGCCTGTGGCCGCAGGGATCGAAAGCCAGACCGGGCCATTACCCGCGCGCCTGCGAGGGCGACCAGCCGCGCATCGACCGCAAGCTGCTCGAAAAGTATCTCTGCATGAGCCCGAGCGTGTGGCTGCTGCAGCATGAGTACGAGTATCACGGCACCTGCATGCACGACGAGGCGCTGGAAGACCCGAAGACCTATTTCGACACGGCGCTGCGCCTGCATCAGCAGCTGCGGCTGCCCGACCGGGAACTGCCCGACACGGCGGAGAGCCGTCGCTGGCTGCTGGCCAACAATCCCCACCTCCGGCCCGATGGCATCCAGTACTACGCCAAGGGGAAGGAATGGCAGTTTTGTTTCGATACCCGCTTCAGTCCCACCTCGTGTCCCGGCGCGTCCCCGGCGGGAAGGCCGGAAGCAAGGACGGAAGCCGATGCGTCCTGCAGGATCAAGGGCAACGTCAACCGGCGGGCCGGTACCCGGCTGTATTTCACGCCGGCGCATCCCGACTACGCGTCCGTAAAGATCAACACCGCCGACGGCGAACGCTGTTTCGCGACGGAGGAAGACGCCCGCGCGGCAGGATGGCGCAAGGCGCCTGAGTAAGGTCCGCATCTCTCCGGAGCCGATGGCGGGACCCTCCCGCCGCCAGTGTCGGCCGTCCGGCCCCGGGCCCGCGCAGCCCTCCACCCGGTGCGCGCGAGGGAACTGTTCCATCCGTCCCGCCACCCACGCGTCCGAAACGCGAAGCGCAAGCGCTGCAGGCACGCCGGCGGTTTCCACCGCCGCGTCTTCCCCATGTGCCCGCCTGCGCACGCCGCCGCATCGTGCACTTCCCTGCATACCAATCGGACTATCGGACCCGTTCAATGCCCTTTTCCTTTCCCGCCATCTTCACTCGTTCCCCCCTGCCCACGGCATCGCGCCGCGAGCATGACAGCGAACGTCAGCCGCTGCTGCCTGCACAGGCACACGGCCATGCCATCGCCCACGCCGCGAGTGAGCGGCCTGGCCGGCCAGTCATCCATACCAGCCCCTTGCATGCGTACCGGACCTCGCAGTTCGGGCGGCTATGGCATCAGTACACCCATCATGGGCTGATTCAGGAAAACGGCCGGCCCAACTTCGAACTCGCCCGCCGCATGCTCCACAAGCTGCTTTTCCGTACGGGGCTCATCTCCGTTGACGCCGCGGCGAACGTGGCCGCGGGCGTGATCGCCGGGCTGGTTTCGCGTGCCATCCTGACGCGTTTCACCAGCCATGACGCAAGCGTGCTGCAGGAAGCGGTCCTCAACTCGGTCCGCTTCCTCGTCGACAGGCAACCCGCGGCCATGACGGGACGGGCGCTCGGTGTCGACGAGAAAACCGCGCTGGGGCTGCTGTTTCTCGCGGTCTACCATCAGCAGCAGAGCGGGGGCCAGGGCATGGAGTTCGCGCTGGCCACGCAGCTGGCCGGCGGAACGACGGCCGCGGTCCATGCATTCGTCGACTTGGTCCGCCAGCTGTATCCCACCCGGAGCGAGGATCTCAAGGCGGTGTACGACACCATCATTGCCCGGGACGGGAAACTGATCGAGACCATGCCGGAGGACCGCAGATATTCCGTCATGGTCTTGCGGCGGGAGCTGGAGATGGCGCTGGTCGCTCCCGCAAGACGCGGCAAGGAGGTCGACGGCGAGCGCGTGCGCGAGCTGATCGAGGCGCTCGACGCTCACCTGCACATGTGGAAGAGCATGTGCGCCAGGCCGGTCAACATCTGGGGTTACGACACGACGAGCCCGGAGGACGTCCGCAAGAGGGAACGCATCAATTTTCTCGAAAAGCGGCTGAGCCAGCAGGTCTCCCGCGACAAGAACAGTCAGAAGGCCGTCGAGACGTTCATCGAGCGCATGCGCATGCAGCGGTCCAGCAAGTGGGACCCCGATGCCCACGGGGACAGCATGCCCAAGCTGAATGTGCTGCTCGGCGTGGGCGGGCCGGGGACCGGCAAGACCTATCTTGGCAAGCTGCTGGTGGAGTTGTCGGGCGAGGACGGCGTCGAAGTCGGTTTCAAGTACCTTGTCGGGTACATGGCGCCGCCCGACGAGGCGGACAAGCGGGGCGGAACATCGATTTCGCCCTTCAAGGCACACAGCCAGTTCTTCAACGTGATGATGAAAAGCCGTACCGCGCTGGTCATATGCAACGAGGCGGACCTCATCGGCAAGGGGGGCGAAGGCATGGGCACGAATCAGGGCTACGTGGATGCCGTCAAGCGCGCCTTCGACCCGGCGGGGCCGGGTATCATCACCCTGGAGAGCGAGCCGCGCTACTCCAACTACATCGTCGACTTGCGCAGCACGTCGTTCTATATCACCAGCAATCACGCGCCCACCGACCCGGCCATCATTCGGCGTTTCTGCCCCATTGAAATCACGGGCATCCCGCTGCCGGCCCGCCGCGAGATCGCCAGGAGCACAGTCGAGGAGTGCCTGCGCAACACGATCCCCGCGTACTTCGCCCTCAGCCCCGAACAAACCGCGTCCCTCCGGCGGGAGATGGCGAACCTGATGGAGTTCATCATCGACAAAAGCCTGGAGGACGCGGGGCCGTCGAACATGAAGGTGGCCATCGGCGATGTGCTGCGCTACATGGCCAGGGCCTACATGGACGGGACGAGAAATCTGGCGCCCGCATCGTCCGGAGATGACTTGCTGGCGGGCGTGCCCGACCCCGACCATGGACCGAGCTGGCCACAGGTCTCCGAGTCCGATATCGAGCTGGAACTGAGGAACGTCGTCGACGCGTCCTTCAAGAAATACCGCGAGGGCAGTGCAATCCTCAATATGCTCGACGCGGCGAAAGAGAAGCTCGAGGCGCTGGACAGGCAGGGTATGAGAAGGCTGGCGGAGTTGCCAACGGTCGAAGAGTATCTGGCGTCGGCGGAGGAGGCGAAGCTTTCGGCAAAGGACACGATTCTCTTCGTCGATAAAGCCTTGCAGCAGCAATGGAAGGAAGCGATCGACAACATGCCGCCGGATGCCCGGCGGTTCGCCGAGAAATTGTCGACCGCGGCGAAGAACAGCCTGACTTACCTGAACTATGTGGATGCGGCCGCGGCGAAGTCGAATGAATCGTACATGAACGCCGAGTTTTTCCTGAAATTTCTCGATCGGCTCGCGCGCACGCCGCTGCAACGCAAGAATCTGTCGCATTGGGAAGCGGGCGGCGATGTCGCGCAGCGCGAGCAGATTCACCAGGCGCTGGAGAGCATCGAAGGCCTTTTCGATAGCGACGTCAACAAGCGGCGCGTCAGCGAATTGCTGAGGTCCTACATAGACAGCACCGTGCCGCTGCCACCGGGCCAGGATGCGCCCGATCCTGCCCTGAAAGGAGCGAATACGCTCGTCATTACCGGCCCGGCGGGCGCGGGGAAGGACTTCCTGCCCCGCGAAATCGTCAGTCGGCTCGGACTCAGAGCCGTGCAGATGACCATTCCCCGGTTCCTGGCGATCATGCGGAATGAAAAAGTCAAGGACGCGCCGCAGCTTCCCAACTGTTCGGTGGACGAGGCCCTCGGTCCATGCAGCGAGCTGCTGCAGGGGGACGGCGACGCCGTGCTCGTCTTTTCGGGCGAGGAACTGGCGCAGCTGAGCGATGCGGACAAGATCGAACTCAACCGCCTGCTCTCTCCGAACGCGGTGAACCCGTCCATCACGCTGCGGCCCATGGGCGGCGTGTCCTTCCGGATCGACGTGGCGGGGCTGCTCAAGATCTTCACCATGCGCGAGCAGCTCGACGACGAACAGACGTTCAGCAACGCGCGGTCGATCACCATCGGCACGCTGTCGCCGGAAATGCAGAGGGAATCGGCCCGCCAGATCTTTGCCGCCCAGGTCGCGGGACTGGATAATTTCGATATTCCCCCCGAGGCCAGACGCAGGATCGTCGACGCCTGCGGCAGCATGATGGATTACGTCATCAGCGAGAACAACAAGATCGAGGGCGGGCCCGCGCTGCTGCAGAGAGTGTTCGCGGGCCTGTTCGCGGTCGAACGGAATGATTTCCAGAAGCGCGTGATGGAACGTGGCAAGCAGCGCGCCGACGCCCCGGCGCGGCCGGTGACCCCGGGGACGCCGCCCGGGTCCCGGGAGCCGGCGCAAACGAGTGCCCCACCGGAACACCTGATCGCCTATGTCGATTCAGTGTTTGCCGATCACAGGCAGGCGCTGACGAAACGGCGCGCGGCGGCCGGGGCCAGGGCCGAAGACAAGCCGAAGGCGGTGTCCGCACCGGCCGGCAGGCCCGTCGCCGCGCCGTCGCAGGCGAGACCGTCGGGCAGCGCCGAGATCGCCGGACTGCTCGCGCGGCTCGACCCCGAGCAGTTGCGGGAAGCGATCAGGACGCTGGCCGAAACGACGGGGGCCGACGAGCGGGTGCCTGCGGGCCAGCAGAGCATCCGCAAATTCTTTGCGCCGGTGCCGACGTTGATGGATGCGGTAAGCGCGGGAGACCTTGATCAGGTGGAGAAGATGCTCAAGAGCTCCGGCAGGCTCAAGTTACTTCAGCGCCCGAATACGGAGGGCGAAACGGTCCTGCATGTCGCTGCACGCCTGGGGAAACTGGAAGTGCTGGAGTTGCTTCTCGCGGACGGCCGCGCGCTGACCGCGATGCTTCCCGACGCCGGGGGCAGGACCCCGCTGCACGCGGCCGCTGCCGCCGGACAAGGCGGGTGTGCCCAAAGACTGATGGAGGCCGCGCCGGGCCAACTCGCGGCCCGGGATAACGATGGCAATTCCGTATTGCACCTGGCGGCGACGCGCGGGGATGAAATCCTGGTCGACCTTCTGCTGAAGGACGGCCGGGTGAATCCGACGCTGCAAAACAATGCGGGCGAGGTTGCGGCAGCGATCGCACTGAAGAATGGAAACCCCGATCTGGCGCGGCGCCTGCTGGGCTAGCCTGCGCGGCGGGTCCGGCCCCGCATCCGAACAAAAAAAAGCCGCCGGATAAACCGGCGGCTCGGAGAATCCGGGGCCCTGTTGAAGCCCCGGCGACGATCAAGCTGTCATTAGTCGTTCGCGTAGATGTCGCGATCCTTGGTCTCGCGCACGAACAGCAGGCCGATCACGAAGGTGAGCAGGGCGATCACGATCGGATACCAGAGGCCGTAGTAGATGTCGCCCTTGTAGGCCACCAGCGCGAACGAGGTGGTCGGCAGCAGGCCGCCGAACCAGCCGTTACCGATGTGGTAGGGCAGGGACATCGAGGTGTAGCGGATACGGGTCGGGAACATTTCAACCAGCATCGCGGCGATCGGGCCGTAGACCATGGTCACGTAGATCACCAGAAGCACCAGCAGCGCCAGCACCATCGGCTTGTTGATCTGAGCCGGATCGGCCTTGCTCGGATAGCCGGCGGCCTTGATGGCGTCGCCGAGTTCCTTGCTGAATGCTTTTTCCTTGGCGGCGGCTTCTTCCTTGGACAGGCCTTCGGCGCTGTACGCCTGGATCACCTTGTCGCCGATCTTCACGCTGGCGGCGGTGCCGGCCGGAGCCACTTCGTTGGAGTAGTTGACCGAAGCGGCGGCCAGCTTGGCCTTCACGATGTCGCAGGACGAGGTGAACTTCTTGGTGCCGGTCGGGTTGAACTGGAACTGGCAGTCGTTCGGGTCGGCAGTCACCACCACCGGTGCGTTCTTGATCGCGTTTTCCAGGGCCGGGTTGGCGTAGTGGGTCAGCGCGTTGAAGATCGGGAAGTAGGTGAGTGCGGCGATCAGGCAGCCGCCGAGGATGATCGGCTTGCGGCCGATCTTGTCGGACAGCGAACCGAAGACGATGAAGAACGGGGTGCCGATGATCAGCGATGCCGCGATCAGCAGGTTGGCGGTGGCGCCGTCGACCTTCAGCGTCTGCGTCAGGAAGAACAGTGCGTAGAACTGGCCGGTGTACCAGACCACGGCCTGGCCGGCGGTCAGGCCAACCAGGGCCAGGATCACGATCTTCAGGTTCTTCCACTGGCCGAAGGATTCGGACAGCGGCGCCTTCGAGGTCTTGCCTTCAGCCTTCATCTTGGCGAAAGCCGGGGACTCGTTCATCGACAGGCGGATCCAGACCGAGATCGCGAGCAGGAAGACCGACAGCAGGAACGGGATGCGCCAGCCCCACGCCGCGAAGGCTTCTTCGCCGACCGCGGTACGGGTGCCGAGAATGACCAGCAGCGACAGGAACAGGCCCAGGGTCGCGGTGGTCTGGATCCACGCCGTGTAGGCGCCGCGCTTGCCGTGCGGTGCGTGCTCGGCGACGTAGGTCGCCGCGCCGCCGTACTCGCCGCCGAGCGCGAGGCCCTGCAGGATGCGCAGCGTGATCAGGATGATCGGCGCAGCGATGCCGATCGAGGCGTAGGTGGGCAGCAGGCCGACGATGAAGGTCGAGATGCCCATGATCAGGATGGTGACCAGGAAGGTGTACTTACGGCCGATCATGTCGCCGAGGCGGCCGAACACCAGCGCGCCGAAAGGACGGACGATGAAGCCGGCGGCGAACGCCAGCAAGGCAAAGATGAACGCGGTGGTCGGGTCGGTGCCGGCGAAGAACTGTTTCGCGATGATCGCGGCCAGCGAGCCGTAAAGGTAGAAGTCGTACCACTCGAACACGGTGCCCAGGGAGGATGCGAAAATGACTTTCCGCTCCTCCGCCGTCATGCCGCGTACAGCAGTTGTTTGTACTGTCGCCATGCTTATCTCCTCGTTAATAATAAAAATGCATGCGCAGGTTTCCTGGCACGGTAGGAGTGTGCGACGCGAACCTTACGTCTGCCTTGCTCCAAACTTACAGAACCTTACAACTCCGGCAAGGTCGGAAAGGGCGGCCCGGCGCCGGTTTGCGCCGTTCGCGGCAGGCAATAATTTACGAACGATCGTGCTAAAACTATGCTATTCTGCGATTCAGCTTGTCTTCCGAACAGCATAAATAACCAAGTCTCGGACACCGATCCGAGCGCCCGACACTTCACTCAAGGAGCCAAAAATGACTGACGCCGTCATCGTATCCACCGCACGCACCGGCCTTGCCAAGTCCTGGAAAGGCGCATTCAACATGACCCACGGCGCCACCATGGGCGGCCATGTGCTCAAGGCCGCGATCGAGCGCGCCGGGATCGAGCCGGGGCTGGTGGAAGACGTGATCATGGGCTGCGCCACGCCCGAGGGCGCGACCGGCAGCAACATCGCGCGCCAGATCGCGCTGCGCGCCGGCTGCCCGGTGACCACCGCCGGCATGACCATCAACCGTTTCTGCTCCTCGGGCCTGCAGACCATCGCCACCGCGGCCCAGCGCATCATCGCCGGCGAGGGCGACGTCTATGCGGCCGGCGGCGTCGAGTCGATCTCCTGCGTGCAGAACGAAGCCAACAAGCACATGCTGGCCGAAGTCTGGCTGCGCCAGAACAAGCCGGAAATCTACTGGCCGATGCTGCAGACCGCAGAGACCGTGGCCAAGCGCTACAACATCAGCAAGGAGCGCCAGGACGAGTACGGCGTGCGCAGCCAGCAGCGCGCCGCCGCCGCGCAGGCCGCCGGCAAGTTCAACGACGAGATCGTGCCGATGACGACCATCATGGGCGTGGCCGACAAGGAAACCGGCATGCTGGTGACGCGCGAAGTCACCATCGCCGCCGACGAAGGCATCCGCGCCGACACCACGATCGAAGGCGTCTCCAAGATCCGCACCGCGCTGCCGGGCGGCGTGATCTCCGCCGGCAATGCCAGCCAGTTCTCCGACGGCGCCTCCGCCGCCATCGTCATGAGCAGCAAGCTCGCCGAGCAGAAGGGCCTGCAGCCGCTGGGCATCTTCCGCGGCTTCGCGATCGCCGGCTGCGAACCGGATGAAATGGGCATCGGCCCGGTGTTCGCGATTCCCAAGCTGCTGCAGAAGACCGGCGTGAAGATCGAGGACATCGGCCTGTGGGAACTGAATGAAGCCTTCGCGGTGCAGGTGCTGTACTGCCGCGACAAGCTCGGCATCCCCGACGACCGCCTCAACGTCAACGGCGGCGCGATCGCCGTCGGCCATCCCTACGGCGTGTCGGGCGCGCGCCTGACCGGCCATGCCCTGATCGAGGGCAAGCGCCGCGGCGCCAAGTACGTGGTGGTCACCATGTGCATCGGCGGCGGACAGGGTGCCGCCGGCCTGTTCGAAGTGGTGTAAGACACCGGACAAACGTGGGCGCTGCGGCGCCCACGTGCACATTCAACGCCAGTACCGTGCCGCGGCGCGTCTGCCGCGGCGCCTCCATCTGCAGGACAGATATCATGCAATCGAAAATCGTCTCCCGCCGCGACCTCGACTTCATCCTCTACGAACTGCTGCGCGCCGAAGAACTGACCGCGCGGCCGCGCTACGCCGACCACAGCCGCGAAACCTTCAATGCCGCGATGGATACCTGCGAGCGCATCGCTACCGACCTGTTCGCGCCGCACAACAAGAAGAACGACCAGGAAGAACCGCATTTCGACGGCGAGAAGGTGCACATCATCCCGGAAGTGAAAACCGCGCTGAAGGCCTTCTGCGAATCGGGCCTGATGGCCGCCGGCCAGGATTTCGAACTCGGCGGCATGCAGCTGCCGGTGCTGATCGAAAAGGCCGGCCTCGCCTACTTCAAGGGCGCCAACGTCGGCACCTCGTCCTATCCCTTCCTCACCATCGGCAATGCCAACACGCTGCTCAAGTGCGGCACGCCGGAGCAGATCGAGACCTTCGTCAAGCCGATGCTGGAAGGCCGCTTCTTCGGCACCATGTGCCTGTCCGAGCCGCAGGCCGGTTCCTCGCTGTCGGACATCGTCACCCGCGCCGAGCCCCAGCCCGACGGCACCTATCGCCTCAAGGGCAACAAGATGTGGATTTCCGCCGGCGAGCATGAGCTGTCGGAGAACATCGTCCACCTGGTGCTGGCCAAGGTGCCCGACGAGAACGGCAAGCTGATCCCGGGCGTGAAGGGCATTTCGCTGTTCATCGTGCCGAAGAAGCTGGTCAATCCCGACGGCAGCATCGGCGAGCGCAACGACGTGGTGCTGGCCGGCCTCAACCACAAGATGGGTTACCGCGGCACCACCAACTGCCTGCTCAATTTCGGCGAAGGCAAGTTCAGGCCGGGCGGCAAGGCGGGCGCGGTCGGCTACCTGGTCGGCGAAGTGCACAAGGGCCTGGCCAACATGTTCCATATGATGAACGAGGCCCGCATCGGCGTCGGCCTCGGTGCTGTCATGCTCGGCTACACCGGCTATCTGCACGCGCTGGAGTATGCGCGCGAGCGTCCGCAGGGCCGTCATCCGATGAACAAGGACCCGGCGCAGCCGCAGCTCCCGATCATCCAGCACACCGACGTCAAGCGCATGCTGCTGGCGCAGAAGTCCTATGTCGAAGGCGGACTCGCGCTCAACCTGTACTGCGCGCGTCTGGTCGACGAAGAGCGCACCGCCGAGACGCCGGAAGCGCGCAAGCAGGCCTCGCTGCTGCTCGACATCCTGACCCCGATCGCCAAGTCCTGGCCGTCGCAGTGGTGTCTCGAAGCGAACAACCTCGCGATCCAGGTGCACGGCGGCTATGGCTACACGCGTGAATACAATGTCGAGCAGTTCTACCGCGACAACCGCCTCAATCCCATCCATGAAGGCACCCACGGCATCCAGGGCCTGGACCTGCTCGGCCGCAAGGTGGTGATGCAGGACGGCGCCGCCTTCAGGGCGCTCGGCGGGGAAATACGCAAGACCATCGCCAGGGCGGGCGAGGTGCCCGAACTGGCCGGCTACGCGCAGGCACTGGCTGCGGCCGCGCAGCGCATCGAACAAGTCACCCGCTCCCTCTATGCCGTCGGCGACCTCAACAAGACCCTGGCCAACGCCAGCGCCTACCTCGAAGCCTTCGGTCACACCATGGTGGCGTGGATCTGGCTGCAGAAGGCACTGCTCTGCGTCAGCAAGACCGGCCACGACGAGGACTTCTACCGCGGCAAGCTCCAGGCCTGCGCCTACTTCTTCAAGTGGGAACTGCCGAAGGTCCACACCCAGCTGGACCTGCTGGAAAGCATAGACACCACCACGCTCGACATGCAGGACGAGTGGTTCTGAAGATCCGACCTCTGTAACCCGTAACCTGGAACCCGACACATGCGCAACGTACAACAATTATTCGACCTCAACGGCAAGACCGCACTCGTCACCGGCGGCTCCCGCGGCCTCGGCCTGCAGATCGCCGAGGCGCTCGGCGAGCAGGGCGCGAAGATCGTGCTGTCTTCCCGCAAGCAGGCCGACCTCGACGAGGCGGTCGCCCATCTGAACCAGCGCGGCATCGAAGCCAGCGCCATCGCCGCCGACCTGTCGAAGGAAGCCGCGGTGCAGCCGCTGGTGGATGAGGCGATGAAGCGCCTCGGCCACATCGACATCCTCGTCAACAACGCGGGCGCCACCTGGGGCGCGCCGGCGGAAGACTATCCGCTGGAAGCCTGGGACAAGGTGATGAACCTGAACATCCGCAGCATCTTCCTGCTGTCGCAGGCGGTGGGCAAGGCGTCGATGATCCCGCGCAAATACGGCCGCATCATCAACGTCGCCTCGATCGCCGGCTTGTCCGGCAACGGCCCGGGCTCGATGCAGACCGTCGCCTACAACACCTCCAAGGGCGCGGTGGTCAACTTCACCCGCACGCTGGCCGGCGAATGGGGCCGCTACGGCATCACCGTCAACGCGCTGGCACCGGGATTCTTCCCGTCGAAGATGACCAAGGGCACGCTGGAAGCGGTGGGCGAGGAAAAGCTCGCGCAGCGCGCGCCGCTGCAGCGCATCGGCGACGACGAAGACCTCAAGGGCGCGGCCATGCTGTTCGCCTCCGACGCCGGCAAGCACATCACCGGCCAGGTGCTGGCGGTGGACGGCGGCGTCTCGGCGGTGCACTGAGGGACGGCAAGCCGATGGATTTCAAGGAACCCAAGCCGTTCCCGGCCGAGATCCCGTTTCTGCACGATCTCGGCGTCGAGTTTCTCGGCATGGAAAACGGCGAAGCCGCGATCGCGCTCAACCTCGAAAAGCGGCACATGAACAGCTGGCAGGTGACCCACGGCGGCGTCACCATGACGCTGCTCGACGTGGTGATGTCCATGGCCGGCCGCTCGCTCGATCCCGATGCGCGCGGCGGCGTCACCGTGGAGATGAAGACCAGCTTCCTGCAGCCCTGCGGGCGCGCCGGCGGCCGCATCGTGGCGAAGGGACGGGCCTTCCATCGCTCCACCACGATGTGCTTCTGCGACGGCGAGCTGTGGGACGGCGACAAGCTGGTGGCCAAGGCGATGGGGACCTTCAAGTATCTCAAGCGCCTGGATGTGGCAAAAAAGCTCGAACACGAATAACCAAGTACAACAAGCATAGCGAGGCAGACATGACGAACACCTACAAGCGCCTGGTCCTGGCGTCCCGTCCCAGGGGGCAGGTCACCCCCGACAATTTCCGTCTCGAGGAAGTGCCGGTGCCGGAGATCGCCGACGGCCAGCTGCTGGTCCGCAATCACTACCTGTCGCTCGATCCCTACATGCGCATGCGGATGGAGGACGTGAAGAGCTATGCCGCGCCGCAGGCGATCGGCGAGACCATGATCGGCGGTACGGTGGGCGAGGTGGTCGCCAGCAAGCATCCGAAGTTCAAGGTCGGCGACAAGGTGCAGGGCATGTTCGGCTGGTCCGAGATGGGCGTGTCCGACGGCGCGCTGCTGCGCAAACTCGATACCACTCATGTGCCGCTGTCCGCCTATCTGGGCGCGGTCGGCATGCCGGGCATGACAGCCTGGTACGGCCTGACCCAGATCATGCAGCCCAAGCCGGGCGAGACCATCGTCGTCTCCGCCGCCAGCGGCGCGGTCGGCAGCGTGGTCGGCCAGCTGGCGAAGCTGCGCGGCTGCCGCGCGGTCGGCATCGCCGGCGGCGCCGAAAAATGCGCGTATGTGGTCGATGAACTCGGCTTCGACGCCTGCATCGACTATAAGGCCGGCAGGCTGGAGGCCGATCTGGCCGCCGCCACCCCGAACGGCATCGATGCCGTGTTCGAGAACGTCGGCGGCGATGTTTTCGACGCCAGCCTCGCGCGCATGAATCCCTTCGGCCGCATCGCCCTGTGCGGGATGATCGCCGGCTACGACGGCGAACCGATGCCGATCAAAAACTCCCGCGTCTTCCTCACCATGCGGCTGACGATGCGCGGCTTCATCGTGTCCGAGCACATGGACCTCTGGCCGCAGGGCCTGCAGGAACTGGGCGGACTGGTGGCGGCGGGCAAGCTCAGGTTCCGCGAGTCGGTGGCGCAGGGGCTGGAGGCGGCGCCCGAGGCCTTCATCGGCATGTTGAAGGGCAAGAACTTCGGCAAGCAGCTGGTCAAGCTGATCTGAGGCGGGAGTCGTCATGGCCGGCCTCATCCTGCATCATTACGCGAACTCGCCGTTTTCGGAAAAGATCCGCCTGATCTTCGGCTACAAGCAGCTGGAGTGGTCCTCGGTCACCATTCCCGCCATCATGCCCAAGCCGAACCTGACGGCGCTCACCGGCGGCTACCGGCGCACGCCGGTGCTGCAGAACGGCGCCGACATCTATTGCGACACCGCGCTGATCGCCGACGTGATCGAGCGCATCGCGCCGCAGCCGCCGCTCTGTCCGGCCGGTCTGGACGGCATCGCGCGCACCCTCGCGCAGTGGGCGGATGCCACCCTGTTCTGGACCGTGATCGCCTATGTCTTCCAGCCGGCGGCCGTGCCCCATTTGCTTGGCGGCCTGCCGCCGGAACAGATCAAGGCATTCAGCGCCGACCGCGCGGCGATGCGCGGCAATGCGCCCCGCATCGGCGCCGCGGACGGGACGGGTGCGCTGCGCGAGTATCTGCGGCGTCTCGAGGACATGCTGGCGGACAGGGAGTACCTGCTTGCCGCGCAGCCGACGATCGCCGATTTCTCGGTCGCGCACTGCATCTGGTTCATCCGCCTGGCCAAGCCGCTCGCGGGCATCCTCGACGCCTTTCCGAAGCTGCTGGCATGGGCCGACCGCATGCAGGCGACCGGACATTACCGGTACACGAGCATCAGCGATGAACAGGCGGTGGAGATCGCGCGGCGGGCGCAGCCGGCCGCCGTCGGCGACCGGGAGTTCGTCGATACCCACGGCATCGCGCTCGGCGAGCGGGTCAGCGTGACGCCGACCGACTACGCGCTCGACCCGGTCGAGGGCGAACTGGTGATCTGCGCGGCGAATGAATATGCTGTGCGGCGCGAGGACCCGCAAGCCGGCGAGGTGGTCGTGCATTTCCCGCGCATCGGCTTTCAGCTCAAGAAAATCTGACATATTCACAAGGAGACAGCATGAAGAACTTCAAGGACAAGGTTGCCGTCATCACCGGCGGCGCCAGTGGCTTCGGGCGCGAATTCGCGCTGATCGGCAACGGTCTCGGCATGAAGCTGGTGCTGGCGGACGTCCAGCAGGACGCGCTCGACAAGACCGTGGCCGAGCTGCAGGGGCTGGGCGCGCAGGTCGTCGGCGTGCTGTGCGACGTGCGCAAGGCCGAGCAGGTGCAGGCGCTGGCCGACACCGCGATGCAGAAGTTCGGCGCGGTGCATCTCGTCTTCAACAACGCCGGTGTCGGCAGCGGCGGCCTGGTCTGGGAAAACTCGATCGCCGACTGGGAATGGGTGCTCGGCGTGAACCTGTGGGGCGTGATCCACGGCGTGCGCACCTTCACTCCCCTGATGCTCGAATGCGCGAAGAAGGACCCCGGCTACGAGGGCCATATCGTCAACACCGCCTCCATGGCCGGCCTGCTCAACGCCCCCAACATGGGCATCTACAACGTCTCCAAGCACGCGGTGGTGTCGCTGTCGGAAACCCTGTACCAGGACCTGCAGCTGATCAAGGCGCCGATCGGCGCCTCGGTGCTGTGCCCGTACTTCGTCCCGACCGGCATCCATCGTTCCGAGCGCAACCGTCCGGACGACGTGAAGGAAGAGAGCGGCAAGACGCTCAGCCAGATCGTGGCGCAGGCGGTGTCCGACAAGGCGGTCACCTCGGGCAAGGTGACCGCGGCCGAGGTCGCGCAGCGCACTTTCGACGCCATCGCTTCCGGCCAGTTCTACATCTACTCCCATCCGCAGGCGCTGGGCAATGTGCAGACCCGGATGGAAGACATCGTCACCCAGCGCAATCCGAGCGACCCGTTCGCGGCCGCCCCGCAGATTCGCGAACTGATCCAGTCCAAGCTCAACATCCAGTAAGCGGAGGTCGATATGCCAGCTGCCATCCAGGAAGGTCAGTACGCACCGCTGCCGAACGGCACGCGCCTGCACTACGCAAGCGCCGGAGAGAAGGGCAAGCCGCTGCTGCTGTTCGTGCACGGCTTTCCCGAGTTCTGGTATGAATGGGAAGTGCAGCTGGCCGAATTCGGCGGCGAGTACTACGCGGTCGCGCCCGACCTGCGCGGCTTCAACCTGTCGGACATGCCGTCCGACGCCGCCGCCTACAAGCCCCGTCACATCGTCGACGACCTGCGGCTGCTGGCCGAGCATCTCGGCTACGAAAAATTCGTGATGGTCGCGCATGACTGGGGCGGCGCGATCGCCTGGAACTTCGCGATCGCGCTGCCGCAGCTGCTGCACAAGCTGGTGATCGTCAACGCGCCGCATCCCTATCTGTTCATGCGCGCGCTGGCCGGCGATCCGGCCCAGCAGAAGGCGAGCGCCTACATGAACTGGCTGCGCGCCGAAGGCTCCGAGGCCGCGCTGGCCAAGGACGATTTCAAGATGCTGGAGAGCTTCCTCAACGGTCTCGGCCAGTCGCCCACGCCGTGGTTCACCGACGAGGTGAGGAAGCGCTATCACGCCTGCTGGGCGCGCGGGCTGACCGGCGGCGTCAATTACTACCGGGCCTCGCCGCTGCATCCGCCCACCGCCGACCATCCCGGCCCGCTCAGGCTGGAACTGAAGGCGGACGATTTCCGGGTCAGGGTGCCGACCCGCGTGATCTGGGGCGAGAGCGATGTCGCATTGCCCAAGTCCCTGCTCGACGGACTGGATGAAGTGGTCGACGATCTCAGGGTCACGCGCATCCCGGAAGGCAGCCACTGGGTGATTCACGAGCAGCCCGCCCGGGTCAACGACCTGATCCGCGGCTACCTCGCGGACTGAGCGGCAATCGCGGATAATTCCGGCATCATCACCACGGAGACACGATTACATGGCACGCGCCGATTTTTCCTTCTTCCACACCCTGCGGGTGCGCTGGGCCGAAGCCGACATGCAGGGCATCGTTTTCAACGGCCACTATCTGACCTACTTCGACGTAGCGTTCACCGAGTACTGGCGTGCGACCGAACTGCCGAGCGTGCTGCAGCAGGCAGCCGACGGCCGCGAGATGTTCGCGCGCAAGGCCACGGTGGAATACCACGCGCCCGCGCGCTTCGACGACGTGCTCGACATCGGTGTGCGCTGCGCCGCCTTCGGCCGCAGCTCCATGCGCTACGTGCTCGAGATTTTCCGCGGCGAGGAGCACCTGATCTCGGGCGAACTCGTCTACGTCTATGCCGACACGTCGGCGCGCAAGGGCGTCGCCATCCCCGAGGACTGGCGGCAGACGATCACGCGTTTTGAAAGGCTCGCCCCGGCAACCGCATGAACAACACCGCCATCGAAACCGGCCCCTGGGAAGCCCTGCGCGAGGACGCGCAGGCGATCCGCTACCAGGTATTCGTCGTCGAACAAAAGGTGCCCCTCGAACTGGAGTGGGACGAGATGGATCCGCAAAGCCTGCATGCGGTCGCGCGCGACGCCGCCGGCAGGGCGGTCGGCACCGGTCGCCTGCTGCCGGACGGGCACATCGGCCGCATGGCGGTGCTGCCCGAATACCGTGAGTGCGGCATCGGCGGCGCCATCCTGCGCGCGCTGATGGAGAAGGCGCGCGCGCGAGGCGACCGCGAGGTGATGCTCAATGCCCAGACGCAGGCGCAGGGGTTTTATGCCGCCCACGGATTTTCCGTCACCGGCGACATCTTCATGGAAGCCGGCATCCCGCATGTGTGCATGCGGCATGTCTTCACGTCGGACCGGCGCTAGCTGTGATGTTTCAATAGGTTGTTCTGGTTCATTCGGATTGGATTTGAGAAACTGGAAATCGCCAAACCCCCAGTTCTCAAAGAAGCCAACCGAATGAACATCCATAAGAATGCCCGATTGACG
>NZ_BPMK01000005.1:0-101773 GCF_019656455.1 Noviherbaspirillum aridicola
CAACCGGGAACGTCCGCACCTGGCCCTCCAATACAAAACGCCCGATGCAGTGCATCGGGCGTTTCAAAGGAGCGATCAGGCAGATAATTTACCCTGCTTAACCGTCAACCTATAGCAGGACGGGTCATGTGCGCCTGGCTTACTTGCGCGCGGTCTTCACCGTCTTTTCGGCGGCCTGGGCAAACTGCCCGACCGCGCTGTTGATGTTCGCTTCCACGACCTCGGCGGCCTGGCGGCTGTTCTTGTTGAACTGCTCATAGCCGGCGCTGGCATTGCCGATCGCGGTCTTGAACAGCGCAACCACGTTCTCGGTGCCGGCCGGCGCGTTGCGCGAGACATCGTCCACCAGTTCCGATACCAGGCGTCCGGCCTGCGCGAACTGCTCTTCCGCGGTGCGGGTCATCTCGGCCTGGGCGTTGCTGGCGATGCCTGCGAGGCCGCGTCCGTATGCGATTGCCTTGGCGGCGGCAGGCTGGGCCTGGGCGGCGGTCAGCGAGAAGAATTCCTGCGGGTCGCGGGCGGAGAGCAGCTGCTTGAGCGTGATCGTGGTGTCTTCGAGCGAGGTCTTGGCGGCATTGAGGTTCAGCTCGGCGACCTGTTCGGCGTTCTCGAGAACCTGCGAAAAGAACGCGGTCAGCATGTTGGTCTGGGCCTGCAGGTTGGCGCGGGCGACTTCGGAAAACTGTTCGGGGAAAGCGGGCATGTCATATCTCCTGTCGGGTGGGCGGAAAAGCAAGGTTATTGTGCGTCGCAACAAAGCCCATTCTAAAGGTCTGAGCGCCCGGGTCAAGCATTATTTTGTGCATTGCACAATGGCATTTCGCGGTGACGGCCCGTTGGCGAAGGTCGCATGTCGGGGGGCCGGGAGTCGTCCTCTTGTTGCATAATGTGCGGCTCTCGCGGATTACGACATGGCAAAGAAAGAGCATATTTCAGAGACGCCGGCGACGCAGTTCCTGCGCAAGCACGGCATCGGCTTCACCGAGCATCCCTATGCGTATGAAGAGCACGGCGGCACGGCGGTGTCGGCGCGCGAGCTCGGCGTGGACGAGCACCATGTGGTCAAGACGCTGGTGATGCAGGACGAGGCCGCTCGCCCGCTGATCGTCCTCATGCACGGCGACCGCAAGGTCTCGACCAAGAATCTCGCGCGCCAGATCGGCTGCAAGTCGGTCGAACCCTGCAAGCCCGAGGTGGCCAACCGGCACTCCGGATTCCTGGTCGGCGGCACCTCGCCTTTCGGCACCCGCAAGGCGATGCCGGTCTATGTCGAGGAGAGCATCCTCGCGCTCGGGAAAATCTATATCAACGGCGGCCGGCGCGGCTACCTGGTGGGTATCGATCCGAAAGTCCTCACCGCGGTCCTGCCTGCCAGGCCGGTCGCCTGCGCGCTTGAAGAGTAGCGCGCGATATCAAGTTTTTATTAAAGGGGAAGCATGAACACAATCCTGTTTGCGGTCGCCGCGTACCTGCTCGGCTCCGTGTCGTTCGCCGTCGTGGTCAGCAAGCTGTTCGGCCTGGCCGATCCGCGCACCTATGGCTCGAAGAATCCCGGCGCGACGAATGTGCTGCGCAGCGGGAACAAGGCGGCGGCGGCGCTGACCCTGCTCGGCGACGCCGTCAAGGGCTGGCTGGCGGTATTTCTGGCATTGCAGTTCGGCGAACAGTACGGCGTGGGCGATACCGGCATTGCGCTGGTGTCGATCGCCGTCTTCGTCGGTCACCTGTGGCCGGTGTTCTTCCGCTTCGTCGGCGGCAAGGGCGTGGCGACGGCGCTCGGCGTGCTGATCGGACTCAACGGCTGGCTCGGCCTGGCCACGCTGGTCACCTGGCTGGTGATCGCCTATGCATTCCGCTACTCCTCGCTGGCGGCACTGGTGGCGAGCGTGTTCGCGCCGTTCTACTACGGCCTGCTGTTCGGCGTCGAGCCGCAGCTTTTCGCGGTGCTCGCGATGAGCGTGCTGCTGATCTGGCGCCACCGCCAGAACATCGCCAACCTGCTCGCCGGCAAGGAAAGCCGGATCGGCAGCAAGAAAAAGAGCTGACGCACAAGGAGCTGCGCAAGCGGCGCGCGCCGCCCCGTTGCCATTCATCTATACCGCTTTGCGCCGCAGGTCTACGCTGATCCTTCGAGCAAGAAGGAGAATGCATGGAGAGCGACTATGCGGCAATCGCCACCCACCTGCTGGCCGCGCTCGCGGCCGGCGCGGCGATAGGCCTGGAGCGCAGCTATCACGCCCGACCGGCCGGCTTCCGTACCCATACCCTGGTCTGCCTGTCTTCCAGCCTGCTGATGCTGGTCACCCTGTACCAGTCCACCTGGCTGCCGGGCATGCCGACCGAAACCATCCGCACCGATCCCACCCGCATGGCGCAGGGCATCATGACAGGCATCGGCTTTCTTGGCGCGGGCGTGATCTTCAAGGAAGGGCTCAGCGTGCGGGGCCTGACGACCGCCGCCTCGATCTGGATGACGGCGGCGATCGGCGTCCTGATGGGGATAGGCTTCTACATGCCGGCGGTGCTGGCCACCGCGCTCACGCTCGGCATCCTGTCGGTGTTTCGCCTGATCGAGCGGCGCATGCCGTCGCAGACCTTCGTGCACCATCAGCTGCGCTTCGACCGCGACGACACGATCAGCGAGGACGAGATCCGCAAGCTGATGCGGGATCATGGATTCTCGATTGCGAATCTGAGTTACCGGATCCTGGAAGACGGCACTTCCTTCGAATACCGGATGGTCCTGCGCAGCACCAACACGGACCGGCTGCCCGGCCTCGCCGATGCCTTGCGAAAGTGGAAACGGGTGAAGTCGTTTCAGCTCGCGCCGACCGGCGACTGATCAGACCGCCTTCAGTTCATCCAGGGGCCAGCGGGGCCGCACATTGAAGCCATACTCCCGGGTCGCGCAGGACGGGTCGCGCTGCAAGCGCATCGCGCCGGCCAGCGCGATCATCGCGCCGTTGTCGGTGCAGAACTGCAGTTCGGGATAGTAGACGCGGAAGCGGCGGCGCTGCGCGATGTCATTCAGGCTGGCGCGCAGCTGGGCATTGGCGCCGACGCCGCCCGCGATCACCAGCCGGCGCAGCCCGGTCTGCTTGAGCGCGGCCACGCTCTTGGCCACCAGCACCTCGACGATCGCATCCACGAAAGCGCGCGCGATATTGGCCTTGTCCTGCTCGCAGATGTTGGCGGGATGGTTCTTCACCAGGGTCAGCACCGCCGTCTTGAGGCCGGAAAAACTGAAGTTGAGATCCTTGGAATGCAGCATCGGCCGGGGCAGCCTGTAGGCGCCGCTGTCGCCGAACTCGGCCATGCGCGACAGCGCCGGCCCGCCGGGATAGCCGAGGCCGAGCAGCTTGGCCGACTTGTCAAACGCTTCACCCGCGGCGTCGTCCACCGTCTCGCCCAGCAGCGTATAGCTGCCGACGCCGTCCACCCGCATCAGCTGCGTATGGCCGCCCGAGATCAGCAATGCCACAAACGGGAATTCCGGCGGGTCGCCGGCCAGCAGCGGCGACAGCAGATGGCCTTCGAGATGATGCACGCCGAGCACCGGCCGGTCGAGCGCGAGGCCGAGACCGCAGGCGATCGAGGCGCCGACCAGCAGCGCGCCGGCCAGTCCCGGTCCCTGGGTATAGGCGATGGCGTCTATGTCGTGGCGGCCGGCGCCGGCCTGGGCCAGCACCTGCTCCAGCAGCGGCAGCGCGCGCCGGATGTGGTCGCGCGAGGCAAGCTCGGGCACGACGCCGCCGTATTCTTCATGCATGGCGACCTGCGAATGCAGCGCATGTCCGAGCAGGCCGCGTTGTGTGTCGTACAAGGCCAGGCCGGTCTCGTCGCAGGAGGATTCAACACCGAGGACAATCATGGGGGAGGGGAGATGGCAAGATTCTTGCAAAGCGCTATTTTAAAGGAGAGTCGCCCCGTATGAATGATTCCAAACAGCTGAAGATCGTCGTCATCAACTCCCTGGTGGCCCCGGAAGGCGCGGACCAGGCCGCGCAGCTGCAGGCCGAGCGCGCCCGCGCGCTGCGCATCGGCCTGCTGGAGAACGGCTACAACATCCTCGCCGCGCTGCCGCCGGACGCCGACCTGGCGGAACAGATCGCCCAGCTGCAGCCGGACGTGATCATCGTCGACGAGCAGTCGGACGCCGCGCTGAAGAAGGTGGTCGACGCCACCGTCAATGCACCGCGGCCCATCGTCTGCTTCACCCAGGACAAGGACCGCCAGAAGATGCAGGCGGCGATGGAAGCCGGCGTCTCGGCCTATGTGGTCGAGGGCCTGTCGGCCGAGCGGGTGATGGCGGTGATGGACGTGGCGCTGGCACGTTTCGAGGTCGACCAGAAGCTGCGCAACGAGCTGTCCGAGACCAAGCTCAAGCTCGCCGAGCGCAAGGTGATCGAACGCGCCAAGGGCCTGTTGATGGAACGTCACCACTGCACCGAGGATGAAGCCTACAAGCGGCTGCGCCGCCTGGCGATGGACAAGAACCTGAAGCTGTCCGAAGTCGCGCAGCGCATGCTCGACGTCGCCGATCTCCTGCTGTAATCCCGCCTGCCGGCGGTGTCCGTCGCCGGCTTTCTCTTCCCCGTCAATCCATGCACGTCGCGGTGCGCGCACCGCAAAGCGCCCCCGCGCCGGGTCGCGCGAGCCGCACCGTTTCAATGCGGCGCACGAATAGTGTGCGAATGCCGGCCTAATCCGGATCAAATTCACGCCAAACGCACCGGCACGGGTTGGCACACCGCTTGCAGAACTCGTGCGGCGCGCCAATGCAGGCGCAGCGAACGAATGGTGTTCCGACCAGTGCCGGCCGGAGCATTTGGACAAAGGCGTCCGAGGCAGCGGGAACCGATCCCGGCTGTTCGGCCGCCTTTCTTTTTGCTGGTTGATGAACCACACATGAGGTAGTCATGACGACTGAAGGAAAAACCAATCTGACCCGTCGCAGCCTGATCAAGGCGGGCATTGCAGTGACAGCGGGCGCATTCGGTGGACTGGCCACCGGCGGCGTCTGGGCCGCCGGCAGCGACAAGCCGGAAAAAGAAGAAGTGAAAATCGGATTCATCCCGCTGACCGACTGTGCTTCCGTCGTCATGGCTTCGGTGCTCGGCTTCGACAAGAAGTACGGCGTCAAGATCGTCCCCACCAAGGAAGCCTCCTGGGCCGGCGTGCGCGACAAGCTCGTCAACGGCGAGCTCGACATGGCGCATGTGCTGTATGGCCTGATCTACGGCGTGCATCTCGGCGTGTCGGGGCCCAAGAAGGACATGGCGGTGCTGATGAACCTGAACCACAACGGGCAGGCCATCACGCTGTCGAAGAAGCTGGCGGACAAGGGCGCGGTGGACGGCCCCAGCCTCGCCAAACTCATGGCCACCGAAAAGCGCGAGTACACCTTCGCCCAGACCTTCCCCACGGGGACGCATGCGATGTGGATCTACTACTGGCTCGCCAGCGCGGGCATCAATCCATTCAAGGATGCCAAGGCGATCACGGTGCCGCCGCCGCAGATGGTCGCCAACATGCGGGTCGGGAACATGGACGGCTTCTGCGTCGGCGAGCCCTGGGGGCACCGCGCGATCATGGACGGCATCGGCGTCACCGCCATCACCACCCAGGACATCTGGCGCGACCATCCGGAAAAGACGCTCGGCACCACCGCGGATTTCGTGAAGAAGTATCCGAACACCACGCGCGCCGTCATGATGGCCATCATCGAGGCCGGGCGCTGGATCGACACCGGCCTGCAGAACAAGCTGAAGATGGCCGAGACCGTGGCCGACAAGTCCTACGTGAACACCAGCGTGGATGCGATCAACCAGCGCATCCTCGGGCGCTACCAGAACGGCATGGGGAAAACCTGGGACGACCCGAACCACATGAAGTTCTTCAACGACGGCTCGGTCAACTTCCCCTATCTCTCCGACGGCATGTGGTTCCTCACGCAGCACAAGCGCTGGGGGCTGCTCAAGCAGCATCCCGACTACCTCGCCGTGGCCAGGCAGGTCAACCAGGTCGACCTGTACAGGCAGGTGGCCTCGGCGATGAAGATCAATGTGCCGAAGGACCCCATGCGCAGCACCAAGCTGCTCGATGGCGTGGTCTGGGACGGCAAGGATCCGGTGAAGTATGCGGACGGTTTCAAGATTTCGGCTTCGGCCGCGTGACGGGGAGCCATCATGAGTGCAGTCATGGACAATGTCGTGAACAAGGCGGCGGCCCCGGCCGCCGAAGCAGCGCCCCGGACGGCGCGCGCCCGGCGTGTGGCCGCCAGCCGGCGGGGATTTTCGCTCAAGCCCTTCATGCTCGCGGTGCTGCCGCCGCTGGCCGGCCTGGCGCTGCTGGTGCTGGTGTGGCAGATCGTCGCTTCCGGCACCAGCGGCTTCCCCACGCCGGCGGTCACTTTCGAGCATGCGGTCAAGCTGTTCTCGGATCCGTTCTACAGCAACGGCCCGAACGACCAGGGCATAGGGTGGAACATCTGGTCGTCGCTCAAGCGTGTCGGTACCGGCTTCGGACTGGCGGCGGTGATCGGCATTCCGCTCGGCTTCATGATCGGACGCTTCCGTTTCCTGTCGCTGATGTTCAATCCCATCATCAGCCTGCTCAAGCCGGTGTCGCCGCTGGCCTGGCTGCCGATCGGCCTGCTCGTGTTCAAGGCCGCCAACCCGGCCGCGATCTGGGCCATCTTCATCTGCTCGATCTGGCCGATGATCATCAACACCGCCGTCGGCGTGCAGCGCGTGCCGCAGGACTACATGAACGTTGCCAAGGTGCTCAATCTGTCGGAGTGGAAGATCCTGACCCGGATACTGTTTCCGTCGGTGCTGCCCTACATGCTCACCGGCGTGCGCCTGGCCATCGGCACCGCGTGGCTGGTGATCGTCGCCGCCGAGATGCTGACCGGCGGCGTCGGCATCGGCTTCTGGGTCTGGGACGAGTGGAACAACCTCAACGTCCCGCACATCATCATCGCCATCGTCGTCATCGGCGTCGTCGGCCTGCTGCTGGAACAGGCGCTGGTCGCGCTGGCCAGGGCATTCACTTATGAAGAAGTCAGGAGCTGATCGCCATGGACAAATTCATCGACATCCAGAACGCGGAGATGGTGTTCCACACGAAGAAGGGCACCTTCCATGCGCTGCGCGACATCAATCTCGACGTGCGCAAGGGCGAGTTCATCACCCTGATCGGCCATTCAGGCTGCGGCAAGTCGACGCTGCTCAACCTGATCGCCGGCCTGTTGCAGGCGAGCGCGGGCGCGCTGCTGTGCGCCAACCGGGAAATCGCCGGCCCCTCGCCGGAGCGGGCGGTCGTGTTCCAGAATCATTCGCTGCTGCCCTGGCTGACCTGCTACGAGAATGTCTACCTCGCGGTGGAGCGCGTCTTCGGGCGCGGCGAGAGCAAGGCGCGCCTCCGGGAGCGCACGAAGGAGGCGCTGGCGCTGGTCGGCCTCGGCCATGCAGAACAGAAACGGCCGCATGAGATATCCGGCGGCATGAAGCAGCGCGTCGGCATCGCGCGTGCATTGTCGATGGAGCCGAAAGTGCTGCTGATGGACGAGCCCTTCGGCGCGCTCGACGCGCTGACCCGCGCCCACCTGCAGGATGAACTGCTCAAGATCGTCGCCAAGACGCAGTCGACGGTGGTGATGGTCACGCATGACGTGGACGAGGCGGTGCTGCTGTCGGACCGCATCGTGATGATGACCAATGGTCCGGCGGCCACCATCGGCGATATCGTGGAAGTCAGGCTCGGGCGTCCGCGGGACCGGGTGGCCCTGGCGCATGACCCGCTCTATATCGAATACCGCAGCGCGGTGCTGGAGTTCCTGTATCACCGGCAGGCGCATCCGGCGATGAAGGACGCGGCATAGGATTCAGGGGGAACTGGGTTGGGCGCCGTGTGATGCGGCGCCCTTTTTTTTTGCGGGTCAGGCAGGGCTGGAGAGTGGTTGAATTGCGGGTCGCTTCGTGTGACGGAGGTCGTGCGATCTCCGCTGGGTCGACCCTGAACGCCATGGTCCGGAGAACCACCCCTCGCAATCACGCAATGACAAGCAAATAAACCAACAACAAATTCAGCACAAGCGAAACCGCTGCCACCGCCCGCCACAATCCCGCCGGGTCCCGCTTCACCAGCGGCACCGTCTGCCGCTGCACGGGCGGGTTGCTCGGGCCGCGTTCGAGTGCCAGCAGAAATTCCTCTGCCGTCTCGTACCGGTCCGCCGGGTCGCGCGCCACCGATTTCAGGAGCACCGCCTCGAGCCATTGCGGCAGTTCCGGCCGGTAGCGGCCAGGCGGCACCGGTTCGCCGAAGCGGGGCCGCTGGAAGGGCTCGATTTCGCCGTACGGATAATGCCGTGTCAGCATCCGGTAGAGCGTCACCCCGGCGGCGTAGATGTCGGTCTGCCGCGACGGCGGTGCGTTGTCGAACTGCTCGGGCGCGAGGAAGGAGGGCGTGCCCGCGAGAGGCGCGGCGACCGGGGTCTCGCTCTCCAGTCCGGACAACGCCACGCCGAGGTCGAGCAGCCGCAGTTCGCCATCGGCGCCGAGGTGCACATTGTCAGGCTTGATATCGCGGTGCAGGATGCTGCGGCGGTGCAGTGCGCCGATCGCCCGTGCCAGCTTTTCGCCGAGCACGACGGCCTCCGGAACGGTGAAATGGCCGCCGGCGTCGAGCTTCTGCTGCACCGTCTGTCCTTCATGCCAGGTGCTCAGGTAATACAGCCAGTTCTTTTGCTCGGGGACGATCACCTGCGGGAAAAAGCGGGCCACCACCCGCCTGGCCAGCCATTCCTCGTGCGCGAAGGCGGAGCGCTCGTGCGGATCGGCGGCGCGATCCGGGTGCAGCGTCTTGAGCACCAGCCGCCGCTGCGATCTCGGATCGATCACCCGGTAGAGGAGGGTGGCCGCCGAGGCATGCAGCAGCGCTTCCACCTCGTAGCCGTCGATTTCCTGGCCCGGCTTGAGCCTGTCGGGCACGGGCAGCTGCTGCGACCCGGACAGCGCGTCGCGCAGGTTTTCCTCCGGCAGCCTGTCCACGCGCAGCACCAGCGCGCTGCAGTTGTCGCGCGAGCCCGCGTCCAGGGCGGCCGTCGCCAGTGCCTGTGCCGCAGAAGCCGCTGCCAGCTGATCCATGGCGACCTGCGACAGCGTGTGGGTGAGGTCGTATTCGCTGATGCTGTCCCAGACGCCGTCCGAGGCCAGCAGCAGCACGTCGCGTTCGCGCAGTTCACCCATGCCGTGGTCGATCGCCAGCCGGGAATCGAGGCCGACCGCCCGCGTCAGCACATGCTGCATCTCGGGCCGGTCCCAGACATGGTCGGTGGTGAGCCGGGTCAGTACGCCGCCGCGCAGCAGATACAGGCGCGTATCGCCCACATGCGCGAAGTAGTACCAGGTGCCGCGCAGGATCAGCGCGGTGAGGGTGGTCGCCATGCCGGCAAGCTCGCGCCGCGCCGAACCCTGCCTTTGCACCCAGCTGTTGATCGCCTGGATCACCTTTTCCAGCGACTGCGTCACCGGCCAGGTTTCCGGCGTCGCATAGTAATCGGTGAGCAGTCCGCGCACCGTGTATTCGGCGGCTTCGCGTCCGCCCTCGTTGCCGGAGACGCCGTCGGCGATCGCGGCGATCAATCCCTTGGCCGACAGCTCCGGCTCGGCCGGCGTGACCATGCCGACGAAGTCTTCATTGCGTTCGCGTATGCCGGCCAGACTGGCATGGCCGGCGTGGATTGTCAGCGGCATGGTTTTCCTGGGCAGGCGGCGGGGCAGTTGTGCTCCCGCCGTAGCTTATACCGCCGGGTCAGATTTTGGCAGCGGTCATCGCGGCGCTGCCCCAGGTCGTGCGCCAGCGCGTCTTCACCGCCGACAGGCCGAGCAGCGCGGCGACCGCGAGCGCCGCGAAAATCGTCAGCCCCAGCTGATAGCTGCCCGTCATCTGCCGCGAATAGCCGAGGCTGGAGGCGAGATAGAAACCGCCCACGCCGCCGGCCATGCCGACCAGGCCGGTCATCACGCCGATCTCCTTGCGGAAGCGCTGCGGAACGAGCTGGAATACCGCGCCGTTGCCGGTGCCCAGCGCCAGCATGGCCAGCACGAACACCGCCAGCGCCAGCAGGTAGGACTCCATGCCCAGGCTGGCGATGAACAGGAACAGGCCGGCCAGCAGATACATCAGGGACAGCGTGCGGATGCCGCCGATGCGGTCGGCGACGATGCCGCCCAGCGGACGCACCAGCGAGCCGGCGAACACGCAGGCGGCGGTGAAGTAGCCGGCGGTGACCGGGGACAGTCCGTACTGGCCGTTGAAATAGATGGTCAGGGAGGACGCCAGGCCGGAGAAGCCGCCAAAGGTCACCGCGTAGAAAAACATGAACCACCAGGCGTCCCTGTCCTTGAGCACATGCAGGTACTCGATCATCGCCTTCGGTGGCGGCGCCGTCGGCGCATCCCTGGCGAACACCATATAGACCAGCAGGGCCACGCCGAGCGGAATCAGGCACAGGCCGAACACGTTCTGCCAGCCGAAGGCCAGCGCCAGCGAGGGCGCGAACAGCGCGGCGAAGGCCGTGCCCGAATTGCCGGCGCCCGCGATGCCGAGCGCGGTGCCCTGGTGCTCCGGCGGATACCAGCGCGAGGCGAGCGGCAGCGCGACGGCGAAGGCGGCGCCGGCGAAGCCGAGCAGCACGCCCAGGGTCAGCATGGCCTGATAGCTGTCGAGATTGCCGAGCCAGGCCCAGGCCAGCGCCGCGATCACGATGACCTGGCCGATCACGCCCGCCTTCTTGGGCCTGAGATGGTCGACCAGCACGCCCATCACGATGCGCAGCAGGGCGCCGGCGAGCAGAGGAGTGGCGACCATCAGCCCCTTCTGCGCGGGCGTCAGGCCGAGATCGCCCGATATCTGCACCGCCAGCGGCCCGAGCAGCACCCAGACCATGAAGCTGAGATCGAAGTAAAAGAATGAGGCCAGCAATGTGGGCGTATGCCCTGCCTTCCAAAACGACGTTGTTTTCACGATGCTCCTTTGCACCAGAGAGAGGAATCGGGGCTGCTCTTTGCAAGCGCCATGCCATCCGCTTTTCGTGCATCGCCGCCGGCTTGCTGCACCCTTGTGCACCCGGGCGCGACAGGATCCGCACCGGCGCAGTGCGAATCGCGCCGGCAAACGGTGCAAACGCCGGCCCAGGCCACTGGCACCGCTCTTGCTAAACCGCTGGGGGAATCAAACCTGTCCGGCCTCAAAGGCGAGGCCCGGCGCTGAAGGAGCTTTAATGAAGAAGCTGAAGTTAGTCATGGTCGGGAACGGCATGGCCGGCGTGCGCACGCTCGAGGAACTGCTCAGGCTGGCGCCGGACATCTACGAGATCACGGTATTCGGCGCCGAGCCGCATGCCAACTACAACCGCATCCTGCTGTCGCCGGTGCTCGCCGGCGAGCAGACCATCCGCGACATCATGCTCAACGATGTCGACTGGTATGCGGAAAACGGCATCACCCTCCATCTGGGCAAGCGCATCGCGACCATCGACCGCGTCAAGCGGCGGGTGATCGCCGAGGACGGCACCACCGCCGACTACGACCGCCTGCTGCTGGCGACCGGCTCCAATCCCTTCATGCTGCCTGTGCCCGGGCGCGATCTGCAGGGCGTCATCTCCTATCGCGACATACAGGACACGCATGCGATGATCGAGGCGGCGCAGCATTACCGTCATGCGGTGGTGATCGGCGGCGGCCTGCTGGGGCTCGAGGCGGCCAACGGCCTCAAGCTGCGAGGCATGGATGTGAGCGTGGTGCATCTGCCGGAATGGCTGATGGAGCGGCAGCTCGATCCGGTCGCCGGCCGCATGCTGCAGAAATCGCTCGAAGACCGCGGCCTGAGCTTCCTGCTCGGGAAGAACACCAAGGAGCTGATCGGCGACGAAAGCGGTCGCGTGAAAGCGGTGCGCTTCACCGACGGCGTCGAAATCCCCGCCGACCTGGTGGTGATGACGGTCGGCATCCGTCCCAATACCGCCCTGGCCGAGGCGGCCGGCCTGTACTGCAATCGTGGCATCGTGGTGAACGACACGATGCAGACCTTCGATCCGCGCATCTATGCGGTGGGCGAGTGCGTCAGCCATCGCGGCATCGCCTACGGCCTGGTGGCGCCGCTGTTCGACATGGCGCGGGTATGCGCCAACCACCTCGCCAACTTCGGCATCGGCCGCTACCAGGGCTCCGTCACCTCCACCAAGCTCAAGGTGACCGGCATCGACCTGTTCTCCGCCGGAGAATTCATGGGCGGCGACGGCAGCGAGGAAATCGTGCTGTCCGATCCGATCGGCGGCGTCTACAAGAAGCTGGTGATCCGGCAGGACAAGCTGGTCGGCGCCTGCCTGTACGGCGACACGGTCGACGGTTCCTGGTATTTCAGCCTGATCCGCGAAGGCAGGAACATCGCGGACATCCGCGACAGCCTGATGTTCGGCGAATCCAATGTGAGCCGTCCTGGCGATGTCGGCCATGAAGGCTTCACGCGCGCGGCGAACATGCCCGACAGCGCCGAAGTCTGCGGCTGCAACGGCGTGTGCAAGGGCGCGATCGTCAAGGCGATCAAGGAAAAGGGGTTGTTCACGCTGGACGACGTGCGCAGGCAGACCAAGGCTTCCGCCTCCTGCGGCTCCTGCACCGGCCTGGTCGAGCAGATACTCATGTTCACCGCCGGCGGCGACTACTCGGCGGCCAGCACCGCCAGGCCGATGTGCGGCTGCACCGACCATACCCACCAGGAAGTGCGCGACGCGATCCGCGCCAACAAGCTGCTCACCATCGCCGGCGCGATGCGCTTCATGGAGTGGAAGTCGCCGGACGGCTGCGCCAGCTGCCGCCCGGCGCTCAACTACTATCTCATCTCCACCTGGCCGCACGAGGCCGCCGACGATCCGCAGTCGCGCTTCATCAATGAGCGGGCCCACGCCAACATACAGAAGGACGGCACTTACTCGGTGATACCGCGCATGTGGGGCGGCGAGACGACCGCGCAGGACCTGCGCCGCATCGCCGACGTCGTCGACGAGTTCGGCATCCCGACGGTGAAGGTCACCGGCGGCCAGCGCATCGACCTGCTCGGGGTGAAGAAGGAAGACCTGCCGGCGGTGTGGAAGGCACTCGACATGCCCTGCGGCCACGCGTATGCGAAGGCGCTGCGCACGGTCAAGACCTGCGTCGGCTCGGAATGGTGCCGGTTCGGCACGCAGGATTCCACCCGCATGGGGCAGGGGCTGGAGCGCGCGCTGTGGAAGATGTACGCGCCGCACAAGGTGAAGATCGCGGTCTCCGGCTGCCCCCGCAATTGCGCCGAGTCCGGCATCAAGGACGTGGGCGTGATCGGCGTCGATTCGGGCTGGGAGATCTATGTCGGCGGCAACGGCGGCATCAAGACCGAGGTCGCCCAGTTCTTCGTCAAGCTCAGGACGCATGAAGAAGTGCTGGAGCATGCGGGCGCCTTCCTGCAGCTGTACCGCGAGGAGGGCTGGTACCTGGAGCGCACCGTGCATTACATCGCCCGCGTCGGCCTCGATCACGTGAAGAAGAAGGTGCTCGACGACGCGCAGCAGCGCAAGGCGCTGTACGAGCGCCTGCTGTTTGCGCTCGATGGCGAGCCCGATCCCTGGCATGAGCAGGACAAGGCCCGGGTCGACGCCCGCCAGTTCCAGCCCATCACCCTCTGAGGCCCACATGACACCACAATGGAAAGCCGTCTGCGCCGTCGCAGACATTCCCGCGCTCGGCGCCCGGGTCGTCCACCGCGCCGGCCAGCCCGACGTGGCGATATTCCGCAACAGCGAGGACAAGGTGTTCGCGCTGCTCGACCGCTGTCCCCACCGCGGCGGACCGCTGTCGCAGGGCATCGTCTACGGCGAACGCGTCGCCTGCCCGCTGCACAACTGGCACATCGAACTCGGATCCGGCTGCGCCGCGCAACCGGATGAAGGGTGCACCCGGACCTTCAGCATCAGGGTGGAGCAGGGCATGGTCTACCTTGACCTGAACGAGCTGGCCCCGGCCGCCACCGACGACGCAGAGGCCGCATGAACAGCCTGCGCGAAATCAAGGCCACCTGCTGCTATTGCGGCGTCGGTTGCGGCGTCATCGTCCAGACCGACGGCCAGCGCGTGACGAACGTCCGCGGCGACCCCGACCATCCGGCCAACCATGGCAGGCTGTGCACCAAGGGCAGCACCCTGCACCTGAGCGCCGACCCGGTGATTCGACAGCAGGCGCGCGCGCTGCACCCCGAACTGCGGCTGCAGCGCGGCCTGCCGCGCGAGCAGGCGAGCTGGGACGTGACCATGGACTTCCTGGCACGGCGCTGCGCCGACGTCCTGCGGCGGCACGGTCCGGACAGCATCGGCTTCTACATTTCGGGCCAGCTGCTGACGGAGGATTACTACGTCTTCAACAAGCTGGCCAAGGGTCTGCTCGGCACCAACAATATCGACACCAATTCGCGGCTCTGCATGTCCAGCGCGGTAGCGGGATACAAGCAGACGCTCGGCGCCGACGCGCCGCCGGCCTGCTATGAGGATGTCGATCATGCCGACCTGATCTTCATCGCCGGTTCCAACACCGCCTATGCCCATCCGGTGCTCTACCGCCGCATCGAGGAAGCGCGCCGCAGGCACCCGCAGCTCAGGGTGATCGTCGCCGACCCGCGCCGCACCGACACCGCGCGCGAAGCCGATCTCTTCCTGCCCATCCTGCCCGGCACCGATGTCGCGCTGTTCAATGGCATGCTGCACATCTGCCTGTGGGAAGACCTGCTCGACACCCGATTCATCGCCGAGCACACCGAGGGATTCGACGCGCTGCGGCAGACGCTGCGTGAGTACACGCCGCAGCACGTGGCCCGTGTCTGCGGCATCCGCGAGGAAGACCTGCTGCAGGCGGCGCGCTGGTTCGGCGGATCGAAGGCAGCGCTGTCGCTCTATTGCCAGGGACTCAACCAGTCCGCCTCGGGCACCGCCAAGAATGCCGCGCTGATCAACCTGCACCTGGCCACCGGGCAGATCGGCAAGCCGGGCGCCGGCCCGTTCTCGCTGACCGGGCAGCCGAATGCGATGGGCGGGCGCGAGGTCGGCGGCATGGCCAACCTGCTTTCCGGGCATCGCGATCTCGCCAATCCCGCGCATCGCGAGGAAGTCGCGCGGCTGTGGGGCGTGGACAGCGTGCCGGCGACGCCGGGCAAGACCGCGGTCGAGATGTTCGAGGCGGTGCGCGCCGGCGAGATCAAGGTGCTGTGGATCGCCTGTACCAATCCCGCCCAGTCCATGCCCGACCAGAACCTGGTGCGCGAGGCGCTGCAGAAGGCCGAACTGGTGATCGTGCAGGAAGCCTACCGCGGCACCGCCACCGTGCCCTATGCCGACGTGCTGCTGCCGGCCACCACCTGGAGCGAAAAGGAGGGCACCGTCACCAATTCCGAGCGCCGCATCACCCGTTTCCGCCCGGTGCTGGAGAAGCCGGGCCAGGCGCGCCATGACTGGGAAATCGTGGTCGACTTCGCGCGCCGGATGGAAGGTCTGCTCGGCCGCGCGCGCAGCCTGTTCCCCTATGAAAACGTGGAGCAGATCTGGAACGAGCACCGCGAGACCACGCGGGGCCGCGACCTCGACATCACCGGTCTGTCCTATGCCGTGCTCGAGCGCGACGGCCCGCAGCAATGGCCGTATCCGGAAGGCGCGGCCGGCGGGCGCAAGCGCCTTTATGAAGATGGCGTGTTTCCGACGCCCGGCGGCCGCGCCCGCTTCGTCGACACCGTCTACCGCCCGGTCGCCGAACCCGCCGATGCGCGCTATCCGTTCCGCCTGACCACCGGCCGCCTGCGCGACCAGTGGCATGGAATGAGCCGCACCGGCACCGTCGCGCAGTTGTTCGCCCACACCCCCGAACCCGCGGTGCTGCTCGCGCCCGCCGACATGGAACGCCGCTTCCTCGCCGACGGCGACCTGGTGCATGTCACCACCCGGCGCGGCTCGCAGATCCTGCCGGCACGCGCCAGCGAGGACATCCGTGCCGGCCAGGCATTCATCGCCATGCACTGGGGCGAGGAATACCTCTCCGGCCGCAGCAACAGCGGCGAACCGAGCTATGGCGTCAATGCGCTGACCACTTCCGCCTACTGTCCCGATTCCCGGCAGCCGGAGCTCAAGCATGCCGCGGCCCGGATACTCAGGGCCGAGCTGCCGGCGCGCCTGCTGGTCTTCGGCTGGGCGGACCCGGCGCAGGCGCTGGCGCTGCAGGCCGCGCTGCGTCCGCTGATGCGGCGCTTCGCCTACGCATCATGCACCCTGTTCGGCCGCGACCGCGCCGGGGTCCTGTTCCGCGCCGCCGACGATATCGCGCCGCCCCCGGCACTGCTGCAGGAAATCGAGCACGCGTTCGGCATCGCCGGGCCGGAAGTGCTGCGCTATGACGACGCGCGCCGCGGCAATGCGCGCCGGCTGCTGCTGCGGGAAGGCAAGCTGGCGGCGGTGGCGCTGTGCGGGGATACCTCGGCCGAGCACTGGCTCAAGGAATACCTGGAGAACGAACAGCCGGTCGCCGCGCTCGGCCGCCTGCTGCTGATGCCGACCGCCCGCGCGCCCCGGGGTTTCAGGGCGCGCGGCCGCATCGTCTGCAACTGCTTCAACGTCTCCGAGACCGAGATCGCCGAGGCGCTGGCCGCGCACGACGCCGCTGGCGGCACACCCGGGTCCGCCCTGGCGGCGCTGCAGACCGGCCTCAAGTGCGGCACCAACTGCGGGTCCTGCATCCCGGAGCTGAAGAAGATTGCCCTCGTGCAGCGGCCGGCGAAAGCGGCGGCCTGAGCTGCATCGGCCGGCCGGTTCGTAGTACGCTCTCGTCCCATGACTGCAGATACACGAGAACCATTTGCCGCGGCCGCCTTCATCAAGGAGATCGGCCGCGGACGCAAGGGCGCGCGCAGCATGTCGCGCGAAGACGCCTGCCGGCTGTATGCGGCGATGCTCGACGGCCGCGTATCGGACCTCGAACTCGGCGCCATCCTGCTCGCGATGCGCATCAAGGGCGAATCGGTGGAAGAGATCGCCGGCTTCCTCGATGCCGCCGAAACCTCGTTCCAGCAGCTGGCGGCACCCGCCGGCGCGCACGCGCCCATCGTCATCCCCAGCTACAACGGCTCGCGCCAGATGCCCAACCTGACGCCGCTGCTCGCGCTGCTGCTGGCGCGCGCCGGCGCGCCGGTGCTCATCCATGGCGTCGCCAGCGATCCGGGACGCGTGACGACGGCGGAGATCCTGCGCGAACTCGGACACGCGCCGGCGCGCGACGCGCGAGAGGCGGAGCAGGGCCTTGCGGCAGGGCGCCCGGTGTTCATTCCGGTCGACACGCTCGCGCCCCGCATGGCGTATCTGCTGTCGCTGCGCCGCAGGCTGGGCGTGCGCAACTCGACCCACACGCTGGTCAAGATGCTGCAGCCCTTCCAGGGGCCGGCGCTGCGCCTGACTTCCTACACCCACCCGGAATATCTCGAGATGCTGAGCGAGTATTTCGCCGTCGCCGCGCCGCCCGAGCGCGGCGACGCCTTCCTGATGCGCGGCACCGAAGGCGAGACCGTGGCCAATGCAAAGCGCGCCCAGCAGATCGAATGGTTCCATGACCGCCAGCGCACGATCCTGGTGCAGAAACAGGAGCCGGTCGACGAACTGCCGCCGCTGCCGCACGAAAGCGATGCAGTGACCACCGCGCGCTGGATAGAACGCGCCCTCGCGGGGCAGGAACCGGTGCCGGCGCCGATCGCGCAGCAGGTGGAACACTGCTTGCATATCTCCATGCAACTACAGGCAAGGAAGGCTGTAAGGCATGGAAGCGATATCCCCGACAGGTAGAGTCATCCTCGTGGGCGCCGGTCCCGGCGACCCCGATCTCCTCACGATCAAGGCGGTCAAGGCGATTCACGCCGCCGACGTGCTGCTGGTCGACGATCTCGTCAATCCCGACATCCTCGCGCATGCGTCGCCGTCCGCGCGCATCGTCCACGTGGGCAAGCGCGGCGGTTGCCAGTCCACCCCCCAGGCATTCATCGAGCGCCTGATGATCGCGGAAGCGCGCGACGGCCGCTGCGTGGTGCGCCTGAAAGGCGGCGATCCCTTCATCTTCGGACGCGGCGGCGAAGAGCGCGCGCATCTGCTGCAGGCAGGCATCGCGGTCGAGGTCATCAACGGCATCTCCAGCGGCCTCGCCGCGCCTGCCGCCATCGGCGTGCCGCTCACCCAGCGCGATGTCAGCCAGGGAGTGATCTTCGTCACCGGCCACGGCAAGCATGAAGGCGCGACCCCGGACTGGCATAGCCTCGCCAGGCTCGACATGACGCTCGTGATCTACATGGGCGTTGCCCGCTGCGCGGAGATCCAGTCGGCGCTGCTCGCCGGCGGCAAGCGCGCGGACACGCCGGTGGCGGTCGTCCGCGCCGCCACCACCGCCGACCAGGCACAGCTGATCACCACGCTCGGCGAACTGCCGCAAGCGCTCGTCCGCAGCGCCCTCGGCAGTCCGAGCATCATCATCGTGGGCGAGGTGGTGCGCTGCGCGGCGCTCGCCGCGGCCGCCGAATCGCGCGCGCTTGCCCGAGCGTCCTGACGGTTTTTCCTCTCCTCTGATCCCTCGGGATTTTTCGGCCATCCTCGCGATGGCCGTTTTTCTTCCCCCATGCCTGGCGTTGCAGACGCGCCAACGGCTATGGACAAAAAGACAATCGTTTTCTACACTGCATGAATTGTCAATTCGGCAATCGCAGTCCGGTCGACAGAACCAGGACAGACAAGATCATTGGATCATCAGGCAGTGATTCGCCGCTGCCTGCCGGAGCAAGCGCAAATGTGTTCACCCTCTTTGCCTACGCTCCATGAGAATTCTCTTTCGCCGGCTGTGCGCCGGATGTATTTTTCTTGCGTTCGCGCTGTCGCTCAACAGCGCCTTCGCGCAGGCCGTGCTCGGCAGTTGCGGCCCCGTCGGCACCGGCGCCGCCTGCGAGACCGCGGGTCCGGCCGTCTTCCCGACGGCGCAGACGCGCGCCGGTGCGGGCAACCCGATCAACATCATCACCGGCAACAAGTACCAGCGCGAAGTCGACATGCCGGCGCTGCCCGGCGTGCTCGGCCTGGAACTGGTCCGCCACTACAACAGCGGCTTTTCCCGGCCCGCCGACGCCAACGGCATCATCGGCCGCGGCTGGCGCCTCTCCTACGAGACCGACCTCTTCGTGCGCGGCAACAGCCTGCACATCCTGCAGGCCGACGGCTCGCGCCTGATCTTCCACCGCGATCCCAAAGACCCCGGTACCTGCGCCAGCGACGACCCCTCGCGCGGCAAAATCACCATCCGCGACACCCCCGAAGGCCCCGAATACACCTGGCACTGGCCGGAAGGCCGGCAACTGCTGTTCAACCCCCAGGGCCGGCTGGTGCAGATCCTCGCGCCCACCGGCGAATTCGTCTCCCTGCAGCGCGCGCCCAACGGCGACCTGCTCAAGGTCACCGATCCCCAGGGCCGCAGCCTGCAGCTGCGCTATCTCGACCGCCAGGCCGCCGCCAGGAACGACCGCTATCAGGGCGTGGTCGCCATCGACACCCCGGTCGGCGAATTCCGCTACGAATACGGCAGCCAGGCGCCCAGGGGCAGCGACATCCACCCCGACCGCCTGCTGGCCACCCTGGTGCGCGTGCACCTGCCGGCCAGCTACGACCACGACAGGAAGCGCCACGCCTGGACCGAGCGCGGCACCACCACCAGCACCGTCACCCGCCACTACCACCACGAAGACCCGAGACATCCAACGCTGCTGACCGGCATCAGCGTCAGCGGCACCGGCAGCGACGGCCGCGCGATGCAGGAGCGTATCTCCACCTATGCCTACGACGCGGCAGGCAAGGGCATTCTCAGCGTCAGGGGCGAGCCCCTGCGGCACGATGCGCAGGGCAAGCCCGTGCCCGGCACCGGCGTCGAGCAGGTCGGCTTCGACCGCAGCCAACCCGGCGTCACCCGGCTCACCAACAGCCTCGGCCAGGTCACCGTCTTCCGGCACGCGATCATCGGCGGCGAATACCGGATGCTGGAAGTGCGCGGCCCCGGTTGCGCCAGCTGCCCCGAAACAGACGTCCGCTACGAGTACGACCGCATCGGCAGGCTGAGCGCCATCATTCGCCTCGACGAGCAGGGCGAACCGACCGAGAGCACGCGTTACGACTACGATGCCTACGGCCGCCGGCTCTCGGTCAGCAAGACCATCCATGACGAGGGCAAGCCCGGCCGCCCGCAGCTGCTCGCCCGCTACGAGTACGCGCCACCCGGCGCCGCCGGTCTCGCCTCGCCGCATCCGGTACTGATCGCCCGGCCGAGCGTCGTGCCCGGCAAGGAACATCAGGTCCGCATCCGCTACAACGCGTTGCAGCAGCCGCTCCAGGTCACCGAATCGGGATGGGTGCCCGACACCGAAGGCCGCGGCCCGCAGCCGATCGAGCGCAGTACCCATTTCAGCTATGCCGCCATCAACGGCCGCAGCCTGCTTGGTGCGATGGACGGCCCCCTGCCCAACGGGCCGGGTGCGGCGCCCGCCGATTCCGACATCACCCGCTACCACTACGACGCGCGAGGTGACTACCCGACGCAGATCATCGCGCCGGGCGGGCAAAGCCTGCGCATCACCCGCCGCGACCTGGCCGGCCGCCCGCTGAACATCGTCGCTCCCGGCGGCATCCCCTTCGACTACCAGCTCGACGCCACGGGGCGCATCCTGCGTCTCAGCCGCGCCGGCGTAGCCGAGCACTTCCGCTACAACGCACTCGGCCAACTGTCCGAAGTCACCCAGGCCAGCGGCCAAAAGGTCCATCTCGCCTATGGCCGGGACGGCCGCCTCGCCGCCCTGTTCGATGCGCAGAACAACCGCATCGGGATCGAACGCGACCGCGAGGGACGGCTCCAGACGCGCAGCCTGTTCAATCCCGACGGCAGCCTGGCGCAACAGGAAGGGCCGGCGCAAGCGCTGACCGACAACCAGGCGCCCGCGGGCATGCGCCGCATTACCGCTGCCATTGAGGAAGTCAGCGGGCCCGGCGATCAATCCACCCGCATCGTGCGGGCCGCCGACGGCCTGCCCGAAGCGGTATTCGAACCCGGCCATCTCGCCACCCGGCTCGTCTACGACAACCACCGCAAGCTCACCGAGCTTACCGATCCCCGTCGCCTCACCACCCGCACCCTGCATGACGACTTCGGCCGCCTGGTGCAGCACATCAGCCCCGACAGCGGCAACACCCGCTACCAGTGGGACGCCGCCGACCGCCTGTTGTCCAAGACCACGGCCGTCGCCACCCCCGACGCCCGCACCATCCGCTACCGCTACGATGCCGCCGGCAGAGTGATCGAACAGGACACCGCCGAAGGCAAGACCCACCTCGAATACGGTGCACACGGCCGTCCCGTGCGTATCCGCTACCCCGCCGGCGAAGAGCAGTACCGCTACGACGACGCTGCCCGGCTGACGGAACACCTGCGTGTCATCGACGGCCACCGCTTCACCACCGCCTACGCCTACGACAGCCAGGGCCGTCTGCAGCAGAAGACCCTGCCCGACGGTCAGCGGCTCCACTACCACTACAACGGCGCCGTCCATCCGAAAGCCGGTCTGCTGCAAGCCATCACCCGCAAAGACCTGTTCGGCCGCACCGTCATCGCCCAGGGGCTCAACGACGCCGACGACGGCTACAACCGCCAGCACATCGAACTCGCCCACGGCGTCGGATGGCAGCGCCAGCTCGACAGGTCCGGCAGCATCACCCGCATCGGCGCCCCGGGCATCTGGGAAGAAAGCCACCTGCGCGATGCCGGCGGCCACCTCACCCAGCGCCGCCCCCTCGCACCGGTCAATGCCCAGGGTTTCGGCTACCAGTACGACCCGCTCGGTCGCCTGACCGGCATCGCCCGTGCCGGCCTGATCAAGACCGCCGCCACTTCTTCCGACCGCCTGAATCTCCAGTTCGACGACGGCGGCAACCTGCTGACAAAAACGGCCGCATCAGGCACCACCCGATACGCAGTCGACCCCGCCAGCAACCGCATCCTTGCGGCCGTCCACAACAGCCAGCGTGCCGCCTACGCGTACAACGCCGCCGGCAGCATCACCCGCATCGGCACCACCGACTATCAGTGGGACAGCCAGCAGCGATTGATCAAGGTCACGCGCGACGGCAAGCCGTTGGCCGAATACCGCTACAACCCGTTCGGCGAGCGCATCAGCAAGCTCGTCTACCGAGCCGACGGCAAAAAACTCACCTACTTCTTCCACGACGGCAGCGAGCTGAGCGCCGAAGCCGAAGTCGAGGAGGGCGCCGCCCGCATCACCCGCCAGTACGTCTGGCTCCCCGACCACGCCGGCAGCCGCCCCGTCGCCATGCTGCAGGCCAGAGCCAGCCTGCTCGGCCGCACCCTCGCCACCGTAGCGCCCGGTGCGGGCGGCGCCACCGCCACCGACGTCTACGCCATCATCGCCGACCATACCGGCGCCCCGCGCGCCCTCGTCGACGACAAGAAGCAGATCACCTGGCAAGCCGAAGTCAGCGGCTTCGGCCGCGCCAGCCTGTCCGAGCACAACCGCCAGCCCTTGCACCTGCGCGGCTCCAACCAGTACTTCGACGAAGAGACCGGCCTCCACTACAACCTCCGCCGCTACCTCGACCCGGACAGCGGCCGCTACCTCTCCACCGACCCGAGCGGGCAGGCGGGTGGGATCAATGTGTACGCGTTTGCAGGGAACAATCCGGTCGCGAACATCGACCCACTCGGCCTGCAACTCAAGCCCGTCGCCCAACGCAGCTTCAACGACAAACTGCAGCGGGTGCTACAGCACACGATCGCCGCGCTGCCCGCGGAGCTGGGTAGAGCGTATGAAGAGTGGCTGGAAGACCTGCCCACAACGGCGGCAGTCCTCGCCATCTGGGGCGCCTCCCACGCGGTAGGCGTCGGCTTCATCGCCGACATAGCCCTCGTCGGCATGGCCTTCTACACCCTGGGCTCGGCAGCCCTCGATTTCGTGCGCGGTGTCATCGACATCGTCGAGACGATCAACAACGCGCAGTGCGACAGCGAGTTGCAGCAGGCTGGAACGAGCCTCGCTCAGGCAACGCTTGTGCTGGCGGCCAATGTTGGCAGTCGCGGAAGCTCGGGCGGGGATGCGGTTCGGCGGATATTTGCTGGCGGTAAGGCAAAGAGCGTGACGGGATCGGCTGCTCCACCACCTACCGGCGTAAGGCTCGTCCTATCCCCAACTTCTATTCCAGCGATCGCAGTTGATATCACGAGCGAAGGGGTGCGATCTGGACGTCTCAAGCGTAACGGGCGTGATGACTGGACTACTAGCAATGGTTTGAGGATTGTCGGGTATGACAGGCAAGGTAGGAACAGGATCGAGCACATCGCTGGTCACCTTACTGTTGCACATTACAAAGAGAAGCAGTCGATTTTCACGGTGCCGCAAAGTAAACTTCTTGACCTATTAGATGAGGCATGGCTCAAGGCTAGGCGTCCGGCGCTACCGCGGGACCCTGACGCATTCATCGTCGACGTTGGTCGTGTAGTTGGACTTGGTAAGGACTCTGTCACTCCGCTAACTACAATGCGCATTGTTGTACGTAACAAGAATGAACTAGTCTCGGCCTACCCCTACCGGCCGAAAGTCGACGAATTCGTGAATCGATAGATGGGAAAAACCGATATGGACCCTCAACTACGCAACCTGCTGCTTGCCGCTGATAGGCCCTTTCATCATCCTACCGAAGAGGTATATGACGGAGATCCTGGCACTCTCGACGAGGCACGCTTAAGGGGACGAAATGCTGTAGACGAGATTGGAACAGCCCTTGGAAAGCGTTTAGTACTTGCTGACGAGATCCAAGATGCGTTTTTCTGGGGAATTGCGTTTGAGCCGAGCGCCGATGAGGAAGATTGCAGTCCCGATCTCGGGCTTAAGTTCTCCCGTTGCGGCGACCTTGTAGCAACCTGGACTCCCACTGGTAAGTCTCCTCTACCGAAGGATCAGCTTGAACAGGTTCAAGGGATACTTCAAAAGTTTGGTTTTCAGTGGGTAGATGGCGACGTTCTCAGGAATGAGCGCTACGATGGAGTCTACGATTATTTCAAGTCTTGGCACTGGAACGCGCCCGCTACGTGGTGGGATCGATTTTTCGAGTATGACTAGGTCTGTTGCCGCGAAAGCGGGCTTGCAAATGTTCTTGCTGTGGAGCGGGAACCTTCGACGTGCCGGTCTTCTTCCTGACTAACGGACGTATACAATCTGGGCTTCCCCACCCCCAAGCCCGAGATGTCAATCCACTACGACGTAGCAGTAATAGGCGCCGGTGCCGCCGGCATGATGTGCGCGGCGGTCGCCGGGCAGCGTGGCCGTAAGGTCGTGCTGATCGATCACGCGAGCAAGCTTGCCGAGAAAATACGGATCTCCGGCGGCGGTCGCTGCAATTTCACCAACCTGCAGGCGGGTCCGCAAAACTACGTCTCCCAGAATCCGCATTTCTGCCGCAGCGCGCTGTCTCGCTACACGTCTCAGGACTTCATCTCGCTGGTCAAACGCTACCGCATCGGCTATCACGAGAAACACAAGGGGCAACTGTTCTGCGACGATTCCGCCGAGCAGATCATCGACATGCTGAGGGCCGAGTGCGATGCCGGCCGGGTGGCGTGGCGCATGCCATGCAAGGTGGAGGCGGTCGGCAGGGAGGGCGAGCAGTTCCGGCTTGATACCGATGCAGGCGTCATCACTGCTGGCAGCGTCGTCGTCGCAACCGGCGGCCTGTCGATTCCCAAGATCGGCGCCACCGATTTCGCTTTCCGCCTTGCCAGGCAATTCGGCCTCAGGCTGATCGAGCCGCGTCCGGCGCTCGTGCCGCTGACCTTCGATCACGCTGCCTGGGAGCCCTTCGTCCCGCTGGCCGGCATCGCGCTGGAAGTCGATATCGAGACCGGCGAGAAGAAGGCGCGCATGCAGTTCCGTGAAGACCTGCTGTTCACGCATCGCGGCCTGTCCGGCCCCGCCGTACTGCAGATAAGCAGTTTCTGGGACCCGGGTGCCCCGCTGGCGCTGAACCTCGTGCCGGAGACGGACGTCGCCGAGCACCTGATTCAGGGGAAGACGACACTGAAGAAAAACCTCGGCAACCTGCTCGCGCAGTGGCTGCCCGCCCGCCTGGCCGACGGCTGGTTGTTGGCGAACGGCTTCCGCGCGGACGCCCGCATCGCCGACATGCCCGACAAGCAGCTGCGGCGCCTCGGCGAATCGCTGAACCGCTGGTCCATCGTGCCCAATGGATCGGAGGGATACCGCAAGGCCGAAGTGACCCGCGGCGGCGTGGATACGCGGGAGCTGTCGCAGCAGACCATGATGGCTAACAAAGTGCCCGGCCTGCATTTCATCGGCGAGGCCGTGGACGTCACCGGCTGGCTGGGGGGCTATAACTTCCAGTGGGCCTGGTCGTCGGGCGTGGCCGCCGGCCTCGCGGTGTGACCGGAATTCGGCTTACGCGCCACGATTGCCAGGAAGGGTTTGCTTTCGGTTGACTTACTGGTATACTGCTCGACTTTCCCTGAAAACCCCACGGTTAAACTTTACATGACCACCATCCGCCTGAAAGAAAACGAGCCTTTCGAAGTCGCCATGCGTCGCTTCAAGCGCACCATCGAGAAAACCGGTCTCCTGACCGAACTGCGTGCGCGTGAGTTCTACGAGAAGCCGACCGCTGAGCGCAAGCGCAAGCTCGCCGCTGCCGTGAAGCGCCACTACAAGCGCATCCGCAGCCAGCAACTGCCGAAGAAGCTCTACTGATTCATCAGCTGCCGCGCCAGGGTGCGGCACGACGCAAACCCGCTCCGGACCGTGCCGCAGCGGGTTTTGGCATTTGATGCGCCGTCGATGCGCCTTCGTTCTTGCGGCCAAGCTTGCAGCCAACCACACTGGAGAAAACAATGAGCCTGAAAGAGCAGATCACCGAAGACATGAAAGCTGCGATGCGCGCCAAGGACAGCAACAGGCTGGGCACCATCCGCCTGCTGACCGCCGCGATGAAGCAGAAGGAAGTCGACGAGCGCATCGAGCTGACCGACGCCAACGTGCTCGCGATCATCGAGAAGATGATCAAGCAGCGCAAGGACTCGATCACGCAGTTCGAAGCCGGCGGCCGCCAGGACCTGGCCGACAAGGAAAAGGCCGAACTCGACGTGCTGTCGGCCTATATGCCGGCAGCCATGTCGACCGACGAAATCTCCGCCGCCGTGGCCGAAGCAGTCGCCGAGACGGGTGCGGCCGGCGCGCAGGACATGGGCAAGGTGATGGCGGTTCTCAAACCCAGGCTGGCCGGACGTGCCGACATGACGACGGTGTCCGCCGTGGTCAAGCGGGCACTGACCGCGCAGGCATGACGAAAAGCCGACGCACGGCGATGGCGAAATGACAGTTCGTCAAGCGTGCGCCGGCTTTCCGTGATAGGGTTGTTCCGGGCAGCAAGCCTGCCCTGATCTCGTCGCCAGCATTCCGGGAAAACCATCCACCAGCGCCGCCGTGATTCCTCAGTCTTTCATCCAGGATCTGCTCAACAGGGTCGACATCGTCGATGTCGTCGGCCGCTATGTGCAGCTGAAAAAAGGCGGCGCCAACTACATGGGGCTTTGCCCCTTCCACAACGAAAAATCCCCCAGCTTCACCGTCAGCCCGACCAAGCAGTTCTACCACTGCTTCGGCTGCGGCGCCCATGGGACCGCGATCGGCTTCCTGATCGAATACTCCGGGCTCGGCTTCGTCGAGGCGGTCAAGGATCTCGCGCAGGGCGTCGGCATGACCGTGCCGGAGCAGGAAGACCGCCTGCCGCCTGCCCAGCGGGCGCAGGTGCAGGCGAAGACTTTGGCGCTGTCCGAGGTCATGGCGCGGGCCGGGGATTTCTACCGCCAGCAGCTGCGCGGTGCGCAGAATGCGATTGCCTATCTCAAGAAGCGCGGCCTGACCGGCGAGATCGCGGCCCGCTTCGGCCTCGGTTACGCGCCGGAAGGCTGGGACAGTCTGCGCGCCGTCTTCCCCGACTATGCCAACCCGGCGCTGGTTGAATCGGGGCTGGTGATCGACCGCAGCGAGGAGGAGGGCGGCGGCAAGCGCTACGACCGCTTCCGCGATCGCATCATGTTCCCGATCCGTAATACCAAGGGCCAGGTCATTGGCTTCGGGGGACGGGTGCTGGACGGCGGCGAACCGAAATACTTGAACTCTCCCGAAACACCCTTATTTCAGAAGGGTCATGAGCTTTACGGGTTGTTCGAGGCGCGGCAGGCGATACGTGAGGCCGGCTATGTGCTGGTGACCGAGGGTTACATGGACGTGGTCGCGCTGGCGCAGCTTGGCTTCCCGCAGGCAGTGGCCACACTCGGTACCGCATGCACGCCGACCCATGTGCAAAAGCTGTTGCGGCAGACGGATCATGTGATTTTCAGTTTCGACGGCGACGCGGCCGGCCGGCGGGCGGCGCGCAGGGCGCTGGAAGCTTGCCTGCCGCATGCGGGCGACAACAAGACCCTGAAATTCCTGTTCCTGCCGCCCGAGCACGACCCGGACAGCTATGTGCGCGAATACGGCGCGCCGGCCTTCGAGCAGCAGGTGCGCGATGCAATGCCGCTGTCGCAATTCCTGCTGAAGGAGGTCTCGCAGGACGGCGATCTCGGCACGCCGGAGGGCAGGGCGCGGGCGCAGTTCGAAGCCAAGCCGATGCTGCAGGCCATGCCGCCGTCGGCGCTGCGGCTGCAGATCGTGCGCGGACTGGCGCAGATGACCCAGACCACGCCGGCCGAGATCGAGGCGCTGTTCCAGCTGGCGCAGCCGGTGGCGAGGGTCAGGGCCGCGCCGCCCCGCACGCGGCGCACGGCTCCGGTCGGGCTGGAGCGGCAGATGATGCGCCTGCTGGTCGCGCATCCCGAGCTGGCCGACATGCTGGGCGAGAGCGAGCTGGCGGCGGTGTCGCAGCTGGCGCCGGACAATGCCGCGATGCTCATGCAGCTGCTCGATGCCTGCCACGCGCTCGGCACCCAGGCCAACTTCGCGGCACTGTCCGAGCAGCTGCGGGCGACCGGCGCCGACTTCGACGCGCTGATCGCGGAAGTCGCGGCCGATACCGAGTCCGACCCGCAGGCGGCCAGGCTCGAACTTGCCGGGGCAATACGGCAGACTAGAATGCAAGTATTGAAAGCCGAGCTGGACCGGCTGGTGGCGACGACCAATCTCGCCACAGAGGAGGCGCGGGAGAGATACCGCGAGTTAATGCAACAACAGGAGCAACTCCGGCGGCAGGCTGAGGTCGAAACCACAACGCGGTGACTCGGCGTCCGGGGCTTTAAATTGAAGAAACATTGCTCGCTGTGGTATCATTAAAAGCTTTTGATTCAAGGTCTTAGAGAATTTCGCGGCGTTTTTGGACGTCGCGGGAGAATCGGGAAAAAATGTCGCGCGGGCGAATGCCGGGCCGGTAAGTGGCCGGCTCAGGAGAAGCGCAATTCACTCGGCGCACGAGAGCAATCCTTTGGTATTGATTCCATGGCAAACGCAATGAAAAAAACCGCGAAACCGACTGTTGCCGCAAAAAAAGCGGCCTCGGCTGCAACTAAACCGGCTTCCGCCAAGTCGATGGCAAAGCCTGCCGTAAAGACGGCGGCAGCCGCTCCCGCAAGCAAGGCCAGGGCTCCGGCGAATGCCAAGGCCGCACCCAAGCCAGTTGCCACAGCAGCGCGGAAGACGGCGGCCCCGTCCACTGCGAAACCTTCATCCCGAGCGGCTGCCCAGCCGGCTCCCGAGAAATCGAAAGCACCCGTGACCAACAAGAAAACCGAATCGAAGACCCCGGCCAAGGCCGCCAAGGCAGCGCCTGCCGAGACCCGGACCGACAGCAAGGTGATGGCCGTCAGCCAGACCACCGATGCTGCCGCGCTGGCAGCGATCGACACCTCCGGTTACGTCCTGCCGGCAGTCAAGGTGCCCGGCCGCCGCGGACGCAAGCCCAAGGATTTCCAGCCCGAGAACGACGAGGTCGCCGCGCTCAACGCGGTGGAGCGCGCCGAACTGAAGGCGGCCGACAAGGCCCGCGCCAAGGACCGCCGCGCCAAGGAAAAGGCCCTGCTCAAGGACGCCTTCTCGTCCGACACCGAGGCCACGGAAGAAGAGTTGGAACAGCGCCGCCAGAAGCTCAAGACCCTGATCAAGCTCGGCAAGGACCGCGGTTTCCTGACCTACTCCGAGATCAACGACCATCTGCCAGAAAACATCGTCGACCCGGAAGCGATCGATGGCATCATCGGCACCTTCAACGACATGGGCATCGCCGTCTACGAGCAGGCACCCGATGCCGAGACGCTGCTGCTGTCCGACAGCGTGGCCACGGTCGCCAATGACGACGACGACGCCGAGGCCGCCGCCGAAGCGGCACTGTCGACCGTCGATTCCGATTTCGGCCGCACCACCGACCCGGTCCGCATGTACATGCGCGAGATGGGCTCGGTCGAGCTGCTGACCCGCGAAGGCGAGATCGAGATCGCCAAGCGCATCGAGGAAGGCCTCAAGGACATGATCCAGGCGATCTCTGCCTGCCCCACCACCATCGCCGAGATCCTCGCCGCCGCCGATCGCATCGAGCGCGACGAGATCAAGGTCGATGAAGTGGTCGACGGCCTGGTCGATCCGAATGCCTCCGAGGAAGTCGCCGCGCCGGTGGCTGCGGCCGCCGACGAGGACGAAGACGACGAGGAAGCCGCCGACGACGAGGAAGAGGAAGAGGAATCCAGCGCCGGCGGCGCTGCCGCCGGATTCTCGGCCGAGCAGCTCGAGCAGCTCAAGCGCGATTCGCTCGGGAAGTTCGCGGAGATCGCCTCGCAGTTCGACAAGATGCGCAAGGCCTACGAGAAGGAGGGCTACAACTCTAAGCCCTACGTCAAGGCGCAGGAGACCATCTCCAACGAACTGCTGAGCATCCGCTTCACCGCCAAGTTCGTCGAAAAGCTCTGCGACACCCTGCGCGGCCAGGTGGACGAGGTGCGTCACATCGAAAAGCAGATCCTCGACATCGCGGTCAACCGCTGCAGCATGCCGCGCGCGCACTTCATCAAGGTCTTCCCGGGCAACGAGATCAATCTCGACTGGGTCGACGGCGAGATCGCCGCCGGCGAGCCGTACAGCGCCATCCTCGGCCGCAACGCACCCGCCATCAAGGAACTGCAGCAGAAGCTGATCGATCTGCAGGCCCGCGTGGTGCTGCCGCTGCCCGATCTTCGCAACATCAACAAGAAGATGGCGGCCGGCGAAATGAAGGCGCGCAAGGCCAAGCGCGAGATGACCGAGGCCAACCTGCGTCTCGTGATCTCGATCGCCAAGAAGTACACCAACCGCGGCCTGCAATTCCTCGACCTGATCCAGGAAGGCAACATCGGCCTGATGAAGGCGGTGGACAAGTTCGAATACCGTCGCGGCTACAAATTCTCGACCTATGCCACCTGGTGGATCCGGCAGGCGATCACCCGCTCGATCGCCGATCAGGCTCGCACGATCCGCATCCCGGTGCACATGATCGAGACCATCAACAAGATGAACCGCATCTCCCGCCAGATTCTGCAGGAGACCGGTGCCGAGCCCGATCCGGCCACGCTGGCGCTCAAGATGGAAATGCCGGAAGACAAAATCCGCAAGATCATGAAGATCGCGAAGGAGCCGATCTCGATGGAGACGCCGATCGGCGACGACGACGATTCCCATCTCGGCGACTTCATCGAGGACATGAACACGCTGGCCCCGGCTGACGCGGCGCTGCATGCCTCGATGCGCGGCGTGGTCAAGGACGTGCTCGATTCGCTCACCCCGCGCGAAGCCAAGGTGCTGCGCATGCGCTTCGGCATCGAGATGTCGACCGACCATACGCTGGAAGAAGTCGGCAAGCAGTTCGACGTCACGCGCGAACGCATCCGCCAGATAGAGGCCAAGGCGCTGCGCAAGCTGCGTCATCCCTCTCGCTCGGACAAGCTCAAGAGCTTCCTCGAGGGGAACTGACCCGAGGTCCGGTCGCCTGTTATCCGGTCCTCCCGAAATGCTGGCGAGGACCGGATAAAAGAGCGACAACGATGCTCCGTTGGAATAAAATACGCAGCTCATCGGGCCTCTAGCTCATGCTTGGTTAGAGCAGCGGACTCATAATCCGTTGGTGCCGTGTTCGACTCACGGGAGGCCCACCAGAACATGACGTCGACAGAGGGTCCAGGCTTTTGCTTGCGACCCTTTGTTTTTTGGGCGGCCGGCGACCCGGCCCGGCAGGAAGGAAACAGTCAATGAAAGTTACCGTGATCGGCACCGGCTATGTGGGACTGGTGTCGGGCGCATGCTTCGCCGAGGCGGGCAACAAGGTGATGTGCCTCGACCTCGACGCGGCGAAGATCGCCACCCTCAACGCCGGCGGCATTCCGATCCACGAGCCCGGCCTGGAACCGATGGTGGCACGCAACCGCGAAGCTGGCCGCCTGCTCTTTTCGAGCAGCTATGACGAGGCGGTCGAACACGGCGACATCATCTTCCTCGCCGTCGGCACGCCGCCGGATGAAGACGGCAGCGCCGATCTTTCCCACATCCTGTCCGCCGCCCGCAGCGTCGGCCAGCGCATCCGCCGCAGCGTGGTGGTGGTCGACAAATCCACGGTACCGGTCGGCACCGCCGACAAGGTGCGCGAAGCCATCGCTTCGGAGCTTGCCCGGCGCGGCGCGGACCTGCGATTCCATGTCGTCAGCAATCCGGAGTTCCTGAAAGAGGGGGCGGCGGTCAACGACTTCATGCGTCCGGACCGCATCGTCATCGGCAGCGACGACGCGGAAGCCACGGCTGTCATGCGCCAGCTGTACAAGCCTTTCAACCGCAATCACAACAAGCTGATCGAGATGGACGTGCGCAGCGCCGAGCTGACCAAGTACGCCGCGAATGCGATGCTCGCCACCCGCATCAGCTTCATGAACGAACTGGCCAACCTGGCCGAAGACCTCGGCGCAGACATCGAGGCGGTGCGCCATGGTATCGGTTCCGATCCGCGCATCGGTCCCAGCTTTCTCTACGCGGGTGTCGGCTACGGCGGCTCCTGCTTCCCCAAGGATGTGAAGGCGCTGCTGAAGACGGCCGGCGACCGCGGCCGCCGGCTTCGTATCCTGGACGCGGTGGAGCAGGCCAACGAGGCGCAGAAGTCCGTCCTGTTCGACAAGATCAGCGCGCATTTCGGCGGCTCGGCCGGTCTTCGCGGCTTGCGGATAGCGCTCTGGGGCCTGTCTTTCAAGCCCAATACCGACGACATGCGAGAGGCGCCGAGCCTGGTGCTGATCGGCCAACTGCTGGCGGCCGGCTGCTCGGTACAGGCCTACGATCCGGTGGCGCGTGACGAGGCACGCCGGATACTGCAGGCGCGCCACCCGGACGCCTTCGGCAGCGGTGCGCTCGCCATCGTCGCCAGCGCCAAGGACGCGCTGCAGGACGTCGACGCGCTCGCCCTCGTCACCGAGTGGCAGGAATTCCGCTCGCCCGATTTCGATGCACTCGCCGCCTGCCTGCGGCGCAAGGTGATCTTCGACGGCCGCAATCAGTATGAGCCGGCGGAAGTGCAGGCCGCCGGCCTCGCCTACCACGGCATCGGCCGGGGTACGGCAGGCGCCGCCAAATGACTTCCGCAACCGTGCTCGTCACCGGCGCGGCCGGCTTCATCGGCAGCCACGTCGCCGCCCGCCTGGCCGACCTCGGCCATGCCGTGATCGCCTGCGACAACTTCAACGACTACTACTCGCCCGCGCTCAAGCACGACCGGGTCGCCGCGTTGCTGGCGCCGCGGGGCCTGACTTGCGAGACGGTCGAACTGTCCGACGGCGAACAGGTGCGCGCCCTGTTCGAGCGCTGCCGCCCCACGCACGTCGTCCACCTGGCTGCCCAGGCAGGCGTGCGCTATTCGCTGAGCAATCCCCAGGCCTATGTGCAGTCCAACCTGGTGGCTTTTTCCCATATCCTGGAGACGTGCCGGCGTGAGCAGGTGTCTCACCTGGTCTACGCCAGCAGCAGCAGCGTGTACGGCGCGAGCACCGACACCCCGTTCAGCGAGGATGCCCGCACCGACGCGCCGGTGTCGCTCTATGCGGCGACGAAGAAATCGAATGAACTGATGGCGTATTGCTACAGCCATCTGTATGGCTTTCCGGCCAGCGGCCTGCGCTTCTTCACCGTGTACGGTCCGTGGGGGCGGCCGGACATGGCCTACTTCAGCTTCACGGAGAAGATGCTGCGCGGGGAGAAGATCCCCGTCTTTGCCGGCGGCGAACTGCACCGGGACTTCACCTACATCGACGACATCGTCGAAGGCGTGGTCCGGCTGCTGTTTGCGCCGCCATCCGCCGGGGAAAACCGGGCGCCGCATGAGGTGTTCAACATCGGCAATCACCAGCCGGTGCGTGTCCTGGATTTCATCCGGACGCTGGAAAAGGTGCTCGAGGTGCAGGCGCAGATCGATTTTCTGCCCATGCAGGCCGGCGACGTTCCCGCGACCTTTGCCGACACCGGGCGACTGCAGGCGAGCGTCGGCTTTGCGCCCGACACCCCGCTCGCCACCGGCCTGGAGCGCTTCCGCGACTGGTACCTCGGCTGGCACGGGCGCTGACCGCAGGATGCCGTCTGCTATGCTCTCGGTCTTGTAGTTTTTTTTCACATCATGGTTTCATCGAACAAGGTCGCGGTCTATTTCGTCGCCTCCCCGCTCCAGTACCTCGCCGCGCGCCAGATTGCCGAGCATTTCGAAAAGGGCGCGCGCCAGGTATTGGTCTGGTATCAGCCCGGCGTGCAACAGGCGGTCAGGGAAGACGAGTGGGATGCCTGCGCGTACATGCCGTGGCCGCGTCACAAACCCTTGCCCGGGCCCTTCGGCCGTCATCGCCGGCTGCGCGAGAACATCCGGATGGTGGCCGGGCTGGTCGGGCAGTGTGATGAACTGGTGCTGCACAGCGCCGTCTTCGACACCGAGGCGATCAACTATTTTCTCCACGCGCTGCCGAAGCTGTCCGGCGCACGAACCATGCACGCCCGCATCCTGCCCGACGGGCTCATCAGCATCCGGCGATATCCGCTCAATGCGGTCAAGCTGGTTCTGCAGCGGCTGCGGAAAGTGCGGCGGCTGTTTGCCTCCGAACTGAACTATCGCTGCTTCAGCGGCGATCGCATCGGTTCCGATGCGGCGTTCTGCGACCGCATCTATGTGATGCCGGGGCTGCCCTGCGAATACCCGGCGGCCAAGGTGCAGCCCTTGCCGCCGCTGACATCGGGGAGGGCACCGGCGGCCAGCGGCGACCGGCCGAAGCGCGCGCTGGTGGTCGGCCAGCCGCTGGCCGGCGCGGGTCTGCTCACGCAGGAGGATTCGGATGCGGTCACGGTACAGATCCGCGAGTGGCTCGCGCGCGAGGGCATCGAGGAAGTGGACTACAAGGCGCATCCCAAGGATCCGAAGCATGAAATGCGGCATCCGGACTACCGGCTGATCAATCCCGAGGGGGTGCTGGAGTCCTACCTGGCATCGGTCGACTACGACGTCGTGATCGGCGTGCGGTCTTCGGCCTTGCTGTTTGCGAGGTTCATTTATCAGGATCGTGTGCGGATACTGTCGTTTGCCTGGAACAGGGTCCGGTTCAAGTCTGAGAAGGAAAAGAAGGATATGGACGAGGTGTTCAGGATGTGCGGCGTAGAGCTGATTCCAGCATAGCGACGGTGACAGCTTGAAGCGCATCCTCATCATCCGCACCTCCGCCATCGGCGACGTGGTCTTCGCCTCGCCCTTCGCGGCGGCCCTGCGGCGCACCTATCCCGAGGCGCACATCGCCTGGCTGATCGAGCCCGGCATCGACGCGCTGATCGCGCACGACCCCGCCGTGGACGAACGCATCCTCTGGCCCAAGTCCGAGTGGCAGACGCTGTGGCGGGAGGGCAGGCGGCTGGAGGTGTTCAGGCGCGTGCTCGCCCTGCGCCGCCGGCTGCATGAAGGCCGTTTCGATGTCGCGATCGACCTGCAGGGCCTGATGAAAAGCGGCTTCCTGACCTGGCTGTCGGGCGCGAAGCGCCGCATCGGACTGGGTTCGCGCGAGGGCAGCCAGCACCTGATGACCGAGGTCGTGCCGCGCGGCGGGGACCCGGCGCGCATCAGTTCGGAATACCTGCACCTGGCCCGGCAGCTGGGGCTCGACGCCGGCGACTTCATGGCGCGTCTTCATCCGGGCAAGGAGGCCGGGGACAAGGCGCTCGCCCGCCTGTCCGCGCTCGGCCTGGCGCCCGGACGCTATGCGGTCTTCGCCGCCTTCACCACCCGCCCGCAGAAACACTGGACCGTCGCCGGCTGGCAGCAGCTGGCGCCGCTGGTGCAGGAGCGGACCGGCCTGACACCGGTGCTGCTTGGCGGCCCGGCTGACAAGGCGGCGGCCGAAGAGATCGCCGCGGGCGTCCCCGGTCTGATCAACCTCGTCGGCCAGACCGGCCTCAGCGAAGCGGCGGCGCTGGTCGCCCATGCCGGCGCGCTGGTCGGCGTCGACACCGGACTCACGCATATGGGCATCGCATTCTCCGTGCCCACGGTGGCGCTGTTCGGGTCCACTTGTCCCTACACCGTCACCGGTCGCGCCAACGCCCGCGTGGTCTGGCTGGGATTGCCCTGTTCGCCCTGCAAGCGCCGTCCCACGTGCGGCGGCAGCTTCCATTGCATGGGCGATATCAGCGCGCTGCGCGCCGTGTCCGAACTCAGCCAGGCGATGGAGAAAAAGCCATGAAGATCCTGCATGTCGAAGCCGGCAAGCATTACTACGGCGGTGCGCGGCAGGTCGCCTACATCATCGAGGGTTTGCGCCAGCGCGGCGTGGTCAACCTGCTCGCCTGCCCGCCGGGTGCCGAGATCGGCAGGGCGGTCGGCGACACCGCGGCCGTGCATGAAATGAAGATGCGCGGCGAGCTCGACGCCGGCATGGCCTCGCGCCTGCTGCGCCTGATCAGGGACGAGCGCCCCGACGTCGTACACCTGCACAGCCGGCGCGGAGCAGACCTGTGGGGAGGCGTGGCCGCGCGGCTCGCCGGCGTGCCGTGCGTGCTGTCGCGTCGCGTCGACAACCCGGAGGCAAGATGGCAGGTCGCCCTCAAGTACCGGCTCTACGAACATGTGATCACGATTTCCGAGGGCATCAGGCAAGTCCTCCTGTCAGAGGGCCTCGCGCCGGAGCGCGTGTCCTGCGTGCGCAGCGCGGTCGATGCCGCACCCTATCTGCAACCGGTGGACCCCGCGGACTTTCGCCGCGAGTTCGGGCTCCCTGCCGATGCGCTGGTGATCGGCATTGTCGCCCAGCTCATCCGGCGCAAGGGCCATCGCTACCTGCTCGACGCGACGGCGGCATTGCGCGCGCGTTATCCGGCGCTGCGCGTCGTGGTGTTCGGCCAGGGGCCGCTGCGGGAAGAGCTGGAGGCGGAAGTTCGCCAGCGTGGACTGGCCGACGTCGTCGTCTTCGCGGGCTTTCGCAAGGACCTGCCGCGCTGGCTCGGCGGACTCGACATTCTTGCGCATCCGGCCGACATGGAGGGTTTGGGCGTGTCGCTGCTGCAGGCATCCGCCGCGGCGGTACCGATTGTCACCTCGCGGGCCGGCGGGCTGCCGGAGGCCGTCGCCGATGGCGTCTCCGGCTTGCTCACCGAGCCGGGCGATGTGCCCGCGCTGACGGCGGCCCTAGACCGGCTGCTTGCCGACCCCGCGCTGCGGCAGCGCCTTGGACAGGCCGGGCGCGCCCGCATCCTCGATGAGTTCTCGGTTGATGCCATGGTGCAGGGAAACCTTGCCGTCTACCAAAAAGTGCTCGGCGGGCGCCGGTAGCGCCTGGCTGGAACGCCCATCTGCGGCGGTTTGCAGGAAATCGCGGAGAAAAATCCCGCGCAAAGCCCTTATTTCATGCGCCTGAAATCTGCAGGCGTATAATGAAAGGTTGTTTTTCCTGCCGCAGCGCGGTTGCTTCCGTACTGCGCCTAACCCGGGCCTTCTTCCGGCCCCGAACGAGACTATGCCAGATACCCAGCCAGCAACCACGCAGAACGCCGCGCCGGCGGTCCGATTCCAGGACTTCGGTCTCGCCGACAGCATCCTGCGAGCGCTCGCCGACCAGGGCTACACCCACCCGACCCCCATCCAGGCAGAAGCCATTCCCGTCGTCCTGCGCGGACACGACGTCATGGGCGCCGCGCAGACCGGCACCGGCAAGACCGCGGGATTTTCGCTGCCCATCATCCAGCTTCTGCTGGCGCATGCCAATACCAGCGCCTCGCCGGCGCGGCATCCGGTGCGCGCGCTGATCCTGACGCCGACGCGCGAGCTGGCCGACCAGGTGGCGGACAACGTCAAGGCGTATTCGCGCCACACGCCGCTGCGCTCCACCGTCATCTTTGGCGGCGTCGACATGAATCCGCAGACCGCGGCCCTGCGCGCCGGCGTGGAAATCGTCATCGCCACCCCGGGCCGCCTGCTCGACCACGTGCAGCAAAAGACCCTGAATCTGTCGCAGACGCAGATCCTGGTGATGGACGAGGCCGACCGCATGCTCGACATGGGCTTCCTGCCCGACCTGCAGCGCATCATCAACCTGCTGCCCAGGGAACGTCAGAACCTGATGTTCTCGGCGACCTTCTCGCCCGAGATCAAGAAGCTCGCCAACAGCTTCCTGAAGAACCCGGTCACCATCGAGGTCGCGCGCAGCAATGCCACCGCCGACAACGTCACCCAGGTGCTGTACAAGGTCGATGAAGAGACCAAGGCAGACGCCGTCGCCCACATCATCCGCGAGCGCGGCCTCAAGCAGGTGATCGTGTTCTCCAACACCAAGATCGGCGCCTCGCGCCTGTCGCGCCACCTGCAGAAGGAAGGCGTGAAGGCGTCCGCGATCCACGGCGACAAGACCCAGGGCGAGCGCATGGCCGCGCTGGAAGCCTTCAAGCAGGGGAGCGTCGAAGTGCTGGTGGCCACCGACGTCGCGGCCCGCGGCCTCGACATCGCAGAACTGCCCTGCGTGATCAACTACGACCTGCCCTACAACCCGGAAGACTATGTGCACCGCATTGGCCGCACCGGTCGCGCGGGGGCGTCGGGCGATGCGATCTCGCTGTTCACCGACAAGGAAGCGCGCCAGCTGGCCGACATCGAAAAGCTGATCAAGCACACCATCGCCCGCCTGCAACTGGACGGCTTCGCGCCCCGCCGCGCGAGCGAGCGCCGCAGCCGCCACGAAGGCGAAGAGGGCGGATCGGTGCAGCGCGAACGCAGCCCGAGCCGCAGCGGCAGTCCCCGCCGCGAAAAAGTCGATCCCTGGTTCCTCAAGCCCTACGAGCCGGCTCCCTCCGAGCCGCGGGAAGAACCCGAAGCGCAGGCCGCGCAGACCCGCCCGCAAAAGGCCAAGGTCGCCGCCCTGCTCGGTGGCGTACCGAAACGCTAGGCACGCATCAGCGACGGCCGAAACGCGTGCCCCACGCGGCGCGCGCGGCCTCCCAGAACGCCGTGCTGCTGCCGCGCGCCGACGCGGGCAGCGCAAGCCCGAGGAAAGCGGCCGCTTCCCACAATTCATCGACCGGCCGCGACAGGTCCAGCGGCGGCGCCTCGGTCTGCTTCGACAATTTCTCCCCGTTCTCGTTGGTCACCAGCGGCACATGCAGGTAGCGCGGCGTCGGATAGCCGAGGCAGCGCTGCAGCCAGATCTGCCGCGCGGTGGAGTCGAGCAGATCGGCTCCCCTCACCACATGCGTGACGCCCTGTTCGGCGTCATCCACGACCACCGCCAGCTGGTACGCCCAGAAACCATCCGCCCGGCGCAGCACGAAGTCGCCGACCTCCCGCGCCAGATCCTGCTCGCGCGGCCCCATCCAGCGGTCCTCGAAGCCGATGCGCGCGTCGTCGCCCTCCGGCACGCGCAGGCGCCAGGCACGCGCGTGCTTGCCGGGCGCCAGTCCCTGCCGGCAGGTGCCGGGGTATACCGCCGCGCCATCGCTCGCCACGCCGATGCGCGAATCCGCGATTTCCTTCCGCGTGCAGCCGCAGGGGTAGGCCAACCCCGCCAGCCTTTCGAACGCCGCCTGGTACAGCGGCTTGCGCGCGCTCTGCCACACCACCTCGCCGTCCCATTGCATGCCGAGCGCCGCCAGGCAATGCAGGATCGCCTCGGCTGCACCGGCGACGGTGCGCGCCTCGTCCACATCCTCTATACGCACCAGCCATCGTCCATCGTGCACGCGCGCGTCGAGATAGCTTGCCAGCGCCGCCACCAGCGAACCCTTGTGCAGCGGGCCGGAGGGCGAGGGGGCGAAGCGTCCGATGTATGAGGGGGAAGGGGATGAAACCTGCATGTCTGTGACGGCCGGCAAGCGAAGTGCTGCAACCGGTCGATTCCGGGCGTGTCTGAGAAGTTGAAGATTTTCCGACAAGGATGGCCGACATGATGGAATTGCGCAAGAGCGAGGACCGCGGACATGCCGACCACGGCTGGCTCGACTCGCGCCACAGCTTTTCATTCGCCGATTACTACGACCCGGCACACATGGGCTTCGGCCCGCTGCGCGTGATCAACGAGGACAGGGTCGCGGCCGGCGGCGGCTTCGGCACCCACGGCCACCGCGACATGGAAATCATCAGCTACGTGCTCGACGGCGAACTCGCCCATCGCGACAGCATGGGCAACGGCAGCGTCATTCGTCCCGGCGACGTCCAGCGCATGAGCGCCGGGCGCGGCGTCATGCATTCGGAATTCAATCACTCATCGGACCGCAGCACCCACTTCCTGCAGATCTGGATCGAGCCGAACGTGCACGGCATCACGCCGAGCTATGAAGAGAAGCGTTTCGAGCCGGCGGAAAAGCGCGGCCGCCTGCGCCTGATCGCCAGTCCCGACGGCGCCGAGGGCTCAGTGCTGATCCACCAGGATGCAAGAGTGTACGCGGGGCTGTTCGACGGCGACGAGCGCGCGTCGCTCGCGCTGGCGCCAGCCCGCCGCTGCTATGTGCATGTCGCCCGTGGCGCGGCCAGCATCAACGGCCATCGCCTCGAGACCGGCGACGCACTCAAGCTGCAGGATGAGCGCGCCATCGACATCGTCTCCGCGAGCAATGCCGAGATCATCCTCTTCGATCTCCCCTGACCGAACCCATCCACACTACCGGCTTGCAGGGCCCATGCCTTGCGATTTGCGCTGCGCGTGTTGGCGTCCGGTTGCGTCGCCTCAAGAGCAGGCGCACGTCTTCATTCTGCAGTTGCTGCCTGTTTTTTAAGCACTCCGTCTGCGCGTCGCAAAGCGCATGCAAGCGACTGAACGCATCGCGCTCCACATAGCCTTGCATAAATAAGTCCTCTGAGCATTCGCAACGGTTCCGGTTTGACACTTAGTTTGCGTCAAGAACCAGGGGAGGGTTCTTTTCGAGAATGAGTTTCCAGTCGTTACCTGCGCAGCACCGGGTTTTCCGCGTCGGGCTTTTATCGATCGGAGGCAGCGACGACATGGGCGACACGTAGCACCGGAGGAGGGGACCGCTTTCCAGATGGGCAAACAACAAACTGCTCCCCGGTTATCTGCCGACTTACACATGACACCATTTGAGGAAATCAAAACTATGTTCCGTGATCTCAACATCAAGCCGCTGGTCGCAGCGATGATTGCCGCAAGTCTGCTTTCGGCGTGTGGAGGCGGTGGGGGAGGCGGTGACAATCCGCCGGCCCAGCAACCCGGTACCGGCACCGGCACCGGCACCGGCACCGGCACCGGGAACGACGGAGGCGGCACTGGCGGCGGCGGTACCGGCGGACAGGACCCGGTCGTCGATGCTCAGCGCACCACCATGTACTGCTTCGAAGGCACCGGCTACCAGTGCACCGGCGAGACAGTCCTGCGTACCGACCACGGCGTGGTCATGACCAACTCCGGCGTGCAGGTCGCCGCGCGCTCGACGAGCGACCTGAATGCCGCCAATCCAAGCGCCACCGCGGTCACCGGCATGGATTTGCTGGACACCGGCAAGGCTGACATCCGGGTCGGCAAGGGCTCCGACCGGCTGGCGAATGCCGTCACGATGTTGCTCAGCGATCTGGGTATTCGCTGGGGCGCCGATGACGGTGTGCAGCGTCCGCTTATCGTCGAGACCTTCGCCACGACAAGCGGGCGTTACGAGCTGACCAACAACGTGGCGAGGCGGGTCGCTCTGCCGCTGGGCAGCGACAGGCAGTTCTACGATCTCGTCACGCAGGCCAACTACGCCAACAACGTCTACTATCCGAAGAACGCAACCACCAACTGCACGGTGAGCGCCGAGACGCCGCTGCCCGCGGATTGCGAAACCCGCGGATTGTTCAAGGCCCGTGGCGCATGGCGCGACGACGCCGCAGATGCCCGTCCCGATACCTTCAGCGCCATGCGGCTGCACAACGACGGCGATGTGCACGCGGGTGAAAACGCACCGGATCCGACGCCCAACGGCGTGCCGTTCCCCGGTTCCAAGGGATATCGCTCCATCGATGGCCGCAGCTACGACTACGCCAACCTGAGCAGCTGGGTCTCGCAGGACACCGTCAAGATGGTCGAGTGGAATCCCGGCGGGCGCGGCGAAGACGAGCACAATACCCAGCGTCGGGGCGTGGTGGCATTCGGCGATGTGACCGATCCGGCAGCAGTGCCGACCGTGGGCACGGCGACCTACACCGGGCGGTTGTACGGCTACTACGGCTCCAACGGTGGCACGACGGAACCGCAAGGTATCGAAGGCCGCGCCACCATCACCGTTGATTTTGCTACGGGAAGCGCAACCGTCAATTTCCTCGGGGTGGTCAGCTATGCCGGTAATGACGAAACGGCGCTCGAAATCAGCCCCGCCGTCAGTGGCGGCACGGCGGGTACCAAGTTTGCCAACTACCTGACCGGGCGCATCGACACCGCCAGCTTCAACGGCGGCATCAGTGCGCGCTACTTTGGCCCGGTCGTATCCACGGGTGCCAGCGGTGCGGGTCCGGCCGAAATCGCAGGCACGCTCCGCCTGGCTGCCAAGAGCGGCAACAACACCTTCATCGGCGGCTTTATCGCGCGCAAGGACTGAGTAGCGACAGATCCAGCCTGAAGTAGAAGAGGCCGCCGCGGGTTTGCCGGTGCGGCGGCCTCCTGCATTTTGGGATACGTGAGCACTATGTTGTGCCTCGCTTGTCCCTGGTCTGCATGCAGAATGTCAATTCAATTCGGTTTGACGAGACATCCGAGGAAGATACGTGGCCCGACCATCACTTGGTAGTGTACAAGCAGCGCTAGCTTCAGTTCGGATCCATTACCGTTCCGACACTGACGCTCTCGAAAGCAGCGCTGCTCCGGGGTTCCTATTGCGGACGTAATGGAAGGGGCAGCCGCGCGGGGCTTTGAGAGCGGACGATTCGTGTGTACAGCCAGACATAGCTCACCGTGAACAGCAGGATGAAGCCGGCAAGGATTAGGCCGTCATTCTAGAAGGCTACCGCGGGAATGACCGCCAGCAGATTCAGCACCCAGAGATCGGGAGACGTCAGCGAAGTGCCTCGGGCGCGAAGAAACGTGTGAGGATCCGCCGCGCGCCAGCGCAGCAGGCGCTTGTTAGTCAACTGATGCAGATGCATTGCGTCGGTCGGGCAGGCGACTGTCCGCGGACCAAGCGCCGGCAGTGAATGCTGAATATGGTGTTGAAAATATCTTTGGCATCGCTACGATCGATCTCGTATTTCAGTTCAGCTTTGTCACACTGCCCTTTACCGCGTACGGTGGCGTCCAGGAAGATGGTATGCGACCAAGGCCGCAAGCATCGTGACCAACAAGCGTATCGTCACAGAAACCTTCTTCGTCAAGTTCTCTAGGAGCCCAACCGCAAACACCAGGGACGCAGGCAACAGAAAGGCGAGCACTAATTCCGCGTGGCGCGAAGCAAAGGATTAAAGCAGCCTCGCAGTCAGTGCAAGCGCAGTAAAGTTGCCAACCCCACCGAAGCGTGGAACGGGAGCGGGATGCGCCTTATTTGCGACAAGTAACTTGTGGTCAGCGCTAAGATATGCATGCACATGACTAAATCGCACCACTACGAGGGTCATCAACAGCGAGCAGACGAGGGAAACAGAGCGTATGTGACAGAGCGCGTCGACTCGTTTTTGGTTTCACCGATGTGCCGAACCATCCGGCAATGCCTTAGAAGCATGGGTAAGCCCATAAAATAGCGGGCGCAATTGTAACGGAACACTGTTTTATCAAGAGCAGTTGTTACAGAATCTTTAGTACCCTGCACCGAACGCGTATAGTCTCGTTCCACTCTGCAGCCCGACGACCGAGGGTTGCGCTTGTACAATACAACCGCTAAAATCGTTCAATTTTGAACGCGGCTACGTCCTCATCCCGCAATCACGCGGTTTCATTGGCGCTTGCTAATTTTTTTCTCCCGTCTTCACATGAGCCAGCAGGAAGATATCCGGTTTCGTCTGTTGCGGATGTTGCAGGACAACCCTAACCTGAGCCAGCGTGAGCTTGCGGAGGCGCTGGGAATTAGTCTAGGAAAGGCGAATTACTGCCTGCGATCACTTCTCGGGAAGGGGATGATCAAGATTCAGAATTTTAAGAACAGCAGGCAGAAGCTCGCATATGCCTACTTTCTCACGCCGGCCGGCATGGCCGAGAAAACCGCACTCGCCGCGCGTTTCCTCAGCCGGAAGATGGATGAGTACGAACGGCTGAAGGCGGAAATAGAATCGCTCAAGACCGAGCTTAAGCAAACCACGCAAAACAACAGAAACCTTCCGAAAAATCTATGAGCGTTCAGGACAAAAAAATTGCCGTCATCGGCCTGGGCTACGTCGGATTGCCTCTAGCCGTTGAATTCGGCAAGAAGCGACCCGTCCTGGGATTTGACATCAACCGGGCTAGGGTCGAGGAATTGCGCGCCGGACGGGACCACACGCTGGAGGTGGCGCAAGAGGATTTGCGGAAGGCTGAGATGCTGGCCTACTCATGCGACCCGGCGGATCTTCCAGAATGCGGAATCTTCATCGTGACCGTCCCTACGCCGATAGACAGAGCAAATCGTCCGGATCTCACGCCGCTTGTGAAGGCCAGCGAGACGGTCGGCCGGGCACTGAGCCGTGGCGCGATCGTCATTTACGAATCAACGGTCTATCCTGGGTGTACCGAGGAAGTCTGCGTGCCGGTGCTGGAGCGAGTGTCCGGCCTGAAGTTCAACGTCGATTTCTTCTGCGGGTACAGCCCGGAGCGCATCAATCCGGGAGACAAGGTCAATACGCTGACCAAGATCAGGAAGATCACCAGCGGCTCGACGCCCGAAGCGGCAAGGATCGTGGACGAACTGTACCAAGGCATCATTACGGCGGGAACGTACCCAGCGACCAGCCTGAAAGTTGCAGAGGCCGCAAAGGTGATTGAAAACACTCAGCGTGACCTCAACATCGCACTGGTCAACGAACTGTCGGTCATATTCGATCGTCTCGGCATAGACACCATCGAAGTGCTGGAGGCGGCGGGAAGCAAATGGAATTTCCTGCCGTTCCGCCCGGGAATGGTCGGAGGGCATTGCATCGGGGTCGATCCCTATTACCTTACTCACAAGGCCGAGGAGGTCGGGTATCACCCGCAGGTCATTCTCGCCGGTCGTCGCATCAACGACAACATGGCGCGCTACGCCGCGCGCAACGTGATCAAGCGGATGCTATGCAACGGCATCGACGCGGCGCGCAGCACGGTCGGCGTGCTCGGGATCACCTTCAAGGAAAACTGCCCCGACATCCGCAATACCAAGGTGATCGATCTGGTGCACGAGCTGCAGGCCTGGGGTGTCAAGGTGGTCATATCGGATCCTTGGGCCGACCCCGCCGAAGTCGAGCATGAATACGGTCTCACGCTCGGCGAGATCGATGCGCAGCAACCCGTCGACGCGCTGGTCGTCGCCGTCGGCCACAACCAGTACCGCGCGCTCACGCCCGCCCAGCTCCGGCCGTTGTGCAAAGGTGAGAAGCCGGTCTTGGCTGACATCAAGAGCCTGTACAACCGGCACGATGCTGTGGCGGCAGGATTCACAGTCTTCCGTTTCTGAACCGGTTCACGTCCTGAAAATGCAAAATTACTCGTCCATAACGGATCGCAGGATCCGCCTCGCACTCGTCGGTTGCGGCCGCATCGCCGCCAATCATTTCGGCGCCATCGAAAAACACCGCGATCGCGTCGAACTCGTCGACGTCTGCGACACCAATCCCGCGGCCCTGGAGCAGGCCGTGGCGCGCACCGGCGCGAACGCCCACACCAACCTGAACGCAATGCTCAAGTCGACGTCGGCGGATATGGTGATCCTTACTACGCCAAGCGGCCTGCATCCGCAACAGGCCATCGATGTCGCTCAAAGCGGCCGGCACGTGATGACGGAAAAGCCGATGGCCACGCGGTGGCACGACGGGGTGCGCATGGTGAAAGCATGCGACGATGCTGGCGTGAGGCTGTTCGTCGTCAAGCAGAATCGACGCAACGCTACGCTGCAGCTCGTCAAGCAAGCGGTCGAGCAGGGGCGCTTCGGCCGCATCTATTCAGTTGCAGTGAACGTCTTCTGGACGCGTCCGCAGGAGTACTACGACAGCGCCGCATGGCGGGGCACCTGGGAATTCGACGGCGGCGCCTTCATGAACCAGGCAAGCCACTACATCGACCTGCTCGACTGGCTTGTCGGCCCAGTGGAGAGTGTCATGACCTATACCGGAACGCTCGCACGCAACATCGAGGTTGAGGACACCGGAGTCGCTGCCATCCGTTGGCGCAGCGGCGCGATGGGCACACTCAATGTCACGATGCTGACCTATCCGAAGAATCTGGAGGGCAGCATCACGATCCTTGGCGAGAAAGGCACGGTCCGCATCGGCGGAGTCGCGGTGAACGAGATCCAGACCTGGCAGTTCGCCGACGAGCGTCCCGAAGACGCGACGATCGCCCAGGCCAGCTATGAGACCGGCTCCGTCTATGGATTCGGCCATCCGCTGTATTACGACAACGTCATCAAGACCTTGCGCGGAGAGGCGGAGCCCGAGACCGACGGCCGCGAAGGACTCAAATCACTCGAGCTGCTCATCGCGATGTACCTCTCGTCGCGGGACGGCAAGAGGATCGCGCTGCCGCTGGAATACTGATTCCGACGAAAGCCGCTAAAACCACGTGGAGCGTTAATGAGCATTACCATTCATCCTTCTGCCATCGTCGACGATGGTGCGCAGATCGGAGACGGCAGCCGGATATGGCACTTTGTGCATGTATGCGCCGGAGCGAGGATCGGCCGCGGCTGCTCGCTCGGCCAGAACGTCTTCGTCGGAAACCGTGTCGTGATTGGCGACAACGTGAAGATTCAAAACAACGTGTCGGTGTACGACAACGTGAAGCTGGAAGACGACGTGTTCTGCGGCCCCAGCATGGTTTTCACGAACGTCTACAATCCGCGCTCCGCGGTCAGCCGCAAGGATGAGTACCGCGACACGCTGGTCAAGCGCGGTGCAACACTTGGCGCCAACTCCACGATCGTATGCGGTACCACCATCGGGGAGTATGCATTCGTTGCTGCGGGCGCCGTCGTCAACCGCGACGTTAAGCCGTATGCGCTGATGGCCGGGGTGCCGGCCAGGCAGATCGGGTGGATGAGCCAGTTCGGTGAACGCCTGGACCTGCCGCTCGAAGGCAATGGCAAGACCATATGCCAGCATACGGGCAAGACCTACCAACTTGAAGACGGCCATTGCACATGTCTGAACCCATGATTCCCTTTATCGACCTCAAGACACAGTATCAGGCGCTCAAGCCTGCAATCGAGGAGCGCATCAAGCGCGTTCTGGAGCATGGGCAGTACATCATGGGCCCGGAAGTGGCCGAGCTTGAGGAAAGACTCGCTGCCTATGTCGGCAGCCGCCATTGCATCACCGTCGCAAGCGGGACGGAAGCGCTGCTGATCAGCCTGATGGCGCTCGGCATTCAGCCCGGCGACGAAATCATCACGACGCCGTTCACCTTCGTCGCAACCGCGGAAGTGATCGTGCTGCTCGGTGCCAAGCCCGTGTTTGTCGATGTCGAACCGGATACCGGCAACATTGACCCGCGCTGCATCGAAGCAGCCATAACGCCGAAGACCAGGGCGATAATGCCTGTCAGCCTGTACGGGCAGCCGGCCGACATGGACGAGATCGCCGACATCGCGCGACGTCATGGGGACATCCCGGTCGTCGAGGACGCGGCGCAAAGCTTCGGCGCGATGTACAAGGAGCGCAGGAGCTGTAATCTGAGCGCAATAGGCTGCACCAGTTTCTTCCCGAGCAAACCCCTCGGCTGCTACGGCGACGGCGGCGCGATCTTCACGAACGACGATGCCATCGCCCAGGCCTGCCGTGAGATCCGCGTGCACGGGCAGAGCAAGCGATACATTCATACCCGGGTCGGCGTCGGAGGGCGCATGGACACGCTGCAATGCGCCGTGGTTCTGGCGAAGCTGGATCGCTTCGAGTGGGAAATCGGGCAGCGCCTCGCGGTCGGAGAGCGGTACAACCGCATGTTCGACAACGCCGGGGTGGCGCGTATCGTCCAACGGGACGACCGTAGCAGCGTTTTCGCCCAGTACACCGTCCTGCTCGACAATCGCGAGCAGGTGCAGGCCGCGCTGGCGGCACAGCAGCTCCCGACCGCGGTTCATTACCCGGTACCACTTGACCATCAGCCCGCATACCGCATCCACGCGTCCGCGGAAGGCTGCCCCACCGCGCTGCGCCTGTCGCAACGAGTGATGAGTGTACCTATGGGACCCGACCTGGCCCCGGAGCAGCAGGAGCGCATCGTAGCCGCGGTCGCCGCCGCCGTGCGCAGCTGAGGCAGGGAAAGGCGCATGAAAGCAGAGGGCTGTCAGAGCAGTCGTGAGGCGATGTCGGATAACAGGCCTGCATGGCGCCGCTTGGCGGAGAATGCCGTCATCTATACGGTGTCGAACGCTGCCAGCAGTGCCGTGCCCTTTCTGCTGCTGCCGTTCCTGACCCGCTGGCTGTCGCCTGAAGAGTACGGCCTCGTGACCATGTACTCGACGCTGCTGGCGGCCCTTGGTGCCCTGGCCGGACTGAGCGTACACGGTGCGGTGAGCGTCCGGATGTTCGATCGCCAGACGAGTCACGCGCGCTATATCGGGACTGCCTTGTACATCCTGGGTGTCAGCCTGCTGGCGGTAGCGGCGGCGGTGCTGCTGGCGTCGCCTTGGCTGGAGGCATGGAGCGGGCTCCCAGCCGGCTGGCTGCTGCTCGCAGTGCTTGCCGCCGGTGGGCAGTTCCTGGTCAACATCAGGCTGGTCGTTTGGCAGGTGGAGGGGAAGGCCCTGCGTTATGGCAGTTTTCAGTTCCTGCAGGTGGCCGTCAATGTCGGCCTCTCGCTGCTGCTGGTGGCAGGGTTGCATCATGGATGGAGTGGAAGGCTCGCCGGGATCAGCATTGCACTCTATCTGTTTGCGGCGATCGGACTGGCCTCGCTGATGCGGGCAGGGCGCATCGAGTGGCGGTTCGATCCGGAATATGCGCGCGACGCCCTGCGTTTCGGCGTACCGCTGATGCCGCATGCGATTGGGTCCCTGTTCATTGCCGCCGGCGACCGCATGATCATTGCAGGAGCGCTGAACCTGCACGAGGTAGGCATGTACGCGGCGGCGATGCAGATCGGACTGGTGATATCGATGATCGCTGACGCGGTGACAAAGGCGCTCGGTCCCTGGATCTACAAGGTCTTGGCGGACGGCGACGCGACAATGAAGCGACGCGTCGTCCGGATGACATACGCCTACTTCGCCGGCATGCTCGCGCTGGGCGTCGGCTTCGGATTTCTTGCGCCCTGGCTGCTTGCCTTTCTCGGCGAGCAGTATCGCAGTGGCGCGACGGTGATTCGCTGGGTCGCGCTGGGGGGCGCTTTCAGCGGAATGTACCTGATGGTGGTTGCCTACGTGTTTTACGCGAAGCGCAGTGAGCTGCTGTCGGCGGCCAGCCTGACGATCGGTCTCGGCAATCTGGCGCTGTCCTATTTTCTGGTGACGCGCCACGGCGCGGTGGGGGCGGCGCAAGCCTACGCGGCGTCGCAGTTTTTGATGTTCGTCGTCGTATGGCTGATCGCGGCGAAATGCCATCCGATGCCCTGGAGAGGCGCGCTGCGCAATCCCGTCCCGAACCAAGCAATTTAAGAACTTACTTTTTGGAGTGCAATGTCATGTTAAGCAAGAGGTCTATCCTGATCACCGGCGGTACCGGATCGTTCGGCAAAGCCTTCGTGAAAACCGTCTTGGAGCGCTATCCTGACTTGCAGCGTCTGGTCATTTTTTCTCGCGATGAACTGAAGCAGTTCGAGATGGAGCAACAGTTTCCGCGTTCCAAGTATCCGTGCATTCGTTACTTCATCGGCGACATCCGCGATGCCGACCGTATCCGCCGTGCGCTAGAAGGCATCGACGTCGTGATTCACGCCGCAGCGCTCAAGCAGGTCCCGGCGGCCGAGTACAATCCGTTCGAGTGCATCAAGACCAATATCCTGGGCGCCCAGAACCTGATCGAAGCCTGCCTTGACAGCAAGGTCAGCCGCGTCGTCGCCCTGTCAACTGACAAGGCGGCCGCCCCGATCAATCTGTATGGCGCGACCAAGCTGTGCTCCGATAAGCTGTTCACCGCCGCCAACAACATCAAGGGCAACCGCGACCTGCGCCTGAGCGTGGTTCGTTATGGCAACGTCATGGGCAGCCGTGGCTCGGTCATCCCGTTCTTCCTCGAGCGGCGCAAGACCGGCGTGCTGCCGATCACCGATCCGGAAATGACCCGCTTTAACATCAGCCTGCAGGAAGGCGTGGACATGGTGCTGTGGGCGCTCGAGAATGCGCAGGGCGGCGAGATCTTCGTGCCGAAGATCCCCAGTTACCGCATTACCGACGTGGCCGAGGCGATCGGACCGGAATGCGAGCATCCGGTAGTTGGCATCCGCCCGGGCGAGAAGATTCATGAAGAAATGATCACGGCAAGCGACAGTTTCAACACCGTGGATCTCGGCAAGTACTTCGCGATCCTGCCAGCTGCGGGCGAGCACACCACGGAAAGCTATTGCGCGGCCCACGGCGGCGAGCCGGTCAAGCCCGGTTACGCCTACGACAGTGGCACCAATACGGATTTCCTCAGCGTCGCACAACTGCGCGAACTGATCGCCAAGCATGTTTCTCCGGAAGCCGGCCGCGCATGATTCCCTACGGCAGACAAGAGATCACCCAGGAAGACGTCGATGCCGTCGTCGAGGTCCTGCGGTCGGATTTCCTGACCCAGGGACCGGCGGTGCCGCGTTTCGAGCAGATCGTGGCCGAGGCCTGCGACGCGCGCCATGCGCTGGCCGTCAACAGCGCGACCTCGGCGCTGCACATCGCCTGCCTTGCGCTCGATCTCGGGGCTGGCGACTGGCTGTGGACCACGCCGGTGAGCTTTGTGGCGTCCTCCAACTGCGGGCTCTACTGTGGCGCCAGCGTAGACTTCGTCGACATCGACCCACGCACCTACAACCTCTGTCCCGAGGCGCTTGCGCGCAAGCTTGAACAGGCAGCGCGCGAGGGGAAACTGCCGAAGGTGGTGGTCGCGGTTCACCTGTCCGGCCAGCCCTGCGACATGAAGGCCATCCACGCGCTTGGACAGCGTTACGGTTTCCGTATCGTCGAAGACGCGTCGCACGCGATAGGCAGCCGCTATCTTGATGAGCCGGTGGGCAACTGCAGGTATAGCGACATTACCGTGTTCAGCTTCCATCCGGTCAAGATCGTCACTACCGCCGAGGGCGGGATGGCGCTTACCAACGACGTCGTTCTCGCCGAGCGCATGGCGCTGCTGCGCAGCCACGGCATCACCCGCGAGCCGTCGCGCATGACCCATGCGCCCGACGGCCCCTGGTACTACCAGCAGATCGCGCTCGGATTCAATTATCGGATGACGGAGTTGCAGGCGGCCCTCGGCATCAGCCAGATGAGCCGCCTCACGGCCTACGTCGGCAGACGTCACGAGATCGCGCGTCGCTACGACAGCCTGCTGGCCGACATGCCGGTTGTCACGCCGTGGCAGCATGCGGACACCTATTCTGGGTTGCATCTGTATGTGATCCGCCTGCGCCGCGACCTGATCGATGTAAGCCATCGCGAGGTCTTCGAGTCGCTTCGGAAGCAGGGCATCGGCGTCAACCTGCACTACATCCCGATCTACCGCCAGCCGCACTACGCGGCCATGGGCTTCCGACCTGAGGATTTCCCCGAGGCCGAGCGCTATTACGCGGAGGCGATCAGCCTGCCGATGTACCCCGGCCTGGACGACGCCATGCAGGACCGCGTGATTGCCGCATTGAGAAAGGCATTGCAAGAATGAAGATCGCTGTGATACCGGCGCGCGGCGGAAGCAAGCGGATACCGCGCAAGAATATCAAGGCCTTTGCCGGCAAGCCCATGATCGCCTATGCGATCGGCGCCGCGCTTGCGGCGGGCGTGTTCGACCGCATCGTAGTCAGCACGGACGACGAGGAGATTGCCGCGATCGCCCGCGACGAAGGAGCAGAGCTACCGTTCATGCGGCCGGCCTCGCTGGCCGACGATCACACACCCACGGTGCCGGTAATCGCTCACGCGGTAGAGGCCTGCACTGCACTCGGCTGGGACGTGCAACAGGCTTGCTGCATCTATCCGGGCGTGCCGCTGATTTCTCCCGCTGACATCCTGCAGGCGCTGACGCTGCTGGAAGAGGGTGAGAGCGCCTATGTATTTCCGGTCGCGCCATTTCCGTCGCCGATCCAACGCGCGTTGAAGCGGCAGGCCGATGGAACGGCCAGTCCGTTCTACCCGCAATACGCGAGCACCCGCACCCAGGACCTGGAGCCGGGCTACTTCGATGCTGGCCAGTTCTACTGGGGCGCGAAGCAGGCATGGCTCGACGGCCTGAACATTCATGCCAATGCCCGCACCATCGTCCTGCCCGAGTGGCGCGTAGTTGACATCGACACGCCCGCCGACTGGGAGCGCGCTGAAGCGATGTACGAGGCATTGCAGCGCAAGGGAAGCCTGTGAAAGTCCTGATTCGCGCGGACGCGTCGCTTGCAATCGGCAGCGGCCACATCATGCGCTGCCTGTGCCTGGCCGACGCCTTGCACGCCGTCGGCAATGCGGTGTGCTTTGCCAGCCGAGGCTTGCCGCTGCACCTGGCCGAGCAAATCCGCGCGCATGGGCATGAAATCTTTGCGCTGGAACCGGGCGCACAAGCAGATGAAATCGCCGATGCGGCGGAGTCGGCCATGGCCGGGCCTTTCGACCTCGTCGTGGTCGATCACTACGGCCTGGGGCGAACCTGGGAAACCCGGATGCGAGGGCACGCCCGTCTGCTGGCGATCGACGACCTCGGACGCGAGCATGACAGCGACTGGCTGCTCGACCAGAATTTCCACCCGGAGCCGGAAGTGCGCTACGCAGGAAAGGTGCCGCAGCGCTGCGTCCTGTTGCTCGGGCCACGCCATGCGCTCCTGCGAGCCGAATTCAGGGAGGCCCGAAAGACGGCAGTGCCCCGCTCGGGTCCGGTGCGCAAACTGTTGGTCTTCCTTGGTGGCATGGATGCCGACAATGTGACCGGCAAGGTGCTGGAGGCGCTGGACCTAGCCGGGTGCGATGCGAGGGAGATCGATGTCGTGATCGGCGCCTCTCAGCCCGCGCGCGAACAGATAGAAGCCTGGTGCGAGACTCGCCCGGGCATGCGCTGCCATGTCCAGGCTGCCAACATGGCGCAATTGTTCGCCGGCGCCGACCTGGCGGTGGGAGCCGGCGGGACGACCACATGGGAACGCTGCGCGGTTGGACTACCGACCCTGGCGCTTTGCCTGGCCGACAACCAGCACGAACTGCTCGAGCAGGGGGCCCGACATGGGTTCGTCTACGCGCCGCAAGGCATCACGGCGGATGTTGAGGCGATCGCACTGCATGTGCGTGCGCTACTTGGCAACGAGGGGCTGCGCCATCATCTTTCCGTCACCGGGATGACACTCGTGGACGGCGGCGGCGCGCACCGGGTAGTGGCGGCGATTGCCGGTACGACCGTCCGGTTACGCGTCGCTACATCCGCGGATGCGGGTGCGTTGTACGCCTGGCGCAATCATCCGCGCGTGCGCGCCGTATCCCGCAACACCGCGGAATTCTCTTACGACGAACACCTGCGCTGGATGGACAAGGTGCTGAACGACCCGCAGCGACACCTGCTGATCGGCGAGCGCGACGGCGAGCCGGTGGGCGTGCTGCGATTCGACGTCGCCGGCGACGAGGCCGAAGTGTCGATCTACCTTGCCCCGGACCATATTGGCCGCGGCGACGGCGCAGCCCTGCTGCGGGCCGGCGAGGAATGGCTGCGGACCGAAAGGCCGGCGGTGCAGCGGTTGAATGCCTGGGTCAATGCGGGCAATGCGGCGTCGGAACGCCTGTTCGACCGCTGCGGATACGACCGCCAGGCGACCCAATACATCAAGAGGATCTGACTCATGAGCGCAGAGCGCGAAATCATTATCGCCAACCGAAAGGTCGGCCCCAACCAGAAACCCTTCATCATCGCCGAGATGTCGGGCAACCATAACCAGTCGCTGGAGCGTGCGCTGCAGATCGTGGAGGCGGCCGCCCGTTCCGGCGCACATGCGCTGAAGCTGCAGACCTACACTGCCGACACAATGACGCTCGACTGCGACGCGCCAGGATTTCGGATTGAAGATCCGAAGAGCCTGTGGGCGGGTGCCTCCCTGTACCAGCTGTATGAGGAAGCGCACACCCCCTGGGAATGGCACAAGCCGATTTTCGACCGCGCGCGCGAACTGGGCATGATTCCGTTCAGCACCCCGTTCGACGACACCGCGGTCGATTTCCTCGAGTCGCTGGACGCCCCGTGCTACAAGATCGCGTCTTTTGAGAATACTGATTTGCCGTTGATCCGGCGCGTGGCCGCGACGGGCAAGCCAATGATCATCTCCACCGGCATGGCGTCGGTGGCGGAGCTGCACAAGAGCGTGGAGGCTGCGCGCACGGCAGGCTGCAAGGACCTGGTGCTGCTCAAATGCACCAGCACTTATCCGGCCACGCCGGAGAACACGAACATCGTGACGATTCCGCACATGCGCACGCTGTTCGACTGCCAGGTCGGCCTGTCCGACCATACGATGGGGACCGGCGTAAGCGTGGCCAGCGTCGCATTCGGCGCGACGGTGATCGAAAAACATTTCACGCTGGCCCGCGCCGACGGCGGGGTCGACAGCACGTTCTCCATGGAGCCTGCCGAACTGGCGCAGCTGGTGACCGAGACCGAGCGCGCATGGCAGGCGATCGGCCGCGTGAGCTACGGCGCGACGCAGGCGGAAAAGAAGTCGCTGCAGTTCAGGCGCTCGCTGTACATTACCCGCGATCTCAAGGCCGGGGACGTGCTGAGCGCCGACAACGTGCGTGCGATCCGTCCCGGCCATGGCTTGCCGCCGGAGTTCCTGGAGCAGGTGCTCGGATCCCGCGTCAATGCCGACGCGCCGCGTGGCACGCCGCTGTCGTGGCAGCTGCTCAGATAGGAAGACGGATGGCAGAGCAAACGCCCCTGCAGGTACTGATCGTCGGCTGCGGCAACATTGCCGGCGGCTTTGATGCCTCGCGTCCCGCCGACGCCGCGCCGCTCACGCATGCCGGCGCATACTCGCGCCATCCGGGCTTCCGCCTGGCTGCCTGCGTGGAGCCCGACGGCGAGCGGCGGCAGACCTTCGCCGGCCGCTGGAACGTCCCGGAAGGACACGCCGATCTGGACGCGCTGGCACACCGTGCCGGCGAATTCGGCGTCATCAGCATCTGCTCGCCGACGCCCTGCCATGCCGCGCAGCTCGAGGCGGCACTGCGCCTGCGTCCGCGCGCAATTTTCTGCGAGAAGCCGGTCACGACCACGCTCGAGCAGACGGAGTACTGGGTGAACGCCTGCGACGAGGCGGGCGTGCTGCTCGCCGTCAACCATACGAGGCGCTGGGACCCGGAAGTCGTGCGGCTGAAGCAGGCGCTGCGCGCGGGCGAGCTTGGCCCGCTGCGCTCGATCGTCGGACACTACAACAAGGGCATCCTCAACAACGGCGGCCACATGGTCGACCTGCTGATGTATCTCGTCGGACCGATGGCGCTGCTGACGACGGCGTCCCTGGCCCACGACTTCTGGCCGGACGATCCGACGATTGCCGCCTTGCTGCGAACGGCGGACGGGATTCCGGTCTACCTGAATCCGGCCGACGCCCGCGACTTTGCATTCTTCGAACTCGAGATCGTCACGGCGACGGGCATCCTGAGGATGGAGGATGGCGGCATGCAATGGCGCGAACGCAAGGCAATCGACAGCCCGCATTTCCGTGGCTACCGCGCGCTCGACGGCGGCGCGCGCCGCGACGGCGGCTATCCGGGAGCCATGACGTCTGCCGTGTCCAACCTGTATGATGCGCTGCGCAGCGGCGCCGACCTTGCCAGCAGCGGCCGCAGCGCGCTCGAGGCGCAGCGCCTTTGCGCCGCCATCCGTGACGCGGCGGTGCGCTCTCACACTGAAGTCAACAAATGAATGGAAACCAGACCATGAGCAAAGATACTCTCGCGCTGCTGGGCGGCCAGCCGGCAATCAACCGTCCGCTCGAACTCTTCAACAGCGTGGGCGAGGCGGAGGCCGACGCGGCCGCGGAGGTGATCCGCGGCGGCGTGCTGTCGGCCTACATCGGTGCGCCGGGCGAAGGTTTCATGGGTGGCCCGAGGGTGCGCGCTTTCGAGGCGCAGGCCGCGAAATACTTCGGCGTCAAGCACGCGATCGTGGTCAATTCCTGGACCTCCGGCCTGATTGCCGCAGTGGGTGCCATCGGGATCGAACCGGGCGACGAAATCATTACCACGCCCTGGACCATGGCGGCGACGGCCACGGCGATCCTGCACTTCAACGGTATCCCGGTTTTTGCGGACATCGATCCGGTGACGTTCAATATCTCGCCGGCCAGCGTCGAGAAACTGATTACGCCGCGTACCCGCGCGATCATGGCCGTCGACATTTTCGGCCAGTCCGCCGACATGAAATCGCTGCGCGAGATCGCCGACCGTCATGGCCTGAAACTGCTGTGCGACACCGCTCAGGCGCCCGGCGCCCGCGCCGACGGCGCTTACGCGGGCACCCTGGCCGATATCGGTGGCTACAGCCTGAACTACCACAAGCATATCCATTGCGGCGAAGGCGGCATCCTCGTGACCAACGACGACTGGCTCGCCAAGCGCTTGTGCCTGATCCGCAACCATGCGGAGGCGGTCATTCGCAGCGACGATCCCGCCGAGCTGGCCAACATGCTCGGCTACAACTTCCGCATGGGCGAGATCGAGGCTGCGATCGCCTCGGTGCAGTTGGAAAAGCTGGCCCCACGCGTCGCCAGCCGCCAGCGTGCGGCCAGGGAGCTGGACGCCGGCCTGGGCGGTCTGCGCGGTCTGCGCACGCCGGCGTTGGCTGAGGGCGCCACGCACGTGTACTACGTGTATGGCATGACGCTGGACATCGACGCGCTAGGCGTGTCGCGCGATCGAATCGTGGAAGCGCTGCGCGCCGAAGGCGTACCGGCGCTGGTGCCGGGCTACCAGAACCTGCATCTGCTGCCGCTGTTCCGCAACAAGATCGCCTACGGGCGCCGGGGCTTCCCGTGGAATTCTCCGTACTGCTCGCGCGAGATCAACTACGGCCCCGGCCTGTGCCCCGTGGCCGAAGAACTGCACGCACGCAGCTTCCTCGGCATCAACCTCTGCATGTACGAGTACCACCCGGAGGATGTGGAGCTCATCGTGTCCGCCTTCCGCAAGGTGTGGTCCAACCTGTCCAGTCTCTGATACCTGTTTGCCGAAAGGGGGAGTCCAATGTCCGACGAAACTTTCATCAAGGGCCGCCTGGTCAGCCTGCGTCGACCCGACCTGGATAAGGACGTCCTGCAGGGCAACTGGCACAGCTGGTTCAACGATGCCCGGATCACCGAGTTCCTGGAGCACGGTGCGTTCCCGATCACCCGGCAGGAGGAAGCGGACATCCTGGCCAGCGCCATGCGGCAGTCATCCAACCTGATCCTTGCGGTCGTGGATAACGCCGATGGCAGCGTGGTAGGTACTGTATCCCTCAAGGGGATCAACCACATTCAGCGGCGGGCGGAGATCGCGATCGTGATGGGATTCAAGAACCCCCCGGGGGCCGCGCTTGAGGCGATGGCGCTGATGACGCGCCATGCATTCGACCGGCTGAGCCTGCAAAAGCTGTATGCCGGCCAGCACGAGTCGCTGTGGAAGTGGGTGAACACGCTGGGCACAATCGGCTACCGTGTCGAAGGCTACCGCGAAAACTATGGCTTCCGGAACGGCCAGCCGTACGGCGCGCTTCTCACCGGCATCACCTCCGAGCAGTTCTACAACCTGCAAGCCAGCCGCAATGGCGACGTGCTTGGCGGCGACGCCCTCGCTACCGCCAAGAAGCGCAGCAGCAAGAATCCGGTGCCGGTCCTGAAGGAAATGTTTCAATCGCTATCCGGTGGCAACTCGTAGATGTCCGTGCCCAAGACCGCCCTCATCTGCCACGACGCCGGAGGTGCCAACGTGCTGCTGGCCTGGCTCGCCCGGCAGGAGGGCCTGCCTGCAAGCGCCTATGTCGAAGGGCCCGCGCTGACATTGTGGCGTGCGCGCTTCGGGGACCGGCCGCTGTCGGCCTCGCCGGACGAATGCATTGCCGGCGCCGACATACTGATCACGGCGACCAGCTGGAACAGCGACCTCGAGCACCACGCGCGCATTCGCGCCCGGGCGCTCGGCATCAGGAGCATCGCCGTGCTCGATCACTGGGTGAACTACCGGGAGCGTTTCGTCCGAGACGGCCAGACCAGCCTGCCGGACGAGATATGGGTGGCCGACGAGACCGCGCTGCGCATCGCAGTCGACGTATTTCCCGGCATTCCTGTCACGCTAATCCGTAACGAGTACGTCGCAGAAATGCTTGCTGCGATAGAGCCTGTGGACACGCTGGGCACGCCTGAGCTGCTGTACCTGCTCGAACCGGCACGCAGCGATTGGGGCAGGGGCGTACCGGGCGAGTTCCAGGCACTCGACTTTTTCACATCCCGGCTCCACACGCTTGGGCTGCCGGAAGGCACCCCTATCCGGTTCCGGCCGCATCCGTCCGACCCGCCGGGCAAGTACGACCAGTGGCTGGAAGCGCATGGCTTTGGTCCGGACGCGATCGACCGCAGCGCCAGCGTCGTGGATGGGATAAGCCGCGCGCGCTGGGTGGCGGGATGCGAGTCGTTCGCGCTGGCCCTGGCGCTGGACGCGGGCAGGACCGTCTACTGCACCCTGCCGCCATGGGCGCCCGCCTGCCGCCTGCCGCATGCCGGGCTTATCCACCTTAAAGAATTCACTAGTCACTAGCGCGCCATGAAGTACTGCAAGAACTGTCTCCAGCCCGACACGCGGCCCAACACCCGGTTCACGTCAGAGGGAATCTGCCCGGCCTGCGACTATTTCAGTCGGCTGCAGCATGTCGACTGGCAGGAGCGATACGAGATCCTGCGCGATCTGCTCCAGTCCTACCCTCGCCGCCCGAACCAGCATTTCGACTGCATCATCGGCGTCAGCGGCGGCAAGGACAGCACCAGGCAGGCGCTTTGGGTACGCGACAAGCTGGGTCTCAAACCCTTGCTCGCCTGCCTCAGCTACCCGCCCGAGCAGGTCACACAGCGCGGCACCGACAATATCTCCAACCTGATCGAACTCGGATTCGACGTCGTCCTGTCGGCGCCCGCGCCCGGCACATGGAAGACTCTGATGCGAAGCGCGTTCGACAGGTTCACCAACTTCGGCAAGTCGACTGAACTTGCGCTGTTCAGCTCGGTGCCCCAGCTGGCGATCCGCTACGGGATCCCGCTGATCCTTTGGGGCGAAAATCCGGGCCTGCAGCTGGGCGACCTGAAGACACTGGGACGCACCGGCTACGACGGCAACAACCTGCGGTACATGAACACGCTGTCCGGCGGCGCGCTGGACTGGATGCTCGAGTCCGGCGTCTCCCTGTCCGAACTGATTCCCTACCAGTACCCGACGCCGGAGGAATTCGATGCGCACGGACTGCAGATCGTCTATCTCGGCTGGTTCCTCGGCGACTGGTCGCTGGTTAACAACGGCATGTATTCGGCGGCGAGCGGGCTGGAGATCCGGGAAGACACGGTGGAGAATACCGGTGACCTGCTGGGCGTCACCTCGCTCGACGAGGACTGGGTCACGCTCAACCAGATGATCAAGTATTACAAGTTCGGCTTCGGCCGCGTGACCGATTACGTGAACGAAGAGATTCGGCTCGGACGCATCACGCGCGACGCCGGCATCAGGCTGGTCGAACAGTATGACGACGCCTGCTCGGACGACTATATCGCCGCCTTCTCCGATTACATCGGCATCAGCGTCGATGACTTCTGGCGGCAGGTGCACGCCTCGGTGAATCGCGAGCTTTTCGATATCCGGGCCGACGGGCGCATAGAACGCAAATTTACGGTAGGAGAAGGATTGTGAGCCGCAGAACGATAGGCATCGTCGACTATGGCGTCGGCAACCACGCCTCGGTCTGGCGCGCGCTGCATGGCATGGGCTACCGCTGCCGCGTCAGCAGCGACACTGAGGTGCTGTCGTCGACGGACCTGCTGCTGCTGCCGGGCGTTGGCGCGTTTCCCGCGGCTATGGCCGCGCTGCAGCGGCATGAGCTGACCGAGTACTTGAAATCGCAGGCGCGCCAGGGCAGGCCGATGGTAGGCATCTGCCTGGGCATGCAATTGCTCGCCGACGGGTCCGAAGAGCACGGTTTCAGCGCCGGGCTGGGCATCATTCCCGGCCAGGTGGTAGCGCTTGACCAGGCGAGGTGGCACATCGGCTGGAACTCGATCGAGGTGATCGGTGGCGATCCGCTGCTGGCCCCCAGCGACGGCGAGTCGGTTTATTTCAACCATTCCTATGTATTCGAGGCGCCGCCGGAGTATCAGGTATGCCTGGCGCGCCTGTCGCAGCCTTTCGTTGTCGGCGTACGCCGCAACAACGTGCTCGGATTGCAGTTCCATCCGGAGAAGAGCCAGGCGGCCGGCCACCGGTTGCTGAGCAATGTGATTGAGGGGCTGTGCCGTGATTAAGAAACGTCTGATCGGAGTGGTCACCGTGCGCGACGGCCTGGCCGTGCAATCGTTTGGCTACCGCCGCTATCTGCCGCTGGGCCGGCCGGAAATCCTGGTCGAGAATCTGGACCGCTGGGGCGCCGACGAGATCCTGGTGCAATGCACTGACCGCAGCACGCGCGGACTGGGACCGGACCTCGCGCTGCTCGAACGCATCGGGCGGCTCGGGCTGTCGACGCCGCTGATCTATGCCGGCGGAATCCGCAACGCAGAGGACGCGCGGGCCGCGACCAAGGCGGCGGCCGACCGTGTCTGCGTCGACGCCCTCCTGCAGGACGATCCGGGCGCGCTCGACACGCTTGCCGCCCATCTCGGTGCGCAGGCCATCATTGCCGCCTTGCCGCTGTCACGGGAAGACGGGGAGCTGCGCCTGCTCGACTACCGGCAGCGCCGCTCGACCGCGCTGCCGGCGCCGCTGCTCGGCGTGCTCGGCGCCGGGATGCTGTCGGAGGTGCTGATCATCGACTGGCGTAACGAAGGCCGCCGCGGCGGTTTTGACCAGTCGCTGCTGACCGGTTTCCCCGCCAACATCCCGCTGATCGCCTTCGGCGGGCTGTCGGAAGCGCAACAGCTGCAGCAGGTGTTCGAACTGCCGCAGGTGGTCGCCGCGGCGGTCGGCAACTTCCTCGCCTACGAGGAACACGCGATCCAGCATCTCAAGAAACAATTGACGGGCATCGCGTTGCGGCCTGCCGTCTACCGTAGTTCCCTGACGCCATGACATACATGCATGACTCCCTGACCTGCCGCCGCTGCCTGTACCCGGCCTCGCACCCCCTTGGTTTGACCCTGGACGAGGAGGGCATCTGTTCCGGCTGCCGGATCCATGAAGAAAAGGACAGTCTCGACTGGATCGCGCGCTGGCGCATGCTGGAAGAGCTGGCTGCGCCGTATCGCGTCACAACTGGCAAGACCTGGGATTGCATCGTGCCGGTCACCGGCGCCAACGATTCCTACTTCATCGTCCACCTGGTGAAGGAACGGCTGGGCCTTAACCCGCTGCTCGTCACCTACAACAAGTACTTCAACACGCCGTTGGGCATCCGCAACCTGGCGAACCTGCGCATACGGTTCAACTGCGACATCCTGGTGCAGAACGTGAATCCGGTGTCGGTACGCAAGATCACCCGCACCACGTTGCGCCAGTTCGGCAGCATGTACTGGCCCTGCCTGGCGGGGCAGACCGTGTTCCCGGTGCAGACCGCAGTGCGCTACCGGATTCCGCTGATTGTCTGGGGCGCGCACCAGGGGCTGGAGCAGGTCGGCATGTTCTCGCACGAGCACGAAGTCGAGATGACCCGCCGCTATCGCAAGGACCACGACCTGATGGGGCATGAAGCTGACGACCTGCTGTCGATCTTCGACACGCTCAACGAAGACGACATCTGGCAATACCGCTATCCGGACGACGCCGAACTCAACGACGTCGGCGTGCGCGGCATCTACCTCGGGAACTACGTGCGCTGGGATCCCAAGGCGCAGCACGAGCAGATGGTGGCCTCGCACGGCTACAAGGGCGCACGTTTCGCGCGCACCTTCGACACCTACGACCATGTCGACTGCTACAACTTCATGGACCTGCACGACCATCTGAAGCTGCTCAAGCATGGCTACTCGAAGGTCACCGACCACGCCTGCCGCGAAATCCGGCATGGACGCCTCTCGCGAGAGGACGCGCTCGCCCTCGTGCGCCGGCACGAGGAACAGCCGTTGCGCCACATCGACAAGTTCTGTGAATGGCTGGGCGTCGAGCAGCGCAGCCTGCACTTCATCATGGACCAGCACCGCAACCGCAACGTGTGGGAGCAGGTGAAACCAGGGCAGTGGGTGCGCGCAGACCGCCGGGAGAGCCCCGAAGGGGATGCGGAGGCCGCCGAACACGTGCTCGGTTTCCGTGCGCATGCCGAGCTCAACAACGGTGAGCGCGATCGCTACATCATCATCGGCAAGGGCTATCCGACATGAATCCGGGCAATGCCACCGTCGTCTGGCTCAACGCTCCGGGTCAGCTGGAGCTGCGCACGGAATCCCTGCGGCCGCCCGGCGACCGCGAGGTACTGTGCGAAACGCTGGTCACGGCGATCTCACCGGGGACCGAGCTCGCGGCCTTCAAGGGCTTGCCTCCGCTGCGGCCCGGCGTCGTCTATCCGCGCCTCCAGGGCTATTGCAACGTTGCGCGCGTGCTCGCCTGCGGTACCGCCGTGACATCGCTGCAGCCCGGCGACCGCGTGCTTAGCTTCAGCTCGCACCGCAGCGCGTTCGTCGCCGCCGAAGACGAGATCCTGTTCAAGCTCCCCGACGAGGCCCGCGCTGACCACATCGCCTGCACGTATCTCTTTCACCTCGGCTACAACGCGGTACTGCGCGCGGGCGTGCGCGCGGGCAGCCGCGTCCTGGTCATCGGACTCGGCGCGCTCGGCCTGACCACGGTTGCCATGGCAGCCCTGGCCGGAGCCCGCGTGTTCGCGCTGTCCGACCAGGCACAACCGGCTGCACTTGCGCGCCAAATGGGCGCCGAGGCAGTGTTCGGACGAGCCGAACTTCCGGCGCTGAAGCAGGCGCTCGGCCCCGATCTCGCCGACGTCGTCGTATCGACCACGAACGGCTGGAGCGACTGGGAGGCCGCGCTGCAAGCGGCCGGCCGGATGGGCGTGATCGCCGTCCTGGGCTTTCCCGGCCGCGGCGAGGCGCCGCCCGGCTTCAACCCGCTCGACAGCCAGCATTTCTACATGAAGCAGCTGCGCATCGAGGCCGTCGGCATGTCGCCGGAGCGTCCCGACAGCCGGGGCTTCTGCCGTTTCAACGAACGCGCCAACCTCGACTACCTCGCCGGCCTGATCGCCGCCGGCCGCCTCGATCCGACACCTATCATTTCCGGCACGTATGCGGGCACGGACATTGGCCGCGCCTATGCCGATCTGATCGCCCGGCGTTCCTCCCCCATCACCTATCTGCTCACATGGAACAACAGTTAAACGCGGCCGTCATCGGCTGCGGGCGCATGGGCGCTTTCACAAGCGAGTCAGTCATACGTCACGCACCGCGCTGCTGGCTGCCGCTCAGCCATGCGGAAGCGATCTGCAGCCACCCGCGGCTCAGGCTGGCGGCCCTCTGCGATACCGACGCGGCCATGCTCCAGCGCGCAGGCGACAAGTACCAGGTCGCGCGCCGCTACGAAGATCCTCGCGCGCTGCTGGACGCCGAGCGTCCCGCGCTGCTCGGCCTGGCCACCCGCACTCTCGGACGCGCGGAACTGATCCAGCATGCAATCGCCTCGGGCACCCGAGCCATCCATGCCGAAAAGCCGTTGTGCAACAGCGTGACCGAACTGCAGGGACTGCGGGAAGCGTTGCGGCGCGACGATGTCTTTGTCACCTGGGGTGCAATCCGCCGGTTCTTCGGCGTCTACCGGCAGGCACTCGCGCTGGCCGAATCCGGCCGTTATGGCGCGCTGCGTGAAATCCGCGTCAACTTCGGCTCCGCGCCCCTGTTCTGGACGCACCCGCATTCCATCGATCTCCTGCTGTTCGGAGCGGCCGGGCGGCGCGTGGCCGGAGTGCAGGCACGCCTTGCCGATGTGACGACAGAAGGACGGCCTACTGCCGTCGATTCCGACCCGCGCATTGTCAGTGCCAGCGTGTATTTCGACGACGGCCTTGCCGGCCATATCACCCAGGCGCTGGGAGCGGACTTCGTACTGTCCTGCGCGGACGCGGAAATCTCCGTGCGCGCCGACGGGGCGAGGCTTGAAATGTATGCGGCAGGCGAAACGGTGTACCCGGCGACCAGCGAGCTGGCGGTCGAAGACGGCAGGGCGCCCGGCGGTACCCTTGGGCCTGTCTCGCAACTCGTCGCGTGCCTCGATGGCGACGCAGACGCCATCGCCGCCAATGCGGCGGTCAAACGCGATATTCTCAATGCACAGTCGATTGCCTTCGCCATGCTGCAATCGCATCTCGAGGGCTCACGGGTGGTGGAGGTGTCGGCGCTCGATCCTGCCATCGTGATCATGGCGCGTACAGGTGGACGATATGCCTGAGTCCATGAAAGGAAGCCATCGATGAGCCCGAGGAATTTGCTGCGTTTCGTGCAGCGCGTGATCGGATCCCTAACTGTGCCCGACCACATGCCGCCGTTGCCAGAGGGACGCCGCGTCCTGTTTTCCTGCCACGACGTGGACCGCGCGATGCGCGACGACCAAGGGCGCTACTCGCCGATCCTGGAAGGGATCCGCAGTACCGTGGAGGACCTCGGCTATGCGACTGTCAACCTCAGCCATCCCTACGCGGTCTTCCGCAGCCATGCGATCAAGGGCGGGGCGGCGACCGTCAACTATCGTTCCTTCCTGATCCGGCTGCGTGCCCTGCTACGTACCGGTGCTGCCCGCGCCGCGCTGCGCCAAGAGCTGGAAATTCGTCTCTACCGTGACCTGCTGCAGCGCGTCGCCCCTGAGATGGTCGTCTCGATACAGCCGCCGCCGGCGCTATGCCTCGCCGCCAAGCAGCTTGGCATAAAGGTGGCCGAAGCCATGCACGGCACGAATATCAGTCTCAGCGACAAGGTGTTTTGTGCGCACATGGCCCAGCCTGTCGGCGTCCTGCCCGACATTATCCTCAGTTTCGACGATGTCTCGCAGAAAACAGTGTCATCCCTATGCAGTGGACGCGAGATCTTGGCGTTTAAGACCCGCGATCCCTGGTTGCATCTGCTGCGACGCAGGCAGGCGACGGAACGCCAGGAGCAGCCGGCGCGGCGGGACGGCAAGACGATCCTGGTTACGCTGCAATGGGGCTACGACGGCGAGCGCGACAGCCTGAGCAACATCATTCCGAACGGCATTCTTCATCCGGCGCTGGAATCGGTATTCGCGACGACCGCCGGGAGCGGCCTGCGCTTCCAGCTGCGCATGCATCCGATCCAGGTCAACGCCGCCGGCTACCGCCATCATCGCCGCTACATCGAAGCACTTTGCGAACGCCACCCTCACCTGGAGTGGCAGCACGCGACGAGCGCGCCGCTTCCGCTACTGCTGGACGAGGCGAGCGGTCATATCACGATGTGCAGCAGCTCCGTCGGCGAAGCGCTGGTGGCCGGCGTGCCTTCTTTGCTGCTGTGTCCCACCCTGCACGACGGGGGCGCGAATTTCGGCCTGTTCCGCGAGTTGGAATCGTCCGGACTGGTACGCTTCGGCACGCTCGACAGCGACGACATCCGCGGCTGGATAGACAGCTGCCCGGCAAGGGTGCCGGTCGAGCGCAGTACGGCCGGCATCGACGAGGCGCACCAGGAGGAGAAGCGCTTCTATGCCACGCTTATCGACGCGTCGGCCGGCATACGTCCGCCGCCACACGCAAGTATCGGAGTAACCGCATGATAGTGATCGTTGACTACGGTGTCGGCAACGTCGGCTCCGTGCACAACATGTTGAGAAAGGTCGGCGCCAAGGCCCGAGTGAGCGGCGACGAAACGGATATTCGCAGCGCCGACAAGCTCATTCTGCCCGGCGTCGGCCATTTCGGTCACGGCATGACGCGACTGCGTGAGACCGGCCTGATCCCGCTGCTTGAAGAGCAGGCGCTGCACACGCGCAAGCCGGTCCTGGGCATCTGCCTCGGCATGCAGATGATGACCCGCGGCAGCGAGGAAAGCGACGAGCCCGGCCTTGGCTGGGTCGACGCCTTTACCCACCGGTTTCCGGAGGTCCCCGGCCTGCGGATTCCCCACATGGGCTGGAACGCCGTGCGTCCCGGTGCTTCCGCCAGCCTTTTTGCGCATGACGCACCCGAACCGGAACGCTTCTACTTCGTGCACAGCTATTACGTGAAGCCCGCCGCCACGGAGCAGACGGCGGCCGCATGCCGCTACGGCGTCGACTTCGCGGCCTCCTTCGAGGCGGGCAACCTGTTCGGGGTGCAGTTCCACCCCGAGAAAAGCCATCTGTTCGGCATGGCACTGCTGAGGAGGTTCGCCGCACTATGAGCGACCTGTACAATCGCGTCATTCCCTGCCTGCTGCTGCAGGATGGCGGTCTCGTGAAAACGCGGCGCTTTGCGCGTCCCAGGTACGTGGGCGATCCGATCAACGCTGTACGCATCTTCAATGAGAAGTATGTCGACGAACTGGTGTTTCTGGACATCACCGCGTCCCGTACCGGGGCCGAGCCCGATTACGATCTGATCGCACGCATCGCCGGCGAATGCTTCATGCCGCTCTGCTACGGCGGCGGCATACGCAGCCTGGAGCAGGCGCGGCGCATCGTGGCCGCGGGCGTCGAAAAGATCGCGCTCAACAGCTCGGCGATCGAGCGCCCCCGGCTGTTGACCGAACTGTCGCGCGAAATCGGCGCCAGCAGTGTCGTCGCCGCGATCGACGTCAAGCGTGACTGGTTCGGCCGCTACCGGGTCTACCATCCAGGCAAGCGGCGGGTGACGAAACTGGATCCGGTTGCGCACGCGCAGGCAGTGGTCGCTGCCGGTGCCGGCGAGATTTTCCTCAACGACGTCGACCGCGATGGAGAGGGCTCGGGTTTCGATACCGCTCTCATCCGCCGCATCGCAGAGGCGGTGTCCGTACCGGTCATCGCATGCGGCGGTGCGGCCGACCTCGGGCATATGCGCGACGCGGTGAAAGCCGGCGCCTCCGCCGCCGCCGCGGGAAGCATGTTCGTGTTCTACGGGCCGCACAAGGCGGTGTTGATCAATTACCCGGACTATCCGTCCGTACGGCAGCTATTCGAAAAATGAAGTTTCAGGAATGCACACGCTGCGTGATGGATTCGCATGCAGCCGACATCCAGTTCGACGAGCAGGGGCGCTGCAATTACTGCACGTCGATGCTGGCCCGGCTCGCTGAATACCAGCCGACCGACCCCGCCGTGCTCGATAGGCGCCTGAAAGCCTTCGTCGAGACAGTTCGCACCAGCGGCCACGGCAGGCGCTATGACTGCATCGTTGGCGTCAGCGGCGGCGCCGACTCCGCCTATGCGCTCTATCTCGCCCGCCAGCACGGTTTGCGCCCGCTGGCGGTCCACATGGACAATGGCTGGAATTCCGAGCTGGCAGTCAACAACATCGAGAACCTGGTGCGCAAGCTGGGTGTCGATCTCTACACCCATGTGGTCGAGTGGCGCGAATACCGCGGGCTGCAGCAGGCATTCTTCGACGCGGACGTCATCGACGTCGAACTCCTGTACGACAACGCAATGCTCGCGGTGAACTACAACCTGGCGCGCCGTTACGGCATCCGCTACATTCTTTCGGGCAGCAACACGACGACCGAAGGCATGCGGGTGCCCCGCAACTACAATTGGAACAAGTTCGACCGCAAGAACATTCTCGACATCGCCCGACGCGACGGCATGAAGGTGCGCAGCCTGCCGACGATCGGCGTCAAGCGCTACGTCTGGGACAGGCTGGTGCGCCGCATCCAGTGGGTGCCTTTCCTCGACTTCATCGACTACAACAAGCAGCGCTGCATCGACACGCTGGTTGAAGCGGTCGGTTACCGGCCCTATCCGTACAAGCACTACGAATCCATCTTCACTCGCTTCTACCAGGGCTTCCTCCTGCCCAGTAAATTCGGCGTCGACAAGCGCCGGCTGCATTTCTCGTCGCTGATCTGCTCCGGCCAGATGAGCCGGGAGCGGGCGAAGGAGTTGCTCGACCACAGTCCATACCCGGATCCCGACGACCTGCAGCAGGACATCGAGTACTTCCTGAAGAAGATGGGGTGGAGCGAAAACGACCTTGAGGCCTATCTCGCCCGTCCCGAGCGACCGCACGACCAGTTTGCGACCGAAGCGCCGCTTTACAACCGCCTGCTGCAGCTGCAGAAGAAATACCTGGCGGGACGATAAGCGACATGCATATCCGGATCAGCACCGTGCTCGTGCTCATGGCGGCCATCCTGTTCGGGATGCTCCTGGTCGGACTCAACGAGGTGCTGCTGCAGGCTCACGCCGACACCACGATTGAATACGTTTCATCGGACGCCGCCACGTACTTCAGGCTGTACAAGGATGTCTACGAGGATGCCGATCCGACCGAGAACATTTCGCTGTTCCTGATCGGGATTCCCATCCTGTCCATGATCATTACCGGCGGCTCACTTTGGGCGATCCAGCTTTTCAATCTCGCGGTAATGGCCTTGACGCTGCGCTGCGCGATGAGCACCTTCGGCACCATGGTCGCGCGTCTTGCACTGCTGGCCGGCGCCATCGTCTTCCCGTATTTTCTTTTCGGTTTCCTGAGCCTCAACAAGGAAATCTACGCGATGTGCGCCGCGCTGTTCTTCGGCCGCTACCTCGTACGGGGAAGCCTGCGTGCGCTGCTGTTCGCGCTGCTGCTTGCGATGCTCGCGCGCTACTACATGTTCATGACCCTGCTGGCGATGGTTTTCTTCTTTCCGCGCCAGCGCCCGCCGCGCTACGGGCTGATACTGGCCGCGCTGCTCGTCATCTCCGCCCTGGCGCCGATCGTCAAGGGCATGGTGCCCGAATATTCGAGCGAAGACGTGAAGGACGTTTCCGGCTTCACCGGCCTGCTGTTTTCCACCGCGATCGAGAACTTTGGCTACGTGCTCGTCTATCCGGTCAAGTACGTCGCACTGATGCCCCAGCGCGCATACAGCGTCCTGCTGGCGAGCGGCCGCTTCGGAGACTACATGGAAGGTGTTGTGTCGATACTCAGCCTGGCAGTGTTCCTGCCCGCGCTGTGGCTGCTCTTCATGCGACGCGCCGGTCCCGCCGCGCAGCGCCTGATCGTTGCCGGCCTGGTCGCGCCAATGCCGATGATGTGGAGCGACATCATGCACTGGCGCTACTATTCCTATGTCTATTTCTTCTTCCTGATGGCGCTGGTACTGCATTTCATCGAGAACAGGACGGCCGCGCAGACGGGTACCGGGGAGGTGCCCGAACATGCGTAGCCATATCGTCATCACGTCGCCTGCCTACGGCGGGGCGGAAAAGCGCTTCTTCGACATCTTCACGGCCCTTCTGAGAACAGGCTGCGACGTCCGCTTCATCGCGCCGGTAGCGCTGGTGGACGCGCTGCGCAAGGACCATCCCGGCCGTACCGATGCGCTCAACGCCCTGATTCCCGTCCCGTCCGATCCCTGGACGCCCGGCGGCTTCATCAAGGCATTCAGGCGCGTGCTTGCCGGGCTGCCCAGGGGCGCGGCCTATCACTATCCGCTGAACTGCCTCTGGCCGCTCCATATCGGCAGGGGAGATCGGGTGACCATGTCGGTCGTCGACTGCGCACGTGTGCCTCGCCCTACTTCCAAGCGCAGGGTGGATCTATGGGACTGGCTGTCGTTCTTCTTTGTCAAAAGGGTGGACGTGCTCAGCCCCACCGTATTCGAGGCGATGAACGGGTATCAAATGGCCGGCCGCATGAGCCTGACCCCGGGCGGTACTTTCCTGCTGCCGGAAATCGAGCCATCCGCGGGCAAGACCAATAGCGCGGTGCTGCTTGGCCGTCTCGTCGAGAAGAAGGGCCTGGACGATTTCTTCGACGTGCTGCCGGCGCTCTGGGACAAGCTCAAGGGCAAGGTCGCGGACGACTTCGAGTTCCAGATCGCGGGTTACGGCCCGCTGGAGCAACGGGTTGTCGCGCGTGTCGGTGCGCTTGCGGCGGCGGGCGTACCCGTGCGCTTCCTCGGGTATGCCAATGCGAACGAGCTGCTTCCGACATCCTCGATCGTGTTCACGATGCAAGAGATCACCAACTTCCCGTCCCGGGTGGTGGCCGAGGCGATGTCTGCGGGATGTGGCGTGATCGTTCGTGATACCGGTGATTCCCGGCAATTCGGAGAGGGCCTGCCCGGACTCCTGTATTGCAAGGCCCAGCTGGACGCGGAGGAAATCGCCAGCCAGATCTTGCGACTGACGCAGGACTTCGCAACCACCCCCGGCTTTCGACAGTCGATCTGCGCGGCGGCGACGAACGCGTTCTCCGCGCCGTCCTATATCGAGTATTTCCGCGTCCTGTTTGTCCCGTCCGCCGGAGCGCGCGGCGATCACGGTCAGACATACTTGCGCTAACATCCGGTTTGCCGGCATAAAATTTCAATTTATACAACGCCTATCATGAAATCCGCAGACGTTATTCTGGTCCTTGCCCCCCATACCGACGATGGTGAACTTGGTTGCGGCGGCACCATCGCGCGCTATGCGGCGCAAGGTGCCCGCGTGGTCTATGTCGCATTCTCGGCCGCCGAACAGTCTGTGCTGCCGCATCTTCCCCGTGACATCCTGCGCACCGAAGTGCGCAAGGCAACCGCCGAACTTGGCGTCGCTCCCGAAGACTGCATCGTCTATGACTTTGAGGTACGCCGCTTCCCGGAGCTGCGGCAGCAGATCCTCGATGCGATGATCGACCTGAGCCGCCGCTTCAATCCCGACATGGTGTTCCTGCCCAGCGCGAACGACACTCACCAGGACCACCAGACCATCGCCCAGGAAGGTTTCCGTGCATTCAAGCGCACTACCATGCTGGGCTACGAGGTCCCGTGGAACAACCTCGATTTCCGCACCAGCTGCTTCATCGACATCAGCGAAGAACACATCCACACCAAGATCCGTGCGATCGAAATGTATGAATCGCAGCGCCACCGCTCCTACGTGAACGCAGAATTCATTCGCAGTCTGGCCGCGACGAGAGGTGTGCAAATCGGGAAGCGGTACGCCGAGGCATTTGAGGTGGTGCGATGGGTAATCAGCTGACGGCCCCGGTCCCGGCAAGCCGCCTCGCGCAAAGGCTGGGCGTGCCGATGCAAGGGACGGACGCGAATATCCTGCACGTCGCATCACTGGATGCGGTGAGCGCAGGCACGCTCTGCTTCTCACGGGCGCCGGTGGCGGGGACAATTGCGGCGGGAGCCGTGGTCATTGCGCCCGCCGGAAATGCACCTGAAGGCGGAGCGATTCTGCATGCGGACAACCCGAGGCTGTTCTTTGCAAGGGCGCTCCACCTGCTGGCGGCCGAGCCCGGCTTCAGCATGCCGGACACCGCGCCCAACATCGATCCCACCGCGGTCATTGCCCCGACGGCAGTCATCGGGCGGGGTGTGCGAATAGGACCGAGAACCGTCATTTCGCATCATGTCGTTATTGGAGATGGCGCGACCATCGGCGCGGATTGCTACATCAAGTCCAACACAGTCATCGGCGAACCGGGCTTTGGATTCGAGCGCGACGAGAACGGCGTGCCGATCCGTCTGCTGCACCTGGGCTCGGTCGTCATTGGCGACCGCGTGGAACTGGGCAGCCTCAACACGGTCTGCAATGCGACGCTTGGCAATACCATCGTCGAAGACGATGTCAAGACGGACGACCATGTCCATATTGCGCACAACTGCCGCGTGCGACGCGGCGCCCTGCTGACGGCCTGCGCCGAGCTGAGCGGCGGCGTCGACATCGGCGAATTCGCATGGGTGGGGCCGAACAGCTCGATCATGCAAAAGGCAGTGCTCGGCCCACGCGCATTCGTCGGCATCGGATCCAACGTAACCAGGTCGGTCGAAGCCGACGCCGTCGTGGCTGGCAATCCCGCCCGCCAGTTGCGGAAGGCCGAATAAACCATCCACTCGATCGCCATCCAGACCTTCCGGATGCATCGATCGCGCCGTTGCGGGCGCAGAATTGAAACGAGCGACTTAGTGAAACGTAGAACCATCATCTTTTGCTGCAATTCCCTCTGGGGCCTGCTTAACTTCCGCGGACGAATCATCGAGGCGCTCGTGCGCGACGGCTATCGGGTCGTCCTCGTGGCCGCGGCGGACGAACCGGTGGAGCGTGTCCACGCGCTGGGCGCGGAGTTCGTGGAGTGGAAACTGTCGCCCCGCTCGCTGAACCCCCTCAACGAAGTCAAGGCGAAGTTCGCGCTGTTGCAGATTTTCCGGCGCCTGTCGCCGGATCTCGTCTTCAATTTCACCATCAAGTCCGTCATTTACGGGACCATTGCGGCAAAGCTGGCCGGCGCCCGCTCGATCTCTGTCATCACCGGGCTGGGATACATGTTCCTGGAAGAGAACCTGCGCTCAGCGGTGGGCAAGCTGCTTTACCGATCGACCCTGCGCAACGCACGCGAGGTGTGGTTCCTCAACAAGGAGGACGCCGCATATTTCAAGCGGGCGGACCTGGCGCCAGGGATCAAGGTCCGTATTCTGCCAGGGGAGGGGGTCGACCTCGACCGCTTCGCGGTCAAGCCGCTTCCGCCGATGGAACACGGGCCCTCGTTCCTCATGATCGCCCGGCTGCTCAAGGATAAGGGCCTGTACGAATTCATCGAGGCGGCCAGGATCGTCAAGAGCAAGTATCCGCGCGCAGTTTTCCGTCTGTTAGGTCCAACCTACTCGGCCAACGCGGCTTCGGTGACCGAGGCCGAGATGGATGAGCTCAAGCGAAGCGGGACTATCGAGTACCTTGGCTCTGTCGATGACGTGCGCCCGGCGATCGAACAGGCGCATTGCCTGGTGCTGCCTTCCTATCGGGAAGGCATGCCGCGGGTACTGATGGAAGGGGCAGCGATGGGGCGCCCGGCGGTCGCGACGAACGTGCCCGGATGCCGGGACGTGGTTCAGGACGATCGCACGGGCCTGCTGTGCGCGCCGCAGGATGCCCAGTCCTTGGCCGACGCACTGATAAAAATGATAGAACTTCCCGCCGAAGACTGGGCAGCGATGGCGGCAGGCGCGCGCGGCGTCGCCGAAGCAGAGTTCGACGACAGGAAGATCATGGAACTGTACCGGGACGCCGTGACCTCGGCTCTGTCCGGGGAGGCCCCGGTCAGCACACTCCCTGCGGCCGACGATCTGCCCCCCGCGCGCTAGAGCAGTTCATCCTAGCTCTCCATGACCACCGTGGCGGATATACCGTGTGTATTCGCCGGGTACGAACTGATCAAGCAACTGACCGATAGCAAACCAAAGGTGGTCAACGGATCGGGCAGCAGTTTTACTCAGAGCGTGAGACCCACTCACACCATTGCTGCAGCGTCAGGTCCGGTTGCGCCGCCACCTGCTCGGCCAACTCCGGTTCAAGCCAGGTCGGGCTTGTGCGGCATGTGGTTGCATTGCCGCTCAGGACTAACTACGCCAGCCGCCTTCGGCGCACTCGGGCTCGGCAACATACGACTCCTTACCCCAAACCGAAATGCCGCTTCAGCCATCGTCCCGCTTGCTGCCAGCACCCGATCCCTCAAATCTTGCCCGTATGCCTGTCCTTGGCGCCGCGCCATAATCACCCTCCCGTCATCATAAGCACCTTTCGATTTCCGCAATCCCTGCGGGTTCAAGCACTTCTCGTCGTGGACAGCTAGGGGAAAACCGCTCTAGCGCGCGACCATTGACACAAAGCCAGTAGCGCGGGCCTCCGTACCCGCGCAGAGGCGCGCTCGCAAGGTCCACGAGCATTGCAGCTGCCCGCGTAGGATCAGCCCTTAAAGAGACCGTCATCATGCCGCGCGCCGCATCACGCGGTTCATCGCAAGCATCGAGGACCGAGCAACGCAATACGGCCGCGTCCCTGAAGACAGCGCGGCAAAGTTAGGCGTACTTCCGCCAGACATGGCGTAGCAGCAGGCTAAGGATGCCGAAGAACAGACCGAAGGTTGTCAGTCCAATCAAGGCAATCAGGCGAATCAGTGTCTTGCCGTTGCGCTGCGTATCAATGCCGGAAGTCGCTTCAGTCTGTTTCGTATAAAGGGGACCGAGCAAGCGTTCGAGATGGAAGATCTCGGTTTGCAGCTCCTTGCTCGTTTCGTTCGTCGCCGCCAGCGCAGACAGCAGAAAGCCGGTGCTACTGGCCGCCGCTCCGCTGCCGGCCAGTGCACTGTCCGCCTTCTGCGCGAGATCCGCGCGCAGATGATCCAGCTCTTCCAGCCTTTTTCGAGAGTTGGCCAATTGCACTTGGTAGGACTCAAGCGCGGACTTTGCCAGCTGTTCCTGCTTGCCGCGGATATGTTCGACCACTTTGCGGATGCAACGCTCCGCTTCGTCGCCATCCGTGCTTTCGTAGTAAATGGTCACGTAGGGCGCATTCTTGTTAACACTCGGCTTGAGCCCGCGCGCCAATGCATCGCGCGGGCGCGCTGCGCCATCGAGTCCGCAGGCCGCGATGGTTTCACGGCTGTAGTAGCCAGGCAGCTTGAGATTTTCTGCGAGGGTACCCGGCGACTCGACCGGATCCTTCGCCACCAGCGCCATCTGCAGGGTCGCACTTGCGACGAATTTCGGTTCGATCATGAAGGCAAGCGCCAGCCCCAGTGCCAGGCCCAGCACCGTGGTGCCTGCGATCCAGCGCCATCCGTTCTTGAGGAAGCGGACGATCTGCGTTAGATGAACTTCGTCCGTGCTGAGGGAAGAAGCCCGCGCGGCAGGGTCCGGGAATTGATTGTGCATGCTTTGAGTTGTCCAGCGGCTAAGGGGCAGAATTTTCACACAGCCGGCAGTGGCTGTATACATCGGGCAAGGCGGGACGCAAGGCGGCCGCTCTCCGCGGCCAAGTGTCAGCGCGACTCGACGCCGGAATCCGTCACCGTCGACACGTCCCGCTTCCAGCAGTGCGGGCATGACTCCCCCGGCACATACCAAGGCGACAGCTGCTCCCTTGGCGTCACCACCGCCCGGCAGGCAAAACACTGCTTCGTCTCCGTCGCCTCCAGCTTCGGATTCAACGCGGTCCGGTAGTCGAACACAAAGCAATCCCCGGTGTAGTGATCGCCGCCGACTTCTTCGAAATACTTCAGAATCCCGCCCTCAAGCTGATAGACGCTGTCGTAGCCCACGTTCTGCATGTGGATCGCCGCTTTCTCGCAGCGGATGCCGCCGGTGCAAAAGGTGACCACGGTCTTGCCGTCAAAGTCGGGCTTGTGCCGCTGGACCACCTCCGGGAACTCGCTGAATTTCTCGATCCGGTAATCCACCGTATTGTTGAACGTACCGACATCGACCTCGAACGCATTGCGGGTATCCATCATCACCACTGGCCGGCCCGAGTCGTCATGGCCCTGGTCCAGCCAGCGCTTGAGCGTCTTCGGATCCACCGCCGGCGCGCGCCCTTCCTCAGGGCGGATCAGCGGGTTCTTCATCGTGATGATCTCGCGCTTGAGCTTGACCAGCATTTTGGTGAACGGCTGGCGGTCGGAGTAGCTTTCCTTGACCTCGATGTCCGCAAAGTGTGCATCGCTGCGCAGCCAAGCCAGAAAGCGGTCAATTGGTTCACGCAGACCCGCGAGAAACAGGTTGATCCCTTCCGGGCTGAGCAGGATCGTGCCTTTCAGGCCGAGCTCTTCACACAGCGCGCGAAATTCGGCACGTTTCTCGGCGGTGTCGCTGAAGGTGATGAATTTGTAGGCGGCTATGTTGACGTAGGGGGTGGGGGAGGGCATGGGGTTATGCTAAGTCTTTGATTCTGCGACATTATATACGTCATTCGGCGCCGATGGCGCCGCGTGACTCACTGTCGCCCTGACGCCGGTCCTACACAAAAGGCGCCGTTTGTCTGTCCAGGCATCTTACGAATACTGTATTTCACCGCACGTAGCCGTCGTTATACTCAAGAGAAGTTAATATTGCAGCAATTGTTTTCGTTAAATTCCCAGCTTCGACCTGCGGAGTAACCCAGACGGTAACTCTCGGCTATTCTGTAATGCGACGAAACGGCCTTTGCACCCGCAAGCGGGGACGGTAATCTTCTTTCCTAGAGAGCGCGTTCAAGTTGCCGTAAGGGCAATTAAGGCATGCGACTGCATGGCAAGAAAGGCATGGAATGACAATTCTGGTAACCGGTTGCGCCGGTTTCATCGGTAGCAATTTCGTCCACGGCTGGCTGGCCGCGCACGACGAACCTGTCATCAATCTGGACAAGCTCACGTACGCAGGCAACCTGTCCAACCTCGCAAGGGTGCAGGATGACAAACGCCATATCTTCGTTAAGGGCGATATCGGCGACCGCGAACTCGTCGGCAGGCTTCTCTCAGAACACCAGCCACGTGCCGTGCTGAATTTCGCGGCGGAGTCGCATGTCGACCGGTCCATCCTTGGTCCAGGCGAATTCATTCAGACCAATGTGGTAGGCACCTTCAATCTGCTTGAGGTCGTTCGCGCTTACTGGTCGGAGCTTCCCGAGGAGCGTAAGGCAGGGTTTCGCTTCCTGCACGTGTCCACCGATGAAGTCTATGGGACGCTGGAAGACACCGACCCGCCATTTGCCGAGACCAACGCCTACCAGCCCAATAGTCCATACTCGGCGAGCAAGGCCGCATCCGACCATCTGGTGAGGGCATGGCATCATACCTACGGCTTGCCGGTGCTCACCACCAACTGCAGTAACAACTACGGTCCCTACCACTTCCCGGAGAAGTTGATCCCGCTGGTCATCATCAATGCGCTGAACGGAAAACCGCTGCCGATCTATGGTGATGGCATGCAGATCCGTGACTGGCTTTACGTGGAGGACCATTGCAGCGCGATCAGGCGTGTGCTCGAAGCCGGCCAGCTCGGTGAGACGTACAACATCGGTGGCTGGAACGAGAAAGCCAATATCGATGTCGTGCGCACGCTCTGCGCCATTCTTGATGAACTCAAGCCGCGAGATGACGGACGCTCCTACGCGGAGCAGATCACTTACGTCAAGGACAGGCCCGGGCACGACCGACGTTACGCTATCGATGCACGCAAGATTGAACGCGAGCTTGGATGGAAGCCTGCCGAGACCTTTGAGACGGGCGTCCGCAAGACCGTGAAGTGGTACCTCGCCAACCAGGAATGGGTGAGCAATGTTCAGTCCGGTACGTATCGTGACTGGATCAGCAAGAACTACGCGCTATAGCCCAGATGAAAATTCTTTTATTCGGCAAAGGCGGCCAAGTAGGGTGGGAACTGCAGCGGTCTCTGGCCCCGCTGGGCGAGGTCGTCGCGATGGGAACGGCCGAAGCGGATTTCGAGCAACCTGAAGAACTATCAGCGCTCGTCAGGCGAACCGCACCCGACGTCATCGTCAATGCGGCAGCTTATACGGCAGTCGATAAGGCCGAATCCGAGGCTGCCAGGGCATACCTGATCAATACCGAAGCGGTAGGTGCGCTGGCTGAAGAGACGGCGCGCCTTGGCGGTTGGCTGATCCATTATTCCACCGACTATGTCTTCAACGGCGAAAAGCCGGACCCGTATCAGGAAGACGACCTCCCCGGCCCGTTGTCGGTATACGGCAAGTCCAAGCTCGCGGGAGAAGAACTTATCCGGAAATCAGGTGCTCAGCATCTGATCTTCCGGACGAGCTGGGTATTCGCCGCCAGAGGCGGCAATTTCGCCAAGACCATGTTGAAGCTGGCACGCGAAAGAGATGAACTGCGTGTGGTGGCCGACCAGTACGGTGCCCCGACCAGTGCAGAGCTGATAGCCGATGTGAGCGCACTGGCACTTCACCGTGTGTCCAAGGCCAGCGGCAGCGACAATGATTTCTCCGGAACTTATCACCTTGCCGCCGCCGGCGTCACCAGTTGGCATGGCTACGCAAGCTTCATCCTCGAAGTGGCCCGGTCGCGCGGCATTGACCTCAGAGTCAAACCGGAACAGGTGCAGGCAATCCCCGCGAGCGCTTATCCAGTGCCAGCTCCTCGCCCACGGAATTCGCAATTGAATACAGCTCGTCTGCGTGATACTTTTGGCGTGTACCTGCCGGATTGGCGGTACCACGTGCGGCGAATGATGGATGAGATCACCTTGTAAGGCGCATATGAAACGCAAAGGCATTATCCTCGCCGGCGGCTCCGGCACCCGTCTCTATCCGGCCACCATGGCTGTCTCCAAGCAGCTGCTGCCAGTATTCGACAAGCCAATGATTTATTACCCGCTGAGCACCCTGATGCTGGCGGGGATTCGCGACATCCTCATCATCTCCACACCACAGGACACGCCCCGTTTTGAGCAGATGCTGGGCGACGGGGCACACTGGGGACTGAATCTTTCGTACGCAGTGCAATCTTCTCCAGACGGCCTTGCTCAGGCATTTCTAATCGGAGAATCCTTCCTCGGTAACGATCCATCCGCGATGGTTTTGGGTGACAACATCTTCTACGGGCACGACCTCCCGCAGCTGCTTGCTCAGGCAGCGACACGCGATGCGGGCGCAACAGTATTCGCCTATCACGTTAATGATCCTGACCGCTATGGCGTGGTGGAGTTTGAGGGTGGCCGCGCAATCAGCCTGGAAGAAAAGCCTGCCAGTCCCAAGTCGAACTACGCGGTCACAGGGCTCTATTTCTACGATAACCAGGTCGTGTCGCTCGCCAAGTCGCTCAAGCCATCCAAGCGCGGCGAACTGGAGATCACCGACCTGAATTGCCTGTACATGAAGCAACGGCAATTGTCGGTGGAGATCATGGGGCGGGGATATGCCTGGCTCGACACGGGCACCCACGAGTCGCTTCTGGAAGCCAGTCAGTTCATTGCGACACTCGAGGCAAGGCAAGGACTGAAGGTGGCCTGTCCGGAGGAGATCGCATACCGACAAAAATGGATCGATGCGGTACAGCTGGAGAAGCTTGCGACTAAGCTGGCCAAGAATGGATATGGGAAGTACTTGATTCGGCTGTTGACCGAACAGATCTACTGATCAGCCGGACCAGCGAGTTCAAGTCTGGCGTTCAACCTCAGGCTTTCATCCGGAATGCACTTGGTTCTCACGCTGTTCCAGACCAGGGCACTCCTTCAATATCAAGGCAACAGCAACATGAACGTAGTCACCACTTCCATCCCAGATGTCCTGATCCTGGAACCCAAGGTATTCGGCGACGCGCGAGGCTTTTTTTTTGAAAGCTTCAACCAGCGCATCTTCGAACAGGCGGTCGGCGCCAAAGTCAGTTTTGTGCAAGACAACCACAGCCGTTCCGCAAAGGGCGTGCTCCGCGGACTGCACTATCAGACCCAGCAGGCGCAGGGGAAGCTGGTCCGTGTTGCGCGAGGCCGCGTATTCGACGTCACTGTCGACATCCGGCGCGGCTCACCCACCTTTGGAAAGTGGGTGGGGGTCGAGCTGTCCGAAGACAATCATCGGCAGTTATGGATACCGGCCGGGCTGGCACATGGCTTTGTGGTGCTGAGCGAGTCGGCGGATTTCCTGTACAAGACCACCGACTACTACGCGCCGGAATTCGAACGCTCGATTCGCTGGGACGATCCGGACCTGGCAATCGAGTGGCCGATCGACTCGCCGCCGACGCTGTCGAAAAAGGATGCAGAGGCCGGGAGTTTTGCTGAACTGACTAAGATTTGATCGTTCCAGGAATGAAAATCTTTTGTGACGTCAGGCTTGGCGCGACTGCTGTTGTTGGATGCAGTTCTGCCGTTTTATGCAGGTGTTAAGGGGGCTTCATGGCGGAGTGTATCGTGAGGTGTTGCGCGCTGAAGGTCTTGCGACCTCCACTGGGCCGCCACGGAGGCCGGCCCTACTTGGGCTGAGGTGGTCGTACGGGGGAATTGATGTATAGGTCGCGCCGGGCGACGCAGGTTGTGCAACCTCCGCGGGGCCGGCGTGGAAGCGAGCCCTCCTCAAGCTGATTCGGTAGGGCCGGCGTCCCTGCCGGCCTAAACGACGGTGGTCCGGAGAAGAGTTGATTTGCAGGCTGCGCGGCGACGCAGGTTTTGCAACCTCCGCTGGGCCGGCACGGAGGCCGGCCCTACTTGGGCTGAGGTGGTCTTGCGGGGGGGGGGGGATTGATGTATAGGTCGCGCTGCGCGACGCAGGTTGTGCAACCTCCGCGGGGGAGCGGTGTGGAAGCGAGCCCTCTTCAAGCTGATTCGGTAGGGCCGGCGTCCCTGCCAGCCTAAACGACGGTAGTCCGAAGAACGGTTGATTTGCAGGCCGCGCGCCAGCGGAGGTTTTGCGAGCTGCGCCAGGCCGGCACGGAGGCCGGCCCTACTTGATCGCCGAGCAACTAACAGGGAACCCCGCCCTCCGCAAGCCCTGTTGCCGGCACCACGCGCCCCCGCCCATTTTGCTTGCCGCAATCACCATCCCCCTGGCCCGGCTTGTAAAATACGCCGATGACCACCCCGCAATTCACCCACCTCCGTCTCCACACTGAATACTCCATCGTCGACGGCCTCGTCCGTATCGACGACGTCGTCAAGGCCGCCGCCAAGGACGGCCAGGCGGCGATGGCCATTACCGATCTGGGCAACCTGTTCGGCATGGTCAAGTTCTACAAGGCCGCGCGCGGCAAGGGCGTCAAGCCGATCGCCGGCTGCGATGTCTGGATCAGCAACGACGACGACCGCGACAAGCCCTCGCGCCTGCTCTTGCTTTGCAAGAATCGCAACGGCTACCTGCAGCTGTGCGAACTGCTGTCCAAAGCCTGGCTGACCAACGTCCATCGCGGGCGCGCCGAGATCCGCACGGAGTGGCTGGAAAACGGCGCGTCGAGCGACCTCATCGCGTTGTCGGGCGCTCACTTCGGCGATGTCGGGCAGGCCATCGACAACGGCAACCCTGCCGCCGCCGAACGCTGCGCCCGCCGCTGGGCGGATATCTTCCCCAACCGCTATTACCTCGAGGTGCAGCGCTACGGCCAGCCCAACATGGACCAGCAGGTCCGGCAAACCGTCGCCCTCGCTACCAGGCTGCAGCTGCCGGTAGTGGCCACCCACCCGATCCAGTTCCAGAGCAGGGAAGAATTCATCGCGCACGAAGCGCGCACCTGCATCGCCGAGGGCGAGATCCTCGCCAACCCGCGCCGCGCGAAGCGCTTCAACGAGCAACAGTGTTTCCGCACCCAGGCCGAAATGGCCGAGGTCTTCGCCGACATGCCCGGCGCGCTGCAAAACTCCGTGGAGATCGCCAAGCGCTGCAACCTGCAGCTGGAACTCGGCAAGCCCAAGCTGCCGCTGTTCCCGACGCCCGACGGCGTGTCGCTCGACCAGTTCCTCGTGATCCAGGCCAAGGCCGGCCTCGAGGAAAGGCTGGTGCAGCTCTTCCCCGATGAAGCCAGGCGCGAAGCGCAGCGTCCGCGCTATGAAGAGCGGCTCAAGTTCGAGACCGACACCATCATCAAGATGGGCTTTCCGGGCTACTTCCTGATCGTGGCGGACTTCATCCAGTGGGGCAAGAACAACGGCGTGCCGGTCGGACCGGGCCGAGGTTCCGGCGCCGGCTCGCTGGTCGCCTATGCGCTCAAGATCACCGACCTCGATCCGCTGGAATACAACCTGCTGTTCGAACGCTTCCTGAACCCGGAACGCGTCTCGATGCCCGACTTCGACATCGACTTCTGCCAGGAGAACCGCGACCGCGTCATCCAGTACGTGAAGGACCGCTACGGCCGCGACGCGGTGTCGCAGATCGCAACCTTCGGTACCATGGCCGCCAAGGGCGCGGTGCGCGACGTCGGCCGCGTGCTCGACATGGGCTACAACTTCTGCGACGGCATCTCCAAGCTGATCCCGTTCAAGCCCGGCAAGCTGGTCACCATCGCCGACGCCATCGAGGAAGAACCGCTGCTCAAGGAGCGGATGGAAAAGGAAGAAGAGGTCAAGCAGGTGCTCGACCTCGCCCAGCAGGTGGAAGGCATCACCCGCAGCATCGGCATGCACGCCGGCGGCGTGCTGATCGCGCCCGGCAAGCTGACTGACTTCTGTCCGCTCTACACCCAGGGCGGCGACGCCGGCGTGGTCTCGCAGTACGACAAGGACGACGTCGAAGCCGTCGGCCTGGTGAAGTTCGACTTCCTGGGCCTGACCACGCTCACCATCCTCGACCGCGCGGTCAACTACATCAAGCAGCTTGACCCGGCCATGGCCGCCTTCGACCTCGCCAAGCTGCCGCTCAACGACAAGGCTTCCTACGAGCTTCTCACCAAGGCCAGAACGGTCGCGGTGTTCCAGCTTGAAAGCCGCGGCATGCAGGGCATGCTCAAGGATGCGCGTCCCGACCGCTTCGAGGACATCATCGCGCTGGTCGCGCTCTACCGTCCCGGCCCAATGGACCTTATCCCGGACTTCTGCCGGCGCAAGCACGGCGAGAAGTTCGACTATCCGGACCCGCGTACCGAAGGCATCCTGTCCGAGACCTACGGCATCATGGTCTACCAGGAACAGGTCATGCAGATGGCGCAGGTCATCGGCGGCTACTCGCTCGGCGGCGCCGACCTGCTGCGCCGCGCGATGGGCAAGAAGAAGCCGGAAGAGATGGCGCAGCACCGCCTGCTGTTCCGCGAGGGCGCCGCCAAGAACGGCCTGTCCCAGGAAAAGGCCGACGAGATCTTCGACCTGATGGAGAAGTTCGCCGGCTACGGCTTCAACAAGTCGCACGCCGCCGCCTACGCGCTGCTGTCGTACCACACCGCCTACCTCAAAGCGCATCACCCGGCAGCCTTCATGGCAGCCAACATGTCGCTGGCGATGGACGACACCGACAAGATCAAGATCCTGGTCGAGGACGCCGAAGACGTCTGCAAGCTGCAGATGCTCCCGCCGGACATCAACCAGTCCGACTACCGCTTCATCCCGGTCGGCGCGCCGGGCAAGAAGGCCACGCAGATCCGCTACGGCCTCGGCGCCGTCAAGGGCTCCGGCCAGTCCGCGATCGAAGCCATCATCGCCGCCCGCAACTCGGGCGGTCCCTTCCGCGACCTGTTCGACTTCGTCCGCCGCGTCGACAAGAAGCAGATCAACCGCCGCACGATCGAAGCACTGATCCGCGCCGGCGCGATGGATTGCTTCGGCGTCGACCGCGGCATCCTGATCGCCTCCGTCAACCTCGCAATGGAATACGCCGAGCAGGCCGAAGCCTCCGCCAACCAGGTCAGCCTCTTCGGCGAGGGCGGCGTCATGGAAGCGCCGAAGGAATACGTCAAGGCCGAGCCCTGGAGCGACAAGCAGCGCCTGACCGAGGAAAAGGCCGCGCTCGGCTTCTACCTGTCCGGCCATCTGTTCAATGCCTACGCGGACGAGGTGCGCAGGTTCGTCAAGACCAAGCTGTCCAGCCTCGACCCGTCCCGTGACGCGCGGCTGATGGCGGGCGTCATCAGCGGCGTGCGGGTGCAGATGACCCAGCGCGGCAAGATGGTCGTCGTCACGCTCGACGACGGCACCGGCACCGTCGATGTCACCGTCTACAACGAGCTCTACGATCCCAATCGCCACCTCTTCAAGGAAGATGAGTTCCTCGCGGTGCTGGGCAAAGTGTCCGAGGACCGGTTTTCCGGCGGCCTGCGCGTGACCGCGGAAAAAGTCATGGACATCGCCATGGCGCGGGTCCAGTTCGGCAAGCAGTTCTCGTTCTCGCTGACCTCGCAGCTGGACGCGGCGCTGATGAAAAAGATCCTGGCGCCGTACCGGTCGGAGACGGGTTTGCCACTCACCATGCGCTATATGCGGGATGGCGTGGGGAGCTGCGAGATCCGGCTGGCGGATGACTGGCGGGTGGCGCCCGGGGATGGGTTGAAGCAGGCGCTGGCGGATTCGCTTGGCGTGAAGGGCGCGGCGGTCGAGTACTGACGTTAGTCGGCCCAGCCTCCGTGCCGGCCGAGCTGCGGTCGCGGAACCCGGCTCGTGCCGCGCGACCGGTGCATCAACCACTATCCGATGCACCGTTGTTCAGCCCGGCAGGGACGTGAGCAAGCCCGCCTAAGACCAAGTAGGGCCGGCCTCAGACACCGCATACGAACTGGAATCGGAACTCGACGCCGCCGGCAAGACCTCACTGCTTGAGGCCGTCCGCTCAGCAAAGCCGGACGACATGCAGTGCGTGTTCGTACGACAGCCAGCAGCGCTCGGCCTCGGTCACGCGATCCTCTGCGCGGAAGGCCTGATCGGCGACGAGCACTTCGCCGTCCTGCTTGCCGACGATCTCCTGGTCGGCGCAGTGCCAGTGACGAAGCAAATGGTCGATGTGTACCGCGAACATGGATGCAGCGTGCTGGCAGTGCAGGAAGTATCGATTGAGCAGACCAGGCAGTACGGAGTGGTTAAGGGACAGGCAGTCTCCGATTCGCTGTTAAGCATTGAGACGATTGTTGAAAAGCCCCTGCCGAAAGACGCTCCTTCCAACCTGGCGGTCACAGGCCGCTACATCCTGAGTCCGAACATCTTCGCCTGCATTCGCAACCAACCCAGGGGCGCAGGAGGCGAAATCCAGCTGACCGACGGTATCGCCGGTTTGCTTGCAACCGAGCAGGCGCTGGCGTATCGCTATCAGGGCACGCGTTACGACTGCGGCAGCAAACTCGGCTTTCTTCAGGCGAATGTGGTTCTCGGGGAGGCGCATCAGGACGCTGGGGAGGACTTCAGGGGGTGGCTTGCCGAGCACCTGGCCACCAGGAATCGGGCGTAGCTTGCACGCGGTCAAGAGGGTCCCTGTTTTCGACTCCTGGCCGCGACACTTTCAGACCTCACGTGTCTCCAATCAAGGACAAAAGAAACCCGCCCATGTAAGCTCACCACTCATTCGACGAGTTTAGGGCCATTCAGGAATGGCAAGACGAGCACATGGAAGACAACACAAGCCAGCAGAACCCTGTATTTCTCTCCGAGGCTGATTTCCGGCAAGCGGTCGCATCGCTGCCCTTGATCTCCATCGACATCTGCGTCACAGATCCCTCGCACCGCCTGCTCATCGGCCTGCGCACCAATCCTCCGGCCCGCAACTGGTGGTTCACCCCGGGCGGTCGCATCCGAAAGAACGAATCACAAGAAAGCGCGATACGCCGTATTGCCTGCGGGGAGCTTGGCTTTTCACCGGAAGCACTGGATCAGTTGCGCGGCAGGATGCAGCTGATGGGCGCGTGGGATCACTTCTACCCGGACAGCGCCTTCAGCCCCGACATCTCGACTCACTATGTGAACATGCCGCACTGGCTGCCCCTGTCCTGGGCTGAGCTGGAACTGCTGAACCCGCCGCTCGCGAATGCCGACGCCCAGCACGCGCAATGGCAGTGGATGCCGGTGGAAGAGGCGGCAGCATCCGAGGAGGTCCACTGGTTCGCAAGGCCGTACGCGCAGTGGCTGGCCGAGAAGCTGCGGGTACCAATAGCGGCCGTATCGAGATCGGCCGTCGGTACCTGATCCGGGAAATATTTGCAGGCACCAGCGATAAAAAAGCCAGGTTCATCCGATGCCTGGCTTTTGTGTTTATGCGCCGCTGGCGCACGGAGCTATACCCTACAGTGCGCCAGACAGCAGTGTGCGAAGCCCGCTGCTTCATCAAGGACTCAACCGCGTCGGCTAATCCCGGAATAGCGTCGAGTTGCGCATTGAGTGCCGCGACGACCGACTCGAAAATGAACTGCACGCGTTGGACGTGAGGTTCGAGAAGTGGGACCTGGCTCCGAGCAAGGTGGTGCACCGCAATGGCAACAAGCTCAGGCTCGAGCAGAACGGGCGGGTGTTCATCGGGCCGATTCCCTGGTCGTTTGATTATGTGCGGGATGTGGAGTTGACTGCGCCGACGCGGATCCGGTCGGTGATTGTTGGGGGGAGCCTGGCCAGTGGGGAGGTGATTACCGATCTGAAGCGGCAGGGGGATGCGACGCATATCAGTTATCGGAGTGAGGCGGTGATGGGGGTGTGGGTGCCGCTGGGGATCAGCGAGGCGGTGATTCGGCAGCAGGTGCTGGATCAGCTGGGGCAGATGCGGGATGAGATGGTGCGGCGGCGTGGCCTTCGCTGAGCATGGGGCGCTTGGGCCGGTTGATGGCCGCGTCGCAGGGATCGTCGTCTGCGCGGCGTTTTCTTGATCCACCGTCCTCCCTGGCTGGCATCTGTTCGTCAGCCGCTACGACATCGGAATGGCTGCGGTCGGACGGGTCGGGGGCCTGTTCGGATACGACGGCCAGTTCGGTCACGAATTGCACTGTGTGATCCGGGCGAACGACCGCCCCCAGACAGGTTGATTTGCCCTCCCTCAGTTCACAGGTCTCGTCGAAATGCAGCTCAATTTCCTGCTCTTGAAAAAACCGGCGCAACATCCGGGCGTCGGCTATGGAATCTGCGTCACCGCCGTGCATCGCTGCCTTGACCGTCAGTCCTCTGGCACGCATCTTCTCAATATGCCGTGCTATCGGGTCCAGAAATTCCCCTTTGTTGTCGTCAAACGCAAATACGTGAAATATCCGAGCATTGGCGCCGGGTGCCGGGACGCCCTCACTCAGGTTTTCTGCTCCGATGGCCACTGCGATGCACGGACCCGTCCCGTCAGTAAGACATAGGGTGTTTACCTGCGAAGAGCCGGCGCTGGCAACGACGCCGGGCTCGTCGTTGTAGCCAACGATCTTCACCGTCTGCGAAGTGTCGAGTATGTGTCGCCGGATATTCTCCTCGCGTGAGCGCAGCACGCGCACATCCGCTGCCGTTTCATCCGTTTCAAGTTCCGTCATGGTTTCTCTATTCTTGATCGGGTGGCCCGGCCTGCTCCGGACAGTCTCGTACTGTTCGCGGGTCAGTTGCGTGAAGCCCTGGCTCACGGTGAAGCTGTGGCGCGAGATATAGGTCATTGTGGTTGCGCGACGCGGGACATGTCGCTTTCGATGAGATGCGTGGTGAGTCGGAGGGGACGTTTCATTAGTTCCTTGTTTGCGCGTCGTTCTGGACGTGGCTGTCTGTTGTGGTGAGCGTGTTCCTGGGGCTCTCGAAATTGGAAGCGGGGTGCTTGTGACCGCGCGCAGTCCATTGACGTTCGGGCTGCCTGGCGGGTGATGATGGGCTATGAGCGGAGGGGGGCGTTCTCCGGAGCGGGCGGAGGTTGGCCGGCACGGAGGCCGGCCCTACTTGGGCTTTCGAGGTTTTGCGTGGGTGTTTGTGTGGCTGTTGGAGTGTTTTGCGCAGGTGTTTATGTGGCTGCTGGGGTGTCTTGCGGGGTTTTTTGTGGCCGCCGAGTTGCTTTGCCGGGGCTTGGTTAGCTGCTTTAATGCCCTCCTTGACAGCACATCCTCGGGATGCCGCTCCAGTCTGAATGCCATTTCTATCATCAGCGCGCGCATCGGCTCGTTTTCGGCCAGGCCGTCTCGCTGAATCTTCTCTATGCCTGCGTCGCGCCTGCGGCAACTTGTGCACGGCGGACGATGCGCGCGTTGTCCTCGCATCGGGTGCGAAAGCCCTGGCTGATACGCTGGTCCCCGGCAGCGCGCTCCCAGAATGACAGGGCCGCCTGGGCGGCTTCCTGCCAGGCGTCCAGTTCGGCGGGCACGGGCAGTGGAGGATTCAGGGAGCGGTCCGGTAGTTCCACGCCACGTATCGGGGCGTAGAGCATGGGCAGCATGTCGTAGACCGGTGCCAGCACCAGGCCCGGCCGAAAGGCGAGGTTCCCGTCGTGCATGTCGTTGTTGCCGATCAGCTGGCCGAAATGCCAGATTCTCGCCACCTGGTCCACCACTTTCTCATCGATCAGTTTCAGCGCATGCAGCCTGCGGGCGCCGGCGATCCAGTCCTTGCCTCGCATTCCGATCATGGCGTCATTCATGGCGGCCCAGGTGCAGACCGGGGAGCGTCCGTGTGCGGCGTGACGGTCGAAGCGAACGACTTCAAGGAAGGTGCGCCCGCCGGCCTGGATGATCTGGCTGCGCGCGGCGGCGATGTGCAGCCGCGTGGAGATTGTCTCCAGCGCGAGGTGCTCGCACACGAGCAGATCCGACCACCGGCGGGTGCCGGCAGATTCATCGTTCCCCGAGAACTTCACAATGGTGTGTACCCGCTCTCCGTCAAGGAGGCGCCGGGAGGTGAATTTTGGGAATTCGCCGGCTGCCGAGGATCCGGCATTGCCGTGGGTCATCGCACGCGCCGCCGCCTCGAGGTAGTCGTCTGCGACTTTACCGTCATCGTCCGGGAGAAAGTCTTCGGGGGCGAGCAGGGAATCCAGGTACAGGCGGTAGGCCGCTTCGCCCAGAATGTAATTGCCGGGCATGTCCGATCCCAGTAGCGACAGGGCATGGAGGATGTCATCCTCCGACCAGTTCGCGGGATCGGGTTCAACCTGAAGGACGTGTGCATGGGCCCGGGCGAAATGACGGCCCAGGAATCCCTGCGGCCGCATATCGTCCAGGGGATAGGGGAGGCTGTCAAACCAGCCGTCCACCATGTCGCCCCGCAGCGGCCATTCAAACTCGGCATGAAGCGCCAGGGCGCTACCGTGCGGGTACATCGGGTCGATGACGCCCACTTGCGCGCCCCGTCCGTGCTCGTCGATACGGTACAAGGGAAAGGCATCCCGGCGGCCGCGAATGGTACGGCGGGCCGCGTAGGCGGTTCGCCGCGCGCTACCCCGGACGATAATTTCGTCGCGGTGCTGCCGGATAGCACGCATCATCGTCGGTCTCGACACGCGCATCCTGTCGAGCAACTCCGCGGCGGGCATCCGGCCCCAGGTGCGCAGCAATGGCAGAGGTGAGCCGGCCATACATCTCCGTGAAACGATTCCTGAAACGGCTGTTTCGAGGTAAAGAGAAGAACCAGAGTCCTTTTCCTGAAACGATTTATGAAACGATTCACGGAGTATAACCGATCAGGGCTCGGCCCGACGCCCCTCGGGATGCATGAGCTCGGACAAGGGTCTTATGCCAGTCCTGCCGGTGCCAGTTGCTTCCACGCCTTCCTCAACAGCACATCCTCGGGATGCCGCTCCAGCCTGAATCCCATCCCCATCATCAGCGCGCGCATCGGCTCGTTCTCGGCCAGAACGTCTCCCTGAATTTTTTCTATGCCTGCGCCGCGGGCGACTCTGATCAGTGCGCGGATCATGCGGGTGGCGATGCCGTTGCGCTGGCGCTCGTCCGATACGACGACGGCGAAGTCGGCGTGCTGCGGATAGCCGTCGGCGACGTACTGGGCCATGCCGATGGCGACTTCCCTGCCGTCTTCGATGACCGTGGCGATGAGGTTCATCGCGCGGGTGGGCTCGGCCTGGGTGAAGCGGGCGAGCAGTTCGGGCGGCAGTTCGTGCAGGGGGTAGAAGAAGCGGTGGTAGCGGCTTTCCATCGACAGCCGGCGGATCATGGCTTGGATGAGGCCGGCGTCCTGCGGACGGGCAGGGCGCAGGCGGACGGTGACGCCGTCGCGCAGGCGCCAGTTGTCGTGCACCTGGCCGCCGGCCCGGGCGTCGGGCCAGAACGGGAGCAGGCGCCGGCGGGCGCGCAGGCAGGGGAGCAGGGTGGGCATCGCGGGCTCCGATTCAGGCAAATGCGGGGCGGCCGGCCGGCAGGGCGGCGGGGCGCTGGACCGAGGCGTCGCGCGGGCGGATCGCGAGGCAGGCGTCGGCGTCGCCGAGGGTCCATAGCAGCACCGGGCCGGAACGGTCGACGATGTATTCCTGGCCGGGTTCGAGCACGATGTCCCGGATGTCGCCGTCCTGGGTGATCCAGACTTCGCCGTGCAGCGCGCGTACGCGCCAGCCGAGGGCGTTGCGCATGCTGGCGCCCCGGGTGCGGACGAGCCGCAGGGTGGTGCCTTCGGGCGGGAGGGTCGCCGCGCGCGGTCTTGTGGATGCGGCGGTGTCGATGGTGGTGAGGGTGGCTTTCATCGCGGGCTCCTTCGGTTCGGGCGGTGCGTGTTGCACTGCAACCGTGGAGTCATTATGGTTTGTTCGGTTGTATTTACAATCCGTTAAAACGGAATAAGATTGTTTCTGTCGGTGGACAATCGTGGTGGGGTGGCGGCGCGTGAGTAGGGGCGGCCTCTGTGCCGATATTGCGGAGGTGGTGCAGATGAGTGCGCTTGTTAATGCCGGGGATGTTTGTGCTTTTCTCCGGACGACAGGAGGCTGAGCCGGCAGGGACGCCGGCTCTACCTGGGCTGTGGGGTTGTGCGGCGTGGCGGGGTGGGTAGTCTTTGCATCCGCGGGCCTGGGCAAGGACAGTGGGGCCGGCCTCCGTGCCGGCCTGGCGGTGGTTGTGCAGATGACTGCGCTTGTTAATGCCGGGGATGGTTGTGTTTTTCTTCGGACGGAGGGAGGCTGAGCCGGCAGGGACGCCGGCTCTACCTGGGCGGTGGTGGTTGTGCGGCGTGGCGGGGTGACGGGGGTTTGTGGTCTCTGTACCCGCAGGCCTGTGGAAGGACAGTGGGGCCGGCCTCCGTGCCGGCCTGGCGGAGGTGGTGCGGCTGTCTGCGCTTGTGAATGGCGGGGATGTTTGTGTTTTTCTTCGCGCTGAGGGAGGCTGAGCCGGCAGGGACGCCGGCTCTACCTGGGTGGTGGTTGTGCGGTGTGTCGTCGCTGGGGTTTGTGGTCTTTGCGCGCGCAGGCCTGTGCAAGGACAGTGGGGCCGGCCTCCGTGCCGGCCTGGCGGAGGTGGTGCGGCTGACTGGGCTTGTGAATGCCGGGGAGGTTTGCGTTTTTCTTCGGACGGAGGGAGGCTGAGCCGGCAGGGACGCCGGCTCTACCTGGGCTGTGGTGGTTGTGCGGCGTGTCGTCGCTGATGCCGGCCCTGCTTTGGCGACGGCTTCTTGATGGAGGGTGTATGGAACATCTGGCGCAGATGATGACCTTTGCGAAGGTGGTGGAGACGCGCAGCTTCTCGGCCGCGGCGCTGGCGCTGGCGACGTCGAAGTCGCTGGTGAGCAAGCAGGTGTCGAGCCTGGAGAGCGCGCTCGGCGTGAAGCTGCTGAACCGGACGACGCGCAGCATGAGCCTGACCGAGGCGGGGGCGGCGTATTACGAGCATTGCCAGCGCATCGCGCATGAGATCGAGGCGGCGTCGCAGACGGTGACGCAGCTGCAGGCGGAGCCGCGCGGGGTGCTGCGGCTGACCTCGCCGGTGATCTTCGCGTCGCTGCACCTGGCGCCGGCGCTGGAGAGCTTTTGCCGCAAGTACGAGAAGGTGGAGGTGGAGCTGCATGCGAGCGACCGGCCGGTGGATCTGGTGGATGAGCGCTATGACCTGGCGATCCGCATCACCAGCTCGCCGCCGCAGAACCTGGTGGCGCGGCCGATCGCGCCGGTGCGCTGGGTGACCTGCGCGTCGCCCGAGTATCTGGCGCAGCACGGCATCCCGCAGACGCCGCAGGACCTGGAAAAGCATCAGTGCCTGGTCTATCAGGGAGAGCCGGTCCAGGGCAGCTGGCGCTACCTGGCCAATGGCCGGGAAGTGGCGCCGCGGCTGCACAGCCGTTTTCGCGTCAACAACACCGGGGTGCTGATGCATCTGGCGCTCAACGGCATGGGGGTGGTGATGAATCCCACCTACGTGCTGGGGGATCACTTGCGCAGCGGGCGGCTGCAGCCTTTGCTGACCGAATACGATTGCAATCCCGGCATGTCGCTGCAGATGCTGTACCTGCCCAACCGCTACATGCAGCCCAAGGTGCGGGCCTTCATCGACCATCTGCTGGCGGAGTTCGGGCCGGTGCCGCCGTGGGACCGGTTTTGAGGGCGCGCGCGGGAGGGCTCCACTATAATTGCCGATCCGCTTTCCGGCGCCCGCGAGCCGGCGCCGCGTCATGCCGCTGTCAAAGAAACAAGATGCCTTCCTGCCTATGAAACTGCCGCCCAACATCCTCCGCATGCTGAAAATGACGCGGCCTTACCGCGGGCGGCTGTCGCTGGCCTTTCTCGGCATGATCGTCACCGCCGCGACCGAGCCCTCGCTCGCCTGGATGATGCGCCTGCTGCTGGATCACGGCTTCAAGGGCGAGCTGAATTTTTCGCTGTGGCTGGTGCCGGCCTGCGTGATCGGCATTTTCGCGGTGCGCGGCGTGTCGACCTACATGACGACCTACATGATGGCCTGGGCTTCGAGCCGCATGCTCAACGAGCTGCGGCGGCAGATGTTCGAGCGGCTGCTCGATGTGCCGATCGGCTTCTATACGCATACCTCGGTGGGGCGGGTGATCAACTCGATGATGTTCGAGTCGCAGCAGATCATCGACATGCTCAAGAATGTGTTCACGCCACTGGTGCGCGACACGCTGACGGTGGTCGGGCTGCTCGCCTACCTGATATACCTGAATCCCTGGCTGACCGTGATCACGCTGGTACTGCTGCCGCTGATCGCGGTGGTGGTGCGGGCGACCGGCAAGCGGCTGCGGCGGCTGACGAAGGAGTTCCTGAGCATCAATGCGGAGATGACCCAGGTGGTCGAGGAGACCACCCGCGCGCAGCAGGTGATCAAGGTCTTCGGCGGACAGGAATACGAGCGCAGCCGCTTCGAGCAGCGCGCCAACAAGCTGCGCGCGTATTCGATGCGGATGACCTCGACCTTCGCGGCGACGGTGCCGGTGACGCAGCTGCTGACCGCCTGCGCGGTGTCGGTGGTGATCGTGATCGCGCTGCTGCAGGCGAGCGAGGGCGAGACTACGGTCGGCAGCTTCGCGTCCTTCATCACGGCGATGCTGATGCTGCTCACCCCGCTCAAGCACATCGCCAACGTCAACGGCCCGCTGCAGCGCGGCCTGTCGGCGGCGGAAGCGGTGTTCAAGCTGATCGACTCGCAGCCGGAGCGCAGTGACGGCAAGACGCTGGCGCAGCGCGCGCGCGGCGAGATCAAATTCGTGGATGTCGGCTTCACCTATCCGGAGCAGACCCAGCCGGCGCTGTCGCACGTCAACCTGCATGTCCACCCGGGCGAAACCGTGGCCTTCGTCGGCATGTCCGGCGGCGGCAAGACCACGCTGGTCAACCTGGTACCGGCCTTCTATCCGGTGACGACGGGCGAGATCCGGCTCGACGGCGAGTCGATCCGCAATATCTCGCTGTCGTCGCTGCGCGCACAGATGGCGATGGTGAGCCAGAACGTGGTGCTGTTCGACGACAGCGTTGCGGCCAACATCGCTTACGGCGACGCCAATCCGGATCGCGCGCGCATTGCGGCGGCGGTGAAGGCGGCGCACCTCGAAGACGTGGTGGCCGGCCTGCCGCAGGGGCTGGATACGCTGATCGGCGACAACGGCAGCCGGCTGTCGGGCGGGCAGCGGCAGCGGCTGGCGATCGCGCGCGCGATCTACAAGGATGCGCCGATCCTGATCCTGGACGAGGCGACCTCGGCGCTGGACACCGAGTCCGAACGCGCGGTGCAGGCGGCGCTGGACGAGCTGATGCGTTCTCGCACCACGCTGGTCATCGCCCACCGCCTGTCCACCATCGAACGCGCCGACCGCATCGTGGTGCTGGTCGGCGGCGGCATCGTCGAAACCGGCACCCATGCCGAGCTGCTGGCAAAGAATGGCGTGTACGCCAACCTGTACCATCTTCAGTTCACCAAGGAGACAGAAGCATGAGCGCAGCACCGATATCCCGCTTTCCCGTACCCGCGATCGAGGACCTGCCCGACGACATTAGCCAGATGATCCTGGCGGTGCAGGAAAAGGCCGGCTTCGTGCCGAACGTGTTCCTCGCGCTGGCGCACCGTCCGGCCGAGTTCCGCGCCTTCTTTGCCTATCACGATGCGCTGATGCTCAAGGACACCGGCAGCCTGACCAAGGCCGACCGCGAGATGATCGTCACCGCCACCAGCGCGAAGAACGGCTGCCTGTACTGCGTGGTCGCGCATGGCGCGCTGCTGCGCATTTACGCGAAACAGCCGCTGGTGGCCGACCAGGTCGCGGTCAACCATCTGAAGGCCGACGTCACGCCGCGGCAAAAGGCGATGCTGGATTTTGCGATCAAGGTCTGCTTGCGTTCTAACGAGGTGACGGAAGAGGACTATGCGGCGCTGCGCGTGCATGGCTTCGACGACGAGGATATCTGGGATATCGCCGCGATCACCGCGTTCTTCGGCTTGTCGAACCGGATGGCGAATGTGGTGTCGATGCGGCCGAATGATGAGTTCTTTTTGATGGGGCGGGTGCCGAGGAAGTAGGGCTGCGGGGGGGGGCCTTTGTGCTTGTGATGCTGGTGTTTTCTCCGCGCGGGGATGGGCCGGCAGGGACGCCGGCTCTACCTGGGCGGTGGTGGTTGTGCGGCGTGTCGTCGCTGAGGTTTGTGGTCTTTGCGCGCGCAGGCCTGTGGAAGGACAGTGGGGCCGGCCTCCGTGCCGGCCTGGCGGTGGTGGTGCGGCTGACCGCGCTCGTGAATGCCGGGGGTGGTTGTGCTTTTCTTCGGACAACGGGAGGTTGAGCCGGCAGGGACGCCGGCTCTACCTGGGCTGTGGTGGTTGTGCGGTGTGTTGTCGCTGAGGTTTGTGGTCTTTGCGCGCGCAGGCCTGTGGAAGGACAGTGGGGCCGGCCTCCGTGCCGGCCTGGCGGTGGTGGTGCGGCTGACTCCACTTGTGAATGCCGGGGAAGGTTGTGCTTTTCTTCGGACGGAGGGAGGCTGAGCCGGCAGGGACGCCGGCTCTACCTGGGCGGTGGTGGTTGTGCGGTGTGTCGTCGCTGGGGTTTGTGGTCTTTGCGCGCGCAGGCCTGTGCAAGGACAGTGGGGCCGGCCTCCGTGCCGGCCTGGCGGAGGTGGTGCGGCTGTCTGCGCTTGTGAATGCCGGGGGTGGTTGTGCTTTTCTTCGGGCGGAGGGAGGCTGAGCCGGCAGGGACGCCGGCTCTACCTGGGCGGAGTTTATCTGGTGCGGTCTGCCGGGCGCGGTTGCCGGCCGAGCACCACCCGCCCTGCAGAAGGACAGGCGCCTAAGCCATACGCGAGCTCCCCTGGCCGGTCCACGCGCCACAACGCGAAATCCGCCGCCTTGCCCACGGCGAGACTGCCGGTATCGTCGAAAATCCCCAGCGCCCTTGCCGCATTGCGCGTCACCCCGGCCAGCGCCTCCGCCGGCGTCAGCCTGAATAGCGTGCAACCCATGTTCATCGCCAGCAGCAGCGAGGTCATCGGCGAGGTGCCGGGATTGCAGTCGGTGGCGAGCGCGATCGGCACGCCGGCGTCGCGCAGCGCCTGTATCGGCGGCTGCCGTGTCTCGCGCAGAAAGTAAAACGCACCCGGCAGGAGCACGGCGACGGTACCCGCCGCGGCCATCGCGGCAATCCCCTCGGCGCCCAGATATTCGAGATGATCCGCGGACAGGCCGCCAAAGCGTGCAACGAGTCCGGCGCCGCCCTGGTCGGACAACTGCTCGGCATGCAGCTTCACCGGCAGGCCAAGCGCGCGGGCTGTTCCGAAGACCCGTTCGGTCTGCGCCGCGGTAAAACCGATCCGCTCGCAAAACGCATCGACCGCATCCACCAGTCCCTCGGCGGCGAGGGCGGGCAGCATGTGCCCGCACAGCATGTCGATGTAGTCGTCGGCCCGCCCGGCGTATTCGGGCGGCAGCGCATGCGCGCCGAGGAAGGTGGTCCTGACGCGGACCTGCAGCTCGCGGCCGATGCGGCGGGCGACGCGCAGCATCTTTGCTTCACTGTCGAGGTCGAGGCCATAGCCCGACTTGATTTCCAGCGTGGTCACGCCCTCCGCCAGCAGTGCGTGCACGCGCGGCAGGCTTTGCTCGAACAGGTCCCGTTCGCTGGCCGACCGCGTCGCGCGTACCGTCGACAGGATGCCGCCGCCCTGGCGCGCGATGTCTTCATAACTGGCGCCGCTCAGCCGCGCTTCGAACTCGGCGCTGCGGTTGCCGCCGTGGACGATATGGGTATGGCAGTCGATCAGGCCCGGGGTGAGCCAGCAGCCTTCTCCGTCGTGCACGGTACCGGCGCGGCGGTGCGGCAGCGCGGCACGCGCGCCTAGCCAGGCGATGCGGCCATCCTTCACCGCGATCGCGGCGTCGCGGATCTCGCCGTAGCCGCTTTCCTCGTCCATCGTCGCGAGATGAACATTGACCCAGAGCGCATCCCACTCAGCCATGCGCGGTCTCCTTCGCCTGCCAGCGCTCGGCGATGCGCGCGGCGAGACGGGCCGCGACGCGCACGGTGCGCTGGTCGATGTCGTGCAGGGGATTGAGTTCGGCGATGTCGGCGACGCGCAGCTTGCCGCTGCCGGCGGCGATGTCGATCACTTGTTCCACCACTTCCAGCGCCACGCCGCGCGCGGACGGTGCGCTGACACCGGGGGCGACGGATGCGGGCAGCACGTCGAGGCAAACCGTCAGATAGAGATGATCGACATCGGCGAGAAAGCCGTCGAGCAGCGTTGCCGTCTCGCCGAAGCGGTGCGCCGGCATGTCTTCGTCGCGCAGCCAGCGCACGCCGAGCGAACGCGCGCGCGCGAACAAGGCCTCGGTATTGGCGAAGTCGCTGATGCCGAGGCAGCAGTAATGGAAGGGCCAGCCGCGCGACGCGCAATCCTCCGCGATCTGCCGGAAAGGGGTGCCCGAGCTGGCGCGGTCCGCCATGCGCAGGTCGAAATGCGCGTCGAGGTTGAGGATGCCGATGCGGGGGACTGTGTCCGTCGACAGATGCTGCGCGAGCCCGCTGAAGCTGCCGAATGCCATCTCATGCCCGCCGCCGAGCACCAGCGGCGCCGCGCCCTGCGCGAGCAGTATGGCCACGCGTTCGGCCAGAGCCTGTTGCGCCGCCTCCAGCCCGTCGCCGCCGGCGTCAGGGACGCAGACGATGTCCCCCGCATCGCTGATGGTCTTGCAGCCGCGCACCGGCATGTTCCCGAGCTGGGCGCGCACTGCGGCCGGACCTTGCGCGGCACCGGTGCGGCCATGGTTGCGCTGCACGCCCGCATCGCAGGCAAAGCCGAGCAGCGCGAGTCCGCCGCGGCCCGCCTGCCAGGGCGCGACGACCTGGTGCCAGCGCCGGCCGAGCTCGCCTTCGGCGCTGTCGATGCGGCCGCTCCAGCGGCTCATGTCGGGCGGCAGGCGCATGTCAGTTCATCCTGATGGCGTCGAACAGGTGCGAGCAGGTCTGCGCGAGCTCGCCGCGCAGCACCATCTGTTTCGCGCGCTCGATGTCGGGCGCGAACAGCCGGTCCTTGTCATAGAAGGGCACGCGCTCCCGCACCCGCGCATGCACCTGGGCGAGCAGCGGCGAGGTCTGCAGCGGCAGGTGGAAATCGATGCCCTGCGCGGCGGCGAGCAGCTCGATGCCGACGATGGTGGCGGTGTTGTCCGCCATCTCGTGCAGGCGGCGGCCGGCGAAGGTGGCCATGCTGACATGGTCCTCCTGGTTGGCCGAGGTCGGCAGGCTGTCGACGCTGGCCGGATGCGCGAGCGACTTGTTTTCCGAGGCGAGCGCGGCGGCGGTGACGTGGGCGATCATGAAGCCGGAGTTCAGGCCGGAGGAGGCGACCAGGAAGGGCGGCAGGCCGGACAGGGTGGAATCGATCAGCAGCGCGATACGGCGCTCGGACAGCGCGCCGATCTCGGCGATGGCCAGCGCGAGGGTGTCGGCGGCGAAGGCCACCGGCTCCGCATGGAAGTTGCCGCCCGAAATGACGTCGCCCTCGTCGGCGAACACCAGCGGGTTGTCGGTCACCGCATTGGCTTCGATCAGCAGCGTGCGCGAGGCGTTGACGATCAGGTCGTGGCAGGCGCCCATCACCTGCGGCTGGCAGCGCAGGCTGTACGGGTCCTGCACGCGGTCGTCCTGCTCGAGGTGGGAGCGGCGGATCTCGCTGCCCGCCAGCAGCTGACGGTAGATGGCGGCCAGCGCGATCTGGCCCGGCTGCCCGCGCACTTCGTGAATGCGGCGGTCGAAGGGCGCATCGCTGCCGCGCGCGGCATCCACCGACAGCGCGCCGGCGACGGTGGCCGCTTCCAGCATGCGTTCGGCCATGAACAGGCCGTGCAGCGCGAGCGCGGTCGAGACCTGGGTGCCGTTGATCAGGGCCAGGCCTTCCTTGGCGGCCAGCGCGACCGGGGCGATGCCGGCGGCGGCCAGCGCTTCACCCGCCGGCATGATGCGGCCCTCGACGCGGGCGTCGCCTTCGCCCATGAGTGCCAGCGTCATGTGCGACAGCGGTGCCAGGTCGCCGGAGGCGCCGACCGATCCCTTGGACGGAATGCAGGGCATCACGCCGGCATTGAGCGCCGCGATCATGGTGTCGATCACTTCGGCGCGAATGCCGGAATAGCCGCGCGCCAGGCTGGCGATCTTGGTCGCCATGATCAGCCGCACCACATGGTCGCCGAGCAGCTCGCCGGTGCCGACCGAGTGGGACAGAATCAGGTTGCGCTGCAGTTCTTCCAGCTGGTCGTTGGGGATGTGAGTTTTGGCGAGCTTGCCGAAACCGGTGTTGATGCCGTAGGCGGGCGCGCCGCGCTCAACGATGCTGTGGATGGCGGCCGCCGAGCGCCGGATGCCGTCGCAGGCCGCGGGATCGAGCTGCAGCGTCACATTGCCCTGCCAGATGCGGCGCAGTTGCGCCAGCGTCAGCCGGCCGGGGGTGAGGGTGAGGATATCGTTGTTCATCGTGGCATTCTTCGTTATTTCATCATCGGCAGCTTCAGGCCGTTGCGCTGGGCGCAGGCCGCTGCACTCTCGTAGCCGGCGTCGGCGTGGCGCATCACGCCCGAGCCGGCGTCGTTGACCAGCACCCGCGCCAGACGCTTTGCCGCCGCCTCGCTGCCGTCGGCGACGATCACCATGCCGGCGTGCTGCGAGTAACCCATGCCGACGCCGCCGCCGTGATGCAGCGAGACCCAGGTCGCGCCGCCGGCGGTGTTGAGCAGGGCATTGAGCAGCGGCCAGTCGGACACCGCGTCGCTGCCGTCCTTCATCGCCTCGGTCTCTCGGTTGGGGCTGGCGACCGATCCGGTATCGAGGTGGTCGCGGCCGATCACGACCGGCGCCTTGAGTTCGCCATTCTTCACCATTTCATTGAAGGCGAGGCCGGCGATATGACGCTCGCCGAGACCGAGCCAGCAGATGCGCGCCGGCAGACCCTGGAAGGCGATGCGGTCGCGCGCCATGTCCAGCCAGCGGTGCACGTGGCGGTTGTGGGGGAACAGCTCCTTGATCCTGGCATCGGTCTTGTAGATGTCTTCCGGATCGCCGGACAGCGCGACCCAGCGGAACGGTCCCTTGCCCTCGCAGAACATCGGCCGGATGTAGGCGGGGACGAAACCGGGGAAGGCAAAAGCGTTCCGCACGCCGGTATCGTACGCGACCTGGCGGATGTTGTTGCCGTAATCGACGGTCGGGATGCCCATCGCATGGAAATCGAGCATCGCCCGCACATGCGCGGCGCAGGATACGGCCGCGGCATCGCGCAGGGCGGCGTGGCGCGCCGGGTCCTGCTGCGCGGCTTTCCATTCCTCCACCGACCAGCCCGCCGGCAGGTAGCCGTTGATCAGATCGTGCGCCGAGGTCTGGTCGGTCACCAGGTCGGGCCGCATGCCGCCAGCTTTTGCCCGTTCCACGAGCGCGGGCAGGATTTCCGCCGCATTGCCGAGCAGGCCGATGGAAACCGCTTCGCGCCGTTCGCAGTGATGCCTGACCATGTCCAGCGCCTCGTCGAGATCGCGCGCCTGCTTGTCGAGATAGCGGGTGCGCAGGCGGAAATCGATGCTCGCCTGCTGGCATTCGATGTTGAGCGATACCGCGCCGGCCAGCGTCGCCGCCAGCGGCTGCGCGCCACCCATGCCGCCGAGGCCGGCGGTCAGGATCCAGCGTCCGCCCCAGTCGCCGTTGTAGTGCTGGCGGCCGGCTTCGACGAAGGTCTCGAAGGTGCCCTGCACGATGCCCTGGCTGCCGATGTAGATCCAGCTGCCGGCCGTCATCTGGCCGTACATGAACAGGCCCTTGCGGTCGAGTTCGTTGAAGTGTTCCCAGTTCGCCCATTTCGGCACCAGGTTGCTGTTGGCCAGCAGCACGCGCGGCGCGTCGGCATGGGTGCGGAAAACGCCGACCGGCTTGCCGGACTGGACCAGCAGGGTTTCGTCGTCCTCCAGGTTACGCAGGGTTTCCAGGATGCGGTCGAAGCATTCCCAGTTGCGCGCGGCGCGGCCGATGCCGCCGTAGACCACCAGGTGCTGCGGGTTTTCCGCGACGTCGGGGTCGAGGTTGTTCTGGATCATCCGGTAGGCGGCTTCGGTCAGCCAGCTCTTGCAGGCGCGCTCGGCGCCGCGCGGGGCGCGTACCACCCGCCCCGGCGCGAGGCGCGGATCGGCGGTCATGGCGACGGCTTCTTTGGGTGCATTCATGGCGTCCTCCTTGTCAATACTGGCAGTCTAAGTTGTATATACAACTTGCGCAAGGAGATTTTGAGATGTGCAGACAAGTGCTACCATTGCCCGCATTGCAACGCGGGAGAAGAAACAGTGGGCGCAGCCGATATCGAGGTGCCGGTTTTTCAGCGGATCAAGGATTACCTGCTGGCTCAGATCCAGGCCGGGCACTGGAAGGAGGGCGATGCGATTCCGTCGGAGCAGGAACTGGCGCGCCAGTTCGGCGTGTCGCGCATGACGGTGAACCGCGCCGTGCGCGAGCTCACCGCCGACCAGATCCTGACGCGGGTGCAGGGATCGGGCACCTATGTCGCGCAGCACAAGTACCAGTCGACACTGGTAGCGATCAAGAGCATCGCCGAGGAAGTGCGCGGCCGCGGCCACCGGCATCGGAGCGAGCTGCACCTGCTCGAGCGGGCGAAGGCGAGCGAGATCATGGCCGCGCCCTTCGGCGTGAAGCCGGGCTATGCGCTGTTTCACTCGGTGATCGTGCATTTCGAGAACGAGGTACCGATCCAGGTGGAGGACCGCTGGGTCAATCCGGCCGTCGCGCCCGACTACATGGAGCAGGATTTCTCTTCCATGACGCCGAACGAGTACCTGATGGCGGCGGCGCCGCTGCAGGGCGTTCAGTACAGCATCGAGGCGCTGCCCGCGCCACGCGACATCGCCGCCATGCTGCAGATGCAGCCGAAGGACGCCTGCCTCGTGCTCAAGCGCCGCACCCTGTCGCAGGGGCAGGCGGCGACGGTGGTCACCATGTGGCATCCGGGGAGCCGGTATCAGTTTGCGGGGAGTTTTTGAAGGGCGTTTGTGAAGGATTTTCTTCGGACAAACGCCGCTGAGCCGGCACGGAGGCCGGCCCTACCTGGGCGGTGGAGGTCTTGCGGCCAGGACGGTGATGTCCGTCTTCTCAGAAACTGTAGGAACTGCGAAGCGAAGACCAGCACCCGCAACGGCAGTAGGGCCGGCCTCCGTGCCGGCCCGCGGAGGTCGTGCAGCGACTGCGGTTGAGCCTGCCCGCGGTGTTTGTGTTTTTCTCCGGACGAGCGCCGCTGAGCCGGCACGGAGGCCGGCACTACCCGGGGGGTGGAGGTTTTGCGGCCAGGACGGGGATGTCATTCGCAGGAACAGACAGGACCGCGAAGCGAAGACCAGTCCCCGCAACGGCAGTGGGGCCGGCCTCCGTGCCGGCCTGCTGAGGTCGTGCCGCGACTGCGTTTGTGCCTGCCCGCGGTGTTTGTGTTTTTCTCCGGACGAGCGCCGCTGAGCCGGCACGGAGGCCGGCACTACCCGGGCGGTGGAGGTCTTGCGGCCAGGACGGTGATGTCCTTCGCAGAAACA
>NZ_BPMK01000005.1:101783-258742 GCF_019656455.1 Noviherbaspirillum aridicola
TGCCGCGACTGCGTTTGTGCCTGCCCGCGGTGTTTGTGTTTTTCTCCGGACGAGCGCCGCTGAGCCGGCACGGAGGCCGGCACTACCCGGGCGGTGGAGGTCTTGCGGCCAGGACGGTGATGTCCTTCGCAGAAACAGGCGGGACCGCGAAGCGAAGACCCGTCCCCGCAACGGCAGTGGGGCCGGCCTCCGTGCCGGCCTGCTGAGGTCGTGCCGCGACTGCGTTTGTGCCTGCCCGCGGTGTTTGTGTTTTTCTCCGGACGAGCGCCGCTGAGCCGGCACGGAGGCCGGCACTACCCGGGCGGTGGAGGTCTTGCGGCCAGGACGGTGATGTCCTTTGCAGAAACAGGCGGGACCGCGAAGCGAAGACCAGCACCCGCAACGGCAGTGGGGCCGGCCTCCGTGCCGGCCTGCTGAGGTCGTGCCGCGACTGCGTTTGTGCCTGCCCGCGGTGGAGGTCTTGCGGCCAGGACGGTGATGTCCCTATTCTCGAAAACAGGCGGGACCGCGAAGCGAAGACCCGTCCCCGCAACGGCAGTGGGGCCGGCCTCCGTGCCGGCCTGCGGAGGTTGTGCAGCGACTGCGTTTGCGCATGCCTGCGGTGTTTGTGTTTGTCTCCGGACGAGCGCCGCTGAGCCGGCACGGAGGCCGGCACTACTTGGGCGGAGGAGGTTGTGGCAAGATATCGCGTCCGCCATTCCCTACATCACCATGCTGCGTTGCCTTGCCCTCCTGACTGGCCTGCTGCTGAGCACCCTGGCTCATGCCGACGACGTGCCGGTCGCCGTCGCGGCCAATTTCGCCGCCCCGATGCAGAAAATTGCGGCCCAGTTTGAAAAGGAGAGCGGCCACAAGCTGGTGATCTCCACCGGCGCCAGCGGCAAGTTCTACGCGCAGATCCGCAACGGCGCGCCGTTCGAAGTCTTCCTCTCCGCCGACGATGAAACGCCGGCGAAACTCGAGCAGGAAGGATACGGCCAGACGGGCACGCGCTTCACCTACGCGATCGGCCGGCTGGTGCTGTGGAGCGCGAAGCCGGATATGGTCGACGCCAGGGGCGAGGTGCTCGCACGCGGCGATTTCACCCATCTCGCCATCGCCAATCCCAGGGTGGCCCCCTATGGCCGCGCGGCGATGGAAACGCTGAAGAACCAGAACCTCGCCGAGCGCCTGACGCCGAAACTGGTGCAGGCGGAAAGCATCGCCCAGGCCCATCAATTCGTCGGCAGCGGCAATGCGCAACTCGGATTCGTCGCGATGTCGCAGGTGTTCGAGGACGGCCGCCTCAAGTCGGGCTCTGCCTGGGTCGTGCCGGCCCAGCTGCATCAGCCGATCCGCCAGGACGCGGTGCTGCTGAAGAAAGGCGAAGGCAAACCGGCGGCGGACGCGCTGCTGCGCTTCCTGAAGAGCGAGCCGGCGCGCCGCATCATCCGCCAGTACGGGTACGAGAACTGATGCTCACCCCGGAAGACTGGGGCGCAGTCCGGCTCACGCTGAAACTCGCCGGGCTGGTCACCGTACTGCTGCTGGTGATCGGCACGCCGATCGCGTGGTGGCTCGCCCGCACACGGTCCCGGCTCAAGCCGGTCGTCGCCGCAGTCGTCGCTCTGCCGCTGGTGCTGCCGCCCACGGTGCTCGGCTTTTACCTGCTGATCACAATGGGACCGGCCGGGCCGGTGGGGCGGCTGACCGAGTACCTCGGCATCGGTCTGCTGCCGTTCAGCTTCACCGGACTGGTCGTCGCCTCCGTCTTTTATTCGCTGCCCTTCGCGGTGCAGCCGCTGCAGAACGCGTTCGAGGCGATCGGCACCCGCCCGCTCGAGGTCGCCGCTACGCTGCGCGCCGGCCCGCTCGACGCATTCTTCACGGTCGCCGTGCCGATGGCGCGTCCCGGCTTTCTCACCGCCGCCATCCTCTCCTTCGCGCACACCATAGGCGAGTTCGGCGTGGTCCTCATGATAGGCGGGAACATACCCGACAAGACGCGCGTGGTGTCGGTGCAGATCTACGACCATGTGGAAGCGCTGCAGTATGCGCAGGCGCACTGGCTGGCCGGCGGCATGATGGTCTTTGCGTTTTGCGTGCTGCTGGCGCTGTACACGCTCAACCCAGTCAGGAAGATGCAATGAACACCGGCGGCGTCGAGATCAGTCTCGCGGTCGCGCACGGCGACTTCCGCCTTCAGGCAGAGCTGAACCTGCCGGGCCGCGGCGTGACCGCGATCGCCGGTCCTTCCGGTTGCGGCAAGACGACCCTCCTGCGCGGCATCGCCGGGCTCGACCGTCATGCCGGCCATCTGCGCGTCAACGGCGAAATCTGGCAGGACGATGCGCGCGGCATATTCCTGCCGGTGCACAAGCGCGCGCTGGGCTATGTGTTTCAGGAAGCCAGCCTGCTGCCGCACCTCGATGTGCGCGCCAATATCGAATACGGCTGGAAGCGCGCCGCATCCGGCGCGACGCGCCCCGACCCCAAACGGATGCTGCGCCTGCTCGGCATCGATCATCTGCTCGGCCGCCGTCCGGCCGACCTGTCGGGTGGCGAGCGCCAACGCGTCGCCATCGCCCGCGCACTGCTCGCCGCGCCCCGGATGCTGCTGATGGACGAGCCGCTCGCCGCGCTCGACCAGGCGCGCAAGCAGGAAGTACTGCCCTACCTCGAACGCCTGCATGAAGAACTCGCGCTGCCCATCCTGTACGTCAGCCACTCGCCGGACGAGATCGCGCGCCTGGCCGACCACCTCGTGCTGATGGAACAGGGCAGGGTGGCCGGCAGCGGACCGATCACCGAGATGAGCGCGCGGCTTGACCTGCCGCAGGCGCAGGCCGAGGCCGGCGTAATCGTCGACGCCGTGGTGGAGGACTGGGACGCGGACTATCAGCTGGCCACGCTGCGCGTCGGCGCCAACGCGATCCGCGTCCCGCATCCCCGGCTGAGCGTCGGCCAGCGTCTGCGCCTGCGCATCCTCGCGCGCGACGTCATCCTCGCGCTCGACCGCCGGGACGACACCTCGGCGCTGAACCATGTCCCGGTGCGGGTGCTGGAGGAAGCGCCGGCAGGGGGCAGCGCCCATGTGATGGTGCGGCTGGATGCGCAGGGAATGCCGCTGCTGGCGCGGGTGACGCGCATCTCGCGGGACAGACTGGGGGTGGCGCCGGGGGTGGGGATGTGGGCGCAGTTCAAGGCGACGGCGGTGTTTGCGTAGATGGAATCCATGCGGCAGCGCCGGCCTGGCAATCATCACGAACAGGGCATCGCCTCACATCAGAATGATGTCGTACTGCTCCTGGTGATAAGCCGATTCCACCTGCATCGAGATCCGCTTGGCGATGAAGTCGCCCAGTATGTTGATGTGTTCGGATTCTTCTTCCAAAAATCGGCGGCGCGGCAGTAATGCATCAACTGACCATGCGTGGTGATGCCGATATCGGCATGGCATTTGGACTGAAAAATTGATACGCGCAACCAACCCCGACCTTGTGCATTTGCATAGCCGTCGCGGCGCGGATGTATGGTGTGGCGTTGCGGCTAGCATGGCAGAGGTGCCCTGAATCTTGTCCCGACATGTGGATAATCCTGAACCGCGCTGGCGGAAGGCGTAGTGTCACACTTAGTCGATTCCATGCTAACAGGCAATATGTTAATCTACCGCGCCATATTCGCGCGGTCAGGAAGGTTGTACCAACATGAATCGATTAGGTTTGACTATTTATGATGCTGGATTCGGATTGGCAATCGCCGGATACGTCGCGCTGCTGAACATGTATTCCCAATTGCCTGAGCCCGAATTCATGGCTCTATTCTCCGAAAAAGGACCATTCGAGCAACTTTCAATCGTGTCGTGGTTATTTGCTGCAATCATCATCATTGCGCGGATTCGGCCCTTAGGTACTCGGGCCTGGGCTTTTGTCCTGTTGTTTATACTATTTGCCGCACGCGAGGCCGACTGGAATAGAATATTCACTGCCGATAGCATTCTGAAAATTAAGTATTACACGCATTCAGTCGCACCGATCGGTGAAAAAATGATAGCCGGTCCCATCGCGATCGTCGCAACTGGGTTGATAATTTATGCTGGCTTTGTCATTCTGCGATTTTTATTTTGGCAGGGCGGCTGGCGTTCACGCGCGGGATTCTGGCTGTTGCTTGCTGCCGTGCTCGTGGTTGCCGGGAAAGTGCTCGATCGCGCTCCGCTTGTGCTAGCCCGCGACTATGGCATTGAAATTTTTTCCTTCCGATACACCCGGGCATTCGAGGAAGGGTTAGAGATGATTCATCCCTTGATATTCGCCTGGTCGATTTGGATCAGCCAGGAAGAAAAACCCTACTTATCCTGCAACTCTCCCGCGCTTGCAGAAAAACAAGTCTCTTCCCTTTCCCTTTCAAGCGGCATGAATTTGTAGGACGTTGAGGCGCGATCTCCTTGCCGCCTCGACGCGATGATATTGCTGTATCCGCGCATTGTGCGCTGTCCTTGTGGCGCACTACATCAGGATGATGTCGTACTGCTCCTGATGATAAAGCGTCTCCACCTGCAGTGAAATCGGCTTGCCGATGAAGTCCCCGAGCATCGCCAGATGCTGGGATTCCTCTTCGAGGAACATGTCCACCACCACCTGCGCGGCGAGGATGCGGAATTCGCGCGGGTTGAACTGCTTGGCTTCGCGCAGCAGTTCGCGCAGGATTTCATAGCAGACGGTGCGCGCGGTCTTGACCTGGCCCTTGCCGGCGCAGGCGGGGCACACTTCGCACAGGATGTGGGCCAGCGATTCGCGGGTGCGCTTGCGGGTCATCTCGACCAGGCCGAGCGCGGAGAATCCGGATACCGAAACCTTGGTGCGGTCGCGCGAGAGCGCCTTGTTCAGCTCGGCCAGCACCGCGTTGCGATGCTCGGCGGTCTCCATGTCGATGAAGTCGAGGATGATGATGCCGCCGAGGTTGCGCAGCCGGAGCTGGCGCGCGATCGCGTGCGCTGCCTCGAGGTTGGTCTTGAAGATGGTGTCGTCGAAGTTGCGGCCATTGACATAGCTGCCGGTGTTGACGTCGATCGTGGTCATCGCCTCGGTCTGGTCGATGATCAGGTAGCCGCCGGACTTGAGGTCGACGCGGCGGCCGAGCGCGCGCTCGATTTCCTCTTCCACGCCGTACAGGTCGAACAGCGGCCGCTCGCCGGTGTAATGGACCAGCTTGGACAGCACCGACGGCGTGTAGACGGTGCCGAACTGCTGCAGTTTCTGGAAGTTCTCGCGCGAATCGACCTGGATCGTGGTCGTCTCGTCGCTGACGAAATCGCGTAGCACGCGCTGCGCCAGGCTCAGGTCCTGGTAGAGCAGGGTGGGGGCGGGGCGGGTGCGGGCGTTTTTCGTGATCGCGGCCCAGGTCTTGCGCAGGTAGTCGACGTCCATCTGCAGGTCGGCGTCGCTCGCGTCCTCGGCCATGGTGCGGATGATGTAGCCGCCTTTTTCGTCGGCCGGGACCAGCTTCTGCACCTTGGCCTTGAGCATTTCGCGCTCGGATTCCTTCTCGATGCGCTGCGAAATCCCGATGTGGGAATCCTGCGGCAGGTAGACCAGCATCCGGCCGGCGATCGAGATCTGGGTCGACAGGCGCGCGCCCTTGGTGCCGATCGGGTCCTTGATCACCTGGACCATGATGGACTGGCCGTCGTAGAGCAGCTTTTCGATCGGGCGCGGCGTGGCATTGGTGTTGTCGTGGTCGCGGGCTTCCCAGATGTCGGCCACGTGCAGGAAGGCGGCGCGCTCCAGGCCGATGTCGATGAAGGCCGACTGCATTCCGGGCAGCACCCGCACCACCTTGCCGAGGTAGATGTTGCCGGTCATGCCGCGCGAGAGCGTGCGCTCGATGTGCAGTTCCTGCACCGCGCCCTGCAGGATCAGGGCGACCCGCGTCTCCTGCGGCGTGATGTTGATGAGGATGTCTTCGCTCATAGCACGGAGATGCCGGCCCGGCCGAGCAGCTGCGCGGTCTCGTGCAGCGGCAGGCCCATGATGCCGGTATAGCTGCCGTCGATGCGGCTGATGAAGACCGACGCCAGTCCCTGCACGCCGTATCCGCCGGCCTTGTCGTAGGGCTCGCTGGTATTGCAGTAGGCGCGCATCATGTCCTTGGTCAGCGTGGCGAAGCTGACTTCGGACACCTGGGTAAGCTGATGCAGCTGGTCGTCGTGATGCAGCGCGACGCTGGTGATGACCTGGTGGGTGCGGCCCGACAGCAGCCGCAGCATGTCCATCGCTTCATTTCTGTCGGCCGGCTTGCCGAGGATGCGGTCGTCGATCACGACCGTGGTATCGGCGGCGAGCACCGGGCGCACGGGCAGCCGGCGCAGGAGCATGATCTGAGCCGCGTACTCGGCTTTTTCACGGGTGACGCGCACCACGTAGTCGCCGGCCCGTTCGCCGGGGTGGACTTCCTCGCTGACGTCGGGGCCGCCGCGCGGCGACTGGTCGCGCAGCATCAGCAGTTCGAAGTCGACGCCGATCTGGCGCAGCAGCTCGCGGCGGCGCGGGCTCTTGGAGGCAAGGTAAATCCTGGTGTCTGCCGGTTTCATGAATCGGATTGAGTCTCGTCGTGTCGTTCTTATACGCGGTGATAGGGATGGTTCTGGGTGATCGACCAGGCCCGGTACAGCTGTTCGGCCAGCAGCACGCGCACCATCCCGTGCGGCAGGGTCAGGCTGGACACCCGTACCAGCATGTCCGCATTCGCCTTGAAGCCGGGATCGAGTCCGTCGGCGCCGCCGATCACGAATGTAACATCCCGCCCGTCCTGTTGCCACTGCGTCAGCAGCTGGGCCAGCTGCATGGTGCTGAGATCCTTGCCGCGCTCGTCGAGCGCGATCACGCGGGCGCCCTTCGGCACGGCCGCTTCGATCTTCGTGCGCTCCTGCGCCATCACGGTCTCGGCGCTGCGCCCGCCCGAGCGGTCGACCGGCTTGATCTCCCGGAGCTGGATGCGGCACTCCGGCGGCATGCGCTTGGCGTATTCGGCGAAGCCGTCCTCGATCCAGCCGGGCATCTTGTGGCCGACCGCGGCGATCACCAGTTGCATGTCGGGCTCAGGCGGCGGTCTTGCGCGCCGGGCGCTTTGCGGCCGTTTTTGCAGCCGTCTTGGCCGCGGTCTTGCGCGGGGCGGCGGTCTTGGTGGCGGCCACCTTCACCGTCTTGCCGGCGGGGACGCGCGGGGTCTTCGCGGCCGGGGTCTTGCGGGCCGCGGTCTTGCGTGCCGGCTTCTTCGGCTCGTCGTCGTCCAGCGTCGTCTGGCTCGCCGCGATGTGGGTGGAGCGCTTGCGGGCCGGCTTGGCTTCGGCCTGCTCGTCGTCCGCCGCCGCGGTGCGCTTGGCGGTGCGCTTGGCGGCGCCGAACTTCACTTCCTTGTCACCCCAGATCTCTTCCAGGCGGTAGTAGTCGCGGATGGCGGGCTGCATGATGTGGACCACCATGTCGCCGAGGTCGACCAGCACCCATTCGCCGGTGTCCTCGCCTTCGATGCTGACCACGCTGCCGCCCTTTTCCTTGACCTTGTCGCGCACGGACGCGGCAAGCGCCTTGGTCTGGCGGTTGGAGGTGCCCGACGCGATGGCCAGGCGGTCGAACATGCTGGTGAGATGGACGGTGTCGTAGACCTTGATGTCCTGGGCTTTCACATCCTCGAGGGCATCGATGACGGTGGCTTGCAGTTTTTTGATATCCATTAGTTCTTCTGATAGAGATGTTGTCGTTCGATATAGTCTAGCACCCCGGCCGGGATCAGCGAGGCGACGCTGCGGCCTTCCGCCAGGGCGGCGCGGATTTGCGTGGCCGAAATGTCGATCGCGAGATTGACGGCAAGATAGGCGAGTCCGGCCGGCGTGCTACGGATCTGCCCGGGCGTGGCGGCGCGCCGCATGAATTCCTGCGCGACCTCGGGCGCCACGTGGGCGGGGTCGAGTGCGAAGCCCGGGCGCGAGGCGGCGCAGATGTGGGCATGGTCGAACAGCGCCCGCCAGTCCTTCCAGGTATGCAACTTCTGCAGCTGGTCAGCGCCGATGAGGAAGGCAAGCGACACGTCGTCGCCGAGCTGAGCGCGCAGCGCGCGCAGGGTGTCGATGGTGTAGGTCGCGCCCTCGCGCCGGATTTCCTGGTCATCGATCGCGACCGGCACGGCGAACCCGCCGAATGCCAGCCGCAGCATGTCGATGCGCTGCGCGGCGCTCGCGGTCAGCGCCTGCTTCTGATAGGGCAGGCCGGCCGGCAGCAGGCGCAGCTCGTCGGGAAACAGCAGCTTCGCGAAATAGCCGGCGAGCGCGACATGGCCGCTGTGCACCGGGTCGAAGCTGCCGCCGAGCAGCGCGATGCAGCGCGTCACGCCCATTCCCGCGGGGTGAGGAAGTCGGTGTACAGCCGGGCCTCGGGGCTGCCCGGTTCCGGATGCCAGTCGTAGCGCCATTTGACGACCGGCGGCATGGACATCAGGATCGATTCGGTGCGGCCGCCCGACTGCAGGCCGAACAGCGTGCCGCGGTCGAGCACCAGGTTGAACTCGACGTAGCGGCCGCGGCGGTAGGCCTGAAAGTCCCGCTCACGCTCGCCATAGGGGGTGTCCTTGCGGCGCTGCAGCAGCGGAATGTAGGCATCGATGAAATGGTCGCCGACGCTGCGCATCATGGCGAAGCTCTGCTCCAGGCCGAGCGCATGAAAATCGTCGAAGAAGATGCCGCCCACGCCGCGCGGCTCCTTGCGGTGCTTCAGGTAGAAGTAGTCGTCGCACCATTTCTTGAAGCGCGGATGCAGGTCCTCGCCGAAGGGCGCAAGCGCCTCGCGGCAGGTGCGGTGGAAATGCACCGCGTCTTCCTCGAAGCCGTAATAGGGCGTCAGGTCCATGCCGCCGCCGAACCACCAGACCGGCTCTTCTCCCTCTTTCGAGGCGATGAAGAAGCGCACATTCATGTGCGAAGTGGGCGCGTAGGGATTGCGGGGATGCATGACGAGCGACACGCCCATCGCTTCCCAGCGCCGGCCCGCGAGTTCGGGTCGGTTGGCGGCCGCAGTGGGGGGCAGCGCATCGCCGCTGACATGGGAAAAGCCGACGCCGCCGCGTTCGAGCACATTGCCTTCTTCCAGGATGCGGGAAATGCCGCCGCCGGCGATCGGGCTCGTGCCATGCGGGCGTTCCCACTGGTCGACGAGGAAGGGCTTGCCGTCGACCTGTTCCAGCGCGCCGACGATGCGCGCCTGCAGGTCGAGCAGGTAGGATTTGACGAGATGTGGAGTGGTCACGGCTGACTCTGATTCTGTCCTGGGTTTATCGAAGGTCAGCCGCCGGTGCGGCCGACGCCGGCCGCATCGTGCATCAGGCCGGCCGCTTCAGCGCGCGCCAGCCGATGTCGCGGCGGAACTGCGCACCGTCGAACCGGATGCCGTCGACCACCTGGTAGGCGTGCTTCTGCGCCATCTTCACGCTGTCACCGAGGCCGACCACGCACAGCACGCGGCCGCCCGACGTCGTCAGGCGATCGCCGGCGAGCGTGGTGCCGGCATGGAAGGTCACGCAGTCCGGGGTCTCGGCCGGGATGCCGGTGATCGGGTCGCCCTTGCGCGGCGCTTCCGGATAGCCGGCGGCGGCCATCACCACGCCGAGCGCGGTGCGGCGGTCCCATTCCAGCGCGACCTGGTCCAGGGTGCCGTTGACCGCGTGCTCCATCACGCCGACCAGGTCCGTCTTCAGACGCGCCATGATCGGCTGGGTTTCCGGGTCGCCCATGCGGCAGTTGAATTCCAGCGTCCTGGGATTGCCCTTGGCGTCGATCATCAGGCCGGCGTAAAGGAAGCCGGTGAACGGGATGCCGTCCTTCTGCATGCCGAGCACGGTCGGGTTGATGATCTCGCGCATGATGCGCGCATGCAGCGAGGGCGTGACGATCGGGGCCGGGGAGTAGGCGCCCATGCCGCCGGTGTTCGGGCCTTCGTCATTGTCCCTGAGACGCTTGTGGTCCTGGCTGGTGGCCAGCGGCAGCACGTTGCGGCCGTCCACCATGACGATGAAGCTGGCTTCCTCGCCGTCGAGGAATTCCTCGATCACGACGCGCGCGCCGGCGTCGCCGAGCTTGTTATCGGACAGCATCATGTCGACCGCGGCATGCGCCTCGTCCAGCGTCATCGCCACCACCACGCCCTTGCCGGCGGCCAGGCCGTCGGCCTTGATCACGATCGGCGCGCCCTTCTGGTTGATGTAGCGGTGCGCCGCCTGCAGGTCGGAGAAGGTCTGGTAATCGGCGGTCGGGATCCGGTGGCGCTTCATGAAGGCCTTGGCGAAGTCCTTCGAGCTTTCCAGCTGCGCCGCTTCCCTGGTCGGGCCGAAGATCTTCAGCCCCTGGTCGCGGAAGATGTTGACGATGCCGGCCGCCAGCGGCACTTCCGGGCCGACCACGGTCAGCGCGATGTTTTCCTTCGCGGCGAACTGGGCCAGCCAGCCGGGATCGGTGATGTCGACATTCTCCAGGCGCGCGTCGAGCGCGGTGCCGCCGTTGCCCGGCGCCACATAGACCTTCTGGATGCGATCCGATTGCGCGAGCTTCCAGGCGAGGGCATGTTCGCGGCCGCCCGAGCCAACTACCAGAATTTTCATGAGAGCTGAATCACTACTGAATGAAAGGGCAGCCGAAGCTGCCCGAAAACGTCCTGCCGGAACCTATTCCTCGATCACCGCGTTGGTGTAGACCTCTTGCACGTCGTCGAGGTTTTCCAGCGCGTCGAGCAGCTTTTGCATCCTCACCGCGTCATCGCCGGTGAACACGGTTTCGGTCGAGGGCTTCATCACCACTTCGGCCACCTCGGCCTTGAAGCCGGCCTTTTCCAGGGTCTCCTTGACCGCCGAGAAGTCGTTCGGCGCGGTCAGCACTTCGATGCCGCCTTCCTCGTCGGTCACCACGTCCTCGGCGCCCGCCTCGAGCGCGGCTTCCATCAGCGCGTCCTCGTCGGTGCCCGGCGCGAACAGCAACTGGCCGCAATGCTTGAACAGGAAGGCGACCGAGCCTTCGGTGCCCATGTTGCCGCCGAACTTGCTGAAGGCATGGCGGACTTCCGCCACGGTGCGCACGCGGTTGTCGGTCATGCAGTCGACGATGATGGCGGCGCCGTTGATGCCGTAGCCTTCGTAGCGGATTTCCTCGTAGTTGGCGCCTTCCAGGCCGCCGGTGCCGCGCTGGATGGCGCGGGTCACGTTGTCCTTCGGCATGTTGGCGTCGGCCGCCTTGTCGACCGCCAGCCTCAGCCGGGGGTTGCTGGCGATGTCGCCGCCGCCCAGGCGCGCCGCCACGGTGATTTCCTTGATCAGGCGCGTCCAGATCTTGCCGCGCTTTGCATCGGTCGCGGCTTTTTTGTGTTTAATATTGGCCCATTTACTATGTCCAGCCATGGCGAATCTTTCCTGGGAATGATCGAGAGGTAGCCTGGCGGACGTGAAATCAAGCACTTACCAGGCCGGAAACCAATCCGGGATTCTAACACAGCGACCCCTCTCAAAAATTGCCTGAAAGCCAACCACGATGCCCTCCCAGCTCCTCATCGCCAAGCATCAGGACAAGGATCTTGTCCTTCTGTCCAACCTCGCCAACCGCCACGGCTGCATCACCGGCGCCACCGGCACCGGCAAGACGGTGACCCTGCAGGCCATGGCCCAGGCGCTGTCCGACATCGGCGTGCCGGTCTTCATGGCCGACGTCAAGGGCGACCTGTCGGGCATGGCCCGGCCCGGCTCGGCATCGCCGCGCATCAAGGAGCGGCTCGACCTGCTCGGACTGCCGGAACCCGACTGGCGCGCCGCCCCGGTGACCTTCTGGGACGTGTTCGGCGAAAAGGGCCACCCGGTGCGCGCCACCGTGTCCGACCTCGGGCCGCTGCTGCTGGCGCGCATGCTCAACCTGAATGAAGTGCAGGAAGGCGTGCTGCAGCTGGTGTTCAAGGTCGCCGACGACCACGGCCTGCTGCTGCTCGACATCAAGGACCTGCGCGCGATGCTGCAGAACGTCGGCGACAACGCGGCCGAACTCAAGACCGAATACGGCAACATCTCGCCGGCCAGCATCGGTGCCATCCAGCGCGGCCTGCTGGCGATCGAGGAGCAGGGCGGCGACCGCTTCTTCGGCGAGCCGATGCTCAACATCGAAGACTTCATGCAGACCGACGCGCAGGGCCGGGGCATGGTCAACATACTCGCCGCCGACAAGCTGCTGCACTCGCCGCGCCTGTACGCGATTTTCCTGCTGTGGATGCTGTCGGAACTGTTCGAGCATCTGCCCGAGGTCGGCGACGTCGACAAGCCCAGGCTGGTTTTTTTCTTCGACGAGGCGCACCTGCTGTTCGACGAGGCGCCCAAGGCGCTGCTGCAGAAGATCGAGCAGGTGGTGCGCCTCATCCGTTCCAAGGGCGTGGGCGTGTACTTCGTGACCCAGAACCCGCTCGACATCCCCGACACCGTGCTCGGCCAGCTCGGCAACCGCGTCCAGCATGCGCTGCGCGCGTTCACGCCGCGCGACCAGAAGGCGGTGCAGGCGGCGGCCGAGACCTTCCGTCCCAATCCGCAGCTCGACACCGCGCAGGTCATCACTGAACTCGGCGTCGGCGAGGCGCTGGTGTCCTTCCTCGACGACAAAGGGCGCCCGCACATCGTCGAACGCGCCTTCATCGTGCCGCCCGCGTCCCAGCTCGGCCCGGTCAGCGATGCCGAACGCCGCGAGGTGATCGACAACTCGGTCGTCGCCGGCGTCTATGAAAAAGTCGTCGACCGCGACTCCGCCTATGAAAAGCTCAAGGGGCGGGCGGAGAAGGAAGTGCCGACCCGGGAAGAAGTGAAGTCCAGCAGCAAGGGCAGCGCCGCGCAGGAAGAGACCGGCGGCGGGCTGGGGGGCATGCTCGGCGGTCTGCTTGGCGGCGGTGGCGGGGTCGGGCGGCGCAAGGATACGGTGGTCGAGGCGATGTTCAAGTCGGCGGCGCGGAGTATTGGGTCGCAGGTGGGAAGGGAGATTATTCGGGGGGTGTTGGGGTCGATTATGAGGAAGTAGGCTACTGCATCTCTTGTTTCTCTCCGGTGCATCAAAGCGGAATCACCCTTCGCGGAGACAAGCGCTCTCGTTTCGCTTTTTTCTTCGGCGCTGCAAAGCGGTAGCCACTTCGTGGACACTAGCCGGGGCCAGTCCCGGCAGGCCGCCTACTTCTTTGTCTCGCCAAAGAAGTAGGCAAGAAAGGGGGGCGCCGAGCCCGACCCGAAGCGCTTGCCCCCTTCGGGGGTTCCCGTCGAAGCGCAACGGGGACGGCCAAACCGCAAACCATCCCATCCCTGACCCTTCACCTCGCCGGCCGCCCTTGAAGGGAAGGGAATCATTCTTTCTCTTGCTGCCGCAGGCGATCGTTTCATGAGTTCCTCTCTCGTTGCCTGCGTGAAGGGTTTGATGGCTCTCGCAGGCTGCGGAGACGCAGTGCATCGACAAGGGCACAGACGGCCGGGGCAAGTTCGCTCGCCTACCACTGTCGGCGTGCACAACATCGACTCCCTTCGCCAAGCCCTTGACAGTTCCCTCCCCTTCAAAGGGGAGGGTCAGGGTGGGGATGGTGTACGGGGTTGCCGTCCCCTTATGCGCAGCCGAAAAATCGGTGGGTCTCGCGGATAAAGAAGCGGGGCTTGTCTGAGCCGAAGGCGAGTTTGCCCCGCTTCCCGCGAGACCTGCCGATTTTTCGGGTACCCCCGAAGGGGGCAAGCATTAGGGTCGGGCTCGGCGCCCCCCCTTTCTTGCCTACTTTTTTGGCGAAGCAAAAAAGTAGGTGGCCCGCCGGGGCCAGTCCCGGCTTGTATCCACGGAGCGGCTACAGCTTTGCAGCACCGAAGAGAAAACCGAAACGAGCCCGAACCGAGCCCGAACCGAGCCCGAACCGAGAGCCACCCCAGAAGAGCCCGCCCGCCTCAATGTAAGAAAATCATCCTCAGCGTAAAATCCCCGGATGCCCGCATCTCCCGCAACTGTCTCCGCCCGCCAGACCTTCCTGCTAGGCCTGTCCATCGCCATCGCCGGCGCCATCCTGTTTTCCGCCAAGGCCATCGTCGCCAAGCTGATCTACCGCTACCAGGTCGACGCCGTGACCCTGATCACTTTCCGCATGCTGTTTTCGCTGCCGTTCTTCGCCGGCCTGGCGCTGTGGCATGCGCTGCGCTCGCCCGCGCTCGCCAACCCGGACCGCGTGCGCATCGTCGTGATGGGCCTGCTCGGCTACTACCTGTCGAGCTTTCTCGATTTCCTCGGGTTGCAGTACATCTCGGCCGGCCTGGAGCGGCTGATCCTGTTCCTGACGCCGTCCTTCGTGCTCTTGATCTCCGTGTTCGTGCTGAAAAAGCGCATCACCGCGGCGGAGTGGGCGGCGCTGGTGACGGCCTATCTCGGCACGGTGCTGGTGTTTTTCCACGACGCCCGCGCCGGCGGCTCCAATGTGCTGCTCGGCGGCGCCTTCGTGCTCGGCAGCGCGATATCCTATGCGATCTACCTGGTGCTGTCGGGCGAGCTGGTGGCACGCGTCGGCGCTTTGCGCCTCGTCGCCTATGCGATGTGCGTGTCGAGCGCGGCGTGCGTGCTGCAGTTCTTCCTGTTGCGGCCGACCGCGCTCCTGCTGGAGCAGCCGGCCGCGGTCTACGGGCTGTCGGTCGTCAACGCGGTGTTCTGCACCGTGCTGCCGGTGCTGATGACCATGGTGGCGGTGGCCCGCATCGGCCCCGGCACCACTTCGCAGGCGGGCATGATCGGTCCGGTGTCGACGCTGTTTCTCGGCGCCGCCATCCTGGACGAGCCGATTACCGGCATACAGCTGGCGGGGACCGCGCTGGTTCTCGCGGGCATCTATCTGTTATCAAGAAAGCGTTAGGGGGAAACATGGATTTTGGAATCAGGGGCAGGAACGCCATCGTCTGCGGCGCCAGCAAGGGACTGGGCCGCGGCTGCGCGGAAGCGCTGGCGGCCGAGGGCGTCAACGTGGTGATCGTGGCGCGCGGCGCCGAGGCGCTGGAAGCCGCCGCGCAGGAGATCCGGCAGAAGACCGGCGTCACCGTGACCGCCATCGCCTGCGACATCACGACGCCGGAAGGACGGGCCAGGGTACTGGCCGCCTGTCCCGACCCGGACATCCTGATCAACAACGCCGGCGGCCCGCCGCCCGGCGACTTCCGCAACTGGACGCGCGACGACTGGATCGCCGCGCTCGACGCCAACATGCTCACGCCGATCGAGCTGATGAAGGCCACGGTCGACGGCATGATGGCGCGCGGTTTCGGGCGCATCATCAACATCACCTCGGGCGCGGTGAAGGCGCCGATCGACGTGCTCGGACTGTCCAACGGCGCGCGCTCGGGCCTGACCGGCTTTGTCGCCGGGCTGGCGCGCAAGACCGTCGCGAAGAACGTCACCATCAACAACCTGCTGCCCGGCGCCTTCGATACCGAGCGCCTGAGCAAGACCATCGCCGCGTCGGCGGCGGCTGCCGGCAAGTCGCCGGAAGAGGCGGCCGAGGCGCGCCGCCGCGGCATTCCGGCGCAGCGCTTCGGCACCGCGGAGGAATTTGGCGCGGTTTGTGCATTCCTGTGCAGCGTGCAGGCCGGCTACATGACCGGCCAGAACGTGCTGCTCGATGGCGGCAATTACCCGGGGACTTTCTGACCGTGAAAAAACGGATCGCGCTGATCGCGCACGACATGAAGAAGGACGACATGGTCGAGCTCGCCTCGCGCCATGCCGACATGCTGCGGCAGTGCCTGCTGGTCGCCACCGGCACCACCGGCAAGCGCCTGCACGACGAAGTCGGCCTGACGGTGGAGCGCAAGCTGTCCGGCCCGTCGGGCGGCGACCTGCAGATCGGCGCCGAGCTGGCCGAGGGCAAGGTCGACCTGGTGATCTTCCTGCGCGACCCGATGACGCCGCAGCCGCACGAGCCGGACATCAATGCCCTGGTGCGCGCCTGCGACGTGCACAATGTGCCCTGCGCGACCAATCTCGCATCGGCGGAGCTGCTGCTGGCGCAGCTCGTACCGCATCATCATCACAATAAATAATCCAGGAGGCCCAACATGCCCAAGGCAATTCGAATCAGCAAGACCGGCGGACCGGAAGTCATGGAGTACGTCGATGTCGAGGTGGGCGACCCCGGCCCGGGCGAGGCGCGGGTGCGCCAGCATGCCTGCGGCCTGAACTACATCGATGTCTATTTCCGCACCGGCGCCTATCCGCAGCCCTTGCCCGGCGGCATAGGCATGGAGGGCGCGGGCGTGGTGGAGGCGGTCGGCGCGGGCGTCAGTCACGTCAAGGCGGGCGATCGCGTCGCCTACGCCTGCCGCCCGACCGGCGCCTATGCTGAAGCGCGCGTGATGCCGGCGGCCGGACTGGTCAAGCTGCCCGACGAGATCGATTTCGAAACCGGCGCGGCGATGATGCTGCAGGGCCTGACCGTGCAATACCTGTTCCGCCGCACCTTCCCGCTGCGCGGCGGCGAAACCATCCTGTTCCATGCCGCGGCCGGCGGCGTCGGCCTGATCGCCTGCCAGTGGGCGCGCGCGATCGGCGTGACCATGATCGGCACCGTCGGCTCCGACGAAAAGGCGGAGCTGGCCAGGGCGCACGGCTGCACCCATACCATCAACTACAACAAGGAAAACTTCGTCGAACGGGTGAAGGAAATCACCGGCGGCGAGGGCGTGCCGGTCGTGTACGACTCGATCGGGCGGGATACCTTCACCGGTTCGCTCGACTGCCTGGCGCCGCTCGGCATGATGGTCAGCTTCGGCGCGGCCTCCGGTCCGGTCCCGCCGTTCAGCCTGAATGAACTTGCCTCGCGCGGCTCGCTGTTCATCACCCGGCCGTCGCTGTTCAATTACACCGCCAAACGCGCCGACCTGGAAAACTCCGCGGCCGACCTGTTTTCGATGGTGACCAGCAGAAAGGTCAGGATCGACATCAACCAGCGCTACGCGCTCAGGGATGCGGCACAGGCGCACAGCGACCTGGAAGCGCGCAAGACCACCGGCTCCACCATCCTGCTGCCATGAACGATTCCGGCAAGAGCCCGATGCGCCATCCCGACGAGCAGCCCGGCGGCGGCGACGGTACGCCGCGTTTCGGCCGGCTGCTGCTGGTGCTGGGCGCGGCGGTGCTGGCGGTGGTCGGGCTGACCCTCTTCTCGGAATGGCTCTACACCTAGCATGAGCGGCGACCGCCTCTCGCTCCTCAATACGCTGGCATTCACCGCCGTGCGCCTGGCGGCGGCGGAATTCGAGCCTTTCACCGAGCGCCTGCTGCTGGCGCTGGCCCAGCCGGCGGCGGAGGACGACGGCCTGCGCGCGAAGATCGCACAGCGGCTGCGCGACCATACGCCGGCGTTCCACCAGTTGCTGCGCGACAGCCTGCAGGAGGAACTGCTGCAGGCCGTGGAGGCGGCGGCCGAGCAGGGCAGGGCGGCGGTGCGCAGCGGCGCGCTGGATCTGTCGGCCGACAGTTTCGACGCGATGCAGCGCCGGGTCCAGGCCGAGAACCTGGCGCAGGCGCTGGACAGGGTGCACGCCGACCAGCTGGCGATACTCGGCATGCGGATCACGCACTGGCTGTGGCCGGACGAACTGCGCACCATCGCCAATCCCTTCCGCGGCCTGAGTTTCGTCAATGCGGTGGTCGAAGCCTGGGCGAAGTTCGAGCGCGAGCCGGGCAGTCTTGCCGTCTTCATGGCGCAGCTCCGGCCGGCGCTGTTTCTGCCGCTGGGCATGCTGTACGAGGCGCTCAACCGCGAGCTGGCGGTACGCGGCGTGCTGCCGGACGCGGAGCAGCGCTATCAGAGCGAGATCCCGGAACTCACCATCGCGGTCACGCCGAGCACGCGTGATCTGCTGCAGGCCTGGCTGGCGCCCGAGGGCACGCTCAAGCTGATCCCGGCAAAGGCAGACGCGCTGCTGGAAGCCATGTTCGACAGGCTCGCCAACGACGAGCGGCTGCCCTTCCGCACGCGCAAGCCGGTCGCGCTGATCGCGCAGGCGTTGATGCCCCTGCTGCGCAACGACAGCGACTTCTTCTTCGGCGAGGATCATCCGGCGCGGCGCTTCCTAGCAGCGCTGTTCGATGTCGCGCTCGCCAGCAGCGACGGCGATGCCCTGTCGCAGCAGATCGCGGCGCTTCCCGAGCGCGTGAGCAGCGCGGCACTGCCGCAACTCGAGGCCGGGCTGCGGCAGGCGCTGGCCGCGCTCGACCAGGCGAACGCCGAGCTGCTGACGGCGCAAAAGACCGAGGCCCTGCGCCAGGAAGCCGGCGCCGCCGCGCTGAGCGCGGCCGAGGCCGACATCGCCTCCCGCCTCGAGACCGGCGAAGTCGATCCGCTGCTGGAGGATTTCCTGCGGCGGCAATGGGTGCAGGTGCTCAGCTTCGCCCGCCGTGTCAGCGACAGCAAGCCCGAGCTGCTGCCGGCGGTCACCGGCCTGATGGACGAACTGATCGGCAGCCTGCAGCCCAAGCAGGGCGCGCAGGAGCGCAGGCAGATGGTGGAACGCCTGCCCTCGCTGGTATCCACGCTGAATTCCTGGATGAATGTCATCAAGTGGCAGGGGCCGGAGCGGGAGGAATTTTTCGCGGCCCTCGCCGAGCGTCACGCCGCCGCACTACGTCCCGGCGACGCGCGGCAGGCGCTCGAACAGCGCATGGAGACGGTGAGCCGGGCAAGCGAGCACCAGCTCGACCGCCGCGCCAGCGAACAGCAGGCGGCGGCGGATGCGGCCTATCTGCCGGTCGTGCACGAACTGGCGCCGGGCGCCTGGGTGGAACTGGTGCGCAACGACGGCAGCCCCGTCAATTGCCGCCTGTGCTGGATCAGTCCGGCGCGCAGCCGGCTGGTGTTCATCGTGCCACAGACGAAACGCGTGTTCATGCTGCGGACCGAGGAGCTGGCCCGCGCCCTGCGGGCAGAGCGGGCAAGTCCCGTGCGGGTCGGGACCTGGGCCGGTGATGCGCTGGAAGCCGCGCTGCAGGATTTGCGCGACTGAACCCGAGGCGATCCTGACCGTTATCCGGGGCACCATGCCGGAAATCGCGACGACCCCGCGCCCTGATCGCCGCTGATCGCGCTATCAGGCTTTCCTGTTCGTTGTCGTGCGGAACCTTCGAAGGCCCCAAACGACTCAGTGGCGGCCGCATGTGCGGCAGAACGAGCAGGTACAGCCATGACACGACCCGTCACCCGATCCTTTTCCAGCCGGATTTCCCCCGGCCGACAGGAAAACCGCGAAGCCCCGCAGGCCCGGCAGACACAGTCCCCTCCGCCACCGGAAGCCGCGCCGTCCGCAGCGCGGCGCACGGAGACACCCGCGGGGCGGGCGGCGGCAAGCCGCCTGCGTTCAAGGCAGAAGCGCGAAACTCAGATCTACGCAGCTCAGATCTACGCAGAGAAGGTCAATACCGCGCAGACGCGTTACGTCTCGCGCGCCGCCCTGCGACGATCGGCAAGGGGAGAAGGAAGCAGCGCCGTCGCCGGTGCCGCCGCATCGCAAGCATCGGTCGCCGCCGGGCGCGCGGCCGCGCGGCGGCTGTGCAAGGCAATGCGCGCTCCCGCCGACAAGCGTCGCGCCCCGGTACCGGTGGCCTCGTCCTCCGCTCCGCCGGCGGCCAGCGCCTCCGCCCGGCGTACGCCGGCGACACGCGGCGCCGCCATCCGCGTGACACACCCGCAGGTCTATCATCGGGCGCTCGATGACCGGTTCCCGATCCGCCATCCCGGCGATCCGACCCGAATCCATCCCAGCTATGCCGACCCGTCCGACCCCACCCGCTGCGCGCCCGCCGTGGCGATCAAGGGCGCGACATTCTCCGCGCCCGCGAAAGCGAGGCTGTTGAAGCATGCCAGGAAGGACCGGGAGTTCAAGCTCGCACGATTCGGTAACCACGAGGCTTATCTCGACGCCCTGGGCCAATCCGTGGTCAGGCAGATCGAGGCGAGCATTATCGGGAAGACGCCGCCCGGACTGGGCAGGCTGAAGGTTGTCAGGCTGACGCGCGAGCAATGCGAGACCGGGCAGGAGGCGGATGGCCTGGAGGGTCAATATGGCGTGGTGCTGGAAGATTACAGTCCCGGGGCGCAGCCGGCACTGCAGAACGGCGGGATCGTGGGGGTGTTCGGCGGGTCCAAGCTCGATTCTGACGAAGCGCGCGCGCAATACGTCGCGCTGTTCGGGGAAGATTTGGGCGAGCAGATCGTCGACACGCACTCCATTCCCGATGCCGGGCGCGGGAAAGTGACCTGGGCCGCGTACGGCGGGGGAAACGCGCTGCAGTTTCTGAATACCGCGCTCAGGCTCTCCAGGGCCGGGGACTGGCGGGTGGATGCGAGGAGAGTGCACGGGGACATCGAGCTCGTCGACATCACCCTGACCGACAAGGACGGGCAAGAGCGCCAGGAGGAGGTGGCACTGGTCGTGCAGTATCGCCCGGTGGCCGACGGCAAGCAGTTTCTGCTGAGCTATGGCCCGCATTACCGGCAGTCGCCGGATGAGCCGAACGCGTCGCCGGAAGGGGCGGGCTCCGCCTCCACCGTGGCAGCCGCGGCGGGCGACGGCGCAGCGCCCGCGCCCCGGATGCCAGGGGCGGATGACGTCATGGAAGATACGATCGTCGTGGCGCCGCCTGCCGGACCATCCTCATAGTCGTCGACGGACTGCAGCGGGTTCGGCCCGGTCGAGTGCACGCCATCCGCGCCTAGCGACGGGAATGACCGCCGCCCGGAGCGGTTAGTCCATCTTCAGTTCGATCCGTCGCGGTACGCCGTTCGGTCCCGGGAAGTCCGCGAACGCGCTCCTGACCATGTAGGGCATGACCTTGGCCAGCGACGGATTGGTGCCTTCGCTGACCACCGTGGTTTCCCATAAGCGCCTGCCGTCCCCCATGCGCGCCAGCGCGATCTTCAGCTCCCGGGTGAACAGCTGGTATTGCGACACCCGCTGCTCGACCACCGGCGGGCCGTACCAGAACGGGTCGTAGAACGGGCCATAGGGGCCATAGGGTCCGTAGAACGGATGGCGGTAGTAGCCCGGCCAGTAGGGGTAGGCGTACGGGTAGGGGCGCACCACCACCGGGTAGACCTCGCGCACGTCGCGTCCGCTGTTGCTGTACGAAAGCGCGACCTTCAGCGCCGGACGCGTGGCGACCGGGGCTTCGGCGAAGCCGAGCCGCTGCAGCTCGACGCGCACCATGTTCTCGTAATTGAGATATTCGAGATTGTTGTTCTGGTCCTTCGTGCGCTCGAAGACGTAGGTCTTCTCGGCCAGCTCGGCGGGCCACTCGTGGAAGCTGGTGACGTTGCTCCTGATGGTGGTGGCGCAGCCCGCCAGCAGGAGCGTCGACAGCGCCAGCAGCCTGATCAGCCAGGATTTCATGTTTGCCTTCTCCGGTATTGCCCAGGGTGTTTATGAAGAATCAGAATGTCCGCCGCATGCAAAGATTCCATGATTTTTGTATCGGCTTGTCGCCGCCTAGCTCGGGTTTTCGAAGAAGATGTAGTTGGTGGCGTAGTCGCTGATCTCGAAATACACCTTCTTCTCGCCCTGGTCGATCTGCATGTTGAGATTGGCGTCGAAGACGCCGTAGCCGTAGCGGTAGGAGCGCGGCGTATTATCGCCCGCCGAGGTCGCGGTGGCGGTGGTCAGCTTGTCGATGCCGATGAAGCGCCGCACCAGCTTGTCGCCCGCGTAGACTTCCAGCACGCCATTGGTGCCGGTCCAGTTCTGGACCGAGCGGCTGATCTGGTTTTGCTGCTCCTGTGTGCAGCCGGAAAGCAGGGCGGCCGATGCCATCACGAAAAGCGCAAAGGATGATTTCATGGGGAGAGTCTCCGCAAGCGTTGGTTGTAAAATGCCGGTTTGGCATTATCCCCTGAATCGAATTCCCTATGCGCACCGATACTCCCCAGACCATCTACCGCAAGGATTACGCGCCGCCCGCCTACCTGGTGGAGACCGTGGAGATGGGCTTTGATCTCGACCCCGATCTGACCCGGGTCGCCACCCGCCTTACCCTGTCCCGCAACCCGGAAAGCGACGGCAAGAGCGTCGTCCTCTACGGCGACGGCGTGCAGCTCGTGCAGCTGCGGATGAACGGGCGCGAACTGACCCGGCGCGGCTACGCGCTCGGCAACGGCGTGCTGGAGATCTTCAACGCCCCGGAGCAGGTGACGCTGGAGATCGAGACCGCCATCCACCCGGCGCTCAATACCTCGCTGATGGGACTGTATGTTTCCAACGGCAATTTCTTCACCCAGTGCGAGGCGGAAGGCTTCCGCAAGATCACCTTCTTCCCCGACCGTCCCGACGTGATGGCGAAGTACAAGGTGATGCTGCGCGCGGACAAGAAGAAATACCCGGTGCTGCTCTCCAACGGCAACCTGATTGAGCAGGGCGACCTCGGCGACGGACGCCACTACGCGCTGTGGGAAGACCCGTTCAAGAAACCGTCTTACCTGTTCGCGCTGGTCGCCGGCAGCCTGGTCTGCCAGGAAGAGACCTGCACCCTCAAGTCCGGCCGCGAAGTGCTGCTGCAGGTATGGGTCGAGGAAGGCAATCTCGACAAGACCCAGCATGCGATGGACTCGCTCAAGCACAGCATCCGCTGGGACGAGGAGCGCTACGGGCTGGAGCTCGATCTCGACCGCTTCATGATCGTCGCCGTCGGCGACTTCAACATGGGCGCGATGGAGAACAAGGGCCTCAACATCTTCAACACCAAGTACGTGCTGGCCAATCCGCGCATCGCCACCGACGCCGACTATGCCGGCATCGAGTCGGTGGTCGCGCATGAGTACTTCCACAACTGGACCGGCAACCGCGTCACCTGCCGCGACTGGTTCCAGCTGTCGCTCAAGGAAGGCCTCACCGTGTTCCGCGACCAGGAGTTCTCGGCCGACATGATCGGTACCGACAGCGGCCGCGCGGTCAAGCGCATCGAGGACGTGCGGGTGCTGCGCCAGGCCCAGTTCCCGGAGGACGCGGGACCCATGGCCCACCCGGTGCGGCCCGATTCCTACGTCGAGATCAACAATTTCTACACCGTCACCGTCTACGAGAAGGGCGCGGAAGTGGTCCGCATGTACCAGACCCTGCTCGGCCGGGATGGCTTCCGCAAGGGCATGGACCTGTATTTCGAGCGGCATGACGGCCACGCGGTGACCTGCGACGACTTCCGTCTCGCCATGGCCGACGCCAACGGGCGCGACCTGTCCCAGTTCGAACTCTGGTACAGCCAGGCCGGCACGCCGCGCGTGAAGGTCGAGACCGCCTACGACGCCGGGCAGGAAGCCTTCGAGATCACCCTGTCCCAGTCCTGCGCGCCGACACCGGGCCAGGCCGAGAAAAAGCCCTTCCACATCCCGGTGGCGGTCGGCCTGCTCGACAGCCAGGGCCTGGACATGCCGCTGTTCCTCGACGGCAGCGGCAGCGCGGAGGCCTTCACCACCGCCGTGCTGGAGCTGACCGAGTCCAGCCAGACCTTCCGCTTCAAGCATGTGAAGGAAAAGCCGGTGCCCTCGGTGCTGCGCAATTTCTCGGCGCCGGTGCACCTGGATATCGACTACACCGAAGCCGAACTCGCCTTCCTGATGGCGCATGACAGCGACGCCTTCAATCGCTGGGAGGCGGGACAGCGTCTGGCCATGCGCCGCATGCTGGCGCTGGTGAAGACCGTGCGCGAAGGCGGGCAGGCCGATGCCGGCGCCGCCGGTCCGCTGCATGACGCCTTCCGCGCGACGCTGACCGACAGCCGGCTCGATCCCGCTTTCCAGGAATTCGCACTGACCCTGCCGTCGGAGACCGTGCTGGCCGAACAGCTGGACGTGGTCGATCCGCATGCGATCCACGCGGTGCGGCAGGCGATGCGCCGCTCGCTGGCGCAGGCCCTGCGCGGCGAATGGCAGATCGCCTACCAGGCCAACCGCACCCCGGGCGAGTACAGCCCCGACGCCGAATCCGCCGGCAAGCGCGGCCTGAAGAACCTGGCGCTGGCCTACCTGGTCGAGCTCGACGACGATGCCGCGCACCGCCTGGCGCAGACCCAGTACGACAACGCCAACAACATGACCGACCGCATCGGCGCGCTGGCCGCACTGGCCAACAGCAGCGCGCCCGGACGCGAGCAGGCGCTGGCCCGCTTCTACGAGGATTTCGAGCAGGAAGCGCTGGTGGTCGACAAGTGGTTCTCGCTGCAGGCCATGTCGCGCAAGACCGACGTCGCCGCCGTACGGGAGCTGATGCGCCATCCCGCCTTCACGCTGAAGAACCCGAACCGGGCGCGCAGCCTGATCTTCAGCTTCTGCAACGGCAACCCCTCGCAGTTCCACGCGGCCGACGGCAGCGGCTATGAATTCTGGGCCGAGCAGGTGATCGCGCTCAACGCGATCAACCCGCAGGTCGCCGCCCGCCTCGCCCGTACGCTCGACCGCTGGCGCAAGTACGAGCCGGCGCTGCAGCAGAAGATGAAGGCCGCGCTGCAGAAGGTCGCCGCCACCCGATCGCTGTCCAAGGACGTGCTCGAGGTGGTCACCAAGTCCTTGGCGTAGTACCAACACCGAACACTGACATTGATAACAGGGAGTACACATGAAAAGGGTCAGCCTGACGCAGTACCTGGTCGAAGAGCAGCGCCTGCACAACACCATACCGGCCGAGCTGCGGCTCCTGATCGAGGTGGTCGCGCGCGCCTGCAAGACCATCAGCCATGCCGTCGGCAAGGGCGCGCTCGGCGATGTGCTGGGCACCGCCGGCAGCGAGAACGTGCAGGGCGAAGTGCAGAAGAAGCTCGACGTGCTGTCGAATGAAATCCTGCTGCAGGCCAATGAATGGGGCGGCCATCTCGCCGCCATGGCATCGGAGGAGATGGACAGCTTCTTCCCGATTCCCAACCGCTATCCGAAGGGCGAGTACCTGCTGCTGTTCGATCCGCTCGACGGCTCGTCCAACATCGACGTCAACGTCTCGATCGGCACCATTTTCTCGGTGCTGAAGGCGCCCGAAGGCATGACCGAGCCGACCGAAGAAGCCTTCCTGCAGCCCGGCAGCCGCCAGGTCGCCGCCGGCTACGCGGTCTACGGCCCGCAGACCGTCCTGGTGCTCACCACCGGCAACGGCGTGCACTGCTTCACCCTCGACCGCGAGATGGGCTCCTGGGTGCTGACCCAGCGCGACATGAAGATCCCGGCGGAGACCAAGGAATACGCGATCAACGCCTCCAACGCGCGCCACTGGTTCCCGCCCGTCAAGCGCTACATCGACGAACTGCAGGCCGGCGAGACCGGGCCGCGCGGCAAGAATTTCAACATGCGCTGGATCGCCTCCATGGTCGCCGACGTGCACCGCATCCTCAACCGCGGCGGCATCTTCATGTATCCCGCCGACGCCCGCGAGCCCGACAAGCCCGGCAAGCTGCGCCTGATGTACGAGGCCAACCCGATGTCCTTCCTGATCGAACAGGCCGGCGGCGCCGCCACCAACGGCAGGCAGCGCATCCTCGACATCCAGCCGAAGAAGCTGCACGAGCGGGTCGCGGTGTTCCTCGGGTCGAAGGCGGAGGTGGAGCGGGTGACGGGGTATCACGCGGAGTAAGCGGACTGGTTCCAAGCCCGCAACAATTCTGCTAGAATTTCGGGCTTCTGCTGATTTGATCAGTAGTGCCGCTGTAGCTCAGTCGGTAGAGCAGCGCATTCGTAATGCGAAGGTCACCAGTTCGATTCCGGTCAGCGGCACCAACTCTTATCAAACAGGCAGTTCAGTGAAAAGCCGCGCGAGCGGCTTTTTTCTTTTGCACGGCATTTCTCCGCAGTGCACGCCTTTCTGCCGCCGATTCCTGCGCTCGTACCTGCCGGGTAGGGGAATAGCAGGCGACGTCGGGCGCCAGGGCAGGGATTCAGGCCGGTGGCCCTGGGTTTAGCCGCCCGCGCCGGACGAGGACACCGCTGTCGCCGCCCGGGCCGGCGGCGAGCGGGGCAATCGCCCGGAGTCCGGGTCACATCACCGGGCTGCGTCGGGTGCCCGGTTTTTCAGTCTCTCGGTGGTGTCGAACCACTGCCGTCTGAGTTTGTCGCCGATGCTCGTCTTTCCTGCCACGCTCCGCTCCGCGCGGCGGTGGTTCATTCCGGCGCGGATGAGTTCGTCGATGATGGCGTAGGTCCGGGGGTGCTGTTCCCTCAGATTTTCGGGAGAGTACACGTCTGCCCGTTCTTTCCTGACGTTCGTTTCAAAGCTTGTATCCGGACTGCCGACGTACGCAGACATCGCTTCGGCAAAAAATTCAAACGTATCGGTTTCGGCGTACCGGGAGATGCCGGTCCTGTCTCTTGCCGCACGCGCGTGCTCACGCTTTATCTCACGGTTGGCTCTGCTGTACGCATTCTTGCGCCGCAAAATCAGGCTTACATCGTACGCCGTAAATGGAAATGACAGCGGATAGGGGGTGGGAATCCGGTCGGGATTAAACCTGTGTAAGCCCATGTCCGAGACGATCGCACAGTCGACGGCGTGACCGATTTCATGCTTCATGTCAGCCGTCAGTTCAGGTGATGGCGAAGCAATGATCTTCGGTTCACCGCCCTTGCCGCGCCGTACAGTAGACCTGAACTGGGTCTCGCTGGGCTCGCTATGCCAAATCCGGAAGCCGGCGTCCGCTGGCGGGTATCTTTCGGAATGCTTCGGAGGGATATCTCCTCTTTGGGCGTCCGCCTCGACGAAGATGCGCTTGCGGCGTTTTTCCGAGATGACCACCTTGTTTCTCGGCCGTGATGCGACACGCAAGTGCTTGCGCAGGAGGAAGCGGGTAGCGGAATCACCGTACGCGGTGAGCGCTTCAAGGACTGCCGCGCGGTCCTGCGGGAACAGCTTTTTCAGCGCGGGGGCTGCGATCTTTTCGATCGATTCCTGCGCGCGGGTGTCGTGCCAGGGCACTCCGGCGCGATTGCTCTCATAGGCTTCGCGCAGGTCCCTGAAGGTGCCCCTGGTCTTCCTGGCCGGCGGCCAGGTTTTCCCGGCCTGGACCGGCAGCACGGCACTGCCGGCTTCTCCTGCGCGACCGCCACCGACAGGCGTAATCGCGTCGTCCTGCTGCATGTTCCCGGCGTGGACCGACAGCACCGCACTGCTCGCTTCTCTCGCGCGGCCGTCATCGACAGCCGTGATGGCGTCGTCCTGCTGCTGTCTGCTTCCGGCAGCGGAATTGCCCCGGATGGCCGGCGGCTCCGGTCTGTCAAACTCTGCCATCAGGCTCCCGTCGTGCTCTTCGATGACAGCCCTGAGACATCGCAGCGCGCTGTCGATCCAGGCGTCCGTTTCCGTCCTCGCGGGATACAAAGGCTTTGCCCGCTCCGCCTGCCGTCGCCGCTTGCTTCGGATCTCCCAGAGGGCGGCCGAGAACGGTGCAAGGTCATTCATGTCGCATGGCCTGAGAAACTGCTGGATGTAGGCATGCCTGGCGTACGCACGCAGGCGTTCGGGAAGCCTCGCGCACGCGCCGTCGAGCGCTTGCGCCACGACTGCCTTCTGTTGCTCCACCCATTCATTCTTGGCCTGCGGACTGGCATCGGTCTGCGGACCGGTCTCGGCCTGCGGACTGGTCTCGGCCCGCGGATTGGTCCCGGTCTGCGGATCGGTCCCGGCCTGCGGATTAGTCCCGGCCTGCGCGTCGGTCCCGGCCTGCGCATGGGTTCCGGCCTCCGGCTTTTTCTGGACCTTCAAATTGAACTTGACCGGTGGCAGAAACGACGCAAGCTCGCGAAGCACCGCGTGATCGACGCCTGCCAGCGAACGATTGCGCACTTTCTCGTCATAGGCCGTGAACACCTCGCGAAATGCCTTCACCATTGCCTCGTCGAGCGTGGTATAGACGAGGCTCGCATCCTTGACCGACATCGAATGGTACGCTTGCCTGTCTTCCGGGGAGGGCGGGGTGCCGGCCTCTGCCGCGCGCATTACATCCGCACTCAGCGCGTGGAGCACGCTGGTTTCGCGCTTGCTTACGCCGATTGCATAATGGCTTACGCCCTTGCTGGCAACAGCGGCGGCGGCCTCTTTCATCTTTGCCGCGTCCGATTGCTCCAGATGGCGAAGCTCGCGCAGGATCGCGGTACGCGCATAGTTATCGATGGCATTTCTCATGCGCTCCCGGGCATCGCGCGTCCAGAACCTGTTCCGCGCCTCGGTCACCCGGCGCAGCACGGTGTGCAGCGCGATCATTCCGGTAGCGTTTTCACGGTCGCGTTCCAGCCCATGCACCGTGACGTTCAGTTTCCCTTCATCCCCGGTGGGACTGAGAAGCAAGGCGACTTCACGGGTGGCGGGTGGAATGTTCGCCATCTCGCGCACGAGCGTTGCGGGGAGCGATTCGAACGCGGTCCTGATAGCCTTGTCGATCCGGCTTTGCTCGAAGCGGCTGAGGGTGGACCGTTCGACCGGCGCCTTTCCGGCCGCCCTGTTATCAGCGCGGGATGCCGTCGCTGGCGGCGAGGGCCGAGGGGTGTGAGGTATCGTGCGAAGGGGAATCATGGCGGTATTTTCGCTTCGGCAAGGGTTGTGACGGGGATGAGTGGGACCGTGCCGCCCGAAAGTTCATTGCCTCGAAACATGGATCGCACCGCGCCTCGGGCTCGGAAGGCGGCGCCGGCGTGAAGAGCGGCAAGCCCAGGGCGGCATGGCGGGGCAGGGGCCGATAAGTACGCCGAGTTTGATTGACCTCAGACCCTTGGGCCGGTCGCCCGCGGCCCGTCGTCACTATACTGACGGTCTGATCATCGGCACCGGTCTCCAGGGCGGAGGCGGGCCGATCCGTCACCGCGCTGCGCACCGCGCGGCCTTCCGCAAGGAGCGGCCATGACCAGCATCGTCCGCATCGATGACGAAGTCATCGACACCGAGGGGTTCATCCGGAACCTCAAACTCACCGGTCAGTTCGAGGGACTGGTCGATCAGCTGGTGCGCGACCGGCTGGCGGTCCACGCAGCGAAAAAGCAGGGCATGCGGGTGGCGCCGGAGGAGGTGCAGGAGCGCGCCGACCAGTTCCGCCGCGTCAAGGGATTGCACCGCGCCGCCGACACCAACCGCTATTTCGATGCGCTCGGGGTGACGCTCGACGAATTCGAAGCCTTCATCACCGACAGCCTGTATGAAGAAAAGATCATGCAGTCGGTGTGCAGCGACGAGGCGGTGGAGAGCTATTTCCAGCTGAATTCGCCGCGCTTCGACAGTGTCGAAGTCAGCCACATCGTGCTCGACGGCGAGAGCAAGGCCAAGGAGATGATGTCGGTGCTCGGCGACGATCCGGACTCCTTCGAGGAGATGGCGCGCGAGCATTCGATTGCCGACACGCGCGAGCAGGGCGGCCTGATCGGCAAGCTGTTGCGCGGTTCGCTGCGGCCGGACATCGAGGCCAAGGTGTTCAATGCCGGGCCGCGCGACCTGCTCGGTCCGTTCCCGTCCGGCGACCGCACCGTGTTCGAGATATTCCGCGTCAATGCCCGCCATCCGGCCACGCTGGACGAGGACACAGCCGCCGAAGTCCGCCGCCTGCTGCGCGAGGAATGGCTGGTGGCCTGCGCGCAGGATCACATGATCCGCGTCGGCTGAAAAGGCGCGCGGATCCCGCCCGTCACCGCCCCCGCGTCCATCCTGTCCATCCATGGAGACCTCGTCGCCGTCATCCTCCCTCGCGGGCTTTCTCGCGTCGGTGGAGATTCTGTCCGCCTTCACGCCCGATGAACTCGAGCGCCTCGCCGGACAGGCGGAGCAGCGCTTCCACGGATTCGGCGATCCGGTCTGCAATGCCGGCGATCAGGCCGGCGGACTGTATGTCGTCCGCAGCGGCTCCGTCCGCCTCTTCACCGAGGAGAACGGCAAGGAAATCAGCATGGGCGTGCGCAAGGCGTCCGAGGTGTTCGGCGAGATCGCGCTGCTGCGCGATGCGCGCCTGGAGTCCTCGGTGCGGGCGTCGGGCAAGACTGAACTGTTGTTCATTCCGCGGCCGGCCCTGGAGGCGGCGCTCGCCCGCAATCCGGAAGCGCACGCCTTCGTCAGCAGTTATGTGGCCATCAGTTCGGCCGGGGGCTTCGTGGCGGGGCTTTTCGACCTGCGCGGCAAGGTCGACAAGCGCGAGCTGGAAGAACTCGTGCGCAGTGTCGGCATCAAGCGGGTCCAGGCGGGCAAGGACATCCTCCGGCAGGACGCGCGCGACGACAAGCGGCTTTATGTCGTGCGCCGCGGCGAGGTGCGGCTGGTGCGCAGCGAGGAAGGCATGGAGTACACGCTGGCGACGCTGCGCGAGGGCGAGATCTTCGGCGAGAAGTCCTGCGTGATGCGGCAGGAACAGATGGCGACCGCCGTGGCCGTCACGGACTGTGCGCTGCTGGTGATTCCCGAGCGCACGGTGCAGATGCTGCTGGAGCGCAATCCGAAGCTGCGCGAGGTGCTGGAAGAACGCATACGCGGCCTGGAGCGCGAGCAGCAGCGCCAGCGCAAGCTGGCCGAGCGCCGCAAGCGGCCGGTGCTGCTGGACCTGGTATCGAAGCCGTCGTACGGCGAGCGGGTGCTGCCGCGCTTCCCGCTAGTGGAACAGGCCGAGGAGATGGATTGCGGCGCCGCCTGCCTGGCAATGCTGTGCCGGCACAACGGCATCTCCATGACGCTCGGCAAGCTGCGCGAGATGGCCAACGTGACCACGCAGGGCGCCACTATGGAGAGCCTGGCGCGCGCCGGTGAAACGCTCGGTTTCACGACACGCGGCGTGCAGTGCACCTACGAAGCGCTGCTCGGCTTCGAGCTGCCTTTCATCGTGCACTGGGAGGGCTATCACTACGTGGTGGTGTACGGCGTCTCGCGCGAGCATGTCTGGGTCGCGGACCCGGCGATCGGATTCCGCAAGATGACGGTGGAGGATTTCGAGCGCGGCTGGCACGGCACCTGCCTGCTGTTCTCGCCCGGGGAAGACATCGCGCAGGTAACCGCGGCGCGCTCGCCCTGGGTGCGCTTTGTCGCCTATCTGCGTCCGCACAAGACCATCCTGCTGCACCTGTTCATGGCGACCTTCGTGATCCAGGTGCTGGGCCTGGTGCCGCCGCTGATCATCCAGAACATACTCGACGGCGTGATCGTGCATCAGAACGTCGGCCTGCTGCACCTGCTGATCGTGGGGCTGATCGTCTCCAACCTGTTCTCCCAGATCATGACCACGGTGCGCGCCTACCTCGCCAACTTCATGGTGCGCAACATGGACTTCGCGATGATGTCGCATTTCTTCAAGCACACCATGTCGCTGCCGTTCTCCTTCTTCGCCAAGCGCAAGGCGGGCGACGTGCTGGCGCGCTTCGAGGAAAACCTGACGATCCGTTCCTTCCTGACGGAGTCGACGGTGACGACGCTGCTGAACCTGATGATGGTCTTCATCTATTTCACCATCATGTTCATGTACAACGTGCGCCTGACCCTGGTGCTGATCGCTTTCGTCATCCCGATCGCGGGCCTGACGGTGGCGGTGACGCCGAAGATCAAGGCGTATGCGCGGGAGGCCTTCGCCGCCGCCACCGACGCCAAGTCGCTGTTGATGGAAACGCTGGGCGGCGTGGAAACCATCAAGGGCATGGGCATCGAGCGCGCGATCCGCCTGAAATGGGAGCGCAAGTATGCGAAGTCGCTCGATGTGCAGTACCGCGCGCAGAGCTTCAACATCCTGGTCACCCTCGCCAGCGGCATGCTGCATGCGGCCACCACCATCGCCATCCTGTGGGTGGGCGCCAGCCTGGTGCTGGCGCGCGAGCTGACGATAGGCCAGCTGATCGCCTTCAACGCGCTGATGGGCAGCGTGCTCTCGCCGCTGATGGGCCTGGTCGGCCTGTGGAGCCGGGTCAACGACGCCGGCGTGGCGATGGAGCGGCTCGGCGACGTCCTCGAGATGGAGCCGGAGCAGCGGGCGGCCGATGCGCAATCGCGCGTATTGCTGCCCGACCTGCAGGGCGACATCCGCCTGGAGAATGTCTATTTCCGCTATGGCGGCAATGAAACGCCGTATGTGCTGGAGAACATCAGCCTGGAAATAAGGCCGGGCGAACTGGTCGCGGTGGTCGGCCGCAGCGGTTCGGGCAAGACCACGCTGGCCAAGATGCTGGTGGCGTTCTATCCGCCTAGCGAGGGCAAGATCACCGTCGACGGCTATGACCTGTCGGTGATCGACAAGGAGTACTACCGGGCGCAGGTCGGCTACGTCATGCAGAGCAATCTCGTGTTCTCCGGGACCATCGCCGAGAACATCGCCAGCGGCGATGAAAGCCCGGACCGCCGCCGCATCGAGGAAGTGGCGAGGATGGCGGACGCGCACGGCTTCATCAGCAAGATGCCGCTCGGCTACGACCAGGTGGTGGGCGAGCGCGGCATGGGGCTGTCGGGCGGGCAGATACAGCGCCTGTGCATCGCCCGCGCGCTCTACCACGATCCGAAGCTGCTGGTGTTCGACGAAGCGACGTCGGCGCTCGATACCCAGTCGGAAAGCAACATCATCGCCAACATGCACGAGATCCTGAAGGGACGCACCGCGGTGGTCATCGCGCACCGCCTCAGCACCATCATGCAGGCCGACAAGATCGTGGTGCTGTACGAGGGCGGCATCGCGGAGCAGGGCCGGCATGAAGAGCTGGTGGGCCGGCGCGGCATGTACTACCAGCTGGTGCAGAAGCAGTTGAACGCCGCATGAAGATACTTGACCAGGAAGCCGACACCGGCAGCGCGCTGTCCACCGCGCGCCTGCTGGAGAAAATCGAAATCATGCGCTCGATGCTGCGCTGGGCCGCGCGGCTGGAGCGGCGCGATATCGAGAAGCTGCTGGCGCAGGCCGGCAGCCTGCGCGACGAGGTGATGCAGCTGTCGCACAAGGAGCGTTTCCTGCGCGCCGCGGGCGGCGAGAGCCTGCCCGCACAGCAGCTGCCGGCGGGCGAGCGGCGCCGGCAGCTGCTGGCGCGCAGCTTCGTCTTCGAAGGCGTGTTCGGCGACAATCCGAAGCTGCTCGACGCGCTGGAAGTGGCGGAGAAGGCTGCGCCCACCGACCTGCCGGTACTGATCGACGGCGAGAGCGGCACCGGCAAGGAACTCATGGCCAAGGTCATCCACGCCAACGGCGCGCGCTCGGACAAGCCCTACATCTCGGTCAACTGCGGCGCGATCCCCGATACCCTGATCGAATCCGAGCTTTTCGGGCACCGGCGCGGCGCGTTCACCGGTGCGGCGACCGATCGCAAGGGCAAGTTCGAGAGCGCGCACCGGGGCACCATCTTCCTCGACGAGATCGGCGAGCTGCCGCTGCCGGGGCAGGTGAAGCTGCTGCGGGTGCTGCAGTCGCACGAGATACAGCGGGTCGGTTCCGACGAGCCGATCGCGGTGGATTGCCGCATCGTCGCCGCCACCAACAAGAACCTGCGCAAGCTGATCGCCGAGGGAAGCTTCCGCGAAGACCTCTTCTACCGCCTCAGCGTGATTCACCTGACGCTGCCGCCGCTGCGGGAGCGCAAGGACGAGATTCCGCTGCTGCTTGCGTATTACGCGGACGAGGCGGCGGAGGCGCTCAAGCGCCCGCCGGTGAAGTTCACGCCGCGCCTGCGCAGCTTCCTGCTCAACTATGCCTATCCCGGCAATGTGCGCGAGCTGCGCAACCTGCTCTATCGGCTGAGCTGCCTCGCGGGCGAGCTGGCGGACGTGGCGCACCTGCCGGAGGACATCCGGCCGCGGCCGCTCGGCCTTGCGGACGGCGCCGACGGACGGGGGGCGGCATCACTGCCGTCGTCGCTCGGCGAGGCCAAGCGGGCGGCGAGCGACGAAGCCGAGCGGGCCTTCCTGGAGCGCGGGCTGAAAGAGGTCGGCGGCTCGGTGTCGGAACTGGCGCGCCGCTGCGACATGAATCGCTCTCACCTGCAGATGCTGTTGAAGAAGCACGGCATCCATTCCAAGGATTTCCGGGTGGGCAAGCCGCCGCCGGCGGACGGCGCCCGGCAGCAGGCGGCGCACTGAGGGCGCGCTGCCTGCTAGCGCTTCAGGCGGTAGCCGGTCCGGAAGATCACCGTGATCGCCGCCAGGCACAGCAGCATGAACACCAGCGTCATGCCGAAGCTGACGCCCACGTTCACGTCCGACACGCCGTAGAAGCTCCAGCGGAAGCCGCTGACCAGGTAGACCACCGGATTGAGCAGCGTGACCTTCTGCCAGAACGGCGGCAGCATGTGTATCGAATAGAAGCTGCCGCCGAGGAAGGTCAGCGGCGTGACGATCATGACCGGCACGATCTGCAGCTTTTCCCAGCCGTCGGCCCAGACGCCGATGATGAAGCCGAACAGGCAGAAGGTGATCGCGGTGAGCACGAGGAAGCCGACCATCCACAGCGGATGCAGGATGGTGTAATCGACGAACAGGCGCGCGGTGGCGAGGATGATGACGCCGAGGATGACCGACTTGGTGGCGGCGGCGCCGACATAGCCGACCACGATTTCCAGCGGCGACACCGGCGCCGACAGGACTTCATAGATGGTGCCCGCCCATTTCGGCATGTAGATGCCGAACGAAGCGTTGGAAATGCTCTCCGTCAGCACCGACAGCATCACCAGGCCGGGCACGATGTAGGCGCCGTAGCTGATGCCGTCGATCTGTTCCATGCGCGAGCCGATGGCGGCGCCGAACACGATGAAGTACAGCGAGGTCGAGATCACCGGCGACGCGATGCTCTGCATCATGGTGCGGAACCAGCGCGCCATCTCGAATTTGTAAATCGCCTTGATGCCGTGGACGTTCATGTCTGCTTCCCCTGGTGCACGAGGCTGATGAAGATTTCCTCCAGCGAGCTTTCGCTGGTCTGCAAGTCCTTGAAGTGGATGCCGTTGTCGTCGAGGCGGCGCAGCAGTTCGGGTATGCCCAGCCGCTCGCCCTCGGCATCGAAGGTATAGACCAGCTGGGTGCCGTCGGACGACAGCTCGAGCCGGTATCCGGCCAGCGCTTCCGGCACCGCGTCGAGCGGCTGCTGCAGGTGGAGGGTGAGCTGCTTCTTGCCCAGCTTCTGCATCAGGACCGCCTTGTCCTCGACCAGCAGGATGCGGCCCTTGCTGATGACGCCGATGCGGTCGGCCATCTCTTCCGCCTCCTCGATGTAATGCGTGGTCAGGATGATGGTCACCCCGCTCTCGCGCAGGCGCCGCACCAGCGCCCACATGTCGCGCCGCAGCTCCACGTCGACGCCGGCGGTCGGCTCGTCGAGGAACAGGATCTTCGGCTCATGGCTGAGTGCCTTGGCGATCATCACCCGCCGCTTCATGCCGCCCGACAGCGCCATGATTTTGGAATCGCGCTTGTCCCACAGCGTCAGGTCCTTCAGCACTTTCTCGATATGGGCGGGATCGGGCGACTTGCCGAACAGGCCGCGGCTGAAGGAGACGGTGTCGTGGACGGTTTCGAAGGCGTCGGTGAACAGTTCCTGCGGCACCAGTCCGATCTTGGCGCGCGCGGCGCGGTACTCGCGGGCGATGTCATGCCCGTCGGCCGCGACGCTGCCGCTGCTGGCGTTGACGATGCCGCAGATGATGCTGATCAGCGTGGTCTTGCCGGCGCCGTTGGGGCCGAGCAGGGCGAAGATCTCGCCCTGGCGGATGTCGAGATTGATGTCCTGCAGCGCCTGGAAGCCCGAGGCATAGGTCTTGGTCAGGTTGCGGACCGAGATCACCGCCGGGCCGCTATCCGTCGATGACGGCATGTTTTCTCCTTGTTATCGATGCCAGCCGCCATCTTAAGCCATCTGCGCCGACTCGGCCGGGACCCGTTCCTGATTGACGCAGCTCATCGGAATGACGCAGGGCACGAACCGATCTGCTGCCGAGCGGACAGAGGTGTAGATCAACAACCAGGAGCGATTCATGCAGACATCGGGCCACGGCCATGTATGGAAGAAAATTGCCGACACCTATCAGCAGTGGGATCAGGACCGGTTCGAACTGATGGCCATGGACGACCTGTCCGAGCGCTTGCCGGAATTCGAGCCGCGGCTGATCGAACAGGCACTCGACGAGGCGCGCAGCGCGGGCCGCGTCGCCACTTCCGGCGACGGCCGGTTCCGGCTCGTGCCGAACAATTGAACGACCGTACCGGGCCCGCCCCGGTGCCGGATCAGGCGTTTCAGTGCGGCCGGTGATGCAGGCTGTTGCTGTCGAAATAGCCCCTGAAACGCCGGATCTTGCCCTGGTCGTCGAAGACCAGCAGGCTCACGCCTTCATACTCGAGGCGCGCGCCCGACGCATCGACGCCGTTGGAGCGCCAGAACAGGCCCGCCGAATGGTCGCCGGCGGTGACGTCGACGAATTCCGAATGCACTTCCCTGAACAGGTGGCGGTATTCGCGCCAGAATCGCTCGACCGCGTCGCGTCCGCGGTAGGCGCGCCCGTTGCGCTCGGCCACCGGGTTGCTCAGCTCGGCGTCCTCCGCGAACATCTCGACCAGGATATCGACCGCCTGCGGGTCGCCTTCTTCCACCCGGTGCAGACGATGAATGAAATCGTCCGCCATGCTCTTGATCTGTTGTTGGTCCATGTTCTCCTCGCACGTCTCACTCAAGGTGAGCAGTACGATGTGCGGCGCCGGGCAAAGTTCATCCCCTGCCGAACAGCCACTCCACCGCGCCGCGCGCCACCTCCGGCGGTATGACATGACCGCCCTCGAACTCGTCGTAGCGCACCTCGTAGCCGGCGCCGCGCAGCCGGGGCACGATGCGGCGGCTGCACGGCGCGATCGGCAGGATGTCGTCGCGGGCGCCATGGGAAATGTAGACGCGCGGTGCGCCGCGCGCATGCACGGGTGCAATAAAGCCGGGTGAGAACGCGATGATGTGCCTGAACAAGTCGCCGTTGGCCAGCCCGAGCGACAGCGCATAGGAGGCGCCGTCGGAAAAGCCGCTGATCGCGAGCCGGGCCGGGTCCACAGCGTAATGCGCGAATGCATGGCCGAGCGCCTTGTCCGCCAGCCGCACGTCGGGCCCGTAGGCGCGGCTGACGATCACATCCCAGGTCGATGCGTCGGACGCCGGCGCCAGCAGGATCATGCCGTGCTCGTCAGCGAGGTGCCGCAGCAGGGCCAGGCCGTGGTGCGCATGGCCGCCCGCGCCGTGCAGCAGGAGCACCAGCGGCGCGGGGCGCGAGGGATCATGCCCGGGCGGCGCATACAGGTAGCTGTCGCGGCGGCCGCCGGCTTCCAGCCGGTGCAGGCCCGGCTCCCCCCGCGCACGGGGCGGCGCGGGGCGGGCCTGCAAGAGGGCATCATGGGCCATCCCGTTCTCCTTCCGGCTGTGAATGCGATTGGACCCCGTGCCGCCGCATGGTTCCGTCCCCGCCGGCAGGAACCTTGGCTGCGGCGGGCGGGTCTTCTCCATTCCCTTTTTCTACGTCCTTCAAGGAGACGAGCAATGGATGAGCAACTGCACATGCAGCGCAGCGGAGCCGGCTTCCCGGTCGACAAGCCGCTCGACGCACTGATCGCGGATCACAATTTCGTGCGCCAGATGTTCGAGCGCTTTCTCAATACGCAGGACATGAACGTGCGCCAGGAAGCGGGGCCGCGCATCATCGAGCTGCTCGAGATGCATGCCCAGCTGGAAGAGACCGTTTTCTATCCCGCCGTGCACGATGTCGACGCCGGGCTGGTCGATCACTCGGAGCATGAGCACCAGGAAGCGCGGCAGCTGATGAACCAGCTCAAGGGGATGGATGTCGGCGATCCGCAGTACGAGCAGCTGATGCGCCAGCTGTCCGACGCGGTGATGCACCATGTGCAGAGCGAGGAGCAGCAGCTGTTCCCGAAGGTGATGCAGGCGGGCCTCGACATGACCGCGCTCGGCGTGCAGATGCAGGCCTATGAAGCGAGCATGGTCAGCGCCGCCGCCCGCGCGAGCGATCGCCCGGGGCAGGGACGCTAGCCGCCCGCGCTGGCCCGCCGCTCCGCGTTCGGCGCCGCCGATTCGATCACGCGGCGGAAGAAGGCGGCCAGCTGCGGGACATGCCGGTCGAAGGTGAAGTGGCCGCGCTGCGACCACACCCGCTCCCGCAGCGCCTGCATCGCCGCGCGGTCATGCAGCCTGGCGGCCAGGTCGGGAATGTCGTCGAAGAAGACGCTGATGTCCATCTGCCGCGCCAGCGTCTGCGTCGCCACGATCGCGCCGGTATTGTCGCGCTGGATCATCGGCAGTCCGGCGGCGGCCAGCGTGCTCATGCGCGCCGGGTAGTTGAGATCGTCCCAGTTGGCGCGGCGAAGCTCGCCGCCATTCATGCTGGCGAAGCTGTGCAGCCAGCCGGCGTCGTACTGCGAGAACTCACTCGTCCAGCGGGCCTGCTCGACATTCGCATGCAGATGCAGGTAGCCGGGCGCCATCCGGCTGGTCTTTTCTATCCACTCCTTCCACTGGCCGTGGGTGAACTCGCCGTAGAAATGCAGATGGATGCGGTGCGCCGCCAGCGCCGCCACCGTGTGCGGATGCAGACCGATCGGGCGGCCGGGCGACACCGTGTGGATCTCGCCGTCCCGCTCCGACAGCAGCGGCGAGCGCGGCTGCTCGAACCAGTCACGCTTGGGCAGGTCGCCGTCGAGCACATGCACCGGCTTGCCGCGCGACAGACCGGGTACGATGGTGTCGAACCAGTCCCGCATCTCCGGGCTTGAAAAGATCTGTCCGTCGGCATGGCGGTAAAGCTCGATCAGCTGCGGCCAGCTGCCTTTTTCGAGACAGATGAACGGCCCCTCCTTGAAATGCCAGACGAAGGGAATGCCCGGCGTGGCCATCAGCACTTCATGCGCGAAGGGGACGGCCTGCCAGTTCAGCAGCGCGTAGATCACGTCCGGCTGCAGCCGCTGCACCGCCTCGCGCCAGTTCTCGCGCGGCAGGTCCTCGACATGGCCGAAAGGCAGCGGACCGACGGTGTTGTACCAGTACGGCTCGCGCATCCACAGTCCGTACAGCTTGTGTCCCTGTTCTTCCAGCGCCAGCACGCGGTCGGCGTTGTAGGCGAGTTCGCCGACGAGCAGGATCTTCAGCCCGTCCGCCGCGCGCGGCGTGTCGGGCCGCTCGCGCATCGCGCGGTACTGCGCGGCCTCGTCGATCAGGTGGCCGGCCGTGCTGTGGAAGCGCAGCGGCTGGGCGACGCGATAGCGGGCGCGGAAGGTATTGATGCCGCCGGCCGGCTCGCGCATGATCTTGTGCCGCTGCTGCGGGTGATCGACCCATTCGCAGCTCACGCTGCCGGTGCCGGCAAACGCCCCCTGCGCGCGCAGCCGCGACCAGTACAGCCGCTCCAGGTCGTCGCTCTCCAGTTCCTTGCGCTCGGTCCAGCGCAGGCCGGTGCGGCGGTGCATGCACTGCACCAGCTGCAGCGGATAGCCGTCGATCTGCCCCGGCGTCTCCCGGTTGTAGCGGTAGCGGATGCCGGAGAAGGCGAGCACCGCTTCGGGCTGCCGGTCGAGGCAATCCGCGAGCGCCCGCAGGTGATCGCGATACCAGACGTCGTCGCTGGGAAGATAGGCGATCAGCGGCGCCCGCGCCTTCGCCATGGCCACGTTGAGCGCATGGCCGAGGCCCTTGTTCTCGGGCAGCCGGTGATAGCGTATGCGCGGATCGGACAGCCAAGGCGCCACCACCTCCGCGGTATCGTCGCGCGATCCGTCGTCCACGATGATGGCTTCCCAGTCCTCCATCCGCTGTGCCGCCAGGCTGTCGAGCGCACGGGCGATGAACGAGGCTTGTTCGAAGCTGGGCATCAGCACGCTGACCGCAGGCGTCCTGGCTGGCGACATGGCGCTCCTTTTTTGCGAGGGAAATGCAGAGATGGTAAGACCTGCAAGGGGGTGCCGGTCTTGATATGCCGCCACTTTCCTGTGCGCGGCGGACATTTCCGCCATGGCAGGCATTTGCGGCAACACCATCGGCCCCGGCGATTGACGAACTACAACCCGGCCCGCGCCGCATTGCCGATACTTGCCCTTGTCCCGTCCGAAAGATGATCCGATGAGTGCTACCCGAAACAGCGCGCGGGTTCGCGCTGCGACGCGGCGGCGGAGGACGCGCCGATGAGCCAGGCCTGGAGCAGCGGCAACCGCTTCACCCTGCTGGAGAACGGCGAGCAGTTCTTTCCGCGCGTATTCGAAGCGATCTCCCAAGCCCGCCATGAAGTGATGATCGAGACCTTCATCCTCTACGAGGACAAGGTCGGACGCGCGCTGCACGAAGTCCTGCTCGTCGCCGCCCGGCGCGGGGTGAGCATCGATGTCACCGTCGATGCCTTCGGCTCGCCCGACCTGTCCGAGGAATTCGTCGGCGCACTGACCTCGGCCGGCGTGCGCCTGCATGTGTTCGACCCCGCGCGGCGCCTGTTTCGGCGCTTCAATTATTTCCGCCGCATGCATCGCAAGCTGGTCGTCATCGATGGCCGCCTCGCCTTCATCGGCGGCATCAATTACTCCGCCGATCACCTTGCCGACTACGGTCCGGAGGCCAAGCAGGATTACGCGGTCGAGGCCGAGGGACCGGTGGTGGCCGACATGCACCGCTTCATGCGCGGCGCGATCGAGGAAGGCAAGCCAAGGCCGTGGTACCGGCGGCGCCCGCCGGCGCCGCCGCGCGCGCAGGTTGCGCCGGCGGGCGGGGCGGACGCGCTGTTCGTCTGGCGCGACAACCGCGAGCGCCGCAATGACATCGAGCGCCAGTACCGCCTTGCGATACGCCTGGCGCGCCGGCGCGTGATCATCGCCAATGCCTATTTCTTCCCCGGCTACGCCTTCCTGCGGGAGCTGCGCAAGGCCGCGCGGCGCGGCGTGGACGTCTCCCTGATCCTGCAGGGCAATCCCGACATGCCCATCGTGCAGACCGCGGCCGCGATGCTCTACCACCACCTGCTGCACGGCGGGGTGCGCATCTACGAATACTGCGAGCGTCCGCTGCACGCCAAGGTCGCGGTGGTGGACGACGAGTGGTCGACCGTCGGTTCCAGCAACCTCGACCCGCTGAGCCTGTCGCTCAACCTGGAAGCCAACGTAATGATCCGCGACCGCGACTTCAACCGCACCCTGGCGGCCAACCTGGAAAACCTGATCGCGCACAGCTGCACGCAGATCCGCCCGCACGATCTGCGCGAACCGAAATGGTGGCGCAAGCTGCGCAGCTTCGTGCTGTTCCATGTGCTGCGCAAGTATCCGTCGTGGGCGGGCCGCCTGCCCGCGCATGCGCCGCGCCTGGCCCTCCTGAGCCCGGAGGCGGAGCAGCAGGCCAGCGACCGCCTCGACGAAAAGGCCAGCCTGTGAACCGGGCCGCTTCCGCGCCGCGCGGCGGCATCACCTCGCGTTCCTGGTGGCCCTGGCTCAAGCGGGCGCTGACGCTCATCTTCTTCGCGGTGGTCGGCTACCTGCTGTTCACCCAGGCACGCGCGGTGGAGTGGGGCGAGGTATTCGAAACGCTGCGCAAGCGGCCGGCTTCGTCGCTGTGGCCCGCCGCGGTGCTGGCCGCCGGGAGCTATCTGCTGTACAGCTGCTTCGACCTGTTCGGCCGCCGCCTGACCGGGCACCGCCTGGCGGCGCCGCAGGTGATGGCGGTAACCTTCATCAGCTATGCGTTCAACCTGAACATGGGTGCGCTCGTCGGCGGCGTCGCCTTCCGCTACCGCCTCTACTCGCGGCTCGGCCTCGATGCGCCGACGGTGACCCGGGTCGTCGGCCTGAGCATGCTCACCAACTGGCTCGGCTACCTGCTGCTGGCCGGTCTCGCGTTCGCGCTGACGCCGCCCGATCCGCCGCCCGGCTGGAAGCTCGATGCCGGCGGACTGCGTCTGCTCGGCGTCGCGCTGCTGGCGGCCGCGCTCGCCTACATGCTGCTCTGCGCCTTCTCCCGCCGCCGCGAGTGGCATGTGCGCGGGCACGACATACAGCTGCCCTCGCTGAGGATGGCGCTGCTGCAGTTGCTGATCTCCTCGGCCAACTGGCTGCTGATCGCGGGCACGGTCTGGCTGCTGCTGGGCCAGAAGATCGCGTTCGGGCCGGTGCTCGCGGTACTGCTGGTGGCGGCGGTGGCCGGCGTGATCACGCACGTGCCGGCCGGACTGGGCGTGCTGGAAGTCGTCTTCGTCACGCTGCTGAGTCATCAGCTGCCGCGGCATGAATTGCTCGCGGGCCTGCTCGCCTATCGCGCGATCTACTACCTGGCGCCGCTCGCGGTGGCGGCGCTCGGCTTTCTGATCATGGAGCTGCGCGCCCGGCGCGCGCGGCAGTCAGGAGGGGCAGGGGGCACCGGCACCACCTGAGCGTGCCGGCCGTGGCCTACCCGGCGTCTATGGCGGCCAGCGCCTCGCGGATCGCGCCGGCATCCGTGGGCCGGACCAGCCGCGACAGTTCGCGGCCATCGCGCAGGAAGACCAGGGTCGGCCACAGCGTGACGCGGAAGGAGCGTCCGAGCGGGCGGCCCTTGCCGTCCTCGACCTTGATGTGGCGGACGGCGGGATGCGTGTCGAAGGCGTCGGCGATCAGCGGCTGCGCCGCCAGGCAGAAGCCGCACCAGGGCGTGCCGAACTCCAGCACCGTCGCGCCGGGAAGGCTGTCGATCTCGGTGCGCGCCGGTTCGATGGCGGCGAAGTCGCGGGTCATCGGCATGGCAAATGAACAAGTGATGAGTATTCGTGAATAGAGCAGGCGGCGCGGGTGGCGGTTCCTCGCGCGGCGGCGGCGCAAGAAATGCTGTAAAAAATTTGCGCTTGGCCGCGCGGGATTCTATTGTAGAAGAACAAGTGATACGTCATGGGGATGTCGTTCATGGGCCAGAATAAAAAATGCCTCGCCGTGGTGCAGGCCGTGTGTCTGTATGCGCTGGCCGCCGGCGCCGCCGCCGAAAACATCTTCTCCGTGTCGTCGGCCAGTCCCCATCACCGCCCGGGAGAACTGCGACTCGACGGCGCCATCGGCCTGAGCATGCCGGGCGCACGCGACATGACGGACGGGGCGCCGCCATCTTCCTATGGCCTGCGCTTCAGCCACTATCCGGAACGCCATCCGAACTGGGGCGTGGGCGTGGACTTCACGCGCTACGGCAGCGGCAACGGGATCAGGAGCCAGGATGCCGAGCGCAGCCTGTGGCAGGGCGCGCTCGCTCCCGGCGCCACGCCGCTCGACCGCGTGACCCAGCGTTTCGATCAGCCGCACGGCGTCAATGTACTGAGCGTCTCGGGCATCTACCGGTGGCATGGCGACGGGCCTGCCGTCGGCCGCCTGCAGCCGTATGTCGGACTCGGCCTGGCCTGGTACCGGTCCAACTCCGACGGCACCACGCCCGGCTTCGCGAGACCGCCCGCGCAGGAAGGCTCCGCGCTCGGCTATCACATGATGGGCGGGGTCCGCTATCACTTCACCGAGCGCGCCGGCGCATTCTTCGAAGCCAAGTTCAACAGCGGCAATGCGCTGCATGCCGTCCCCGGCGATGCGGACGGCTCGCCGCGCAGCTACCACGCCGTCGCGGGCGTCAGCTACAGCTTCTGAGGCAATCGCCGCTGCTTGACATAGATCACATCCGCACGCGCCCTATCCCGCGTTGTTTGAGTCGAGAATGTGAACAAGAGACGGCGCGCGCGCCACGGCTGCAAGCCCGGCATGCCCCCCGCCGACAACAAGTCATGCCACGGCAGGATCAGGGAGCTCAATCAAGTCGTTTGCAAGGAGTCAATGATGGACAAGGCGCCCGCATCGCTGGTCGGCGAGATGAGCATTATGGATACCTCGGGTCACAAGCAGCTGAAGTGGAAGATGGACAATCTGGACGAGATCGCGGTCGCGCGGCAGACGTTCGACACGCTGGTCAAGGAAGGCTATTCGGCCTTCGGCTCCAGGAACAAGACCGAAGCCAAGCAGACAGTGAAGGAGTTCGACCCGACCATGGAAGATGTGGTCATGGTGCCGCGCACGGTCGGAGGCTGACATGTCCTTCCTGCAGAGCGTCCGTCGGCTGCTGGCGCGGCTCGGCGGGCCCGGGGCGCGCCCGCCGTCCGCGGCACGCATGCAGGGGTTGTACCGGCGCGTCAGGGAGCATGCCCTCGAAACCTTCCGCAACAGCGAGCTCGGCGGTTTCGAGGATATCCACCGCGAGCGGCGCGCCAAGCGCCGCTCCCTGAGCCTGCTGATGCGCCTGCTGTCGGCCCAGCAGCGCCAGGAGTTCCGCCAGTTCGGCCATTTCCATGTCAACGGCGGCGCCAGCGGCAACCGCTACCGGATACGTCCGGGCACCTTTGCCAATATCGATGTGCTGTATCCGAGCGGGCGCGTCAAGCACCGCCTCTGCGCCCATCCGGCCGGCGACGTGCCGGTCTATGACGTGATGGCCGCGCAGCTGCTGCACCTGCAGGACCCGCAGAGCGAGCCGCGCTTCCTGCGCCAGGCCAATGTGCACCTGGCGATATCGGAAGAGGGCGGACGCTCGGCCTCGATGTGGATGGGCTAGGCGGCGGCCGCCGGCCACGCGGTCACAGCTGGACGGTGACCGCGCGCGGCGGCGTATAGGCGCCCCTGGTCATCAGGTCCACGCCGCAGGGCAGGGCCTCGATCCAGTCGAGGAATTTGCCCACCATCTCCCTGCCCCTGAAGGGCGCGCCGTGCTGCGGCACGATCCACTCCGGATCGAGTTCGCGCACCATCTCGGCCCAGTAGCGGCATACCTTGTTGGACACCATGTAGCGGCTGTGGAAGCCGCGCATGTACGGCAGGTGCTTGTCGAAGTCGGCCACCGGCGCCGTCGCCAGCGAGGCGGGCATCAGCGACGCGCCCATGTCGCCCGAGAACAGGATGCGGCTGACCGGATCGTAGAACTGCAGGTTGCCTTCCGAATGCAGGAAGTGCGCGGGCAGGATCTGGTAGGTGACGTCGCCGAACGGCAGCAGCGTGCCCTCGTCGGGCACGTCGATGATGCGTCCCTCGGTCTTCCCCTGCGGGCAGAAGTGCGGAACGAAGCGCGACCAGATCTTGGAGATCAGCAGCCGCGTGTCGGACGCGTTCAGCCAGCGGGGCAGGGAGGCGATGATGTCCGGATCCGCGTGCGACGCGAACACATAGCGCAGCTGCTTGGGCGGGAAGTATTTGCTCATCGCCACGAACAGCTCGTTGTAGGTGAGCACCCCGCCCGGATCGAGCAGGATGCCGTTGCCGTCGTGGACGATCAGGAACTGGTTGGACTGGACCGATTCGCCGCCGGCTTCCTCGACGAGATCGGAAAACATCAGGCAGACATGCCTGCCATTGTTGAAAAGTTCTGCGGACATCGGACACCTGCAAGGAAGAGGGGCATTGTAATTGCAGGCGGGGTATCGGCAAAGCAAGAAACGCCGCTTTACCGATATCGGGAAAATACCGTGTTATTTCGGCTGCAGCGCCTCGCCCTCGAAACGCACGCCTTGCCAGCCGCCCTGCATGAAGTTGCGGATGTTCTGATGGTCGCTGCCGTCCGGATGGCCGAGCACATCCTTGCGGTAGTAGTCGCCGAAGCAGGCGAGGGTCTCGGCTTCGGACAGGCCCTGCATGCGGGCGAAGGACAGCAGCTTGCACGAGCCGTTGTTCTGGCCGGCCTCGTTGCGCGCGCTGCCGTTGGTGAAGGCGGTCGGCGTGAACGCGTAGTGCGCGTCGATCACGGCGATGCAGTCGTTGAAGCTGATGGTGTCGGGCGCCGTGCGCAGGCGCTGCAGAAAATCCTGGATGGTCATCGGTCGGTCTCGGGTAGCGCGCCGCGCGGCGCGGGGTGCGCAAGCATAGCCGAATGCGCCCCCCGGTGTCAGCCCCCGCCGCGCCTCATCCCATCGGCCGCCGCTGGTGCTCGATCTGGGCTTCGGCCTGCGTCAGATAGCCTTCCTTCATGCCGTGCACCGAGCGGCCGCCGCCGCCGGCCAGCTCCGGCGCGATGCGGTGCATGAGGTCGTCGGGGACCGACTCGGCGCAGGCGCGCAGCGGCGCGAACAGCGGATGCGCGCGCGGATCGCGTCCGGCCTCGGCTTCCTGCGCGAGCGGCTCGAACAGGCTGCGGGCGCGCTCCATCAGCGCATCGCGCATGCGCGCGGACGACGCGTTGGTCTCGGCCGACTCCGCCAGCACTGCATGGTCGATCACGGGAATCGGCTCGCTGTCGCTGCCGGCGCTCGCCAGCCTGAACGGGTCGAAGCCGGCGGCCATCAGGGCCGACAGGAAGCGCTCGTGGAAGATGCTGTGCCGCACGCCATCGAGCGCCAGCGAGTGGAAGGAAGGGCCGTTGCCCTCGTTGTAGGCCTGGGCGCCCTGCTGCACGATCTCATCGAGCTTGCGCCAGTCGAAGCCGTTCGGGTCGTTCTCCCAGGCTTCCTGCAGATCCATGAATTCCCCGACCAGGCGATTGATCGCTTGCGAGTCCGGCTGCGACATATTGCCTCCTGTTGATTCGGTATCGATCCCGCTTTGGCGCGCAAATGCCGAAATCGTTCAGCCCACGTGGCATGGCGAGCGATCCAGTTCCACGCCTGCTGATGTAGCCGATCAAAGCATGTGCGAATTTCGCGGGTGATAATGCCCCTGGGTCTTTCATTTCCCTCCCCGAGGGTGTAGAAAGCTGCAGTTTGCAAACTTTGTGAGGCACAAGACGTTGACTACCAGAAGCAAACGCTGGAACGGCAAGTTCGAAAACCTCTCCGCCGATTTTCTCCGGGCCGTGCTCGAGAAGATGAATGACTACGGCGACCGCGTGCAGTTCTCGCTCGCGGGCGGCAGCGCCGAGCCGAGCTACCAGGTGATCAATCCCCAGGACAAGAAGATCGCCTTCGACAACCGGCATACGCTGCTCAAGACCGAAGGCGATGAATTCAGCGGCGCCAATGCCACGGGGGTCTATACCGCCGACCAGGTCAAGGCCGCCATCGCCGGCTTCGCCCCGGCCTCATCGGGGAGCGGACGCGCCGTCAAGGCGGTGCGCGCCGGCGGCACCCGCGTCAGCGCGGCGCGGCTCGAAGAACAGTTCGCGACCGCCCGCTACGAGTACTACCGGAACAACCGGCAGACCCTGCCGCCCGGCATTACCGGCCACACGGAAGAGATCACCAGCCTGATGAAGCAGGGCAAGTCGGTGGAAGAAGCCTTCGACGAGGTGGTGCGCAAGTACTTCTGATGCTTTCCCGCGGCGGGAACAGAAACGTTCCCCCCGGCGCCCTGTCTGACCGGCATAACCGTTTCAAGGAGGCGAGCGTGCAGGTAAGCGAACTTGAACTACTCGACGTCCGGCTGCATCAGCTGCGCGACAGGCTGCGGTCGGAGCCGCACGGCGAGCGCATGCTCGGCATGGACGATCCCCTGGTGAAGGCCGCGCTGGCATGCGAGTTCATGCTGCCGGAGCAGCTGACGGTGCGCAATCTCGCCGACACCGTCGAACGCAAGATCGGCAACGTGCAGTTGCTGCTCGAGCGCGCGCGCAGCCATGAACAGCTGCCCGAGTCGGCGCAGATCGCGTCCGGGCAGGAGTACATGGCGGGTTCGCAGGAATACCGTGCCGAACACGCGCAGCCGCGGCGCTGACACGCCTGTCGATCCGCCCGCGCCCGGCTCCCGGGTCCGCCGCCCCGCGGCCCCGCTGGTCGCGCCGCAGAACGGCGACCTGCGCCTGGTGCGCGCCGCCGCCGCCCACTGCCAGGCCTGCCCGCTCTACCGCGACGCCACCCGGACCGTCTTCGGCGAGGGGCCGGACCATGCGCGCGTGATGCTGGTGGGCGAGCAGCCCGGCGACCGCGAAGACCTGCAGGGCCATCCCTTCGTCGGACCGGCGGGCCAGCTGCTCGACCGCGCGCTGGAAGCGGCCGGCATCGACCGCAATGGGGTGTATGTGACCAACGCGGTCAAGCACTTCAAGTTCGAGATGCGCGGCAAGCGCCGCCTGCACAAGAAGCCGGTGGACAGCGAGATCGGCGCCTGCCACCAGTGGCTCGCGCGCGAACTCGCGCTCGTGCGTCCCGAGATCATCGTCGCGCTCGGCGCCACCGCCGCCCGCTCGCTGCTCGGCCGCGCCACGCCGGTGGAGGCCAACCGCGGCCGGTTCATGCCCTTCGCCGGGGACGGCCGCCTGCTGATCACCATTCATCCGTCGTTTCTGCTGCGCATGCCGGACGAGGCGCGGCACGCGGCCTACGACCGTTTCGTGGCCGACCTCAGACTCGCCGCGCCCGGGCACTGAGCGAAAGCAGGTCATCTTCCGGCACCGCTTTTCATCGCTCGCGGTTCGGCGTATGGTGAACGGAAAACGGCGCCGCGACCGCGAGGGCGCCTCCACGCCGTCTCTCAACCGGAGGAGAGCGAGATGAAACGCGTACTCGGCTGGCTGCTGCTGCTGATCCTGCTTGGCGTCGCCATCGCCGTCTTCTACGTGTGGCGCCAGGGACCGACCTACCGCCCGCCGCCGGAGGCGCCCGCCGACGTGCCGCCGCCGCCCGCGGCGACCGCGCCGCCGCCCGAGACCCACTACCCGGTGCCCGAAACCGACGCCCCCCTGCCGCCGCTGGCCAGGAGCGACGGCCCGGTGCTGGCCGCGCTCTCGGAAGTCTTCGGCAACGGCGTGCGCCGCTTCCTGCAGCCGCAGGAAGTCGCGCGCCGCATCGTGGTAACCATCGATAACCTGCCCCGGCAGAACATGTCCGGCCAGCTGCAGCCGCACAAGCCGGTCACCGGCAGGCTGCGCACGCAAGGGCAGGGCGAGGACCTGCGCCTGGACGACGCCAACTACGAGCGCTATCGCCCCTATGTGAAGCTGATGGAGTCGGTGGACGCGGCCACCTTCGCCGCCGCCTATCAGAAGTTCTACCCGCTGTTCCAGCAGACCTATCGCGAGCTGGGCTATCCGAAGCAGCATTTCAACGACAGGCTGGTGACGGTGATCGACCATCTGCTGAAGGCGCCGTCGCTGGACGAAGCGCCCGAACTGGAGCAGCCGCACGTGTTCTACAAGTTCGCCGACCCGGAGCTGGAGTCGCTGTCGGTCGGGCACAAGCTGATGATCCGGATGGGGAATGCGAATGCGGAACGGGTGAAGGCGAAGCTGCGGGAGATCAGGACCGAGCTGACGAAGAACGGTCCGCAGCCGGCGCCGCGCAAATGAAAAGGCCCGGGCGCGATGCCCGGGCCTGACCTGCCTGAACGGCGCCTTCGCGCTTACTTCGTCCAGCTGTCCTTCAGCGTCACCACCCGGTTGAACACCGGCCGGCCCGGCGCATGATCCACGCGGTCGGCGACGAAGTAGCCATGCCGTTCGAACTGGAACTTGTCGTCCGGCTGCGCGGCGCGCATGCCCTGTTCCAGGTAGGCGGTGATGACTTCCTTGGCGTTCGGGTTGAGCGCCTGCTTGAAGTCCTTGCCGCCGGCGTCCGGATGCGGATCGCTGAACAGGCGGTCGTAGAGGCGCACCTCGGCTTCCAGCGCGTGGGTGGCGCTGACCCAGTGAATCGTGCCCTTGACCTTGTAGTTGTTCGCGCCTTCGGTGCCGCTCTTGGAGTCGGGGAAGTAGTTGCAGTGCACCGCGACGACCTTGCCGTCCGCGTCCTTGTCGCAGCCGGTGCACTCGACCACGTAGCCGTAGCGCAGGCGCACCTTGTTGCCGGGGAAGAGGCGGAAATAGCCCTTGCTCGGCGTTTCCATGAAGTCTTCTTCCTCGATCCACAGTTCGCGCGTGATCGGGAAGCTGCGCTGGCCGCGTTCCGGATGGTGCGGATGCACCGGGGCGCTGCATTCGTCGACCAGGTTCTCGGGGAAGTTGTCGATGATGAGCTTGAGCGGGCGCAGCACCGCGACCGCGCGCGGCGCCCTGGGGTCGAGGTCGTCGCGCAGCGCGCCTTCCAGCGTGCTCATGTCGATCCAGCTGTCGGCCTTGGACACGCCGACGCGCTCGCAGAACAGCTGGATGGATTCCGGCGTGAAGCCGCGGCGGCGGATGCCGACGATGGTGGGCATGCGCGGGTCGTCCCAGCCGTCGACGATCTTTTCCTCGACCAGCTGCAGCAGCTTGCGCTTGCTGGTGATCGCATAGGTCAGGTTCAGACGCGCGAATTCGGTCTGCTCCGGCAGCGGATGCCTGAAGAAGCCGCCCTCGGCCGCACGCGCCAGCACCCAGTCGTAGAACGGCCGGTGATCCTGGAACTCCAGCGTGCAGAAGGAGTGCGAGACGTTTTCGATCGCGTCTTCCAGCGGATGCGCATAGTCGTACATCGGGTAGATGCACCACTTGTCGCCGCTGCGGTGATGGTGCGCATGACGGATGCGGTAGATCGCGGGATCGCGCATGTTCATGTTGGGCGACGCCATGTCGATCTTCGCGCGCAGGATGTGCTCGCCATCCCGGAACTCGCCCGCCTTCATGCGGCGGAACAGGTCGAGCGACTCGGCCGCCGGGCGGTCGCGGAAAGGCGAGTTCCTGCCCGGCTCGCTGAAGCTGCCGCGGTTCTTCGCCATGTCTTCGGCGCTCTGGCTGTCGACATAGGCATGGCCGGCGCCGATCAGGTACTCGGCGATTTCATAGAACTTGTCGAAATAGTCGCTGGCGAAGTAGAGATGTTCGCCGCTCTCGTCCTTCCAGTCGAAGCCGAGCCATTTCACGCTGTCGAGGATGGTGTCGACGTATTCCTGCTCTTCCTTGGTCGGATTGGTGTCGTCGAAGCGCATGTGGCAGCGCCCGCCGAAGTCGCGCGCCAGGCCGAAGTCGATGCAGATCGCCTTGGCATGGCCGATGTGCAGGTAGCCGTTCGGCTCGGGCGGAAAACGGGTCACCACCGCCGGCAGCGGGCGGCCGAGATGGTCGGTGCGCTGGCTGTACTTGCCGGACGCGATGTCGGCTTCGATCAGGCCGCGCAGGAAATTGGACGACGCGCCGGCGTCGGCGCCAGGGTTCTTGGAATCGTTGCTCATCGGGGGAGTTGTCAGGGAATGCTGTGCGGATGCAAGGTTTGCGGCATTTTACCGTACCGCTCAGGCACGCGGCGCGAACATGATGATTGCCATTCCCGCCAGGGAAACCAGGGCGCCGACGACGTCCCAGGCGGTCGGGCGGATGCCGTCGACCGCCCACAGCCAGCACAGGGCGACGCCGATATAGACCCCGCCGTAGGCCGCATAGACGCGGCCGGCGGCGCTCGGGTGCAGGCTCAGCAGCCAGGCGAACAGGGCAAGGCTGGCGGCGGCCGGCAGCAGCAGCCACGCCGACCCGCCTTTCTTCAGCCACAGCCAGGGCAGGTAGCAGCCGACGATTTCCGCCACCGCGGTCAGCGTGAACAGCAGGACGGTCTGCACGGCTTGCATCGGTCGTTCTCCGGGACAGGTAAGGACCGCATCATAGCAAGGCCGCCGCGCCGTTTTTTTTCCGTCCCGATACGTCCATGCACGCTTTTCGCCGGCGCCGGCTTGAGGCGGGCCAAGGAGCATGCAGCGAGGGCGGCGCGCTTGAGCTACATCTAGTCCGGCGCGGATGAATATCGATTAAATACGCCTGTGTCCAACCAGCCAGGCCGTTCGCATCGATGGCCTGCATACCATCCGCAGCCCGGGCCGCCCGCATGCCTCAGCCACCGGCATCGTCAGGCGCGCCATCCTTCCGGTCTTCCTGCCAACGCGGCAACCCCCGACCGGCGCGCGCGGAACAAGTCAAAGGAGCGATCGATGACAATCAGGCGCGAGGATCTCGCCGCAGCCGCCTCTCTCGGCCTGCTGCAGCACAGCCAGGTGGATCCCCTGCTGATCTTCCTGCTGCAGCGGGACGTGCTGGCCAGGCGCGCCGAGCTGGCCGCCGCCGCCGGCTCGGCCGCCGCGCCGCAGGCCTGGCTGCGCGCGGTGCTGTGGTATACGCTGGCCTTCCTGGCCGTGCTGACCGTGGGGCTGTTCGGGGTGCTGTATCTGTCCCGGTCGGGGCCGGGCGCGGGCCTGGCCGCGCTGCTCGCCGCCGTCGTCCTGTACGCCGCGGCCGGCGTCAAGCTGGCGAGCTGGAGCAGGGGACGCGGCTATTGCCGCGGCACGCGGGTGACGCTCGGCGTGGTGATGGCCTCGGTGCCGCTGGCCGCGCTGGTCGTCCACCAGGCAGTCGCCTTCTGAGCTGCCGGGTCACATCTGCCGGAACAGGTGGGCATAGACGCGGCTGACCGGCAGCGTCTGCGTCCGCCCGCGCAGCCGCAGCGCCAGCCTGCCGGCATCGTCGCGCAGCGCCGCCTCCACGAATTTCAGATTCACCACCGTCCCCCGGTGCACCTGCCAGAACTGCGCCGGATCGAGCTGCGTCAGCAATTCCTTGAGCGGCGTGCGGATCAGGGCCTCGCCCTCGGCCGTCACCACGTTTACATACTTGTCGGCGGCCTCGAAATACTGGACTTCGCCGACGGGAATCAGCCGGATCTGGTTGCCGACCGCCGCCCGGATCAGGTCGAGCCGCCCGGTGGAGGCCGGCGGCGGCATCAGGGTGCGCAGCTGGCCGACGATGCGTTCCAGTGCCTGGTCGCGCTCCGCGTGCCGCGCCAGCCGGGCCTGCAGGCGGCTCACCGTCCTGGCCAGCCGGTCGTCGCTGACCGGCTTGAGGACATAGTCCGCGGCCGCCTGGTCGAAGGCCTGCAGCGCGTAGTCGTCATAGGCGGTGACGAACACCACCAGCGGGAAGGGTTTATCGTCCGGCCAGTCCTCGGCCAGCTCCTGCGCCGCTTCCAGGCCGGTCTTGCCCGGCATCTTGATGTCGAGGAAAAGCACGTCGGGCTTCAGCGCGAGCGCTTCCCGCACCGCGTCCACGCCATTGGCCGCCACGCCGCCGATCAGCAGCTCCGGCCACAGGCGCTGCAGCGACTGCTGCAGCATGAAGGCGAGCACCGGCTCGTCTTCGGCGATCAGCGCGTAGATCTGGTTCATATCGGCAGTCTCAGGATGGCGGTTGCGCCGTGCGGCTGGCGGGGCTCCAGCGCGAGACCGGCGCGCGGCCCGTGCAGCGCCTGCAGGCGCTCCCGGATATTGCGAACCCCGGTACGGGTGCCGGCGCTCGCAGCGTGCTCGTCGAGGCCGAGACCGTCGTCGCTGACGCGCAGCACGAGCACGTCACCCTCGCGGCGTGCGTCGATCTCCAGCGTGCCGCCTTCGAGCTTCGGCTCCAGGCCGTGCTTGATCGCGTTTTCCACCAGCGGCTGCAGCAGCATCGGCGGCACCGCCAGCGGCGCCAGTTCCGGCGGCAGCTGCAGGCGGAAGGAGAGGCGGCTGCCCATGCGCACCTGCATCAGGCCGAGGTAGGCCTGCATCAGGCGGAACTCCTGTTCCAGCGTGGTGCCGTCGCCGCGGGCGGCGCCGAGCGTGGCGCGCAGGTACTGGATCAGCTGGTCGAGCATGCGCTGCGCGCGTGGCGGATCGACCGCGATCAGGCCCTGCAGGTTGGCCAGGGTGTTGAACAGCATGTGCGGCTCGATCTGCGCCTGCAGCAGCTGCAGCTGGGCCTGCAGTGCCTGCCGCTCGATCGCCGCGGCGCGCGCCTTTTCCGCTTCCGCCTCGGCCCGCAGCTGCTGCATCCAGGCGCGGCTGAAGAAAAACCAGGTCACGCCGATGCAGGTGAGCAGGAAGACGATGTAAAAGGCGACCGGGTTTTCGCCGCGCACGGCGCCGATGAGCTCTGGCGGGACGCCGAGCAGGAAGCCGGCGAGCAGATTGCCGAGATGGCGGGCGGCGGGGACCGCGGCCAGGAATATCAGCATGAACGGCAGCAGCGGCGGCTTGCCCAGTCCCCACAGCAGCAGCCGGCCGCCGTCGATGAACAGCACCATCAGCGTGCCGACGCAGACCGATACCACGATGTTCTGCGTCAGCGAGGCATTGAGCTGCAGCACGTAGGTCACCACCAGCGCCGCCGCGAGATTGAAGATCTGCGTCAGGGCCACGTCGATGGCCAGCCTGCGCAACCGCGGGTAGCGGTACGGTGCAGGTTGGGTCGGGGTGGCGGATGTGTCGGCGATCATGGGCGGCGCTTGCTGAGTTCACGTTCGATCATGCGCTGCTTCCAGCGCGCGCCCGGTGCGTACAGGAAAACCGCCAGGCCGTGAAATAGTAACCCGATTCCCCAGCCGAACAGCGGCCAGAATGCCCAAACGCGCTGCGGCACCACCAGCAGGTTGAACAGGATGAGACCGGTGTTGACCACCGCGAAGACGGCCAGGTGGACAAGAAAGCCGACCTTGCGCTCGACGTGGCGCCGGGCTTCGAGATAGACGGGATCGTGCGAAGTCATGATGTTCTCCTGAAAGAGATGTCAGGCCAGCCCGACCGCGTTCCACAGCAGGTCGCCGAGACGGCGGCCGGGCAGCAGGGTGAAGATGCCGGCGATCGCCAGGCCGACGTAGGCGCCGCGCATGCCGCGGCGATGGGCGCCGATCCTCCCGTGCGCCGCCGCGTACAGCGAGGCGGTCACGGCCAGGATGGACACGACCGAGAGGATATGGATGGCCGAGAAGCCGCCGAACTTCCGTATGCCGAAAGACACCAGCGCCGTCGTCAGCATCAGCACCACCCACACCCGGCCGAACAGCCGGTGCGCGTTGCTGCCTTTCCTCGATGCCAGCGCCAGTGCGCCGAACAGCAGCGCGCCGACGGCGGTGACGAGATGAACCAGGATGATCGGGGTGAATGCCGCCATGATCTGCCTCCGTTGTCGATTGATGGAGGCAGTATCCGGATGCCGCCGGCGCGCGGCCACCGGCATGCGACGAACTGCGGAAAACGGGGAGTGAACTGCGTCCGTACGGCGCGAACCGCGCGGACGCCCGGCTCAGACGACTTTCTTGTCGCGCAGCGCTTCGATCTCGGCCTGGGTAAGGCCGAGCATGCCGTGCAGCACTTCATCGGTGTGCTGGCCGAGCAGCGGCGGCGGCAGGCTGCAGGCGGGCGGGGTGGCCGACATCTTCATCGGGCTGCCGACGAGTTTCACATTGCCGCCCGTCGGATGCGGAATGTCGACCCGCAGTCCGCGCGCCCGGACCTGCGGATTCTCGAAGACCTCGTCGAGATTGTTGATCGGGCCGCAGGGCACGCCCGCCGCCTCCAGCGCATCGATCCATTCCTGCTTGGTCCGGGTCTTCACCATGTCCGACAGGATGGGCACCAGGATGTCGCGGTGGCGCACCCGCATCGGATTGGTGGCGAAGCGCTCGTCGGTCGCCAGTTCCGGCCGGCCGCCGGCTTCCACGAAACGCCTGTACTGGCCGTCGTTGCCGACCGCCACGATGATGTGGCCGTCGGCGGTGGGGAAGGTCTGGTAGGGGACGATGTTCGGATGCGCATTGCCCCAGCGCCGGGGCGCCTGGCCGCTGGCGAGGTAGTTGGTGTTCATGTTGGCCAGCATCGCCACCTGCACGTCGAGCAGCGCCATGTCGATGTACTGTCCTTCGCCGGTGCGGTCGCGGTGGGCGAGTGCGGCCAGCACCGCGATCGTCGCGTACATGCCGGTCATCAGGTCGGAAATCGCCACGCCGGCCTTTTGCGGTCCGCCGCCCGGCAGGTCGTCGCGCTCGCCGGTGATCGACATGAAGCCGCCCATGCCCTGGATGATGAAGTCATAGCCGGCGCGCTGCGCATACGGACCATCCTGGCCGAAGCCGGTGATCGAGCAGTACACCAGGTCCGGTTTCTCCTGCTTCAGCGAGGCATAGTCCAGTCCGTACTTCTTCAGCTGGCCGACCTTGTAGTTCTCCAGCACCACGTCAGACTGCCGCGCCAGCGCGCGCACGATTTCCTGTCCCTCGGGCGAGGCGATGTCGAGCGTGATCGAGCGCTTGTTTCGGTTGGCGGCGAGATAGTAGGCCGCCTCGGTGGTGTCGCGTCCCTGCGCGTCCTGCAGGTAGGGAGGCCCCCAGTGGCGCGTATCGTCGCCGGCGCCCGGGCGCTCCACCTTGATCACGTCGGCACCGAGGTCGGCGAGGTTCTGCGCGCACCACGGGCCCGCGAGCACGCGGGTCAGGTCGAGTACGCGGATATGTCCGAGGGCTTTTTTGTTCAGCGGCGAGTCAGCCATTTTTCGAATTGGTCAGCGGTGAGCGGTTGTGTGTAGTAGTAGCCCAGCCCGATGTCGCAGCCGCGTTCGCGCAGGTGCTCCACCTGCTGCGATGTCTCCACGCCCTTGGCGACGACTTCCAGGCCGAGCGCATGGGCGGCCGCGATGGCGGCGTCGGCGACGGCCGGCGTGTCGGTCTCCTGCATGCCGCCGGCCGGGCTGGCGTCGATTTTAACCTTATGCACCGGCACCCGCTGCACGAGCGCTTCCAGGCCCTCGCCGCCGGTCTCGTCGATGGTCACCGCCGCCCCGAGTTCGCCCAGCCCGCGTATGCGGGACAGCAGCGCCTCGTCCGCGTCGCGCAGCACCGCTTCCTTGATCTCGCACTCCACCTGCCGCGCCGGCAGTCCCCGCCGCGACAGCGCCGCCTCCAGCGCCGGCAGCAGGACGGTATCGGCAAGCTGCGCCGCCGACAGCTTGAGCGCAATGGTGAAGTCGTCCATGCCCATGCCGTGCCAGACGGCGGCCTGGCGGCAGGCGTCGTCGAGCGCCCAGGCGGTGAGGGCGCCGATGTCGTCGCCCTGTTCCGCCAGGGGCAGGAAACTGGCCGGCAGCAGCAGGCCGTGCTGCGGATGCTGCCAGCGCAGCAGCGCCTCGACGCCGCGTATGCGGCCGCTGCCGAGGTCGACCTGCGGCTGGTAATAATGCTGCAGCTCATGCTGCGCGATCGCGCGGCGCAGCTGTGCCGCCGGGTCTTCCTCCGGCGCGGCGCGCGCGGCCTGCGCCGCGCCGCTGAAGGCCCGGTACTGGCCGCGGCCGGCCGCCTTGGCCTGGTAGCGGGCTTCCCCGGCCTTTCTCAGCAGCGTTTCCAGGTCGGCGCCGTGCTCCGGGTAGCGGGCAATGCCGACGCTGGCCGATACGCGCAGTATCTGGCCCTGCAGGGAAAAGGCATTGCGCAGGCTGTCGGTGATCTGCTGCGCGATGTCTTCCACCACCTGGGCATCGCGCACGTCCCGCGCCAGCAGCAGGAAAGCATCGCCTTCCAGGCGCACCAGCACGTCGTCGCGCCGCACCGCGTTCTTCAGCCGCAGCGCGGCGGCCTTGAGCAGCTCGTCGCCGAGCAGCGGGCCGTGGCGGTCGTTGATCCCGGTGAAGCCGTCGAGGTCGATCACGAAGACCGCCAGCGTGTCGGCGCGCGCCGACAGCTTGGGGAAGATCTCCGCGGCGCGTTGCCGCACGTAGCCGCCGGCGGGCAGGCGGGTCAGGCTGTCCTCCAGCGCGATGTCGCGCAGCCGGCTTTCGGTGTGGCTTCGCACGCGCTCTTCCAGCGCGCCGGCGACCAGGCAGGCCACGTTCCCGGCGAATTCCGTCTCGTCGCGGCGCCAGGCGCGGGCGGCACCGACCACGCTGAACACCAGCAGCCCCGACGGCACCGCGTCGCGCGCCACCGGCGCCGCCAGCAGGGCCTTGATGCCCTGCGCGTGGAAGTACTCGCAGTACAGCGCGGCGCGCGGATCGCGGTCGACATCGTCCAGCGCCAGGGGCGCGCCGCCGGCCAGCACCCGGTGCAGCAGCGGTTCGAAGGCGCGCGCGAACAGCGCGTCGGTTTCCTCGACCAGGTAGTTCTGGTGCACATCGTCATAGGCGAGCACGCAGCGCGATGCGCGGTTCTCGCCGGCTTCCCACCAGGCGCAGCGCTGCACGCCGAGCGCCTTGGCGGCCGACTTGAGGATGACCTTGAGCGTGGAATCGAGGTTGGCCTGCGGCCGGCGCGCGACGCGCAGCAGGCGGTTGAGATAGTGCAGCTGCCGCTTGCGCTCGCTGTCGCTGCGCTGCCGTTGCGCCACCTCCCCGGTGATGTCGCGGACGTTGACGAGCAGGCCTTGCACGTCGGGATGGCCGAGCAGGTTGACCGCGGTGCCGGCGACATGGCTCCAGCCGCCGTCGGCGCGCCGTATCCGCATCTCCAGCGGCACCGAGTCGTCGCCCGCGGCGCGCTCCAGCGCCGCCGCCACCTGGCCGCGGTCGTCGTGATGCACCACCGTCAGCAGCGCATCGCCATGCGCGCCGGCGAGCTGGCCGAAGGCTTTGTTCGCGTAACGTATGCCTGCATCGGTGTCGCAGACCAGCACCATGTCCGGCAGCTGCTCGGTGATCGCCAGCAGGCGCGCGCCCGGAGCAGGCACGTCGGTTTCATGCGCGGCCAGCGGCCTTAGCGCCAGGATCGCCGTCCGCGAATCCGGCAGCGGGTCGTCGCGCCGCTCCAGCACGCGGAACGGCAGACGGGCGCCCGATTTCGCCCGCAGCATCAGGGTGTCGCCCTCGGTCATGTCGAGATCCGGGCCCGGTTCTTCCGACCGGACCAGCGCCTGCGCGGGCTGGCCGGCGAGTTCGTCGGGCTCGTAGCCGAGGTGGCCGGCCAGCGCGGCATTCATCAGCCGGATCTGTCCGCCATCGAGCATCAGCAGCCCGATGTCGGCGCCGAACAGTTCGGCGAGGGCATGCCATTCGGCGGGAAGGATGAAGCGTGCGGTGTCAAGCGGCGCGCGGGACGCCAGGTCGGTGTGGGCGGGCATGGCGGGGTGCGGTCGATGGAAGGAGTCGCTTAGACTACGTTGCGCCGGGATTGATTTCGCGATCCAGATCAAGCTCCGTCGCGGCTTGCCGCAGGCAAAAAGCAGCTCCGGGGCGCTGCTTCAGTTGGCGGAATGGCAATGGAAACGCGGCGTGCGCCGCCGCCCCGCGACGCCTCATTGCATAACACTTATCACGTATAATCAACGGTTTGCCGCACCGGTATTCCTACTCTTGCCGACAACATGAAATCGTCCGAAATCCGCGAAAAGTTTCTGAAGTTCTTCGAATCCAAGGGCCACACCATCGTCGCCTCCAGCCCGGTCGTGCCCGGCGACGATCCCACGCTGCTGTTCACCAACGCCGGCATGAACCAGTTCAAGGACGTGTTCCTCGGCTTCGACAAGCGGCCCTACACCCGCGCGACGACTTCGCAGAAATGCATCCGCGCCGGCGGCAAGCACAACGACCTGGAAAACGTCGGCTATACCGCGCGCCACCACACTTTCTTCGAGATGCTGGGCAACTTCAGCTTCGGCGACTACTTCAAGGAAGACGCGATCAGCTATGCCTGGGAACTGCTCACCGAAGTCTTCAAGCTGCCCAAGGAAAAGCTGTGGGTCACCGTCTACGCGGAAGACGACGAGGCCTACGAGATCTGGAACAGGAAGGTCGGCGTGCCCGCCGAGCGCATCGTGCGCATCGGCGACAACAAGGGCGCGCGCTATGCGTCGGACAACTTCTGGATGATGGGCGACACCGGCCCCTGCGGCCCCTGCACCGAGATCTTCTACGACCACGGTCCGGACGTGGCCGGCGGCCCCCCCGGCTCCCCGGATGAAGACGGCGACCGCTACATCGAAATCTGGAACAACGTGTTCATGCAGTTCAACCGCGACGAAGCGGGCGTGATGCACAAGCTGCCCAAGCCCAGCGTCGATACCGGCATGGGACTCGAGCGCATCACCGCGGTGCTGCAGCATGTACACAGCAACTACGAGATCGACACCTTCGTCAACCTGCTGGCCGCGGCCAAGCAGGCGGTGGACAAGGCCGGCGCCGGCGACTGCGACAAGGAGTCGCCCTCGCTGAAGGTCATCGCCGATCATATCCGCGCCTGCACCTTCACCGTGGTCGACGGCGTAATCCCGAGCAACGCCGGCCGCGGCTACGTGCTGCGCCGCATCGCCCGCCGCGCGATCCGCCACGGCTACAAGCTCGGCGCGCGCAAGCCCTTCTTCCACGCGCTGGTGCCGGCGCTGGTGAAGGAAATGGGCGAGGCCTATCCGGAACTGCGCCAGAGCGAACAGCGCGCCACCGAAGTGCTGCGGCAGGAAGAGGAAGCCTTCTTCCGCACCATCGCCAACGGCATGGAGATCCTCGACAAGGCCCTCGCCTCCGGCGCGCAGCAGATCGACGGCGAGACCGCGTTCAAGCTGCACGACACCTACGGCTTCCCGGTCGACCTGACGGCCGACGTCTGCCGCGAGCGCGGCGTGACCGTCGACGAGGCGGAATTCAACCGCCTGCTCGACCAGCAGCGCCAGCGCGCGCGCGAAGCGGGCAAGTTCAAGATGGCCCAGGGCCTGGAATACAGCGGCAGCCCGACCACCTTCCACGGCTACGAAAAACTGATCCATGATACCGCGACCGTCGTCGCGATCTATGTCGATGGCACGGCGGCGGAGCAGGCCAGTTCCGGCGACGACGCGGTGGTGGTGCTCGATCACACCCCGTTCTACGCCGAGTCCGGCGGCCAGGTGGGCGACACCGGCGAACTGCGCAACGCCGCCTCGCGTTTCCTGGTCGAAGACACGCTCAAGGTCCAGGCGGACGTGTTCGGCCATCATGGCCGCATCGTCGAAGGCACGCTCAAGGTCGGCGACGTGGTCAACGCGCGCGTCGATGCCGACAAGCGCGCCCGCACCATGCGCAACCACAGCGCGACGCACCTGATGCACAAGGCGCTGCGCGAAGTGCTCGGCGGCCACGTGCAGCAGAAGGGCTCGCTGGTCGACGCGGAACGCACGCGTTTCGACTTCGCCCACAACGGCGCGCTGACCGAAGAGCAGATCCGCAAGGTCGAGGCCCTCGTCAACGCCGAGATCCTCTCCAACCATCCGACGCAGGCCCGCGTGATGCCGATCGAGGAGGCGCAGAAGTCGGGCGCGATGATGCTGTTCGGTGAAAAGTACGGCGACCAGGTGCGCGTGCTCGACATCGGCAGCAGCCGTGAACTCTGCGGCGGCACCCACGTCGAGCGCACCGGCGACATCGGCCTGTTCAAGGTCGTGGCGGAAGGCGGCGTCGCCGCCGGCATCCGCCGCATCGAAGCGGTGACCGGCGAGAACGCGCTGGCTTACATGCAGTCGCTGGAATCCACCGTGCGGGGCGTGGCGAGCACGCTCAAGGTCACGCCGGCCGAGATCTCGGCCCGCGTCGGCAGCGTGCTCGAGCAGGTGCGCGCGCTGGAGAAGGAGCTCGCCGCCGCCAAGGGCAAGCTGGCTTCCGCCCAGGGCGACGAGCTGCTGGCCAGTGCGGTCGACGTCAACGGCATCAAGGTGCTCGCCGCCACGCTCAACGGCGCGGACGTGCCCGCGCTGCGCGAGACCATGGACAAGCTCAAGGACAAGCTCAAGACCGCCGCCATCGTGCTGGCCGCCGTCAACGAAGGCAAGGTCAGCCTGATCGCCGGCGTCACCGCCGACGCCACCGCCAGGGTCAAGGCCGGCGAGCTGGTCAACTTCGTCGCCCAGCAGGTCGGCGGCAAGGGCGGCGGCCGCGCCGACATGGCGCAGGCCGGCGGCACCGACGCAGCCGCGCTGCCGAAGGCGCTCGAGGGCGTCACCGGCTGGGTGCGCGAGAGGGCCTGATGTCCGGCGCGGGCATGGATTACCGCTACTGTCCGATGTGCGCGGCGCCGCTCATCGAACGGCCCGACACCGGGGAGGGAGGCAAGCTGCGGCTTGCCTGTCCCGACGGGCACTGGACGCACTGGGATAATCCGCTGCCCGTGCTGGCCGCGCTGGTCGAGGTCGGGGGGCGCATCCTGCTCGCACGCAATGCCGCGTGGCCGGAAAAGATGTTCGCGCTGATCACCGGCTTCATGGAGCGCGGCGAAACCCCGGAGCAGGGCGTCGCGCGCGAGCTCAAGGAAGAAACCAGCCTCGACGCCGACGAGATCAGCCTGATCGGCGTCTACGAGTTCATCCGCAAGAACGAAGTCATCATCGCCTATCACGTCAAGGCCTCGGGCGAGATCCGCCTGTCCGAGGAACTGGTCGACTACCGTCTGATCGCGCCGGAGAAACTGCGCCCCTGGCGCGCCGGCACCGGATATGCGATGGCCGACTGGCTGCGCGCGCGGGGCCTGCCGGTGGAGTTCATGGAGTTTCAGCCGCCGGCCGCATCAAATTAATTGCATGTCTGCACTTGCTGCGTCGCACAAGCGTTCGAAAAATTCAGGTAGAATTTTTTTCCCTTCCTCTCCACGGTGAGCGGCAATCATGGAATTTCATAAAGAGCTGGACGCGCGTGGCCTGAACTGCCCGCTCCCCATCCTCAAGGCAAAGAAGGCGCTGGCCGAAATGAGCAGCGGCGAAATCCTCCGGGTGGTCGCCACCGACCCGGGTTCGGTGCGCGACTTCCAGGCCTTCGCCCGCCAGACCGGCAACCATCTCGTCGGCCAGAGCGAGAACAACCAGGAATTCACCTTCTTCATGCAGCGCAAATGAATGACGCGGCGCATGGCGCGCCGCCTCGTTCCCGCGTATGCTCCCCACGACCTGCGCGCCCCGGCGGCGCGCGGCCCCGCAACCCCAGGCAGCACCCGCATTTTTTGGCTTTTACGGCGAATTAGTGCATACTCTCTACCAATGAAAAGAACGGTCGTGCTAAATTCTGGCATCCCACCGGCCACTCTTTATAATCACGGTTTGGTTTACGTTTACGTCAATTGTTTTCTTACAAAGGCAAAGCTATGAAAGTCTTGGTTCCAGTCAAGCGAGTGGTGGACTACAACGTGAAGGTCCGGGTCAAGTCCGACGGTTCGGGCGTGGACATCGCCAACGTGAAGATGTCGATGAACCCGTTCGATGAAATCGCGGTGGAAGAAGCGACCCGCCTGAAGGAAGCAGGCGCAGCGACCGAAGTCGTTGCCGTTTCCTGCGGCGTGACCCAGTGCCAGGAAACCCTGCGTACCGCGATGGCGATCGGCGCCGACCGCGGCATCCTGGTCGAGACCGATGTCGAGCTGCAGCCGCTGGCCGTGGCCAAGCTGCTCAAGGCGCTGGCCGACAAGGAGCAGCCGCAGCTGATCATCCTCGGCAAGCAGGCCATCGACGACGACTGCAACCAGACCGGCCAGATGCTGGCCGCGCTGCTGGGCTGGCCGCAGGCGACCTTCGCCTCCAAGGTGACGGTCGAAGGCGGGAAGGCCACCGTGACGCGCGAAGTGGACGGCGGCCTGGAGACCCTGGCGCTGCAGCTGCCGGCGGTAGTGACTACCGACCTGCGCCTGAACGAGCCGCGCTACGTGACCCTGCCCAACATCATGAAGGCCAAGAAGAAGCCGCTGGAAACCGTCAAGCCCGCCGACCTCGGCGTGGACGTGGCGCCGCGCCTGAAGACCCTGAAGGTCTCCGAGCCGCCCAAGCGTTCCGCCGGCATCACCGTGCCCGACGCCGCCACCCTGGTCGCCAAGCTCAAGAACGAAGCCAAGGTCATCTAAGACCACACCGTCCACGATATTCGGAACAGGATTCATCATGACCGCACTCGTCATCGCAGAACACGATAACGCTTCCCTGAAGGGCAGCACCCTCAACACCATCACCGCGGCCGCAGCCTGCGGCGGCGACATCCACGTGCTGGTCGCCGGCCACAATGCCGGCGGCGCAGCCGAAGCCGCGTCCAAGATCGGCGGCGTGACCAAGGTGCTGCTCGCCGACGCCGCCCACTTCGCCGACGGCCTCGCCGAGAACGTCGCCGAGCAGGTGCTCGCCGTGGCCTCGTCCTACTCGCACATCCTGGCTCCCGCCACCGCCTTCGGCAAGAACGTGCTGCCGCGCGTGGCCGCCAAGCTGGACGTCGGCCAGATCTCCGAAATCACCAAGGTCGTTTCGCCCGATACCTTCGAGCGCCCGATCTACGCCGGCAACGCGATCGCCACCGTGCAGTCGGCCGATGCGGTCAAGGTCATCACCGTGCGTACCACCGGTTTCGACGCCGCCGGCAGCGGCGGCAGCGCGGCGGTCGAGAACGTCGGCGCCGTCGCCGACTCGGGCAAGTCTTCCTTCGTCTCGCGCGAAGTCGCCAAGTCCGACCGCCCGGAACTGACCGCCGCCAAGGTCATCGTCTCCGGCGGCCGCGGCATGGGCTCCGGCGAAGCCTTCAAGGTCCTCGAACCCCTGGCCGACAAGCTCGGCGCCGCCATGGGCGCGTCGCGCGCCGCGGTCGACGCCGGCTTCGTGCCCAACGACTGGCAGGTCGGCCAGACCGGCAAGATCGTCGCGCCGCAGCTCTACATCGCGGTCGGCATCTCCGGCGCGATCCAGCACCTGGCAGGCATGAAGGATTCCAAGACCATCGTCGCCATCAACAAGGATCCGGAAGCACCGATCTTCTCGGTGGCCGACTACGGCATCGTCGGCGACCTGTTCGAGGTCGTGCCGCAGCTGGTGAAAGAACTCGGCTGACAAAGTCTTTTTGATGTTCGGCGGGCAGGACTTGCCGGGTTTGTCGCGCGGCTGACAGGAAGCATTCCTGGGGCTGGCGATAATTCCGCAAAGACCTGCCCGATTTTTTTATCTGGAGAGTTAGATGAGCTATGTCGCCCCGTTGAAGGACATGCGGTTCGTGCTGAATGAGCTGGCCGGCCTGTCCGAAGTGAACGCCTTGCCCGGCTGCGAAGACGCGAGCCCGGAAACCGTCGAGGCGGTGCTGGAAGAGAACGCGAAATTCTGCAGCGAGGTGATCGCGCCGCTGAACGTCGCGGGCGACAAGGAACCGAGCTTCTGGAAGGACGGCACGGTCACCACCACCAAGGGCTTCAGGGATGCATTCAGGGCCTTCGGCGAAGCCGGCTGGCAGGGCGTCCAGCATCCGGTGGAATTCGGCGGCCAGGGCCTGCCCAAGCTGGTGGCCACTCCCTGCATCGAAATGCTCAACTCCGCGAACCTGTCCTTCGCGCTGTGCCCGCTGCTGACCGACGGCGCGATCGAGGCACTGATGACCGCGGGCAGCGACGAGCAGAAGAACACGTATCTCGCCAACCTGATCTCGGGCAAGTGGACCGGCACCATGAACCTGACCGAGCCGCAGGCCGGCTCCGACCTCGCGCTGGTGCGCACGCGCGCGGTGCCGCAGGGCGACGGCACCTACAAGATCTCCGGCACCAAGATCTTCATCACCTACGGTGAGCACGACATGGCGGAAAACATCGTGCACCTGGTGCTGGCGCGCACCCCCGATGCGCCGGAAGGCGTCAAGGGCATCTCGCTGTTCATCGTGCCGAAGTTCCTGGTCAACGCCGACGGTTCGCTCGGCGCGCGCAACGACGTCCACTGCGTATCGATCGAACACAAGCTCGGCATCAAGGCCAGCCCGACCGCGGTGCTGCAGTTCGGCGACCACGGCGGCGCCATCGGCACTCTGGTCGGCGAGGAAAACCGCGGCCTCGAATACATGTTCATCATGATGAATGCCGCCCGCTTCGCCGTCGGCATGCAGGGCATCGCCGTCGCCGAGCGCGCCTACCAGCAGGCGGTGCAATACGCGCGCGACCGGCTGCAGTCGCGCGACCTGGCCGGCTCCAGCGGACCGGTTGCCATCATTCATCACCCGGATGTGCGCCGCATGCTGATGTCGATGCGCTCGCAGGTCGAAGCCGCGCGCGCCCTGGCCTATGTGACCGCCGCCGCCTACGATGCCGCCCACCATCATGCGGACGACGCCGTGCGCAAGGCCAACCAGGCCTTCTATGAATACATGGTCCCGGTGGTGAAGGGCTGGTCGACCGAGCTGTCGATCGATGTCGCCTCCACCGGCGTGCAGGTGCACGGCGGCATGGGCTTCATCGAAGAAACCGGCGCCGCGCAGCACTATCGCGACGCCCGCATCCTGCCGATCTATGAAGGCACCACCGCGATCCAGGCCAACGACCTCGTCGGCCGCAAGACCGCGCGCGACGGCGGCGCGACCGCGAAGGCCATTCTCGGCCAGGTGCGTCGCACCGAAGAAGAGCTCGCGTCCTCGTCGTCGGCCGATCTCGCCGTCATCCGAAAACGCCTCGCCGCCGCATCCAAGGCATTCGGCGACGTCGTCGATTACGTCGCGGGCAACATGAAGACCGACATCAAGGGCGTGTTCGCCGGCAGCGTTCCTTACCTGAAGATGGCGGGCATCGTGCTGGGCGGCTGGCAGATGGCGCGCGCTGCGCTGATCGCCGAGCGCAAGCTTGCCGCGGGGGAGGGCGATGCCGATTTCTACCGCACCAAGATCGCCACGGCGCGCTTCTTCGCCGACTACATGCTGTCGCAGGCCGACGCCTACCGCGCCGCCATCGTCGAGGGCAGCGCGGGCGTGCTTGCGGTACCGGTCGAGCAGTTCTGACACGCGAGGCATCGCGCCACGGAAAGGCAGCCGAAAGGCTGCCTTTTTTTCATCCCGCCGCTGAACTCCGATGATGTTTTCCAATCTGCCGAGTACGGACTTCATCTACGCTGGTTTCAGATCGGGAGGCGATCATGAAACGTTGGTTGGCAACGGCAGGCTTGCTCATCGGCTTGTGCGGATACTGGACGCCGGCGGCGGCGATCGACGCGCTGACGACCGGGGACGCGATCGCGATCCACCAGGCGGTGCGCACGCAGATGGACGCGCTGTCGAATGACGACGCGGACGGCGCGTTCCGGCTGACCACCCAGGAAAAGCGCCACCTGATCGGCAGCCCCGATAACTTCCTGCGCATGATCAAGGAAGAATACAACCCGCTCTACCGCCACCGCGGCGTCATCTTCTCCAGCCCGGAAGTGGTGGATGGCGACGCCGTGCAGCTGGTACGCGTCACCGACGGCGCCGGCAAGGTCTGGATCGCGGTGTTCTGGATGCTGCAGGAGGACGACGGCAACTGGAAGATCGACGGCTGCCACCTGCTCGGTACCAACACCCTGTCTATCTGAGCCGTCCCACGTAGGCCCGCTCCTCGTCCGCCTGCGGCTGCCGCGGTTTCTCCGCCGCCTGTTGCGGGGCGAGACGCGCCAGCAGCGGCGGCTTCGGCGGCGTGCGCACGAACAGGCCGTCCGGGCCGAAGTAGAGCGCTTCCAGCTTCTCGCAGATCTGCGCCAGGTCGTCGCCGTCCATGCGCGCGGCGAGGTCCAGCACATGCCGGCAGTAGCCCGGGTCAATGCGCATGTACTCGATGTCGGTGATGCGCCCGTTCTGCCGGCGCAGGATCACATGCAGCCGGCTCATCAGCGCGAAGGCCTGGTTTTCAAGCGTGGTCAGGTTGACTTGTTCGAGTGCGCTCATGCCACATGCTCCCCATGCTGTTGCAGATCGAGTCCGTCCTGTTCCTGTTCGGGCGTGACGCGCAGGCCGACCACCGCGTGCACCAGCCCCAGGATGAGGGCGGTCATGATCGCCGAGTAGGCCACCGTGACCACCACGCCGAAGCCCTGCGTGGCCAGGCTGCCGCTCACGCCGCCGATTTCCTTGACCGCGAAAACGCCGGTCAGCAGCGCGCCGGCGATGCCTGCGATCGCGTGCACGCCGAACACATCGAGCGAGTCGTCATAACCGAGCATGGACTTGAGCGAAGTCGCCCCCCAGTAGCAGGCAAGGCCGGCGACGGCGCCGATGGCCAGCGCGCCGCCGGGCGCCACGAAGCCCGAGGCCGGTGTGATCGCCACCAGGCCGGCCACCGCGCCCGACACCAGGCCGAGCACGGACGGCTTGCCGCGCCGTATCCACTCGCCCGCCATCCAGGCGAGGGCGCCGGCGGCGGCCGCCAGTTGCGTGACCAGCATCGCCATCCCGGCACGACCGTCGGCAGCCGCCGCCGACCCGGCATTGAAACCGAACCAGCCCACCCACAGCAGCGACGCGCCGACCACGGTCAGCACCAGGTTATGCGGCGGCATCGGCTCACGCCCGAAGCCGGCGCGCGGCCCGACGGCGATGGCCGCCACCAGCCCCGAGATGCCGGCATTGATATGCACGACCGTGCCGCCGGCGAAATCGAGCACCCCCTTGGCGGCCAGCCAGCCACCCGGCTCCCATACCCAGTGCGCCACCGGCGCGTACACTAGGAGCGACCAGATCGCGATAAACAGGATCAGCGCGGAAAACTTCATGCGCTCGGCGAACGCGCCCGTGATCAGCGCCGGCGTGATGATGGCGAACGTCAGCTGAAACATCACGAACACGCTTTCCGGAACGGTGGGTGCGAGATGATGTACGGTCAGCTTGCCGCCGTCCTTCAGAAACTCCATCCCGTCCAGCATCGCACGCCCGGCGCCGCCCAGCCAGGGCGTGCCGGGGGTGAAGGCGATGCTGTAGCCGATCAGCACCCACAGCACGCTGACCAGGCACGCCGCCGCGAAGCTCTGCGCCATGGTGCCGAGGGCGTTTTTCTTGCGCACCATGCCGGTGTAAAACAGTGCGAGGCCCGGAATCGTCATCAGCAGCACCAGCGCGGAAGAGATCATCATCCATGCGGTGTCGCCCGCACTGATGGCGGAGGCGGCGACCAGGGTCGGCCGCGCGAGCGGCTCCTGAGCACACGCGGGCGCAATGGCGGTCAGAAGGGACGGGAGCAGGAGGAAACGGCGTAACGCGGCTGAGAGCGGCTTCATGGAATCCCCGGTTGGTTGGCAGGCAGACAGGATTCAGCACGAAACATGCCACGGGGAAAACCGGGTTTGCGCGCCGCAGAGGGGCGCCGGGCGAGGCGCCGTGCACCGTCGCGGAACGCCCGGTGCACAACTTCCGGTTACGCCGGCCGCGGTCGTACGGAGCGCCGCACGAAAGTCGCGCGCGCGTCCACCTCAGCCGTAGGCGCCGCCGGTGTAGAGCAGGTCGAACACGCGGGCGATGGCGGCGATCAGGGCGATGGCGCCGCCGCCATAAGTGAGCACCAGCAGCAGCACCAGCGGCCAGCCCGAGGACGACTGCCTGCCCGACGCGGCATTGTGCTGCCCGTCCCATTTCTCGTCCGGCGTCAGGCCGATCACCAGGGCCTCGAGGAATCCCGCGAACACCGACAGCGGGAACAGCAGGACATGCAGCCATGCCCATTTGTCCCTGCTGCCATACAGATAGAAGCGGTGAGCGCCGACTCCGCCGAGCACGGCGGCAAGCAGGGTGGCAAGGGTCTTGTTTTTATGTGCGGCCATCATTCCATGTTATGCGCAGGGCAAGATTGCGGGATCAAAGCGAGGCGTAGTGTGCACGACCGTGCGGACGCTTGCAATGCGGGAAGGCCGGAAACCGGCAGCATTCTTGCGGCTCGGCCGAAACACGGGCTATAATGCTCGGCTTTTTCCGTCCTCGAACAATTTTTGGAAGCAGACTATGGTCGTTATTCGTCTTTCCCGCGCCGGCGCCAAGAAGCGCCCGTTCTACAACATCGTCGCCACCGACTCGCGCAACCGCCGCGACGGCCGTTTCATCGAGCGCCTGGGTTTCTACAACCCGGTCGCCTCCGGCAAGGATGAAGGTTTCCGTATCGCCCAGGACCGCCTGGCACACTGGCAAGGCGTTGGCGCACAACTGTCGCCGACCGTTGCCCGCCTGGTCAAGGCAGCCGGCAAGGCCGCTGCCTGATTCCGACGCAAGCGTTCCTCGATCATCGCGCATCGGGCATGTCGGTTCCTGACGACCTGGTGCTGGTCGGGCACATATCGGGCGCCTACGGCATACACGGATGGGTGCGTATCCGTCCCTATTCGGACGATGCCGACGCCCTGCTGAATGCGAAGACCTGGTGGCTGGACAAGCCTGCGCTGCGCGACGTCGACGTGATGCAGGCCAAGGCCCACGGCGAAGACGTGGTCGCCCGCCTGGTCGGAGTCGCCGACCGCGACGCGGCCGAAGCGCTGCGCGGAACCACGGTGCAGATCCGGCGCAGCCACTTTCCTGCACTGGACGAGGACGAGTTCTACTGGGTCGACCTGATCGGCCTGCAGGTGCATAACCTGGAAGGTGAACTGCTCGGCAGCGTGGCCGACCTGATGGACAACGGCGCGCATCCGATTCTGCGGGTGCAGGCGCCGGCCGCCGGCGAAGGCGGCGACAAGCCGAAGGAATGGCTGATTCCGTTCGTCGACCAGTTTGTCAAGACGGTCGACCAGACGGAAAAGAAGATAGTGGTGGACTGGGGGCTGGACTTCTAGTCAGTCGAGGCAAAGGGGCAGGGCATGCAATTCGATGTAATCACGCTCTTCCCCGAGATGTTTTCTGCGCTGACGCAGTCGGGCATCACGCGTCGGGCGTACGAGCAGCAGCGCTGGGGTCTGGGCCTGTGGAATCCGCGCGATTTCACGACCGACAACTACCGCACCATCGACGATCGTCCTTACGGCGGCGGTCCCGGCATGGTGATGCTGGCCAGGCCGCTCGAGCAGGCGATCGGCGCCGCGCACGGGCGCCAGGTGCAGCAGGGCCTGCCGAAGCCGCGGGTGATTTACCTGTCGCCCCAGGGCAGGGCCCTGACGCATGACAAGGTCATGGATCTGTCGCGCGAGTCCGGGCTGGTGCTGCTCTGCGGCCGCTACGAGGCGGTCGACCAGCGTCTGCTTGACCGCTGCGTGGATGAGGAAATCAGCCTCGGCGATTTCGTGCTGTCCGGCGGCGAACTGCCGGCGATGGCGCTGATGGATGCGGTGATCCGGCAGCTGCCGGGCGTGCTCAACGATGACGGCTCGGCGCAGCAGGACAGCTTCGTCAACGGCCTGCTCGACTGCCCGCATTACACGCGACCTGAAGTGTATGAAGACGTTCCGGTGCCGGCCGTGCTGCTCGGCGGGCACCATGCGGAAATCGCCAGATGGCGGCGCGAACAGGCGCTGCTGGCGACCGCGAAGAAGCGCCCGGACCTGATCGTCAGGGCGCGCGAGGCAGGGCTGCTGTCGCGGGCCGATGAAAAGTTTCTGAGCAGTTTGTCGCAGTAAAGAGGTAGTCAAGGGCGGGGGCAACCCCGCATGTATCAACCCCATCCTCTGCCGGGCATTCCAACAACAGGCGCCGGCACGATGGTCAAAGGAGCTGAAAATGGATCTGATCCAGCAACTCGAGCAGGAAGAAATCGCCCGCCTGGGCAAGAACATCCCCGACTTCGCCCCCGGCGACACCGTCGTGGTCAACGTCAACGTGGTGGAAGGCACCCGCAAGCGCGCCCAGGCCTATGAAGGCGTGGTCATCGCACGCCGCAACCGCGGCCTGAACTCCAACTTCATCGTCCGCAAGATCTCTTCCGGCGAAGGCGTGGAGCGTACCTTCCAGCTGTACTCGCCGCTGATCGCCTCGATCGAAGTCAAGCGCCGCGGTGACGTCCGTCGTGCGAAGCTGTACTACCTGCGCGAGCGCTCGGGCAAGTCGGCACGCATCAAGGAAAAGCTGCCGACCCGCCGCGCTGCAACCGCCGCTGCCGCGGAATAAGCAATACCGGCAAACGGACGCCCACGGCGTCCGCCACGAGGGCACCCCTGCGGTGCCCTTTTTGCTTGATGCGCTCCAAGAGCGATTGCCGGAATCAGGCTAGACTAGCGGCTGTGCCGCAGGCGCCTGCGCTACCCCAGGAACACGTTTTGTCAAAACCGAGCTTCAATCCCGAAACCCTGCCCATAGATTCGATCGCCGGCGAAGCCGCGGTGCCGCCCGAACGTCTGCGCGCCGAATGGCTGCGCGCGCGTTTTTCCGAGCACCGCCCATGGACGCCCGAGAGCTTCGAGGAACCGCTGGTGCGCATGATGGGGCGGCCGCCGACGCCCGCCGCCGTGCTCATGCCGCTGGTGCTGCGCGACGATGCCATCACCCTGCTGCTGACGCAGCGCACCGCGCATCTGAACGATCATGCGGGGCAGGTGAGCCTGCCGGGCGGGCGCGTGGATGAGACCGATGTCGACGCGGTCGCCACCGCGCTGCGCGAGACCGAGGAAGAGGTCGGCCTGCATCCCCGTCATATCGAAGTCCTGGGAAGCCTGCCCGACTACCTCACCGGCACGGGCTTTCGCGTCACGCCGGTGGTCGCGCTGGTCCATCCTCCGTTCGAACTGAAGGCCGATCCATTCGAGGTCGCGGAAATCTTCGAAGTGCCGCTCGCCTTCCTTCTCGACGGCGGCAATCATCAGCGCCGCTCGGTGGACCTGCCCGGCATACCGGGCCGGCGCAGCTTCTACACCATGCCCTACGGGTCGCATTTCGTGTGGGGCGCGACGGCCGGCATGCTGCGCAACCTGTTTCACTTCCTGCGCGCCTGATACCCGGCGCGGTTTGATAAAGCGCAGGTGCTGCGCTATCGTAGCGGCTGTGCAATTTCCAGGGCAGGCCGATGACCTTTCTCTCGATTCTTCTCGCGCTGCTGTTCGAGCAATTCAAGCCGCTGCGGGCGGACAACCCGGTATATGCGGCGATCAAGCAGCTCGCCGCGCGCATGGAGGCGACCTTCAATGCGGGCCAGGAGGGGCACGGCAGGATGGCCTGGATCGTGACCATGCTGGCGCTGCTGGTGCCGGCCACGCTGGTCTGGTGGCTCTGCGAGAAGCTCAGTCCGCTGCTGGCGCTCGCGTGGAATGTACTGATTGTCTATCTCACGCTCGGATTCCGGCGCTACAGCCATTACTTCACCTCGATACAGCTTGCCCTCAACAGCGGCGATGAAGCCACGGCGCGCGCACTGCTTGCGGAATGGACGCGCGAGGATGCCGCCGGACTCAGCGCGGGCGAGATCTCGCGCATGGCGGTCGAAAAGGCGCTGGTCACCACCCATCGCAATGTATTCGGCGTGTTCTTCTGGTTCGCGATGCCGCTCGGGCCGGCGGGCGCCATCCTGTACCGTGTCGCCGAATACCTGTCGCGGGCATGGAACGAACCCGACCATCTCAGGGGCGAGCCCTTCGGCGTGTTCGCCACGCGCGCGTTCTATGTGCTCGACTGGGTGCCCGCTCGCCTGACGGCCGTCGCCTTCGCGGTGGTCGGCAATTTCGAGGACGCGATCTACGCCTGGCGCAACTACGCGCACCGCTGGAAGGATGAGGCGATCGGCATCATCCTGTCCGCCGGCGGCGGCGCGATGGGACTGCGCCTGGGCACGGCGGCCGAGAACGCCGCCGACATGCCCCTCGCGGACGCGGCGCTGGGCGAGACGCTGACCGCGGAAATCGAGACGCCTGTCGGCGAAGAAGCCACCGCCCGGGCCTTGCAGAGCACGGTCGGCCTGGTCTGGCGCGCACTATTGCTGTGGATGCTGCTCCTGCTGCTGCTTTCCTTTGCCGTCTGGCTCGGCTGAGCACCGCCGCGTACGCCCATTCCCTCTCCTGGCGGGCACCAGCCGGTGCCCGCGCTGTCCAAGCGCGACGCGTTGCCTGCCGTGAGTTTTTCACAATACGAGATGTTGTTTCGCGGCAGGTCTTCTATAAGATATAATATGCAGAACCTCTGATCGCTGCACCCTTGCGACGCGGAGCGAAGTCCGCCGATGGTCGATCGTACCGCCAGCGGATATCAACGAACGGTACAACCGGCTACGAGGCACGCCACGCACATGGCTGAATCCAGCAAATCACACGATGCCGCGCGAGAGTTCTTCATCCAGGGACTGACCAGCGACGGCCGACAGTTCCGCCCGAGCGACTGGGCCGAACGCCTGTGCGGCGTGATGGCGTGCTTCCGGCCTGCCGATGCCGGCCCGGGCTCCCACCTGCGCTATTCCCCCTATGTGCGTCCCACCGTTCTCGGCGGGATCAAGTCTGTCGTCGTCAACGAGGCGCTGCGCGACATCGAGCCGATGGCCTATCACTTCGTCATCAACTTCGCCAAGGACAACGATCTGCAGATCGTCGATGCCTGCCTGCTGCCGGAGCCCAAGACCGAGGCGGGCAAGCGCTAGCGCCTGCCTCTCGTCAGCCAGACGGCGCTGACGCCGAATGCGAGGTGGGCGACGAAAGTGGCCCAGTCGCGGCTGGCGGCAAACCAGGGAAAGATGCTTGTAAAGCCGTACATGTTGATCCCGAACAGCGCCGCGCCGGCGACGGCGCCGGCGGGCGCCGCGGCCCACGAGGGCAGGCGCGCGAGCGGCATCATGACGAGTCCGTAGACGGCGGACAGCAGGAAATGGATCGCACCCGCGGCTGTCAGAATCGCCAGATCAAGATCGAGGGGAGGCGGCAATACGCCCGGACCGAGCAGGATGGCGGCCGCCAGGCGCGTATCCCGCAGCAGCAGCTGGAGCACCGGCGAACCGTCGAGCCACCAGCACAGCAGCTGGACCGGCGTGGCGATGATGCCGGCTGCCACCCCGGCCAGGAGCGCGCGCGCCGGCAGCCGCAGCAGCCTGGGCTGTGGCGCCGATGCCGCTGAATCCGGCGTCGATTGTTGCTCTTTACTTTCCATACGGAAATATTTCCGATAACCTTGCGCCATGTGCGCCGATCCGACCTGAGTCGTCCCCTTCACCATGCTTCTGCGACGGCAGTCAAACTCTCCTTCCATTGTGGCTCTGCTGGTGCTCGGCGTCGGCCTGGCATGCAGCGTCCTGCTGTATGCCGGCGTCCGCCATCTCGAACACGAAAAGGCCGACCTGGCGTTTCGCCAGCAGGCGCGGGGCCGCATCATGACGCTGCAGCAGCAGTTGCAGGATACCGAGCAAGTCCTGCGCGTGCTGAACCAGCTGTTCGTCGCGGTCGAGCCGGTGAGCAGGGAACAGTTCCGCAGCTTCACCCGGCCGCTGCTCGAGCGGCATCCCTATCTGCAGGCCTTCAATTTCCACCGCATCGTAGCCGGCGAGGAACGCGAGACCTACGAGCACGGCCTGCGCGACCGATTTCCCGGCTTTGAACTGAAGGAGCTGAAAAACGGCCGTCCGGTTCCTGCGGTCATGCGGGACCGCCATTATGTGGTCGAATACATCGAGCCGGCCCAGGGCAATGAGGCCGCCTTCGGTCTCGACGTGGCGGGCAACCCGCTGATCATGGAAGCGGCGCAGCGCGCGATCGATACCGGTCGCCCGGCCTCGACGCCGCCGCTGATCCTGGCCCAGGGCGACGGCAAGCCGCGAGGGCTGCTGCTGGTGATGCCGGTCTACCGGCACGGCATGCCGCTGGAGACGGTCTCGCAGCGGCGGGCGGCGGCGATCGGCGACGTCGCCGCGGTATTCGACGCGACCGCCCTGGTTGGCAACATTCTCGCCGCCAATGCCATGCTCGACCACAGCGGCATCGACCTGGCGGTGTATGCGGGACCCGAAGCGAGCGAAGAACATCTCGCCTTCCGCACCGGGGAAAACGCCAGCGACGCCGGGCACGCGGACCGAGTGCACTGGCTGGGTCACGAGTCGGCCGGGCGGGTCGAACACGGCTTCGAGGTGGCGGGGCGACCCTGGCGGGTCGTCGCCACGCCGGCGCCCGATTTCTTCGCGCATGAGCATGGCCGCTCGCTCAACGTCATCATCGGCAGCCTGCTGCTTACCCTCCTGATCGCCGCCTACCTCCACGCAATGGCGTCCCGTGCGCGGCGGGTGCACGCGCTGGTCGAGCAGCGCACGGCGGAACTGCGCCATGCCAACGACATGCTGGTGCACGACATCGCCGCGCGCCGCAAGGTGGAGGAGGCGCTGCAGCTGCGCCAGCGGGCGATCGAGGCCAGCGCCAACGGCATCATCATCACGAGCGCGGAAGGACCGGGCTATCCGATCCAGTACGTCAATCCGGCGTTCGAGCGCATGACCGGCTACCACCGGGCGGATGTGCTCGGCCGCAGCGGCAGTCTCTTGTGGCGCGGCGACAGCGATCAGCCGGAAGTGCGGGAACTGGTCGCGGCGGCGGCCGAGCGGCGCGAGGCGCATGTGATCCTGCGCGCCCATGCACGGGACGGGCGTCTGTTCTGGGCCGAGGTGTTCATCTCCCCGGTGCGCGACGAGAAAGGCGAGGCGACGCACTTCGTGGTGGCGATGTACGACATCACCGCCACCCGCCGCTATCAGGCCGAGCTGGAATACCAGGCCAACCGCGACGCGGTGACGGGGCTGGCGAACCGCAGCCTGCTCGACGAGAGGCTGCGGCAGGCAATCGCCCTCTCGCAGCGCCAGGGCGAGCCTTTCTGGCTCCTGTTCCTCAATCTCGACCGCTTCAAGTTCGTCAACGACACCCTCGGCCATCGCGCCGGCGACAGGCTGCTCAGGGAGGTGGGCGAGCGGCTGCGCGCGGCGGTCGCCGATACGGATACCGTAGCAAGGATGTCGGCCGACGAGTTCATGCTGCTGCTGCCGCAGCGCCGCGACGATAAACTCTGCGCCGCCACCGTGCGCCGCCTGATGGATGCGGTCGCCCAGCCCATCGAGATAGACGGCTATCGCTTCGTGATGGGGTCGAGCGTCGGCGTGGCCGTGTACCCGGAGGATGGCAGCGAACCGGATACGCTGATCAAGCATGCGGGCGTGGCGATGTACCGGGCCAAGGATATGGGACGCAACGCCTTCCAGTTCTTCACCTCGGCCATGAACGAGCGCGCGATGGAGCGCCTGCGGATCGAGGGCGATCTGCGCGAGGCGCTGCAGCGCGGCGAGCTGCGGCTGCACTATCAGCCGCAAGTCGACCTGCGCAGCGGCCGCGTGATCGGCATGGAAGCGCTGATACGTTGGCAGCATCCCGAACTCGGCATGATCCCGCCCGGCCGCTTCATTCAGCTCGCGGAAGAACTGGGCCTGATCGTGCCGATCGGCAGCTGGGTGCTGCGCACGGCCTGCAGCCAGAGCGTTGCCTGGCGGGAGCAGGGGCTGGGCGACATACGGGTGGCGGTCAACCTGTCGGCGCGCCAGTTCTATCAGCAGAACCTGGTGGCGACGATCGAGGAAGTCCTGACCGGCACCGGCATCGCGCCCCATCTGCTGGAGCTGGAATTAACCGAGAGCATGATGATGAATGATGTCGAGCATGCGGTCGGCATCCTGCATGAACTCAAGCAGCTCGGCGTGCAACTGTCGATCGACGACTTCGGCACCGGCTATTCCAGTCTCGCCTATCTGAAACGCTTCCCGATCGATCTGCTCAAGATCGACCAGTCCTTCGTGCGCGACATTACCCTGGACGCCGACGACGCGGCCATCGTGCTGTCGGTGATTTCGCTGGCGCACAGCCTGCGGCTGAAGGTGATCGCCGAAGGCGTGGAAACCGCGGCCCAGCTGCGCTATCTTCGCGAGCACGGCTGCGACTGCATGCAGGGGTATTTCTTCAGCCCGCCGCTGCCGGCCGCCGACGCCGAGCGGCTGCTGCGCGAAGGCAAGCATCTGGCCGACGGCGAGGCGCGCGTCGTGATGTTGCGGCGCTGACCGGAACTTTGCGCCGGCGCGCAATCGAACCGGTATCCATCACACCCGGAGGCGAGCAATGACGGCAAGCAGGAAGGAAAAGGATACGTTCGGCGAGATCGAAGTGCCTGCCGAACGCTTGTGGGGCGCGCAAACGCAGCGCTCGCTGCATTTCTTCGCGATCTCGAGCGAGAAGATGCCGGGGGAGCTGGTCACCGCCCTGGCCATGGTCAAGCGCGCCTGCGCGGTGGTCAACCGCGATCTCGGCCTGCTGGCCGCGCAAAAGGCCGACGCCATCATTGCCGCCGCCGACGAGGTGATCGACGGCAAATGGCCGGGCGAGTTTCCGCTGTCGGTATGGCAGACCGGGTCCGGCACCCAGTCCAACATGAACATGAACGAGGTGCTGGCCAACCGCGCCTCGGAGCTGCTGGGCGGCCCGCGCGGGCAGGAGCGGGTGGTGCATCCGAACGACGACGTCAACATGGGGCAGTCGTCCAACGACATCTTCCCCACCGCCATGCATGTGGCGGCCGGCATCGCGCTGATGAAGCATCTGCTGCCGGCGCTGCATACCCTGCGCGCCACCCTCGACCGCCGGCGCGAAGCCTTCGACGATATCGTCAAGATCGGCCGCACCCACCTGCAGGACGCCACGCCGCTGACGCTGGGGCAGGAATTCTCCGGCTATGTCGCCCAGCTCGACCATGCGATGTCGGTGGTGAAGGCGACCATGCCCGGCATTCTCGAACTGGCGGCGGGCGGGACCGCGGTCGGCACCGGACTCAATACGCATCCGGAGTTCGGCAGGCGGGTTGCCAATGCGCTGGCGCAGGCGACCGGGGTGCCGTTCGCCACCTCCCTCAACAAGTTCTACGCGCTGGCCTCGCATGATCCGCTGGTGGCGGGTCACGGCGCGCTCAAGACGCTGGCCGCGGCGCTGATGAAGATCGCCAACGACATCCGCTGGCTGGCCTCCGGACCGCGCTCCGGCCTGGGCGAAATCAGCATCCCGGAGAACGAGCCCGGCAGCTCGATCATGCCCGGCAAGGTCAATCCCACCCAGTGCGAGGCGGTGACGATGCTGTGCTGCCAGGTGTTCGGCAACGACGTGGCGGTCAACTTCGGCGGCGCCTCGGGCAATTTCGAACTCAATGTCTTCAAGCCGATGATCGTGCACAACTTCCTGCAGAGCGTGCGGCTGCTGGGCGACGGCATGCTGAGCCTGGAGCAGCACTGCGTGCGCGGCATCGAGGCCAACCGCGACCGCATCGGCGAGCTGATGGAGCGTTCGCTGATGCTGGTGACGGCGCTGGCGCCGCACATCGGCTACGACAAGGCGGCGCAGATCGCCAAGCGGGCGCACAAGGAAGGCACCACGCTCAGGCAGGCCGCGCTCGCGCTCGGCTACGTGAGCGAGGCCGACTTCGATCGCTGGGTGCGTCCGGAAGAGATGATTCATCCGACAGCCGTTCCCTGACCGACGCCATGACCTGCTCACGGAACCAGGCATTGGCCGGGTCGGCGTCGACGTTCGCGTGCCAGTAGAGAAAGACGTCGAAGGCAGGGACCTCGAGCGGGAAGGGAAGGATCTGGTTACCGAACTCGCGATTGGCGATGCGCGCGTAGCGTCCGGGCATGGTGAGCAGCATGTCCGACTGGCTCACCACCCGGCAGGCGGCGAAATAGTGCTGGCAGCGCAGCCGGATGTGACGTTCCAGGCCGAATCGCGACAGCTCGAAATCCTCCAGTCCCGGACCGCGCCGCCGTGAACTCGCCAGGATATGGTCCTGCTTCATGTAGGTGTCGAGATCGATGCCGCCGTCGATGTCGGGGTGCCCCTTGCGTACCACCACCACCGTCGAGTCCTGGTAGATCCTGGTGCGCATCACATCGTTCGGCAGCGGCAGCAGGACGTCGATGGCGGCGTCCAGCGTCCCGGCCGCGAGTTCTCCGACCAGTTCGCGCCGATCGACGGTGATCGCGGCGATGTCGACCGCGGGCGCGCTTTCCTGCACCCGGCGCAGCAGGGGCGGCAGGATGGTCGCCTCCAGCACGTCGCGCAGCGCGAGATGGAAAGTCTTGGCAGTGGTCGCCGGATCGAAGCTGCGCGCCGCGTTGAGCGTGACTTCCAGCCCGCGCAGCGAGCGCCGCACCGGCTCGATCAGGCTGCGCGCGAGAGGCGTCGACACCATCGCGTGGCCCTGTCGCACGAACAGGGGATCGTCGAACATCTGGCGCAGCCGGCCGAGCGCGTGGCTGATCGCCGGCTGCGTCAGGTTCAGCTTCTGGCTCGCGCGCGTCACGCTGCCTTCCGTATAGATCGCCTCGAACACCGTGAACAGGTTGAGGTCGACACGCGATATATGCATGAGGTTTATGGAATCCGATAATAACTATTCATTTGATCGATTCTAATCCCGCGGCTATGCTCTTCGCAAACCACGTACAGAGAGCAGAGAGATGGGACAAATCTACCTCGTCCGCCATGGACAGGCGTCGTTCGGCAGCAGCAACTACGACCAGCTTTCGGAACTGGGCGTGACGCAGTCGAAGCTGCTCGGCCAGTGGCTGGCCAGGCAGGGCACGCCGTTTCACCGCATCATCGTCGGCGGGATGAAGCGCCACCGGCAGACCGCCGATGCCTGCACCGGCGAGCTGAACGAGGCGCAGATCGCCGGCGCGGAGTGGCTGACCGAGCCCGACTTCAACGAATACAACCACCACGAGGTGCTGGTGAAGCACCGGCCGGATTTCGAAGACCCGGCCGAGGTCAAGCGCTTCCTCGCGTCCCGGCCGAATGCCAAGCATGCGTTCCAGGAAATTTTCCAGGTCGCGATGGGACGCTGGATGCAGGGCGAGTACGACGCCGATTACGGCGAGCCCTGGCCCGCATTCCGCACGCGCTGCTGCGGCGCGCTGCAGCGCGTGCTCGACGGCGCCGGCAAGTCCCAGAACATCCTGGTGTTCACCTCGGGCGGCACGATCGCCACCATCTGCCAGCAGGTGCTCGGACTCGGAGACCGGCAGGTGGCCGAACTCAACTGGTCGCTGGTCAACGGCGCCGTCACCAAGCTGTTCTACCAGCCCGGGCGCGTGACCCTCAGCTATCTGAACAACTACGCCCACCTCGAATGGCTGGGCGAGCCCGGCTCCGTTACCTACCGCTAGGAATCCCGCCATGACCCATCCCAATCTCTTCGACCTTTCCGGCAAGGTGGCGCTTGTCACCGGCGCTAGCCGCGGCATCGGCGAATCGATCGCCAGGACGCTCGCCGCCTACGGCGCGCACGTGATCGTATCCAGCCGCAAGCAGGACGCCTGCGAGACGGTGGCGGCGTCCATCCGCGAGGCGGGCGGCTCGGCCGAGGCGATGGCCTGCCATATCGGCGAGATGGCGCAGATCGAAGCGAGCTTCGCCGCCATCGCGGAGAGGCACGGCCGGCTCGACATCCTGGTCAACAACGCCGCGACCAATCCCTACTTCGGGCACATCCTGGAAACCGACCTGTCGTCCTTCCAGAAGACGCTCGACGTCAACATCCGCGGCTACTTCTACAGCTCGGTGCATGGCGCCAGGCTGATGATGAAGAACGGCGGCGGCAGCATCGTCAACGTCGCGTCGGTCAACGGCGTGATCCCGGGCGACGCGCAGGGCATCTATTCGATCACCAAGGCCGCCGTCATGTCGATGACCAAGGCCTTCGCCAAGGAATGCGCGCAGTCGAGCGTGCGGGTCAACGCGCTGCTGCCCGGCGCGACCGATACCAGGTTCGCTTCGGCGCTGGTCCAGAATCCGGCGGTTCTCAACAAGCTGATGCCGCATGTGCCGATGCGCCGCGTGGCCCATCCCGACGAGATGGCCGGCGCCGTGCTCTACCTGGCATCCGCCGCCGCCAGCTATACCACCGGCGTGTGCCTGAACGTCGACGGCGGGTATCTGCTCGGCTGAGCGACAAGCATTTCTACGACCAGTGAAGGAGTCGTCATGGACGCACCCGATCCGCAATTCGCACGCAGGCTGGAGCGCGGCGTGCTCGCCATGCCGCTGGCGGCCGAGCTGGGACTCGCGTTCCGGAAGATCGAAGCCGGGGCGGTGGAACTGGAGATTCCCTACCGCGAGCAGCTGAGCTTCCGCCCCGGCCAGATGCAGGCGACCGCGATCTTCGCGGCCGCCGACTTCGCGGCGGTGGCGGCGGCGGGCACCATGCTGCCGCCGGGCTGGGTCAATGCCACCATCGACTGCGCGCTCAAGATCGTCGGCCCCGCCGACGGCGAAAAGCTGGTGGCGCGCGGCCGGTTGGTCAGCGCCGGCAAGCTGCTGTCGGTCGCCGGCGCCGAGGTATGGTCGGTGCGGGAGGGGCGCGAAACCCTGTGCGCCACCGCGCTCGCGACCGCCCGCAATATCCCGCCCTCCGCATAACGAATATCACTCTCCGCGCCGCGTGCGCATCATCTCAGGAGCAAGCAATGGACTTCGAATACAGCCCCAAGGTCAAGGAACTGCAAAAGCGCCTCAACGCCTTCATGGATGAATACATCTACCCGAACGAGGCCAAGTTCTACGCGGAGGTCGAGGCCAACCGGGCCCGGGGCAATGCGTGGATTCCCACCGTGCTGATCGAGGAGCTGAAGGAAAAGGCGCGGGCGCAGGGCTTGTGGAATCTGTTCCTGCCGCAGTCGGAACGCGGCGCCGGTCTCACCAACCTCGAATACGCGCCCCTGTGCGAGATCATGGGCCGGGCGCTGTGGTCGGCGGAAGTGTTCAACTGCTCGGCGCCCGATACCGGCAACATGGAAACGCTGGAGCGCTATGCGAGCGAAGAGCTGAAGAAGCAATGGCTGGCCCCGCTGCTGGAAGGGAAGATCCGCTCCTGCTTCGCGATGACGGAGCCGGCGGTCGCGTCCTCCGATGCGACCAACATCGAGGCGTCGATCGTGCGCGACGGCGACGAGTATGTGATCAACGGCCGCAAGTGGTGGTCGTCGGGCGCCAACGACCCGCGCTGCAAGGTCTTCATCTTCATGGGCAAGACCGACCCGGCCGCGGAGAAGCACAAGCAGCAGTCGATGATCGTGGTGCCGCGCGATACCCCGGGCGTGACCGTGCTGCGCTCGCTGCCGGTGTTCGGCTATGACGACGCGCCGCACGGCCACGGCGAGGTCTTGTTCGAGAACGTGCGGGTGCCGGCGTCCAACATCCTGCTCGGGGAGGGCCGCGGCTTCGAGATCGCCCAGGGCCGCCTCGGGCCGGGCCGCATCCATCATTGCATGCGGCTGATCGGCCTGGCCGAGCGCGCGCTGGAAGACATGTGCAGGCGGACGCTGACGCGGGTCGCGTTCGGCAAGCCGGTGGCGGAGCAGACGGTGACGCTGGAACGCATCGCCAATGCGCGCATCCTGATCGACCAGGCGCGCTTCCTCGTGCTCAACGCGGCGCACATGATGGACACCGTCGGCAACAAGGTGGCGGCCAAGGAAATCGCGATGATCAAGGTGGCCGCGCCCAATATGGCCTGCCAGGTCATCGACTGGGCGATTCAGGCGCACGGCGGCGGCGGCGTCTCGGGCGACTTCGGCCTTGCCTACGCCTACGCGCAGGCGCGCACCCTGCGCCTGGCCGACGGCCCCGACGAGGTGCACCGCAACCAGATCGGCAAGCTCGAGCTGAAAAAATACAAATAAGCGCCAGGGGCGTACCATGCAAGACCATGCCGGCGCGATCATGCGGCGGCATGGTTTTTTGGCTTTCAGGCTCGCACAAGAACTCACCTACAAGGAGACAAGGATGGAGAGCAACGCGCAACAACCCTGGGTCAGGAATTATCCGCCGGGCGTGCGCTGGGACGCGCCGCTGGAAACCATGCCGGTGCCCCGGCTGCTCGATGAAGCGGTGGCGCGCTGGCCGCAGCAGCCGGCGCTCGACTTCATGGGACGCCGCATCAGCTACGCGGAGCTGCAGCAACTGGTGCATCGTGCCGCGCACGGCTTCCAGCAGCTCGGCGTGAAGCCGGGCGTGCATGTCGGTCTGTTCCTGCCGAATACGCCTCACTACGTGATTGCCTTCTTCGGCGTGCTCAAGGCAGGCGGCACCGTCGTCAACTATTCGCCGCTGGACGCGGAAAAGGTCCTTGAGCACAAGGTCGAGGACAGCAGCACCGACATCATGGTCACGCTCGACCTCGCCGCGCTCTATCCGCAGATGGCACGTCTGCTCGGGCGCAGCCGGCTGCAGAAGCTGGTGGTCGGCGGCATGGCCGAGATGTCGGCCGCGCCCGACGCCGTCGAAGGCCAGATGCGGCAGGCCGGCATGCTGGCGGAGATCGCGCGCGACGAGCGCCACCTGCGCTTTGCCGACCTGCTCGCCAACGACGGCAGCTTCCAGGCCTGGCCGGTGAGCGACCTGCATCAGACCGCCGTCCTGCAATACACCGGCGGCACGACAGGACTGCCCAAGGGCGCGATGCTGACGCATGCCAATCTCAGCGCCGCCTGCAGCCAGATCGTCAGCACCACCCTCGGCGGCGACTCGCCCGTGCTGGAAGCGGGGAAGGAGCGGGTGCTCGCGGTACTGCCGCTGTTCCACATCTACGCGCTGACCGTCAACATGCTGTTCGGCCTGCGCATCGGCGCCGAGATGGTCCTGCATCCGAAGTTCGACGTCGATGCGGCGGTGCGCGACCTGTCGCAGAAGAAGATCACGGTCTTCCCCGGCGTGCCCACCATGTACACCGCGATCATCCATTATCCCGACATCGGCAAGCATGACCTGTCGTCGCTGAAGTTCTGCAATTCCGGCGGTGCGCCGCTGCCGGTGGAGGTCAACCAGGCCTTCCAGCGCCTGACCGGCTGCTGCCTCGTCGAAGGCTGGGGCATGACCGAGACATCACCCACCGGCACCTTCACGCCCGTCAACGGCATGCGCAAGGTCGGATCCTGCGGCATGCCCACCGTCGGCGTGCATCTCAAGTTCGTCGACGTCGACGATCCCGCGCGCGAAGTGGCACGCGGCGAGCGCGGCGAGATGTGCATCAAGGGGCCGAACGTGATGAAGGGCTATCTCAACAAGCCGGATGCCACCGCCGCCTCGATGACGGCGGACGGCTACTTCCGCACGGGCGACGTGGCCTGGATGGATGAGGACGGCTTCGTCTTCATCGTCGACCGCACCAAGGACATGATCCTGTGCGGCGGCTACAACGTCTATCCGCGCATCATAGAAGAAGCCATCTATGAGCATCCCTCGGTGGCGGAAGTGAGCGTGATCGGCGTGCCCGACGAATATCGCGGCCAGTCGCCGAAAGCCTTCATCGCACTCAAGCAGGGCGCGCCCGTGCTGACGCTCGAAGAACTGCAGGCTTTCCTCCGGCCGCGCCTGGGCAAGCATGAAATGGTGCAGCAGATGGAGTTGCGCGCGACGCTGCCGAAGACGCCGGTGGGCAAGCTGTCCAAGCGAGAACTGGTCGAGGAAGAAATGCGCAGACGCGCGGCGGCATGATGAGAGGCGCTGCCGGTGCGCGCGGAGGGATGAAGCGGAAAAGCGGCCGGCAATAAAAAACGGCGCGGGGCTCAGAGGCCCCGCGCCGTCGGATCAGGGATGGGGTGCAAGCCGTGCGGTCCCTCGTCGATCCGTCATGAAACCGTCATTAACGTGGCGTGCCGCGCCTGACGAGATTCACGATTGCGAGCAGAATCACGGCGCCAAGGAACGATACCAGCAGGGATGAGATACTGAAGTCGTTCTGATTGATGGTGCCTGTGCCGAACAGCGGAGCGAGCAGCCATCCGCCGAGCAGCGCGCCGACAATGCCGACGATGATGTTGAGCAGCATGCCCTGCGAGGCATCGGTGCGCATCACGATACTGGCTAGCCATCCGAGAATACCGCCTACAACGATCCAGATAATAAAGTTCATCTTTACCTCCTGTGTATATTGAAAGACTGGCTACTTCATAGACTGGTCCGCTTGTGAAATGGTTCATCACCGCGCCTTGCCCGCATGGCGTTAAAGGATGACGCCGGTGCGAGCGGCATGCGCATGCAGACCGCTCTCTACGTGCCCGTGCCGAGTCCGCTCAAGCCTGTTCATGCGGCCCTGCTGTCCGGGCTTCTCGTCCTGTCCGCCGCGTAGGAATCGGCTTGCACCGGCAGGAGAGAGAATCCTTCTTCGTCTTCGACCAGGGCCGCGGACCCCGGCCTCGATCGCATCAAATCCGTGGCATATGCATAGGCATCCTCCTTGTCGTCAAACGACGCGAGCGGTTCTTCATAGCCCTTCTCGGCCACATCCCATCGCCCGTGCAATCCGGGCGATACGCAAATGACCGTGGGTTCCTGGCACCCGTGTTCCATGCCTTGTCTCTCCTTCGTTGTGGCCGCGCGCAGCGATCGGTCGCGGCAGCGGCGCAGTCGGCGCATGCGTGCGCGCCGGCATCGTGAATTGGGTGATGGCCGGCTGACGTCGCCACGGCCTTCATGCATGTCGGATTTCATCAGCGCCCCCGATTCGTGGAACGATGCACGCGCACCGGCTGATGCCGGCCGACTGCTGCAAGTGCAAGAGATGTGCCCATCGAACGGACGCTCGCTGCGGATACGCCCTGGCGTTATCCGTTGTAAATGTTCCAGCGAAGCTTTGAAAACAATACAGCGCACACTTGCCATCGCTTGCCTTCGCTTGCTGATCATCAAACCGCGTGCGGCACGCTGCAGGTAAACAAGAGGCTGACAAAAAAACCGCGCGGTGAGGACGGCCAGGGTCGGCGACGGGACAGGAGACAAACAGAATTTTTTCTGGTTGAAGGGGAAACTTAATTAGTGTCAAGTTGTCATTTGTTACACCCTAGTAGCATTTGTTTCATCATTCACTTGAGGAGTCGACCATGGCCGAACATGCGCTCGCGGGGCAAGAAAGTTACGATCCCAATCGTCTGCTGGATACCCTGCTCGAAAGGATGAACCTGAAGAACGACGCCGCTCTGTCGCGTCTGCTTGAAGTGGCACCGCCGGTGATCAGCAAGATTCGCCATCGGCGCCTGCCGGTCGGAGCGTCGCTCTTGATTCGCATGCATGAAGCCTGCGGCATGAGCATTCGCGAACTGCGGGACCTGATGGGCGACCGCCGCACGAAGTACCGCCTGAGCGACGCACAGGGCAAACCCAAGCCCACGCCGGAAGCACAGACGGCCCAGGCCAGCCAGCCCACCCACCTGCACTGAGAGCACGAGCCGGCAGCCAGGTCTTTGCACCAGGCCAGTGACGCAGGCGTCGCTGCCTGCTGCAAAGTCGGCATGCGAAGCGGGGCGAAAGCCCCGCTTTTTTTTTCGTCCATCCGTTTCCTGATGTGGTCGCGCCGGCATTTCCCGCCGGGCGCCTTGCGGTTATATTGTTGCGTATCGGCAAGAATTGACCAGGATCAAGGTTTTGGCGCAAGCCGCCACCTATGCTGGCTCCGCTTCCGAACCGCTCCTCACACTCCAGCAAGCAAAAGGCAACCATGTTCAGGAATCTCACCATCAAGGCCAGGCTGATCTTCGTCGTCGGCTTTCTTTCGCTGATGTGCATCGCCGGCGCCGTGATCGGCCTGTCCAGCCTGTACATGGCCAACGAGGGCCTGCGCGTCAGCTACCAGCAGCGGCTGGTGCCGATCAGTGAACTCGACCAGATCGTGCGCCTGATCTATCAGAACCAGCTGTCGGTCGCCGAAGCCATCGGCGACGAACCCGTGAGGGCCAGCCAGCAGATGGATGAGATCGACAAGCGGATCGCGGAAATCACGCGCCGCTGGGACACCCTGGCCGCCATCGTCGACCGCGCCGCTACCCCCGCCGAGAAGGCACTGGCCGAGGATTTCGTCGCACGGCGCAAGAAGTTCGTCGCCGAAGGCCTGCGTCCGGCGATGGCGGCGATACGCGCGAACGACACGGCGGCCGCTTCGCAGATCATGCGCGGGCCGATGAAGGAACTGTTCGCGCCGGTGGCCGTCGCCGCCTCCAGCCTGATGCAGCACCAGGTCGTCAGCGCCCAGCAAGAGTTCGAGAAAAATCAGACGGTCTACGTCTGGGTCCGCAACAGCTGCCTGGCCGGCATGCTGTTTTCCGTGCTGCTCGGCGGCGTCATCTGCGTCTGGCTGTTGCGGGCGATCGCGCATCCGCTCAGGGAAGCGGTCGAGGTGGCGCGCAACGTCGCCGCCGGCGACCTGACCACGAAGATCGTGGTCGACAGCGCCGACGAGACGGGCCAGTTGCTGCTGGCGCTCAAGGACATGAATACGAGCCTGGTGCGCATCGTCAGCGAAGTCCGCACCGGCACCGAGACCATCGCCACCGCCTCCGGCCAGATCGCCTCGGGCAACAGCGACCTGTCCGCCCGCACCGAGACGCAGGCCAGCTCGCTGGAAGAAACCGCTTCATCGATGGAGGAACTGACCTCGACCGTCAAGCAGAACGCCGACAGCGCGCAGCAGGCCAACCAGCTTGCGCAATCGGCTTCGGAAGTCGCGGTCAGGGGCGGCGCCGTGGTGGCGCAGGTGGTCGACACCATGGGTTCGATCAATGCCTCGGCCAGGAAGATCGTCGACATCATCGGCGTCATCGACAGCATCGCCTTCCAGACCAACATCCTCGCGCTGAACGCGGCCGTCGAGGCGGCGCGGGCGGGCGAGCAGGGCCGCGGCTTCGCGGTGGTGGCGACCGAAGTGCGCCAGCTGGCGCAGCGCTCTGCGGCGGCGGCCAAGGAAATCAAGCAGCTGATCGACGACTCGGTGGAGAAGGTGGATGTCGGTGCGAAGCTGGTGGACCAGGCCGGCGCGACGATGGAGGAGATCGTGGCCAGCGTGCGCCGCGTGACCGACATCATGGGCGAGATCAGCGTCGCCAGCAAGGAACAGACCGACGGCATCGAGCAGGTCAACCAGGCGATCAACCAGATGGACGAGGTCACGCAGCAGAACGCGGCGCTGGTGGAAGAAGCCGCCGCCGCCGCGGGTTCGCTGCAGGACCAGGCGGTTGCGCTGGCGCATGTGGTCAGCGTCTTCAAGCTCGGCGCCGATGCGCCGGTCGCCGCGCGCCCGGCGGCAGCCCCGGCGCCCGTGCGCGCCGCCAGCCCGGCACGGCCGCCGGTCCGGCAGGTCGCCGCGCCGACAGCAAGGCCGCCCGTACCGGCAGTCAGGGAGCGGCGCGCGCCCGCGCTGACCTCGGGATCGAACGACGACTGGGAAGAGTTCTGAACCGGCATGCCGCTTTCCGGTCGATGCTGTAGCGGATCGGAGGGCGCGCATGGCGGACGAACGGGCGGCATTGCAGGGCGGCGCGGATGGCGGGGGCAAACCTCCGGCACGCGCCGCTTTCCGTTTCTACGCCGAGCTCAATAATTTCCTCTCGCCCTCATACCGGCGCCGCCGCTTTGTCCATCCCTGCGCCCGCGACGCGACGGTCAAGCACATGATCGAGGCGCTCGGCGTGCCTCATACCGAAGTGGGTCTGATCCTGGTCGACGGCACACCCGCGCTGTTCGAATACCGGCTGCAGGACGGCGACGACGTCAGCGTCTATCCCGCCTTCACCGGACTCGACCCGGGGCCCGGCCTGAGCCTGCGCCCCGAACCCGGCTTCGGCTGGCGCTTCATCGCCGACGCCCATCTTGGCCTGCTGGCCCGGCGCCTGCGGATGCTCGGTTTCGACACGCTCTACCGCAACGACTACGACGATGCGGAAGTCGCGCGCATTTCCGCCGAAGAGGAACGCGTCGCCCTGACCCGGGACCGCGACCTGCTGATCCGAAAAGAGATCGTGTACGGCTGCTATCTGCACGCGCGCGGCGGGCTGGCGCAGGTCGCCGAGGTGCTCGGCCGCTACCGGCTCGCGAACCAGGTCCGGATGTTCTCGCGATGCATGGTCTGCAACGGACCACTGCATCCCGTCGAAAAAGGCATGGTCGCGCACCGGGTGCCCCCGCGCAGCCGTGCCGCGCATGAGCACTTCCACCAGTGCGGCGGCTGCGGACAGGTGTACTGGGAGGGTTCGCATGCGGGGAGGATGCGGGAGCAGATGAGAAGCCTGCTGGGCGGCCCGCCATACGGGTAGTACCCGGGTCATCTTGCGCCGTGCGGAAGTTGACTGGAAGTTAATTTGTTTGAGAACTGTCAAATACCTGCGGTATAGTTGCTAAACAGAAAAACATTGCAACGACTGGGGGTAATCACCCTCGGATCGCTGACTTCCATCCCAGGCAACTCATCACGATGACAATCCGTTTCCGTCTGCTGGCCGCGGCGCTCGCTATCGCCTGCGCCGCTCCTGCCGCCGCGCAGGAAGGCGTCGGCCGTTTCGATATCTCCGGTTTTCAGGTCGAGGCCAATACGCTGCTCGAACCCGCTGTCGTCGAGCGCCTGCTCGTACCCTTCACCGGTCGCGCCCGCGATTTCGGCGATGTGCAGATGGCGCTCGAGGCGCTGGAGGCGGAGTACCGCCGGCGCGGTTACAGCGTGGTCCAGGTGGCGCTGCCCGAGCAGGAGCTCAACGATGGCGTGGTCAGGCTGCGCGTGGTCGAGACCCGCGTGGGCAAGGTGCGCGTCGAGGGCAACAGCGCATTCGACGAAGCCAACATCCGCGCCAGCGTGCCCGGCCTGCGGGAAGGGCGGTCGCCCAATCTCACCGAGGTCTCCTCGAGCCTGCGCCTGGCCAATGAAAACCCGGCCAAGAAGACGACTCTGCAGTTGCAGTCGGGCGCCGGCGAAGACGAAGTCGACGCCGTGCTCAAGGTGGCCGACGACAAGCCCTGGCGGATGGCGGCATCGGTCGACAATGCGGGCAACCGCGCCACCGGCGAGGCACAGCTGACAGTCCAGTATCAGCATGCCAACCTCGGCGGACGGGATCATGTGATGAGCCTGCAGTACACGACCTCGATCGAGAATCCCAGCGATGTGAGCGTGTATGGCGTCGGCTATCACATTCCGCTGTACGGCATCGGGGATTCGGTCGATTTGTTTGCCAGCTATTCGGATGTCAACTCCGCGAGCGTCATTGCCGGCATCCTGAATCTCAGCGTCACCGGGAAGGGCACGGTACTCGGCGCGCGCTACAACCAGTTACTCGCCCGAGCCGGTGACTACGAGTCACGCCTGAGCTACGGTATCGATCACAAGGATTTCCGCAACAGTACGCGCTTGTCCTTCACGACCCCCGGGGAGACCGCCAGAGACAGCCGCGACGTGACGGTCCATCCTCTCAGCATCGCCTACACCGGCAACTGGGCGGCGGACGGCAGCGAAGTCAGCTTCGGCATCAGTGCGGCGCGCAACCTGCCGGGCGGCGACAAGGGCGGCAGCGATGACTTCGAACTGGCCCGCCCCGGCGCCGACAAGCACTACAAGATCGTGCGATACAACGCCTCCTTCGGCAAGGCCTTGCCTCAGGACTGGCAGCTCCGTTTCAGCCTTTCGGGACAGGAGACCCGTGATGCGCTGGTGCCGGGCGAGCAGTTCGGCGCCGGCGGCGCGACGACGGTGCGAGGCTTCGACGAGCGTGACGCCTCCGGCGATACCGGCCGCCTGTTCAGCGCGGAAATCTACACGCCCAATCTCTGCGGCGCGCTCCAGCAGGCCGCCGCGCAATGCCGCGCGCTCGCGTTCTTCGATACCGCCAGCCTGCATCGCAACAAGGCGCTGCCGGGCGAGCAGCGCAACCCGTCGATCGGCAGCGTCGGCCTCGGCTTCCGGCTCGCGCTCGGCAAGACGCTCGCCCTGCAGCTCGACTACGGCCATGTGGTCGACGGCGGCGCCAGCAAGTCGGATGGCGATCACCGCGTTCATGCGAAGCTGGGGATAAGCTACTGAAAAAGTAGCATCTGAGCGACGGAAACACGATTAATTCAGGAAATGCGCTTCTGCCCATCACAAGTGGAATGAAACGCAGCGGATGAAGGGGGAAACATGAAGACCAGAACTCGTGCCAGCAGCCTGCGGAAGGCCCCGGCATTGCGCTGCCGGCTGCTGCCGCTGTTGATCGCAGGCTGCTTCAGTCCGGCGGCGTGGGCCAATCCCCAGGGCGCGCAGGTCGTCAACGGGCAGGTCGGGTTCCAGCAGCAGGGCGGCGTGCTGTCCGTGACCAACACGCCGGGTTCGATCATCAACTGGCAGAGCTTTTCCATCAACCCGGGAGAGACGACCCGCTTCATCCAGCAGAGCGCGGCGAGTGCGGTGCTCAACCGCGTCGTCGGCCAGGATCCGTCGAAGATCCTCGGCACACTGCAGTCCAACGGCAAGGTCTTCCTGATCAATCCCAACGGCATCCTGTTCGGCCAGGGCGCGCGGATCGACGTCAACGGTCTCATCGCATCGACGCTCAACCTCAGCAATGAAGACTTCCTGAGAGGGAAGATGAACTTCACCGCCACGGGATCGGCCGGCGCCATCAGCAATCAGGGCACCATCGTCACACCGTCGGGCGGGCAGGTGTACCTGGTCGCTCCGAACATCGAAAACAGCGGCATCATCCATTCGCCGAAGGGCGATGTGCTGCTTGCGGCCGGTCACACGGTGCAGCTGGTCGATTCGAGCAATCCCAATCTGCAGGTGGTCGTCAGCGCACCGGAGAATCAAGCGCTCAACCTGGGCCAGATCATTACCGAGGGCGGACGCACCGGGATCTATGGCGCCCTGATCAAACAGCGCGGCGTGGTGAACGCCGACAGCGCCGTGGTCGGCGAGAACGGCAAGATCGTCTTCAAGGCCAGCCGGGACACGCTGCTGGAGGCGGGCAGCGTGACCAGCGCGACCGGCGCCGGCAAGGGCGGCGACATCCAGGTGCTGGGCGACCGCGTCGGGCTGATGGCGGATGCGAGGGTCGACGCCAGCGGCCGGACCGGCGGCGGTACCGTCCTGGTCGGCGGCGACTACAAGGGCGGCAATGCGCAGGTGCAGAATGCGAAGCGCACCTATGTGTCGGCCGACGCGAGCATCAGGGCGGATGCGGTCAATGAGGGCGATGGCGGCAAGGTGATCGTCTGGGGTGACGAGACCACGCGGGTACACGGCAGCATCAGTGCGCGCGGTGGGGCAGCGCTTGGGAACGGCGGCTTTATCGAGACCTCGGGAGGAAAACTGGATATTCAGGGAGTACGGATCGACACACGAGCGCCTCGTGGAAAGTTCGGACAGTGGCTCATTGATCCGACCAATATCAGGGTGGCCGATACTGCCGCAACAGACCCAAACTTCAGCTACATTCGACCAGCTGATTTGAGCGGCGCACAGTCGGACGTGCAACTGGTCGCCCCCAACGACATCGAATTCTTGTCGCCGGTCGCATTGGTGAACCCGGGAATTGGCCTGACTGCCGACGCGGGGCACGACATCAGAGTGCGTGCAAATATCAGCACATCGGGTGGCGACGTACGTTTGCGGACGGGGAATGAAGGTTCGGTTTTTATCGACGCGCAGATCAACGTCGGTAGCGGCCACGTGGATTTCGTTGCGGACCATCTCGCCCTCAATGCGATGGTGTACGCAAAGGAGGCGAGCATCCGTCCATCCTCCAACGGGCGGTCAATCACTGTTGGCCAGGCCAACTGCTTCATAGAGAAATGCCTGAGCATCACAAACCTGCACCGTGTCGCCGCCGAGACCATAGGAATAGGCTACGACCCGCTTGACGACTACTACGACGACAACCCTTCCTCTGCCCTTCGCTACAACAACTATGGTGAATCGCCTTATTACTATGACTATGGTTATGCCGGCCCCATACATGTAGCAGGCATTACCAATACAGGAAGGGGGGCGATTTCCGACCGCAACGGGGTTACCAAACTCATAGGCCTGCTGACGGACAGCCAGGTGACACAAAGCGGGGCCATCAACGTTGATACTTTGGGGGTCCTGGCGGGGGGAGACGTCCAGCTTAATCACAGCGGCAACAGGGTCTCGCGTGTGTTCGGGACTGCATGGGACGGAAATTTCACCTTCTCGAACCTGGGCCAACTGAGTATCGGGGCACCATCCGGCTTTGATTTTCTGTCCGACATACTGGGCATCTGGGCCAGTGGCAATATCACCGTTTCAAACGTTGGTCACCTTATTGTGGATAGTAACGCCATCGTGTGGGCGGGCAGCGGCGCCATCAGCATGATCGCGCACAGCCCGTTAACCGTGAACGGGACAGTTTTGGCAGGGGCCGGTCCGATCAGGCTTGAAGCCGCCTCCAGCGGCAGTCGCACTGATGTCCTGACCATCAACGGAACAGTGCTGAGCACCGAAGGCAAGATCGATCTGGTGGCAGGTGCAGGTATCGTCATAAACGGGTATGTCGAGGGTACCGAAGTTTCGCAAAAGGTTGGCCAGACTTCTCTGCAGTCCACTCAGGCCTCGGAAACCGTAAACGGGGTCATGACAGCTGTCGTCCAAGCAACGCGGGCGGTGGCCGACATGACGCGGCCCGACGACACGCTGTTCGCCCCGGTCGACAAGGAAGAAAAGAAGGAAGAAAAGACCGCCGCCGCGGACAAGAACGATGGAGCGAAGAAAAATGACTCAGGCAAGAAGCTGTACTGCAATTAAGGCGCTGTCGCTGCTGGCGTCGGCCTTCGCTGCCTTCGGCGCTGCCGGCTCCGCCCATGCCGGGAAGCAGGCCGGCACCGTGGTCAATCTCAACGGTCCGCTGCTGGCGAAGAAGGGCGACGGCACGGTCAAGGTGCTGTCGCTGAAATCGGCGGTGGAAGAGGGCGATGTGCTGGTCACCGAAAAGGCGACCTATGCCCGCATCCGTTTCATCGACGACAGCGAGATCACGCTGCGGCCGAACACGCAGCTCAAGGTCGAGAGCTTCAGTTTCGAGGAAGCGCGGCCTGAAAAGGACAGCGCCGCCTTCAACCTGGTCAAGGGCGGTCTGCGGGCGGTGACCGGCGCGCTCGGCAAGCGCAACAATGAACGCTTCGGCATGAATACGCCGACGGCGACGATCGGCATCCGCGGAACCACCTTCGTCGCCGAATACGTCGCGCCGGAACCCGCCGCGGCCGCGGCCTGGGGCCGGGCGACGGTGGCGTCGGCAGCGGATTACGGCCATGCGCTGCCGGTCGCGGACAGCCGTTGGCACGGCGCGCCGCTTGAAATGCTGCCGATGCGCCTGGCGCAGGCGGCGCCCGTTCCAACGCAGGCAGGCCGTGCGCCCGGCCTTTACGTGCAGGTGCTCGACGGGATGATCAACGTGCGCAACAGCGCGGGCGGGGTCGACTTCCGCGCTGGTCAGTTCGGCTTCGCGCCGAGCGCGGGTCAGTTGCCGCTGGTGCTGCCGGCCAATCCGGGCATGCAGTTCTCGCCGCCGCCGGCCTTTTCGTCGTCGACCGGGCCGCAGGGTGGGGCGGGCAAGGACAGCGACGCCGAGGGCGTCGACTGCGAGGTGCGCTGAGCGGGCAGCCGGCCGGGGCCGCCGGCCGGCATGCCGTTACTTGATGCAGACCGCGCGCACCTGCTTGATGTCGGTGATGCCGGACAGGACTTTTTCGATGCCGTCCATCTTCAGCGTCAGCATGCCGTCCTCGAGTGCGGCCGCCAGCAGGACGGCGACCCGGCTGTGTTCCTGGATCAGGCGCTTGAGCTTGTCCGAGCCGACCATGAGTTCATGCAGGCCGACGCGGCCCTTGTAGCCGCCGCTGCATTCGTCGCAGCCGACCGCCTTGTACAGCCTGAAGCGGCCGCTGCCGTCGGCATAGCGTTCGCTCCAGCGCAGCAGCACTTCCTGCTGCGCTTCCTTCGGATTCTTCCTGAACGATTCCGTCTGCCTGAGTTCTTCGCAGTACTCGGCCAGCAGCGCCTGCAGTTCATCGTCGGAAGGCTCGTAGGCGAGCTTGCATTTGCCGCACAGCCGCTTGGCGAGGCGCTGCGCCAGCACGCCGAGCAGCGCGTCGGCGAAGTTGAACGGGTCCATGCCCATGTCGAGCAGGCGCACGATGGATTCCGGCGCGCTGTTGGTATGCAGCGTGGAAAACACGAGGTGGCCGGTCAGCGAGGCTTCGATGCCCATGGCGACGGTTTCCTTGTCGCGCATTTCACCGACCATGATGATGTCGGGATCGGCACGCAGGAAGGCGCGCATCGCGGTGGCGAAGTCGAGGCCGCTCTTGCGGTTGACCTGCACCTGGCGCAGGCCCTTCTGCGTGATTTCCACCGGGTCCTCGGCGGTCCAGATCTTGGTCTCGGGCGTGTTCAGGTGGTTCAGCACGGAGTGCAGCGTGGTGGTCTTGCCGGAGCCGGTCGGCCCGCAGACGAAGAACAGGCCGTAGGGCTTGCCGACCACCGCCTTGAGCCGCTCCAGGTTGTGCGGCAGCACACCCAGCTTGTCTAGCGGGATGGGTTCGCCGGCGGCCAGGATGCGCATGACGATGTCTTCCACGCCGCCCGCCGAGGGCACGGTCGCGACCCGCAGTTCGATGTCGAGCGGGCCGAATTTCTTGAACTTGATCTTGCCGTCCTGCGGCTTGCGGCGCTCCGAGATGTCAAGATCGCACATGATCTTGATGCGCGCCGCGATGGCGCTGCGGTAGCTGGCGGGGATTTCGATATAGGGTTCGAGCGAGCCGTCCTTGCGGAAGCGGATGATCGTCTTTTCCTTGCCCGGCCGCGGCTCGATGTGGATGTCGGAGGCGCCCTGGCGGTAGGCGTCGACGATGACCTTGTTGACCAGTTTGACCAGTTCGTTCTCGGCGGCGGCCGACAGCTCCGCCTCGGACACCTCGCCGTCTTCGTCGATGTCCTCCATGCCGGACAGCAGGTCGCCGACCGAGGCCAGGTCGCTCTCGGCGCCGAAGAACTGGTCGACCGTCTGCCGGAATTCGGCGTTGGTGGTGGCGCGATAATTCAGCTTCGCCTTGGGGAAGATGCTGTTGATCAGGCGGGCATGCTTGACCTGTTCCGGATCGGTGGCGAGCACCACGATGCCGTCCGGGCCTTCCTCGATCGGCAGCCACTGGCTCTGCTCGACGAATTCCCGCTTGAGGTTCTTGAGCAGGTCGACCGGCTTGACGCGGTCGGCCTTGAAGGGCTCGTAGGGCACGCCGAAGAACTTGCCGAGCGCGCGGCCGATGTCCTGCTGCCTGACCTGGAATTCGCGCACCAGCACCGCTTCCAGGTCGTCGCTCTTGCGCCGCGCGGAGCGGGCGGCGAGTTCGAGCTCGCCCGCCGACAGCACGGCTTCCGCCACCAGCTGATCGTATTTCGAGCGGACCAGCGCCGCCGGTCGGGTGCGCTGGGTATAGGCGATGGCGAGCGTCTTGCACAGTTCGCGCAGGCCGTCCTCGGCAATGGCGGAGAAGGTGCTGCCTTCCCGGTTGTTGATCAGCTGGACCACGCCCAGCAGTTCATTGCTGCGCTCGTCGATGAAGGGCGCGACCAGCATCTGCTGCGTGCGGTAGCCGGTGCGGCGATCCACTTCGCGCAGGAAGCGCAGCTCGGGGGAATGGCGCTTGAGTTCGGCGTCGTCGTAGACGTCCTGGATGTTGACCAGCTTCCTGGTCAGGGCCACGTAGCCCGCGACGCTCTGGTCGGAGATCGGCAGCCTGAGCTGGTTCACCGAGTTGAGGCCGGTCTTGATCTTGGAAACGATCGAGGTCTTGTCTTCGGCGACGGCGTAGATCGTCAGGCGGTCGGCGAAGAACAGGTCGCAGATATCCTGCGACAGGTCGAGCATGATTTCGTCGACATTGGCGGTCGCATGGATCTTGTTCGTCACCGCCTGCAGCTTGCGCATGAAGTTCAGGCGGATGTTCACGTCATCCGGTTGTTCGTTGCCTCTTACGGGGTTGCCGAGAACAGCGCTCATGTCATTTTGTCCATTCTGTGCGCGGCATGCCGGCGCTACGCGATGCCCGCCATCATAAAGGATCGCGGCCGCAAAAAATATCCCATACCCGTGTGGTGACCCGGGACCCGGCGGATGCCGCAAGCGCGCCGATTCGTTCTACAATCGCCGGGAAAAATGCAAAGGGAGGAAGCACATGCAGACAAGGGCATGCGCAGCGGCGCTGCGGCGCGCGATGCGGCACGGCCAAGAGAGCGCCGCGCCATGAGGCTGCAGGTGCTCGGCTGCGCCGGCGGCATCGGCGGCAGGGAATCGTCCACCACCAGCCTGCTGGTGGACGACGATATCCTGCTCGATGCGGGCACCGGCGTGGCCTCCCTCGACCTCGACCGCCTGGTGCGGATCGACCATGTGTTCCTCACGCACAGCCATCTCGATCATGTCGCCGGTCTTGCGTTCCTGGTGGATGCCGTGCTCGGCAAGCGCGAGGGAGCGATCACGGTGCATGCGTCGGCGCGCGTGATCGAGGCCCTGAAAAGGCATCTGTTCAACTGGGTGCTGTGGCCGGATTTCGCGACGATTCCCGATGCCGACGATCCCATCCTGCGCTGGTCCGAGATCCTGCCCGGCGAACCGGTCCGGCTAGGGGGCCGGCGCGTCTCGCCGCACACGGTCAGCCACACGGTCGGCTCGCTCGCCTACATGGTCGACAACGGCCGCGGCGGCTTCCTGTTCACCGGCGACATGTGCAGCACGCCCGGGCTGTGGCGCGCGATGCGCGAAGAGAGCCTGCTGCGCAAGGTGATCGTGGACTGTTCCTTCCCCGATGCCGACCGCGACATCGCCGACCGCTCGCTGCATTTCTGTCCCGCGACGCTGCTGGAAGACATCCGCGGGCTCGCGCCCGAGGTGGAAGTCCTGATCTACCACCTCAAGCCGGGGCACGAGGCAAGCATCATGCGCGAGCTACGCGAACAGGGCGGCCAGCGGGTGTTCACCGCGCTCGCCGGGGGCGACGCATTTGCGTTCTGAACACGGCATGAGCAAGTCCGGCACCTCCGATATCGCGCACAGGCTGGAGCAGCTGACCGAGCTCAGCCTGCAGCTCGGCACCCGCCACGACACCACGGTGCTGCTCGAGAAAATCCTGCGCACCGCCAGGACCATGGCCAATGCCGATGGCGGTACGCTGTACCGCACGAGCGCCGACCGGCGCAGCCTGGCGTTTTCCATCTCCCTCAACGACACCCTGAAGATGTACCAGGGCGGCGTCGCCGGTGCCGCGATCGAAATGCCCGACATCCCGCTGTTCGACGCGGCCGGCAGTGCGAACATGACCGCGGTCGCCGCCTGTGCCTTCCATACGCGCAGGTCGGTCAACATCGGGGACGTGTACCGCGACGACGTGTTCAATTTCTTGGGCATGCGGCGCTTCGACGAGACCTTCGGCTATCGCTCGCGATCCATCCTGACCGTGCCGATGCAGGATCACGAGGGCGAGGTCATCGGCGTGCTGCAGCTGATCAATGCGCGCGACGCCGCGACCGGCGCTCCCTGCGCCTTCAGCCATACCGACCAGCGCCTGATCGAGGCGCTGGCGTCGCAGGGCGCCATCGCGCTGACCAACCAGCAGCTGATCGCACGCCTCGAAGACCTGTTCGAAGGCTTCGTCAAGCTGATCAATATCGGCATCGATGAAAAGTCGCCCCACACCGGCCGCCACTGCGAGGCGGTGCCGGAGCTGACGATGATGCTCGCCGACGCGGCGCATCGCGCCGGCACCGGTCCGCTCGCCGACTTTCGCATGAGCGACGCCGACCGCAGGCAGTTGTGGATCGCCGGCCTCCTGCACGACTGCGGCAAGATCACGACCCCTGTGCACGTGGTGGAAAAGGCGACCAAGCTGCAGACCATCTTCGACCGCATCCACCTCGTCGACACCCGGCTGGAAGTGGTCAGGCGCGAGGCCGAAATCCGGTCATTGAAGGAAAAATTGCGGCATGCCGCCGAGCCCGCGCGCCACGCCGCGATCGATCGCGCGCTGGCGGCCGAGCTTGCCGGCATCGACGACGACCGCGCCTTCCTGCGCCAGGCGAATATCGGCAGCGAAGGCATGTCCGGGGACGATCAGCGCCGGGTCGGCGAGATCGCGGCGCGCCGCCGCTTCATCGGTCCCGACGGCAACGAGCGGCCGCTGCTGGATGAGGAGGAGATCGCCAATCTCTGCGTGCGTGCCGGCACCCTCAATCCGCAGGAGCGGGAAATCATCAACAACCATATCTCGGTGACGATCCGCATGCTGGAATCCTTGCCCTGGCCCGCCCATCTTCGCCGGGTGCCCGAGTATGCCGGCGGCCACCATGAACGCATGGATGGCCAGGGCTACCCGCGCGGCCTGCGCGGCGACCAGATGCCGCTGCAGGCGCGCATGATGGCGATCGCCGACATCTTCGAGGCGCTGACCGCGCCCGACCGGCCCTACAAGAAGGGCAAGATGCTGTCCGAATCGCTGCGCATCCTCGGCGGCTTCCGCGAACGCAACCACATCGACCCGGACCTGTTCGATATCTTCATCCGCGAGAAGGTGTATCTCGAGTATGCCCGGCGTTTCATGGACCCGGCGCAGATCGACGAGGTCGACGAACGCCAGATTCCCGGCTATGTGCCCTGAGATGCCCTGACCATGCGCCGGCTGCTTGCGAAATTCGGTGCCCGCTGGCTGCTCGCACTCCTGTTCATCGCGATCGCCGAACTCGTGGTGCTCGGCCATCTGCCGGCGACGCTGGTCGACCGGCTCGACGTCATCGCCTACGACATGCGGCTGCGGATACAGGATGGCGGGCTCGACCCGCGGGTGGTGATCGTCGACATCGACGAAAAGAGCCTGACCGCGCTCGGCCGCTGGCCGTGGAGCCGGGACACGATCGCGCGCCTGGTGGACAAGCTCGACGGCAAGTATTTCGCGCGCGCCGTCGGCTTCGACGTCGTCTTTTCCGAGCCCGATACCAGCTCGGGATACGACAAGCTGGAGTCGCTCGCCCGCCACGAACTGCACGATGTGCAGGGCTTTCCCGAACTGGTGCGCGCGCTCAAGCCGCGCTTCGACTACGACGCCCGGCTGGCGCGCGCGCTTCAGGACCGTCCCACGATACTCGGCTACTACCTGTCCAGTGAGCCCGGGGCGGTGAGCAAGGGCGGGCTGCCGCCGCCTGCCTTCACCGAGGCCGATCTCGGCGGGCGTGCCGTCGATGCCTATGCCTACCGCACCCACACCGGCAATCTGGAGAAGCTGCAGGCGGCGGCGCGCGCAGCCGGCTTCTTCAACCCGACGCCGGATGCCGACGGCACCATCCGCCGCCTGCCGCTGCTGGTGCGCCTGGGCGACGGCTATCATGAATCCCTGGCGCTGGCCACCGCCCGCGTCGCGCTCGGCGCGAGCGCGATACAGCCCGTCTTCTTCAGCGAAGACGAAACGCTGCTCAGCGGCGACGCGCACCGGGGCTATGGCGCGCTCAAGGCGATCCGGATGAACAGCAAGCCGCGCGCGACGGTGATTCCGCTCGATCGCGACCTGACCGCGCTCGTCAGCTATCGTGGACCGGGCGGCCCGCGCGGCGGCCAGTACCGCTATGTGTCGGCGGTCGACGTGCTGCAGGAGAAAGTGCCGATGGAGGTGCTGGCCGATGCCATCGTCCTGGTCGGCACCACCGCCGCCGGACTCAAGGATCTGCGGGCGACGCCGGTCAATATCGATTACCCCGGCGTCGAGCTGCATGCCAACATCGTCAGTTCCATCCTCGATGCGCAGTTCAAGCATGAGCCGGATTTCAGCCTCGGCATCCAGCTGCTGCAGGTCGCCGCGCTCGGCATCGCGCTCGGCCTGCTGCTGCCGGTGCTGGCGCCGCTGCCGGCGATCCTGGTGTCGCTGGCCGCCACCGCGGGCGTGGTATGGCTGAATCTGTGGATGTACCGCTCGCTCGACTGGGTGCTGCCGGTCGCAGTGCCGCTGCTATTGGCCGGCGCGCTGTTCATCGCCAACCTGGCATGGGGCTATCTGTTCGAGTATCGCCGGGGCAGGGCCATGGTCAGCCTGTTCGGCGAGTACGTCGCGCCGGAACTCGTCGCCGAGATGGCAGCGGATCCGCAGCGCTACAGCATGGAGGGCGAAAGCCACGAGCTGACGGTGCTGTTCTGCGACGTGCGCGGCTTCACCACCATCTCGGAAGGACTGGATCCCAATTCGCTGCGCGAATACATCAACATCTATCTCACCGCCATGTCGGAAGACATACGCGGCAACCGGGGCACGCTGGACAAGTACATCGGCGATGCGGTGATGGCTTTCTGGGGCGCGCCGGTGTCGCTGCCGGATCATGCGCAGCGCGCGGTGGCGTCCGCGCTGCGCATGCAGGCCACCGCGAATTCGCTGAACAAGGATTTCGCCGCCCGCGGCTGGCCGCTGCTGAAAATAGGCATCGGCCTCAATACGGGCGACATGCGGGTGGGCGACATGGGATCGAAGATCCGGCGCGCCTATACCGTGATGGGCGACGCGGTCAACCTGGCGTCGCGGCTCGAGGGCATTACCAAGGTCTACGGCGTGGGGATAGCGGTCGGCCCGGGCACGCGCGACGCCGCCACCGCCTATGCCTGGCGCGAACTCGACCGCGTGCGCGTCAAGGGCAAGAACGAGCCGGTCCCGATCTATGAGCCGATCGACCTGGAGGCGGAGCTGGACGCCACGCGCCGCGAAGAACTGCGGCAGTGGCACGAGGCGCTGGCGCTGGTGCGCGGCCAGCGCTGGGACGAGGCTGACGACCTGATGAACAAGCTGCTCGCGCTAGACCCCGGGTGCGGCCTGTACCGCTTGTACCGTGACCGCATTGCTTGGTACCGTCAGCATCCGCCCGGCGATGACTGGGACGGCGTGACCAGTTTCGATACCAAGTAATCAGCGTGAACCGTTGGCGCGCCGCGCCTCGGCCCGGGTGACGCGATCGGGCGAGACAGCGGCGCGGCAGGCGTCGCGCAGGCCGGCGGCGGCGCTGGCATAGTTGAAACCGGCGACGGTGGCGACGCTGCTGGCCGAGGCGCGCTGCCAGGCCAGGCGGTCGCGCAGCAGGGCCACCGCGTGCTGCGTCCACAGGCCGACATCGAGATCGGCGACATGACCGTTCCTGCCGTCGATCACCAGTTCGCCCGCCACCCCCGCCTCCGGCGAGACCAGCACCGGCAGGCCGGCCGCGCAGGCTTCGTTGGTCACCACGCCCCAGGGATCCCAGCGCGTCGGGAACAGGAAGATGCGTGCCGCCGCATAGATCGCCGGCAGATCCTCGTGGGCGACGAAACCCTTGAACATCGCGTGCACCTTTTCGGCGTGCAGCGCGGCGAGGCGCCGCAGTTCGGCTTCCTGCTCGCCGGCGCCGACGAACATGATGCTCACCCTGCGGCCGAGCAGGCCGGCCGCGTTCAGCGCGACATCGAAGGCGAACAGCGGGTTCTTGACCGGTTCGATGCGTCCGCAGAACAGGAAGTCGACGGGGCGGTCATCGAATGACGCGGTGGTGGCGAACTCGCCGTTGTCCACGCACAGGCAGGATGTGAAGCGGCGGCTGGCCGGTATGCCGTACTGTTCGAACAGCCGGTGACCGCCGCGGCTGGCGGCGACAAAGCTGCGGGAGCGACCGTAGACCATGCGCCGCACGAGCCGGTGCACGCGCGACAGGCCCTGCTCGGAAATGTCGGTGCCGTCGGTCATGGCCACGTGCGGAATGCCGCGCGCCACCGCATAGGCAAAGGCGTAGAGGTGCGTCGGATTGAAGCCGCCGGTGACCACCGCGTCCGGGCGGAAGCGATGGAGCGAGGCGACGACGCCGGGATTGTTGTGGATGTAGCGGCCGTTGCGGGTGATGACGTGTTCGCGCAGGAATTCATGGCCGAAATCGAGCGGCGGGATTTCCCAGTGGCGATTGGGTTCGCGCCGGCTGCACAGGATCAGCTGCAGCGTGACGTCGGGCAGCCGCGACAGCGCGCGATAGAAAGGCACGCGGTATGGCGGCAGCTCATTGGAGATGAGAGCGATGCGAAGCATTGACTGAGTTCCGTCCGGATTTGTTGTGCTTATTCGTTGATGCATGCGAAGGCATGCGTGAAATTGGTGCAGACCATCGAGGCCTGCTGCCGAGGCGGTTTCAGAACTTAATGAGTGGACGGCGGCGGCGGGGTTCCTTCTGTTGCGCTGCAACTTGCAGAAGAATTGACCGGAGCTAAGATCGCGTACCGGCTGAAGATGGAGATGAACTGGCCGGCGGTATCAGGGCCGTTACAATGGCGTCCGCGTTGTCGTGATCGACGCCGTCGTCCGAAAGACGTCTCCATTCGCGCTGCGATTCGACCCGGATGCACGCGCGGAGGGCGGATATCGCCGGCCGGCCTGCTTTTTTCTGTCTCCGGGCCACAACCCTGGGGCCCATCCCGCCTATCTTTTGTTAGAATCAGACCCTTTTCTGGAAAGGAATATTGATGAACAAGACCGAACTCGTCGATGCCATCGCCGCGGAATGCGACCTCTCCAAGGTCGCCGCTCAGCGTGCCCTGGATGCCGTCATCAACAACATCGTCAAGGCTGTGAAGGCCGGTGACACGGTTCAGCTGGTCGGCTTCGGCAGCTTCGGCGCCGGCACCCGCGCGGAGCGCACCGGACGCAACCCGCGTACCGGCGAAGAGATCAAGATCGCTGCCGCCAAGACGGTGAAGTTCACCGCCGGCAAGGCGTTCAAGGACGCGATCAACGGCTGATCGCTGCTGACGCCGTCGTTCGGGCGTCATCTCTTGCGGGCGAAAGCGGGAAGCCTGGCGCACGTCATGCGCGATGCTTCCGGTTTTCCCCCGACCCTCCTGTCATCATCCTGTCATCTTCGCGCGTCGCGCGAAATCACGCATTCCCCTCGTTTCCCTCGTTCGCGTTCGCCAGTCCGGCGAGTATCGCCAGCACATCGGCCAGCTTCGCCGGCTTGACCAGGTGATGGTCGAAGCCCGCCTGCCGCGATTGCTCGAAATCGTTCGGCTGGCCATATCCGGTCAGCGCGACCAGCACCGCGCGGGCGTGGACGGGCGCGGCCCGCAACCGTCTCGCGAGTTCGTAGCCGTCCATGTCGGGCAGGCCGACGTCGAGCAGGAACACGCGCGGCCGGAATGCATCCGCCGCCTGCAAGGCCTGCTCGCCGCTGAATCGGGTCGCGGTCCGGTAGCCGGCGGCGTCGAGCAGCATCGCAAGGCTCTCGGCCGCATCGACGTTGTCGTCCACCACCATCACTTTCAGCGGCGCGCCATCGGCCCTCGGCCCCGGGCCGGCGGCGCGTTCTTCATCCGGCGCGGAGGCCGGGTGGAAGCGCGGCAGCCGCACGGTGAACACGCTGCCCTTGCCGAGGCCTTCGCTGTGCACGGACACGCTGCCCTCGTGCAGTTCGACCAGGCTTCTGACGAGCGCCAGTCCGAGACCGAGCCCGCCCTGTGAACGGTCGGGCGAGCGTTCCGCCTGCGTGAAGAGTTCAAACACATGCGGCTGGAGCGCGGCGGAAATGCCGGCGCCGTTGTCGCTGACCGCCATCCAGGCATCGCGCGCATCGCCCCGGATGTGGACTGACAGCTCGCCGCCCTCGGGCGTGTACTTGGCGGCGTTGTTGAGCAGGTTGGCCAGCACCTGCACCAGCCGCGTGCGGTCGGCGAAGACGAACAGCGATTCTTCATCCGCCTGCACCGTCAGGCGGTGCCGGCGCGTTTCGATCAGTCCGCGCACCTGTTCCACCGCGCCGTCGACCACGCTGCGCAGGTCGAGCACCTGGCGGTCGAGCGAGATCATGCCGCTCGTGACGCGGGCGACATCGAGCAGGTCGTCCACCAGGCCCGACATGTGGGCGACCTGCCGCCCGATGATCTCGCTGGTCCTGGCCACGCGCGGATTGTCGGCGCTCTGCAGGCGCAGCAGCTCGGCCGCGTTGCTGATCGGGGCCAGCGGGTTGCGCAGTTCATGCGCCAGCATCGCGAGGAATTCATCCTTGCGCCGGTCCGCCACCCGCAATGCCTCCAGCGCCTGCCTGCGCTCGGTGACGTCATAGCCTTCGACGAAGATGCCGGTGACCCGGCCTTCCGCATCGGTCACCGGCTGATAGACGAAATCCACGAAGCGCTCGCTCGGCGCCTCTTCCGGCGTCCGCCGGATCACGAGCCGCGCCTCGCTCTCGAAATACGGCCGTCCGCTGCGATACACCTGGTCGAGCTGGTCGAAGAAGGGCTGGTCCGCCAGCTCCGGCAGCGCCTTGCGCACCGGCAGTCCGATCACCGGACGCGGCCCGATCAGGCGCATGTAGGCGGCGTTGACGAGTTCGAACACATGCTCGGGACCGCGCACCACCGCCATGAATCCGGGGGCCTGCTCGAACAGTTCGCGCAGGCGGTTGCGCTCGGCCGCCAGCTGCGCGGTCAGCGCTTCCTCGGCCTGCCGCCGCTGCGCCTCGGCGCGCGCCAGCTCGAGCGCATACCAGGTGCGCTCGGCGACATGCTCGGCCAGCATCACTTCGTCGTCGGTCCAGCGTCGCGGCTGCGCGTCGTGCAGATACATCAGCGCATGCAGGCGGCCGGCCTTGCGCAGGGGGACCGCCAGCAGGGCTTTCGCGCCCGGCATCGCCGCCGGGTCCACCGCGTCGGGCACCGGCGGCTTGCGTACGTCATCGATCCGCAGCGTCCGTCCCTGGCGCAAGCCGTGCAGGGCGTGCTCCCCGAATGCGGGCAGCGACGGGGCGTCGCCGTCGAGCGGCGGCAGCCGGCCGTCGGTCCACTCGCCGGCCACCGCCATCCGGTAATCCGGGGCGCGCAACCTGGCATAGCCGACGCGGGCTGCGCCCAGCTGGCGGCCGATCGCCTCGGCGCTGGTCGCCGCGATCGCGGCCGGGTCGCCGACGCCGCGCAGCCTGTCGGCCAGACGCAGCTGAAACTCCTGCCGGCGCTCGGCCAGCACGCGGCCGGTGGTTTCGGTGCAGGCGCAGAACATGCCGGCAATCCTGCCGGTTTCGTCGCGCGCCGGCGAATAGGAAAAAGTGAACCAGGTCTGCTCGAGGTGGCCCTTGCGCAGCATCTGCAGCGGCAGGTTCTCGTGAAAGCTCGCTTCCCCGGCCAGCGCGCGCCGGATCAGCGGATCGATCACGTCCCAGATCTCGAACCAGATGTCATGGAAGCGGCGGCCGATCGCCGTGGGATGCTTGGCGCCGAGGACTTCGATGTAGGAATCGTTGTACAGGAAGCCGAGTTCGGGACCCCAGGCCACGAACATCGGAAACTTGGAATCGAGCATCAGGCCGGTGACGGTGCGCAGCGCCGGGGACCAGGTGCGCGGATGGCCGAGCGGAGAAGCGGACCAGTCCTGCATGCGCATCAGCGCGCGCATTTCTCCGGGACCGGACAGGAAATCGAAATCCGGCGCGGCGTGGCTGCCGGAACCCGTTGCATTCATCTCTGCCTTCATTGCCCGGTGTTTCCCCTCTGACGTTCACTGTGTTCCTGACATTGCGCGGCACACCTGGTTCGCGCGGCCCTGCGGCGCGTGCGGAAACACGAGACAATAGCACAATGAATTTGTCCTCTTCCGCGAAGGCGGCCGCGGCCCCCGCGCTGCTTGCCGCCACCCTGTTTCTCGTCAGTCTCAACCTGCGGCCCGCGCTGTCCGGCATGGCGCCGCTGCTCGAAGCGATACGCAGCGCGACCGGCCTGTCGGCGGCCGGCGCCGGCGTGCTGACCACGCTGCCGGTGCTGTGCTTCGGCCTGATCGCGCCGGTCGGCGCCATGCTTGCGCAGCGTTTTTCGATCCGCCGCACCGTCCTCGCCGGCTTGCTGCTGCTGGCGCTCAGCCTCGGGCTGCGGGTGGTCGGCGGACTGCCCGCTCTGTTCGCCGGGACGTTCGCCGCGGGCGCCGCGATCGGGGTGGTGATGGTACTGCTGCCGGGCATCATCAAGCGCGACTTTGCGCAAAACGTCGGGCTGATGACCGGCCTCTACACGATGGCGCTGTCGCTCGGCGCGGCGCTCGGCGCCGGCCTGGCGGTGCCGCTCGCGCAGCTCGGCGCGGACGACAACTGGCGGCTGTCGCTGGCGCTGTGGGCTGCGCCGGCAGTGATCGCGGCGGCGGCATGGGCCGCCTGCGCGCCGGCCGACGGCGGCGCCGGCGGCCAGAACCGCGGCGCGGGCATGCGCGCGCTGTTCGGCGATGCGCTGGCCTGGCAGGTCGCCGGTTTCATGGGCCTGCAATCGCTGCTCGCCTATTGCGTGTTCGGCTGGCTGCCGACCATGCTGATCGACCGCGGCATGACGCCGCTGGCCGCGGGCGCCGCGCTGTCAGTGTCGATCGCGGCGCAGTTGCCCGCCACGCTTGCCGGTCCCTGGATCGCGGGCAGGGGGCGCGACCAGCGGATGGCGGTGCTGGCGCTGATGGTCGTGATGATGGCGGGCCTGGCCGGCTGCCTGTATGCGCCGCCGGGCCAGGTGTGGTGGTGGGTGGTGCTGCTCGGCATAGGGCAGGGGAGTTCGTTCACCATCGCCACGCTGCTGGTCGTGCTGCGCTCGCCCGATACCCGCACGGTGGCGGCGCTGTCGGGGATGACGCAGCTGGTGGGCTATCTGCTGGCCGCCTGCGGCCCGTTCATCACCGGCCTGCTGTACGACTGGAGCGGCGGCTGGAACGCGCCGGCGGTGTTTTTCGCGCTGGCCGCGCTGGCGGCGCTGGCCGCCGGCCTGGGAGCAGGCCGCAAGCGTTTCGTGCATGCGCGGGAATGAGGCTTGTCATCTTGACTGTCGTCACGCAGGGGTAAAATTCCTCAGCTTTCTCTTCTCCCTTACTCGGCTTCATACTCTATGGGAAATATTCAGCCAGCCGCGGCCGCACGGCCGCGCCGGCGTCTGCTGCTTCGCCTGGTCGCGGCCCTGCTGGTCGCAGTGGGCCTGTACGCGCTGTTCGGCTTCCTCATCCTGCCCGCGCTGATCAAGTCGCAGGCGCCGAAGCAGATCGAGGCGAAGCTGGGCCGCCCGGCCAGCATCGCCAACGTCGACGTCAATCCGTTCAGGCTCACGCTGGCGGTGCAGGACTTCAGGCTGATGGAAGCGGACGGCAAGAGCGTGTTTGCCGCGGTCGACGCGCTGCAGGTCGACCTCGCCGCGGAATCGCTGTTCAGGCTCGCGCCGGTGATCCAGCAGCTGCGCATCGCCGGGCCGAAGCTCAGCGTGGTGCGCGACAAGGCCGGCCGCTACAACTTCGACGACATCCTGGAGCGCCTCGCGCAGGAACCGAAATCCGAGGAGCGCGCGCGCTTTGCGATCAACAACATCGCGCTCGAGGGCGGACGCATCGACTTCGACGACCGTCCCGCCGGCGCCAGGCATGCGGTGACCGATGTGCGGATCGGCGTGCCGTTCATCTCCTCGCTGCCGTCGCAGGTGGAAATCTTCGTGCAGCCGATGCTCAGCGCCAGGGTCAACAACACGCCGCTGCACCTGGAGGGCAAGCTGCGCCCCTTCGCCGAGACCCGCGAGGCGGTGCTGCTGCTGGAGGCGGACGAGCTCGACCTGACGCGCTACCTCGCCTACCTGCCGCCCTCGATGCGGCTGCGCATTCCGGGTGGACGGCTCGACCTCAGGATGACGGCGAGCTTCCGGCAGCAGCCCGGCCAGTCGCCGGCGCTGGTGCTCGACGGCGGCGCCACGGTCAAGGGACTGCAGGTGCTGGAGCCGGACGGCAAGCCGGTGCTGCGCCTGGGCGAACTCGCGCTGACGCTGCGCCAGGCCAATGTGCTCGGGCCGCGCATCGACATCGCCCGCATCGCCGCCACCGGCCTGCAGGCCGAGGTGACGCGCGGCGCGGACAATGTCTGGAATGTCTCGCGCCTGCTGCCGGGCCAGCCGTCCCAGCCGCCCCAGCCCGCGACGGCGGCGAAGCCCGCGCGGAAGGAAGCGGACGGCATCGCCAGCGTGAACCTGCAGGAATTCGCCTTGCGCGACGCCACGCTGCGCTACGTCGATCACTACGGGCCGCAGCGAATCACCGTGGAGCGGCTCGACCTCGGTCTGCGCAGGCTCGCGCTCGATCTCGGCAAGCGCAGCCTGCGCGTGGGCGAGGTGGCATCCACCCGGGCCGACCTGCTGGTGCTGCCCAATGTCGCGCAGGCCACGCAGGTCACGCAGGTCACGCCGGCAGCAACGCCGGCCGCGAAGGAAGACCGCGCCGCCGGCAAGGCCGACGCCGGAGCGGGCTACCAGTACCTGGTCGATACCATCCGCATCTCAGGCTGGTCCGCGCGGCTGGAAGACGGCGCCCAGCCGAAGCCGGCGACCACCACCATCGCCCCGCTCGGACTAACGCTCAAGGGACTGTCATCGACGCCCGGGACCGCGGCGCGGCTCGAACTCGACGCCGCGGTCAACCGCGGCGGACGCCTGACCGCCGAGGGCGAAATCACGCCCGAGCCGCTGCAGGCCGACCTCGGCCTGACACTCAAGGACGTCGATCTGCTGCCGCTCCAGCCCTACATCACCCAGCGCGTCAACCTGCGCATGACCCGTGGCAGCCTCAGCGGCAGCGGCCGGCTGCAGCTGGCGACGGACAAGGATCGCGGCCTCGGCGGCAGCTTCCGCGGCAACCTCGGCATCGGCACCCTGGCCACGGTGGACAAGGCAAGCAACACCGACTTCCTGCGCTGGAAATCGCTTTCCATGACCGGGGTCGATCTCCGGCTGCAGCCGCTGTCGGTGGCGGTCGATCAGGTTGCGCTCGACGACTTCTTCGCGCGCGTCATCATCGACCCGAACGGCCGCATCAATCTGCAGGACGTGATCCGGCCCGAGCCGCAGGCCCAGGCAAGCGCGACGAAAACGCAGGCGGCCGCGCCTGCACCGGCGGGGGCGGGCAAAACGCCTCCGATCACCGTGCGCAAGCTGACGCTGCAGGGCGGCCGCGTGCGCTTCACCGACAACTTCATCAAGCCCAACTACAGCGCCACGCTCGGCCAGTTCGGCGGCAGCGTCACCGGCCTGTCATCCGACCCCGGCAGCAGTGCGGCCGTGGACCTGCGCGGCGAGGTCAACAACGCGCCGCTGTCGGTCGGCGGGCGCATCAATCCGCTGCGCGGCGACCTCTTCCTCGACCTGAAGGCCAACGTGCGCGGCATGGAACTGGCGCCGCTGTCGCCCTATTCCGGCCGCTATGTCGGTTATGCGATAGAGAAGGGCAAGCTCTCGTTCGAGGTCGCCTACCGCGTCGAGCAGCGCCAGCTGACCGCGGAGAACCGCCTGATCCTCGACCAGCTGAGCTTCGGCGAAAAGGTCGACAGCCCGGGCGCGGCCGACCTGCCGGTGCGCTTCGCGGTGGCGCTGCTGGCCGACAGCAACGGCGTCATCGATGTCAACCTGCCGATCTCGGGTTCCTTCGACGATCCGCAGTTCTCGATCGGCGGCCTGCTCATGCGGGTGCTCGGCAATGTGATCGTGAAGGCGGCGACACAGCCGTTCCGCCTGCTCGGCGCCGTGTTCGGCGGCGGCGGCAACGAAGAGCTGTCGACGGTCGAATTCGATGCCGGCCGCGCCGCGCTCAGGCCGGATGCCGAGGCCAAGCTCGGCACCATCGCCAGGGCGCTGGCGGAACGCCCCGCGCTGAAGCTGGAAATCGCCGGCCGCGTCGATCCCGACAGCGACCTGCCCGGCCTCAGGCGCGCCGCCGTCGACCGCAAGGTGCGCAGCCTGAAGGCGCGTGATATCGCCGCCGCCGGCGGCAACGCGCCTCGCCTGTCGGCGGTGACGGTGACGCCGGAGGAATATCCGGAACTGCTGCGCCGCGTCTATCGGGACGAGACCTTCGACAAGCCGCGCAACCTGCTCGGCCTGCCGAAGCAGCTGTCGGTGCCGGTGATGGAAAGCCTGATCGCCGGTCATGCCGAGCCCGACCAGGACGACCTGATCGCCCTCGGCAACCAGCGCGCCTCGGCGGTGCGCAACTGGCTCACGAACAATGGCCAGGTGTCCGGCGAGCGGATCTACCTGCTGGCGCCGCGCATCGGCCAGCCGGAGGGCGGGCAGGCGAGCGCCAGGGCGGAACTGGCTCTGCGATGACGACGCACGCAAGCGCTTGTAACTTCCTTTGACGCATTGTCGGTTCGACATGAGCATTTTCCCTTTTTTCCGGAGCATCTCATGTCGATCTGTCCGCATCGCCTGCTGGCGGGCCTGCTGTCCGCCGCCGCCTTGTCGTCCGCGTTCTGCGCGCCTTCCGTCGAACATGAAGTGGCGGCCCTGTTCGGATTCGAATACGAGGACATCGCGCCCGGCAGCCCGATCCGGCCCGGCAGCCTCTCCTGCGTGGAACAGGAAACGCGGCCGCTGCAGGCCGGCGGCGCGGTGCATGCAGGCGGCGTCCGCGCAGTGCGGCGGCCGCGCGGTCGAACTGCTCAAGCGCCGCGTCGCGGAACCGGCCGGCGGCGCCCGCCGCTGGCGCATCGAGGACGTGCTGCTGCTCCCCGCCCTGTCCGCCGGCGGGTCGCGCTACCTGGCGCGGCCGGGGGAGTGCGTGCTGAAGGATGCCGCCGGCGCATCCTTCGTCGCGCTGCTGCGCCGGCGCGGCGGCCGCGCCCCGGGCGTGGACGAACTGTGGACTTACGATCTCGACCAGGGAAAGATGCAGCGCCAGCCCGGCGCCATGCTCGAATGCAAGGATCCGCAGGATTAGAAGGACGGCAAGACTTCTTTTGCGGCAAGCAGCGGTGCCACGCAGCGGCTACAATCTCGCGTTACGCCTGAGGAGCTGCAGAATGAACGACGATTTTACCGAGAAGGACTGGCAACGCCTGTTGCGCCACCTGGGAGAAGATCCCGAGCGCCAGGGCCTGCGCGACACGCCCGCGCGCGTCGAAAAGGCATGGCGCCACTGGACTTCCGGTTATGGCAAGGACCCGGCCGAGATCCTCAAGGTCTTCGAGGACGGCGCGGAAAAATACAACGAGCTGATCGTGGTGCGCGGCATCCCGGTCTACAGCCATTGCGAGCATCACCTGGCGCCGTTCTTCGGCACCGCGACCGTCGGCTACACGCCCAACGGCCGTATCGTCGGCCTGTCCAAGCTGACTCGCCTGGTCGACTGTTTCGCCAAGCGGCTGCAGGTGCAGGAACGGCTGACGATACAGGTCGCCGAAGCATTGATGGAGCATGTGCAGCCGCTGTCGGTGGGCGTGGTCATTCACTGCCGCCACATGTGCATGGAAAGCCGCGGCATCCAGACCCCCGGCGAGGAAACCGTGACCTCGGCGCTGCTGGGGGAAATGCGCACCAATCTCGGCCTGCGGACCGAGTTCCTGTCCCTCGCGCGCGAAAAGCCCTGAGCGAAGGAAACCGTGCGGGCCGGCGTGCCCGCGCGGCCGCACCCGGGCGCCCCCCGAATCCGTTTTCCCGTCATCGCGATGCAGGCACGCATGCCTGCATCATCCGCCTCGCACCCGCGCTCAGTGCAGCCGTACCGGCGGCGTCACCTTGTCCCCGATCCAGTGCGCCAGCGTCTGCACCGCCATGCGGGCGAAGCCATGCAGCGCCAGCACGTGCTTGCGGTACATCAGCCGATACAGCACACGCGCCATCCACCCGCCCACCAGCACCTCGCGTCCGGTCGCCGCGGCGAGCGAGCCGACCGCGGCAAACGGGCCGAGCGACACCAGCGAGCCGTAGTCGCGGTAGCGGAAATGCGGCAGTTCGCCCGGCCGCTCGCGCGCGAGCAGATCGGCCAGGAACATCGCCTGCTGGTGCGCGACCTGCGCGCGCGGCGGCAGGGCCGCGCCCTTGACCGGGCAGACATGGCTGGAGCAGTCGCCGAGCGCGAATATGCGCGGATCGTCTATCGTCTGCAGGCTCGGCGTCACCACCACCTGTCTGATCCGGTTCAGGCTCAGTCCGAGCCGGACGCAGATCCGCGGCGCTTCCACGCCCGCCGCCCATAGCGTGATGTCGGAGGGATAGCAGTTGCCGTCGCTGTCGTGCACCGCGTCGGCCTCGACCCGCGCCACGCTCGAACCGGTGCAGACTTCCACGCCGAGCGAGCGCAGATGGCGCGCGGCGCGGCGCGACAGGCGCGGATTCAGTTGCGGCAGCAGGCGGTCGCCGCGTTCCACCAGCCGCACCCGCACGTCGCTGTCGGGATCGAGGCTGTGCACCCGGTAGCGCGCGAGTTCGCGCACCGCGTGGCTGAGCTCGGCCGCCAGTTCGACCCCGGTGGCGCCGCCGCCGATGATGACGATGTTGACCGCGGTATAGGCCGGCCGGCTGCTCGCCTGCATGCAGGCGGCGATGAAGCGCTGGCGGAAACGCTCCGCATCCTGCACGTGATCGAGCGTGAGCGCATGGTCGGCCGCGCCGGCGGTGCCGTAGAAATTGGTCACCGCGCCGAAGGCGAGCACCAGCCGGTCGTAGGGGATGGCGCGCGCCGGCTGCATCTCGCTGCCGTCGGCGGCGCGACGCGGCCCGACCTGAAGCACAGCCCGCGCGCGGTCCACGCCTTCCACCTCGCCGCAGACGAAATGAAAGCCGTGCTCGGCCGCCTGCGCCGAGTAGTCGATCTGGTGCGCCTGCGGGTCGAGCTTGCCCGATGCGACCGTGTGCAGCAGCGGCTTCCAGAAATGCGCCGGCGAGCGGTCGACCAGGATGATGCGCGCGCGGCCGCTCTTGCCGAGCGTGTCGCCGAGCCGCGTGGCCAGTTCCAGTCCGCCCGCGCCGCCCCCTGCAATCACGATAGTCTGCATGATGGGTCTCCTTCGGTTGGCGCGCATGCACCGCATGCGCCGGACGGTGTCAGGCGCTCGCCTGCCAGCGCAGCGGTCTGCGCAGCACCGGCCGCTGGGCGAGCTGCCCGTGCTTGAGCGAGCGCAGCGTCGAAAAGCTGACGAAGCGGCCGGATTCCTTGCCCGCGCGCTTGCCGATCAGGTCCCGCAATTCCTGCAGGCGGGGGCACCAGAGGTCGGCGCCGGAAATGCGCGCCACGTCGCGCTCATACGGTGTCGCGGCCATGGTCCAGATCCCGGCCCGCTGCGCCGCGCTCAGTCCCGGGACCGCGGCGTCGATCGCGGCGCAGTGTTCCGCTTCCGCGCCGAGCGTGCGCATGGCGAGATGATGCGGCCCGTTGTCGCCGGCGTCGGCGAAGCGCGCGCCGCTGATCACCACGGCGAAGGTATTGTTCACATCGTTGCCGAAGGCGTGCTGCAGCATTGCGCTGGCGGCATGGGCCGGCATGTCGGTGACGATCGCCAGTTTGCAGCCGTGCGCGAGCGCCTCATCCATCAGCGCGGCGCAGCCCGGGTGGCGTGCGGCCGGCCGTGCCTGCAGCTGCAGCCGGACATGCCGTTCCGCGGCTTCCTGCAGTGCCCGTGCGCGCGCCGCGGGCAGGGCCGGGAACAGCGCGGACAGCGCGCGGCTGGCGCCGTGCATGCGGGCCGCATCCCGGTACTGGGCGAGGGTCCAGCGCTGGGTAAGTCCGCATTCGCCCAGGGCCGCGTTGCAGGCCGCGAGGTGGATCTCCTCGGTTTCGAATATCACGCCGTCCAGCGCGAGGATGAGTGCTTCGATTGCCATGATGTGCCGTCTCCGATCTTGAATTTCTGCCGCGGCCGGCTCGCCCGGGCCGCTAGTTGACGTTAATATAAGCGCCGTGAATTCAAAAGAAAAATTAATTTTTATAGTCAATTGATAAGGAGTTGCTTATGCATCCGGCGAGCTTCAGGCAGCTCGAAGCCTTGCTGCTGGTGGCCCGGCACGAAAGCGTGTCGCGCGCGGCGGAGGCCATGCACGTGACGCAGCCGGCGGTATCGCTGCAGCTGAAGATGCTGGAGGAGGCCGCCGGCACGCCGCTCACGCGCAAGGTCGGACGCGGCGTGCAGCTGACCGCCGCCGGCGAGGTGATGGCGGAATTCGCCGAACGCATCCTGCGCCTGTGGGACGAGGCCAACGATGAACTCGCCGCGCTCAAGGGGGTGATCTCCGGCACGCTGCGCATCGGCGCCATCACCACCGCCGAGTACCTGCTGCCGCCGATGCTGGTGCGCTTCACCAGCGAGCGGCCGGACGTGCGGATCAAGCTGCAGGTCGGCAACCGCAACGACATCATCAACATGCTCACCAAGCACGAGATCGATCTGGCCATCATGGGCACGCCGCCGCGCGAGCTGCGCACCAACGCGGCGGTGTTCGCCAGGCATCCGATGGCCTTCGTCGCCAGCCCCGGCCATCCGCTGATGGCGCGCCGCCAGGTCACGCTCGACGACGTGCTCGACGCCAATCTGCTGGTGCGGGAGCGCGGGTCGGGCACGCGCACCGCGGTCGAAAAGATCTGCAAGGAGGCGGGGAAAAGCCTGCGCATCGGCTCCGAGCTGTCGAGCAACGAAGCCATCAAGCGCATGGCGGTCGCCGGCCTCGGCGTCGCCTTCCTGTCGGGCTACGCCTGCACGCTCGAGATCGAGGCGGGCCTGGTCGGCCTGCTGCCGATGCCGGGCAATCCGGTCGAGGCCGACTGGTACGTGATGCACCTCACGGACAAACCCATCCCCACGGTCGCCGCCGCTTTCCAGGATTTCGTGATCGAGAACGGGCAGGAGGCGGCGCTGCAGCTGCTCGAACCCTTCTATCGTTCCGGCGGCAGGAGCAGGCGGACGCGCAAGACCGGCTAGAAGGTTTCCTGGGCTCAGTTCTGCACTGCAGTCCTGCCGACGTGGCGTCGGCCGGCGCGCATTTCCCGTGCTGCCTGCAGGGCTTTTTCATTGGGAGAGAAGGCGTTGCACATCGTGCGCGCCGGCCTCGCAAAACGCAAAACTTCGCCTTACTGGTTTTGCTATGCAAAACAAAGTTCCAAATTCGTTGACACCCGCATTCGCTATCGGTTAGCTTTCTCGCAAGCCGTATGCGGATTACGGAACAAGAACAACGCCGGGCGCTTTCAGCACCGCGCGGGTGACAACCTGGAGACAAACCTTGGAGCTCATACTTCAGCAATTCCTCAATGGACTGACGCTGGGGGGCGTGTACAGCCTCGTCGCGCTCGGTCTGACGCTGGTCTACGGCATTCTGCACGTACCCAATTTCGCCCACGGCGCCTTCTACATGGCGGGCGCCTTCGTCGCTTTCTCCCTGATGGGCAAGCTCGGCCTGAACTACTGGCTGGCGATGGCCGGTGCGGCCGCCGCGGTGGCTTTGCTCGCGGTGCTGGCCGACCGGCTGGTATTCCATCCGCTGCGCAATTCACCCGGCCTGCATCACATGATCGCCGCCATCGGCGTCCTGCTGTTCCTGGAGTCGGGCGCGCAGGCGATCTGGGGCGCCGACTTCCACCGCATGCAGACGCCGTACTCGGGCATCCTTGAATTCGGCGGACTGATCATGCCGCAGCAGCGGCTGCTGATCGTGATCGCGGCCTTCGCGCTGATGATCCTGCTGCACCTGTTCCTGAAGAAGACGACGACCGGCGCCACCATCATCGCGATGGCGCAGAACCGCGACGGCGCCGCGCTCGTCGGCATCGACCCGAACCGGGTGGCGATGATGACCTTCGCGATCTCGGGCGTGCTGGCCGCGGTCGCCGCCACCCTGTATGCGCCGATCAACCTGGTGTACCCGGCGATGGGCCACCTGGTCATCACCAAGGCCTTCGTGATCATCGTGCTCGGCGGCATGGGCAGCGTGCCCGGCGCCATCGTCGGCGGCCTCATCATCGGCTTCGCCGAGGCCTTCGGCGGCTTCTACCTGTCGACCGACTACAAGGACATCATCGCCTTCGCGCTGCTGGTGGTCATCCTCTCCATCCGTCCGCAAGGTCTGTTCAGCAAAGGAGTGCGGTAAGCATGAAGACCATTGAAGGCAAACTCGGCTGGGCCATCCTGTTCGCGCTGGCGCTGGCATTCCCGTTCCTCGCCTCGAACGATTACCTGCTGACGGTGATGTCGCTGGCCTACATCTATGCGATCGCCACCATCGGCCTGAACCTGATCACCGGCTATACCGGTCAGTTCAACCTCGCGCATTCCGGCTTCATGGCGGTCGGCGCCTATACCGTCGGCATCCTGACCGTCGATCACCAGTGGCCGTTCTGGCTGGCGTTCGCGCTGTCCGGTTTCGTCGCCGCCGCCATCGGCATCGCGGTGGGCATCGTGTCGCTGCGCCTGAAGGGCCATTTCTTCTCGATCTTCACGCTGTGCGTGGGCTACATCATGTTCCTGCTGATCGAGAAATGGGAAAGCCTGACGCACGGCACGGTCGGCATCATCGGCATCCCGGCGCCGGAAAACTTCCTCGGCATCGATTTCGACACGCCGCGCGGCCAGTACTACATGGTGCTGTTCTTCCTGGTGATCAGCGTCTGGATCATGCACCGCATCGTCACCTCGCTGCTCGGCCGAACCTTCATGGCGGTGCGCAACAGCGAAGAGCTGGCCGAGGCGCTGGGCATCAATCTGATGCGCAACAAGGTGCTGGCCTTCACGCTGTCGGTGTTCTATGCCGGCGTCGCTGGCGGCCTGTATGCGGGCGCGGTGCGCTTCATCGGCCCGGGCCTGGCGGGCGTCGAGCATACCTTCGACATGACGATGTTCATGCTGGTGGGCGGCATCGGCACGCTGTTCGGACCGCTGCTCGGCTCGATCTCGATGCCGTGGCTGACGCAGTATCTGCAGTTCCTGCAGGACTACCGCTTCATCGTGTTCGGTCCGATCCTGGTGGCGCTGGTGATCTTCCTGCCCAACGGCATCGTCGGCACCTATCTCGCATGGAAGGCCCGCGCGGCCTACCGCAAGTCGGCTCCGGCCGCAGCACGTGCACAGGGCGCGCAGGGCGTCGCGCCGGCAAAACAGGAGAAGCCGTCCCATGCTTAAGATCGAAACACTCAACAAGCGCTTCGGCGGCCTCGCCGCGGTGCGCGATGTCAGCACCACGATCGAAGAAGGCAAGATCAACGCCATCATCGGCCCCAACGGCGCCGGCAAGACCACCTTCTTCAACCTGATCGCCGGCGCCATGGCGCCGACCTCGGGCAAGATCATCTTCAAGGGCCAGGACGTCACCGGCCTGCCGGCCGACCAGATGGCGCGCCTCGGCGTGGCGCGCACCTTCCAGTCGACCAGCCTGTTCGACCGCGCCACGGTGCTCGACAACCTGATCGTCGGCCACCGTCTGCGCACCCGTTCCGGGCTGGCCGACGTGCTGCTCGGCAGCCGCCGCCTGAAGGACGAGGAAAGGAAGTGCCGCGAAAAGGCACAGGAAGCCCTGGATTTCGTCGGCCTGTCGCACGTGGCCAACCGCATCGCGGCCGACATCTCCCAGGAGGAACGCAAGCGCGTCGCGTTCGCGCTGGCGCTCTCGACCGATCCCCAGCTGCTGCTGCTGGATGAACCGGCGGGCGGCGTCAATCCCGAGGAGACGGTCGGCCTGGCCGAACTGATCCGCAAGATCGTCAGGAGCGGCCTGACGGTCTGCCTGATCGAACACAAGATGAACATGATCATGAACCTGGCGGACAAGATCATGGTGCTCAGCTACGGCGAAAAGATCGCCGAAGGCACGCCGGCGGAAATCCGTTCCAACCCGGTGGTCATCGAAGCTTATCTGGGGAGTGAACATGCTGCAGCTTGACAAGGTCTCGGTGAATTACGGCAGCTTCCGGGCTCTTGATAACGTCAGTATCCATGCGAAGCAGGGCGAGCTGGTGGTGCTGCTGGGCGCCAACGGCGCCGGCAAGAGCTCGATCTTCCTGACCATCAGCGGCCTGAACAAGGCGGCCTCCGGCAGCATCAAGTTCGGCGGCAAGGAACTGGTCGGCATGAAGCCCTCGCAGATCGTGCACGACGGCGTGGTCCACTGCCCGGAGGGCCGCAAGCTCTTCCCCGGCATGTCGGTGATGAAGAACCTGATGCTCGGCGCCTATGTGCACCGCAAGGACAAGGAAGGCGTGCAGCGCACGCTGGAAGAAGTCTTCGAACTGTTTCCGATCCTGCGCGAAAAGCGCGACGTCAACGCCGGCGCCCTGTCCGGCGGCCAGCAGCAGATGGTGGCGATCGGCCGCGCGCTGATGGGCCGTCCCAAGGCGCTGCTGCTCGACGAACCTTCCCTCGGCCTGGCGCCGCTGGTGGTCAAGCAGATGTTCGAGGTGATCGAGAAGATCAACCGCGCGGGCACCACCGTGCTGCTGGCCGAGCAGAACGCCTTCGCGGCGCTGAAGATCGCCAGCCGCGCGTACGTGATCGAAAACGGTCACATCGTGATGGAAGGCACCCGCGACGAACTGCTCAACAACGAGCAGGTGCGCAAGGCATATATCGGAGCGTGACCCGGAATACGGTGTAAAGTTTTGGAGCCGCCGGTTCGCCCGGGGCATACGAAGTCGGCAGCAACAGATCCACCTCAAGGAGACAAAGCAAATGAAGAAGCAACTCGGTGCACTGACCCGCATCTCGGCGGCGATGACCATCGGCCTGACCCTCTGCGGCGGCGCGCTGGCGCAGGAAGTCGTCAAGATCGGCTACTCCGGCCCGCTGTCCGGCGGCGCCGCCCTGTACGGCAAGAACGTGCTGTCCGGCATGGAGATGGCCGTCAACGAGATCAATGCCAAGGGCCTCGAGGTCGGCGGCAAGAAATACAAGCTGGAACTGGTGTCGCTGGACGACCAGTACAACCCGAGCCAGACCGGCGTCAACGTGCAGCGCCTGATCCAGCAGCACAAGACTCCGGCGGTGCTGGTGCCGCACTCCGGCGGCATCTTCGCGGTGCAGGCCTTCAATGAGAAGTCCAACGTGCTGCTGCTGGCCTATACCTCGCTGCCGCAAGTCACCGCGCGCAACAACAAGCTGACCGTCCGCATTCCGCCGGAATTCACCGGCTATGTCGATCCGTTCATCAAGTCGACCATGCCGAAGTTCGGCAAGAAGGCCGCGATCGCCAATGCCGACCACGACTATGCGAAGGCATGGACCGCGGTGTTCAAGCCGGCATGGGAAAAGGCGGGCGGCACCATCGTCGCCGAGAACCCGATGTCCTACAACAAGGCCACCGATTTCTACTCCGGCGTCTCGCGCGTGCTGCAGGAGAAGCCGGACGTCCTGTTCGTCGGCGGCGCCTCCGAGCCCACCGCGCTGGTGGTCAAGCAGGCACGTGAACTCGGCTTCAAGGGCGGCTTCATCATCATCGACCAGGCCAAGATGGATGAGATGGCCAAGGTGATCGGCGGCTACGCGCCGCTGGAAGGTTCGATCGGCGTGCTGCCGCTGGTCGAGGACGAGCGCAAGGATGCCAAGTCCTTCGTCGAGCGCTTCCGCAAGATCAACTCCCGCGATCCGAGCTCGGAAGTGTCGCTCAACTACACCGCGGTGCATGCGACCGCGCTGGCGATGAAGCTGGCCGGCACCGTGACCGACCCGGCTGCGATCCGCGCCAAGATGAACGACGCGTTCAACCAGCTCCCGGCCGAGAACAACCCGAACGACATCGACGGCATCGACGAGAAGGGCGGCACGCTCGCCAACACCTATGTCGGCATGGTCGAAGGCGGCAAGGTGAAGAACCTCAGCCTGCGCGCGCTCTCGGCTGGCAAGTAAGCCGATCAGGCAGTAGCATGACAAGCCGGCAGCGATGCCGGCTTGTCTCATTCTGAACCCGCGATCCCAATTCATTCAGAGATATTTCCATATGGAACAACGCGCGAAGGCAGTCGTCTGCCGTGAAATCAACCAGCCGGTGGTAGTCGAGGAAATCGTCGTCGAGGCGCCGCGCCGCGGCGAGGTCATGGTCAGGATGGCGGCCTGCGGCGTGTGCCACAGCGACCTGTCCGCGACCAACGGCACCATTCCTTTCCCGCCGCCTGTGGTGCTCGGGCATGAAGGCGCCGGCCGCATCGTGGCGGTGGGCGAGGGCGTCACCGACTACAAGGTCGGCGACCATGTCGTCAGCTCCTTCGTCAGCATGTGCGGCAAGTGCCGCTACTGCCAGACCGGCCGTCCCCAGCTTTGCGACCAGGCCGGCCGCGCGATGACCACGCTGCCCGACGGCACCGTGCGCACCCGCGACCTCTCGGGCAAGCCGCTCAACATTTTCTCCGGCTGCGGCGTGATGGCCGAATACGCGACCCTGCACATCGATAACGTGGTCAAGGTCGACCAGAACGTCCCGCTGTCGCGCGCCGCCCTGATCGGCTGCGGCGTGATGACCGGCGTCGGTGCGGCGATCAACACCGCCAGGGTCGATGCCGGCTCGATCACCGTGGTGTTCGGCTGCGGCGGCGTCGGCCTGAACGCGATCCAGGGCTGCGCGATCTCGGGCGCGCGCATGATCGTCGCGGTGGACACCTCGGACGCCAAGCTGGAGATGGCGCGCCAGTTCGGCGCGACCCACACCGTCAACAGCAAGAACGAGGAAAACGTCGTCAAGGCGATTCTGAAGCTGACCGAAGGCGGCGCCGACTACGCATTCGAATGCGTCGGCCTCGGCGACATCGCGGCGCAGGCCTACGGCGTGCTGCGCAAGGGAGGCACCGCGGTGGTGGTCGGCGTGGCCAGCCAGAAGGACGTCACCTCCATCAAGACCGCCTCGCTCACCTTCGGCGAGAAGACGCTGACCGGCAGCTATTTCGGCTCCGCCCGTCCGCGCGAAGACTTCCCGAAGCTCATCGGACTGTACCGGGCCCAGCGGCTCAAGCTCGACGAGCTGATTACCCGCACCTACCGCATCGATGAAGCGCCGCAGGCGTTCGCCGACATGCAGGCCGGCCGCAATGCGCGCGGCGTGATCGTATTTGAATAACAGGAGACCGACCATGAAAAACCGCGACGCTTTCTACATCAACGGCAAGTGGGTCAAGCCGAACGGCAGCAAGACCATCGACGTGATCAATTCCTCGACCGAGGAAGTGATGGCCACCATCCCCGAAGGCACCGAGGCCGACGCCAATGCGGCGGTGGCCGCGGCGCGCGCCGCCTTCGACGGCTGGAGCACGACCACGCCGGCGCAGCGCGCAGACTACCTGCGCAAGATCCATGAAGGCCTGAAGGCGCGCAGCGAGGAGCTTGCGCAGATCATCGCCGGCGAAGTCGGCATGCCGCTCAAGCTCGCGGCCGCCATCCAGGTCGGCTCGCCGGTTGCGAACTTCGGCTACTACGCCAGGATGGTCACCGGCTACGAATGGGAAGAAACCACCGGCAATTCGCGGGTCGTGCGCGAGCCGGTCGGCGTAGTCGCCGCGATCACGCCGTGGAACTATCCGCTGCACCAGATCGCTGCCAAGGTCGCGCCCGCACTGGCGGCCGGCTGCACCGTGGTGCTCAAGCCGTCGGAGGTCGCGCCGCTCAATGCCTTCGTGCTGGCCGAAGTGATCGACGCCGCCGGCCTGCCGCCGGGCGTATTCAATCTCGTCACCGGCTTCGGTCCCGACATCGGTGAAGCGCTGGTACGTCATCCGGAGGTGGACATGGTGTCCTTCACCGGCTCCACACGGGCCGGCAAGCGCATCTCGGAAGTCGCATCGGCGACCATCAAGCGCGTCTCGCTGGAGCTGGGCGGCAAGTCGGCTTCGGTCATCCTCGACGATGCGGATCTGGCGAGCGCGGTCAAGGGTACGGTCAACGCCTGCTTCCTCAACAGCGGCCAGACCTGCTCCGCGCACACCCGCATGCTGGTGCCGGAATCGCGCTACGAGGAGGCGGCGAAGATCGCGGCCGACGTGGCGAAGGGCTTCACCGTCGGCGATCCGTTCGGCGGCAGCGCCAAGCTCGGTCCGCTGGTCTCCGCCGCCCAGCGCGAGCGGGTGCAGAACTACATCCGCACGGGCATCGAAGAGGGCGCCGAGCTGCTGTGCGGCGGCCCCGACGCGCCGGCGGGTCTGGAAAAGGGCTATTACGTCCAGCCCACCGTGTTCGGCCGCGTGAAGCCGGACAGCACGATCGCACAGGAAGAGATCTTCGGACCGGTGCTGTCCATCATCACCTACAAGGACGAGGATGAGGCGGTGCGCATCGCCAACGGCACGCTCTACGGTCTCGCCGGGGGCGTCTGGGCCGGCTCCGACGAGCGCGCGCAGCAGGTCGCGCGCCGGCTGCGCACCGGCCAGGTCGACATCAACGGCGGCACCTTCAATCTGTTCGCCCCCTTCGGCGGCTACAAGCAGTCCGGCCGCGGCCGCGAGATGGGCCCGTATGGACTGGAAGAGTTCCTCGAGTACAAGTCGCTGCAGTTCAAGCCGAATGCGCCTGCGCTGACGGCGCAGGCGCCGTACTGACAGGCGTGAGCCGGGCTGGCCCGGGTGCCGGGGTCGCGGCGGTGGCACGACCGGCGCCGGGTTCTGCGACCCGCGTATCGACCGCTCTCCGGACACACGTCGTTTGGGCCGGCAGGGACGCCGGCCCTACTGGCTCGGGGTGAGTGGGGCCGGCCTCCGTGCCGGCCTGGCGGAGCTCGCAAGACCGACGCCTAAAGCAGCTGCATCATCTGCGCCCGCTTGACCGCGGCATTGCGCTTGCTGACTTCGAGCTTCGCGAAGATGCTCTTGAGGTGGGTTTTCACCGTCTCCGGCGTGATATTGAGCAGGCCGGAGATTTCCTTGTTCGATTTGTCCTGTGCCAGCAGCCGCAGCACGCTTTCTTCCCGCGGGCTGAGGCTGACCGCGGAGGTGGCGCGCATGGCCTTGCCTGTCGCGACCAGCTTTTCCATGTAGCCCAGATATTCGCCGCGCCGCAAACCGGCGGGAGCATGCCGCTGGTAGAGCGCAAGCATCTGCGCGAGGTCGGCCTGCTGGCAGAGCAGGGTGGCGTTGAATCCGGCGGCGCGTGCGACGTCGATCGCGCACTCGGTCTGCTCGACGGCGGCGCGATGGTCCTGGGCGGCGAACCGGGCGCAGGCGAGCCCCATGCCTGCGCGGACCGCGATATGAAGATCGCCGGCGCGCTGCGCGTCGCACAGCACGCGCGTCAGCATGCGGACGGCGTCGGCGGCACGGCCCTCGACGAGCGCGTAATGGCTTTCGGCCAGCCCGACCCAGGCATCCACCTCGGGCAGTTCGCCGTCCGTCTCCGGGTCGACCGCGGCATGCAGCGCGCGCAGCCGGGCAAGGCAGGCGGCGGCGCGCTGGCCCGCGCCGGAGCGCAGCAGCACGCACAGCTTCTCGTAGGCGCAGTGCACCTGCGCGCGCAGGCAGCGGGCCGACGCGGCAAGTGTCTCCCAGCGCTCCAGCACCTGCATCTCCCGCACGTCGTCGCCGCGAAGTTTCGCCGCGCGCGCGGCGGCCGAATAACCGCGGGCGATGACGTCGGGGTGCCCGCTTTGCGCCACCAGGTCGAGCGACAGGGCGAGGTTCTTTTCCGCCTCGTCGAACTCCAGCGCTTCCTGCTGCAGGAAGGCGAGCAGGGTCGCGCACAGCGCGCCCGGGACGGATACCGGGCCGAGGCGGCCGGTCGCCAGCGAGAGGCCTTCTTCCAGGCAGCGGCGGGCCGGCTCGGCCTGCAGGCGGATCAGATTCTCCAGGCCGAGCAGCACCTGCCGGTAGACGGTCGACAGGAAGGTGTACTGGTCCACCGGCGCGCGCGCGACCTCGGTCAGCACTTCATGAAACTCCTTCCAGCGCCGCGCCTGCAGATAGCAGTAGCCCGCGACGCACCGCACCGTCTCGGTGAGCGAGGCGTAAACCCCGGGCTGGCGCAGGCAATCGAGCGACAGGCGCAAGGCTTCGTCGAGCCGGTCGCCGCGGCAGGCGAGCACGGATCGCATCGCCTGCAGGTGCCAGTACACCACCCGGGTCCCGTTGCTGGGCGGCAGACTGCGCATGCGGGCGTCGATCGCGTCGAGCAGCCGGTACAGCGTCTGCGCATCGTCGGGCGCGGCGAGGATGCGGGTGAGCGCGATCGTCAGCAGCACCTTGATGGACACCGCCGGATCGTCGCCGAGGCCGAGTTGCCGGTCCCATTCGCGCACCGTCAGCAGGTCGCCGCGATAGAACACCAGATGCGCGGATTGCTCGATGCAGGCGAGGGCGGCGGAACGGTCGCCGATGCGCAGCGCGAGATCGACCGCCTCCCGCCAGTTGGCCTGGCGCGCATGCCACTGGCCCGCGCGCCGCAGCACATCCTCCACCCGTGCAGGCGGAATGCGGGCCAGCACGCCCTGGCGCACCAGGTCGTGGCAGGCGAACCAGTGGCCGTCGTCCGACACGCGCGACAGCAGGCAATGCACCTGTTCCAGCGACTGGATAGCGTCGCGCACCTGCTGCATGCCGGCGAGGTCGGCGAACAGTGCCGCCGACATGCGGCCGACGATGCAGGTGGCTTCCAGCAGCCCGGTTTCCGTGGCCGTGAGCCGCGACAGGGCGGCCTCCAGCAGCACGCCGAGGTGGGTCTCGGCGAGGAAGCTGCCGCGGCCGGCGAACACGCGGTCGTCGCCGACGCTGTCGGTCGCGGCGAGAATGCCGAGCGCCGCCGGCCAGCCGGCGGTGAGGCGATGCGCCGCCGCCGCGCGGTCGCAGGAGGCGAACAGCGCGCCCGTCTCCGCTTCATTGAAGCGCAGGTCGGCGGCGTCGACATATTGCACATCGCCCTGGCAGGCGGCGAGCAGGCGTTCGGGCGCGAACGGCCGCGTCAGCAGCACGAGGTGCAGGTTGGCGGGCGCATGGCGGAGCAGGGTCAGCACGCCGGCGAGCGCCTCGCCGCCGAGCAGGTGCACATCATCGATGAACAGGAAGAAATCGTCGCGCTCGCGGGCGAGCCGGTTGATGACGACGGCGATCAGCTGTTCGCCTTCCACGCCGTGCGGCGCCGGTTGCGGTTCGCCTGCCTGCGCCGGCATCAGCGCCTGCTCGCAGGCGAAGGCCAGGTATTCGGCGAAGCGGTTGCAGCTGTCGTCGCCGTCCTGCAGGGACAGCCATGCGAGGCGGCGGCCCTGCTGCTGCAGCGCGGCCGCCCACAGCGCGCCGAGAGTGGTCTTGCCGAAGCCCGAGGGTGCCATGACCAGCGTCAGCCTGGTCTGCGACAGGCGCTCGGCGCGCCGCAGCAGGCGCATGCGCTCCAGCGTCCTGGCACCGGGCCGCGGCGGGCGGACCTTGGGAAGCAATAGCGTGGCGTGCGTTAGCTCTTGCATCGGCGCCGTTCCTCGTGTGATTGAAAGAAGCACCGACATTCTAATCATGGAAGGGCTGGCGGAAACCATGCGCTGCAACAAGCTTGCGCGAGAAACACGCCCGCCGGCGAGGCGCGCGCAACGAAAAAAGGGGATGCCGAAGCATCCCCAAAGTACAACGTGGCACAGGTGACGGAATCAGGAACCGGTCCAGAACGCGCAGTGATGGCGCGCGGCGAAATCGCCGGTAGTGGTCGAGGTCCCCGGTTCAAGCGAAAGACGCGTATCGGCGGTGCTGCTGTACGGCGTCCAGGCGGGGCCGGTGCCGTTCGGATCGCCGGTCCTGGCGAAGCGGGTCCAGTAGCTCACCATCTGCCGCTTCAACGCTTCCTGATCCGCGCTGTAGGTCACGCCCGGCCGCGTGGTCGGGAACAGGTACTGGATTTCCGCCGCATGGTAGGCGCCCCAGCGTGGCCGGGTGGCGGGCGGCAGGTAGATCATCGGCGCGTTCTGGTCGTTGAACTCGTATGCGTAGACCTGCGTGCCGCTGGCGGTACGCAGCCTTGCCGCGACGCGGCTCGGGCAGGCGAACAGCATGTCGGTGGCGATGGCGTCATAGGCTTCGGCAGGGCTTGCGTAGTCGGCCAGCGGATACTCGGCATCGACCTCGGCGAAGCTCTTGCCGCTCAGGGCGATCAGTTGCGAGACCCGCGGCTGATAGTTGGCCGCGGTGAACGGCCCGGCCGAGGGCACCAGGTCCATGCGCGCGGCCGACAGCAGGCTGTATTCATCGGTGTTGCTGCCTTCGATCGTCGGCACCTTGTTGAAGTCGCCGGTGGCGAAGGCGTTGCGCACGGTGGTCGTCAGCACCCTGTTGTCGACGATGGGAGAGACGCTCGCCAGGCTGGTACCCAGGATTTTCTCCACCGTCAGTCCGCGCAGGCAGGACAGGCTCTGGTCGGTGCAGCCCGCCGCGGTCGCGTAGTTGCTGCCGGCCGTGTGGGCCGTGGCCAGCGGCGGCTGGTTGAGCGAATAGGCGCCGCTCTGGATGATGGCCTTGTTGAACAGTCCGGCCGCCAGCGGCGAGGCCAGGTGCGACATCACGCTGAAGCCGCCGGCGGACTCGCCGAAGATGGTGATGTTGTTCGGATCGCCGCGGAAGGAAGCGATGTTGTTCTTCACCCACTTCAGCGCGGCCTGCTGGTCCATCAGGCCGTAGTTGCCGGAAGCGCCCTGCTCGGCGGTGAGGGCGGGATGCGCCAGGAAGCCGAGCGCGCCGAGACGGTAGTTGAGCGTGACCACGGCCACGCCCTGTTCGACCAGCTTGCTGGTGTCGTAGGCATTGCTTTCGCCCGACGTGAACGCCCCGCCGTGGATCCAGACCATGACCGGGAAGGGACCGTCGCCCTTCGGAGTGTAGACATTGAGGTAGAGACAGTCTTCGTTCACGCTGGCGCCACCGAACGCGCCGCCGGCCTGCGGACAGGTGCCGCCGAACTTGCTTGCATCGCGGGTGCCGGTCCAGGCCGTGGCCGGCTCCGGCGCTTTCCAGCGGCGCTCGCCGGTGGGCGGCGCCGCATAGGGGATGCCGAGGAAGCGCAGACTTGCGTCGGACTCGACGCCCTTGACGCTGCCCTTGTCGGTCTTCACCACGGTCACGTCGGGCGCGACCACCTCGGGCAGCGCGGTCTTGCCGTCGTCGCCGCCGCCGCTGCCGCAGGCCGACAGCGCGAGGGCGGCCATGACCGCGGCAGCGGTTGTCGCGCGGGCCCGCGGGCGGCGGGCGCGATTCGTTCTTTCATGTTGCATGCTTGTCTCCTTTAGTCGTCGCAGGTATTCCTGTTCTTGTTCCTGTCGACTATAGGGACACTCCGCCGCGCGCAACATCCCCCGTATGGGTGAGGCGGCGGCCGCCGCGGGCGGCGGCGCAAACAAAAAGGGCCGCTCCATGGAGCGGCCCGCCGGCTTGCCTGCGCCCGGTCAGACTTTCATGCCCGGCAGATTCAGCGACGCGGTATTGCCGCCGTCCACCGGCAGCGCCTGCCCGGTCACATAGCTCGCATCGTCGCTGGCGAGGAAAGCGATGACCGCCGCCACTTCCTGCGGCCGCCCGTAGCGCCGCAGCTCGCAACGCGATCCCAGCTTGTCTTCCTTGCCCGCCGCCCGCGCCCGTTCGAACACCGGTGCCGTCATGCCGGTCTCGATCAGGCCCGGACAGACCGCGTTGACCCGCACATTCCATTCGCCCAGGTCGCAGGCGCAGGTCTGGGTCAGGTTGATCACCGCCGCCTTGGACGCGCTGTAGGCATTTCCCCCCGCGCCGGACCGCACGCCGGCGACCGAGGCGGTGTTGACGATGGCGCCGCCGCGCTGGTCGCGCATCACGCGCGCCGCGTACTTGGTGAAATGCACCGCGCCCATGATGTTGACCGACAGGATCTGTTGCCACACCTCGGTGCGGGTGTCGGTGATCGGGGAATAGTCGCCGCCGGAGATGCCGGCGTTATTGCACAGTACGTCGAGCCGGCCGAAATGTGCGACCACGTCGTCCACGCATTTTTCCACCGCCGCCTCATTGGCGATGTCGAGCGCGCGAAACCAGGCGCCGGATTGCGCCGGCAGGGACGCCGCCACTTCCGCCAGCGCCGCTTCGTTGCGGTCCACCAGCGCCACGCGCGCGCCTTCGGCCGCCAGTCTTTCGGCGGTCGCGCGGCCGATGCCGCTGGCGGCCCCGGTCACGATCGCCACCTTGTTTTCGAATCGCATCGTCTCCTCCTTGTGTCCGCTCTCTCAGGCTTTCATTTCCTTTTCCTGCAGCTCGCGCCATTGCAGCTTGCCGGTCGATGATTTCGGCAGGGCGTCGACGAACTGCACGATGCGCGGGCTCTTGTAGGCCGCCATGTTGGCATGCGCCCAGTCGACGATCTCCTGTTCGGTGATCTTGCCGCGGTAAGCCTCGCGCAGCACGATGACCGCCTTGACCGTCTCGCCGCGCTTGGGATCGCGCGCGCCGATCACGCAGGCTTCCTGTATCGCGGGATGCTGGTACATCAGCGCTTCCACCTCCGCCGGCCAGACCTTGAAGCCCGAGGCATTGATCATGCGCTTGAGGCGGTCGACCATGAAGAAATAGCCGTCCTCGTCGGTGCGCGCGAGGTCGCCGGTGCGCAGGAAGCGCTTGCCGTCGATCTCGACGAAGGCTTCCTTCGTCGCGTCCGGGCTGTTCCAGTACCCCTGCATCACGTTCGGCGCGCACACCACCACCTCGCCGGTTTCGCCCGGCGGCAGTTCCCTGAAGGTGGACGGATCGACCACGCGGGAATCGACGTTGAAGATCGGGATGCCGAGACACTGCTTCTTCGGCCGCTGCGGCGGATTGATGTGGGTGGCGGCCATGGTCTCGGACATGCCGTAGCCCTCGACATAGGGAATGCCGACCAGGTCCTGCAGCTTCTGCGCCACCGCTTCCGGCATCGCCGCGCCGCCGCCGCGTATGCCGCGCAGGCTGGACAGGTCATAGTCCGCGACCCGGGGATGCGCGAGCATGTCCACCACCATCGTGGAGATGACCTGCAGCGAACGGACCTTGTAGCGCTGTATGCATTCCAGCGCCACCTCGCGGTCCCAGCGCGGCAGCACGACCATGGTGCTGCCGAGGTAGAGCGGGCCGTTCATGCTGCCCTGCATGCCGGTCACATGGAAGAAGGGCAGCACCGACAGCAGCACGGTATCGGTCACGGTGTTGAACCACTGCATCGTGGCGACCACCGAGAACACGACGCCGCGGTGGGTGTGCATGCAGCCCTTCGGATTGCCAGTGGTGCCGGAGGTGTAGGGCATCACGCACAGGTCGTCCGGCCCGGCGGTATGCGGGCCGGGACGCAGACCGCGCCCGAGAACGTCGCTCCACAGGGTGACGCCCTTGCCGTCGATCGCCTTGCGCGGCGCGCTGACGAAATCGGGCACGCGCAGGTCGGTGGGGCGCTTCAGGTAATCGGAATAGGCGGCGACGATGATGTGCTGCATGCCCTCGTCGAGCAGCGGCGAAATCTGGTCGAACAGGTCCTGCGGGGCGAAGGCGGTGGTGGCGCCGGTGTCTTTCACATAGTGCCGCAGCTCCTGCGTCAGGTTCATCGGATTGACCGGCACCACGACCGCGTCGGCGCGCAGGATCGCGTAATAGGCGAGCACGAACTGCGGGCTGTTCTGCATGTAGAGCAGCACCCGGTCGCCCTTCTTGACGCCGCATTCCTGCTGCAGGAAGCCGGCGATGCGCTCCGTCTCGTCTTTGAACTCGGCGTAGGTGATCGGGGTGTCGTAGAACAGGATGTAGGGCTTGTTCGGATAGCGCGCGGCGGAAACCTCCAGGTTGTAGTACAGGCTGGTTTCCGGTGCGGTCAGGTGTTGCGGCAGGGTGCCGGGCCAGAAGGCCAGATGGCGGTCGGACATGTCTCTCTTCTGTATCGGTTCGTCGGCGCGGTCGCGTTTCCTCGGCGAGGCTCGGCTCAGTTACGCTCCATGTAGCGGGACAGCTCCAGCTTGGCGATGGCGTTCCGGTGCACCTCGTCCGGGCCGTCCGCAATCCGCAGTGTACGGGAACTGGCATAAGCCTGCGCGAGGCCGAAATCCTCGGACACGCCGCCGCCGCCATGCGCCTGTATCGCCCAGTCGATGACCTGGCAGGCCATGTTGGGCGCGGCCACCTTGATCATCGCGATTTCCTTCGCGGCCGCCTTGTTGCCGACGGTGTCCATCATGTGCGCCGCATTGAGCACGAGGAAGCGCGCCTGGTCGATCAGGATGCGCGAATTGGCGATGCGCTCGCGCGTCACGCCCTGGTCGGCCACCTTGCGGCCGAAGGCGGTGCGCTCCAGCGTGCGGCGGCACATCTTTTCCAGCGCGCGCTCGGCGCGGCCGATCAGCCGCATGCAGTGATGGATGCGGCCCGGGCCGAGGCGGCCCTGCGCGATCTCGAAGCCCCGGCCCTCGCCGAGCAGGATGTTCGATGCCGGCACCCGCACGTTCTCGAAGCGCACCTCGGCATGGCCGTGCGGCGCATCGTCGAAGCCGAACACCGGCAGGTGGCGCAGCACGGTGACGCCGGGCGCATCCATGGGCACCAGGATCATCGATTGCTGGCGGTGGCGGTTCGGATGGTCGGGCGCGGTCTTGCCCATGAAGATCAGGATCTTGCAGCGCGGATCGTTGGCGCCGGAGGTCCACCATTTCTGGCCGTTGATCACGTATTCGTCGCCGTCGCGCTCGATGCGCGCCTCGATGTTGGTGGCGTCGGAGGATGCCACCGCCGGCTCGGTCATCGCGAACGCGGAGCGGATCTTGCCCTCGAGCAGAGGCACCAGCCACTGCTGCTGCTGTTCCTCGGTGCCGTAGCGCACCAGGGTTTCCATGTTGCCGGTGTCGGGCGCCGAGCAGTTGAAGACTTCGGAGCCGATGTGGGAGCGGCCCATGATCTCGGCCAGCGGCGCGTATTCCAGGTTGGTCAGGCCGGCGCCGTATTTCGACTCCGGCAGGAACAGATTCCACAGGCCCGCCTCGCGCGCCTTCAGCTTGAGTTCTTCGACGATCTTCGTCGGCACCCAGGGATTGCCGGCGCGGCGGGCGGCGTTCATCTCTTCTTCGAATACCTTTTCCGCCGGATAGACGTATTCGTCCATGAATGCGGTCACGCGCTTTTGCAGGTCCTTGACCTTGTCGGAATACATGAAAGTCATTGCGGTTCTCCTGTGCCTGTTCGGATCGGCTTACTGTTTCTGCATCTGTTCCACCAGCCGCCAGGCCTGTTCGGCGAGGGGGCGGGTGCGCCTGGCGGTGTTCGCGGCTTCCGCGCTGGCGGCATTGCCGAGCTGCACGCGCTTGGCGATGCCCTGCAGGATGCCGACCAGCCTGAACATGTTGAACACCATGTAGTACTCCCAGTTGGTCTGGGATATCTCGCCGCGTCCGGTCCGGCGGCAGTACTCGGCCACGTATTCCGCTTCGGTCGGGAGACCGAGTTCTGCCAGCGGCATGCCGGCCAGGCCGCGCGACTGCTCCGGCGGCATGCGCCAGGTCATGCAGTGGTAGGCGAAGTCGGACAGCGGGTGGCCGAGCGTCGACAGTTCCCAGTCCAGCACCGCCAGCACGCGCGGCTCGGTCGGGTGGAAGATCACGTTGTCGATGCGGAAGTCGCCGTGCACGACGCGGGTCTCGTCATCGGCCGGGATGTTCTTCGGCAGCCATTCGATCAGGTTCTCGACCGCCTCGATGTGCTCGGTCTCGGACGCGCGGTACTGCTTGGTCCAGCGCGCCACCTGGCGCTCGATGTAGCTGCCCGCCTTGCCGTAGCTCTCGAGTCCGACCGCCGCGTAATCCACGCTGTGCAGGGCCGCGATCACGCGGTTCATCTCGTCGAAGATCTCGCGGCGCTGCTGCGGCGTCATGCCGGGCAGGGCGGGGTCCCACAGGATGCGGCCCTGCACGTAGTCCATGATGTAGAACATGGTGCCGATCACCGACTCGTCCTCGCACAGCGCATAGGTGCGGGCCACCGGCACATCGGTGTTCGCGAGCGCGGTGATGACCCGGTACTCGCGGTCCACCGCATGCGCCGACGGCAGCAGCGTGCCGGGCGGCTTGCGGCGCATCACGTATTGCTTGCCCCCGGCGGACAGCAGGAAGGTGGGATTGGACTGGCCGCCCTTGAACTGTTCGACGCTCAGGTCGCCGCTGTAGCCTTCGACATGCCCGCGCATCCAGGCCGCGAGACGGTCGACATCGAATGCGTGCGCCGGGGCGACGGGACGGGTGCCGACGAATCGGTCTTGATAGGATTGGCTCATGAATGCAGAGGAAAAATCGTGAGGAAAAGGCGCGCGCCGGTCAGACCGCGCTGACGCCGCCGTCGACCGCGATCGCCTGGCCGGTGATGTGGCGCGAGGCTTCGGAGGCGAGGAAGACGACGGTGCCCTTGAGATCTTCATCGCTGCCGATGCGGTGCAGCGGCGCGCGCGCGATGATCTGCTCGCCCACCTTCTCTAGCAGGCCGGCCGACATCTTCGACGGGAAGAAGCCGGGGCAGATCGCATTCACGTTGATGTTGTACTTGCCCCATTCGGAGGCCAGCGCACGCGTGAAGTTGACCGCCGCGCCCTTGGAGGTGTGATAGGCGATGGTGGTCACATTGGTCGCGCTGCCGCGCAGCCCCGCCACCGAGGCGATGTTGATGATCTTGCCCTGCTGGCGCGGGATCATCGTGCGGTTCGCGACTTCGCGCGAGAGGAAGAACACCGCATCGACGTTCAGGCCCAGCACCTTGCGCCAGGCTTCGTCAGGATACTGCTCCGCCGGCGCATTCCAGGTGGCGCCGGCATTGTTGACGAGGATGTCGATCACGCCGAATCGCTGCAGCACCTGGTCGACCATGGCCGGGATGTCCGCCGTCTTCGACAGATCGTTCACCACGGTCAGCACTTCATAGCCCATCTGTTCGAGATGGGCTTTGGCCTCGGCCAGTTCATCCGCCTTGCGCGCCGTGATCGCCAGCCGGCAGCCCATCTCGCCCAGCGCCTCGGCCATCTGCAGGCCCAGCCCGCGCGAGCCGCCGGTGATCAGCGCGACCTTGCCGTCGAGCTGGAACAATTGTTTGACGCCCATTGCCTTGTCTCCTCTTGTATTTTGTCAGCAGACCTCGAACAGGCCCGCGGCGCCCTGGCCGCCGCCGATACACATGGTCACCACCACATACTTCGCGCCGCGACGCTTGCCTTCGATCAGCGCATGGCCGGTCAGGCGGGCGCCCGACACGCCGTAAGGATGGCCGACCGCGATCGCGCCGCCGTTGACGTTCAGCAGCTCGTCGGGAATGCCCAGCTTGTCGCGGCAGTACAGCACCTGGCAGGCGAAGGCTTCATTCAATTCCCACAGGCCGATGTCGTCCATCTTCAGGCCGTTGCGCTCCAGCAGGCGGGGAATCGCATACACCGGGCCGATGCCCATCTCGTCCGGCTCGCAGCCGGCCACCGCGAAACCGCGGAAGATGCCGAGCGGCTGGATGCCGCGCTTTTCGGCGAGCCGCCCGCTCATCACCACGCAGGCCGAGGAGCCGTCGGAAAACTGGCTCGCGTTGCCGGCGGTGATGACGCCGCCGGGCATCGCGGAGCGGATCTTCGACACGCCTTCCAGCGTGGTGTCGGGGCGTATGCCTTCGTCGGCGGAGATCGTCACTTCGCGCCGCGTGATGCGCCCGGTTTCCTTGTCGACCACGCCCATCACGGTCGTCATCGGCACGATCTCGTCGTCGAATCTGCCGGCCGCCTGTGCCGCCGCCGCCCTCAACTGGCTGCGCACGCCATACTCGTCCTGCGCCTCCTTCGAGATGTTGTAGCGCTTGGCGACGTTCTCCGCCGTCTGCAGCATGCTCCAGTAGATCTCGGGCTTGTGTTCGACCAGCCAGGGGTCCTGGCGCATGTGGCGGTTGGTCTCGTTCTGCACGCAGGAGATCGACTCCACGCCGCCGGCCACCATCACCGGCACATGGTCGACCATCACCCGCTGCGCCGCCATCGCGATCGCCTGCAGGCCGGAGGAGCAGAAGCGGTTGACCGTCACGCCGGCGGCGCTCACCGGCAGGCCGGCGCGCAGTGCGATCGCGCGGGCGATATTGCCGCCGGTGGTGCCCTCGGACAGGCTGCCGCCCATGATGACGTCTTCGACCTCGGCCGGATCGATGCCGGCGCGCCCGACCGCGGCGCGCACCGCGTGGGCGCCGAGCGTGGCCCCGTAAGTCATGTTGAATGCGCCCTTCCAGGACTTGGCCAGGCCGGTGCGCGCGGTGGATACGATGACAGCGTCATTCACGATCTGTGTCTCCTAGTTGAACGATTCGCCGGACCTGGCGAGGCAGACGAGCGACGGCGCCGGGGTCCAGAACGCGGCGTCGCCGCCAGGCTGGGCGGCGAAACGGCGCATTTTGTCCACCACCGCCGGCAGGCCGACGGTTTCCGCATACAGCATCGGCCCGCCGCGATGCGCGGGGAAGCCGTAGCCGTGCAGGTAGACCATGTCGATGTCCGACGCCCGCTGGGCGATGCCTTCCTCGAGGATGCGCGCGCCCTCGTTGACGAGCGCGAAGATGCAGCGCTCGACGATTTCCTCGTCGCTCACCTTGCGCGGCGTGATGCCGGCCTCGGCGCGGGCGGCGGCGATGATTTCCTCGACCTGCGGATCGGGCAGCGCATCGCGCTTGCCCGGCTCATAGCGGTACCAGCCCTTGCCCGTCTTCTGGCCGAAGCGTCCCATCTCGCACAGCCTGTCGGCGATGACCGACTTCTTCATGCCCGGGTTTTCCGCGTACAGCCGCTTGCGGATCGACCAGCCGATGTCGAGACCGGCGAGATCGCCCATGCGGAAGGGGCCCATCGCCATGCCCCATTTCTCCAGCGCGCGGTCGATCTGCTGCGGCGAGGCGCCTTCTTCCAGCAGTTCGTTGGCCTGATTGCGGTAGTACTTGAGCATGCGGTTGCCGATGAAGCCGTCGCACACGCCGGACACCACCGCCACCTTTCTGATCGTCTTCGCCAGCTGCATCACGGTGGCCAGCACATCCTTCGCGGTCTGCTCGGCGCGCACCACTTCCAGCAGCTTCATCACGTTGGCCGGGCTGAAGAAATGCAGGCCGACGACGTCCTGCGGACGGCGGGTGAACGAGGCGATGCGGTTCATGTCCAGGGTCGAGGTATTGCTGGCCAGGATCGCGCCCGGCTTCATCACTTCGTCGAGCTGCCTGAACACCTGCTCCTTCACGCCCATGTCTTCGAACACCGCCTCGATCACCAGGTCGGTGCCGCCGATGTCGGCGTAGCTGAGCGTCGGCTGCAGCAGGGCCATGCGCTGGTCCAGCTGCTGCTGGCTCAGCTTGCCCTTCTTCATCGAGTTCTCGTAGTTCTTGCGGATGCCGGCCAGGCCGCGCTCCAGCGCTTCCTGCTTCATCTCGAGCAGCACCACCGGGATGCCGGCGTTGAGGAAGTTCATCGCGATGCCGGCGCCCATGGTGCCGGCGCCGATCACCGACACGCGCTCGATCCTGCGCAGCGGCGTGTCCGCCGGCACGTCGGGAATCTTGGCCGCGGCCCGCTCGCCGAGGAAGGCATGGCGCAGCGCGCGCGACTCCGGCGTCGCCAGCAGCCAGAGGAAGGCTTCGCGCTCGATCTTCATGCCCTCGTCAAAGGGCTTGAAGTAGGCTGCCGCCACCGCCTCCACGCACTTGAGCGGCGCCGGGAAATGCCGTGCCGTCGCGGCCACCGTATTGCGCGCGAACTGCAGATAGGGCTCGCCGTAGGGATCGCTGATGCGGATGTCCCGCACGCGCTTGAGCGGCCGCTGCTCCTGCGCCACCTTGCGTGCGAAATCCACTGCCGACTTGCGCAGGTCGTCGTCGACGATGGCGTCGAACAGCGCCGTGTCCTTCAGCTTCGCGGCGGGCACCGCATTGCCCGAAACGATCATGTTGAGCGCGGTATCGAGGCCCACCAGTCGCGGCAGGCGCTGGGTGCCGCCCGCGCCCGGCAGGATGCCGAGCTTCACTTCCGGCAGCGCGATCTGCGCATCCGCGCGCGCGACGCGGAAATGGCAGCCGAGCGCCAGCTCGAGTCCGCCGCCCATGCAGGCGCCCGCGATCGCGGCGACCACCGGCTTGGCAGCGTTTTCCACGGCACGGATGACGGTCAGCAGATTCGGCTCCTGCGAGGATTTCGGGGTGCCGAATTCCTTCACGTCGGCGCCGCCGGAAAACGCCCGGTCCGATCCGATCAGGACCACTGCCCTGACCGAATCGTCTTCATGCGCCCGCTCCAGCAGGGCCACGAGCGCCCGACGCAGATCCAGTCCCAGGCCATTGACGGACGGATTATTGAGTGTGATGACGGCCACGCCGGCGTCGATGTCGTACAGAGCGCTTTCCATTGGGTTTCCTGCCGAGGGGAAGAGAGTGGTTTGCTGTCTAGTTCTGCACAGTGAAACTACGTTTCACACTGTTGCGTTGATAGTAGCAGGGCGGGACGCCTGTGTAAATGGCAATAAGCGCCGTGCCAGAGAGAGAGCAAGCGGGGCGGCAGACGGCGCGGGCAGGGGCCGCGCCGGCCGGATAGTTCTGAAAGGAATTGGAAGAGTTTTGCTATGCGAAACTATTCAGCCCGCAGGCGCGTTTTCCAGGCGCCGCGCCAGCGCGAGCAGACGCGGCCGGACATCGTTGAGCAAGAACTCGGGTGACAGGCTGGACGAAGGCCCGCCGCAGTTCATCACATGGACGATGGAGCCCGGCGCCCGGAAGGTGACGGCAATGCCGTTGACGTCCTTCTGCCACTCGCCGAACGAGGTGGCGCAGCCGTATTCCTGGAAATCCGCGATGCCGCGCTTGATGCCTTCGCGCACCGCGTCGGCGGCCGACTCGTCGAGGTCGTTGGCCAGGCGCAGGATCGCGTTGCGCTCCTGTTCCGAAGCCCCCGCCAGGTAGGCACGCCCGATCGCCGAACTCGCGATGGGAATGCGCGAGCCGACCTGCAGGCTCAGCGTGAGCGTGGCCATGCTCCGGACCACTTCGGTATAGATGATCGACAGCCGGTCGCGCACGCCCAGCGCCAGGGTCGCGCCGGCGAAGTCCGCCACCTCCTGCATCAGCGGCCGCGCGAAGTGACGGATGTCCATCCGCGCCAGCATCGAGCTGCCGAGCGACAGCGTGGCGCTGCCGAGCGCATACCGGCCGCCCTCTATCTGGGTCAGGTAACCGCGCTTGGACAGGGTGTAGACGATGCGGGTGACGGTCGACTTGGGCAGGCCGCAGCGCTCCGAGATCTGCTGGTTGCTCAGTGAGGTGTCGCCGGAGCGGAAGCACGCGAGCACATCCAGTCCGCGCGAGAGCGCGGTGATGAAATAGCGGTCTTCGCCGTTCTTGCTGTCGGCTGCGGACATGCCGGATTCTGGTTTGGAAGCGGTCATTGCGTGCGTCGGTAGGGCTGCGATGTGGCGCATTCTAGCCCAGCCGGGCACAAAAAAGCCCGCTGGCAGGGCAGCGGGCTTTCCGGGCCTGGCCGCGGCGGCCACCGCCGGGATCAGGCGAAGTTCTTCGCGACGAAGTCCCAGTTGACCACATTCCAGAATGCCTCGACAAACTTCGGGCGGGCATTGCGGTAGTCGATGTAGTAGGCGTGCTCCCACACGTCGCAGGTCAGCAGCGGCTTGTCGCTGCCGGTCAGCGGGGTGTTGGCGTTGGAGGTGTTGACGATGTCGACCGAGCCGTCGGTCTTCTTCACCAGCCAGGTCCAGCCGGAGCCGAAGTTGCTCACGCAGGACTTGGTGAACTCTTCCTTGAACTTGTCGAACGAACCCCACTTGGCGTTGATCGCGTCAGCCAGCGCGCCGGCCGGAGCGCCGCCGCCGTTCGGCTTCATGCAGTTCCAGAAGAAAGTGTGGTTCCACACCTGGGCGGAGTTGTTGAACACGCCGCCGGAAGACTTGCGGATGATGTCTTCGAGCGAGGCGTTTTCGAATTCCGTGCCTTTGATCAGGTTATTCAGGTTGGTGACGTAGGCCTGGTGGTGCTTCCCGTAGTGGAACTCCAGCGTCTCCTTGGAGATGTGCGGCTGCAGAGCGTCCATCGGGTAGGGCAGGGGCGGCAGGGTATGTTCCATGTTTTGCTTCCTTTCGGTGGCGAGGTTGATGTTGTTATGGAAAGGCGATCATTGTAAGGCGGATGCGTTTCGCATGCATGACCGGCGTCAGAGACGCGCGGGCCGTCCTGCAGGCATCCCGCCTACGCGAGCGGTTTCTGCACGCTGGCAACGCCGACCTCGGCGCTGCCGCCCGCCAGCCGCACCGTGATCGTCTGACGCGGGCGCAATTCGTCGGGCGAATGCAGCACATGGCCCCGCGCATCGCTGACGATCGCATATCCGCGCTCCAGCGTGCGCTGCGGATTGAGCAGTTCCAGCTGGGCCGCCAGCGCCGCCAGCGCCTGGCGCCGGCTGGCCGTCAGGCTGGCCATGCGCAGGCCGAGCCGCTGGGCGTCGCGTCCGAGGCGCAGCCGTGCCGCCCCGGTATCCGGCAATTGCGCGCCGAGCCGGATCTGCCACTGCGCCAGCGCATGGCGGGCCGCCGCGAGCGGAATCCGGGTGGCGTGACCGAGTCCGGCCTGCATCGACCGCAGCCGCAGCCGCTGGTGGGCAATGGCCGCCGACGGACTGACCAGCCGGCGCGACAGCCAGTCCAGCGTCTGCGCGCGTTCGGCCAGGCGCCGCTGCAGCCCGCGCTGCAACAGCTGGGCCTGGCCGGCAAGCAGCGCCAGCCAGTCGGCGCGCGGCGTGGCGGCCATCTCCGCGGCGGCGGTCGGCGTCGGCGCGCGCAGATCCGCGGCGAAGTCGGCGATGGTGACATCGGTCTCGTGACCGACGCCGGAAATGACGGGAACCGAACAGGCGGCGATGGCGCGCGCCACGACTTCCTCGTTGAACGACCACAGGTCTTCGATACTGCCGCCGCCGCGGCAGACCAGCAGGACATCCGCCTCGGCGCGGGCGGAAGCGGTGGCGATCGCCTGCGCGATCTTCTGCGCCGCGCCTTCTCCCTGCACCGGCGCCGGATACAGGATCACCCGCACATGCGGCGCCCGCCGCCGCAGCGTCGACAGCACGTCTCGCAGCGCCGCGGCCTGCGGACTCGTGACGATGCCGACCGTGCGCGCGAACAGCGCCAGCGGCCGCTTGCGCGCCGGGTCGAACAGGCCCTCCGCGTTGAGCTTTTCCTTGAGCCGCAGAAAGGCTTCGTAGAGATTGCCGACGCCGGCGCGGCGGATCGCTTCCACATTCAGCTGATAGTCGCCGCGCGGCGCGTACAGCGTCACCAGCGCGCGCACCTCGACCTTGTCGCCTTCGCGCGGGGTGAAGCCGGCGTACTGGGCGCGGCCGCGAAACATCACCGCGCGCACCTGCGCCGCATCGTCCTTGAGGGTGAAATACCAGTGGCCGGAGGCGGCCCGGGTGAAGTTGGAGATTTCGCCGGACACCCAGGCGAGCGGAAAGCTGCGCTCGAGCATGCGCGACACCGCCTGGTTCAGGGCCGAGACCGAAATCACCTGGGAGGCCGGTCCGGATTCGCTTGCTGCGCTCATGCTTGTGCTCTCACTCTCAAACTGTCCACAGCCGCATGGGGCCGTCATCTGGACGTCACAATTTATTACAGGCCAGGGAGGGGCGGGACAAGTCCTTGATTTTCCTCGGTATTGCCCTTGAGGCTTTTTCTCTGGGGAAAATAAAAACTCTTAAGAATCAAGTACTTCTCGACATCCTCACAGGCTTGCCCACAAAGTTGTCCACAGCCCGCGGAGCCATCGACGCTCTGTGGTAGCGAAGGGAAGGCGCTTGCCCGTACCGCCCCGACACGATACATTCTGCATCCCGACTGCAACCAATCCCCAGGAGTCTGTTTTGTTCGCCATCATCCAAGCCGCCGGCTGGCCGATCTGGCCGCTGCTGATTGCATCCGTCATCGGCCTGGCCTTGATCATCGAGCGGCTATTGTACCTGCGCCGTTCCCGCATCCTGCCGCCCAACCTGCTCGACGAAGTGATCCGCGTCTACCACAACGGCAAGATCGGTCCGGAGGTGGTGAAGAACCTCGAGCAGAATTCGCCGCTCGGCCGCGTGCTCGCCGCCGGCCTGCGCAGCGTCAATGCGCCGCGCGACGTCATGAAGGAGTCGATCGAGGAAGCCGGCCGCGGCACCGCCCACGAACTCGAGCGCTTCCTGACCACCCTCGGCACCATCGCCACCCTGGCGCCGCTGATGGGCCTGTTCGGCACCGTGGTCGGCATGATCGAGATCTTCGGCTCGCAGAACGCCTCCGGCACCAATCCGGCCCAGCTGGCGCACGGCATCTCGATCGCGCTGTACAACACCGGCTTCGGCCTCGCCATCGCCATGCCGGCGCTCGTCTTCTACCGCCACTTCCGCGCGCTGGTCGACACCTTCATCGTCGACATGGAGCAGCAGGCGGTGCGCTTCGTCGATACCGTGCACGGCAACCGCAAGTAAGGAATACCCGATGGACTTTCGCAAAGGCAGCCGGCGCGAAGACCCGGACATCAACCTGATTCCGTTCATCGATGTCTTGCTGGTGATCCTGATCTTCCTGATGGTGACCACCACCTACAGCAAGTTCACGGCGCTGCAGATCACGCTCCCCACCGCCGACGCGGAAAAGGCAATGGAGCAGCCGGCCGAAATCAACGTCGCCGTCGACGCCCAGGGCCGTTATGCGCTCGACAACCGCCAGGTGGCCGCACGCGATGCCGCGGCGCTGGCGGATGAACTCAGGTCCGCGGTAGGCAGCCGCGGCAAGGACCCGGTCGTCATCATCAACGCCGATGCCATGGCGGCCCACCAGTCCGTGATCAACGTGCTGGAAGCGGCACGCCTGGCCGGACTCGATAAAGTCACCTTCGCCGCCCAGACCAGCGGCAAGAAATGACGGGACCCGCCGAGCAGGGCGGCGCGGAGCGGCGGCTGGTGCGCGCCTGGCAGCGCCGCGGTCCGCTTGCCTGCGTGCTGTGGCCGCTGTCGCTGCTGTTCGGGCTGCTTGCCGGCCTGCGCCGCGCCGGCTATCGCGCCGGACTGTTTGCTTCCGAAACCCTGCCGGTGCCGGTCGTGGTGGTCGGCAACATCTTCGTCGGCGGTACCGGCAAGACGCCGTTCACCATCTGGCTGGTCGAGCAGTTGCGGCAGGCCGGCTTTCATCCCGGCGTCATCTCGCGCGGCTACGGCGCGCAACGCGAACTTCCCCTCTCGGTCGGCGCGGCAAGCTCGACCGCGCAGACCGGCGACGAGCCTGCCCTGATTGCGCGACGCACCGGCTGCCCCGTCGTCGTGTGCCGCGACCGCGTGGCCGCCGCGCGCGCGCTGCTGGCCGAACATCCCGGCGTCGACCTCATCATTTCCGACGACGGCCTGCAGCACTACCGGCTCGGGCGGGACGTGGAGGTGGTGCTGTGCGACGCGCGCGGCAACGGCAACGGCTGGTTGCTGCCCGCCGGCCCGCTGCGGGAGCCCGCCTCGCGCCGGCGCGACTTCACCGTCGTCAACGGAACCGCGATCCCCCCGGGAATTCCCGGCGGCGCCTGGCTGATGCGACTCGTCGCCGGCGAAGCTTACGCGCTGTCCGCGCCGGCCAGCCGGCTGCCGCTGCCGTCATTCGCCGGCAGGAAAATCGCCGCCGCCGCCGGCATCGGCAATCCGTCGCGCTTCTTCGCGATGCTGCGCGGCGCCGGACTCGATCCTGCCGAGCTGCCGCTGCCCGACCACCACGACTTCCGCGACAATCCTTTTTCCGCCATCGGCGCCGAGATCATCCTGATCACCGAGAAGGATGCAGTAAAATGCAGCCAAATTGATACGATCCGGAACGACCCCCGCATCTGGGTGGTGCCGGTGACCGCCAGCGTCGACCCGGCGCTCGCGCAACGAATAACGGAGAAATGTCGTGGACGCCCGACTGCTTGATATCCTGGTTTGCCCGCTCTGCAAGGGGCCGCTCGACTACGACAAGGCCGCGCAGGAACTGATCTGCAACGGCGACCGGCTGGCCTACCCGATACGCGACGGCATCCCGATCATGTGGGCCGACGAAGCCCGCGACCTCAATGCCGCCGCCGAAGGCACGCCCGCAACCCCGTAAGCAACAGAGCAACAAGCAACGAAGGGGTGGCGCCGACCACCCTGTCCGAAACCATGTCCTTCACCGTCATCATCCCGGCGCGCCTGGCGTCGACCCGGCTGCCGAACAAGCCGCTGGCCGATATCGCCGGCAAGCCGATGGTCGTCCGTGTCGCGGAACGCGCCGCGCTTTCCGGCGCCGCCTCGGTCGCTGTCGCCACCGATCATCCCGACATCGTCGCCGCCTGCCGGTCCCACGGCATTGCGGTGCACATGACCCGTGCCGACCATCCTTCCGGCACCGATCGCATCGCCGAAGTGGCCGCCGCCATGTCCTTGCCGGCAGACGCGGTCATCGTCAACGTGCAGGGTGACGAGCCCCTGATCGATCCCGCGCTGATCGCCGCGGTCGCGGCCCGCATCGACGCCGGCGTGCCGATGGCGACCGCCGCCCATCCGATCGACACCGCCGCCGACGCATTCAATCCCAATGTCGTGAAGGTCGTGCTGGACAAGGCCGGCCGCGCGCTGTACTTCTCGCGCGCGACCATCCCCTGGCACCGCGACGGCTTTGCCGCCAGCCGCGAGCAGCTGCCGCCGGCCTACCAGCCGCTGCGGCACATCGGGCTCTACGGCTTCCGCAATGACTTCCTGCAAGCCTATCCCCGGATGCCAGTCTCACCGCTGGAACAGGTCGAGGCGCTGGAGCAGCTGCGCGTGCTGTGGCACGGCCACCCGATCGCCGTCCATGTCACGGAAAGCGCGCCCGCGGCCGGGGTGGATACGCCGGAAGACCTCGAGCGGGTACGCGGTATCTTCGGTCAAGAAATCGGCGGGAAATCGGCCTGAATCGACGAAGCGCGCGGATTCTGTGGTAAGTTTCATGCAATGTTAGCGTGATACAAAGCAGGTCTTCAGGGCAAACGCCCGGCTACAAAAGAATTTAAAACCAAAGTCTAGGAAACTCCCATGCGCCTCATCCTCCTCGGAGCGCCAGGTGCCGGCAAAGGCACGCAGGCGACCTTCATCAAGGACAAGTACAACATCCCGCAGATTTCGACCGGAGACATGCTGCGCGCGGCCGTCAAGGCAGGCACGCCGCTCGGCCTGGAAGCCAAGAAGGTCATGGATGCCGGCGGGCTGGTCTCGGACGACATCATCATCGGCCTGGTGAAGGACCGCCTGAAGCAGGCGGACTGCGCCAACGGCTACCTTTTCGACGGTTTTCCCCGCACCATCCCGCAGGCGGACGCGATGAAGGAAGCCGGCGTGGCGATCGACTACGTGATCGAGATCGACGTCCCCGACGAAGCCATCATCGAGCGCATGAGCGGACGCCGGGTCCACCCGGGTTCCGGCCGCACCTATCACGTCAGCTTCAACCCGCCCAGGGTGGCGGGCAAGGACGACGAGACCGGCGAGGAGCTGATCCAGCGCGATGACGACAAGGAAGAGACGGTCAAGAAGCGTCTTTCCGTCTATCACGAGCAGACCGAGGTGCTGGTCGACTATTACAACAAGTGGGCGCTGTCCGGTCAGCCGGGCGCGCCGAAATACCGCAAGATCGCGGGCGTGGGACCGGTGGAGACGATCAGGGACAAAGTCTTCGCCGCGCTGGCGGAGTAAAACGGAAAGCGGACCGAGGGTCCGCTTTTTTGTTTGTTGCGGGCCGGGCAGCGACAGACTGCCGCACGATGGCTTCAGGTCGTGACGAAAAAGTGTTGCAGTGCGTAGCAGAGGGGAGCGTGCTCCCCGGAGGACGGCGACGGCATAGACTTGACCGGAGCAAGGCATGCCACCGGCGCCCTCCATAACGCGTTGGTTTCAACTTTGTCGTGAACAACATGGAGGAGTCGATATGGCATCAGCCCTGTGGTTTGCCGTCGCTTGCGGCGCCATCGCCGTCATCTACGGATTGATATCCCGTTCCTGGATCCTCAAGCAGGACCCCGGCAATGCCCGCATGCAGGAGATCGCGGCGGCGGTGCAGCAGGGCGCGAGCGCCTACCTCGCCCGCCAGTACAAGACCATCGCGCTGGTCGGCGTGATCCTGGCCATCCTCATCGGCATCTTCCTCGACTTCGACACGGCGCTCGGGTTTGTCATCGGCGCGGTGCTCTCCGGCGCCTGCGGCTTCATCGGCATGAACGTCTCGGTGCGCGCGAACGTGCGTACTGCCCAGGCCGCCACCCACGGCATCGGGCCGGCGCTCAATATCGCCTTCCGCGGCGGCGCGATCACGGGCATGCTGGTGGTGGGACTTGGCCTGCTCGGCGTATCGCTGTTCTACTGGTATGTCAGTCGCGGCGGCCAGGGTGACGCCGCCAGCCTCAAGCCGCTGCTCGGCCTGGCGTTCGGCTCGTCCCTGATTTCCATCTTTGCCCGCCTCGGCGGCGGCATCTTCACCAAGGGCGCCGACGTCGGCGCCGACCTCGTCGGCAAGGTCGAGGCCGGCATCCCGGAAGACGATCCCCGCAACCCGGCCGTCATCGCGGACAACGTCGGCGACAACGTCGGCGACTGCGCCGGCATGGCCGCCGACCTGTTCGAAACCTATGCGGTCACGCTCATCGCCACGATGACGCTCGGCGCGCTGATGGTGACCGCCGCGCCGGTCAGCGCGGTGCTTTATCCGATGGTGCTGGGCGGCGTCTCGATCATCGCGTCCATCATCGGCTGCGCATTCGTCAAGGCCTCGCCCGGCATGCGCAACGTGATGCCGGCCCTGTACAAGGGGCTGATCGTCTCCGGCATCATCTCGCTGATCGCCTTTTATTTCGTCACCGCCTGGCTGTTCCCCGAGCCGGTCGCGGTCGGCGCCGGCAAGACGGTGGGCGCGCTCGGCCTGTTCGGCGCCTGCGTGGTCGGACTCGTGCTCACGGCGCTGCTGGTGTGGGTCACCGAGTACTACACCGGCACCGACTACAAGCCGGTGCAGCACGTGGCCCAAGCTTCCACCACCGGCCACGGCACCAACATCATCGCCGGCCTCGGCGTGTCGATGAAGTCCACCGCCTGGCCGGTGCTGTTCGTCTGCGTGGCGATCGGCGCGGCCTATGCGCTCGGCGGACTCTACGGCATCGCGGTCGCGGCCACCGCCATGCTCAGCATGGCCGGCATCGTCGTCGCCCTCGATGCCTACGGTCCGATCACCGACAACGCCGGCGGCATTGCCGAGATGGCGGACCTGCCCGCCAGCGTGCGCGACATCACCGACCCGCTCGACGCCGTCGGCAATACCACCAAGGCGGTGACCAAGGGCTACGCGATCGGTTCCGCCGGCCTCGCCGCGCTGGTGCTGTTCGCCGACTATACCCATGCGCTCGAAGCGCGCGGCATGCACCTGCGCTTCGATCTGTCCGACCACATGGTCATCATCGGCCTGTTCATCGGCGGCCTGATTCCCTACCTGTTCGGCGCCATGGCGATGGAAGCGGTCGGCCGCGCCGCAGGCAGCGTGGTGGAGGAGGTCCGGCGCCAGTTCCGCGAGATCAAGGGCATCATGGAAGGGACCGCCAAGCCGCAGTACGGACGCGCGGTCGACATGCTCACCTCCGCCGCGATCAAGGAAATGATCATCCCCTCCCTGCTGCCGGTGGTCGTGCCTATCCTGGTCGGACTGCTGCTCGGCCCGGCGGCGCTGGGCGGCATTCTGATGGGCACCATCGTCACCGGCCTGTTCGTCGCGATCTCGATGTGCACCGGCGGCGGCGCCTGGGACAACGCCAAGAAGTACATCGAGGACGGGCATCACGGCGGCAAGGGTTCGGACGCGCACAAGGCGGCGGTGACCGGCGATACGGTCGGCGATCCGTACAAGGACACCGCCGGTCCCGCGGTCAACCCGCTGATCAAGATCATCAATATCGTCGCACTGCTGATCGTACCCCTGCTTCCCGCCGTCGCCGGCAGCGAAGCCGGGGCAGGGCAGCAGGGCGCACCCGCCGCGAGCGCGCCCGCGACGCAGAACGGCGTGCCGGCCACCCGGCCCTGAGCGCAACCCGGCCGGAAGGGGGCAGCCGAGGCTGCCCCTTTGCTTTGGGGGTGCCAGTGGCTACAATGGGCTGGATTTACGTTTACGTTAACGTCACATAAGAGAGGAGCCCATGCAGATTCAGAACAATGTCTTCGTGATCACCGGCGGCGCGTCCGGCCTTGGCGCGGCAACCGCGCGCATGATCGTCGACAACGGCGGCAAGGTGGTGCTGGCCGACGTGCAGGTGGAGGCCGGCGAGAAGCTCGCGGCCGAGCTGGGCGGCAAGTTCGTCAAGTGCGACGTCACCTCCGAGGCCGACGGCCGCGCGGTCGCCGAGGCCGCCGCTGCCATGGGCACGGTGCGCGGCCTGATCAACTGCGCCGGCGTGGCGCCCGCGGTCAAGACGGTCGGCAAGGACGGTCCGCATCCGCTCGACGTGTTCCAGCGCGTGGTCAACATCAACCTGGTCGGCACCTTCAACATGGCGCGCCTGCTCGCCGATGCGATGTCCAAGACCGAGCCGAACGAATCCGGCGAGCGCGGCGTGATCATCAACACCGCGTCGGTTGCCGCCTTCGACGGCCAGATCGGCCAGGCCGCCTATGGCGCATCCAAGGCGGCCGTGGTCGGCCTCACCTTGCCGATGGCGCGCGACCTCTCGCGCAACGGCATCAGGGTGATGACCATTGCCCCCGGCATCTTCGAAACGCCCATGCTGCTCGGCATGCCGCAGGAAGTCCAGGATTCGCTCGGCCGCATGGTGCCGTTCCCGCCGCGCCTCGGCAAGCCGGCGGAGTACGCGCAGCTCGCCAGGAGCATCATCGAAAACGTCATGCTCAACGGCGAGACCATCCGTCTCGACGGCGCCATCCGCATGCAGCCGAAGTAAGCAGACCGGACGAGCCCGCCGGCGCAGCGCAGGCTCCCGGCGGGACGTTGTCTTCCACTCCGCCCCTGGGGCATCCATGACCAGAATCGTCTTCCTGTCGCCCTGCTGTCCCTGGCGCTTGCAGCCTGCGCCGCGCCACCGCCGCCGTCCGCCGGCAACCAGGCGCCGGAGCGCGCCACCGGCTATACCGAGAAGCAAGGCGTGACGGCGAAGCGGTTCATGGTGGCGGCGGCCAACCCGTACGCCACCGAAGCCGGATACCGCATCCTGCAAGCCGGCGGCAGCGCGATCGACGCCGCCATCGCGGTGCAGATGGTGCTGACGCTGGTCGAGCCTCAATCGTCGGGCATCGGCGGCGGTGCCTTCCTCCTGCATCATGACGGCCGGCAGGTCCAGGCTTACGACGGCCGCGAGACGGCGCCGTCCGCCGCCGATGAAAACCTGTTCCAGGCCGCCGGCAAGCCCATGAACTTTCATGAGGCGGTGGTCGGGGGCCGGTCGGTCGGCGCGCCCGGCGTGCTGCGCATGCTCGACATGGCGCACCGCGCACACGGCAGGCTGCCCTGGGCCACGCTGTTCGCGCCGGCCATCCGCCTGGCCGAAGAGGGTTTCGAGGTCAGCCCCCGGCTGTCAGCCATGCTCGCCAGCGAGCAGTACCTCAGGCGCGATCCTGCCGCCGCCGCCTATTTCTACGATGGCCAGGGCAAGCCCTGGCCGGTCGGTCATCGGCTCAGGAATCCCGAACTCGCCGCCGTGCTGCGCGACATCGCGGCGGGCGGCGCCGATGCCTTCTACCTCGGTCAGATCGCCCGCGACATCGAAGCCAAGGTGCGCAGCCATCCCGCGAATCCCGGCCTCCTCACTGCCGCCGACATCGCGTCCTACCGTCCGCGGCTGCGCGAGGCGGTATGCACCGATTACCGGCGCTGGCAGGTTTGCGGCATGCCGCCGCCCTCGTCGGGCGGAATCGCTGTCGCGCAGATGCTCGGCATTCTCGAAACACGGGACATGCCTGCGCTCGCGCCGGCCGGCGGCATGCCGGATGCGGAAGCGGTGCACCTTTTCTCCGAGGCCGGCCGGCTCGCCTATGCGGACCGCGGCCGGTATGTGGCGGACACCGACTTCGTTCCGCTGCCCGGCAATAGCGTGCTGCCGCTGGTCGACAAGAGTTATCTTTCCGGACGCGCAGCGCTGATCGGCGAGCGATCGATGGGGCCCGCCAAGCCGGGCATTCCGCGCGCGCGGGTGCTCGCGGGCGGCATCGATCAATCGCCCGAACTGCCCTCCACCTCACACATTTCCGTCGTCGACGCCCAAGGCAACGCGCTCTCGATGACAAGCTCGATCGAAGACGCCTTCGGCTCGCGCCAGATGGTGCGAGGCTTCCTGCTCAATAACCAGCTGACCGATTTCTCATTCGTTGCCAGCGACGCCGGCGGTCCGGTGGCGAACAGGGTGCAGGCAGGCAAGCGTCCGCGCAGTTCGATGGCGCCGACCCTCGTGTTCGACAGGGCGAGCCGCAAGCTGGTGCTGTCCACCGGTTCGCCTGGCGGATCGGCCATCATCAATTACGTCGCCAAGGTCCTGATCGGCACGCTCGACTGGGGTCTCGATGTGCAGCAGGCAATCAGCCTGCCCAACTTCGGCAGCCGCAACGGCCCCACCGAGCTGGAGCAGGGGCGCGTGGGCGATGAACTCGCCGCCCGGCTCAGGGCCAGGGGACATGAAGTGCGGATGATGGAACAGACCTCGGGCCTGCAGGGCATCATGCGCATCGATGTGCGCGGCCAGGAGATGTGGTTCGGCGGCGCGGATCCGCGGCGCGAGGGCAACGTCCGCGGCGATTGATCCGGCCGCTCTCCTCAAATCGCCCTGCGCCTGCTAATCTGCCGGCATGGGAGACGGGGGCAAAACAGGATTGATCCTTACCGGAGGCGGCGCGCGGGCGGCTTACCAGGTCGGTGTGCTCGACGCCGTGTCGGCCATCCTGCGCGAGGCCCGGATCGGGTCGCGCTACGACATCATCTGCGGCACATCCGCCGGCGCGATCAACGCCACCGCGCTCGCCTGCCACGCCGATGATTTCGATGCCGGGCTGTGCAAGGTGCTCGGCGTCTGGGAAGAGATCCGGGCGGAGCAGGTCTATCGTGCGGACTCGCTCGGCGTGCTGCGATCCGGCGCGCGCTGGCTGTCGCTGCTGTCGTTCGGCTGGCTGCTGCGCCAGTGGAAAGCCAATCCGCCCAATTCCCTGCTCGACAATACGCCGCTGGTCACCTTGCTGCACCGGATGCTCGACCTGCCCCGCCTGGACGCGGCGCTGCGCACCGGCGCGCTGCATGCGCTTGCCGTGACCGCTTCCTCCTACACCAACGGCAGGCATATCACCTTCTTTCAGTCAGAGGCCGAGATCGAGCCCTGGTCGCGCTCGCAGCGCCTGTCGCTGCGCGCCCAGATCGGGATCGAACATCTGCTGGCCTCCTCGGCGATTCCGCTGATCTTTCCTGCCACGCCCCTCTACTGCGAAGGACGCAGGGAGTATTTCGGCGACGGCTCGATGCGTCAGCTGGCGCCGATCTCGCCCGCCATCCACCTCGGCGCCGACCGCGTGCTGGTGATAGGCGCCGGCAGGCTGAGCGAGCCCGCCGCCGAAGTGACCGGCCAGGCGGGCTACCCGAGTCTTGCGCAGATCGGCGGCCATGCCATGTCCAGTATTTTCCTGGACAGCCTTGCGGTCGACATCGAGCGCATGCAGCGGGTGAACCAGACGGTCAAGCTGCTGACGCCCGAGCAGCGCAGGCAGACGCCGCTGCGGCCAATAGAAATGCTGGTGATCGCACCCTCCGAAAGGCTGGACGCGATCGCGACCCGGCATGTCGACGCGCTGCCGCGGCCTGTCAGGCTGCTGCTCGGCGCCATCGGCGCCACCGAGGCGCGCGGTTCCGCGCTGGCCTCGTACCTGTTGTTCGAGGGCGCCTACACCGGCGAGCTGATCGCACTGGGGCGCAGGGATGCGCAAGCGCGCAAGGAAGACATTCTCGCGTTTTTCCAAAGCCATGCGGCCGCGCCGCAGGCGCCTGCGCTGATGGATTCCGGCTGAGGCCATGGTCGGCGTCGTGGGAAAACCCGAAAAAAAACCCGGCATGGTGAATGCCGGGCTGAATGGAGACTGAGCTCTCGGGGATCAGGTCAATAGCCGTAGCGGCCATGATGGCCGTGGCGGCCGTAATGGTGATCGTGACGGTGATGGTGATGTTTCCAGTGGTGACGATGACGCGGCCGCGGCGCCTCGACGTAATAGTAGGGCTGTCCGTAGGTGACGACCGGGGCCGGCTGCACGTAGACGGGACGCGGGCGGACGTAGACGGGTTGCGGTTCGACATAAACGACGGGCGGCGGCGGCGTGTGGACATAGGCGCCCGCGTAGGGTGATCCGACCGTGACCGACCAGCTGACGTCGCCGGCGGCGGCGGCCGAAGCGGACAATGCGAGCGCCGTAGCGGCAGCGAGCCTGAGCATTGACGCGAAAACAGTTTTCATAGGAATTCTCCTTTCAGTCCTTGTCGCCATTAAACGCGATACCGGTTGATTCCGGCTACTGGCCGGCAGCCTTCATAGCGTAAATTTTGCAAGCATTTGTAAGCACGCTCATTCGCGCCGGCGCATGGGCCGTGCCGGGTGTCACATCGGCCTTCGTCAGGGTTGCTTCCCGTTTTGCAACGCGCTACTCTAATGCCTTGCAGGGTTTGTTGTAATTAATACAACTTGGTGGCGGTTATCCATATGGATCGACGCGCCCCAGGCTGCGACGAGCGGGCATCCAGTCCCAATGACGCGACTTCGCCAGCCAGGGCTTTTGCCATCATGCAAGCAGGGGTATTATCACGAATCCGCGTGACTCCCCGCTTTGCCGTGCCCGGTCAGCCCGTCATGCTTCAGACGAGGAACCGGCTCGCTCCGTTGAATACTTACATCGACGATCAACTTCACGCGCATCCAAGAGCACTCAAATGCGATTCGAGCCTCCGCTTACCGAACATGTCGATTTCATCGCACGGGTCGAGGAAGACATGAGCTTGTTCAAGACCGTCCCGCCGAACGTGGTGCAGTCCATCCGGGCATTCCGGGTGCCCGAGCTCCAGGAAGAGGCGGCCCGCCTCGGCCAGCACTTCCTGTACGCCTACTGCGCCGATGCCGCCACCCGTCAGCAGGTCCTGGGGTGCATCGCGGCCTCGTTCCAGTTTCCCAGGCAGTTCGGCAAGTCCCTCGACACGCTGGAGGATTGCCTGACGATCCTGCCGCACAAGGCCGGCCCGCAACCCGGGTTCCTGATCGTCATCGAGCAATTGCCGAACACCCCGAAATTCGACAAGGAAGCCCGGGAAACCCTGCTTGACGTTTTCCGCGACGCGGCGGAATTCTGGGCCGACAGGAAAGTGGCGTTCCGCGTCTTCTATTCCTGTCAGTAGTCGGCATCCATTCCCGCAGGCCGGCGTCGCGCCGGCTTTTTCATTTAGGGCGCGGGGAGGGGTACGGTACAATTCGCGCCATGAAAAATATCGTCATCCTGATTTCGGGGCGCGGCAGTAACATGCAGGCGATCGTTCGTGCCGCCGCCGCGGAGCACTGGGACTGCCGTATCGCGGCCGTGGTGAGCAACCGTCCCGATGCGGAAGGACTGGCGTTCGCGGCCGCACACGGCATCGCGACCGCGGTCGTGCCGAGCAAGCAGTTCGCTTCCCGGGACGATTTCGATGCGGCCCTGCGGGAGGAAATCGACCGTCACGCCCCCGATCTCGTGGTGCTGGCCGGTTTCATGCGTATCCTCACGCCGGCGTTCGTCGCCCATTATCAGGGGCGCATGCTGAACATCCATCCGTCGCTGCTGCCGAGCTTTCCCGGCCTGGCCACGCATCGCCAGGCGCTGGCTGCGGGAGTCAAGATCCATGGTGCGACCGTGCACTTCGTGACCGCCGAACTGGACCACGGTCCGATCGTTGCCCAGGCTGCGGTGCCGGTACTGCCGGGCGACACCGAGCAGAGCCTGGCCGAACGCGTGCTGCGCGAAGAACACCGGATTTATCCCGAAGCCGTGCACTGGTTTATCGAAGGGCGCCTGAAGATCGAGGATGGCGTGGTCCATCTCGACGCCGCCCAGACAGCAGAAGAAGGAATTTAATGAGATTGCACCCCTCCGTTGCCGCGCATGTCGAAGAGGTCCTGCGCGAAGTGCTGCGTTTCACCGGCCCGGCCGATGTCGTGGTTTCCCGTTATTTCCGGGAGCACCCCAAGCTCGGCGCGCGCGAGCGCGGGGCGGTGGCCGAAGGCGTGTTCGCGGTGCTGCGCAACAAGCTCGCCTACGCCAGCTTCGCCGAATCCGGCCAGGGTTCGCAGATGCGGCGCCTCGCGCTGCTCGGCCTGGCCGATGCCGCGGGCGTCGATGCGATCGCCGGTCTGACCGCGGATGAACAGGAATGGCTGCAGCGCTTCACGCAGATCGACCGCGCCAGCCTGCCGCTCCCGCTGCGCGCCAATCTTCCGCCCTGGCTGCTGGAACGGCTGGTGCAACGGGAAGGAGAGGAGGGCGCGCTGGCGCTGGCGGAGGCGCTCAACCAGCCGGCGCCGCTGGATCTGCGGGTGAACATCCTCAAGGCCAAGCGCGAGGAAGTGATGAGCGCGCTGGCAGAGGCCGGCATCACCGCCGAACTCACGCCGTATGCCCCGCTCGGCATTCGGCTGAAGAAGAAGCCCGCCCTGCAGAACATGCCCTTGTTCCGCGACGGTCTGATCGAGGTGCAGGACGAAGGCAGTCAGTTGCTGGCCCAGATCGTCGGCGCCAAACGCGGCGAGATGGTGGTCGATTTCTGCGCCGGGGCCGGCGGAAAGACACTGGCGCTCGGCGCCGCCATGCGCAACACCGGCCGGCTTTATGCCTTCGATGTCGCGGAAAAGCGGCTTGCCAAGCTCAAGCCCCGGCTTTCCCGCAGCGGACTGTCGAATGTTCATCCCGGCGTCATCGCTCACGAGAACGATGCCAAGGTCAAGCGCCTGGCGGGCAAGATAGACCGCGTCCTGGTCGACGCGCCCTGCAGCGGCCTCGGCACCCTGCGCCGCAACCCCGATATGAAATGGCGGCAGACGCCCGAATCGGTCGTTGAGCTGAACGTGAAGCAGGCGGCGATTCTGGCCGGCGCGGCGCGTCTCATCAAGCCGGGCGGCCGGCTGGTCTATGCGACCTGCAGCCTGCTGCCGGAGGAGAATGAAGAAATCGCCGCCGCCTTCCTGTCGGCGCATGCCGATTTCACCCTGGTGCCGATGAAGGAAGTGCTGGCGGAGCAGAAGATCGCGCTGGAGATGGAAGACTATCTCAAGCTGCAGCCTCACCTGCACCAGACCGACGGTTTCTTTGCCGCCGTCTTCGAGCGGCGCAAGTGATGGCCTCCTACTCCGACTAGTCCCGCATCTCGCAAGAATCGAACAATGAGCAACAACCTGCTGGGCGGTCTGCTGGCCGACCTCTGGAGCGACCTGAACGATCCGCGCATCCTGTGGCAGATCGCCGCGCTTCTCGCCGCCTTTACGCTTGGCGCGCTCGTCGCGCGCGCACTGCGGGCGAGGCTGGTCGGGCGCGACTTGCAGCTGCGGGTGATGCGGCTGGGCGTGGAGAGCTTCGGCCGCGTGTTGTCGCCGCTGCTGGCGCTTGCGTTCATTGCACTGGCCAAGCTCGTCATGGAACAGCGGATGCCGGTCAAGCTGTTGCAGCTGGCGCTGCCCCTGGTGGGTTCGTTTGCACTGATCAGGCTGGCGTTCTATGTGCTGCGGCGGGTGTTCGCGAAAGGCGGCGACGGCGGCAGCATGCTGCAGGCGCTTGAAAAATCCTTCGCCGCCCTGGTCTGGGTCGGCGTCGCGCTTCATATCACCGGACTGCTTCCGGACCTGCTCAGCTTCCTCGACAACACCGTCGTGCCCGTCGGGCGCCACAAGGCGTCGCTGCTGGTGATTGCGCAGGCGGGCGCCTCGGTCGTGGTGACGCTGATGATCGCATTGTGGGCGGGCACTGCGCTGGAAGAGCGCCTGATGCGCATGGACGGCATGCATTCATCGCTGCGCGCGGTGATGGCCCGCAGCGTCCGCGCCTTGCTGATCCTGCTGGCGGTCCTGATCAGCCTGTCCCTGGTGGGCATCGATCTGACCGTGCTGTCGGTGTTCGGCGGCGCCTTCGGCGTCGGCCTCGGCCTCGGCCTGCAAAAAATCGCCAGCAGCTATGTGTCCGGCTTTGTCATCCTGTTCGAGCGCAGCCTGGCTATCGGCGACACCGTGGCGGTCGACAAGTTTACCGGCCAGGTGACGCAGATCAATACCCGGTACACCGTCATCCGCGGCGGCGACGGGATAGAAACCGTCGTGCCGAACGAAATGCTGGTGTCTTCCCCGGTGCAGAACTATTCGCTGACCGACCGCACCCTGCGCCTGGCGACACAGGTCGGCATTGCCTACAGTTCCGACGTGGAAAAGGTGCTTGGCCTGCTGCGCCAGGCGGCCATCGGCGTGCCGCGCGTGATTGCTGAACCGGCGCCGCAGGCCTTGCTGCTGCGTTTCGAAGCGGACGGGCTGCTGCTGGAAGTCGCGGTCTGGATCGCCGATCCCGAGAACGGCCGGCTCAATGTACTGTCAGACCTGAACCGGGCGATCTGGAAAACCCTGCAGGAACACCAGATCAGCATTCCCTATCCTCAGCGGGAAGTGCGGATACTGAACCTGGACGAGGCGACTCGAATCGAGCCTCCTCGGGCCATTCAGGCCACCGCGACCCCATAAAGCGCGTACAATCTGCGCGGAGCCGGTTATCCCGCTCTCCATCTCTTTCGTTTAATGAATGAATGACAATATGCTCGACGCAGTTCTGAGTTTCATCTCCAATGGCCTGACCGGTGCAAGCGGCTGGGAAATCCTGGCCTATACCCTGATCATGACGCACATCACGATTGCCAGCGTCACGATCTTCCTCCATCGCTGCCAGGCGCACCGGGCGCTGGATCTGCACGCCATCCCGAGCCACTTCTTCCGTTTCTGGCTGTGGATGACCACCGGCATGGTGACCAAGGAATGGGCCGCGATCCACCGCAAGCATCATGCAAAGTGCGAGACACCCGAAGACCCGCACAGCCCGCAGACCCGTGGCATCAAGAAGGTGCTGCTTGAAGGTGCGGAGCTCTATCGTGCCGAGTCGAAAAACCGCGAGACGATGGAGAAGTACGGCCACGGCACGCCCGATGACTGGGTCGAGCACAATATTTACAGCAAGTATCAGTGGCAGGGCGTGGGCCTGATGCTGATCATCGACGTGCTGCTGTTCGGCGCCATCGGCCTGACCGTGTGGGCAGTGCAGATGCTGTGGATTCCGATCACGGCGGCGGGCATCATCAACGGCCTCGGCCATTACTGGGGCTACCGCAATTACGACTGCGCCGACGCGTCCACCAACATCTTCCCGATCGGCATTCTGATCGGCGGCGAGGAATTGCATAACAACCACCACACCTTCGGCACCTCGGCCAAGCTGTCGTCCAAGTGGTACGAATTCGATATCGGCTGGCTGTATATCCGCATCCTCGAGAAGCTCGGCCTGGCAAAGGTGAAGAAAGTCGCGCCGGCCCCCAAGTTCAATCCGAAGAAGGCCGTCGCCGATTTCGACACGCTGCAATCGGTCATCGCCAACCGCTACGACGTGATGGCGAAGTATGCCAAGTCGGTCAAGTCGGCTTTCCGCGATGAGACCGAGCACCTGAAGATGCGCATGGAAGCGCGCTATCTGAAGTCGGCCAGGAAGCTGCTGCAGCGCGAGCCGGCCAAGCTGGAAGCGCCGCAGCGCCAGCAGCTGTCCGAACTGTTCGCCCATAGCAAGGCGCTCAAGACCATGCATGAAATGCGCGTGGAGCTGGGTGCGATCTGGGAACGTTCGACCAGCAGCCGCGAGCAGTTGCTGCAGCAGCTGCAGGACTGGTGCGTGCGCGCCGAAGCGTCCGGCATCAAGGCCCTGCAGGAATTCTCGCTGCGCCTGCGCAGCTACGCCTGAGCGCAGACCGCCAATGAGAAAGGCGCCGTGTCAGACGGCGCCTTTTTTTCGTCCGGCTTTTCGTGTCCGGCGGGTGGTGCAAATGCCTGCTGACCCGTCCTGCTATAGGTTGACGGTTAAGCAGGGTAAATTATCTGCCTGATCGCTCCTTTGAAACGCCCGATGCACTGCATCGGGCGTTTTGTATTGGAGGGCCAGGTGCGGACGTTCCCGGTTG
>NZ_BPMK01000006.1 GCF_019656455.1 Noviherbaspirillum aridicola
CGGCTGCTCGACAGCTACGGCACGCCCGGCCACGGCCATGTCTTCAACCTCGGGCACGGGATTTCGCAGTTCACGCCCCCCGAATCGGTCGCGGTGCTGGTCGAGGCGGTGCATGAGATGAGCCGCGCCATGCGCTCCTGAACCGCAGGCCCCGCCGGGTCTCGACTTCCCACTACAAGGGGACGCCCGACCCCCCTTGGTTCGCCATGCCGCCTTTTCCTATGATGAAGGGCAGGCAAGGCGAGCCGCCTGTCTTGCCTGATGCGATCCGCATCAAATATCCATACTGCTTCTACGGATTTTTGCCTTAAGTCAAGCAACTTTGCTTTTCTTTTTAAATGAGAATTGTTATCATTACTTTTCTTGGTAGAAGTCATCCCGCCGTTGCGTCCCCGGTGACAGGGCAAGCAGGCAGCTGACAAAGGCCGCCGCAGCAACAACAATAAACCTATGAATCAATCGCTCAACGTGAAAGCCGGCGTTCTGACGCTGATTTTCGCGCTCCATCTCGGTCTGCTGGCCTGGCTGGCGCTCGGCGCCGGCAAGCCTCCCGTGCCGCCCGTCATTCCGCAGCCCATGGTGATGGTCGAGATGCTGCCCATGGTCGCGCCGCCCAGGCCCGAGCCGGTCAGGCCGGAACCGCCGAAGCCGCAGCCGCCCGAGCCCAAGCCGCAACCGAAGAAGCCCATCCCCAAGGCGCAGCCGAAGCGCGAGCCGCCCAGGACCACGACCAGCGACAAGGCGCTGACCGAAAAAGCAGAGCCGCAGCCGACCGCGCCGGCGCCGGTCGCCTCGCCCGAGCCGCCCGCACCGGCGCCGCCGGCTCCCCCCGCACCGCCCGCGCCGCCGGCCCCGGTCCCGGTCACGCCGCCGCGCTTCAACGCCGCCTATCTGAACAACCCGGCGCCCGTCTATCCGCCGTTGCTGCGGCGGGCCGGCGAAGAGGGACGGGTCGTGCTGCGCGTGTTCGTCACCGCTGAAGGCCATGCGGGCGACGTGCAGGTGCTGCGCCCCAGCAGTTCGCCGCTGTTCGACGAGGCCGCGCTCAATGCGGTGCGCAAGTGGCGCTTCGTCCCGGCTCGCCGCGGCGACTCGCCGGTGGCGGAGTGGGTGCAGGTCCCGATCGATTTCAAACTGAACTGAATGTCTTTTACGAGAGTACGCTCATGAACAACCCCTACGGTATTGCCAACCTGTGGCAACAAGGCGATTCCATCACCCGCGCGGTCGCCATCGTGCTGCTGATCATGTCCATCCTGTCCTGGTACGTCATGGTCATCAAGGCCTGGAACCTGATGCGGCTGCGCCGCCAGGCGGCCGTCGCGAATGAGAAGTTCTGGCACAGCAAGAGCCTGGAAGAGGGCATGAACCTGCTCGCGCCCGACCGCCACAGCAATCCCTTCCGCGCGCTCGCCGAGGACGGCGCCAACGCCGCCATGCACCATGCGATGAGCAAGGAAGACCTGCACGGCGCGCTCAACCTCAGCGAGTGGGTCACGAGCTGCCTGCGCCGCTCGATCGAAAACGTCACCGGCAAGCTGCAGAGCGGCCTGCAGGTCCTGGCCTCGGTCGGCAGCACCGCGCCTTTCGTCGGTCTGTTTGGCACGGTCTGGGGCATCTATCACGCGCTGGTCGGCATCGGCGTTTCGGGCCAGGCCAGCATCGACCGCGTCGCCGGTCCCGTCGGCGAGGCACTGATCATGACCGCCTTCGGCCTGGTCGTCGCGATCCCCGCGGTGCTCGGCTATAACGCGCTCACCCGCAGCAACAAGGCCATGCTGTCCCACCTGAACAACTTCGCGCACGACCTGCATGCCTACCTGATCACCGGCGGCCGCGTCGGTCAGAACGGCGGCGGCCAGACCGTCAACGTCGTCAGCCTGCGCAAGGGGGAGGCATGAGCTTCGGCAGTCCCGACAAGGACGATGACGTGATGTCCGAGATCAACATGACGCCGCTGGTCGACGTCATGCTGGTCCTGCTCATCATCTTCATCATCACCATCCCGGTCATCAATCATTCGGTCAAGCTCGACCTGCCGCGCGCCGAAGCCCAGCCCAACGACGTCAAGCCGCCGCACATCGAAGTCTCCATCGATGCCAACGGCGTGATCAGCTGGAACGGCAATGCGGTCGACGAAGCCGCGCTCAAGGCCAGCATCGCCACCGCCGCCGCGCAGTCGCCGCAGCCCGAGCTGCACCTGCGCGCCGACCGCAAGACCGCCTATGAAAACGTGGCGCGCCTGATGGCCGCCGCCCAGACCGGCGGCCTGAACAAGATCGGCTTCATCACCGATCCCGAGGCTGCGCGCTAGCAGCCCATCCTTATCGATTTCCGACCAGGAGACCCATGAAAGCCGTATTGCGTACCGCCATCGCCGCCGCGTTCTCGTTCGGCGCCATCGTATCCGCCCAGGCCCAGGACAGCGTGCTCAACCTGTACTCGGCCCGCCATTACCAGACCGACGAACAGCTCTATTCCAATTTCACCAAGCAGACCGGCATCAAGATCAACCGCATCGAAGCCGACGACGCCGCCCTGATGGAGCGCCTGCGCAACGAAGGCAAGAACAGCCCGGCCGACGTGATCCTGCTGGTCGACGCCGCCCGCCTGTGGCGCGCCCAGGTCGAGGGCATGTTCCAGCCGGTGAAGTCGAAGCTGCTGGAAGAGCGCATTCCCGCCAACCTGCGCGGCGGCGACGAAGGGCAGGGCGCGCAGTGGTACGGCCTGTCGACCCGCGCCCGCATCATCGTCTACAACAAGGTGCGCGTGAAGCGCGACGACGTCGCCACCTATGAATCCCTGGCCGACCCCGCGCACAAGGGCAAGGTCTGCACCCGTTCCGGCTCCCATCCCTACATGCTGTCCCTGATCGGCGCGATGATCGAGCGTAACGGCGAACCCGCGACCGAGAAATGGGCGCAGGGCATGGTCGCCAACTTCGCCCGTCCGCCGCAGGGTGGCGACACCGACCAGATCAAGAGCGTCGCCAGCGGCGAGTGCGGCATCACGCTCGCGAATTCCTACTACTACGCGCGCCTGCTGCGGTCGACCAATTCGGAAGACCGCGAAATGATGAACAAGGTCGGCTTCGTCTGGCCGAACCAGCAGACGACCGGCACCCATGTCAACGTCGCCGGCGGCGCGATCGCCAGGAACGCGCCCCACAGGGACGCTGCGGTGAAGTTCCTCGAATACCTCGCCAGCGACGAAGCCCAGGCCTATTTCGCCAACGGGAATAACGAATGGCCGGTCGTCGACAGCGCCGTCGCCAGGAATCCGGTGCTGCAGCAGATGGGCAAGTTCAAGTCCGAAAACGTCTCGATCACCGCCATCGGCAAGAACCAGATCCCGGCGCAAAAGATTCTCGATCGCGTCGGCTATAAATAATCCGTACCGTTTTCCGCTTTTGTTTTTGTATTGCATGACATCGCAGCCAGCCAGTCTCTGTGGATAGCCAGCCGGACGATTCAGATAACTATTCACAGGGAATTCCAATGAAGAAGAAAGCAGCAAAAAGCCGGCCGCCGGAGGCGCAGCAACACGTCCGGCAAACCCAGACCATGATCGACGCCGAGACACGCCGGCCGGCCAGTCTGCCGCTCGGCGCGCTGATGCTGGCCGCATCGGTCTCGGCGACAGCACAAACGACGGCCCAGGCCCCGGCCTCCGCCGATCAGGTCCTGCCCGCGGTGCAGGTGACCGGGCAGCGCGAAACGCAGAGCAAGGAATCGCTGCGCGCAACCACGTCCAACATCGGCAAGGGCACGCAGGAGCTGCGCGATATTCCGCAATCCGTGACGGTGATGACCGAGCGTCTGCTCAACGACCGCAATCTGGATGACTTCCGCGAAGTGCTGCGCACGACCGCGGGCGTGACCTTCCAGGCAGGCGAGACAGGCGAGGAGGATGTTCGCCTGCGCGGCTTTTCGCTTGGGCAGGCTGGCGATATCTATCGTGACGGCTTGCGCGACAGCACCCTTTATGAGCGCGATACCTTCAACTACGACCGCGTCGAAGTGCTGAAGGGATCGGCATCGATGCTATTTGGCAGGGGGTCAACGGGTGGCATTGTCAACCAAGTGAGCAAGCAGCCGTTCTTGTTCGATCAGAACGAGGCTAGCTATACGGTCGGTACTGGCAACCTTCATCGCGTCACGGGGGATTTCAATCTCAAGACCGGCGAGGATGCCGCGTTGCGTTTGAACGTGATGGCGCACGATGCTGAGAACTGGGGGGCCAAACAGAAGAAGTATGGCCTTGCACCGACGTATAGTTGGGGCATCGGTACGCGAGATGAATTCAGCGTAGGGCTGAATCATCTCCGTATCGACGGAAGACCTCTCTACAATCATCCCTGGCTCCTCGACAACGGTACCTCGGTACGGTCCAATAATACGCGGGGGCGCATCGTGGAGGAGTTGTCGGCCAAAAATTACTACGGGTTGGCCAGCGACTACCTTGATAGCGAAGCAACTTACGGCACCGTCTCGCACCTGCATCGATTCGACGACGGCGCCCAGCTAAGGACTCAGCTTCGTCACGGCCGATACGAGCGCGATCTGTGGGTAAGCGCAGTTGGTTTTACCTCACCTGTAACGTCGGATACGCTCAGTGATGCTACCGCACTCAGGCGCACTCCGAAGGGACGCTTAAGCGTGAGCGATACGACGCAGCTTGCAAGTGATTATTCCGGCAAATTCAATCTCGGCGGGCGTCAGCATGAGATTCTGGCTGGTGTCGATATTTATGACGAAGACGCGAAGCGGGCAAACAATTACATCGGCGTTCCTACGGTCGCAAAACCGGGAACGACAGTCGGCGACCCGAACAACGGCGCGTCCGTCGGGGACACCCGGGGAGCGCCGCGGTATACGACCTTTGATGCCCGGAACATCGGTGTGTACGCGCAGGACATGATCAGCATTACCCCGACAGTCAAGCTGCTCGGCGGTATTCGCTTCGACCACTTCAAGGCTTCGTACCGCGACTTCAATGGTTTCAGCTTCGAGCGCAGCGACAACCTGTGGTCTCCGCGAGTAGGCGCGCTATACCAACCAAACGCGATCTCTTCTTACTACACTTCGTTTGGGACCTCGTACAACACCTCGGGCGATACCTACCAGTTCGCTGTTAACGCACCGAATGCAAAAGATGCGAGGACGGATCCCGAGAAGAGCCGCAATTTTGAAGTCGGTGGCAAGTGGGAATTGTTTGAAAATCGTGCATCTCTTGGCATAGCCGCGTTCTACAGTCAAAAGTATAACGAGCGCAATACTGATCCGGTGATTGAAAACCCGGAGCAGCTATTGTCCGGGAAACGTCACGCCAAGGGCATTGAGATTAACCTGGCCGGGCGCATTACGCCGAAGTGGGAGGTGTTCTTCAACCATACCTGGATTCCGGTCGCCCGAATTGACGAGAGCAATGTCGGCAAGCCGGGTGGTGTTCCCGCCGGTAATTCACAGGTTGAGGGAGATAGACCTGCATTGACGCCGAAGCACAGTGGCAGCCTGTGGACGACTTATCGCATCCTGCCGCAACTGCGCCTTGGCGCGGGTGCGACTTATCGCGGCGAGCAGACTCCGGAAGGCAACCGTGGAGTCACTGCGGGCAGTTTCACCGTCTTTGATGCCATGGCGGAGTACACAATCAACCAAACCTGGTCTGCGAAACTCAACGTTCTCAACCTGACCGACAGGCTTTACGCGGATTCCCTTTACCGCGGCTTTTACACGCCGGGCGCGCCCCGTCGTGTGGAACTGACGCTCAAGGCGATGTTCTAGGAAATCTATGCTTCTGCATCTGAAAAACGTCCTCACCCGCGACGAACTCGCCACGGCCCGGGCTCTGCTCGGGCCAGGGGCGGCGTGGGTGGACGGGCGGGTCAGCGCGGGCGGCCAGGCGGTCGCCCGCAAGAAGAACGAGCAACTGGCGCAGGACAGCGATGCCTCGCGCCAGTTGCAGACGCTGATACTCGGCGCCGTTCAGCGCGATCCGCTGTTCTTCTCCGCGGCGCTGCCGCGCAAGATCTTCAACCCGCTGTTCAATCGCTACAGCGGCGACAGCAACTACTATGGCGCCCATATCGATGGCGCGGTGCTGCACTCGCGCAATCCGGCGCAATGGGTGCGCACCGACTTGTCCTGCACGGTGTTCCTCGCCGAGCCCGACGAGTACGACGGCGGCGAACTGCTGATCCAGGATCCGCAGGGCGAGCGCCGCGTCAAGCTGCCGGCGGGCGACCTCGTGCTGTATCCCGGCACCACGCTGCATCAGGTCACGCCGGTCACGCGCGGCGCGCGCCTGGCCAGCTTCTTCTGGATCGAGAGCATGGTGCGCGGCGGCGACCAGCGTCAGCTGCTGTTCGAGATGGACATGGCGCTGCTCAAGCTGCGCGACTCGCTCGGCGAGCAGGACCCGTCGGTGGTGCAATTGACAGGCACTTACCACAACCTCCTGCGCATGTGGGCCGACACATGAGCCATATCCCCGCCGTCGAAGCAATCCCTGCCGGCATCGTCAATCTGGCCGACCACGAGCAGCATGCGCGTGCCCGGCTCGACGACAACGCCTGGGCCTATTTCGCCGGCGGCGCGGGGGATGAAATCACGCTGCGTGACAATCGCGCCGCGTGGGACGACATTCGTCTGACGACCCGTGTGCTGCGCCGGCTGACCGGCGGCCATACCCGCGTGCAGCTTCTCGGCCGCACGCTGGCGCATCCGGTACTGCTGGCGCCGGTCGCGTTCCAGCGCATGGCGCACAAGGACGGCGAGATCGCCACCGCCTATGCGGCGGCGACGCACGGCGCGGGGCTGGTGCTGAGCAGCCAGGCCAGCGTGCCCATGGAGCAGGTCGCGCAGGCGGTGCTGGGCGAGGCCTCGCGCGGACCGCTCTGGTTCCAGCTCTACTTCCAGCATGACCGGGATTTCACGCGGGAGCTCGTGCAGCGCGCCGAACAGGCTGGCTACGAGGCGCTGGTGGTGACGGTGGATGCGCCGAGCAGCGGCGCGCGGGATCGCGAACGGCGCACGGGTTTTCGTCTGCCGGCCGGTATCTCCGCGGTCAATCTTGCCGGCTTGCCTCCGCAGGCGCCGATCGCGCTGGAAGCGCATCAGAGCCGGATGTTCGACGGCCTGCTCGCGACGGCGCCATCGTGGGACGACATCGAATGGCTGCGCGGCGCGAGCCGCCTGCCGGTCATCCTCAAGGGCATCATGCATGCAGAGGATGCGAGACTGGCGATGGCGGCCGGAGCATCCGCGGTCATCGTCTCCAACCACGGCGGCCGCACGCTCGACACCATGCCCGCCACCGCCGCGGTGCTTCCCCGCATTCGCGCCGCGGTGGGGGCGGATTATCCGCTGCTGGTCGATGGCGGCATCCGGCGCGGCACCGACATCCTGAAAGCGATTGCGCTGGGCGCGAATGCGGTACTGGTCGGCCGTCCCTATGTGTTCGGCCTGGCCAATGCGGGCGCGATGGGCGTATCGCACGTGCTGCGCCTGCTGCGCGATGAACTCGAAATCGCGATGGCGCTCACCGGCTGCAAGACGCTGAACGAAGCCGGCCCGGATCTACTGTTCGGGTAGTGCGGGCACAGGGTCCCGCACCACGTCGGGACGGCTACAGCGCGCCGAGCAGCCGGCGCGCGCTCAGCCGTATCTGCTCCACCGAGTCCAGCATGTTCGGGAAGCGCTGACGCTCCCGCTTGCCCTGGCGTTCAAAATCGATCCCATAGCAATCCAGCCCGAGCAGCCGCACCCGCGGCGGCAGGTCGCCCAGCAAGTCCTGGATCAGGCCCGCTTCGTCGGCGAGCGTGAGTACCGTTGCATCGTGCCAGTCGGCTTCCTCCAGCCATCCCATCTGTGCGAAGCCGGCGATCGCGCGCACCCGTTTCGGCTGCAGCACGAAGAAGGCGAAATCGCCGAGCGACAGGTATTGCTCGGCATCCGGCTGGTAGCGCAGGTAGCGGGCCTGCAGCTCCGGCGAGGCATCGGTGCGCAGCGCGTCGCCAAGCAGGGTGATGCGCGGGCCGGCGAGCAGCGATTCGCCATTGCCGGTGACGAGGAAACTGGCACGGCGGTCGGCCAGCAGGTTCTTCGTGTGTTCGGCCAGGCCGCTGACGAGGAAAACCGGGCGATGCGCTTCATCCGGGACGAAGGGCAGGGCGCTGGCGAACGGATACCCCGGCAGTTGCAGCGAGTGCGTGGCAAGCGTGCCGGATGCTGCGCCATGCAGCAGATGGAGTACGGAGTCGAATTCGGGTTTCATGAGGACTGCAGAGAGAGGAGTGAGGCATTGTAGGCACCCGCGCCACTGGCGCCAAGTGCGATTTCCGGTCGTGTTGCTGGATGACCTTGACATGAAAATCATTCATGCAAAATCCCGGCTGTGAGTGACCAGGCGGCCCAATAGCGGCGTCATGTCCACCAGCCGCTTGGCCACCAGGTGGCGCACCCGGCCTTCGGTCTGCCAGATGCCGTAGACGCCGAGCAGCCGCGAACCGAGCAATTCCTTGCGCTGCCGCTCCACCAGTCCGGGCCACACGATCACGTTCACCGGCCCGGTTTCATCCTCGATGGTGACGAAGACGGTGCCGCTGGCGGTGGAAGGGCGCTGACGCACGGTGACGATGCCGCAGCCGCGCGCAATCTGGCCGTCGGCGAAAGTATTGAGCACGTCGGCCGGCAGGAAGCGCCGCGCATGCAGCAGCGGCCGCAGCAGCGCCAGCGGATGGCGCTCCAGCGTCAGGCCCAGCGTGTGATAGTCGGCGACGATGGCTTCGCCTTCGCTCGGCGCAGGCAGCTGCAGCGCTTCTTCCCGCACCGGCGCATCGCGCAGCAGATCCCGGCCGGCGCCGCCGGCGACCGCCTGCCACAATGCCTGGCGCCGGTTGCCGGCCAGGGTGCGCAGCGCATTGGCATTGGCCAGCGCTTCCAGATCATGACGCGGCAGCCGCGCGCGCAGCGCCAGGTCGTCGATGTCGGCGAACGGCTGCACGGCGCGCGCCTCCTCGATGCGCCAGCCGGCTTCGCGCGGCAGCCCGCGCACCAGGGAGAGACCGAGGCGCACCGCGTGCCCCTCGTCCGCGGCTTCCAGCGTGCTGTCCCAGTCGCTCGCGGTCACATCCACCGGGCGCACTTGCACGCCGTGGCGGCGCGCGTCCTGCACCAGCTGCGCCGGCGCATAAAAACCCATCGGCTGGCTGTTGAGCAGCGCCGCCAGGAACACCGCCGGCTCATGGCATTTGATCCAGGAGCTGGCATAGGCAAGCAGCGCGAAACTGGCCGCATGGCTTTCCGGGAAGCCGTAGGAGGCGAAGCCTTCCACCTGCTGCACGATGGATTCGATGAAGGCGTCTTCATAGCCTTTCCTGGCCATGCCGTCGCGCAGCTTCTGCTGGAATCGAAACATCTCGCCCTTGCGCCGCCAGGCCGCCATCGCGCGCCGCAGCTGGTCGGCTTCGCCGGGCGTGAAGTCGGCGGCGAGCATCGCGATCTGCATCACCTGTTCCTGAAAGATCGGCACGCCGCAGGTGCGTTCCAGCGCCGGCCGGATTTCATCCTTCGGGTAGCTGACCGGCTCCAGGCCCTGGCGGCGGCGCAGGTAGGGGTGCACCATGCCGCCCTGTATCGGCCCCGGGCGCACGATCGCCACCTGGATCACCAGGTCGTAGAAGCGTCTCGGCCGCAGCCGCGGCAGCATCGTCATCTGCGCCCGGCTCTCGATCTGGAACACGCCGACGGTGTCGGCCTCGCGGATCATCGCGTAAGTGGCAGGGTCCTCGCCCGGAATGTCCTGCATGCCGAAGGGTTCGCCGCGCAGGTCGCTGATCATGTCCAGCGCCCGCCGTATCATCGACAGCATGCCGAGCGCGAGCAGGTCGACCTTCAGCAGGCCGAGCGCATCGAGATCGTCCTTGTCCCACTGCACCACGCTGCGCTCGGCCATGCTCGCATTCTCGATCGGCACCATGCGCGACAGCTTGCCGCGCGCGATCACGAAGCCGCCCGGATGCTGGGACAGATGCCGCGGAAAATATATCAGCTTTTCCGCGATCGACGTCCAGTGCCGCGCGATCGGCGACGCCGGGTCCAGCCCGCATTCGACAAAGCGCTCCGTCAGCCCGCTCTTGCCGTCCCACCAGCGATGCGACTTGGCCACCTGGTCGACGATGCCCAGGTCCACGCCGAGCGCCTTGCCCACATCGCGCAGCACGCTGCGCGGCTTGTAGCTGATCACCACCGCCGTCAGGGCCGCCCGCATGCGGCCGTATTTGCGATACACGTACTGGATCACTTCCTCGCGCCGCTGGTGTTCGAAATCGATATCGATGTCCGGCGGCTCGTTGCGCTCCCTGGAGATGAAGCGCTCGAACAGCAGGTTGCCGCGCGCGGGGTCGACTTCGGTCACATGCAGGCAGTAGCAGACCGCGGAATTGGCCGCCGAGCCGCGTCCCTGGCACAGGATGTGGCGGCTGCGGGCGAAGCGCACGATGTCGAACACCGTCAGGAAGTAGGGCTCGTAGCCCATCTCGGCGATCAGGTCCAGCTCATGTTCGATCTGTCGCTGCACCTGCAGCGGAATGCCCTGGGGGTAGCGCTGCTCGGCGCCGATCCAGGTTTCCTTGCGCAGATAGCTGGCGGGCGTTTCACCGGGCGGCACCAGTTCATCCGGATATTCGTAGCGCAGCTCGTCGAGGGAAAAGCTGCACAGCTGCGCAATGCGCACCGACTCCGCCAGCGCCTCGGCCGAATAGATGTTCCCCAGCCGCAGCCGCGAACGCAGATGCTGTTCCGCGTTCGGTGCCAGCGCATAACCGCATTCGCCGACCGCCTTGCCGAGCCGGATCGCGGTCAGCGCATCCTGCAGCGGCTTGCGCGAGCGCACATGCATGCAGACATCGCCGGTGGCCACCAGCGGCAGCCGCTGGGCCCGCGCCACCTGTTCCACCGTCGCGCGATGACGGTCGTCGCCGGCGCGCAGCAGCAGCGTCATCGCGATCCATCCCCGGCCGGGGAAGCTGCGCCGCAGCCATTGCGCCTGCGCCGCCAGCCGCCCGGCGTCCACGCCATGTTCGGGCGCGAGGATCGCCAGGCAGTCGGGCATGCCGCGCAGATGCGCGAGCTCGCCGCGCGGATCGTCGATGTCCGATGGATGGAGGCGGTAGCTGCCTTTTTCCGCGCGCGTGCGTCCGAGCGTGATCAGCTCGCACAGATTGCCGTAGCCCTCGCGATTCCTCGCCAGGAGGATCAGCGAGCAGGCGAGCTCGCCGTTTTCATCGACCAGCCGGAACTGGCTGCCGATGATCAGGTGCAGGCCGATCTTCTTGGCTTCCACGTGCGCGCGCACGACGCCCGCGACCGAGCATTCATCGGTGATGGCCAGCGCCGAATAGCCGAGCTGGGCGGCACGCGCGGCCAGCTCTTCGCCATGCGAAGCGCCGCGCAGGAAACTGAAGTTGGTTACGCATTGGAGTTCGGCATAGGCGGGCAGACCGGGCGGGGACATGGCAAATACTGTATAAAAAACCAGTATAAGCGAAATTATCGATATCCCGTCCGAATTTGTTTCTTACCAGCCACGCAATCGGGTAGGCACTTGACTGTTCTCAAGAGTTAATAAAACGCCAATCTTAGACTTTCGACATCTTTCATTCACGAACATGGAGCGAGGAAAAATGCGCAAGTCGGGAAAAACCAGGTCAGGCCTCATGCTTGCCCTGATCGGCGGGCTCAGTGCCTGCGGAGGCGGCAGCGGCAGCGGCGAGCAGGCAAGCAGCGGCGGCAGCACGAGACTGGCGCCGGAAGTGTGGACCAAGTGCGCGGACGAATATCAGGTCTGCACCTTCAGCGGCACGCGTGAAGTCCGCTACGGGCTGAACGGCACCTGGGTGACGCGCACCGCGACCGGTTCGATCGAATGCTCCAACGAGGTCTTTGGCGATCCGCTGCCCGGCGCCGACAAGGTCTGCGAATACGTGACCGTCACATCCTCGCCCGCACCGGCACCCGCACCGGCACCTGCACCTGCACCTGCACCCGCACCCACCCCGGCGCCGTCATGGATCAAGTGCGCCGACGAGTACGGCACCTGCACGGTCCCCGGCACCACCCAGGTTCGCTATGGCCTGAACGGCACCTGGGCCACGCGCACCGTGACCGGTTCGATCGAATGCTCGAACGAAGTCTTTGGCGATCCGCTGCCCGGCGCCGACAAGATTTGCGAATACGCGACGACGACCCCTTCACCCGCGCCGGCGCCAACGCCATCTCCGACCCCCGCGCCCACGCCCGCGCCGACGCCATCCCCCGCGATGCCGGCCCCCGTGCCGGGCGCCACGCTCACCATGAACTGCGTCGATGGCAGCGGCTGGCAATGCAGCGGCAACACCATCCTGCGCACCGAGAATGGCGTGACCCTGACCGCATCCGGCGTCCAGGCCTACGGCAAGTCCACCAACGACCTCGCCAAGCCGATCGCCGATCCGACCGCGGCCTATGGACTTGCGCCAGCCTCCGGAGGACTTGCCGAAGTGCGGGTAGCCAAGGCTGGGGACGGCACCATATCCAGCGCCGCGCTACTGCTCAGCAATCTCGGCATTTCGTGGGATGGCAAGGTCGAGCGCCCGATCATCGTCGAAACCTTCCGCACCGCCCAGGGCCGGGTCACCATCGATTCCAACGGCCTGATTTCCTTCGGGGCCTTGCCGCATCGCTCCAACCTCGGCTTCTACGACTTCGCCACCAAGGGCACTGCGGGCACCCAGCTCAACTATGCAAACAACAGCTACTTCCCGCGCAGCGAACCGAGCCGTTGCGGCTTCACGCCGTGTCCGACCACGGAGACCGCCGGCATTCAGCACTATCCCGGCGACTGGCTGTCGGGCGGCACTCTGCCGCACAGCACGGTAGCCAGCCGCCTGCATGGAGACGGCGACGTGCACGCGGGGGACGGACCGCCTGATGCCAACGGCAATCCCACCATCCTCCCCGGCGGGAATGGTCCCGGCGTGCCGTTCCCCGGCTCGAAGGGCTATCGCTTCTTCAACAACTGGGGCTATCAGTACGCCAATCTGGGCGCCTGGGTCACGCAGGACACCGTCCAGATCGTCGAGTGGACCGCGGGCGCGGGCACCGACGAGCACAACCAGAGCCGCAGCGGCATGGTGGCCTTCGGCAATGTGACGGCGCCGGCCCAGGTGCCGTCCAGCGGCACTGCCAGCTATGCGGTGCAGGTTTATGGCTGGTATGCGCCGAACGGCACCGCGGAGGCGTCCTTCTATCGCGGCATCGGCCAGGTGACGGTCAATTTCGCCACGCGCCAGGCGAGCATCGTGATTCAGAACACCCGCACCGACAACGAGGCGCAGACCCCGGTCCCGGCCACCATGAACGCGACGGTGATGATGGGGGCGGCGGGCTCGAACGTCGCCAACTACCTGAACGGCGCGGTGAACAACGGCACGCTCGCGGGCGGTCTCGGTGCACGCTACTTCGGACCCGTCGCCGCTGGCGGCAGCGGTGCGGGGCCGGCGGAAATCGGCGGCGCCTTCACGCTGTCGGGCAGCGGCGGCGCGACCATCGTCGGCGGTTTCGTCGGACGCAAGCAGTAGCGGAAATGACGGCGCCGGCGGCCTGCCGGCGTCGCCACGGAATGGACTTCAGCGCCGGCGTGCGCGGAAGCGGCGTGCGGCCAGGAACACGATCGCAGCCAGTACCGTCAGCAGCAGCACCGGTCCGAGCTTGTTCTGCGGGACCGGTTCGCTTGCCTGCCGTGCTTCGATGGCGGCTTCGGCTTCGCTGGTGCCCGAGGCGCCGCTGCCGGTTTCGCTGCCGCTGCCGCCTTCCGACTGCGCCGCAGTATCCGGCTGCCGGTCATTGGACGACATCAGTGATCCCAGGCCGAGCCCGAGCAGGGCGCCGCCAAGCATGCCGCCCCAGGGGCTGCCGGCTTCCCGCGGCAGCGTTTGCCGCGGCGCGGTGGGTGGAACGGGTGCCGGCGGAGCGTCGGGTTGGGCGCGCTGTATCGGCGCTGGGGCGGGAGGGGCTGCGGGTGCGGTTCTCGATACCGGTGGAGCTGCCGGTTTTTGCTTCAGCGCGGAGGACTGCCTGCCGCTGGAGCGGCCGCTGCCGGCACGCTTGGCGTAGGACTCCGGCACCGCAATGGTGAAGACCACCAGGAGGAGAAGGATTCTTGCGATGAGGGAGTGCATGATCGGTCTCCGACAGGAGACGCCGGAGGAATTCCGTCGTTTGCAGTTGGAGTCGTGCCGGCGGCAAGAGGTTTCGCCGCACGGCACTGGATCAAGTCATGTCAATGATAGGTGCAGTAGGCACGGCGGATCATCTTGACCGCTACCGGCAATGACTCGCAGCTTTCGAGATCGGCCGGCTGGTTGACTCGCGGGACGTAGCCCCAGCGAGATGAACGCAGCATGCGGATGTAGCGCTTGTCGAGATCGCCCGCCTGCTCGAGCATCTGCAGGGCTTCCTTTTCAATCTCGTGAACCAGGCGCCAGGTGAGGGGACGGCCGGCGGTGCGGTAGCGTTCTGCGATCGCATCCACCGCAAGTGCCAGTCGTGCACGGGCTGCCTGCAGTTTGTGACCTTCGAACAATTTCATGGGAATAGTGAGAGCTCGCTGTATGGGTGTACAGTATAAACCGAGCCACCCCGGGCCGGATCGAGTGCGCGCAATCTTGTCGCGAAAAAGAGGAAAAATTTCGTAAGAAAATGAAAATTAGGAAATTTTCCTGGAAGTTATGGAAAGTTGTTCTTGCCATTGATACGGCAAAGGCTTGCAAAAACCACCTTGGGCGAGGTCAGGCGAAGAAGCCCTGCAGGAACCAGCGCACTTCTTCCTCGCGGCGCTCTCTGTAAAGCCAGTAGCAGGTGGCCGAATCCTCCTGGTAGATGAAATAGTCGCGCACGATCAGTCCGCCATCCCACCAGCCGCACTCAATCCGTTCCGGCCCCTTGACCAGCTTGAGCGGCGATCTGAATACCGGCCGGTGTTCGCGCACGATCAGCTCGATGGGCTGTTCGAGCAGCCAGAAGGGACGCTCGGCGAATTCCGGCGCCGCGTCCGTCCGCCGTGTGCGAGGCCCGGCGGCAGGCACCCAGGCATTGCATACCTCCGGGCGATGATCGGCGCGCAGCGCCGGTGTGAGCACGCTGTGATCGCCGAGCCGCGCGCCCAGCAATTCCAGCAGCCGGTGAAACTCCTCGGGCGTGGCGCCGGGGTCGGGGAACAGGGAGTCCGTCGGCGGCTTCATCGTTTCCACCTGCAGCGCTTCCAGGCGCAGGCCGATCAGCGGAGCGGTCAGGACGATGCGTGCCAGCCGCTCCTTCAGCAGCCGGGTCAGATGATCTTCGCGCCATGCGGGCGCCGCCAGCGCGATCTCCAGCGGCGTCGGCGCGACGGCCTGACGCCCGCGTTCATGCTCGAGCTGCAGCAGAAAACGGGTTACCGCGAACTGATGCGCGACCAGCCAGCCGCTGAGCTGCTGCAGCAGGCGGCGTGCGGCAAACAGGGCCGCTTCCGCGTGCTCGATGCGATCTGGCAGTTCCAGGCGGGCGCGAAAGGCCGGCGGCGCCTGCACCCACTCGAACAGCTCGGGCGCCTGGCCATAGGCGCGGTCGAGCGCATCGAGCACGCCGGCATCGGTGCGCCGCTGCAGTCCGGCGCGCGGCAGGCGCCGCAGCTGCCCGAAGCTGCGGCAGCCTATCCCCGCCAGCCATTCCTCATACGGCAGCAGGGCGGGCAGCAGCAGACAGGGCAGGGCATCGAGCCACTGCGCCAGGCGCTCCATGCGCACCACGCGACGGCGCCTCTGCGCGGCATGCGCGAGCAGCCATGCGCCCTGCGCGGTGGGCGCCATGCCGAGCCGCAGCGTGAAGCCGAGCGTGTCGACGCTGGCGCGGACCAGGCGCGCCAGCGCCAGCCGGCCGCCGAATGCGCGCAGGCTGGCGCTGACGTCGAGCAGCACATCGCGCTCGCCGGCCAGCGCCACCTCCGGCGTGTACTGCAGCAGCGCGAGAGCGACCCCGCAGAGCGCTTCCTGCTCGCGCGCCGCATCCTGCTCGTGCACTGCCGCGTCCGGACAGATCGCCTGCACGCCGCTGCTGCGCATGCCGATGCGCACGCCGCCTTCGACAGCCTGTGCGCTGGCGGCCACCACGCGACCGCGCGCGACCACCACATGCCTGCCTGCTTCAGACCAGTTCGGCCGGATTGTTTCGAGCGGCAGCAGTGGCAGGTGCACGCTGATCCAGGTGCGCATCGGAGGACTGGGGCAAGACAGGGGAAACGGCTACCGCGGGAGAATCTTCCAGGGGCAGATGGATGGGCTCGTCACGGCGCGGGCCGCGCCGCTTGACGATTTCTATGTCGATGCCGCCGCTGGCCGGGCGCAATGCCAGCCGCAGCGGAGAAGGGGATGCATGGGGCAGGCAGGACAATGGGCGCAGCATCCAGAACAGCATGTCCGATGCCTGGGCGGCCAGCAGCAGGCGGCGCAGGGATTCCGGGCGTGCATGCGCTTCCCAGAAAATCAGCGCGCCGCAGCTGCCGTTGCGCAGAATCTGTTCCGCGCTCCAGAGGGCATCCGCGCTGCGCGGCGCCTTCACCCAGAGCAGGCTGTCGGGAGGCAGCCCCCAGGCAGCCCATGCCGCTGCCTGCGGCAGATAGGGCGGCCGCAGCAGTACAATGCGGCGGCCCGCGGCGATGCGGCGCAGCGCGGGACGCAGCAGGCGCATTTCGCCGATGCCGGCCTGCTGCACCAGCAGTTCGATCAGGGTGGATGAGGGCCAGCCGCCATTCGGCAGCTCGCTGTCGAGTGCGGAATAGCCGGTGGGGGTGCCGGCAGCCTGGAAGGAACCCATCTGGCTGGCGCGCCAGACGGCATGGTGCAGGACAAGCTCGGGCCGGTTGGATTTTTCTATCGGTGAAACTAATGCGGACATCGGACCTCCTAGTAATCTGGACGATGATGCTTCTCATCAATACTGTACAAATATACAGTAAAATGTCAGGCCCGATTAGTCAAATTCCAAGTTCGCATACTATTCGCCGTGACCATTCACAAACCGCAGTTCCGAATGTGAACCATGGCGCCGAGCGCAAAAGATTTTTCCCCGATGCCTCCACGTGTCACCTCCGTCGGGCTGCTTGCCAGGCCCGACCCCGCCGCCGGCTTCTCCTATCCGCACCATATCGATCGCGCCAGCCTCGACGCCTTGCCGTCGCGGCCGGGCATCTACATCTTCCGCGACGAACAGGACCGGCCGCTTTATGTCGGCAAGAGCGTCAATATCCGCAGCCGCGTGCTTTCCCATCTGCGCACCCCCGAAGAGGCGCGCATGCTGCAGCAGAGCCGCTATGTGGAATACCGCCGCACCGCGGGCGACATCGGCGCGCTGCTGCTTGAGTCGCGGCTGATCAAGGACCTGCAGCCGCTGCACAACAAGAAGCTGCGCCGCACCCGTGAAATGTGCGCGCTGCGCCTCTCGCCCGATGCCCGCTCCGTGCCCGAAATCGTCTATGCGCGCGAGCATGACTTCGCCAGCAGCGAGCATTTGTACGGCCTGTTCGCCACCCGCAAGGCGGCGCTGGAAAAGCTGCGCGAGATCGTGGACATGCACATGCTGTGTCCGGCCCTCACAGGACTGGAGCAGGCGATGCGCGGGCGCGCCTGTTTCGCGCGGCAGATTTCGCGCTGTCTTGGCGCCTGCACCGGCGCCGAGCCGCTCGCGGAACACCGGCGGCGTCTCCAGGCCGCGCTCGACGACCTGCGCATCGTGGTCTGGCCCTGGGCCGGCCCCATGGGCATCGTCGAAGAATGCGATGGCTGGAAGCAGACGCATGTCGTCGACCACTGGTTCTATCTCGGTTCGATCGACGATGTCGCCGGCTTGCCCCCGACGCGCCGCGCCGCACGGCGCTCCTTCGACGTCGACACCTACAAGATACTGGTCAAGCCGATGCTGCGCGGGGAATTGCGAATGGAAGAAGTCAGGCTCGCCGATGAATGAGCAGGCCCCGTGAAAAGCAGAAAGCCGTGCCCGGCTTGCGGTGCACGGCTTTCCAGTGATGCGGCAGCTTTACTTGGAAGTGCTGCCGGTCGAGCCGCTGCCGGTAGTGCTGCCCGACGAGCTGCCCGGAGTGCTGCTGGAGGAGCTGCCCGAAGAACCACCCGAAGTGCTATCGCTCGAGGAGCTGCCCGGAGTGCTGCTGGAAGAACCACCCGAAGAGCCACCCGACGAGCTATCGCTCGACGAGCTGCCCGAGCTGCTGCCGCCGGAAGAGCCTCCCGGCGTGCTGCCACCCGACGAACCGCCCGGCGTGCTGCCCGAGGTGCTGCCGCCTGCCGGCGGCGTGGTGCTGCTGGCTGCGCCGCCCGCGCTGCTTGCGTCGCTGCCGGTCCCGCCGGCTGCGCCGCCGGAAGTGCCGCCGCTTGCGCTCGGCGAGCTGCCGGCCGCGCCGCTGCTGCTGGTGTCGCCGGCGGTGCTGCCTGCGCTGCCGCTTGCCGGCGGCGTGGTGCCGCCCGCCGAGCCTGCCGATGCATCGCTGGAGCTGCTTGCCCCGCCCGGCGTGCTGCCGGTGGTGCCGGCGCCGCCTGCGGTACCGCCAGTGCTGCCAGTACCGCCGGTGCTGCCGGCAGCGCCAGAGCTGCTGGTGCCGCCTTCGCCGCCTGCCGAGCCAGCGTCATTCTTGTTGCAGGCGCCGAGGGTCAATGTGGCGACGAGTGCCGCGAGCAATACTGAATATTTCATGCTGGATCCTCTCAAAAATATAGTTGTTGATTGAAGTACAGGAAGTACACAGCTAATTGGAGGAAATCCAAATGCGTAAGTGCCAAAGAGGGCCTTGATAAATCTCAAATCAAAATATGCTTTATTCAATACTAGAACGTTGACTCCAGGAAATTTTCTGGTTGCCCGGATATAATCGGCGCGGAAATCACGCATGCAGGGACAAGGCCCGTCGGGGCCTTTTTTTATTCGAACACACGATGACGAAGAGCTCATTGCGCCGGCAATTGCTGCTGCCTTACGTGCTGCTGGTGATATTCGTTTCGGTCGCCATCGGCTGGGTGTCGTACCGGGCAGGCAAGGACGCCGTCGACAATCTGTCGAGCCGAATCCTCGGCGATGCGGTGAGCCGCATCAGCGCCGACACCGAGGAGCATCTCGCGCGCGCCCTGGTCGCCCTGCACTCGATCGCCCCCGATCCCGCCACGCTGCCTCAGCCCCAGGAATTCTCGAACGACCTCGATCAGCTCGAATCCCGCATCTGGGTGGCCAGCGGGCTCTTCATGGACGTCAACAACTACGTGTACTTCGGCGGCGCGGACGGCCGCTTCATCGGTGTCAACCGCGTCAGCAGCGACCTGGTCGAACTGTATCGCCGCGACCCGGGCGCCCCCCGGCGCAGCGTCCACGTCACCAACCGGCCCGGCGACCGCGCGCGCCTGCTGCGGCATGACGACTACGATCCCCGGAAGCGGCCCTGGTACGGCATCGCCGCGCAACAGGACAAGCCGGTATGGTCGCCGGTCTACAACGACTTCAGTTCGAGGGAGCCGACGATCACGCTGGCGCAGGCGGTGCGGCGCGCGGACCGCTCCCTGGTGGGCGTGGTGGCGACCGACGTCACGCTCAAGCTGCTGACCGATTTTCTGCGCACGCTGCGCGTGAGCGACAACGGCATTGCCTTCGTCATCGATGGCAACGGCTACATGATCGCGACTTCCGGACAGGAGCTGCCGTTCCGCATGGTCGATGGCCAGCCCAAGCGCATGCATGTGAGCGAGATGCGCACCGCGCTCATCAGCCGGGCCTGGTTCGGCATCCAGGACTGGAAGCGGCGCGACGCCGGCACCAGGGAGCCGGTGACGCTGGCCGCCGGCCAGGCGCGCATCGCCGCCGGCGAACTCGGCGGGCGTTACGGCGTGGACTGGCTCACGGTAGTGGCGGTGCCGCAATCGGATTTCACGGCGGGCGTGCAGCGCAGCCTGATGCAGGGCGTGCTGATCGCCGTGCTGTGCATACTCGCCGCGATCGCGATCGGCATGTCGCTGATCAGCCGCGTGCTCGGCGACATCCGCAAGCTCACCGACGCCGCACGCCGCATCGGCGAAGGCCAGCCGCTGCCGCACCTGAACCTGCGCCGGCGCGACGAGCTGGGACAGCTGGCGCTGTCGTTCAGCGAGATGGAACACAACCTGCGCATCGACAAGCTGACCGCCGTATTCAACCGCGCTTCGCTGATTGCACAGATCGGTTTCCTGCGCCGCCAGCTGGATCAGAAAGCCGGGGAGCGGCCGCACTTCGCACTGCTGTTCATCGATCTCGATCACTTCAAGACCGTCAACGACCAGTACGGCCACGCCGCCGGTGACAGGGTGCTTGCCACCGTGGCAGCGCGGCTGAAGGAGTCGGTGCGCGTGACCGATGTCGTGGCGCGCTACGGCGGCGATGAATTCGTCATCCTGCTCAAGGGACTGACCGAGCCCGCGGACGTGACCGCGATGGAAGAGAAGATCCGCAACGTGGTCGAGGCGCCGGTGCCGCTCGAGCACGGCACCGCGCGCGTCGGCGTGTCGATCGGCTGGGCGATGTTCCCCGACGACGGCGACGACATCGATGCCCTGCTGAAGATCGCGGACAAGCGCATGTTCGATGCCAAGAAGCTGCGCAAGGCCGCGCGCGCTCAGACCAGTTCCACGTAGTTGCGCAGGAAGGTGCGGGTTTCGCTGTTGGGAAAACTGATGGTGACCTTGTCGCCGGCGGACGAGACGACCCGGCCTTCGCCATAGCGCGCCACCTTCACCGCCTGCCCGACCTCGGGTCCCTTTTCCACCTGCATCGGCGGCGCGTGATGGCGCACATGTTCCGGGCTCAGGTCCTGCTCCGGAGGCCGCCTGCAGTTGTCGCAGCCGCCGCAGTGGGACCACTCGACCTCTTCGCCGAAATACTCGAGCAACACCTTCCATCGGCAGAAGCCGGTCTGCGCATAAAAGACCATCCGGTCGAGCGCGTCATGGTCGCGCGCGCTCTTGTCGCGATACACGTCGACCAGCTGCCGCAATTCCTTCGGCTTGGCATTGGCGCGAACCAGATGGTAGGCGAGCTGTTCATCCTGGCGCAGCAGTTCGCCGTCCTTGAGCAGCTTGAGGGCGACCTGCATGCGGTTGTCGTGCACGTCGTCGAGGGAGTCCTGCAACCGCTCCAGCGTCACCGGACCCGTCTGCGCGCCAAGCTCCTGCAGCGCGGTATAGACCTGGCTGATGTCATCGGCGCCAGGATAGCGCCGCGCGAGGAAGAACTGCTGTACCTGGCGGTCCCGCGCGTAGTGGAGCAGGATGCAGTCGGAGTCGTTGCCGTCGCGTCCGGCCCGGCCCGACTCCTGGTAATAGGCCTCGAGGTTCGCGGGCAGCTGGTAGTGGATCACGAAGCGTATGTCCTGCTTGTCGATGCCCATGCCGAAGGCATTGGTGGCGACCATGATCCGGCTGGCGCCCGACATGAACATGTCCTGGTTCTCCGTGCGCATCCTGGTGCCCATCTGCCCGTGATAGGAGGTTGCGCTCAATCCCGCCTCCTGCAGCGCGCCGAGCACTTCCTCGACCGCCTTGACGGTCGCGGTGTAGATGATTCCCGATCCCTCGGTGTCCCGCGCCAGCCGCACGGCGTGCGACAGCTTTTCGGATTCGTCGGTCGCGGTGACCACCTGGTAGTGAAGATTTGACCGGTAGATGCCGGTATTTATGACACGCATGTCATCCAGGCCGAGTTGCTTGCCGATATCGGCAATCACGTCTTCGGTGGCGGTCGCGGTCAGGGCAAGCACGGTGGGATGGCCGAGCGCGGCGACGATGGCGCCGAGCTGCAGATAGGCCGGGCGGAAGTCATGTCCCCACTGCGAGATGCAATGCGCCTCGTCGATCACGAACAGGCTGACCGGGTTGCGTCGTATGGTGGCGAGGAATTCCGGGTCCGCGATGCGCTCCGGCGTCGTGAAGATGAACTCGTGGTCGGCCTGCCGGATGCGGTCCAGCACTTCCTCCTCCTCGCGCGTCGTCAGCGTGCTGTTGACCTCCGCGGCCTCGAGACCGACGTCTTCGAGCTTCTCCGCCTGGTCCTTCATCAGCGAGATCAGGGGCGAGACGACGACGGTCGCGCCCGGCATCTTCAATGCCGGCAGCTGGTAGCAGAGCGATTTGCCGGCACCCGTCGGCATCACGGCAAGCGTATGGCGTCGCGCGAGGACGCTGTCGATCACCTCGCGCTGTCCTGGGCGCAGCCGGCGCAAGCCGAAGGCTTCCTGCAGGGTGTCGCGCAATTCATGTTCCTGGATGGGGGCGTGCCGGCGTTTGCCGCGGCCGGCTGCGGCAGGGTTTTGCTGAGTGGTCATGGTGTGGCTGATAGGGCGATTCGTCCGCCCGGATGCAGCAACCATGCCAGTGGAGCGAAGCAGGGCTCATTGACCGCCGGTACTTCATTGCCTGCTTACACCAAGTGGCAATAATTTTCACTCGCGGTTTTCCACATCGGGTACAATTCGCCACCGCTTGAAGTTTGAACTGTAGTGCAGTATCTGTCTGTCATTTCTTTCTGGCTTCAAAGGTTCAACGGGCGAAAGCTCATATCAACATCAAAAGGAAATGTCATGGCAACAGGCACTGTCAAATGGTTCAACGACGCCAAGGGCTTCGGTTTCATCACCCCGGACGAAGGCGGCGAAGATCTGTTCGCGCACTTCTCCGCAATCCAGTCGAGCGGCTTCAAGTCGCTGAAGGAAAACCAGCGTGTTTCCTTCGAAGTGGTCAACGGCCCGAAGGGCAAGCAAGCTTCCGCGATCCAGCCGCTGTAATCAGCACGATCCGATAAAAAATCCCCGGCATGCCGGCTACCCGTTCTAAAAAGGTGTTGGTGAAGCCTTAGGCGCATTTTGATTGAGAAGCCCCCAAACCCGATAGGTTTTGGGGGCTTTCTTGCCTAAATGGTCAAACAGCCAACAAGGATGCAGGTACGCTATACCCGACGCTTCTGATAAAGTATCGAGTCCAGCTATAACGTCGGTGACTTTGAAGATGAATCAGCAGCTTTGGGTAGAGCCGGTAGGCGAAATCGTTCTGGCACGCCTACGTGGACGATGCGATGAAGAGATATTGAAAGAGTGTCAGCATCGTATTTTCGAACTCGTGAAGGACACGAGTCAGGTCAAGGTGTTATATGACGCATTGGAGATGGAAGACCCTACGGTCGATATGGTTCTGTTACAACAGAAAATGGACTCGGAGGCTTGGGAACAGATAGGTCCCATTCCGCTACGAAGAGCCGTTTTGGTCCCCAATACTCGTATCGCTTATCTGGCTCGAATCGCTTTTGGGCAATTCGGCGAAGGTGCGTACCGAGTCTTCTATAACGACATGGCACAGGCAATCTTGTGGCTAGAGGAAAAGATATAGACGTATCCCTCTTTTAAAGAATCAATGTCTGCCCCTTGCCAACAGGAGCCTGAGGTGAGTCTTTCATGTTGCGCGCGCTATCTTCACCCGCTACGGCTTCTTGTTTCCGTCGAAGTAGAGGATGTCTTCGACACGTAGTTTCCCTTTTGCCAGCCCCAGCCGCTCAGCCGGTGTTTTGCCGTCTTTACTGCCCTTCGGCACAAAACAATAGTTCCAGTAGACCCGAAGCAGGAGCAGCAGCTTCTCAATGATTCGGGGGTTGTAGGGCGCATAGCCGTACCACATACGGCCGGCCGCGCTGGAGCTTGATAGGGCTCGCTCCAAAGGGCTCAGCCGGCGGCGAATCAGCTCCATGAACCGGTCGGCCCCGTACATCGAGCCGTACAGGTACATCTTCGCCAACTGGTCCTCGCTCACTTGGGAATCCGGCCGAGCGGTTAAGTAGGCCAAGGCCTTTTCAGGCTCGTTCATGGTCGGCAGTGGATGCAGGAGCCACTTGTCTTTGTAGCCGCCGATTTCCTTCATCAATGGCAACTGCTCCTTGATGAGCGCAATCTTGATGAACTCGTCGTCCAGCAGCCCCATCGACGCCTTGGCAGCCGCAAACCGCTTCTGCGCCTCATTGAAGGCCGCCAACTTCTGGCCTTTGGTCATTTCCTTCTTGACCGTAACGAAGAAGGCATGAACGAAGTCGTGCTGAATCTCCTCATGGAAGGCAGCAAAGCAGGCCGCCCGCATGCCAGCATCCTGGTCAAGATAGAAAGTGATGCTTTGTGCGCCGGCCAGCGACCTTTTGAGTACCTGGAAATGAGCGTAGAGGGTGTACTCACCGTGAACCTGCATCCCGGTACCCGGCAACTGCATCTCCCTGTCAAATTCGTCCGATACCTCGACGTCCTCCCGGTCGGCCGCCGTGGCATACCGAGCCGCAGCCGCATCGAGCACCGTTTTCTTCCCCTTATACCGCTTCCTTGCAGCGGTCGCCGCTATGGAAGCGTCATAGTCGCTTTTGAGCCAGAACCGGGCATTACGCCGGTATTCCTGCGGCAGCAGGTCGTCATCGTCCAACCGGACATCCGCTTCGACCTCTTCCGGGTCAAAGCGGGGGTCAAAGTTCAGGTGCGCTCCGAAAACGTAGCCAGTGCGGTTGTCGGCCGAGACGACCGAATGTAGCGGGATATTGCGCTTGTCCTCCCGCCGGGTCCAGTTGGTGTAGTAGTCCTGCCGGTCTACGGAAATAGACAGGTGACCCAAAGGCAGCCGCTCCAGTAACTTGCCTTCCCGGTCGCCCAGGAAGCGCAGGCATTGGGCGAACAGGAAGTCAATCTTGCCGTAGAGCGTGGCTGCGCAGATGTCGCGCTTTTCCATGATGCGGCGGAACGGAGCCTTGTTGACCAGTTCCATGAAGATTTCCCGGTTCTCATGGGGCTTCTTCTGGCCAGTAGTGGGGCCGCCGACCGCAAAAGTAGACCCGCACTCCTTGCAGCGGAAGCGCGGGGAGCCATGAGCGGTACGGCCATGGCTCATGTACCGGCTTCGGTTGGAGTGAACTCCCAAGCCGAACTGGGCACAAGCCGAGTTCTGGCAGGACGGCTCAGGTTCGCCGTCGAGATAGGCCATGAGCCGCGCGACTTCCTGAGCGATAGCCAAGTTGGATTTGAGCGGGGGTGTATCGCCACACAGCTTGCACTTGATGGCTGTGCGAGGAGTGCCGCGCTTACTGATTCCGCCCGACAGCACGTAGGTGTCGTGGCTAGAGGAGCCCGGTCCACGCCTGCTGATGGGGTTAGGCGGGACGCCGAAGTTGGAACAGGTTGGGGCCTTGCAGAAGTTGACCTGGATGCCCTCGACCGGCGGCGGGATGCGGGGAATGGAAGACCCTGCTGCACCGGCTGATTTTTTCGAGGAAGAGCGCGGCTTTTCGGGCGAGTCAGTAGACTCCCCTCCCTCTGCGCCATCTTCTCCCGGAAATATCTTCGGCAAAACAAAATCCCCTGAAAGCATTACACCGTCAAGGGATTTTACGGAATTACAACCCGCTTACCAACACCTTTTTAGAACGGGTAGGCATGCCGGGGATTTTTTTTATCTGCGCCAGTATTCCGGCCGCGCATAGGCATGCCGCAGAAAGTCGACGAAGACGCGGATGCGCAGCGGCAGATGCCGGCGCTGAGCGAATACCGCGTAGATGTCGTTGCCCGGGGCGGCGAACTCATCCAGCACTGTCACGAGGGCGCCCGACTCGATCGCGCTGCCCACTTCCCACATCGAGCGCCACGCCAGACCTTCGCCCGCCAGCGCCCATTCATGCAGTACCGCGCCGTCGTTGCATACCATGTTGCCGCCCACCTTGAGCGTGACGTTCTTGCCGTTCTGGCGGAAGGTCCAGCCGCGCTGGCTGCCTTCGCTGCTGATGGCGAGGCAGTTGTGTCCGGCGAGATCGTCGAGCGAGCGGGGTACGCCGCGACGGCGGAGATAAGAGGGCGCGGCCACCACGACGCGCTTGTTGTCGGCGAGCTTGACCCCGATCAGGCTCGAGTCCGACAGCGCGGCGATGCGGATGGCGACGTCGACGCCTTCGCCGATGAGGTCGACCACCCGGTCGTTCAGGTTGAGTGTCACGCTCACGTCGCGATGCTGTGCCAGGAAGGATGGAATCAGCGGTGCCACATGCTGACGGCCAAAGCCGGCGGGCGCGGAAATCAGCAGATGCCCGCTTGCTTTCGCGCTGCGTTCGGAGACGGCCGATTCCGCATCCTCGAGCTCGGCCAGGATGCGCTGGCAATCCTCGAGGAAGGACAGCCCTTCGTCGGTGAGCGCGATCTTGCGCGTGCTGCGCTGTAGCAGCTTGACGCCGAGGCGTTCTTCCAGTGCGTCGAGCCGGCGTCCGATCATCGCGGGCGCGATGCCCTCCGCCCGGGCCGCCGCCGACAGGCTGCCGCGCGCGGCGACTTCGACGAAGGTGGAGATCTGCTTGAAATGGTCCATCCGCCAAAGGTAGAGCATTTGATACTAAAACGCAATAATCAAATGATTGTTCGTGCTGGTTTGGATGAAAACTTCTCTAATATACTCGCCGCACTACCCGGATAAGCCATGACACTGCACGCTATCGTCTTCGACGCCTATGGAACCCTGTTCGATGTCTATTCGATCTCGGCGCTCGCGGAGAAGCGTTTTCCGGGACGCGGCGCATCGCTGGCCGAGCTGTGGCGCGACAAGCAGATCGAATACACCCGCTTGCGCACCATGTGCTCGACCTACAAGCCTTTCTGGGAAGTGACCCAGGACGCGCTGGTATTCGCATGCCGCAGGCTCGGCCTCGACCTGACCCTGGATGCGCAGAACGCGCTGATGGGGCAGTACGCTCGGCTGCAGGCCTTCCCCGAGAACCTGGGTGTGCTGCGCAAGCTGAAGGACATGGGACTGAAGCTCGCGATACTGTCCAACGGTAACCCGCAGATGCTGGAGTCGGCGGTGAGCGCGGCGGGCATGGAGGGCATTTTTCACCACATCCTGTCGGTCGACGCGGTGAAGAAATACAAGACCGCGCCCGAGGCGTATCAGATGGCGCCCGATGTATTCGGGCTGTCGCCGAAGAACATGCTGTTCGTGTCGAGCAACGGCTGGGATGTATGCGGCGCTGCCTGGTTCGGCTACACGACGTTCTGGGTCAACCGCGCGGCGGCGCCGCTGGAGGAGTTGGGCGTGAAGCCGGACGCCGAAGGGCGCGACATGAAGGCGATGCTGGATTTCGTAAAGAAGAAACTGAGGGAGAATAAATGAGCTGGTGGCAGATCGCGCTGGTGGGATTGGCGGCATTTTGCGCGGGAGCGATGAATTCGGTGGCGGGGGGCGGCACCTTCCTGTCCTTCCCCGCGCTGCTCGCGGTCGGTGTGCCGCCGGTGGCGGCCAACGCGAGCAACTCCGTCGCCCTGTGGCCGGCCAGCCTGTCGGGCGCCTGGGCCTACCGCAAGGAGCTGGCGCGCTACAAGCGCTACCTGATCCCGCTCGGCGTGGTCTCGCTCATCGGCGGCGTCGGCGGCGGCCTGCTGTTGCTGGCGACCAAGGATGCAACGTTCTCCCGCCTGATTCCATGGCTGCTGCTGTTCGCAACGCTGTTGTTCGCCTTCTCGGGCAGGATCTCCGCGCTGCTGCGCCGGGGCGAGAAGGCGGCGCCGGGCAATACGGCGACCTCGCTTGCCGGCCATGCGGTGGTGTCGGTCTACGGCGGCTTCTTCGGCGCGGGCATGGGCATCCTGATGCTGGCGAGCCTGGCGATGGCGGGGCACGAGGATGTGCACGAGATCAACGCGATCAAGAACCTGCTGTCGGCCATCATCTACAGCGTCACGGTGCTGACCTTCGTGGTCGCCGGCGCGGTGAGCTGGCCGCACACGGTCGTGATGCTGGCCACCGCCACCATCGGCGGCTACTGGGGCGCGTCGATCGCGCGCCGCGTGCCGGCGCTCTGGCTGCGCCGCTTCATCATCGCGGTCGGGCTGATGCTGACCGTGTTCTATTTCATCAAGACGATGTGATCACTCGGCGGCGAGCCGGGCGCGCAGGTTGCAGTCGCGCTGCCAGGCCCGCCGCTCCGCCGACGATGCCGTGTCGCGCTCGAGGTCGGCGGCGCTTCTTTCGGCCTGCGCGCCGATGATGCGGTCGGCCACGCCGGGATCGGGCAGCACGGTGCCGAAGAAGGCGACCTGGTCGCCGCGCTGGATCAGCAGGGTGGGGAAGTTCTCGACGTCGATGTCCCCGATGAAGTCGGCCTCGTCCTCGATGTCGATCCACACGAAGCGCTTGTCGGGATGCTTTGCCGCCAGGCGGTCGAAGCCCTCGCGATAGCCGCGGCAGGTGTCGCACCATGCGGCGCACAGGCAGGCGATGACCCAGTTGTCCTGTTCAAGCCAGTCGGCCAGCCGGGCATGATTGCTCTGGTCGAGCGTGATTCCGTTGTCAGACATGAAAACTCGGGGAACGGCAGGGAGCCTTATTGTAAGGGAAGCCTGCCGGCGGCGCCGCTTCCGCGTCGGCTCAGGCGCTGGTGTCGATGTTCTGGCCGAGATGGGCGGGCAGGTTGGGCTTGGTCACCGGCGGCAGCGCGGCGAGCAGGGCGGATGCGCTGCTGGCCTGGATATCCATCGCCCGGCGCTGGACGGTCACCGCGATCGCTTCGCGGGTATTGGTATCGGCGATGGTCGTTGCCACGCCCGCAATATTGTTCACGTCCATGGATTTCTCCTTATCCTGTTCTCCGTTTACGGCAGCCGCGGGTCCGAATTTAGGGTGGCGGCAGGTAGAATACCGGCCATGCCTACCATTCTTGCGATTGAAACTTCCGCCGATCTTGCCTCCGTCGCCCTGCTGCGGGACGGGCAATTGATTTCGCGCGAGTCCGCGGGCGTGCAGACGCACTCGCAGGCCGTGCTGCCGCTGGCGCAGGCGGCGCTGCGCGAGGCCGGGCTGACGGTCGCCGGCTGCGATGTCATCGCGTTCGGCGCCGGCCCCGGATCGTTCACCGGCGTGCGTACCGCCTGCGGCGTGGCCCAGGGCCTGGCCTTCGGCGCCGGCCTGCGCATCATCCCCGTGGGGACCCTGCTGGCGATGGCCGAGGCCTGCCGGCGTCAGCACAACGCGTGCGAGGTGCTGGCCGTGCTGGACGCGCGCATGGATGAAGTCTACTGGGCCCAGTACCGCTATGCCGACGGCTGGGAAGTCGTGGTCGAGCCGACGCTGAGCGCCGCGTCCGATGTGCGGCCTTCGGGCGAAGTGACGGCATGCGGCAACGGGCTTGCCGCCTATGCCCCGGCTTTCGCCGACCAGAAGCTGATCGTCGATGCGAGGCCGGGCATCGTGCCGCATGCCGCCGAAGTCGCGGTGCTGGCGGAGCGGGATCTCGCCGCCGGGCGTGCACTGGACGCCTGGCAGGCGCAGCCGGTCTATCTGCGCAACAAGGTGGCGCTGACCACCGCGGAGCGCATGGCGAGGTCGGCGGCATGAGTGCGGTCTATCGGGTCAGCGCGCAATCGCCCGAGCCGGCGTCGCTGCGCTTTGCGCGCATGCAGGTGGATGACCTGCCGGAAGTGCTGGCGATAGAAAAAGACGTCTATCCGCATCCCTGGACCCGGGGCAATTTCCTCGACTCGCTCTACACCGGCTACGAATGCTGGACGCTGCGCGCCGAGGCCGGCGAGCTGGTCGGCTATTTCCTGCTGATGCTCGCCGTCGACGAAGCGCACCTGCTCAACATCAGCGTGCGCCGCGATCTGCACGGACGCGGCATCGGCCGCATGCAGCTCGACCGGGTCGCCGCCATCGCCCGCGAGAAGGGCATGAATTCGGTACTGCTGGAAGTGCGGCCGTCCAATCCGCGCGCCCAGGCGATCTACGAGCGCTACGGCTTTGCGCAGATCGGCCGGCGCAAAGGCTATTACCCGGCTGCGGGCGGCACCCGCGAGGATGCAATCGTGATGAGGCTGCCGCTATGAATGAACGCACCGCCCTGTTCATCGAGGAGATGGGACTTGGCCCGGTCTGGCTGCGGCGGGATGCCTCGGGCGAGAGCGTCGGCCTGCAGCCCGCGGTCGCCCCGGAAGAGGCGATCGCCGATGCCGCGCCGCTTGCGCCGTCGGCGCCTCCCGCGCCGCTCGTGGCGGAGATGGACTGGACGGCGCTCAAGGCCAGCGTGGCCGGATGCGTCAAGTGCGGCCTGTGCCAGGGACGCACGCATACCGTGTTCGGCGTCGGCGATGAAAAGGCAAAGTGGCTGTTCATCGGCGAGGGGCCGGGACGCAACGAGGACCTGCAGGGGGAACCCTTCGTCGGCCAGGCCGGCAAGCTGCTCGACAACATGCTGGCGGCCATCGGCCTGCGTCGCGGCGAGAATGCCTACATCGCCAATGTCGTCAAATGCCGCCCGACCGACGACAGCGGGCGCGACCGGCCACCGGCGCCGGATGAGGCGGCCGCCTGCCTGCCGTATCTCGAGCGCCAGATTGCGCTGATCCGTCCGACCGTCCTGGTTGCGCTCGGCAAGACCGCGGCGCTGTCACTGCTCGGCCTCGACCCGGATACACCGGTATCCCGCCTGCGCGGCAAGGTACACCGGTACGCCGGGCTGCCGCTGATCGTCACCTATCATCCCGCCTACCTGCTGCGCAACCTGCCCGAGAAGAGAAAGGCCTGGGAAGACCTGTGTCTGGCGACGGCGACCTATGCCGCCGCCGACTGAAGCGCAGACCGGATACCAGGCCGGGTTTCACCGGCGCTGGCACTGGCTGCACGACCGGCACGTGCGCGATCTGGCCTGGCTGCTGGATGCACCCAACCTGCTGGACGCCGCGGCGCCGCGCTGGCAGGGCAGGATCGCCAGCCTGCCGCAGGCGGACGAGGCGACGCGAACCTGGCTTGGCGCGCAGGACCAGTCGCCGCACGCCCTGCACGAATTCCTCGACATCCAGCCCTTCACCCGCCTCGGACGGTATGCGGAGAAACTGCTGGCATGGTACCTGCAGCATCGCGACGATCTGTACGCGCACGGCGTGCAGGTACGGGCCGGCCAGGGCGAGACGATAGGCGAGTTCGATTTTCTGCTGCGGCGGGGCGACGCTCTCGTGCACTGGGAGTTCGCGACCAAGCTGTATCTGCTCGAGTCGGGCGGGCACGGCCGGCATGCGGATTATTTCGTCGGGCCGGGACTGGCCGACACACTGGGCGCCAAGGTGCGCAAGATCATGGAGCAACAGCTTGCCTTGTCCGCGCATCCCGCTGCGCGGCTTCCGCTGCCGGTCGTCCAGGCGCAGGCGCTGGTGAAGGGGTGGCTGTTTTACGAGGAATGCACGCCCGAGTGCCCGCCGGGCATTGCAACCGGACACTGCCGCGGGTTCTGGCGGCCGCTCGCCCACGTGGCCGCGCTGCGCGCCGACGCCTTCATGGTGCTGCCGCGCCTGCGCTGGCTGGCGCCCGCACGGGTGGAAGAGGGAGACGCCGTCTTTCCCGATGCCGGGGCGCTGGCGGCGAACCTCGGGGCGCTGTTCGGCGCCTCGTCGGCGCCTGTGCTGGTCGCGCTGCTGCGCCGGGAAGGCGCGGATCTGCTGGAGGCGGACCGCGGCTTCATCGTTCCGGATGACTGGCGCGAACGCGCCGCCGCGCGAAGGGAAGCGCCCTGATCAGTGCTTGTGCTCGCCGATCAGCGAGAGCGAGTCGAACTGGCGCTGGTTGGCATCATGCCGGCGCATGGTGACAAACATCATCCCGGCCACGAACAGGCCGAACAGCACGATCACGAAGTTGATATCGAGGTTGAGCTTGACCATCAGCGCGTACAGCATGAGCATGGTCAGCACCGACAGGTTTTCGTTGAAATTCTGGACCGCGATCGAGTGGCCCGCGCTCATGAGCACATGGCCGCGATGCTGCAGCAGCGCGTTCATCGGCACCACGAAATAACCGGCCAGCGCACCGATCAGCACCAGCAGCGGATAGGCCACCCAGACGCTCTTGACCAGGGTCATCGTCATCACGATCACACCCATTGCGACACCGAGCGGCATGACGGTCAGCGCCTTGCGCAGGGGGACGAAGCGCGCTGCCGCGGTGGCGCCGACCGCCACGCCGACCGCGAATACGCCCTGCAGGATGGCGCCCTTGTCGAGCGCCATGCCGAGCGATTTTTCCGCCCACTTGAGCACGATGAACTGGAGCGTCGCGCCCGCTCCCCAGAACAGCGTGGTGACCGCCAGCGAAATCTGTCCCAGCTTATCCTTCCACAAGGTGGTGAAACAGCCGGCGAAATCGGCGATCAGGCGTATCGGATTGCGTTCCTGGTGCGGGTAGCGCGCGCCGGTGTCAGGGATGCGCAGGTTGAAGGCGGCGGCGATCAGGTAGGTGACCGTGATGACGGTCAGCGCCGCTTCGGCCGCGGTGTCGATGCCTAGGTCGAGCATGGGGAAATCGAAGCCGAGCAGGGCGGCGGACACGCGGGAATTGACGAGGGCGCCGCCCATGACCGTACCCAGGATGATGGAGGTGACCGTCAGCCCTTCGATCCAGCCGTTCGCCGCCACCAGTTTTTCAGGCGGCAGAAGTTCGGTCAGGATGCCGTACTTGGCGGGAGAATAAGCGGCGGCGCCGAAGCCGACGACCGCATAGGCCAGCAGGGGATGCAGGCCGGCGAACATCATCGCGCAGCCCGCGATCTTGATCAGGTTGGTGATGAACATCACCCGACCCTTGGGCAGGGAGTCGGCGAAGGCGCCGACGAAGGCGGCCAGCAGCACGTAGGACAGCACGAAGAACAGCTTGAGCAGCGGCGTCATCCATGCCGGGGAATTCATGGTTGTCAACAGAGCGATGGCCGCGATCAGCAATGCATTGTCGGCGAGCGAAGAAAAAAACTGCGCCGCCATGATGGTGTAAAACCCGCGATTCATCCGCATATTGAGTCGTGCCAATCCGCTTCATCTGTTTCCGGCATGCTTTATACCATGAATCCCTGAGCCCACCGGGGATTTGCTGGGAGGGAAAGCAGGGCTGTCCGGTAAAATAACTGCTTGATTTGCTTCGTTCTTGCCAACATCCGCCACGCCCATGCCCAGACCGATCACTGCCACCATTCATCTTTCCGCACTGCGTCATAACCTCCGGGTCGCCCGGCAATGCATGCCCGCCTCGAAGGTCTGGGCGGTGGTCAAGGCCAATGCCTACGGCCACGGACTCGAGCGGGCGATGCGCGCTTTCGATGATGCCGACGGGCTGGCGATGATAGAAACCGAGGCCGCGGCCAGGCTGCGCGAACTGGGCTGGCAAAAGCGCCTTCTGCTGCTCGAAGGCTTTTTCGACGCGTCCGACCTGCCGCTGCTGTCCCGGCTGAAGATCGATACGGCCGTGCATTGCGATGAACAGATCGACATGCTGGCGCGCGCCGAGCCCGGCATGAAGGTCGACGTTCACCTGAAGATGAACAGCGGCATGAACAGGCTCGGCTTCACGCCCGCCGCATTCCGGGGCGCATGGGAGCGCCTGCGCGCGCTGCCCGCGGTCGGCAACATCACGCTGATGACGCACTTCGCCAATGCCGACGACGTGCTCAACCCCGGTCTGCCGCTGCGTGAACAGCTGTCGCGTTTTGCCGCGGGCACTGAGGGCCTGCCGGGCGAGCGGTCGCTGTCGAATTCCGCCGCCGTGCTGGCCTGCCGCGAACTGGCGTCGCACTGGGTCCGCCCCGGCATCATGCTCTACGGCGCCACGCCCGGCGGGCGGAGCGCGCGCGAATACGGGCTGGAGCCGGCCATGACGCTGGAGAGCGAAATCATCGGCGTGCAGCAGGTGGCCGCAGGCGAGAGCATCGGTTACGGCAGCCGCTTCACCGCGACTGCGCCGATGACGGTGGGCGTGGTTGCCTGCGGCTATGCCGACGGATATCCGCGCCATGCGCCGGCCGGCACCCCGGTCATCGTGGACGGCGTGCGTACCGTGATTGCCGGCCGCGTGTCGATGGACATGATCACGGTCGACCTGACGCCCGTGCCGCAGGCGCGTGTCGGCAGCAGGGTGGAGCTGTGGGGGCGGTCGCTGCCGATCGACGAGGTGGCCGGTGCCGCCGGAACGATCGGTTATGAACTGATGTGCGCGGTCGCGCCCCGGGTACGGATGGCGGAAGACTGAATCAAGCGAAAAGGATGGCGGCTGAATGGCCAAGCAGAAGACGAACTACTCCTGCACCGAGTGCGGTGGCGTGACCAGCAAGTGGGCCGGCCAGTGCCCGTCGTGCGGGCAGTGGAACACACTGGTGGAGACGCTGGTGGAGGCGGCCGGCAACCGTTTCTCGGGGCAGCACCAGGGGCTGGCCCAGACCTCGCCGGTGCTGAGCCTGGCCGACATCGAGGCGATCGATGTGCCGCGCTTTGGCACCGGCATCGATGAATTCGATCGCGTGCTCGGCGGCGGGCTGGTCGGCGGCGGCGTCGTGCTGATCGGCGGCGATCCCGGCATCGGCAAGTCGACGCTGCTGCTGCAGGCCCTGGCCAATATCTCCCGCGTCAAGAAAACCCTCTACGTCAGCGGCGAGGAATCGGGCTCGCAGATCGCGCTGCGCGCGAAGCGCCTCGCGATCGACGCCAGGGAGTTGCAGCTGCAGGCCGAAATCCAGCTCGAGAAAATCCTCAACACGCTGGCGGAGCACAAGCCGCAGGTGGCGGTCATCGACTCCATCCAGACCATCTATTCGGATGCGCTGACCTCGGCTCCCGGGTCCGTGGCGCAGGTGCGCGAATGCGCCGCCCAGCTCACGCGTGTCGCCAAGCAGTCCGGCATCACCATCATCATGGTCGGTCATGTGACCAAGGAAGGCGCGCTCGCCGGGCCGCGCGTGCTCGAGCACATCGTCGACACCGTGCTTTATTTCGAAGGCGATACCCATTCCAGCTTCCGCCTGGTGCGTGCATTCAAGAATCGTTTCGGGGCGGTCAACGAGCTGGGCGTATTCGCGATGACCGAAAAGGGACTCAAGGGCGTCTCCAATCCGTCCGCGCTATTCCTGTCCCAGCACGACAACCAGGTGCCGGGTTCCTGCGTGATGGTGACGCAGGAAGGCACGCGCCCCCTGCTGGTGGAAATCCAGGCGCTGGTCGATACCTCGCATGTGCCGAATGCCCGCCGGCTCTCGGTCGGCCTGGAGCAGAACCGGCTGGCCATGCTGCTCGCCGTCCTGCACCGGCACGCCGCGATCGCGGCCTTCGACCAGGATGTTTTCATCAATGCGGTGGGCGGCGTGAAGATCACCGAACCCGCTGCCGACCTCGCCGTGCTGCTCGCGATCCACTCGTCGATGCGCAACCGGCCGCTGCCGCGCGGGCTGGTGGTGTTCGGGGAAGTCGGCCTGGCGGGCGAGATCCGCCCGGCGCCGCGCGGACAGGAGCGCCTGCGGGAAGCGGCCAAGCTCGGTTTTTCGATGGCACTGATTCCGAAGTCGAATGCGCCGAAGCAGCAGATCGAGGGGCTGAAAGTGATCGATGTCGAGCGTATCGACGAAGCCCTCAACCGGGTGCGCGACGTCGACTGACCGGCGCGCTGTTTGCTAAAGCAGCGCGGCGGCCGCCAGCCCGCTGCGTACCGCGCCTTCCAGCGTGGCTGGATAGTCGCCCGTCGTATGGTCGCCTGCCAGCAGCAGGCCGGGTAGGCCGGTGTCGTTCGGCAGGCGCGCCAGATCCGGGCGGCAGGCGAAGGTCGCGCGTTTTTCGCTGACGACTTTCGACCAGTGCGGATGCTCCAGCACAGGCATGCCGAAGGATTGCGCGAGCTGGCTCGCGATCGCCGCGGCCAGCGCCTCATGTCCCTGCGCGATCGCCTCGGACGAGGCGCTGACGACCACCGCCAGCAGACCGCGCTGCCGCTCATCCAGCATGCCCCGGTCGAACACGAACTGCCCCCAGTGCGCCCGCGCGCCGTCGTCCACCAGCGCGAACATCGGATGGCCGAGGCTGCAGTCGTCCCCGTAGCGGAGATAGCAGGTGGTGATCGGCTCGTACTGCATCGCCGCCAGCGGAGCCGTGTCGATCAGGCCTTCCAGCAGGCCGGCCGCATGATGCGGCGCGGTGGCGACGATCACATCGTCGAAAGCCGCGTCAGGCCCGGCGGCGGAGGACAGCAGCCAGGCATCGCCGGACCGGCGCAGCCGCTTGATGGCCGAGCCGAGCCGGACCTCGCCGCCGTGACGCGCGATGTAATCTGCGGCCGCCGCCGGGAAGAGGGCGCCGAGATCCGCGCGCGGCACCAGCATGTCCGAGGCGCTGCGCCTGCTTGCACCGAGACTGTCGCGCAGCACGTTCAGGAAAACCTGCGCCGAGGCCCGCTCCGGCGGCGTGTTGAGTGCGGCGATGCACAGCGGACGCCACATCAGGGTGACCAGCCGTTCGGTCTGGTCGAAGCGGTCGAGCAGTTCGCTCACGCTGCCGTCCCGGTCCTGGCGCCAGCCCATCCAGCGCGCCGCCGAGGTGAATCGTGCGAGCGCGAGCTTGTCGCCCGCGGCGAGGCCGCGGGCGGACAGCAGGCTGGCCAGCATGTGGAACGGCGCGGGCAGGCGCCAGGTGACGAAATCCATGCCGCCGGCGTGCGGCGCATAGCGCATCTGAAGCGGCAGTCGCAGCAGCGCCTGGCCGGGATCGACGCCGACTTCCCGCATCAGCCGCAGCGTCTCCGTGTAGGCGCCGAGCAGAATGTGCTGGCCATTGTCGAGCGCCATGCCGTCCAGGTTCACCTGGCGCGCGCGTCCGCCCAGCGCGCGCGACGCTTCGAACAGCGTGACCCGCGCGTCGCCGCGCCTGCAGAGTGCCACCGCCGCCGCGCAGCCGGCCCAGCCGCCCCCGATGACCGCGATCCGGCGCATCAGCCGAACACGTAGGTCTTCCAGGCCAGCCAGAGCTTGCGTATCGGCGTCAGCGAGACCTTGCGTTCGAGCACGTGGAAACCGTCATGCTCGATCTCGTCGAGCAGGGCGCGATAGATGGCGGCCATCATCAGCCCCGGCCGTTGGGCGCGGCGGTCTTCCCGGGGCAGCAGGGCGAAAGCTTCCGCATAGAGCGAGCGTGCGCGCTCGGCCTGGAAGCGCATGAGCTTCTCGAAGTTCTCGCTGTGCCGGGCATTGAGGATGTCGGCGGCGGTCACGTTGAACTGCTGTAGTTCGTTGACCGGCAGGTAGATGCGGCCCTTGCGCGCATCCTCGCCGACGTCGCGGATGATATTGGTGAGCTGAAACGCCAGCCCGAGCTTCTCGGCATATTGCAGGGTCTCGGGACGGCTGGCGCCGAAGATGCTCGCCGACAGGATGCCGACCACGCTCGCCACATGCCAGCAGTAGCGCTTCAGGCCTGGGAAGTCGAGATAGCGGGTCTGGTCGAGGTCCATCTCCATGCCGTCGATGATCGCCTGCAAATGCTGCTCCTGCAGCGAGTAGGCGGCAAGGTGGGGGTGCAGCGCCTGCGTGACGGGATGCGACGGCGTGCCGGCGGCCATCGCATGGATTTCCTTGCGCCACCAGGCGAGCTTGTTGCGGGCAACCGTGACGTCGGTGCATTCGTCGACGGTATCGTCCACCTCCCGGCAGAATGCGTAGAGCGCGGTAATCGCGCGCCGCCGTTCCGCCGGCAGGAACAGGAAGCTGTAATAGAAACTCGAGCCGCTTTGTACGGCTTTCTGCTGGCAGTATTCGTCCGGCGACATGTAGGCGGGGGATGGCTGTATATAAACCCGCTATCCTAGCCGAGTTGGGTGCTGCGCGACAAACCCATTTTCATTCGGAGCGCGCGCCAGCCGATCAGCAGCCAGTCCCAGGCGCCGAGCCGGGGACGGCGCCGGAAGACGTCATGACCGGCCGCTTCGATCCGCTCCAGAATGCGCAGTCCGCCCTGAATCACCATCCGCAGTTCCCATCCGATCCGCCCCCGCACACGCAGGGGTAGGTCCGCGCCGGACAGCATCAGCGCCCGCGCGCGCGCCACCTCGAAGCGCATCAGCGACTGCCATGCCGCATTGCAGTCGCCGCGCGCAATGCAATCCTCGCTCACGCCAAAGCGTGCCATGTCTTCCTGCGGCAGGTAGATCCGGCCCTTCTCCCAATCGACCGCCACGTCCTGCCAGAAATTGATCAGCTGCAGCGCGGTGCAGATCGCGTCGGCGTCGCGCAGGTTGCGGGCGTCCGCTTGCTCGTAAAGATGCAGCATCAGGCGGCCGACCGGGTTGGCTGAACGATTGCAGTAGTCGAGCAGTTCGGCGTGAGTGCGGTAGCGCTTGGTCACGACGTCCTGGCGGAAGGCGGACAGCAAGTCCCGCAGCGGTTGCAGCGGCAGGTCGTATTCCCGAATCGCGCGGGCCAGCGCGCCGAAGGGCGGGGCGGCGTCGGGCGTACCGGCGGCGATGCGGTCGAGCGCGGTTTCGTAGCGGTCCAGTTCGCGCAGCCGCTCCTCCGGCGTGGCATCGCCTTCGTCGGCAATGTCGTCCGCGCCGCGGGCAAAAGCGTAGACCGCCTCGACCGGCGGCCTCAGGCGAGCCGGCAGCAGCAGGGACGCCACCGGAAAATTCTCATAGTGTTCGACAGGCATTTCTTTAACTGACTAAAAAGTCATATGCAAAACGGGAAGCCCTGCTTATAATTACTAACCCTTGAGTCAGTAATGTTTGCCGCGGGCGACAGCATGGCGGCAAGCGCGAGCCCGCATAGTAAAGGAAAAAAAGTGGCCTCCCCGAATCCCCGCAATTCGTCCCGCAGTCCCCGCGCGCGTCTGTCCCTGATCGTGCTTGCCGGAGCCCTGGCGCTGTCGGCCTGCAGCAAGCAGGTGGAAAAGGCCGAGGATATCCGGCCGGTGCGGGTCGTCCGGGTTGCCACGGGCAGCGTGGCCGGCGGCAGCGAATTCTCGGGCGAAGTCCGGGCCAGGGTGGAATCGCGCCTCGGGTTCCGGGTCGGCGGCAAGATCACGGAGCGAAAGGTCGACGTTGGCGCCTCGGTGCGGCGCGGCCAGGTGCTGATGCAGCTCGACCCGCGCGACCTGCAGCTCGCGCAGGCCCAGGCGAATGCCGGGCTCAAGGCCGCCGAAAGCAACCGCGATCTCGCGCGCGCCGAACTCAAGCGCTACCAGGAGCTGCGCGAGAAGAACTTCGTCAGCCAGGCGGTCCTCGACAGCAAGGAGACCGCCTTCCGTTCGGCCCAGGCGAGCTATGACCAGGCCCTGGCCGCCTTCCGCAACCAATCCAACCAGGCCGGCTATGCCGTGCTCGTGGCCGACGCCGACGGCGTGGTGACGGGCGTCGATGCCGAGGTGGGCCAGGTGGTCGCGGCCGGCACGCCCGTCGTGCGCGTCGCCCAGCTCGGCGAAAAGGAAGTCGTGATCGGCATTCCCGAGGACCAGGTCGACGCACTGCGCAAGGCGACGAACATCTCCATCCGCACCTGGGCGCAGCCCGACCGCAGCTTCGACGGCAAGCTCCGCGAACTCTCGCCGGTCGCCGATCCGGCCACCCGCACCTATGCCGCGCGCATTGCCATCCCGGGCGCGACCGACGACATCCGTCTCGGCATGACCGCCTATGTCAGCTTCCAGTCCGCGTCGGCCGACAACGCGATCCGCTTGCCGCTGACCGCGCTCCACCAGGACAAGTCCGGCACCAGCGTCTGGGTGGTCGAAAACGGCACGGTCAGACAGGTCCCGGTGCAGGTGTCCGGCACCGCCGGCAATGAAGTCCTGGTATCCGGCGGACTGAGCGCGGGACAAACCGTGGTCACCGCCGGCGTCAATCAGCTGCGGCCCGGCCAGAAGGTGAAGCTGCTGGGCGAAGAGTCGGTCGCCGCCAACGGAGCGGCCAAATGAGAGGCGGTTTCAATCTCTCGCGCTGGGCTCTCGAACACATTCCGCTCACCCGTTACCTGATCGTCGCGCTGCTGATCGGCGGCATTCTCAGTTACAGCAAGCTCGGCCAGGACGAAGACCCGCCATTCACCTTCCGCGCGATGGTGGTACGGGCGATGTGGCCCGGCGCCACCGCGCTGCAGATGGCCGACCAGGTCACCGACAAGCTGGAAAAGAAGCTGCAGGAAACGCCCTACATCGACAAGATCCGCAGCTATTCCAAGCCGGGCGAGACCTTGATCATCCTGCAGCTGCGGGAGTCGACGCCGCCCAAGGACGTGCCGGGAGCCTGGTACCAGGTGCGCAAGAAGATCGGCGACGTCCGCGCCACCTTACCCGCCGGTGTCATCGGCCCGTTCTTCAACGATGAATTCGGCGACACCTACGGTTCCATCTTCGCGCTCTCCGGCGACGGCTTCAATTACGCCGAGGTGAAGGATTACGCCGACTTCGTGCGCCAGCAGTTCCTCAAGGTGCCGTCGGTGTCCAAGGTGGAGCTGTTCGGCGTCCAGGACGAGAAGCTTTACATCGAGTTTTCGCACAAGAAGTTCGCCCAGCTCGGCATCCCCTTCGATGCCGTCGTCGCCCAGATCAATGCGCAAAACGCGGTCGAGGCGAGCGGCGTGCTGGTGACACCGACCGACAACCTCCAGGTACGCGTGACGGGTGCCCTCATGTCGGCCCGCGATCTCGAGAACCTCGAACTGCGGGCCGGCGGCACCACGTTCCGGCTCGGCGACTTCGCAACGGTCAGGCGGGAATACCGCGACCCGCCGCAGGACAAGATGCGCTTCAACGGCAAGGAAGTGATCGGCCTCGGCATCTCGATGGAGAAGGGCGGCGACATCATCGCGCTCGGACGCAATCTCAACGCCACGGTGGCGGAGATTGCCGGCAAGCTGCCGGTCGGCATTTCCCTCGAACGGGTGTCGGACCAGCCCAGGGCGGTGGCGTCCTCGGTGAATGAATTCCTGAAAGTGCTCGCCGAGGCGGTGCTGATCGTGCTTGCGGTCAGCTTTCTGGCGCTCGGCCTGCATACCCGGCCGTTTCGCATCGACATCTGGCCGGGACTCGTGGTGGCGCTCACGATTCCGCTGGTGCTGGCGGTGACCTTCCTGTTCATGCGCATTCTCAGCATCGACCTGCACAAGATATCGCTCGGCGCGCTCATCATCGCGCTCGGCCTGCTGGTCGACGACGCCATCATCGCCGTCGAGATGATGGTGCGGAAGATGGAAGAGGGCCTGTCACGCTTCGAGGCCGCGACCTACGCCTACACCTCGACCGCCATGCCCATGCTGACCGGGACACTGATCACCGCGGCCGGTTTCCTTCCGATCGGTCTGGCGAAGTCGGCGGCGGGCGAGTACACGTTTTCCATGTTCTCGGTCAATGCGCTGGCGCTGCTGATCTCCTGGGTGGTGGCCGTGGTCTTCACGCCGTACATCGGCTATGTGCTGCTCAAGGTCAAGCCGGCCACCAATGCCGATGGCCAGCATGAATTGTTCGACACGCCTTTCTACTCCCGCTTCCGCAAGCTGGTGAACTGGTGCGTGGAATGGCGCAAGACCACCATCCTGATCACGCTCGGGCTGTTCATGCTCGGCCTGTTCGGCTTCCGTTTCATCGAGCAGCAGTTCTTCCCCGACTCCAGCCGCACCGAACTGATGGTCGAACTGTGGCTGCCCGAGGGAAGCTCCTTCGCCGCCACCGAGGCCCAGGCCCGGAAGTTCGAGGCCTTCATCTCCCGCCAGGACGGCGTTGAAAGCGTGACGTCCTACGTCGGCACCGGCAGCCCGCGCTTCTACCTGCCGCTGGACCAGATATTCCCGCAGACGAACGTCTCGCAGATCGTGGTGCTGGCCAGAGACCTGCGGGCCCGCGAAGCGCTTCGCCTGAAAATCACCGAGGCCTTCAGGCAGGATTTCCCAGAGGTGCGGGGCCGCGTCAAGCTGCTGCCTAATGGTCCGCCGGTGCCGTATCCGGTGCAATTCCGGGTGACCGGCTACGAGGTCGGCAAGGTCCGGGCGATTGCCGACCAGGTCACGGAGATCATGCGCGCCAATCCCAACACCGTGGGCGTCAACGACAACTGGAACGAGTCGGTCAAGGTGCTGCGGCTGGATCTCGACCAGGACAAGCTGCGCGCGCTCGGCGTCAGCTCGCAGTCGGTGATGCGCACCGTGAACACGGTCCTCACCGGGACCACCATCGGCCAGTACCGCGAGAGCAACAAGCTGATCGATATCGTGATGCGGCAGCCGGTCGAGGAGCGCGGCACCATCAGCGCGCTCAAGGAAGCCAACGTGCCGACGTCGGGCGGGCGTGCCGTGCCGCTGGCGCAGGTCGCGCGCGTCGCCTTTGTCTGGGAGCCCGGCGTGGTCTGGCGCGAGGGCCGGGAATGGGCGATCACGGTGCAGTCCGATGTGGTCGACGGCATCCAGGGGCCGACCGTCTCCAGCCAGATACTGCCCGAGCTGCAGAAGCTCTCGCAGGACCTCCCGGCCGGTTACCGGATCGAACTCGCTGGCGCGGCCGCCGACAGCGGCAAGGCCCAGGAGTCGATCGCGGCCAACGTGCCGCTGGTGATCTTCATCATCTTCACGCTGCTGATGCTCCAGCTGCACAGCTTCTCGCGTTCGCTGCTGGTGTTCCTCACCGGACCGCTCGGCATCGCGGGCGCGGCGCTGGCGCTGCTGCTCCTGCAGCGGCCGTTCGGCTTCGTCGCCCAGCTCGGCGTCATCGCCCTGTTCGGCATGATCATCCGGAACTCGGTCATCCTGATCGACCAGATCGAGCACGACATCAAGGCGGGCGCCGAACCCTGGAACGCGATCGTGGAGTCGGCGGTGCGGCGCTTCCGTCCGATCATCCTCACCGCGGCCGCGGCCGTGCTGGCGATGATTCCGCTCTCGCGCTCGGTATTCTGGGGACCGATGGCGGTCGCGATAATGGGCGGCCTGATCGTCGCCACCGCGCTGACGCTGCTGTTCCTGCCTGCGCTCTATGCGGCATGGTTCAGGGTGCGCAGGCCCCAGGGCGAAGTCGCCGTCATTCCCTGAATGCCGCAGCGCCGGCAGGCGCCGGTACTCAAAAACGGGACAGCGGCACAAAAAAATGAAGTAAAATGCGCGGTTGAAGTTGAAGAGCTACTAACGAAGCAGGGCGACCATCAGGTATTCACTTCAGGGTCGCCCTTTGCTTTTGTACAAATCAACGCAAGCAAGCGATGCTACATTCCCGCGAGGATGGCGAAATTGGTAGACGCACCAGGTTTAGGTCCTGACGCCAGCAATGGTGTGGGGGTTCGAGTCCCCCTCCTCGCACCATAGAATCTTTCATTTTTGGACATCTCACATGGCAACTGCAGTCGAAACCCTGGAAAAACTTGAGCGCCGCATGACCATCACCGTGCCGCTGGCCGACGTCAAGACGGAAGTGGAAAAGCGCCTGAAGGTCCGCGCGCGCACCGCCAAGGCTCCCGGCTTCCGTCCGGGCAAAGTGCCGATGAAGATGGTCGCGCAGCAGTACGGCTACCAGGTTGAGACTGAAGTATTGAACGACAAGGTCGGCCGCGCCTTCAACGAAGCCGCCAGCGAGAACAACCTGCGCGTCGCGGGTTTCCCGAAGATCGAGCCGAAGACCGGCGCCGGCGAAGACGTGGTCGCGTTCGACGCCACCTTTGAAGTCTATCCCGACGTGAAGATCGGCGACCTGTCCGGCGTCGAAGTCGAAAAGACGGTCTGCGAAATCACCGATGCCGAGGTCGACAAGACCATCGACATCCTGCGCAAGCAGCGCGTGCACTACCACGTCAAGGGCGAGCAGAGCGCCCACGGCGACGGCGGTGCCGACACCTCCGCACAGAACGGCGACCGCGTGACCGTCGACTTCGTCGGCAAGATCGACGGCGTGGAATTCCAGGGCGGCAAGGCTGAGGATTTCCCGTTCGTGCTCGGCGAAGGCCGCATGCTCAAGGAATTCGAAGAAGCCGCCATCGGCCTCAAGGTCGGCGAGTCCAAGACCTTCCCGCTGAGCTTCCCCGAGGACTATCATGGCAAGGACGTGGCCGGCAAGACCGCCGAGTTCACCATCACCATGAAGAAGATCGAATGGGCGCACCTGCCCGAAGTCGATGCCGAATTCGCGAAGTCTCTCGGCATCGCCGACGGCGACCTGCAGAAGATGCGCGACGATATCAAGGCCAACCTCGAGCGCGAGGTGAAGGGCCGCACCCGCTCGCGCACCAAGGACAGCGTGATGGATGCCCTGATCAAGGTGTCCGAACTGGATGTGCCGAATGCGCTGGTCGAGCAGGACGTCGACCGCCTGGTCGAGATGGCGCGCCAGGACATGGCCCAGCGCGGCATGAACGTCAAGGACATGCCGTTCCCGCGCGAGCTGTTCACCGCCCAGGCCGAGCGTCGCGTGCGCCTGGGCCTGATCCTGGCCGAGATCGTCAAGGCAAACCAGCTCGAAGCGACCGCCGACCAGGTCAAGGCACAGGTCGAGGAATTCGCACAGAGCTACGAGGATCCGCAGCAGGTTCTGAAGTTCTACTACAGCGACCGTCGCCGCCTCTCGGAAGTGGAAGCCCTTGTATTGGAAGAAAACGTCGTTAACTACGTACTCGGCAAAGCGAAGGTCACCGAGAAGAACGTTGGCTTCGACGAATTGATGGGCAATAACGCACAGGCCTAAGCAGCTTGGTGCACTCTCCAAAAGGAAAGCACATGTCAGGCAACATGAAGAACTCCGCACTCGACACTGAAATGCTCGGTCTGGTGCCGATGGTGATTGAACAGAGCGGCCGCGGCGAGCGCGCGTACGATATCTATTCGCGCCTGCTGAAAGAGCGGGTGGTCTTCCTGGTCGGGCCGGTCAACGACCAGATGGCCAACCTGGTCGTCGCCCAGCTGCTGTTCCTGGAGAGTGAAAATCCGGACAAGGACATCTCCCTCTACATCAACTCCCCTGGCGGATCCGTCTCGGCCGGCATGGCGATCTTCGACACCATGCAGTTCATCAAGCCGGACGTGTCGACGCTGTGCACCGGACTGGCCGCCTCGATGGGCGCCTTCCTGCTCGCGGCGGGTGCCAAGGGCAAGCGTTACTCCCTGCCGAATTCGCGTATCATGATTCACCAGCCTCTGGGCGGCGCCCAGGGCCAGGCATCCGATATCGAAATCCAGGCGCGCGAGATCCTGTATCTGCGCGACCGGCTGAACAACATTCTGGCTGAAAAAACCGGCCGGACCGTGGAACAAATCAGCAAGGATACGGACAGAGATAACTTCATGTCTGCTGCGGAAGCGGCCGAGTATGGATTGATTGACAAGGTGCTGAGTTCTCGCGCCTGAGGCGGCTGTCCTCGCGAAAAACGCCCGGACCGCATGCCGTCCGGGCGTTTTGTTTTATGGCGACGGAAGAGTTTCCGTTCCTCAGAATTCTTGAGGAGCGTCGTGACGAATCCGGATTTCGCAGGTAATATCAGATCACTCTTCACCCAAACCAAGCTCTATGTCTGACAAAAAATCCTCCAGCGGCGAAAAATTGCTTTACTGCTCATTCTGCGGTAAGAGCCAGCACGAGGTAAAGAAACTGATCGCAGGTCCCTCGGTCTTCATTTGCGACGAGTGCATCGACCTGTGCAATGACATCATTCGCGACGAAGCCTCCAGCGTGGAGGCAGTCCCCGGCGCAAAGTCGGACCTGCCGACGCCGCAGGAGATTTTCGAACTGCTCGGCCAGTACGTGATCGGGCAGGAGACCGCCAAGCGCATCCTGTCGGTGGCGGTGTACAACCACTACAAACGCCTCAAGCATCTGGGCAAGAAGGATGACGTCGAGCTTGCGAAGAGCAACATCCTGCTGATCGGCCCGACCGGTTCGGGCAAGACCCTGCTCGCACAGACGCTCGCGCGGATGCTGAACGTGCCGTTCGTGATCGCCGATGCGACCACGCTCACCGAAGCCGGCTACGTCGGCGAGGATGTCGAGAACATCATTCAGAAGCTTCTGCAGAACTGCAACTACGAGGTGGAAAAGGCCCAGAAGGGCATCGTCTACATCGACGAGATCGACAAGATCTCCCGCAAGTCCGACAACCCGTCGATCACCCGCGACGTCTCGGGTGAAGGCGTGCAGCAGGCGTTGCTGAAGCTCATCGAGGGAACGATGGCATCGGTTCCTCCCCAGGGCGGACGCAAGCATCCGAACCAGGATTTCGTCCAGATCGACACCACCAACATCATGTTCATCTGCGGCGGTGCCTTCGACGGACTCGCCAAGATCATCTCCAACCGTTCCGAGAAGAGCGGGATCGGTTTCGCCGCCAGCGTCAAGAGCCAGGCCGAGCGGAACGCGAGCGAGATGCTGCTCGAGGTCGAGCCCGAGGATCTGATCAAGTTCGGCCTGATTCCCGAGCTGGTGGGACGTCTGCCGGTGGTCGCGACCCTGAGTGAACTAAACGAGGAAGCCCTGATCCAAATCTTGCTTGAACCCAAGAATGCGCTGATAAAACAGTATGCAAAACTGCTGCAGATGGAAGGCGCGGAGCTTGAGGTCAGGCCGGCAGCCATGCATGCGATTGCGCGAAAGGCACTTGAACGCAAGACCGGTGCGCGCGGACTGCGCTCCATCCTCGAACACGCGCTTCTCGAAGTGATGTTCGAGCTTCCCAGCCAGCAGAACGTTGCCAAGGTCGTGATCGACGAAAACACGATTGTCAACGGGGCGAAGCCGCTGCTGATCTATCACGAGCAACCCAAGGTTTCGGGGGCTAAATAAGGACCGATGCATTTGATGAAGTTTGATTCAAGCCCGTTTTTTCCTGGAAGCCACGCAATTTGAAGCACAGGAATCACTTCAGGCTTCTGAAAAAAGGCCACCCGAGGGCGACTTCGCGTGTGGCTTTTTTTATTGCGTTTTATGAAACACCTGTTTTTTCTTGCCGCCTGGACTTGAGATTCGCGCCGACGCGCCTACATCAATCCCAGGCTATTACATAAGGTTCGCCATGACGACTTCCACAACCGTTACTGAACACACCCAACTGCCGCTCTTGCCGTTGCGGGACGTTGTAGTCTTTCCGCATATGGTGATCCCGCTGTTCGTGGGCCGTCCCAAGTCGATCAAGGCGCTTGAGGCAGCCATGGAGCAGGGCAAGAGCATCATGCTCGCCGCGCAGAAGGCCGCCGCCAAGGATGAGCCGTCTGCCAACGACATCTACCAGATCGGTTGCGTCGCCAATATCCTCCAGATGCTCAAGCTGCCGGACGGGACCGTGAAAGTCCTGGTCGAAGGCGCCCAGCGTGCCCGCATCCACCGCATCCTCGAACTCGACACCCACTTTGCCGCCGACCTGACCCCGGTCGAATCCGAGCCGGGCGACGAGTCGGAAGTGGAGGCGATGCGCCGCGCGATCGTCCAGCAGTTCGACCAGTACGTCAAACTCAACAAGAAGATCCCGCCCGAGATTCTTACGTCGCTTGCGGGGATCGACGACGCGGGTCGCCTAGCCGACACCATAGCAGCGCATCTCCCGCTCAAGCTTGAGCAAAAACAGGTCATTCTCGAGATCTTCAACGTGGCCAAGCGCCATGAGCACCTGCTCGGCCAGCTCGAGGGCGAACTCGACATCCTGCAGGTCGAGAAGCGCATCCGCGGCCGCGTCAAGCGCCAGATGGAGAAGTCGCAGCGCGAGTACTACCTGAACGAGCAGGTCAAGGCCATCCAGAAGGAACTCGGCGAGGGCGAAGAGGGTGCCGATCTCGAAGAACTCGAGAAGAAGATCATCGCCGCCAAGATGCCGAAGGAAGCGCGCGAAAAGGCGCAGTCCGAGCTCAAGAAGCTCAAGCTGATGTCGCCGATGTCCGCCGAAGCCACCGTCGTGCGCAACTACATCGAGACCGTGATCGGTCTGCCGTGGCGGAAGAAGTCGAAGATCAACAATGACCTGGCCAACGCCGAGCAGGTGCTCGAAGGCGAGCACTACGGCCTGGAAAAGGTCAAGGAACGCATCCTCGAGTACCTCGCGGTGCAGCAGCGCGTGGAAAAGGTGAAGGCGCCTATCCTGTGCCTGGTTGGCCCTCCGGGCGTCGGCAAGACCTCGCTCGGCCAGTCCATTGCACGCGCGACGAACCGCAAATTCGTGCGCATGGCGCTGGGCGGCGTGCGGGATGAGGCCGAGATCCGCGGTCACCGTCGTACCTACATCGGTTCCATGCCGGGCAAGATCCTGCAGAGCCTGTCGAAGGTGGGCGTGCGCAATCCGCTGTTCCTGCTCGACGAGGTCGACAAGATGGGGCAGGACTTCCGCGGCGACCCGTCGTCGGCCCTGCTGGAGGTGCTGGATCCGGAGCAGAACCACACCTTCTCCGACCACTACATCGAAGTCGACTTCGACCTGTCGGACGTGATGTTCGTCGCCACCTCGAACTCGCTGAACATTCCGCCGGCGCTGCTCGACCGGATGGAAGTGATTCGCCTGTCCGGCTATACCGAGGACGAGAAGGCCAACATCGCCATGCGTTATCTGCTGCCGAAGCAGATCACCAACAATGGTCTGAAGGAAGACGAGATCTCGGTGCCGGAAGCGACGATCCGCGACATCATCCGCTACTACACCCGTGAGGCGGGCGTGCGCTCGCTGGAGCGCGAACTGTCGAAGATCTGCCGCAAGGTGGTCAAGATGCTGCTGCTGAAGAAGCAGGATCGCAAGATCGTGGTCACGTCCAAGAACCTGGACAAGTTCCTCGGCGTGCGCCGCTACGACTTCGGCGTGGCGGAAAAGGAAAACCAGATCGGTCAGGTCGTGGGCCTTGCATGGACCGAAGTCGGCGGCGATCTGCTGACGATCGAAGCGATGACCATGCCCGGCAAGGGCGATGTGATCCGCACAGGTACGCTCGGCGACGTGATGAAGGAATCGATCGAGGCAGCGCGCACGGTCGTGCGCAGCCGCGCCAAGCGGCTGGGCATCAAGAGCGAAGTGTTCTCGAAGACCGATATCCACATCCACGTGCCGGAAGGTGCGACGCCGAAGGACGGTCCGTCCGCCGGTATCGCCATGACCACCGCACTGGTGTCCGTGCTGACCGGCATCCCGGTCCGTGCCGACGTCGCGATGACCGGCGAGATCACGCTGCGCGGCGAAGTCCTGCCGATCGGCGGCCTGAAGGAAAAGCTGCTTGCGGCGCATCGCGGTGGCATCAAGACTGCGCTGATTCCCGAGCAGAACGTCAAGGATCTCGCTGACATTCCGGACAACGTGAAGAACAAGCTGGAGATCATCCCGGTGCGCTGGATCGAGAAGGTGCTGGAAGTCGCGCTGGAGCGTCAGCCGCAGCCGCTGACCGACGTCGAGGCCGCTACGGTGGAGTCGGCCGTGGCCCAGCCCAGCCAGGCTGACCCGGCACTCGTGAAGCACTGATTCACCATCCTGCGGGACGGCAAGAAAGCGCTCTTCGGAGCGCTTTCTTTTTTGCCGCTTTCAGTCGTGCAAGGATTCACGGTGATTGGGTAGTGCAACTTTCGTGGAGATCCTATATAATCTCGTTTTTCCCGCGTGGTGACAAACGCGGGGCGTGGCTGACTAAGTGCGAAGGGTGCTTAGCTCAGTTGGTAGAGCGGCGCCCTTACAAGGCGTAGGTCGGCGGTTCGACCCCGTCAGCACCCACCATCAGCCATGCGATGCGGTACCAGTTTCAGGAGTGGTAGTTCAGTCGGTTAGAATACCGGCCTGTCACGCCGGGGGTCGCGGGTTCGAGTCCCGTCCACTCCGCCAAGAAAACAGAGAAAGGCGAACGAAAGTTCGCCTTTTTTTGTATGTGGCTTCGGATTACACTGCGACCTTCGTTGCAGTCGTGCGCGAGGCGTACGCGAAGTCTGCCGCAGAACGCCTGCTTTGCAATTTGTCCGTGAACTGACCATGTTTGATTTCATTCGCACGCACCAGCGCCTGATGCAGTTTCTGCTGCTGCTGTTCATTTTCCCGTCGTTTGCTTTCTTCGGGCTGGAAGGCTACACCCGCTTCCGCGAGGGCGACAATGCGATCGCCAAGGTTGCCGGTAAAGCGATCACGCAGCAGGAATTCGAGATGGCCCAGCGGGAGCAGATGGAGCGCTTCCGCCAGACGTTCGGCCCGCAGTTCGATCCCAAGATGCTCGACACACCCGAGGCGCGCCAGAACATCCTCGACGGCCTGATCGCGCAGCGCGTGATCGCGGCCGAGGCCGCGGACAAAAAGCTCGCGGTGAGCGACCAGGCTCTGCAGCAGACCATACTTGCCACGCCCGGCCTGACCGGCGCCGACGGCAAGTTCGATCTCGAGCGCTACAAGTCGCTGCTGGCGGCACAGGGCATGACGCCCGCGATGTACGAGGCGCGGCTGCGTCAGGACCTGGCGCTGCAGCAGATCAGTGCGGCGGTGCAGGGCAGCGCGTTCGCGCCCAATACGACCGCGGCCCGCCTGTCCGATCTGAACGACCAGGAGCGGGAAGTCCAGGAACTGCTGTTCAAGACCTCGGACTACGCCTCCCAGGTCAAGGTCACCGACGACATGCTCAAGGCCTACTATGAAAAGAACGGCAGCCAGTTCGAGGTGCCTGAACAGGTGAAGGCCGAGTACCTCGTGCTCAACAGCGATGCCGTCGCCTCCCAGATCAGCGTCAGCGAAGCGGACATCAAGTCCTACTATGACCAGAATGCACAGCGCTACACCGAGGAAGAGCAGCGCCGCGCCAGCCACATCCTGATCAAGACGGGCGAGGGCGTGGACAAGGCCGCGGCGAAGCAGAAGGCCGAGCAGCTGCTCGCGCAGGTGCGCAAGACGCCGGGCGACTTCGCCAGGCTCGCGAAGGAAAACTCTCAGGATCCGGGTTCCGCGGAGCGTGGCGGCGATCTCGATTTCTTCGGCAAGGGGATGATGGTCAAGCCCTTCGAGGATGCGGTGTTCCAGCTCAAGAAGGGCGAGATCAGCAACGTGGTGGAATCGGATTTCGGCTTCCACATCATCCAGCTCACCGAGGTCAAGCCCGCGCAGGCCAAGAGCTTCGACCAGGTCAAGGGCGAGATCGCCGCGGAGATCAAGAAGCAGCTCGCGCAGAAGAAGTACGCGGAGATGGCCGAGCAGTTCAGCGACCTGGTGTATGAGCAGGCCGACAGCCTGAAGCCGGCGGCGGACAAGCTGAACCTGAAAATCCAGACCGCCGAGGGCCTGAGCCGCGCGCCGAAGGCGGACCCCGCGCAGAACGCGCCGGTCAACCATCCGAAGTTCCTTGCCGCGCTGTTCTCGGATGAAGCGATCAAGAACAAGCGCAATACCGAAGCGGTGGAAGTTGCGCCGAATACCCTGATCGCGGGCCGCGTCGTGGATTACAAGCCTGTCACCCGCCGTCCGCTGGACGAGGTCAAGGACATCGTGCGCGAACGCGTGACGCAGGAAGAGGCGCTCGCACTGGCACGCAAGGCCGGCGAGGCCAGGCTGGCTGACGTCCGGAGCAGTGGCGAGGTCAAGGGCTTCTCCGAGCCGAAGACCGTGTCCCGCGTGAAGACGCCGACCATCGAGGCGCAGGCGCTGTCGGCCGTGATGAAAGCCGACGCATCCAAGCTGCCGGCCTTCGTCGGCGTCGAACTCGGCGGCCGCGGCTACGGCGTCTACCGCATCAACAAGGTCTCGCAGCCGGCGCAACCCGACGCCGCGCGTCGCCAGAACGAGCAGCAGCAGATCGCGGGTGCGCTCGCGCAGCAGGAGGTCGAGGCCTACCTCGACGCCCTGAAGAAGAAGCACAAGGTCGAGATCCTGAAACCGTTCACCGCCTCTGCCGAGGCGCAGACCGAACAGAAGTAGGCTGAGGCATTCAGACAAGCCGCTCCCGAAGGAGCGGCTTTTTTATTTCGGGGCCCGCAGCATGCCTTTGAGCACCGGCCAGATATTGTCGAGGATGACCGGCTGGGCTTGCGCGGTGGGGTGGATACGGTCGGCCTGGAAAAGGTCGACCCGGTCGGCGACGCCCTCGAGAAGAAAGGGCACCAGCGCGGCCCTGGTTTCCTGCGCGAGCTTGCGGTACATCCCGAAGAACTGCTGGGTGTACTCCCGGCCGTAGTTGGGAGGGATCTGCATGCCGGCCAGCAGGACCCTTGCATTCGCCTGCTGCGACGCCGTGATCATAGCGCGCAGATTGGCCTCGGCGCTCTTCACCGGCAGGCCACGCAGGCCGTCGTTGCCGCCGAGTTCGATGATGACCAGGTCCGGACGATGCTTGTCGAGCAGGGCGGGCAGCCGTGCCCGGCCGCCGCTGGTGGTTTCGCCGCTGATGCTGGCGTTGACCACGGTGACCGGCAGGTTTTCTTCCTTGATCCGCTTCTCCAGCAGGCTGACCCAGCCGCTGCCGCGCACCAGGCCGTATTCCGCGGACAGACTGTCGCCCAGCACCAGCAGGGTTTTTGATGCAGAATAGGCAAACGACGAAACGAAGACGAGCGACAACGCCGCCATCCATCGCAGCCAGCGCGCTGCCCAACCTGATTTTCCATTCTGAGATTGCATGCAAGAGCCTTCCTCGATTCCAGCGATTGAAGTGAGCCGATTGAGCAAGCGGGTAGCCGATGCTTCCGGCGAGTTGACGATCTTGAATGAGGTCGATTTTACCGTTGCACGCGGAGAGACGCTGGCGATCGTCGGCGCCTCCGGCTCGGGCAAGTCGACGCTGCTCGGACTGCTGGCCGGACTCGATACGCCTTCGGAGGGAAGCGTGAAGCTCGACGGCGTCGATATCTACGGACTGGATGAGGATGGACGGGCCGGGTTGCGGCAGGCCAAGCTCGGCTTCGTGTTCCAGTCGTTTCAGCTGCTGTCGCACCTGACCGCGCTGGAAAACGTGATGCTGCCGCTGGAGTTGCGTCGCGAAGCTTCGCCGCGGGAAAAGGCCGAGGAAATGCTGGGCCGGGTCGGCCTTTCGAGCCGCCTGCGCCACTATCCGAAATATCTGTCCGGTGGCGAGCAGCAGCGGGTTGCGCTCGCGCGCGCCTTCGTGACCCAGCCGCCGCTGCTGTTCGCCGACGAGCCGACCGGCAGCCTCGACGCCGCGACCGGCGAAGCCGTGATCAAGCTGATGTTCGAACTGAACCAGGAGCGGGGCTCGACCCTGGTGCTGGTGACGCACGATCCCTCCATCGCCGCGCGCTGCGGGCGCACCATCACGATCGCCGCCGGCCGTCTCCTGCGTACTCCCGAATCAGCCGGTTGATCGCCCGCCGGATCGCCGGGGCCAGTTCGCCGGCGGTAAGTCCCACCGGGCCGACTCCCTCCGCAACCAGTTCGTCGGCGGCCGTGCCGTGCACCCATGTTGCGGCGAGCGCGGCCTGCATCGATGTCAGCCCCTGCGCAAGCAGCGCACCCGCGAGGCCGGCAAGCACGTCGCCGGTGCCGCCGGTGGCGAGTGCCGGATTGCCCGTCGGGTTGATCGCCGCCTCGCCGTCGGGCGACGCGATCACGCTGCCCGATCCCTTCAGGATGACCACCGCATTGCACTCGCCCGCGAGACGGCGCGCGGCGGCGATGCGATCTCCCTGCACGGCGGCAGTATCGGTGCCGAGCAGGCGAGCGGCTTCGAGCGGGTGGGGCGTGAGCAGGGCCTCGCCCTGCCGTTCGCGCAGCACTGCACGAAGCTGCGGGTCCGTGGCGATGAGATTCAGGGCGTCGGCATCGAGCACGGCGGGCATGGTCGAACGCAGCACCCGCCGCAGCGATTCGGCGGCGGCCACCGAGGTGCCGAGGCCGGGGCCGATCACCGCCACGCCAGACGAAAAATCCATCTCCTCGGCGCGCCTGCACATCAGTTCGGGTTGCCGGTCGTCGTAGGCGGGCGGCGCATCGAGAAACCCGGCGAACACCCGTCCTGCTCCCGCATGCAGGGCGGCGCGACCGGCGAGCATGAGCGCACCGCCCATTCCCCGGGCGCCGCCAACGAGGCGTACGTCGCCATGACTGCCCTTGTGGGAGTAATGCGGACGCGGACGCAGCGCCTCCGCAAACAGCGGCGGTTGGTTCAGGACGAGCCTGACGGGGAAGAACCGTTCCTTCGGAATACCGAGCGCGTCGACGGTGACTTCGCCGGCATGGTCGCGGCCGTATCCGGTATGGAGGCCGGGCTTGTCGCCGATGAAGGTCAGGGTATGGGTTGCGCGGACGGCGATACCGGAGCCGCCGGCCGGCATGCCGGTGTCCGCATCCAGTCCGCTCGGAATGTCGACGGCCAGGACCGGGCATGCCAGGGCGTTGAGCGCGTCGATCAGCGCCGGGTAGTCGCCGGCGAGGCCGCGTGCGAGCCCGATGCCGAACAGGCCGTCGATCGCCAGGTCCCAGGTGCCGTTCCGGATGCGGTCAGGATCGGCGGCGATAAAGGGGAGTCCTGCCGCCGCTGCCAGGTCGAACGCCCGCTGCGCGTCCTCGGGACGTCTTGCGTGCTCGGGGCAAAGCATGACCCCGGGCCGGGCGCCTGCCTGCATCAGCAGCGTGGCCGCCTGCAATGCGTCGCCGCCATTGTTGCCGGGACCGGCCAGTACGAGTACGGAGGCGCCGGGCGCGCGGGCACCGAGCAGTTCGAGCGAGCGCCGCGCGACCGCGGCGGCGGCCCGGCTCATCAGTGTGCCGGGCGGCAGCGCGGACAGCGCCGCCTGCTCGATGCGGCGCAATTCGGCGGTCAGATAGAGCGCGTGGGGAGAGGACATGGCAATTCGGCGTAGCGGATTCGACAAGATTGTATGTCAAGCCCACGCCGGCCGGCGCGCTATGGCGTCAGCCGTTTCACCACATGATCCGCGATGGCGAGCGACGCGGTCAGCCCCGGCGACTCCATGCCGTACAGGCCGAGATAGCCCGGGTGCGCGTGCGAGGCGAACAGGAAGTCCGCCGCCGGTTCGGCGGGCGACGAGATCTTGGGCCGCACGCCCGAGTAAGCCGGTTGCAGGGCGCCGTCCGGCAGCGCCGGCCAGTAGCGCCGGATCTCGCTGTAGAAGGCCTGCGCGCGCTGCGGGTCGACCTGGTAGTCGATGGCATCGGGATCCGTATCCAGCCACTCCACGTCCGGTCCGAAGCGCGCCTGTCCGCCAAGGTCGAGCGTGAGATGCACGCCCAGTCCGCCCGCTTCCGGCACCGGATAGATCAGGTGCGAGAAGGGCGCTTTCGCCGCCAGCGAATAGTAGTTGCCCTTGGCGAGGTAGCCACGGGGCACCGTGCCGTCGTCGAGCCCGGTAATCGCGGCGGCAAGCCGCGGCGCCCATAGCCCGGCGCAGTTGATCACCGTCCTGACGAGAACTTCGGCGTCGCCATCGTCGGTTCGCATGCGCAGGACGATGCCTTCAGGGGTCGTCTCGCCACCGGTGATGAGGGTGGCGAAGGCAAACTGCGCACCGGCGTTTTCCGCATCGCCCTGCAGCGCGGTCATGTAGGCATGGCTGTCGATGATGCCGGTATTGGGCGACCAGAGGGCGGACGTGCAGGCGAGCGCCGGTTCGCGTGCGCGGGCTTCGTCGGCGCTGAGCAGCGAGACTTCATGGCAGCCGTTTGCCTGCGCCTGCGCGTGGATGGCGGCGAGGCTGGGCTGCTGCTGCGCCAACGTCGCCACCACCAGCTTGCCGCAGCGCCGGTGGGGGATCGCACGGTCTTGCAGGTAGCGATAGAGAGCATCCCGTCCGCTCACGCACAGGCTCGCCTTGAGACTGTGCGTCGGATAGTAGAGCCCCGCATGGATGACTTCACTGTTGCGCGAACTGGTTTCCATGCCGATGGCCGCATTGCGCTCGACCACGAACACTTCGCGCCCGGACAGGGCAAGCGCGCGGGCGACGGCGAGACCGACCACGCCGGCGCCGATAACGATGCAGTCGATGCTATCCATAACGTGACATGGTGAGGCCGTCCATGTCGATATCGGTCGCCTGGCCGGAAACGATGTCCGCCACCAGCTTGCCCGCTCCCGCGGCCATGGACCAGCCGAGTTCGCCATGGGCGATGTTGAGGTAAACGTCCCGTACCGGCGTCGGCCCGATCAGCGGCACCGAGTCCGGCAACATGAGGCGCGTCCCGCTCCAGAAGGTCGCCTGCGAATAGCCGGCGGCATTCGGAAACCAGTCGCCTGCCGCGCGCAACAGGGTGCGCAGCGCGCGTTCCTTCAGGGCGGGGCTCGGGCCGGTGAGTTCGGTCACGCCCGATATGCGCACGCGGCTGCCGAGGCGGGCGATTTCGATGCCGTATGCCTCGTCCGATACCGCCGACCGCGGCGCATACTCGAAATCGCGGATGAGCGCGGTCGCGGCGTACTGCCGTGCCGGATAGAGCGGCAGCCGGATGCCGAGCGGCTGCAGCAGGCGGTCGCTGTCGGCGCCGGCCGCCACCACCACCGCATCCACCGGCACGCGCTCGCCATCGAGCGTCAGTGCGAGGCCGCGGGATTCCTGTTCGATGCGTTGGACCTGAGTCCCGAACCTGAAACGCACGCCGATGTCGGCGGCCGCATGCTTCATGCGGCGCGCGAACAGCGGACAGTTGCCGGCCTCGTCCTGGGGGAAATGCAGCGCGCCGGCGAGCGGCGTGTCGCTGGCGAGCGCGGGTTCTATCGCACGCGCGGCGTCGGCATCGAGCACCTGGTGCGGGATGCCGTTTTCGGCGAGCAGGGAGATGCCCGCTTCCGCCAGTTTCATGTCCTTGTCGGTGCGGAACAGTTGCAGCACGCCCTGCGTCTGCTCATAGTCGAACTGGTAATACTCGCGCAGGCGCCGCACCAGGTCCTGGCTGTAGAGGCCGAGCCGCTGCAGGCGGCTGCGGTTGATGCGGTAGCGGTCGAGTTCGCACTCCGCGACCCAGCGCCGCGCCCAGCGCCACAGCGGGCGGTTCAGACCGGGCTTGAGCAGGACGCCGGTTTCCGGCTGAAACAGGTTGGACAATATCCTGCGCGGCATGCCGGGCGCCGCCGACGGACTTGCGTACGCCGGCGCCACCAGTCCGGAGCTGGCGAAGCTCGATTCCTGCGCAACATTCTGGTGCCGCTCGATGAGCACGACATCGTGGCCCGCATCGGCAAGAAAGAACGCGGTACAGACGCCGGAGATGCCGCCGCCTATCACTGCTACCTGTTTTGTCACTTCGTCTACCTGTGATTGCTGTCCGGGAGTGGCGGCATGGATGCCGGTTGTCGCGGGAGGGAATGCCGGGCGCCGCGCCGGCGAGGCGCGACGGGCGCAGAGTAGACCGGCTGCCGCGCGGCCGGTTCTGCGCCGACATTTTATTCGTTCCCCGCGGGATTGCGGAGGAAGAAAAACAGCTTATCGGGAAGCGTTGCGCAGCTGTCTTTCCATTCACGCAAGCACCGCGGCGACGGCGCGCGCCACCGCCAGCACCCGCGCGTCGGACATCGCAGGGCCGGCGACCGACAGGCCGACGGGAAGCGTTCCGGCGGCGTGGCAGGGCAGCGAAATCGCGCAGCCATCGAGCAGGTTGATGGTCGAGGTGTTCCTGAGCAGCAGGCCGTTGACGCGGAAGAATTCCTGTTCCGAGGTTTCCAGTTCCGCGATCGGGGGCGCCACGATGGGGACGGTCGGCATCAGCATCGCATCGAACGGGGCCAGTTCGGCCTCCATGCGCGCGATCCATTCGCGCCGCCGGCGATGCAGGTCGATGTAGTCCGCCGCGCTCATGGTCTCGCCGGTACGGATGCGTCTGGCCACGCGGAAGTCGTACTCGGCTTCCCGCTGCGCGAGCAGGCCGCGATGCCAGGAAAAGGATTCCGCGCCCGAGAACTTGTTGAGATCGGCCGCCTCCGCCAGCGGCGCGAACGGCGCTTCGACGATGCGCGCGCCCGCGGCCGACAGCCTGGTCAGCGCGGTCGAAAACGAAGCCGCCACATGCGGATCGAGGGCATCCAGCGCCAGCGTGCGCGGCAGCGCGAGCCGCAGGCCGGCCAGCGGCAGCGCCGGCACGGCAAGCGGTTCGTCTGCGATGATCGCGTCCAGCAGGAGGCAATCCTCGACCGAGCGCGTCATCGCGCAGATCGTATCGAGCGTCGTCGACAGCGGAATGGCGCCGGCGAGCGGCACCCGGCGCGCGGTCGGCTTGAAGCCCACGATGCCGCAGAGTGCGGCCGGAATGCGGATGGAGCCGCCGGTATCGGAACCGATGCCCGCCACGCAGCTGCCATTTGCCACCGACACCGCGGCGCCAGAGGATGAGCCGCCCGGGATCCGCGCGACTTCGCGGTCGGCCGGGTTGCGCGGCGTGCCGTAGTGCGGATTGAGCCCGACGCCCGAGAACGCGAACTCGGTCATGTTGGTCTTGCCGAGAATCGCCGCGCCGGCCGCGCGCAGGCGGCTGACTACCGGCGCATCCGACCGGGCCGGCGGTGCATCCGCGAGCACCACCGAGCCGGCAAGCGTCGTCTCGCCGCCGACGTCGAGCAGATCCTTGATCGACACCGGCAGTCCTGCCAGCGGCGTCAGCGTCACGCCGGCCGCACGCATCGCGTCGGCATGCGTGGCCGATGCGCGCGCTGCGTCCGGATAGAGGCGGGTGAAGACGGAAGCCGATGCGGCAGCGGCTTCCAGGCAGGTATCGAGCAGCGCACGCCTCGGCACGTCTGCGAGGTCGGCGATGTTTCTGGCGTTGAGAGGATTCATGGAGGGATCGTGATGAATTGCTCAGGACGGTTATCGGTGCACGGGCACTGCACGGGAACAATAGCATAGGCATGCGGCACAGGCGCCGGCGCGGGGAGGGCGGGCGATGGCGAGCGTCAGGCTCGCGGTATAATCGCGGTTTCCCGATCCAACCCGCAGGGCCGGCCGGTTGTGCATGGCCGTCTGCATCAAGACTCTTGCCGACATGTTGATTCTGCCGGGCTCCAACGCCCTGTCCGCCTTCCGCACCCAGCGCCTTTTGACACAATTGCAAGCAGTGGAGCCCGCCGTCACCGGCATCAGCGGCCGCTATCTGCATTTCATCGACGCCAGCGGCGAGCTCGGGCGCGATGACGTGGCCCGGCTGGATGCGATGCTGACCTATGGCGAACCCTTTGGCGGCAATGAAGGCGGCGAGCAGTTCGTCGTCATTCCGCGCTTCGGCACCATCTCCCCGTGGGCGAGCAAGGCCACCGACATCGCCCGCAACTGCGGCATGGCGCAGATCCACCGCATCGAGCGCGGCGTGTCCTACCGCGTGCAGCTCAAGACCGGCCTGCTGGGCGGCGCGAAGAAACTCACGGATGAGTCCGCCGCCGCCATCGCGGCCCTGCTGCACGACAGGATGACCGAGACCGTCCTGCGCGACCCGCAGCAGGCGTCGGGGCTGTTCCGCGAACTGCAGGCCCAGCCGCTGGCATTCGTCGACGTGCTCGCCGGCGGGCGCTCGGCGCTGGAACGCGCCAACGCCGAACTCGGCCTCGCGCTGTCGGACGACGAGATCGATTACCTGCTCAAGGCCTTCAGCGATGCCGGGCGCAACCCGACCGACGTCGAGCTGATGATGTTCGCCCAGGCCAACAGCGAACACTGCCGCCACAAGATTTTCAACGCCGAATGGACGGTCGACGGCGAAAAGCAGGACAAGTCGCTGTTCGCGATGATCAAGAACACCCACCAGCTCAACCCCAAGGGCACGGTGGTCGCGTACAAGGACAACGCCTCGGTGATCGAGGGCGCCACGGTCAGCCGCTTCTATCCGCGCGGCGCGGCCGCGGGCAATGTCTATGAAGCGTCCGAAGAGCTGACCCACATCCTGATGAAGGTCGAGACGCACAACCATCCGACCGCGATTTCGCCTTTCCCCGGGGCGTCCACCGGCGCCGGCGGCGAAATCCGCGACGAGGGCGCGACCGGGCGCGGCGCCAGGCCCAAGGCAGGCCTCACCGGCTTCACCGTGTCCAACCTGATGATCACCCACGCGGTGCAGCCCTGGGAAAACGCGCGCGACGCCGCCCAGCCGACCGCCGAGCGCGACCCGCATGCGCAGGGCGGCATCTACGGCAAGCCGGAGCGCATCGCATCGCCGCTGCAGATCATGATCGACGGTCCGATCGGCGGCGCCGCGTTCAACAATGAATTCGGCCGTCCGAATCTCGGCGGCTATTTCCGAACCTATGAGCAAAACGTCGGCGGCACGGTCAGGGGCTACCACAAGCCGATCATGATCGCCGGCGGCCTGGGCAACATCTCTGCCGACCACACGAGCAAGCACGACCTGCCGGTGGGCAGCCTGCTGATCCAGCTCGGCGGTCCGGGCATGCGCATCGGCATGGGCGGCGGTGCGGCCTCCTCGATGGCGACCGGCACCAACACCGCCGATCTCGACTTCGATTCCGTCCAGCGCGGCAATCCCGAGATGGAGCGGCGCGCGCAGGAAGTCATCAACGCATGCTGGGCGATGGGCGGGGAGAATCCCATCCTCTCGATCCATGACGTCGGTGCCGGCGGCCTGTCGAACGCCTTCCCCGAAATCACCAATGACGCCGGTCGCGGCGCGATATTCGACCTGCGCAAGGTGCCGCTGGAGGAAAGCGGCATGGCGCCGAAGGAAATCTGGAGCAACGAGTCGCAGGAGCGCTATGTGCTCGCGATCGCGCCCGAGAGCCTGCCGCTGTTCCAGTATCTTTGCGAACGCGAGCGCTGCCCGTTCGCTGTCGTCGGCACCGCCACCGAGGAACGCCAGCTGAAGGTGATCGATCCCGAGCACGGCAACAGCCCGGTCGACATGCCCATGGACGTCCTTCTCGGCAAGCCGCCGAAGATGCACCGCGACGTGCAGCGCGTGAAGAATGCATTCCCCGCGGTGGACCTGACCGGCATGGAGCTGGCCGAGGTCGCGCAGCGCGTGCTGCGCCTGCCGACCGTGGCCGACAAGTCCTTCCTGATCACCATCGGCGACCGTACCGTCGGCGCCACCACGGTGCGCGACCAGATGGTCGGCCCCTGGCAGGTGCCGGTGGCGGACTGCGCGGTCACCGCCATGAGCTTCGAGGGCTACCGGGGCGAGGCGATGGCAATGGGCGAGCGGACGCCGCTGGCGGTGATCGACGCGCCGGCTTCCGGCCGCATGGCGGTGGGCGAGGCGATCACCAATATCGCCGCCGCGCCGATCACCGACATCGGCGACATCAAGCTGTCGGCGAACTGGATGGCGGCCTGCGGCCAGCCGGGCCAGGACGCGGCGCTGTTCGACACCGTCAGGGCGGTCGGCATGGAACTCTGCCCGGCGCTCGGCGTGAGCATCCCGGTCGGCAAGGATTCGCTGTCGATGCGCACCACCTGGAAGGATGCGGAGGGCAGCAAGGAAGTGACCTCGCCGGTGTCCCTGATCGTGTCCGCCTTCGCCCCGGTGCAGGACGTGCGCCTGTCGCTCACGCCGCAGCTGCGCAAGGATGCCGGCGACACCGCGCTGATCCTCATCGACCTCGGCCGCGGCAAGAACCGGATGGGCGCGTCGGCGCTGACCCAGGTCATGCAGCAGATCGGCAATGAAGTGCCGGACGTGGACAGCGCCGAAGACCTGAAGGCCTTCTTTAGCGCGATCCAGCAGCTCAATATCGAGCGCAAGCTGCTCGCCTATCACGACCGCTCCGATGGCGGCCTGTTCGCCACCCTGTGCGAAATGTCATTCGCCGGCCGCGCCGGCATCTCGGTCAACCTCGACATCCTGACGATGGAAGGCGAGCACGCGTCGGACTGGGGCGATTCCAAGAACTGGGCAAGCCAGGTCGCCGAGCGCCGCAACGAGATGACGCTGCGCGCCCTGTTCAGCGAAGAACTCGGCGCGGTGATCCAGGTGCGCGCCGAGCACAAGTCGGACGTGATGACGGTGCTGCGTTCCTACAACCTCGGCGCCTGCAGCCACATCATCGGCAAGCTCAACGATCGCGACGCCATCGAGTTTACGCGCGACGCCAAGGTCATCTACAGCCAGCCGCGCGCCGAGCTTCAGCGCCTGTGGAGCGAAACCAGCTGGCGCATCGCGCGACTGCGCGACAATCCTGCCTGCGCGGATGCCGAGTACGACCGCATCCTCGATACGGCCGATCCCGGCCTGTCGCCGAAGCTCAGCTTCGATCCGCAGGTCGACATCGCCGCTCCCTTCATCGCCACCGGCGTGCGTCCGCGCGTCGCGATCCTGCGCGAGCAGGGTGTGAACTCGCATGTCGAGACCGCCTATGTCATGCATCGCGCCGGCTTCACCGCGGTCGACGTGCACATGAGCGACCTGATCGCCGGCCGCGCGCGGCTCGACGACTTCAAGGGTTTCATCGCAGTCGGCGGGTTCTCCTATGGCGACGTGCTCGGCGCGGGCGAGGGCTGGGCCAAGACCATCCTCTTCAACGCCCGGCTGGCGGAGCAGTTCGCCGGCTTCTTCAATCGCGGCGATACCTTCGCGCTCGGCATCTGCAACGGCTGCCAGATGATGAGCAATCTGAAGTCCATCATCCCCGGCGCTCATGCCTGGCCCAAGTTCACCCGCAACAAGTCCGAGCAGTTCGAAGCGCGCTTCGCGATGGTGGAAGTGGCCGACTCGCCGTCCATCTTCTTCCAGGGCATGGCCGGCACCCAGAGTCCGATTGCGGTCGCCCACGGCGAAGGCTTTGCGGACTTTTCGCAGACCGGCGACATCCGGGAAGCGATGGTGGCGATGCGCTGGATCGACAACCGCGGCCAGGCGACCGAGACCTATCCGTACAACCCGAACGGCTCGCCGCAGGGCATTACCTCGGTCACCACGCCCGACGGCCGCTTCACGGTGCTGATGCCGCATGCGGAGCGCGTGTTCCGTACGGTGCAGCATTCCTGGCATCCGGACGGCTGGGGCGAGTTCTCGCCCTGGATGCGCATGTTCCGCAATGCCCGCAAGTGGGTGGGATAAGGATAGGGTTGCGGCCGGGGTAGGGCCGGCCTCCGTGCCGGCCTGGCGGTGGTGGTACAAGCGGCGCTGCGTTCGGCTGCGGCTGCGTTAACCGTTCTCCGGACCGCCGTCGTTTGGGCCGGCAGGGACGCGGCCCTGCCGGCTTGAGTGGGATGGTCTCCGTGCCGGGTCTACCGGCTCGGCCCGAGTAGGGCCGGCGTCCCTGCCGGCCCGGCGCCGTTTGTCCGGAGAAAACAGACTCACGTTGCAAGCCGCGCGAAAAAAAAGGCGCTTCGAATGAAGCGCCTCTCTCGCAATGCCCGGTCCGGGATTACTGGATCTTGGCCTTCTTGCGCAGGTCTTCCTGATAGGCCTGCAGCTTCTTCTGCTGCAGCGAGTCCGCGATCTGCGGCTTGACTTCTTCCAGGCTGGGCAGCTTGGCAGCGCGCACATCGTCCAGACGGATCACGTGGAAGCCGTACTGGGTCTTGACCGGGTTCTCGGTGAACTGGCCCTTCTGCAGCGCGACCATGGCGTCGGAGAACGGCTTGACGAAGGATGCCGGGGAAGCCCAGTCGAGGTCGCCGCCGTTGGCCGCGGAACCCGGATCCTTGGACTGCTTGGCGAGCTCTTCGAACTTGGCGCCGCCCTTGAGCTTGGCGATGATCGCCTTGGCGTCTTCTTCCTTCTCGACCAGGATGTGGCGCGCATGGTATTCCTTGTCGCCGGCCTGGGCCTTGAACTTGTCGTACTCGGCCTGGATCTCGCTGTCCTTGACCGGGTTCTTCTTCAGGTAGTCCTGCACCAGCGCGCGGATGGCGATCGACTGGCGGGCGATTTCAACCTGATTCTTGACTTCGGCCGAATTGCTCAGACCCAGCTTGTCGGCTTCCTGGATCAGGATTTCACGGTTGATCAGCTCCTGCTTGACCATGTCGCGCAACTGCGGGGAATCGGGCTGACCCTGTGCCGTCAGCTGCTTGATCATCACATCCGCGCGGGAAGAGGGGACAGGCTTGCCGTTGACGACGGCGAGGTTCTGGGCCATGGAAGGCAGCGCGACGGCAGCGACAAGCAGCATCACCAGGCGAGCGGGTTTCAAAGTCATTGTCTGTTCCTACAGAGGTTGGGTTATCAAACCGGCGCCGTCACTCCACTTCGGACGGCGCAAGGGCGATGATGTTGAGCGCGTGAATCTCGCTGGTCATCATGTCGCGCAGCGAATCATACACCAGTCGATGCCGCGCTATCCGGTTCAGGCCTGCGAAACGGTCGGAAACAATGCGTAACCGGAAGTGACCGGCGCCGGAAGCCGCACCGGCGTGGCCGGCATGAAGATGGGATTCGTCTTCCAGCTCGCAGGCGAGCGGCGAGAAGCTGTCGGCCAGCCGTGCGCGGATCCTGTCGACGCGTGCGTTCATTGCTGGTCCTTCACATGCTTCGAGAGGAACAGGCTCTGGCCGACGATGAAGGCCAGCATCAGCGCGGTAAAGCCGAACAGCTTGAAGTTGACCCAGAAGGCGGTGGAAAAGCTGTAGGCGACGATCAGATTGATGGCGCCCATGGCGCCGAAGAAAGCGGCCCAGGACAGGTTGAGCCGCTGCCAGACCGGATCGGGCAGGGCAACCTGCTTCTCCATCATCATCCGGATCAGGTTCTTGCCCATGAAAGCCTGCGCCACCAGCAGTGCGGCGCCGAAGCACCAGTACAGCATGGTCGGCTTCCACTTGATGAAGGTTTCATTGTGGAAGTAGATGGTCGCGCCGCCGAAGATGGTGATGATCGCCAGCGAGACCCACAGCATGTTGTCGACCTTCTTGCGGCGCAGGATAAGCCAGCCGACCTGTGCAAAGGTGGCCAGGATCGCCACCGCGGTAGCCAGCATGATCGGCGCCTGGGCGAGCGTGCCGCCGCTGCCCGATACGAGGGCGGACAGATACTGCTGCACCAGGCCCTGGGCGGCGTCGGGATTGCCTTCGCCCCACTTGAAGACGGCGAAGAAGAGGATGACGGGGAAGAGATCAAACAGGAACTTCATCTGGCGGCATGCCCTCGTGTGTCAGGTAGGTTCGAACCGCAGCGCGGCGGAATTGATGCAGTAGCGCAGTCCGGTCGGCGGCGGGCCATCGGGGAAAACATGGCCCAGGTGCGCGTCGCAGACCTTGCACAGGATTTCGGTGCGTATCATGCCATGACTCCGGTCTATGCGTTCGGCAACCTTGTCCGGATCCAGCGGCCGGAAGTAGCTCGGCCAGCCGCAGCCCGAGTCGAACTTGGCATCCGATTCGAACAGCGGCGTGTCGCAGCAGACGCAGGTATAGATGCCATGCTCGTGGTGATCCCAGTAACGCCCGGTGAATGCGCGTTCGGTCGCGGCCTGGCGGGTCACCTGGTATGCCAGCGGGTCGAGCTGGGCGCGCCATTCGGCGTCGGTCTTGGTCACTTTTTCGGTCATGATGAGCAGCTCACTTCAAGATCGTTGGCCCAGTCGGGCGGCAGGTCGGCGTAGCGCTCGTTTTCCGGCTGCTCGTCGAACGGCCGCTCGAGCACGGAAAGCAGTTGCGCCACTTCTGAAAAATCCCCGGTCTGCGCCTTCTCGATCGCCTGCTGGGCGAGGTAGTTGCGCAGCACGTACTTCGGGTTGACCGCGTCCATCGCGGTGCGCCGTGCCGCGTCGTCGGAATTCTCCCGGCGCAGCCGCTCCCGATACTGTACCGCCCACGCGTCGAAGCCGGCACGGTCGATGAACATGTCGCGCAGCGGCGCGTCGGCCGCCGGGTCCTCCACCTTCAAGCCACCGAGGCGGCGGAAGAAAGCGGTGAAGTCCGGGTGGTTGGCCTGCAGCAGCGTGTACAGGGCATCGATCAGCCCCGCGTCAGCCTCTTCCCGCGTCCGCAGGCCCAGCTTAGCGCGCATCAGCGCTTCGAACTTCGCACTGTACACCGCGCCGTAGGCATCGAGCGCCACCTGCGCGTCGTCCACTTCGCCTATCAGCGGCAGCAGGGCCTGGCCGAGCGCGAAGCAGTTCCACTGCCCGATCTTCGGCTGCATATGATAAGCGTAGCGGCCGGCATGGTCGCTGTGATTGCAGATGTGGCGGGCGTCGAAGGCCTCCATGAAGCCGAACGGGCCATAGTCGATGGTCAGTCCGAGTATCGACATATTGTCCGTGTTCATCACGCCGTGCATGAAACCCACCGACTGCCATTGCGCCATCAGTTCCGCGGTACGGCGGGTGACTTCGCGCAGCAGCGCCTGGTAGCGGTTGGACTCGCCCGCGAGTTCGGGATAGAAGCGGTCGATCACGTAGTCGGCCAGGATTTTCAGCTCCTGCCCGCGGTCGTTGTAGAACCAGTGTTCGAAGGAGCCGAAGCGCACCCAGCTCGGCGCCATGCGGGTGCAGATCGCCGCGGTTTCGATGGTTTCGCGCCGCACCGGCATGTCCGAACCGGTTACGCACAGCGCGCGCGAGGTCGGGATGCCGAGCGCGGCCATCGCTTCCGAGCACAGAAATTCCCGGATCGACGAGCGCAGCACCGCGCGGCCGTCGCCCATGCGGGAATAAGGGGTGAGGCCGGCACCCTTGAGCTGCAGCTCGAGCCGGCCGGCCGGCGCGGCGTCCCGCGCCGGAACGTCGCCGAGGAGGATCGCGCGGCCGTCGCCGAGCTGGCCCGCCCAGACGCCGAACTGGTGGCCCGAATACACCGCCGACAACGGCTGCGAGCCGGGCAGGATGCGGTTGCCGGAGAATGCCTCCACCGCTTCCGTGCGCGCGAGATCGGCGGGATCAAGCCCGATCAGCGCGGCCGCCCCCGGACTGGCGCCGACCAGGTAGGGCGCCGGCACCGGCGTCGGCTGGAGCCGGGTAAAGAATTCCGACGGCAGGCCCGCGAAAGAGTTTTCGAAGGCGAGGCTGTCGGCGCCGGCCAGGGGCGGCGTACGTTCCGGGGCATTCATGAGGCTTCCTTTTCTGGCGGCAAGAGCGTGCCGCGTTCGGGGTAGGCGATCGCGCCGAGGTCGGCCGCGCGCCGAATGGAGATACGGCCATATTTGGTCTGTATCAATCCGTTTTGTTCCCACTGCTGCAGGAGCCTGGAAATGCTCTGGCGCGACTTGCCCAGCAATTGGCCGAGTTCTTCCTGGGTCAGCGGTACGTCCCGTCCGTGCCTGTCGGTGGCCGCGTTCATTGCCGACGGCTTGAGATGCGCGAGTTCGAGCAGCCGTCGGGCCAGCCGCTGTCCGAGCGGCGCGGTGGCCGCTTCCTCGACCATGTCGAAGGTGGCGCGCAGGCGAAGGCTGAGCATGCGCGCGAAACGTTCGGAGACCGCCGGATGCGTCCGCAGCAGGCGGCGGAAATCCGTCCTCGCATGAAACAGCAGGGTCGTCGGCCCCGACGCGTGCGCGTCGTGCGTACGCGGAAGGCCGTCGAACAGCGAGATTTCGCCGAAGGCCGCGGGCGCGTCGAGTACCGCGATCACCGTCGACTGCCCCGCGGCCGTGGCCCGCGAAAAGCGTACCGCGCCGCGCGCGATCGTGTAGAAGCCGTCCGCATCGGCGCCGCGCGCGTGGATCAGACCGCCGTCTTCGACGGAACGCAGCACGCCGCATCCGGCGGCCTCGGCCACCACAGCATCGGGAAATCCGGACAGCCAGGAAGCGCGAAGCAGGGCGGACTTGTCGATCGCGTCGTTGATGCGGTTCTGCATGCGAATGTAAAGTAGTTGACAGTCAGGCAGGCGGCTCTGCGAAGATACTGCATGCGCGCGCCGCCATGCGCAGGCGCAGCGCGCGCCTATTTTGACAGAGATGAGGAGACACCATATGAACGCGCCCGAGAAGTTGAATTTTGCGTCGATGCAAGACCGGGTTTCTCCGGAAGAATGGCAGGCCCGTGTCGATCTTGCCGCCTGCTACCGTCTCGTCGCCGATTTCGGCTGGGACGACCTGATCTTCACCCATATCACCGCACGCGTGCCCGGCACCGAGGATCAATTCCTGATCAACCCGTATGGCCTGATGTTCGATGAAATCACCGCTTCCTCGCTGGTGAAGATCGACATCAACGGCAACAAGCTCGACGAGTCGCCGTATCCGGTCAATCCGGCCGGTTTCACCATCCATTCGGCGATCCACGCCCATCGCCACGACGCCCAGTGCGTGCTGCACATCCACAGCGTCAACGGTGTCGCGGTGTCGGCCCAGAAGGAAGGCCTGCTGCCGATTTCGCAGCAGTCGATTTTCGTGTGCTCCAGCCTTGCGTATCACGACTACGAGGGCGTGGCCCTGCGCGACGATGAAAAGCCGCGGTTGGTCGCCGACCTCGGCAACAAGAATTACCTGATGCTGCGCAACCACGGCCTGCTCACGCTGGGCAAGACCATCGCCGATGCCTTCGTCAACATGTATGTCTTCGAGGCGGCCTGCATGATCCAGGTGCGCGCCCAGGCGGGGGGAGGGGAACTGATCCGCATCCCGTCCACCATCCTCGACACCGCGCAGGCCCAGGCCAGGACGGTCACGAAGTCGGCCGGCGGCATGCTCGCCTGGCCCGGCCTGCTGCGCCGGCTGGACCGCAAGGATCCTTCCTACCGTACCTGATACCGAACCGGAGACACACAAGAACATGGATACACTCGACCATCCGCGCGCGAGCTTTCGCGACATGCAGGACAGCACCGCCGAGGACTGGCAGATCATCGGCGCCGAATTCAAGGCCTATGCGGCGAATCTGCCGGATCGCGTGCTGGCGCACCTGCGCCTGCTCGACGGCGACTGCGGGGGCTTCCCGGTCGACCGCCTGACCCACAGCCTGCAGACGGCCACCCGCGCCTGGCGGGACGGCAAGGACGAGGAATATGTGATCTGCGCGCTGCTGCACGACATCGGCGACACGCTCGGCAGCTTCAATCATCCCGACATCGCCGCCGCCATCCTCAAGCCTTTCGTGAGCGCGGAAAACCACCAGATGGTGGAGAAGCACGGCATCTTCCAGGGCTATTACTTCTTCCATCACCTCGGCATGAACCGCAACCTTCGGGACCAGTTCGCGGGGCAGGCGATCTACGACCGCACCCTGGAGTTTTGCGAGAAGTACGACGCGCCGGCCTTCGATCCGGATTACGACACGCTGCCGCTGTCCTTTTTCGAGCCGATGCTGCGACGCGTAATGGCAAGGCCGAAAAACACCATCTACAAGGCGGTATCCGAATAAAAAATTCCCGCAAACGGGATTGATGCGCCGCACAATCGAAAGTCGTTGACGCATTAGCACGGTCGTTCAAAAATCACGCTTGTTCCTGGCGCCCGTTCACAGCGGGCGCCAGCGGTCCCATCGCAACCACAACAAGCAGGAGACAGGATGTCGGACTACCCCAAGAGCCCACTCATGGGCCAGATGATGAGCCAGCCCCTGCTCATCTCCAGCATCATCAAGCATGCCGACCGCTATTACGGCGCCAACGAAATCGTATCCCGCCGCGTTGAAGGCGACATTCACCGCTATACCTATCGCGACTGCCACAGGCGTTCCCGCCAGATGGCCAACGCGCTTGCCGGCCTGGGCGTGAAGATGGGCGACCGTGTCGCCACGCTTGCCTGGAACGGCTACCGCCACCTCGAGCTGTACTACGCGATCTCCGGTTCGGGCGCCGTGATGCATACCATCAATCCGCGCCTGCATCCCGAGCAGATCGCCTACATCGTCAACCATGCCGAAGACCAGTACCTGTTCTTCGACATGACCTTCCTGCCGCTGGTGGAGGCGTTCGCCGCCCACTGCAAGACGGTCAAGGGTTTCGTCATGATGTGCGACCGCGACCGCATGCCGGCCGAGAGCAAGATTCCGAACCTGATGTGCTACGAGGAGCTCATCGAGAAGAGTTCCGACGTCTACGAGTGGCCGCTGTTCGACGAGAATTCCGCCTCCAGCCTGTGCTACACCTCGGGCACGACCGGCAATCCGAAGGGCGCGCTGTATTCGCACCGCTCGACCGTGTTGCATTCCTATGCATCGGCGATGCCGGACGCACTCAACGTGTCCTCGCGCGACGCCGTGCTGCCGGTGGTGCCGATGTTCCACGTCAATGCCTGGGGCCTGCCGTATTCGGTGCCGCTGACCGGCGCCAAGATGGTGTTCCCCGGCCCCAACCTGGACGGCAAGTCGATCTATGAACTGTTCGAACAGGAGAAGGTGACCTTTTCCGCCGGCGTGCCGACCGTCTGGCTCGGCCTGCTCACCCATGTCGGCCAGAACAACCTGCAGTTCTCGACCTTCAAGCGCACCGTCATCGGCGGCTCGGCCTGTCCGCCGGCGATGATGAAGACCTTCCGCGAGAAGTACAACGTGGAAGTGGTGCACGCCTGGGGCATGACGGAGATGTCGCCGCTGGGCACCGCCTGCACGCTGCAGGCGCATCACCTGAACCTGCCCGCCGAGAAGCAGCAGGCCATCCTGGAGAAGCAGGGCCACGCCATCTACGGCGTCGACATGAAGATCGTCGGCGACGACGGCAAGGAACTGCCGTGGGACGGCAAGACCTACGGCAACCTGCTGGTCAAGGGTCCCTGGATCATCAGCAGCTACTTCAAGAGCGAAGGCGGCGACGTGCTGCAGGACGGCTGGTTCCCCACCGGCGACGTCGCCACTATCGACGCCGACGGCTACATGCAGATCACCGACCGCAGCAAGGATGTGATCAAGTCCGGCGGCGAGTGGATCGGCACCATCGACCTGGAAAACATCGCCATGGCCCACCCGGCCGTGCAGCAGGCCGCCTGCATCGGCGTCTTCCATCCGAAGTGGGATGAGCGCCCGCTGCTGGTGGTGGTCAGGAAGCCCGGCGTCGAGGTGAGCAAGGAAGAACTGATCAAGTTCTATGACGGCAAGATCGCGAAGTGGTGGACGCCGGACGACGTCACCTTCGTCGATGCGCTGCCGATCGGCGCCACCGGAAAGGTGTTGAAAAATCGCATACGCGAACAATTCAAGGAGTACAAACTGCCCACCGCATGATAGCTTGACGTAGCAAAACAGAAGCCGCAAAGGCTCGTTTCAGAAAACCAAACCGAGAGACAGGAAGAGACAAATGATGAAGACGCTTCGCCCCTTCGTTTTGAGCGCAGCCGTGGCCGCCGCATTCGCGGCGCCTTCGGCCTTCGCGGACACCATCAAGATCGCGATGATCGAAACGATGTCGGGCCCGTTCGCGCCGATCGGCCAGAACCAGCTCAACACCTTCCGCATGTTCACCGAGATGGCGAACCAGCAGAAGTGGGCCGGCAACCACACCCTTGAAGTCCAGGCCTTCGACGGCAAGGGCAGCCCGCAGGAATCCCTCAACCAGCTCAAGACCGTGATCGACCAGGGCTACCGCTTCATCGCCCAGGGCAACGGCTCGGGCGTGGCGCTGGCGCTGGTGGACGCGGTCAACAAGCACAATGAGCGCAATCCGGGCAAGGAAATCGTCTTCCTCAACTATTCGGCGATCGACCCCGACCTCACCAACAGCAAGTGCAGCTTCTGGCACTTCCGCTTCGACGCCAACTCCGACATGAAGATGGAGGCGCTGACCACCTACATGGCCAAGGACGAGTCGATCAAGAAGGTCTACATCATCGGCCAGAACTATGCGCACGGCCACCAGGTCACCCGCGCCGCGAAGGAATATCTCAAGCGCAAGCGCCCCGACATCCAGATCGTCGGCGACGACCTGCATCCGATCGCCACAGTGAAGGACTTCGCGCCCTACATCGCCAAGATCAAGGCATCGGGCGCCGACAGCGTCATTACCGGCAACTGGGGCGCGGACCTGGCGCTGCTGGTGAAGGCGGCCAAGGATGCGGGCCTGGGCGCCAAGTTCTACACCTACTACGGCGGCACCTCGGGCGTGCCGACCGCGATGGGCGGCGCGGTGGCGGGCAACGTCAAGCAGATCGCCTACTGGATTCCGAACAACGAGACCTTCGCCGGCAAGGAAATCGTCGAAGCCTTCAAGAAGAAGTACAACGACGACTTCTACGTCAGCGACATCTACACCGTGATCCAGATGGTGTCGAAGGCGGCCAAGGACGGCAACACCGCCGACCCGGTGAAGATCGCGTTCGCGATGGAAGGCATGAAGGTCAAGGCGATCAATGGCGACGTCGAGATGCGCGCCGCCGATCATCAGCTGCAGCAGCCGCTGTACATCTCCACCTGGACCAAGGTCGACGGCAAGAAGATCAAGTACGACCAGGAGAACACCGGCTACGGCTGGAGCAACGATCAGAAGATCGAAAGCTACGTGGCGACGCAGCCGACCTCGTGCCAGATGAAGCGTCCGGCGCGTCCGTCCTGATCGTCAACCCAGACGCGGCAGCGCTGCCGCGTCCTCATTCCCCGCAATGAAGCGGTTTTCGCACATGAAGGCGCAGGCTCCCGCAACGGGGCCTGCACCACGTCCGCATGTGCGGCGCGCCGCAAAATCGAACCGACACGTCCGATCGACCAACGCGAAAAAGGGACACGCCATGCTTGATTCCAGCTGAGTTCCGGATGCTTTACACCGGGTTTAACCATAGCTATGCTGTAGAAACACTACACCTATAAGGAAGAGACAAATGGCTACTCAATTCAAACCCCTCATCATCCCGCTTTCCCTGGCCGCCGCGTTCGCGATGCCGCTTGCATCGCATGCGGAGAACGTCAAGATCGCGTTCATCGATCCGCTGTCCGGTCCATTTGCGCCCGTGGGACAGAACATCCTCAAGAGCTGGCAATTCATCGCCGCCAAGGCCAATGCCGAAAAATGGGCTGGCGAGCATACCTTTGAAGTCGTCGGCTTCGACAACAAGGCCAGCCCGCAGGAATCGCTGTCGGTGCTCAAGACCGTGATCGACCAGGGTTACCGCTACATCCTCCAGGGTAACGGTTCCGGTGCCGGCCTCGCGCTGATGGATGCGGTCAACAAGCACAACGAACGCAATCCCGGCAAGGAGATCGTCTACATCAACTATGCGGCGGTCGATCCCGACATGACCAACAGCAAGTGCAGCTTCTGGCACTTCCGTATCGACGCCAACTCGGACCAGAAGATGGAGGCCATGACGACCCACATGGCCAAGGACCAGAACGTCAAGAAGGTCTACATCATCGGCCAGAACTATGCGTTCGGCCATCAGGTCACCCGCGCCGCCAAGGAATACCTCAAGCGCAAGCGTCCCGATGTGCAGATCGTCGGCGACGACCTGCATCCGATCGGACAGGTCAAGGACTTCTCGCCGTACGTCGCCAAGATCAGGGCGTCGGGCGCCGACACCGTCATCACCGGCAACTGGGGGGCCGACCTGGCGCTGTTGATCAAGGCGGCGCGCGAAGCCAACCTGGACGCGAATTTCTACACCTACTATGCCGCCACCACCGGCGTGCCGACCGCCATGGGCGCATCGGGCGAAGGGCGGGTGAAGTCGGTCGGATACTGGAACGCCAACAACGAGAAATTCGTCGGCAAGGAAATCGTCGAGGGCTTCAAGCAGAAGTACAACGACGACTACTACACGATGGCGACCTATACCGGTCTGCAGATGCTGAGCAATGCGTTCAAGCAGGCCAAATCCACCGACCCGGTCAAGGTTGCGTTCGCCATGGAAGGCATGAAGTTCCAGAGCCTCAACGGCGAAGTGGAGATGCGCAAGCAGGACCACCAGCTGCAGCAACCGCTTTACATCAGCACCTGGACCAAGGTCAACGGCAAGGATGTGAAGTATGACCAGGAAAACACCGGCTACGGGTGGAAGACCGACGTCAAGCTCGACACATACGTGTCGGCCCAACCGACGTCCTGCCAGATGAAGCGGCCGTCCGGCGGCTGAACCGGCGCAGAACAGGCGGCGTGCCGGGGCCTTCGCGGTACGCTGCCTTTTTTCGGACGAAAAATAGTACGGTCGTAAAGAAAATTGGAATAGGGATAGCCTCGTGGAGTTTACTTTAATCACCTTGCTGAACGGCCTGAGCTACGGGCTCCTGCTGTTCATGCTGTCGTCGGGCCTGACGCTGATCCTGAGCATGATGGGCGTGCTCAATTTCGCGCACGCCAGTTTCTACATGCTCGGCGCCTACTTCGCCTACGCGGTCAGCACCAAGATCGGCTTCTGGCCGGCCCTGGTGATCGCGCCGCTGCTGGTCGGCGTGATCGGTGCCATGGTCGAGCGCTACGGCCTGCGCACCCTGCACAAGTACGGGCACATCCCCGAACTGCTGTTCACCTTCGGCCTGTCCTATGTACTGGTCGAAATCGTGCAGCTGATCTGGGGCCGCGCCGCAGTGCCGTATGCGATCCCGGCGGAACTCGACGGGCCGCTGTTCACCCTGTTCACCACGACTTTCCCCACCTATCGCGGCTTCATGATGCTGATCGCGATCCTGATGCTGGTGGCCATCTTCCTGGTGCTGACCAAGACCCGCATCGGCCTTGTGATCCAGGCGGCGCTGACGCATCCCGACATGGTCGAGGCGCTCGGCCACAACGTGCCGCGCGTGTTCATGCTGGTGTTCGGCGGCGGTTGCGCGCTGGCGGGCCTGGCGGGCGTCATCGGCGGCAATGCCTTCGTGACCGAGCCGGGCATGGCGGCGACGGTGGGAAGCATCATCTTCGTGGTGGTGGTGGTCGGCGGCATGGGCTCGCTCGCCGGCGCGCTGATCGCCTCGCTGCTGATCGGCATCCTGCAGACCTTCGCGGTGGCGCTCGACCATTCCATCGCGACGCTGTTCACCTCCTTCGGCGCCACGGTCACGCCGGAGACCTTCGGCTATCCGGTGCTGAAGCTGACGATTTCGCAGGTGGCACCGATTCTGCCGTACCTGCTGCTGGTATTGATTCTGATCTTCAGGCCGCGCGGCCTGATGGGAACGCGTGAGGGCTGAAACGATGAATACCATGACGATGACGGGCTCGACCCTGCGCTACAAGCCGATCAACCTCGGACGCTGGATCATCTGGGGCCTCTATGCGGCGATCCTGATCGTGGCGCCGCTGATCTTCAACAAGGGCGCCTCGCTCTCCATCCTGTCGCAGATCGGCACGGTGGCGATCTTCGCGCTGTCCTACAACATGCTGCTCGGGCAGGGCGGCATGCTGTCCTTCGGCCATGCCGTCTATTCCGGCCTCGGCGCGTTCTTCGCCATCCATGCGATGAACCTGGCATCGGCGGGCAGCATGTGGATGCCGGTCACGCTGATTCCGCTCGTCGGCGGCGTCGCCGGCATGTTCTTCGGCATGCTGTTCGGCTATGTGACGACCAAGAAGTCGGGCACCACCTTTGCCATGATCACGCTGGGCATCGTGGAACTGGTGTTTGCCTGCTCGCTGATGTTCCCCGAGTTCTTCGGCGGCGAGGGCGGCATCTCGACCAACCGGGTCTACGGCGAGCCCTTCATGGGCATCACCTTCGGCCCGCAGGTCCAGGTGTACTACCTGATCGCGTTCTGGCTGTTCATCAGCACCGTGGGCATGTATGCATTCGCCCATACGCCGCTGGGCCGCATCATCAACGCCGTGCGCGACAACCCCGAGCGGGTCGAGTTCATCGGCTATGACACCCAGTGGGCGCGCTACCTGACGCTGATCCTGTCCGGCTTCTTCGCCGGCATCTCCGGCGGCCTGGGCGCGATCAACTTCGAGATCGTGACTGCGGAAAACGTGTCGGCGGTGCGCTCCGGCGCGGTGCTGCTGTTCACCTTCATCGGCGGCGTGGGCTTCTTCTTCGGGCCGATGATCGGCTCCATCATCGGCGTGTTCCTGACGGTGATGCTGTCCGATTTCACCAAGGCCTGGCAGCTCTACCTCGGCGTCTTCTTCATCATGATCGTGATGTATGCGCCCGGCGGCATCGCCAGCATCATCATGCTCAACCTGCGGGTGGCCAAGTACGGCAAGTTCGCGCGCGTGTGGCCGGCGATGTGGAAGGTCTGTCTGGCGGCGCTGATCGCACTGGTCGGCACCATCATGTGTATCGAGATGCTGTATCACCTGACGCTGGAATCGGCCAATGGCACCGAGATGAAGCTCTTCGGCACCATGGTCGACACCGCCCGGCCCACCGCCTGGGCGATCGCGCTCGGCCTGCTGGCTGTCGGCGGCTGGCTGTTCCGCATGACGCAGCGCGGCTTCTCGAAAGTCTGGGGCGAGGTGAACACCGAAATCGAAGAATTGATCAGAAAGGCGGCAGCATGAGCCAGTATTCCCTCGAACTCATCGACGTCCGCAAGAGCTTCGGCAAGTCGGAGATCATCCGCGGCGCCAACCTGAAAGTACCCAGGGGCGAGCGCTTTGCGATCATCGGTCCGAACGGCGCCGGCAAGTCCACGCTGTTCAATCTGATCTCCGGCCGCTTCCCGGTATCGTCGGGAGACATCCGGCTCAACGGCGAAAGCATCAAGGGCCTCAAGCCCTTCGAGATCAATCGCCGCGGGCTGTCGCGCAGCTTCCAGATCACCAATATCTTCCACCGCCTCTCGGTGTATGAAAACCTGCGCTGCGCGGTGCTCTGGTCGCTCGGCTACAAGTATTCGTTCTGGCATCGCCTCAACGGCCTGAAGGACGCGCACGAGCGGGCCGAATCGGTGATGGAGCAGATCGGCCTCAAGCGCCGCCGCGACACCCAGGCCGGACTCCTGACCTACGCCGAGCAGCGCGCGCTGGAGATCGGCATCACCATCGCCGGCGGCTGCGACGTCATCCTGCTCGACGAGCCGACCGCCGGCATGAGCCGTTCCGAATCCGACGCCGCGGTGGAGCTGATCCGCAAGGTCACGGTGGGCAAGACGCTGCTGATGGTGGAGCACGACATGAGCGTGGTGTTCGGCCTGGCCGACAAGATCGCGGTGGTGGTGTACGGCGAGGTCATCGCCTGCGACACGCCGGCCAACATCCGCGGCAATCAGCGGGTTCAGGAAGCATATCTCGGTGGTCACGCACCGGCGGCTGAAGCGGCAGCTTAGCAAGGCATGCCTTGCTGCCGAATAACCGGTCCGGCCTGCCAGCCGGATCGCGGAGGCGGCATCACCAATCAGGAGACACAAATTGGCACTGTTGGAAATCAAGGATCTGCACGCGTTCTATGGCAAGAGCCATGTGCTGCACGGCGTCGACCTCAACGTGGGCGAGGGTGAGATCGTCAGCCTGCTCGGCCGCAACGGGGTAGGGCGCTCGACCACGGTCAAGGCGACCATCGGCCAGGTCGAGGTCAAGGGCTCGATCAGGTTCAAGGGACAGGAGATCACCGGCCTGAAGTCCTTCGAGATCGCGCATCGCGGTCTCGGCTACGTGCCGGAAAACCGGGAGATCTTCCCGACCCTGACCGTCGAGCAGAATCTGCTGCTGGGCGAAAAGAAGGGCAAGAAGTCGCGCTGGAGTATGGCCGACATGTACCAGATGTTCCCGCGCCTGAAGGAGCGCCAGCACACGGCCGCGGGCGTGCTGTCCGGCGGCGAGCAGCAGATGCTGACCCTGTGCCGCACGCTCATGGGCGATCCCGACCTGATCATGATCGACGAGCCGACCGAAGGCCTGGCGCCGAAGATCGTGGAGCAGGTCGCCCAGTATCTCAACGAGCTGAAGAACCGGGGCATCTCGGTGCTGCTGGTCGAGCAGAAACTGGCGATCGCACTCGAGATCTCCCAGCGGGTCTATGTGATGGGGCACGGCAGCATCGTGTTCGAGGGCACGCCGCAGGATCTGCGCGCCAATGCCGCCATCCGCAAGGAGTGGCTCGAAGTCTGATCCCTCTTCCCGGACGGCTTTCCGCGAAAGGCCGTCCGCATTTTCAAGGAGATGCCAGCATGCCCGTCCTGGGACCCGACGTCGTCCTCGACAACCCGGCCTATATCCACGACAGCGCCCACCTTTACGGCCGGGTGCACGTGGGACGCAATGCCTCCATCTGGATCAATGTCGTCGCCCGCGCGGAGCACAAGGAAATCCGCATCGGCGAATTCACCAATATCCAGGATTTCGTCATGCTGCACATCGGCGATCGCACGCCGACGCTGATCGGCAGCCACTGCTCGATCACTCATCACTGCACCATCCACGGCTGCACCATCGGCGACAACTGCCTGATCGGCATCGGCTCGACCATCATGGACGGCTGCGAGATCGGCGACAACAGCATCATCGCCGGTCACACCTTCCTGAAGGAAGGCACGATCATTCCGCCGAACTCCATCGTGATGGGCGCGCCGGGCAGGGTGACGCGGACCCAGAACAATTTCGTGCGCAACCGCATCAATGCCTACATGTATTACCGCAACGCGCTCGCTTACGCAGAGGGCAATCATCGCGCGTGGGACGCCGCGGGCTTCCCCGCCGAGGTGATGGCGGAGATGCAGCGCCTGCAGGATCTGCTCGAACCCTGATCTGCGCAGTGGTGCACAACTTGCTTGCTTTGCCGTCCGGTAAAGCGGCCCGTAGTCGGGCCGGCATCAGCCAGTGCGGAGGCAAGCATCATGAGCAATTCCACCCGGAAGCAAGGCGCGGTCGTCATCCTGCCGAACAAGGGCGACGGCCGTGAAACGGGTCACGAGAGCGCGGCGCAGCAGACATTGGCGCGGCGCATCGCCGACCTGAAAGAATGGGCGTTCGCGGGCCGCTACGACCCGGCGTGCAATTATGGCTGCCCCGTGTACTTTGTACCCGGCGATACGATCACCTCGCTTGCCCGGGCGCAGTCGCTCGGCATTCGCGGGGAACATGATCTGTTCGGCGGCGTCGTACCTTTTGCCCATGTGGCGACCAAGACCATTACCCATCCGCTGGCGGGGGACGATGCGGAGGCTCCGGACGGCTGGTGCGGGGATTTCGCGGCATCCGTCGCCGATGTGGTTCTGCCCGGGATATCGGCGTTCAGCCTCGCCGATGCCAGCTTGGCCGGCAGCGCGCTGCTCCAGCACGGCGCGGTGCGGATCAAGCTGGCGGACGGCATCGGCGGCGCCGGGCAGACGGTCGCCCGCGACGCCGCGCAGCTCGAGGAGCAATTGCAGGCCGTTGCGGCGGCGGGGGGCTTTGCCGGCGGCGTGGTCCTCGAACGCAATCTCAACGATGTGCAGACGCTGAGCGTCGGCCAGGTCAGGATCGGCGATCAGCTCGCCAGCTATTACGGCAACCAGCGGCTCACCCGCAACAACGCCGGCGAGCAGGTCTACGGCGGCTCGGATCTGGTCGTCGTCCGCGGCGGCTACGACACGCTGCTCGGGCTGGACCTGCCTTCCGAGATCGCGCTCGCCGTGCGTCAGGCGCATGTCTATCACGAGGCGGCATTAAAGTGCTTCGCCGGCATGATCGTCTCGCGCAGCAACTACGACATCGCGCAGGGGCGGGATTGCGAAGGGGTGTGGCGCTCGGGCGTGCTCGAGCAGTCATGGCGCGCCGGCGGCGCAAGCGGCGCCGAAATCGCCGCGCTGGAGGCGTTCAGGGCCGACCCCGCACTGCGGACGGTGCGCGCCTCGACGGTGGAAGTGTACGGCGACGGTCAGGCCGTGCCGGACGATGCGGTGGTGTATTACCGCGGTCAGGATGAGCAGGTGGGAGCGCTTGCCAAGTACACGAGGTTGAGTATCGATGCACATTCATGACGACAGGATTCGGATAGCGGTTGACGGAGAAAGCATCGAAGGCACGATCGTCACGCCGGGCACCTTGCTGCCGGGCGTGCTGTTCGTGCACGGATGGAACGGCAGCCAGGACCAATACATCGCGCGCGCGAGGGAGATCGCCGCGCTCGGCTGCGTCTGCCTGACCTTCGATCTTCGTGGGCATGCGGGAACGGAACCGCTGAAAGACACGGTGTCGCGCGAGAACAACCTGCACGACGTGCTCGCCGCCTACGACAGGCTGGCCGGGCAGCGCAACGTGGACCGGGACTCGATCGCCGTGGTCGGCAGCAGCTACGGCGGTTATCTGGCGGCGATACTGACCACGCTGCGGCCGGTGAAATGGCTGGCCCTGCGCGTGCCGGCGCTGTACATGGACAACAACTGGGAGACGCCCAAGCTGCAGCTGCACAAGGATCAGGACCTGGCCGCCTATCGCCAGTCCCTGGTGCAGGCGAGCGACAACCGCGCGCTGCGCGCCTGCGCCGCCTTCGAAGGCGACGTGCTGGTCGTCGAGTCGGAATGCGACAAGGTGATCCCGCACGCCGTCATCTCCAACTACCTCGAAGCCTGCGTCAAGCCGCGCTCGCTGACCTATCGCGTGATCAAGGGTGCCGACCATGGTCTCACCGACGAGGCGGGCCAGCGGGCGTACACGGCGCTGCTGGTGAACTGGTTCACCGAGATGGTGTTCGGCGAGCGGGAAGGGCGGGCCAACCTCACCCAGGCAGCGACCATGCCCGGCACCGCACTGCCCGAGGCGCCGCCGACGGCGGCATGAAAAAACGCCGGCGGCGTCGAAACGCGACCGGCGTCGATGGCGGCGATACCGATCAGGCGGCGTCGCGCTGCAGCAGCTGCACGTTGTCGGCCTTGCCGCCGATTTCGATCTTGCGCGGCTTGAGCGCTTCCGGGATCTCACGGATCAGATCGATGTTGAGCAGGCCGTTGTCGAGACGTGCCCCGACCACGCGGACATGATCCGCCAGCTGGAAGCGATGTTCGAAGTCGCGGGCGGCGATGCCGCGATGCAGGAAGGTCCGCTTGGCTTCGTCCTTCTGCTTGCGTCCGACGACCTTCAGCTGGTCGCGCTCGGTCTCGATCTCGAGTTCGGAGCGGTCGAAGCCGGCGACGGCCATCGTGATCAGGTATTTGTCCTCGCCTACGAGTTCGATGTTGTACGGCGGGTAGCTCGGCTGTCCGTCGGTACGCAGGGCCTGGTCGAACAGGGTGGCCAGGCGGTCGAATCCGATGGCGGAACGGTAAAGGGGGCTGAAATCATATTCACGCATGTCTATATCCTCACAATCAAGCGATAAAGGTTGGTAGCGGACCTCGTTGAGCATCCGCTGATCCGGATATAGGAGTGGGGCACGGCGTTTTCAAGGGCTGCCCGATATTGCTCCCGCAGAACTTTTTCTCCGTGCCGGGTTCTGAGGGACCTGTCCGGGTGCAAAGTCCGGCGTTGCATCATTATCAACGAGCCCTATGCAAAACGATTTCCATTTTCTCGTCGTCGACGATTTCTCGACGATGCGGCGTATCGTCTCCAACCTGCTGCGCGATATCGGCTTCAGCAAGATCAGCGAGGCCGACGACGGCTTCAACGCACTGAAGATTCTGACCGCGTCCGATGCGCTGGTGCCCCCCAACTTCGTTGTCACCGACTGGAACATGCCGAACATGGACGGCCTGACCATGCTGCAGAAGATTCGCGAGCACGAACGCCTGAAGCACTTGCCTGTGCTGATGGTGACCGCGGAAGCCAAGAAGGAGAACATCATCGCGGCTGCCCAGGCAGGCGCGGACGGCTATATCGTCAAACCCTTCAACGCCAACACCCTGAAGGAAAAAATCGACAAGATCATCGCCAGACGCAAGGGATGAGCTTGCCCACACAAGCTGTGCGCAATCCTGTGGACAAGCGGCGGGATCGTTACGGATCTCGCTGATTCGAAAGGAAAAAATTCCGCTGATCAAAATCAAGGCAGGGCGGACGACCCCGGTGCCGGGGGAAGCGCTGCGCCGGCATTCCTGTGGCCTGAATCTACGCCGACACGCTGCTCCACCCCGGGGCTTTCCCCATTTTATGGGAGGCGTAAAATGTCGATCGCGCATAGAATTTGCCTTACAGCAACTCCTCTCTCTCTTTGGGGAGTATGCCGTCAGTAGCCTGCCTACAGGAGCCGCATGCGTCCTACCGTCTACATGAATCCGGCGAAGCTCGAGCCCTCGCGTTCCGGTCTCGAGATGGGACTCGTCGTCTACCGGTTGTGCATGGCCTCGCTGTTCGCGTTTTATCTGCTGGTCTTCCACGTCTGGGGCAAGCGGTCGATCGGTACGGAACTGATCGCACTGGTCGCGCTTTACCTGGCTTACGCCGCTGTCTGGATCGCCGTGGTACGGCTTCCGCTGCTGCGCCTCAAGACGCGGATGCGCACCGCGATTTTCCTTGACCAGACCTTGCTGGCCTTCGCTCTGTGGCTGGACGGTGAACTGATTGCCCCGATCTTCTGGGCGCCGATCGCGGTCTCGCTCGGGTGCGGTCTGATCGGCGGCACGTTTTACGCCAAGGCTGCCTCGGCCTACGCGGCGGCGCTGCTGACGATTGCCTTCTCCACCTCGCCGTTCTGGCAGTCGTTGCCGCTGATCGCGGCCGGAATCATACTGGCCACCGTTCTGCTGCCCTGGCATGCCGCGCTGCTGGCCGAGCACATCGCCCGCGGGCGCAAGGACATACAGCGCCGCGCCGCCGCCTTCGAACTCGCGTCCAAGACCGACTCCCTCACCGGCGTGCTCAATCGCGCCGGCTTCCTCGCCGCACTGGAGGAACAGGCTGAGAAATGCCGGCAGGGCCAGGCCGCCGCGGTGCTGATGCTGCTGGACCTGGATGGATTCAAGGCGGTGAACGACGCTGGCGGCCACGCTGGCGGGGATGCGGTACTGAGGGCTGTCACCCGCTGTCTGCAGCAGTCGCTGCGCGCCTCCGATAAGGTCGCCCGCATCGGCGGCGACGAGTTCGGCATCATCGCCTGCAACATCAGCGACGCAGGCGACGCGGAATGGCTGGCGGCCAAGCTGTTGCAAGCCATCGAGGGCATACGCGTGGAAGGCTCCCCGGATGTCCGGGTCACGGCCAGCATCGGCATCCATCCGCTATCCGCCATCAGCCTGGATGCGCTGCTCGAAACGACCGACCGGTTGATGTACGAAGCCAAGCGCGCCGGCAAGAACCAGTTCCGCAGTTCCTTCGACCAGCGCGTATCAGGCGCACTCATGGCCTGAGCGCGCGGGGAGCGAACCGTCGCGCTTTTGCCTATCCGCGCCACTCGGGATACACTTGCCGCGTTTGAAAATGTGCCAACCGGAGCCCGTCGCCATGAAGCGTATCCTTTCGATCCCCGTCTGCCTTGCGTCGCTCTGGCTCGTCGCGTGCGCAAGCAATGCGCCCGTGGCAAACGAGCCGGCAAGAGCAGAGCGTGCCGACACGCACAAGCGGGCCAGGCATGGCAACGTCGTGAGCGTGACCGACGAGACCGGCACGGTGGCGGTGGAAAAGCTGCCCTTCAGGCCCGGCACGTCGTCGGCCACCGTCGAAAAGCTGGCGCGCGGCGCCGGCTGCTCCGGCCCCGCCGCCGGCCTGATCACTGAGAAAGGACCGGTCGAGGTCTACCGCATGCAGTGCGACGACGGCCGCGTCTTTCTGGCGCGCTGCGAGCTTCGTCAGTGCCGCCCGATGCGCTGAGCGTCCCGTCTCTAGTGCGCGCTCAGCCGGGCAATACGCTCGGCCAGCGCCGGATGCGTGGAAAGATAGCCGGTGGTTTCCGAAGCATGGTCCGCTGACGCTTCGAGCGAGCGCAGGGCGGATGCCAGCGCGTCCGGGCCGATGCCGTTGAGCCGCAGCAGCCGGACCGCGTAATCGTCGGCTTCCAGCTCCACCTCCCTCGAATATTTCAGATCGAGCAAGACCGTCGGCAGGTTGGCGGCGAGGGCAGAGAAATCCCCGAAAAGCACCGTCATTGCCGCGCCCGTGCTGGTCACGTGAATCAGCCGACGCAGCAGATGCCGTTGCGCGACATGCCCGAGCTCATGCGCCATCACAGCCACCAGCGCTTCGTCATTCTCGATGCGCTCAACCAGCTGATCCGTCAGCACGATGCGGCCCGCGGGCAGTGCGAACGCGTTGGGTCCGGCGCGGCTCTTGCGAAAGAGAAGCTCGACGTTCAATTCCTTCCGCTCCGGCATGGCGAGGCTGGCAAAGCGCCGGCGCAGCTCGGCCTGCCGCTCCGGCGCGAGCTCGGTCGGGCCGAACAGGTTCTGATCGAGCAGGGCCAGCGTGTCGCGGGCGAGCCGCTGCTCGACCGAGGCGGGAACCGCATGGGCGAGCTGCGCGGCCAGCAGTGGCAGCGCGTACTGATGCCCCGCCACGAGCAGGGCCACCGTCATCGCCAGCGCTAGCACGGTTCCCCGCCAGCTCTGATACATGCGCACCACGAGCGGCTCCGGACGGCCACTGTCCTCCAGGAGCCTGATGAAGGCCCGGTTGTCGAGTATTTCCAGGCTGGCCCCGTCGGGGAAGCTCAGCCGGCGCGGCATGCTGCGCGAGGCTTCCGACAGCGTCACCGCGTCGAGCGGATAGCGGCGCTCAACCTCGCCCTCGAGCAGGACGGCATCTGCCGTCATCTGCAGCGTGACGACATGACGGCGCGAGGTCTTGCCGTCGAAATAGAAGGCGGGCACGCGCATCGAATTACAGTGAAAGATCGAAGTCGAGCATGTCGGATGCGCCTTCGCCGGCGGCCGAGACGATGCCCTGCGTGGTTTCGATGAAGCCGTCGAGACTGCCTGCCGGGATGAAGGTGATGGCCTCGATCCGGTACTTCAGCATGCGCACCTGCGCGAACGGCAGAAAGAGTCCGAGCGTCAGCAGCACGCCCGCGAGATTGCTCAGCGTGATCCACGCCGTCTTCCACGGCTTGAGATCGCATCGGAACTGATGTCCGCCGAGACGGGTTTTGTTCCAGATGAGGTTCTGGATCTGGGTGCTGCAGATGGTGATCAGCAGCTGCAACCAGAGGTAGTTGGCGGCGATGAAAAGCAGGAATGTGCCCTGTGTCGCACCGCCAGCCTGCTTCAGTCCGCCGGCGTCTGAAATGTCGGAAAACATGCCGGAGAAAGCCAGTGCAATCAGCAGCGCGCCGGCGACTGCAGCGACGCTGCCAAGTGCGTAGGCCTTGTAGAAACCGGCGGGCCCCGCGTGGAAGCTGAAATAGGTGGCGCCGTAGCGGCTTTCCTCGTGCTGGAATTTCTTGATCCGCTGGTGCGTGAACGGCGTCAGCAGATGCAGGGTGCACAGCGAGAGCAGAGGCAGCAGCAGATAGACGAAATAGACCCGACCGGGGCGGCCGCCGCAGCCGAAACGGATGCCGCGATAGCTGCTGTTGTACAGCTTGAACTGCAGGCTCTTCCAGATCAGCCATGGCATCAGGGCCGCAATGACCCCCAGCATGAGCACGGCGGCGGAGGACGAGACGCTCCAGGAGATGTTGTAGGCGCCGAAGAAAAGCAGGGCGACGATGCGGCCGCGGAGAATGGCCCCGGGGGATCCGTGATAATCGAAACCGCAGCGGGCGAGGCGCGTGCTGCCGTAGAAATAACGCAGCCGGCGCACCTTGGCCCACGCCGAGTAGATGCCCAGGGTGGCGACGGTCAGCAGCAGGTTGACGATCCAGATACGGAAATACTCGGCGCCGCTGGCGGTGAAAACCAGCCTCTCGTCGTGGCAGCCGGACTCTTCGATGTAGAGGACAGTGGTCGGTGCCTCGAAATCATTCATTCGCCCCATGGCTTTTCCCTTGCATGACTATCTGACAACATGCAAGATTGGCAAACAATTGCCTCCTAGTCAATCCATGGGTGGCGCGAATGCAAAAAAGGCACAGCGAACCGTGCCTTCTTCTGACCGGACGACTCAGGTCTCGTCGGCGACCTGCAGCACCAGCTTGCCGAAATTCTTGCCTTCGAAAAGCATGAGCAGCGCCTCAGGGAATTTGTCGAGCCCCCGGACGATGTCTTCGCGGGACCTGAAGCTGCCTTCCTTCATCCAGCCGGCCATCTCGGCCATCGCCACGTGGTAGCGGTCGGCATAGTCGAACACGACCATGCCCTCCATACGCGCGCGGTTAACCAGCAGCGACAGGTAATTGGCGGGTCCTTTCACCGGGGTGGTGTTGTTGTACTGGGAAATGGCGCCGCAGATGATGATGCGGGCCTTCATCGCGAGCTTGGCCAGCACGTCGTCCAGGATGTCGCCGCCGACATTGTCGAAATAAATGTCCACGCCCTTCGGGCAATGCTGCTTCAGTCCTTCGCGCACCGAGCCGTTCTTATAATCGATGCAGGCGTCGAAACCCAGTTCGTTGACGACGAAATCGCATTTTTCCTTGCCGCCCGCGATGCCGACCACGCGGCAGCCCTTGTGCTTGGCGACCTGGCCGACAGTCTGCCCGACCGCGCCGGCGGCGCCCGATACGACCACCGTCTCGCCAGGCTTGGGCTGTCCGATATCCAGCAGGCCGAAGTAGGCGGTCATGCCCGGCATGCCGAGCGCATTCAGGTACTTCGGCAGGGGCAGCGCAGGATCGACCTTGTGCAGCGCGGCTTCGCGGTCGTCCGCCTTTCCGGTCCAGTACTCCTGCACGCCGAGGGTGCCGCTGACATGGTCGCCGACCGCAAAACGCGGCGATGTCGATGCAATCACCCGGCCAATGCCGCCGGCGCGCATGACTTCGTCGATCGCGACCGGGCGGATATAGGAGCGGCCTTCATTCATCCAGCCGCGCATGGCGGGGTCCAGCGACAGATAGAGATTCTTGATCAGGACTTCACCCTCGGCCGGCTCCCGCACGGGCTCGGACGTGAATCTCCAGTCGCTCTGGCGAGGCAGCCCGACGGGGCGGGCGGCGAGTCGCACCTGGTGGTTGATGGCGGGGGCCTGGCTCATGCGTGTCTCCTGGTTTTGTGGAGTCGTCACTATACACAGAAAAGAACGAGCGTGCTCTTTTGTTGGTTTGTAACAATTTTCGATTCCTTTGAACTTTTTATGGCGTCCAGCAACAAAGCTGAACCGCGACGTTGCAGCGGTTCAATAAATGCTCGTTGCATCGCGTGTTCAGGTGTTTGCTCGTTTCCGATTCGTGCCCGTTGCCCGTTCGTCTCGAAGACACTGAAACCGTTCGTTCCATCACTCTGATCATTTTCAGGAGATCACATGCGAGAATCGCTCTTTGGCAAGCGCGACAACCAGGGAAATTCCCTCAACACGACCAGCGGCATCGTCCCGGGCGGCACGGCAGGCGGCTTTTCGAAGAGCTTGTCGACCGGCGCCGGTACCGGTTCGACGGGCACCCCGGAAAGCATGGCCAGCACCAACGAAGGCGGCAGCAAGCTGATCGTCGGGCCGAATATCAAGCTCAAGGGTGTTGAGATCACCGATTGCGACACGCTGGTTGTCGAAGGTCGCGTCGAAGCCACCATCAACTCCCGCGTCATCCAGATCGCCGAATCCGGCGCATTCAAGGGTTCCGCCGAAGTCGACATCGCCGAGATCCATGGCGAGTTCGACGGCGAACTCACCGTCCGCCAGAAGCTCATCATCTTCGCGACCGGCAAGGTATCGGGCAAGGTCCGTTACGGCAAGGTCGTGATCGAGGAAGGCGGCCAGCTCTCCGGCGACATCCAGGTCGGTACCGCCGCCAAGGGCCAGGGCCTGTCGGTCGCCAAGGTCGGCTGATTCACCTCGACTGATTCATCGTTTGGCTTCGCAGCCCACGTGCTGCGGTAAACCCGGTTCGCGAAAGCGGATCGGGTTTTTTCTCTTGTCGTCCCCGTTCCGGGGCACCACTGGCGTGCTCGTCTTGCGTTCACGTCAAGCCGTGCGAGAATAGCGGACTTTTATCTTGCGCCAAATACCAGATCTCATGACGCACCCGGAATACATCCTGACCCTTTCCTGTCCCGATCATCGCGGCATCGTCCATCGCGTCTCGGGCTTTCTTGCCGAGCACGGCTGCAACATCATCGATTCCGCGCAGTTCGGCGACGCGCAGTCGCAGCTCTTCTTCATGCGCGTGCACTTCGCCGCGGAGGACGCGGCCGTCAGCGATGCCGCGCTGCGGGCCGATTTCGCCGAGGTGGCGCAGGAGCTGAAAATGGATGCCCAGCTGCATGACGCGCGCAAGAAGCCACGCGTGCTGTTGATGGTGTCGAAGATCGGGCATTGCCTGAACGACCTGCTGTTCCGCTACAAGACCGGCCTGCTGCCGGTCGAGATTTCGGCGATCGTGTCCAACCACACCGATTTCTACCAGCTCTCCGCGAGCTACAACATTCCGTTCCATCATCTGCCGCTGGCGGCGGGCGCCTCGCTCGAGCAGAAGCGGGCGCAGGAAGAGCGCGTGCTCGAGATCGTCAGGTCCAACGACATCGATCTCGTCGTGCTGGCCCGCTACATGCAGATCCTGTCGCCCCAGATGTGCGAAGCGCTCAGGGGTCGCGCCATCAACATCCATCATTCATTCCTGCCCAGCTTCAAGGGCGCCAAGCCCTACTACCAGGCGCATGAACGGGGCGTCAAGCTGATCGGCGCCACCGCGCATTTCGTCACCGGCGATCTGGATGAGGGGCCGATCATCGAGCAGGACGTCGAGCGTGTCGACCATGCGATGGACCCGGAGACGCTGACCGCGATCGGGCGTGACGTGGAGTGCGTGGTGCTGGCACGCGCGGTCAAGTGGTTCGTCGAGCATCGCATCCTGCTCAACGGGCACAAGACCGTGGTGTTCAAGTAAGGCTGGACAAGCCGCTCACCCCAGCACGCGCTGGAGCCAGCGGCTGATGTCGGCGACCTCTTCGGGGCAGACCGAGTGCGGCATCGCGTACTCGTGCCACTCGACCTGGTAACCGAGCGAAAGCAGGTGGTCGCGCGACATCTCGGCTAGCCTCACCGGAACCACCGGATCGCTGCGGCCGTGGGCGAGGAAGATGGGGGTCTCATGATTGGCCGAATGGCGTTCGGCTTCCACGCTGGCATGGATGGGCAGATAGCCGGACAGGCAAAGCAGTCCCGCCAGTTTTTCGGCATGGCGCAGGCCCGTTTGCAGCGTCATCGCACAGCCTTGTGAAAACCCGGCGAGCACGATGCGCGACGCCGGAATCCCGCGCGCCTTTTCCTTCGCGATCAGCGCCTCCACCAGCGCCTGGGACTTGCGAAGTCCGGCTTCGTCTTCCCTGCGGCCCAGGTCGATGCCGATGATGTCATACCACGCGCGCATCACGTAGCCATTGTTGATCGTGACCGGCATTGTCGGCGCATGCGGGAAGACGAACCGGATCGGGCCGCAACCGGTCAGGTCGAGTTCGGGGACGATGGGTACGAAATCGCCGCCGTCGGCGCCCAGCCCGTGAAGCCAGATGACGGCTGCTGTCGGATTCGGCCCGGTTTCTTTTTCAATGGTGTCGAGTAGGGGATTGCTCATGCCTGGTCTGTCGGCGCGGCGGGCGGGCTGACCGGCTTCGGGCGTATGGCCGACTTCGGTCTGAATGCCTTGCACACCGCCTCGTTGGTTTCGATGTAGGGACCGCCGATCAGGTCGATGCAATACGGGACGGCCGCGAATATTCCGGGCACCAGCTGCTTTCCGTCCGCGTCCTTCAAACCTTCCAGCGTCTCCCTGATGGATTTCGGCTGGCCGGGAAGGTTCATGATCAATGCGGCATGGTCGGGCGTTTCGCGAATCACGGCGACCTGGCGCGACAGGATCGCGGTCGGTACGAAGCGCAGGCTGATCTGCCGCATCTGTTCGCCGAAGCCGGGCATCGGCTTGGTGGCGACCGCGAGCGTGGCCTCGGGCGTGACGTCGCGGCGGGAGGGACCGGTGCCGCCGGTGGTCAGGACGAGGTCGCAGCCGGCCTCGTCGACCAGTTCGATCAGCGTGCGCTCGATCTGCGCCTGCTCGTCGGGGATCAGCCGCGTCACCATGGTCCAGGGGCTCGACAGGGCGGCGCCGAACCAGTCGCGCAGCGCCGGAATGCCCTGGTCTTCGTAGACCCCGCTGGACGCGCGGTCGGAGATCGACACCAGGCCGATCAGCAATTCGTCGGGATTATTCTTCTTCGGTTTCGTCATGCTCATCGTCCGACTCCCGGGAGGGCGCGGATTGCAGTTGCTTGAGGATCTGAAAGATTTCCCGGTAGGCCTTGGGCGGCTTGTTCTCCGCCTGTTCCTTGCGGGCGTTGCGGATCAGGGTACGCAGCTGCTGGACATCGACCTGCGGGTGGTCCGCCTTGAGGTCGGTCAGGGCGGCATCGGAGGCCAGCAGCTTCTCGCGCCAGCGTTCCAGCGCATGCATGGCGGCGGTTTCGGCCTTGGAAGCGCCTTTCCAGCTGTCGAGCATCTTCTGGATCGCGGCGATTTCCTCCTCGTCCAGCGTGCGCATCTTCTTGCCGACGAACTGCATCTGCCGGCGGCGGCCTTCGTGATCCCGGATCTTCTGGCACTCGAGGATGACCTCGCGCACGTCTTCCGGCATCGGCACACGCATCACGCGGTCCTTGGGCTGCGCCACGAGCTGCTCGCCGAGTTCCTGCAGCGCGGTCATCTCGCGCTTGAGCTGCGACTTGGACGGCCGATCGTACTTCTGCTCGAATTCGGCGGAGCTGAAACCGACGCCGCCGCTGCCCCTGTTGGGATTAACCATGATGAAACCAATGCTCTCTTGTAAACGACTGCTATGATAACCGTTTTGAATCAATACCAAGAACAGCAGATGAGCGAGCCCGTCTTCACCCACAGCCAGGAACAGTTGCAGCAGATCGCACAGGATGTGCTGCGTTACGCCAAGGAAAAGGGGGCGGCCGACGCGGTCGTCGAAATCAGCGAGGGCAGCGGGCTCGCGGTGACGGTACGCAAGGGGAAGATCGAGACTATCGAGCAGAACCGCGACAAGGGCATTTCGGTCAGCATCCATCTCGGTGCGGAACGCCACATCCGCCGCGGCGCGGCCAGCACCTCCGATTTCTCGGATCGTTCGCTCAGGGACACGGTCGACGCGGCATACAACATCGCGCGCTTCACGGCGGAGGACGACTGCGCCGGTCTGCCGGATGCCGACATGCTGGAGATGGAGCCGCGCGACCTGCAGCTCTGCTACCCTTGGGACATCACCACCGAGGACGCCGTCGCGCTGGCGAAGCGCTGCGAGGACGCTGCCTTCGCGGTCGACCGCCGCATCACCAACAGCGAGGGCGCGAGCGTCTATTCGGAGCAATCGCATTTCGTGCTGGCCAATACCCGGGGATTCTGCGGCGGCTACCCGTATTCCCGCCATACGCTGTCGGTGGCGCCGATCGCGGGACGCGGCGGCAACATGCAGCGCGACGACTGGTATACCTCCGCCCGTGACGCCAGGCGCCTCGCCGATCCCGAAGCAGTGGGCCGCTACGCCGCCGAACGCGCGCTGGCCAGGCTCAACGCCCGCAAGCTCGGCACCCGCAAGTGTCCGGTCCTGTTCGAGGCGCCGCTCGCCGCGGGCCTGCTCGGCAGCTTCGTGCAGGCGGTGTCGGGCGGGGTGCTTTACCGCAAATCCTCCTTCCTGGTCGATTCGCTCGGCAAGCAGGTGTTCGCGCCGCATATCCAGGTGCTGGAGGATCCGCATGTGCCAGGCGCGGTCGGTTCCTCGCCGTTCGATGAAGAGGGCGTTCGCACCTCGCGCCGGGAAGTGGTGCGCGACGGCCTGGTGCAGGGCTACTTCCTGTCCAGCTATTCCGCGCGCAAGCTCGGCATGAAGACGACCGGCAATGCGGGCGGTTCGCACAATCTCGCGCTGACCTCGCTGCTGACCGCGCCCGGCGACGACTTCAGCGCGATGCTGCGCAAGCTCGACACGGGGCTGCTCGTCACGGAACTGATGGGGCAGGGCGTCAACTATGTGACCGGCGATTACTCGCGCGGCGCGTCGGGCTATTGGGTCGAGAATGGCGAGATCCAGTATCCGGTCGAGGAAATCACCATCGCCGGCAATCTGAAGGAGATGTTCCGCCAGATCGTCGGCGTGGGCACGGATACGGTGGTGCGCGGCACCAAGGTGGTCGGGTCGGTGCTCATCGAGAACATGACCGTCGCGGGCAACTGAGCGCCCCTCCAGATAAAAAAACAGCCCGCGCGATGCGGGCTGTTTCGTTTGAGGAGCCGGTCAGCCGGCCTGCCGTTGCGCGTTCACCGGCATGTGCGCCTCACTCTGGTCGAGCACCGCCTCGGGCTCGTCCGCCTCGGCCGTGATCTCGTTGTTGAGATGCTGGCGCATGCGCTCGAGGTCGAGGTCGCCGGTCCACCTGCCCACCACCACGGTCGCCACGCCATTGCCGATGAGGTTGGTCAGTGCGCGGGCTTCCGACATGAAACGGTCGATGCCGAGGATGAGCGCAAGGCCGGCGACCGGCACGCCGCCGACCGCGGACAGCGTCGCCGCCAGCACGATGAAGCCGCTGCCGGTAATGCCGGCGGCCCCCTTGGAGGTGAGCAGCAGCACGGCAAGCAGGGTCAGCTGCTGGGTCAGCGACATCGGGGTGTCGGTTGCCTGCGCGATGAATACCGCCGCCATGGTCAGGTAAATCGAGGTGCCGTCGAGGTTGAACGAATAGCCGGTCGGGATCACCAGGCCCACCACCGACTTGCGCACGCCGAGGTTCTCGAGCTTGGCCATCATGCGCGGCAGCACCGACTCCGACGACGAGGTGCCGAGCACGATCAGCAGCTCTTCGCGGATGTACTTGATGAATTTCCAGATCGAGAAGCCGTGCAGCAGCGAAATCGTTCCCAGCACGACGAAAATGAAGACGAGGCAGGTCAGGTAAAAGGTGCCCATCAGCTTGCCGAGGGACAGCAGGCTTTCGACCCCGTACTTGCCGATGGTGAAGGCCATCGCGCCGAACGCGCCGATGGGAGCGAGCTTCATGATGATGCCGACGATGCTGAACAGCACGTGCGAGGTTTTCTCGATCATGTCGAATACCAGCGTGCCGCGCCCGCCGAACTTGTGCAGCGCGAAGCCGAACAGGACAGAGAACAGCAGCACCTGCAGGATGTCGCCCTTGGCAAAGGCGTCGATCGCGCTGCTGGGAATGACATTGAGCAGGAAATCGGTGGTCGATTGCATCTTGCCCGGTCCGGTATAGGCGGCGATGCTCTTGGTGTCGAGGCTGTTGGGGTCGATATGCATGCCCGCGCCGGGCTGCACCAGGTTCACGATCAGCAGGCCGATGACGAGCGCGAGGGTGCTGACGATCTCGAAATAGAGCAGGGCCAGGCCGCCGGTCTTGCCGACCTTCTTCATGTCCTCCATGCCGGCGATGCCGAGCACGACGGTACAGAAGATGATCGGCGCGATGATCATCTTGATCAGTTTGATGAAGCCGTCGCCGAGCGGCTTCATGTCAGCGCCGAGCGAGGGATAGAAGTGTCCGAGCAGGACGCCGATGACGATCGCGGTGATCACCTGCACATACAGGGATTTCCAGATCGGTTTGCTAGCCATGTTGCTCCTCCGTGAGATGATGCCGTCGGGCGAAGGACGGGATTCTCGGGCCGGCGATGGTGTCATGCAATTGTGGACATCCGAGGAGCAATAACAGCGTGCAAATCGTCCTGTTGTTGATCAGGGGAGTTGCACTTCTTCTATCACGGGCTTATATGCGTCTGCTCGTATGAGCGCCGATTCGCCTACGTATTTCCACTTAAGCGCTGCTACGCGGGCCGCGTTTTTCTGTTGCTGACTGCCAAGCCCCCTCCTAGAATCGGCTCGCGCGATTATCCGCAGAGCGGTAAAACAAACCGTGCACCAACAACAATCCCTATTGCCTATCCTCAGGAGACGAAATGGAACGTCGTTCGTTTATCAAGAAGGCTGCCGTTGCGGCAGGCGCAGGCGCCGTCGCGGCGCCCGCCCTGGCTCAGAGCCAGCCCACGATCAACTGGCGCCTGGCGTCGAGCTTCCCGAAGTCGCTCGACACCATCTACGGCGCAGCTGAAACCCTTTCCCAGCGCGTCGCAGCGCTCACCGGCGGCAAGTTCAACATCCGCGTGTTCGCGGGCGGCGAAATCGTCCCGGCACTGCAGGTCATGGACGCCGTCCAGGCCGGCACCGTGGAAATGGGCCACAGCGCGTCCTACTACTATTTCGGCAAGGATCCGACGTTCGCATTCGACGGCGTGGTGCCCTTCGGCCTGAACTCCCGCCAGCAGACCGCCTGGTGGGATCAGGGCGGCGGCAAGGCGCTGACCCGCGAGTTCTTCAAGGACTACGGCATCGTCAACTTCCTGGGCGGGAATACCGGCGCTCAGATGGGCGGCTGGTTCCGCAAGGAGCTCAAGTCGGTGCAGGACCTGCAGGGCCTGAAGATGCGCGTCGGCGGCTTCGCCGGCCGCGTGCTGCAGGAACTGGGCGTGGTGCCGCAGCAGATCGCCGGCGGCGACATCTACCCGGCGCTGGAAAAGGGCACCATCGACGCAGCCGAGTGGATCGGTCCGTATGACGACGAGAAGCTGGGCTTCAACAAGGTCGCTCCGTTCTACTACACCCCGGGCTGGTGGGAAGCCGGCCTGCAAGTGTCGTTCTATGTCGGCATCAAGGAATGGGAAAAGCTGCCGAAGGAATATCAGGCCGCGATCGAAGCCGCTTCCTACGAGTCGCACGTGACGATGCAGGCTGAATACGACGCCCGCAACCCGGCCGCGCTGGCGCGTCTCCTCAAGAACGGCGTCAAGCTGCGCCAGTTCCCGAAGGAAATCATGGAAGCCTGCTGGAAGGCGACCGTGAAGGTGATGGAAGAAGAAGCCGCGAAGAACGCCAAGTTCAAGAAGATTTACGAACCGTGGAAGCGCTTCCGCCAGGACCAGAACCAGTGGTTCTCCGTGGCCGAAGTGCCGCTGCAGAACTTCATGATCAGCCGCAAGTAATTGCGCATTGCCCGCAGGGGCCGAGGAAACCCGCAGCTCGCTGCGGGTTTTTTTTCGCCTGCGCATGACGGAACCGCCGCCCCCGCTCCGCGCCTAATAGGGAAATTGACACCCAAGATGACAGAACAACATCCCCTCGAATCGGCCGGGACGGCAGGCGAAAGCGCTCCCGATGACACGGCTCCCTCCGACTATCTTGCCCGCCACGGCGCGTCCCTCGACAAGCTCGAGGGCAGGGTGATGGTGCGCTTCTCCGACGAGATCCAGCTCGGCCCCTACCGCATTCCCTATGCGCTGATACCTGGAGACGGTGTGCTGGCCAAGACGTCCAAGTGGCGCAATCTCGGCCCGGAGAAACAGCTGCAGCTGGTCCGCGAGCGGGTTGGGGCCGAATCGGCGGAGGCGATGCGGCGCTCCGTCGCCGCCTTCGCGGGCGATCTCATCTCCCGGGCGGAGGACCATGGCGTCGATCCCGCCCCCTTGCTCGCCGCGCTCGCGAATGCCGAGTCGGTACTGCCCGCGCCCCAGGTATTCGACCGCGTCTCGGACCGGCTGGCGCATGCGGTGGAGCGCGCGCAGGACGCGGCGAATGCGGCGCGTACGAAGCAGAGCATCAACCTGGCCGAGTATCCGGATTCCTTCGAGCTCGCGCGGCGGCTGCCGCGTCGCTTCATCGCGCTGCTCGGCCCGACCAATTCCGGCAAGACGCACGAGGCGATGGAGGCGTTGGCGGCGGCGCCGAGCGGGCTCTATCTCGCGCCCCTGCGTCTGCTCGCGCTGGAGAACTACGAGCGGCTGGCGGCGGTGGAGAAGGACGGCGAGCCGCTGCGGGTGAGCCTGGTCACCGGCGAAGAGCGCCGCCTGATGGAGGGCGCCACGCATGTCGCCAGCACGGTGGAAATGATGGACCCGGGAAGGCGGGTGTCGGTCGCCGTCATCGACGAGATCCAGATGCTCGGCGACCGCGAGCGCGGATCGGCATGGACGGCGGCGGTCTGCGGCGCGCCGGCGGATGTCGTCTATCTCGTCGGCGCGCCCGAAGCGCGGCGCGCGGTCGAGGCGCTGGCGCGGCGTCTCGGCTGTCCGCTGGAATTGCGCGTGCTGTCGCGCAAGGCGCCGCTCACCATGGAGCCATCGCCGGTGCGTAAGCTGCGCAACCTGCGCCGGGGCGATGCGGTGATCGCGTTTTCCCGCCGCGATGTGCTGATGTGGCGCGACCTCATCACCGAGAGCGGCCATTCGGTCGCCACCGTCTACGGCAACCTGTCGCCGGAAGTGCGCCGCGCGCAGGCCGCGCGCTTTCGCGACCGCAGCGCCGACATCGTGGTGGGCACCGACGCCATCGCGATGGGACTGAACCTGCCGATCGAGCGCGTCGTGCTGACGACCTCCGTCAAATACAACGGCGTCGAGGAGGAAGAGCTGTCGCCGGCGCTGGCCAAGCAGATCGCTGGCCGCGCGGGCCGCTTCGGCGTGCACGAAGAGGGATTCGTCGCGGGCTACGACGACCAGACGCATCATGTGCTGCGCTCGCTGCTGCGTGAGAAAGTGCCGCCGGTGCCGTCGCAGGGCTTTCCGGTGGCGCCGACGATGGCGCACCTGAACCGGATTTCCTCGGTCACCGGAGAACAGTCGCTGGCCAGGCTGCTCAAGCGCTTCGAACACAACATCGATACCCCGGACGGCTTCTTCATTCCCCGCATCACGGAAGACCAGGCAGAGCGCGCGCTGTGGCTCGACACGCTGCCGCTCACCCTGGAAGAGAAATTCACGCTGTCGCTGGTGCCGATCTCCTCGCGCATCCCTGTCCTGCAGGCGGGCTGGGAGAAATGGGCGCGGGCGGTCGCGCGCAAGCATCCTTCACGCCTCGACCAGGTATCCGTGCCGCCGTACCGGCAGACGCTGCAGGATGTGGAAGACAGCTGCAAGCTGTATTCCGCCTATGCCTGGCTCGGCTACCGGATGCCGGAATTTTTCCCGGACGGCGAGCAGGCGCAGCATCTCGCGCGGGAGGCATCCGAACACATCGACAGCATACTGCGTTCGCAGAACGCGGCGACGCGCAAGCGCGGGGGCCGGCGGGCGGCCTGAAACCATCACGGGAGAACGACAATGGATGTGGCAGACCTGAAGGTGGGACAGCGATGGACCGGGAACATGCACCATGAGGACGGCGCGCAGTTCGAGTTTTCCAAGGCCGGGCCGGAACTGCGGCTGTTCTTCTCGGGCCTGCCCGATGAAGCGGTGCGCGAATTCGACAGCGCGCCGTGCGAGATCGGCCTGCTGCACTCGGAGGATGTCGCCGTCGTGCCGTGGAAGATCGGCGAGCATCTGATGGGCGACGCCCAGTTCCACGCCTTCCTGTATCCGCCCGAGACCCGTCCGAGCGACCCGGTGCTCAACGTCGACCAGCGCATGCGCCTGCGGATCGTCCTCGTCGACCGCGCCTCCGGTGTGGTGCGCGGCATGCGCAGCGTGCTGCTGTCGCCCTCATTGAGCAATCAGCTGGCCGAAGCAGTGTCGCGCCAGCTCGGCAACCATATCGGACGCGAAGCCTATGACGCCCAGGTGGCGATCTATCAGAACAAGTACCCGGACGTGAGGGATGCGATCCGCGCGGCCGAGATTTTCGAGACCGCGGAGGGCTGAGGACTCAGGTCCATTGCACGTTGGCCGGCAGCCCGGGGTCGTCCCTGATCAGGCCGGTCTGTTCCCGCCTTGCCCCGGCTCGCGTGGGCTGAGGTGTCCTGCCGCCCGCGCCGCGGCCTTCCTCCAGCCTGAACTCCGCGCGGCGGTCGCCCGCCATGCGGCGCAGTTCGGCCACGGGGATCGCGCAGCGCTCGCTGACGCGGATCAGCAGCGCCGCGCCGAGGCCGACCTCACCGCGCCGGATGCGGAACAGGATGTCGCGGCCGATATGAAGCCGCTGCGCGAGGGCGTCGTCGTCCTCGAGTTGCAGCCTGCGCAGGAGTTCATCGAACAAAAGATTGGGATCGTATGCGGGAGGCCGCCTCGGCCTCAGGGTGTGGGTCATTGCTGTCGTCTCGCCGGATGCACCATGATGAGACAGACAGACGAGCGACAGATTCCCCGGAATGATGCGTCAATCGGCCGGATGCCCGCCCGCGTGGCGCACCACCCGATGCACGAAGCGCAGCTTGTCGATCACCGGCGTCGATAATGTGAAGGGATAGGGATCGGGCATGCCGACGCTGCGGTTGAGACTGTTGAGCACGTAGGTGAGTGAAAACCAGTCCGACATGATGTCGTCGAACGAAGGCAGGCGCGTAGGCCTGGCCTCGATCGTCAGCTCCGGCTCGCCGGCCTTGTGGGGCCGCAGTACCATGCCGCAGGCATAGGCGGTGTCGAGCGTATCGAGCATGTGCAGATAGTGCGCCCAGCACTCCGCCCAGTCCTCCCAGGGATGCGAACTCGCGTAAGCGCTGATGAAGCGGCTGTTGAAATCCTCCGGCGCGCCGTTCTCGTAATGCAGCTTCAACGCTTCGCCATAGTCGGCCCGCTCATCGCCGAACAGCTCCCGGAACGGCGTGATCCATTCGCTCTCCGCAACCAGGCGGTCGAAATAGTAATGCCCGCTCTCATGCCGGAAATGCCCGAGCAGGGTGCGGTAGGGTTCGCCCATCTGTTCGCGCGTCTTTTCGCGGAATGAAGGATCCGCCTCGGCGATATTGAGCGTGATGAGGCCGTTCGCATGGCCGGTCATCACGCGGTGGCCTGGCACGTCTTCGAGGAATTCGAATGCCAGGCCGCTGTCCGGATCGTCGACCTTGGGCGTGGGCTGTATGCCGAGATCCCACAGCGTATATAGCAGGCGCCGCTTGGCGGCTTCGAGGCGGCGCCAGAACAGCTTGTTCTTCTCGGTCGACAGCGCGGGGATCACATGGGTGAGCTGGCAGGATGCGCAGAGTTCGCTGGCCGACTCGGCCGGCAGCATCCAGTTGCACACGGCTTCGCGCGAGTAATTGATGCACTGCTTGTATAGCCGTCCCTCGTTGGCCGGATTGAGGCTGCGCCACAGTCCGTCGCCCGTCGCTTCGAAGCTGCTGATCGCGTGGTGCTCGGGCTGGTAGCCGAGCGTCGCGCCGCAGTTCTCGCAAAGAACATTCTCGAAGAAAACCAGCTGTCCGCATTTATCGCAGTGAAACGTTTTCATTACTCGCCCTTGCATGCCGCACGCATGCACGAGTGGATGCCGCGGCCGGGGCTTTCGTTCCAAATGTTGATCCGCTGCAGCGCCGGAACCGGATGCGCGGCACCAATACGGGGAACCAACGCCCCTTTTTTGCTCTCTACCAAATTGAAAATTCTATAAGCGGCGTCCAAGCCCGTTTCAGTTTTACTTTCCTGGAGAACTTCCCCTTATGTGCGGCATAGCCGGAGAAATTCGCTTCGACAAGAAGTTTGCGGATGTACGCGCCGTGGCCGACATGGCCGAGGCACAGTCCCGCCGAGGCCCGGACGGTGAGGGCGTGTTCAGTCTCGGATCCCGTTGTTTCGGCCATCGTCGTCTCAGCATCATGGACCTGAGCCAGCGCGCTCATCAGCCATTCGTCGACAACCAGCTCGGCATGGGCATCGTTTTCAACGGTGCGATCTACAACCACCATGAGTTGCGGGAGGAGCTGGCCGCCAAGGGCTACCAGTTCAGCTCCACCGGCGACACCGAAGTCATCATCAAGGCGTGGCACGCGTGGGGTCCCGCGGCGCTCGACCGGTTCTACGGCATGTTCGCGTTCGCGCTGTGGGAGCGCGACAGCGGGGTCACCTACCTCGCGCGGGACCGGCTCGGCATCAAGCCGCTGTACTACACGATCAATACCGAGCGCATGCATTTCGCGTCGGCGTTGCCGGCGCTGCTGCACGGCGGCGGGCTCGACACCTCGCTCGATCTCGAGGCCCTGCATTACTACCTGAGCTTCCACGCGGTCGTGCCCGCGCCGCATACCATCCTGCGCGGCGTGCGCAAGCTGCCGCCGGGCAGTTACATGACCGTGCACCCTGACGGCGAATGCAAGATCCGCCAGTGGTGGACACTCGAGTTCAAGCGCAGCGAAGACGATGAAAAGCGCAGCTTCGAGGACTGGAAGGACGAGGTGCTCGCCTCGCTCAAGCTGTCGGTCAAGCGTCGCCTGGTGGCGGACGTGCCGGTCGGGGTGCTGCTGTCCGGCGGTCTCGACTCCAGCCTGATCACCGGGCTGCTCTCCGACGCCGGTACGCGTGACCTGCGCACCTATTCGATCGGCTTCGAAGCGGTCGACAGCGAGGCGGGCGACGAATTCCATTACTCCGACCTGGTGGCCCGGCACTACGGGACGATCCACGAAAAGCTGCACATCCCCGCGACCGATCTGCTGCGCGCCTTGCCCGACGCCATCGAAGCGATGGCCGAGCCCATGGTCAGTCACGACTGCGTGGCCTTTTACCTGCTGTCGCAGGCCGTCTCGCGGCACAGCCGCGTGGTCCAGAGCGGGCAGGGGGCGGACGAAGTCTTCGGCGGCTATCACTGGTATCCGCCGCTGACCGACGTGAAAGACCCCGCCCAGGGCGTCGAGGCCTATCGCAAGGTCTTCTTCGACCGCAGCCATGAAGAAATGCTGTCGCTGCTCAGTCCCGACATCCGGCTCGAGGACGCGAGCGGCCATTTCGTCGCCGCGCATTTCGCGCAACCGGGCGCCGACAGCGTGATCGATCGCGCGATGCGCCTCGACACCACCGTGATGCTGGTCGACGACCCGGTCAAGCGGGTCGACAACATGACCATGGCCTTCGGCCTCGAAGCCCGCGTGCCTTTCCTCGATCATGAGCTGGTCGAACTCGCCGCCCGCATCCCGGCGCGAAACAAGGTCGCCGAGGGTGGCAAGCATGTGCTCAAGGAAGCCGCGCGCAAGGTGATCCCGGCCGCGGTGATCGACCGGCCGAAAGGCTATTTCCCGGTGCCCGCGCTCAAGTACCTCCGCGGCGACTTCCTCGACTATGTGCGCGGCGCGCTCGATTCGCAGAAGGCCCGGGAGCGAGGCCTGTTCCGCCGCGAGGAGATCGACCGCATGCTGGAAAACCCGGACAGCCACATCACGCCGCTGCGCGGCTCCAAGATCTGGCAGATCGCGCTGCTCGAGTCCTGGCTGCAGACCCACGGTCTGTAGCGCTCCGGCATGTGAGCGACAGCACGGATTTCATCAATTACAGGAAACGAGACATGAATCTTAGCCCACACGAAACGGCAAGCGTGGCCCAGGGCGCGCGTCCGCCGTACATGGACCACGCAGTGGGAGACGCCGGCGACCACGAGGCCGGCGGGGCCTGCCGCCCGAACGCGATCATCGAATGCGGCTGGGGAAGGCTGCTGTTCGGTCCTTCATTCGAATCGCCGCAGCTGCTCGCTCAGACGCTGCAGCAGGAAGAAGCCGGCAAGCGCGACATCGCGCTGCATGTGGATGCACCCCAGCTGGTGCTCGCGGAAGCGCCGTCGCGGCTGTTCCTCGACCCGTCGCTGATCTTCCGGCGCCGGCTCGACGATGCACCGCAGGAAAGTCCGGCGCCGGGCGTGGTGGTCCGCCCGCTCACCACCCGTGCCGATATCGCCGCCATCAACCGTCTCTACAAGATGCGCGGCATGGTGCCGGTCGATCCGCAGGTGGTCTGGCGTCAGCGCCATCTCGCCGGCGTCGTATACCTGGTCGCGGAGGATGAGCGCAGCGGCGATATCATCGGCTCGGCGATGGGCGTCGACCATACCGAAGCCTTCGGCGATCCGGAAGGGGGCAGCAGCCTGTGGTGCCTGGTGGTCGATCCGCAGACCGGTCTCTACGGCGCCGGCCAGGCGCTGGTTACGCACCTGACGGCGCTGTTTGCCGATCGCGGCCGGCGCTTCATGGAACTGTCCGTCCTGGCCAGCAACGAGCCGGCGATCAGCCTTTATCAGAAGCTGGGCTTCGAGCAGGTGCCGGGCTTCGTCGTCAAGAACAAGAACGCGATCAACGAAAAGCTCTTCATCGAGGAAGGCGACCTCTCCGGCCTCAATCCCTATGCCCGCATCATTGTCGATGAGGCGCGGCGTCGCGGCATCAGCGTGGAAGTCGTCGACGCGGCGGCAGGCATTTTCAAGCTGCGCCACGCCGGACACGAGATGCTGTGCCGCGAGTCGCTCACCGAGCTGACCGGAGGCGTCGCGATGACCTGGTGCCAGGACAAGGTGCTGACCTCGCGCCGCCTGGCGTCGATCGGCGTACGCGTGCCGCGCCAGCAGACGGCGGGCGATCCGGAAGCGGATAGCGCCTTCCTGCAGGACTGCGGATCGGTCGTGGTCAAGCCGGCGCTCGGCGAACAGGGCAAGGGCATCAGCGTGGATGTGCGCAGCGAGGAGCATCTGCAGCAGGCGATCCGGCGCGCCGCCGAGCAGGGCGGCCACGTGGTGATCGAAGAGTTCTGCAGCGGCCAGGATCTGCGCATCGTCGTCATCGGCTACAAGGTGGTCGCCGCGGCGCTGCGCAAGCCCGCCGAAATCGTCGGCGACGGCACGTCCACGGTTGCGCAGCTGATCGAGAAGCAGAGCGCGCGGCGGGCCGCGGCGACCGGCGGCGAAAGCCGCATTCCGGTGGACGCCGAGACCGAGCGCTGCCTCGCCGAGCAGGGCCTGAGCTACGACTCGGTGCTCGACAACGGCCAGGCGGTCAAGGTGCGCAAGACCGCGAACCTGCATACCGGCGGCACCATTCACGACGTCACGGAGGAATTGCATCCGACGCTGCGCGAAGTGGCCGAAACCGCGGCCCGTGCGCTGCGCATACCGGTGGTCGGGCTCGACCTGCTGGTGGAATCGCCGTCGTCGCCCGACTACGTGATGATCGAGGCCAACGAGCGCCCGGGCCTCGCCAACCATGAACCGCAGCCGACGGCGCAGCGCTTCGTCGATCTGCTGTTCCCTGCGACGGCGGCGGTGGGCTGATGCGCGCGCGTTATGCATGGCCCGAGCGGGAGATGAAAAAACTCCCGATCGATGCCGATTATCTGAAGACCGTGATGCTGGAGCTGCTCGCCATCCCCAGCCCGGCAGGCCTGACCGACGAAATCGTCCACTACACCGGGCGCCAGCTGAACAGCCTGGGCATCGATTATCAGCTCACCCGGCGCGGGACCATCCGCGCCGTGCTGCGGCGGAACATGCCCGAGCGGCGCAAGAACAGCCCTGCCTGCGCGCTGGTCGCGCACCTCGATACCCTCGGTGCGATGGTGCGCGAGATCAAGGAAGACGGCCGCCTCGCCCTGCAGCCGATCGGCACCTGGTCGAGCCGATGGGCCGAGGGCGGGCGTGTCACCCTGTTCACCGAAAACGGCCGCTATCGCGGCTCGGTCCTGCCCTTGCTGGCATCCGGCCATGTCTACAACGAAGCGATTGACAGCCAGCCGGTCAACTGGGACCAGCTGGAGCTGCGCATCGACGAAGACATCCGCAGCGCGGCGGATGCGCGCGCGCTCAACATACAGATCGGCGATTTCGTCGCCTTCGACGCCAGCCCGGAGATGCTCGACAACGGCTATGTCGTATCCCGCCACCTGGACGACAAGGCCGGCGTCGCCGCGATGCTGGCGGCCGCCAAGGCCGTGGTGGATTCCGGTGTGCCGGTGCCGATGGACTGCCACATCGTCTTCACCCTGACCGAGGAAGTCGGCTCGGGCGCCCGCGCCGTCATCGAAAGCATGGTCAGCGAGGTGATCGGCATCGACATCGGCCCGGTGGCATCGGGGCAGGGCGCCAGGGAAGAGGGCGTCACCATTCCGCTGATGGATTCCGCCGGTCCTCACGACTATCACCTGACGCGCCGGCTCCTCAGGCTGTGCTCAGAGCACGGCATCCCCTGTCAGCGCGATGTGTTCCGCTTCTATCACTCCGATGCCGGGGCAGCCGTCAGCGCCGGTCATGATGTGCGGACCGCCTTGCTCTGCTTCGGCGCGGATGCCTCGCACGGCTACGAGCGCACGAAGCTGTCGGTGCTGGTGAACCTTGCCGAGCTGCTCACGCTTTACATCCAGAGCGGCCCGACCTTGCCCGAGGACCGGCACGACCGTCTCGATTCGGTCGACCAGTTTTCGCACCAGCTCGATGCCGACCAGCTGCAGCGCGTCGATCTTCCCCGTCCCGATCCGAGCGAACTCGTGCAGGGCAGGGATGCCGACCAGCCCGGCGAACCAGCCGCCTGAGCAGGCGGCAACGTCCCCGATGTCGCGAGAATGCCGCACGCCCGTGCGGCATTTTGTTTTTTCGTCTTTGCACTTTTGCAGGGCGAATGCACCGTTCTGGACTACTTGATTTACATCAAGGTTGCGTTAAAGCCCCCTCCGCTAGCATGGGCGCATCTTCTTACTGAGCGACAAATACTCTCTCCCAACCGCGGCGACTGACGATCTGCCAGACCCCGCGCCCGGAGGCGGAACACCAGAAGTAGACGACCCACCCGCCGGACTCCCCCAAACGAGCCGAGGATGCATGCGCACTGCGTGCAGGGTGGTTTTTTGCCCGAAAAATCATGGAGCAAGCATGAAACAAGAGACTGCGGCCCCGACGAAGAAACAGGAATTGCGCGCCTTTCTGTTCCTGACCGTCGTCACCGCCCCGATCCTGGCGGTTGGCACCGTGGGAGGCTACGGCTTCCTGGTGTGGATGTTCCAGCTGCTGACCGGCCGCCTGCCGGGAGGCTGAGGTCCGACATGGAAGCGGAAATCCACATCGCCAGCGTCGTCGTCTACGTGCTGCCGGCCGAGCGCCTGTCCGTGCGCTCCTGCATCGAGGCAGTCCCCGGCGCCGACATCCACGGGGAGGCCGACGGCAAGCTGATCGTCACCCTCGAAACCGAAAGCACCAAGAAAACCCTCGACATCATGGACGCGATACGGGCCTTGCCCGGCGTCGCCGACGTGGTGCTCGTTTATCAACACGCGGAGCTCGCCTCCGCCCTGGAACAGGAAGTCCAGCAATGACTATTACCAGACGCGACTTCATCAAGCAGACTGCCGCTGTCACCGCCGCCACCTCGGTCGGCGTACCGGTCGAGGCACTGGCCTCGAACGTGATCACCGATGCGTCCAAGACCCAGCTCAAGTGGTCGAAAGCGCCGTGCCGCTTCTGCGGCGTGGGATGCGGCGTCAACGTCGGCGTCAAGGATGGCAAGGTGGTCGCCACCCACGGCGACGTCAACGCCGAAGTCAACCGCGGCATCAACTGCGTCAAGGGCTATTTCCTGTCCAAGATCATGTATGGCCAGGACCGCCTGACCAAGCCGCTGCTGCGCATGAAGGACGGCAAGTACGACAAGAACGGCGAATTCACCCCGGTCTCCTGGGACGCCGCCTTCGATACCATGGCCGCCCAGTTCAAGAAGACCCTGCGCGAGAAGGGACCGACCGGCGTCGGCATGTTCGGCTCCGGCCAGTGGACGATCTGGGAAGGCTATGCCGCCGCCAAGATGTTCAAGGCCGGCTTCCGCTCCAACAACATCGACCCGAATGCGCGCCACTGCATGGCCTCTGCCGTCGCCGGCTTCATGCGCACCTTCGGCGCCGACGAGCCGATGGGCTGCTACGAGGATATCGAGGCCGCCGACGCCTTCGTCCTCTGGGGCTCCAACATGGCCGAGATGCACCCGATCCTGTGGACCCGCATCACCGACCGCAAGCTGTCCAGCCCGGGCGTGAAGGTCTCGGTGCTGTCGGTGTACGAACACCGCAGCTTCGAACTGGCCGACCTGCCGATCATCTTCAAGCCGCAGAGCGACCTCGCGATCCTGAACTACATCGCGAACTACATCATCAAGAACAACAAGGTCAACAAGGACTTCGTCAGCAAGCACACCCGCTTCGTCGTCGGCAACACCGACATCGGCTATGGCCTGCGTCCCGACCATCCGCTGCAGAAGGTCGCCAAGAACGTGGCCGAAGCGGGCGGCAGCAAGCCGATCAGCTTCGACGAGTTCGCCAAGTTCGTCAGCACCTACGACGAAGAGTACGCCTCCAAGCTCTCCGGCGTGCCGAAGGACAAGCTGCGCAAACTGGCCGAGATGTATGCCGATCCCAAGGTCAAGGTCACGTCCTTCTTCACCATGGGCTTCAACCAGCATACCCGCGGCGTCTGGTGCAGCAACCTGCTGTACAACCTGCACCTGCTGACCGGGAAGATCTCCACCCCCGGCAACAGCCCGTTCTCGCTGACCGGCCAGCCGTCCGCCTGCGGCACCGCGCGTGAGGTCGGCACCTTCTCGCACCGCCTGCCGGCAGACATGATGGTCGCCAACCCGAAGCATCGCGCGATCGCGGAGAAGATCTGGCAACTGCCGGAAGGCACGATCCCGGAAAAGCCCGGCTTCCACGCGACCGTGCAGTCGCGCATGCTCAAGGACGGCAAGCTCAACGCCTTCTGGATCATGTGCAACAACAACGTCCAGGCCGGCCCCAACGTCATGCAGGAAATCCTGCCCGGCTACCGCAACCCGGCCAGCTTCGTGGTCGTGTCCGATCCGTACCCGACCGCGACCACGCTGGCGGCCGACCTGATCCTGCCGACCGCGATGTGGGTGGAGAAGGAAGGCGCCTACGGCAACGCCGAACGCCGCACCCAGTTCTGGCATCAGCTGGTGCAGGCGCCGGGCGAGTCGCGTTCCGATCTGTGGCAGCTCGCCGAATTCTCCAAGCGCTTCAAGATGGAAGAAATCTGGAGCAAGGAGCTGCTGGACAAGGCGCCGCAATACCGCGGCAAGACCATGTATGACCTGCTGTTCAAGAACGGCGTGGTCGACAAGTTCCCGCTGTCGGACATCGAGGCCGGCTACGAGAACAACGAAGCCAAGGCCTTCGGCTACTACATCCAGAAGGGCCTGTTCGAAGAGTATGCGCAGTTCGGCCGCGGCCACGGCCACGACCTGGCGCCGTTCGATACCTATCACCAGACGCGCGGCCTGCGCTGGCCGGTGGTCGACGGCAAGGAAACCAAGTGGCGCTACCGCGAGGGCGCGGACCCGTACGTCAAACCGGGTGCCGGCTTCGAGTTCTACGGCCATCCGGACGGCAAGGCGGTGATCTTCGCGCTGCCGTACGAGCCGCCGGCGGAGTCGCCGGATCAGGAATACCCGTTCTGGCTGTCGACCGGCCGCGTGCTCGAGCACTGGCACACCGGCACCATGACGCGCCGCGTGCCGGAGCTGTACCGCGCCGTGCCCAACGCCGTCTGCTACATGCACCCGGAGGATGCCAAGGCCCTCGGCGCGCGTCGCGGCGACATGATCGAGATCGCTTCCCGTCGCGGATCGATCCGGAGCCGTGTCGAAACCCGCGGCCGCAACAAGCCGCCGCGCGGACTGGTGTACGTGCCGTTCTTCGACGCCAGCCAGCTGATCAACAAATTAACCCTGGACGCGACCGATCCGATCTCGTTCCAGACGGACTTCAAGAAGTGCGCAGTCCGCATTCGCAAGTTTTAAGGAGAACGACATGAGAAAACTGCTGATGTGCCTGCTGTTCCTGCTTCCGGCCTGGTTGTGCGCCGCCGACTTCGTGGACAGCATGCGTGGCCCGGTTCCGCTGGATCAGACCACGCAGCCGCCGGCGATGGCCAACACCGACAACAGCGACGTGCGCCGCGCCCGCAACTACGCGATGCAGCCGCCGGTTGTCCCCCACAAGGTGGATGGCTACCAGCTCGACAAGAATGCCAACAAGTGCATGATGTGCCACGCACGTACCCGCACCCAGGAGAGCCAGGCGCCGATGATCAGCGTCACGCACTTCCAGGACCGGGATGGCAATTTCCTGGCCGAGCTGTCGCCGCGCCGCTACTTCTGCATGCAGTGCCACGTGCCGCAGGCCGATCTCAAGCCGCTCGTCGGCAATGACTTCGTCGATGTCGATGCCATGCTGAACAAGCCCGCTGCACAACCGAAGAAAAAGTGAGGCCGTCATGCTAGGCATACTTAAGCGTTACTGGCAGATCCTGCGGCGGCCGAGCGCGCATCTCAGCCTCGGCTTCCTCACGATCGGCGCGTTCGTCGCGGGCATCGTCTTCTGGGGTGGATTCAACACCGCCATGGAAGCGACCAACACCGAGAAGTTCTGCACCGGCTGTCATGAAATGCGCGACAACGTGTTCCAGGAACTGCAGGGCACCATCCACTACAGCAACCGTAGCGGCGTGCGTGCGATCTGCTCGGACTGCCACGTGCCGCACAACTGGACCGACAAGATGGCCCGCAAGATGCAGGCTTCGAAGGAAGTCTGGGGCAAGATCTTCGGCACCATCGACACCCGCGAGAAGTTCGAGGAACACCGCCTGACCCTGGCGCAGCACGAATGGCAGCGACTGAAGGCGAACAACTCGCTGGAATGCCGCAACTGCCACCAGTTCGAGTCGATGGACTTCACCCGCCAGAGCAAGCGCGCGGCGGATGCCCATTCGACCTATCTGGCGAACGGGGAAAAGACCTGTATCGACTGCCACAAGGGGATTGCGCACCAGCTGCCGGACATGTCCGGGGTGAAGTAGCGGTTCCAACGACTGACCGGTGTATCACGATGAACGGCGCCTTCGGGCGCCGTTCTCTTTTGTGCCCGTCGACACGAGCGACGCCTGGAACCGTGACGACTCCCTGAACGACTCAAGCGGACTGCGGCGCACGACACCGCCGGCGCAGGCTTCAAGCAAACGTTCCGTCTCGAGGGGGTGACATGGTCAATCGAATATCCGCTGCGTTTTCCACAATCACGCACTTCCGCCCGGGCGGCGGAGGCGGCGCATCCGCGCATGCCCGCAGACTGGAGAGAGAGCGGCCCGATCCCGCCCTTCTGCATCAGCATCTGCTCTCGCTCCCGGAGGCGGAGCAGCGCAACAGCTTCGGCGCGCTCGTCAACCATAGCGAAAACTTCAGGGAATACCTGGGGATCCGGAATCCCCGCAGCCACTTCTGGCAGCGCCGATCGCACCACGGGCATATTCAAAGGATAGGCAACCAGTTGCGGCCGCTGGCGCTCGCCCAGGCCGCGGTGCTGCTCGAGAAGTCGAGCAGGTCACAGCGTTCGCTGGAGCACCTGGAGCGGTGCCTCGCGGCGCCCGGTGCGAACATGCAGGCAAGTACCCTGCGCGACGTACTCACTCTCCTTGCATCCAACCTGGATCACTTGCGCGCACGGCATGGTGAAGGGGTTGCCGGCACGGCACTGGCGCTGATCAACCGGCATAACGACTCTCTCGATATGGACAGCCAGAATCGGGTCAGGGCTGCCCTTCCGGTGTCTGCCCGGGCCGCTACGCCGCCGCCTGCCTCTGTGGGCAGAGGCAGGTTTTCGCGCGCCATCCAGGCGTCTCCCGCAGCGAGCTCTCAGCCGCGCCTGGCGCAGACAGTCGCGGGGCTGGCCCGCAGCAAGGGCAATGCATGGATTGCGGAATGTGCCGCCACGATTTCCCTGTGTCTGGATGCCCTTAATGGCCACCCGGATAAATTCCTTGGGGCTATCGCGAAGCTGGAAGAGACGTTTGAGAATGATATCGGGCGGTCGTTCAACGAGGAGACCGTACCGTATTTCAAGGAGTTGCTGCAAGCGATGAACGCTCATCTGGATAAGCGGCCTGATCTTCCCTCGGCTGCGCCAGGCACATCCCGCGCGCGAGGATGGCTGACGCAAACCCTGGAAAGTGTGCGGACCGCATCCGGGCAGCGTCCGCCGGTCACGCTTGAAGAACTCCGGAGCATTGGCTTGTCGACTGCGCAACTGAAAAGTCTGAGGAATATCCTGGTTTCCCTGGTCAAAATCCGAAATCCGGACGAGCCACTGGGCGAGTGGTCGGCGGCGGCGGAATTCGGCAAACACTTTGCAGAGAAACTCGGGCCATGGGATGAAAACCGCCGAGCCGAATTCACAAAACTTAGCCAGGAAATCGACGCAAGCCGGATTGCGGTGTCTGCCCCGAATGAACGGGCGAGATCGGACATGGACGCGATTACCCGCCGCGGATGGCCTCTGTATAAAGTCATCGACTTTCATGCCGTCCTTGGCGATCTGCTTACGCTGCATAGCCGCCTGGGCGCCGACAGTACGGAGTGGGAGGCATTGACGAGCAGACTTCAGGAAGAGTTCGACTGGGGCGAGTTCGATCGGAACGACGTCCCCGTGTACAGGGCCTTGCACGACGGACTGGGGAAGTTCATTGGCGAAAGAGGGCAGGCGATGGGTCATGTGCTATCCGAAATGCGGCGTCTGAACTGGTGGCCCGACGAGATCGAGGAATTTGCAAACCTGCTTCAGGCGGCGGCGTCGGGCGTGCAATTCGGACTCCCGGAAGCGGTGGAAGCAGAGATCGCATTCAACACAAAATATGCGTCCCGATTCGCCATTGAATTCGATCCCGACCGCGCCGGCGATTATCTGCAGCGGTGCAACGAAATGCGTTCCTATGCACAGAGGGAAAGGCAATCCAAAGTGAGCACGCGTACCCTGGGCGAGGTACTGCAGGATCTGGGACGCATGCCCCGGTCCGAACTGAATAGCTTCCTGAGCCATCTTGACGAATGCCGCCTGAGCCTGGGCAAACCAGCGGAGGGGCAAGCCCGGGATCGCTTCAACCAGCAATACGGCGATCGGTTCGGATATTTCGACCCGAGCTGCGCCGTCAACTACACGCGACTCTCCGCGCTCGTCGGCGCCCGACTGAGACAGCAGCAGCAACCGCAAAGGCGCCCCAGTCCCTCCCAAGCCGCGGCCCGGTTGCTGGAACAACCCGCCGCACAACGGCAGGCGTACCTGGATGCGGTCCAGCGGTGTCTCGCTGCTCTGGACAAAGGAAAATCGGTGGCCATCGATAGGGCTCAGGCTGAATTCGCCGCCGGCGGCCACGACAGCCTGTTCGGTCCGATAAACTCGCGCAACCGGGCCTGGTTCGAGTCGCTCATCGAGCAGTTGACAGGTGCCGGACAGTCGTCGGCGGGTGCGGCGCGTATGTGATCGTCGAGGCCGAAGGGCTGCCGGGCCGTTTCTTTCCGTCGTTGTCCCTCTCCAGGGACTATTACGAGGGGCGCAGCGGGCAGCGCCGGACGCACGCGGCGGACGGCCCACTTTGCGGGAATGGATGACGCGCGCGGGAGGCGGGTAGGCGTGCAGGTACAACTTGCCTTTCGGCGTAGTCGAAGCATCATTGAACGGCCGCTTCCGTTCGTCCAGGCGTTTCCGTTTCCTTTCCGGCCTTGCACCGGAGCAACACCCGCGCTAAGCTTGTACGGCACTGAATGACCGCCGCCCCGTGGGCGGCCCGGCCATCCGCAACCGCCCGCTTTTCTCTTGCCGCACCCACGCATGCCACTGCCTCAGCTCATCACCCTGCGCGCGATACCGCCGCTCGCCGACCTGCCGGAACCGGAACTCCATGACCTGCTGCGGGTGGCGACCTGGCGCTCATGCATGCCCGGCGAACTCATCGCCGCCCAGAACGGCGAGTCCGATGCAATCGCTTTCCTGATCTCCGGTTTCGTGAAATCGGTGCGATCGGGGCCGCATCAGCTTCCCCCGCCGGGCGGTGTCCGCCCGGAGCGCCGGATGCGTGCGCGGCCCGAAGTCATGGTCGCCTTGCTCGGCCCGGGCGATCTGGTGAACGAATCGGGCGTGGTCAGGAATACGGCCAACAGCACGTCGAGCCTGGCGGTCACGCCGTGCCAGCTCATCATGCTCCCGCGCGAACACTTCCTTTCCTGCATGGGAAGGAACGCGGCTTTCGCGCTTGCCGTCGCCCGCAGGATTTCGCAGCGCCAGGTCGACGCCGAGCGCAGGATAGAACTCATGCGCGGCAACGTGGAAGGGCGGGTGAGGGCACTGCTGCGCGAATGCCGGGAAATCGGTCTCGACGCGGAGAAGTGGCTCAATAACGCGGAGATCGCGAGGATGGTCGGGGCGACGCGCGTGGCGGTGAGTCCCATCATGGCCCGGGCAAGCGGCGGCACGCGGCGAGCAGCGGTGTCCGGCTGAATCGCGGCAGCAGGAGTTCGGGCCGGGTGCCCGTTTTTTTTGCCCGAAAAAAACACGACCGTGCTTTTTATGCGGTATAGTAGCCGTTCCAAAAATATAAAACGTATCCGGATCCCCCCGTAGAGACAACCATCACACAAGGAAGAGATATGACTGCCGAATACAAGGTCAACGGCGCGGTCGCCGTCATCACGCTCAACAACCCGCCGGTGAACGGCCTCGGCCACGCCACGCGCAGCGCCATCGTGGAAGGCATGAAGAAGGCGCTGGGCGACAGCGCAGTCAGGGCGGTGGTGATCACCGGCGCCGGCAAGGCATTCTCCGGCGGCGCCGACATCAAGGAATTCAACACGCCGAAGGCGATGCAGGAGCCGACCCTGCACACCGTGATCAATGTGGTGGAAAACTCGGACAAGCCCGTCATCGCGGCGATCCACAGCGTGTGCATGGGCGGCGGCCTGGAACTGGCCCTCGGCTGCAACTACCGCGTCGCGCAAAAAGGCGCACAGATCGCGCTGCCCGAAGTGAAGCTCGGCATCCTGCCCGGCGCCGGCGGCACGCAGCGCCTGCCGCGCGTGGTGGGCCTGGAGTTCGGCCTGAACATGATCGTCTCCGGCACGCCGGTCCCGGCGGAAAAGCTGGCCAAGACCGCGCTGTTCAATGAAGTGGTGGAGGGCGATGTGCTGGAGGCCGCGCTGGCCCTGGCCGCGAAAGTCGCCGACGTGCGTCCGCTGCCGCGCGTGCGCGATATCAAGATCGACTATCCGAACTACGAAGCCTTCCTGCAGTTCTCCCGCAATACCGTCAAGGCCATGGCAGGCCCGTTCCCGGCACCGCTCAAGTGCGTGGATGCCGTGGGCGCCGCGGTGACGATGAAGTTCGACGACGGCATCAAGTACGAGCGTGAACTGTTCGTCGAGCTGGTCCAGACCACCGAGTCCAAGGCGCTGCGCCATGCCTTCTTTGGCGAGCGCGCCGCCAGCAAGGTGCCGGACGTGCCCGAGGATACCCCGCTGCGCGCGATCAAGAGCGCGGCCGTGATCGGCGCCGGCACCATGGGCGGCGGCATCGCGATGAACTTTGCCAACGCCGGCATCCCGGTCAAGATCCTCGAGATGAAGCAGGAAGCGCTCGACAAGGGTCTGGCGACCATCCGCAAGAACTATGAAAACACCCTGAAGAAGGGCAAGCTGACCCAGGAGAAGTTCGACCAGCGCGTCGGCCTGATCACCGGCACCCTGTCCTACGAGGATATCGGCCAGGCCGACATCGTCGTGGAGGCGGTGTTCGAGGACATGGGCGTCAAGGAGCAGGTCTTCAAGAAGCTGGACGAGGTGATGAAGCAGGGCGCGATCCTGGCGTCCAACACCTCCACGCTCGACGTCAACAAGATCGCCTCCTTCACCAAGCGCCCGCAGGACGTCATCGGTCTGCACTTCTTCAGCCCCGCCAACGTGATGAAGCTGCTGGAAATCGTGCGCGGCGAGAAGACCGGCAAGGACGTGCTGGCGACCTCGCTGGCACTGGCCAAGAAGATCAAGAAGACCGGCGTCGTCTCGGGCGTCTGCGACGGCTTCATCGGCAACCGCATGATCGAGCAGTACAGCCGCCAGGCCGGCTTCCTGCTGGAAGAGGGCGCACTGCCGGAGCAGGTCGACAAGGCGATCGAGAAGTTCGGCTTCGCGATGGGTCCGTTCCGCATGGGCGACCTCGCCGGCAACGATATCGGCTGGTACATCCGCAAGCGCCGCTACGTGGAAAAGCCCGAAGTCACCTATTCCAAGACCGCCGACCTGCTGTGCGAAATGGGCCGTTTCGGCCAGAAGACCTCTGCCGGCTGGTACGACTACAAGCCGGGCGACCGCAAGCCCTATCCGTCGCAGGTGGTCAACGACATGATCATCAAGCACTCGGCCGATCTCGGCATCGAGCGCCGCAAGATCAGCGACGAGGAGATCGTCCAGCGTCTGGTGTTCGCGCTCGTCAATGAGGGCGCCTACATCCTCGAGGAAGGCATCGCGCAGCGCGCCTCCGACATCGACATGGTCTACCTGACCGGCTACGGCTTCCCGCTGTTCCGCGGCGGCCCGATGTTCTACGCCGATACCGTCGGCCTGCAGAACGTCGTGATGACGATGGAGAAGTTCGCGCGCGGCCGTCACGGCGAGGCGTGGAAGCCCGCGCCTCTGCTGGCCCGCCTGGCCGCGGAAGGCAAGAGCTTTAACTGACCCGCGCCCCTCGGCGTGATGAATGCCCGGCCAATGCCGGGCATTTTTTTTGTCCCGGCACGACACCGGCTTGAGCATTCTCAAGGTAGAGAAATTTCGTAACGGCAATAGTTGGGTCACGAGGAGAACTACTACAGGCATCCCCATGTCGGAACGTAGCAAGCCTGCGGCCGCCGTCGTCGACGGCCGCATGTCGAACAGCATCCAGGGCGACCGCAGCATGGTCAGCCGCCACAGTCTTCAGAAGAACCGCCACATGGGCAGCAATACTCCCGTTACCGTCCTCATCGTCGACGATGAGGACCGCAATCGCCGGCTGCTGGAAGTGTTCGTGCGGGCCGACGGCTACGTCGCGCTCAGCGCCGCCACCGGAGCGGAAGCGATCCGCATCGCCGCCACCGAACGTCCGGACCTGGTGTTGCTGGACCTGATGATGCCCGGCCAGGATGGTTTCGACGTCGCGCGCTCCCTGCGCGCCGACAGCCGCACCGCCCAGATACCGGTACTGATCGTGTCCTCGCTGGATGACCCGGCCTCGCGCAGCCGCGCCAGCGCGGCGGGCGCGGAAGAGCTGATCGTCAAGCCGGTCGACCGCTGGAAGCTGACCGAGGCCATGCGCCGGGCGCTGGACAGCAGGCAAGGCAAGGACCGCCGGCATGGATAGGCCGATCGCGAGCCTGGATCGCGCCAACCGCGTGCTGCGCATGCTCAGCCTCATCAACCGCGCCATCGTGCGCGGGGATTCGCCCGACGAGCTGTTCCGCGACGCCTGCCGCATCGCCGTGGACTGCGGCATGTTCAAGTTCGCCTGGATCGGGCTGGTCGATACCGCCAATGACACGATCCGCCTGCTCACCGGCTACGGCGACCCGAGCGGCCCCGAGGACCGCCTGGTGGCGGCGGGCGGCCTGGCCGATCTCGTCCGGCGCAGCGGCAGCCCCTGCATCTTCAATGACCTGATGACGGTGCCGCAGGCGGTCGGCTGCGAAGAACTGATGCGCCGGGGTTTCCGGGCGATGGCCGGCCTGCCGCTGTGCGAGGGCGACCGTGCCATCGGCGTGTTCGTCCTGTACACCGACGATACCGAGTGTTTCGACGACACCGTCATCGGCCTGCTGCACGAGGTGGTGGACGACATCGCGCACGCGCTGCAGCACATGCACGAGGAACAGCGACGCCTCGCCACCGAATCCAGGCTGTACTACCTGGCGTTCTACGATCCTCAGACCGGCCTGCCGAACCGCGCGCTGCTCGACGAGCGCCTGCCGCTGCTGGCGCGCGCGGGAAGCCTGGCGCTGTTCGACATCCGCCTGCAGCGTCTCGACAAGGCGGTCCAGATCTACGGCCGTCTCTCCACCGACGAGGTACTGCGCGCGGTCGCGGCGCGCCTGGACCGCCTGCGTACCAATGAAAGCTTCGTTGCCCACCTGGCGCAGGACGAGTTCGTGCTGGCCGTGCCGGGCATGCGCGATCCGCAGGCGATCGAGTCCCAGGCACAGCGCCTTTTGCAGGCACTGCAGGCACCGGTCGACATCGGCCAGGGCGAGGTGTTCCTGCATCCTTCGATCGGCGCCGCCTGCTATCCGCTGCACGAGGCCGACCTCGGGCACCTGCTGCGGCGTGCGCGGGTCGCCGCCCGGCGCGACAACGCGGAGGCGGGCGTGCGAATCTACAGCGCCAGCCTGGACCATGGCCTCGAAACCCGCCTGCAGATGGAGGCCGACCTGCACCGGGCGCTCGAACGCGAAGAGTTCCTGCTGTTCTACCAGCCGCAACTGAGCCTGCGCACCGGCACGGTCGTGGGTGTGGAAGCCCTGCTGCAGTGGCGTCATCCGCAGCGCGGCATCGTCGCGCCGGGCGAATTCGTGCCCGTCCTCGAAGACTGCGGCCTGATGCCGGCCGTCGGCGCCTGGGTCCTGCGATCGGCCTGCATGCAGGCGGGCGAATGGCAGCGGCAAGGCCTGCCGCCGGTCCGGGTCGGCGTGAATGTCTCGGCGCTCCAGTTCCGCCTGAGCGACCTGGTGAAGCTGGTCAGGGACGCGCTCGGCGAAAGCGGCATGAACCCGGCGCTGCTCGAACTGGAACTGACCGAGAGCCTGATTCTCGAGAATGTCGACCAGACGATCGAGGCCATGCATCAGCTCAAGGCCATGGGGCTGGCGCTGTCGCTCGACGATTTCGGCACCGGTTACTCCTCGCTCGGCTACCTGCGCCGCTACCCGGTGGACCGCATCAAGATCGACCGCTCCTTCATCGTCGACATGGGTGCCCACGCCGGCAGCGCCGCGCTCGTGCGCAGCATACTTTCGATGGCCGCCAATCTCGGCCTGCGCACCATTGCCGAGGGCGTGGAGACCTTCGAACAGTTCAACTACCTGCGCAAGCAGCGCTGCGACGAGATGCAGGGCTATCTCTTCAGTCCGGCGGTGGCGCCGGCGGAGATCGCCCAGATGATCGCGCGCGGCAGCGGCCTGGCCACGTTGTCCGGCGCCGGCGCCGCGCGCCAGACCCTGCTTCTGGCCGGCGGCGATGCCGGGATGCTGCGGCAGATGCAGCGCTCGCTGCAGAACGAACACTGGGCGATTCTGTGCGCCGCCAGCGCGGAAGAGGCGATGCGGCTGCTGGCCTGCCATGATGTCGGGGTGGTCGTGGCGGCGCCGGAACTGCCGGACCGCAGCGCCGGCGACTTCCTCGAACGCGTGCGGGACATGTACCCGGAAACGGCGCGCATACTCGTTTGCGCGCACGCGGATTTTCATGCGCTGGCCGATGCGGTCAACCGTGGCGGCGTGTTTCGCGTGCTGCGCGCCCCGGCCGACCCGGCCGTGCTGGCCCGCCTGGTCGACGAAGGCTTCTTTCACGCGAACCGCGGCACGGGCGGGCCGCCGCAGGGCGGCAGACAGGCCGCAGGACGGCCATGAGCGGCGCGCACCACGTGCATCCGAACCCGCGCTCATTTTCCTGATCATCCCATCATGGATACCCAGGCCAGCCATCCGCCGCACATACTGATCGTCGAGGACAGCCCGACCCAGGCCGGCAAGCTGCGCTATCTCCTCGAAGGCAAGGGCTACAAGACCCGCATCGCGTCGAACGGCCGCAAGGCGCTGGAAGCGATCCGGGAAAGCCAGCCGGCCCTGGTCCTGTCCGACATCATCATGCCCGAGCTGGACGGTTACGGCCTGTGCCGCGCCATCAAGACGGACCCGGCGCTGGGCGGGGTGCCCGTCCTCCTGGTGACCTCGCTGTCCGATGCGCAGGACATCGTGCGCGGTCTGGAGTGCGGCGCCGACAACCTGGTGCGCAAGCCCTACGAAGACGATTACCTGCTGCAGCGTATCGCCCAGACCCTGGCATCGGCCCGGCGCCGCCGCGACGGGCGGAATGAAGCGGGCGGGGCGGACGACCTGTTTCTCGACGGCGTGCCCCGTCCCATCCTCGCCGACAAGCAGCAAATGCTCGACCTGCTGGTGTCGACCTATGAACAGGCCGTGCATGTCAACGGTCAGCTGCGCGCGCGGGAACGCGAGGTCAACGAGCTCAATGCGACGCTGGCGCAGCACGCGGCGCAACTGGAGGCGACCAACCGCGAAATCGGGCGCCAGAACCTGGAACTCGAACACGCCAGCCGCATGAAATCGGAATTCCTGGTCAACATGTCGCACGAGCTGCGCACGCCGCTCAATGCCATCATCGGGTTCTCCGACGCGCTGAAGAACGGCCTGCTCGGGCCGGTCGCCGCCGAGCAGGCGGATGCGCTCGGCGACATTCATGAGAGCGGGCGCCATCTGCTCTCGCTCATCAATGACATTCTCGACCTGTCGAAGATCGAAGCCGGAAAAATGGACCTCGAGCCGGAAGCCCTGGACATACGCCAGCTGCTGCAGGGATGCGTGAGCGTCGTGCGCGAGAAGGCGGCCGCCGGCCGCCTGCATCTGCGGCTGGAGCTGGAACCGGTCGGCTGGGTGATGCTGGACGGGCGCAAGACCCGCCAGCTGGTCTATAACCTGCTGTCGAACGCCATCAAGTTCACGCCACCCGGCGGGGCGGTGACGCTGCGCATGTGCCTGCGCGAGGGCATGGAGCTTGGTGAACGGCGCATCCTTGCCGGCGTCCTGTCGCCGGAACGCCGTTACCTCACGATCGCGGTGCAGGATAACGGCATCGGCATCGGCGAGGAGGACATCGGGAAGCTGTGCCAGCCCTTCGTCCAGCTCGATGGCGGGCTGGCGCGCAAGTACGAAGGCACGGGCCTCGGCCTGTCGCTGGTGCGGCAGATGGTCGAGCTGCAGGGCGGCCTGCTCACGCTCGCCTCGCGGCCGGGCGCGGGCTCCGAGTTCGTGCTGTGGCTGCCCTTCGAGGCCGCCGGAACGGCAGCGGCCCGCGGCTGAATGCCTTTCCTTCTTGAATTGCCGATAGCCGGCTCCTATAACGAAAGCAGGGCGGCTTGACGCAGCGCAGAGCGCCGGCACGTTTCGCCGCGCTCCGCGCCGCACGAACGGCGGCTGCCGTTAAGCTGACCCTGTTACTGCTTTCATCGCCCAAGGAGGAAAGTACTCATGAAGCCCGTGTCCCAGATCCTGCAGACCAAACGAGACAATACCGTGCATTCGGTGCCGCCCGACGCCCGGGTGCGCGACGCGCTTGAACTGATGGCGGAGAAGGGCATCGGCGCTCTGCTGGTCATGGACGGGCAACAGGTGGTCGGTATCGTTTCGGAACGCGACTACGCGCGCAAGGTGGAGCTGCGCGGCCGCTCGGCGGCCGATACCCGGGTGGCCGACATCATGAGCGCGCCCGTCATCGTCGTCAGGCACGACCAGAGCAATGAAGAGTGCATGGCGCTGATGACCGAGCACCGGTTGCGCCACCTGCCCGTGGTCGCCGACGGCCGCCTGGTCGGCCTCATCTCCATCGGTGACCTCGTCAAGGACATCATGTCCGAGCAGCAGTACATCATCGAACAGCTGCAGCACTACATCCGCGGCGAGGTGTCCGTGGCCGGAGGGGCCTACCAGTAGTTTTCGGTGACGAACTGGCCGGGGGCAAGCCGGCGCTGCGGGCGCAGGCCGCGCCCGTGCAGGATGCCGCGCATGTCCTCGATCATCTCGGGATTCCCGCACATCATCAGGCGCGAACGGCTGGCGTCGACTGTCAGACCGGTTGCCCGTTCGAGTTCTCCGTCGGCCAGCAGCGTCGTGATTCTTCCCTGCAGTGCGCCCGGCGCCTGGTCGCGCGTCACGGCCCTGACGACCTGCAGCCGCGCCGGACCCGGCGGCGCCTGGCGCATTCGTTCGAGTTCATCGTGGTAGACGAACTCATCCGCCTGCCGCACGCCGTGCACCAGCACCAGGTTGCGGAACCTGCGCCACGCCGTGCCTTCGCGCAGGATCGAGATGTAGGGGCCGACCCCGGTGCCGGTCGACAGCAGCCATAGATCCTCCCCATCCTCGAAGCGATCCACCGTCATGAATCCATAGGGTTGCCTTTCGACCAGCACTTCGGCACCCGGTTGTATCCGCTTGAGACGGGAAGTGAAGAGCCCGCCCGGCACGATCACGCCGTAGAACTCGAGGCTGTTCTCGGCCGGCGCCGAAACCATCGAGTAGGCGCGCCATATGATCCCGGTTTCGTCCCGCAGGCCGAGTCGCGCATACTGCCCGGCGGCGAAGGAATATTCCGGCGCACGCGTGGTCGTAAAGCTGAGGAGCCTGTCATTCCACCACTTGAGCCCGGTCACCGTTTCCGTGCTCGCCTTTTCCGATATCCGCTGTTCAGTGAGCATGCATGATCCTTACCGTTGAATACCGCCGCCGCGTGCAGGCAGGCGAGAAATAACATACATTATATCTGCATCTTAATTACGAGGAAGATATGGCGAAAATCGTTTTACTGGAAAAAATCCACGCAAGTGCCGCCGAGTTATTGCACGGGCAGGGCTTCGACGACATCGTGCAGATCCCGAAGGCGCTCAAGCCCGACGAACTCAGGACCGCGCTGGCCGATGCCGTTGCCGTCGGCATCCGCTCCGCCACGCATGTTTCGGCGGACACCCTCAAGGCCCTGCCGGGTCTGAAGGCCATCGGCTGCTTTTGCATAGGCACCAATCAGGTGGATTTGACAGCGGCGGCGACGCTCGGTATCCCGGTCTTCAATGCGCCGTTCTCCAATACGCGCTCGGTGGCCGAACTGGTGATCGCCGAAGCCATCCTGCTGCTGCGGCGCATCCCCGAAAAGAACGCGCGCACCCACCGCGGGCAATGGGACAAGAGCGCGCAGGGCGCCTATGAGGTGCGCAACAAGGTGCTCGGCATCATCGGCTACGGCAACATCGGTTCCCAGGTCGGCATCCTGGCCGAGAGCGTGGGCATGCGGGTGGTCTATTACGACGTCGAGAGCAAGCTCCCGCTCGGCAACGCCAGGCCCGCCGGCGGTCTCGACCAGCTGCTGGAACAGGCCGATATCGTCACGCTTCACGTGCCGGGAGGCAAGGGTACCGAAAACATGATGACCGCCGAGCGCCTCGCCTCGATGAAGCCGACCGCGGTCCTCATCAATGCCTCACGCGGAGGCGTGGTCGACATCGACGCGCTCAACGCCGCGTTGCGCGAGCGGCGGCTGGCCGGCGCCGCGCTGGATGTGTTCCCGGCGGAGCCCAAGAGCGACAAGGAAGAGTTCATGTCGCCGCTGCGCGGCCTCGACAACGTGATCCTGACGCCGCATATCGGCGGCAGCACGGAAGAGGCGCAGGAGAACATCGGCAGCGAAGTGGCGGAGAAGCTGGCGCGCTTTCTCAAGGCCGGCACCACCCGCTGGGCGGTCAACTTCCCTGAGATTCCGCACCTGGCGAAGGAGACGCGCAGCCGCGTGCTGCACATCCATCGCAACGAACCGGGCGTGATCGCGAGAATGAACGCCGACTTTGCCGAGGCAGGCATCAATATCGTCGCTCAGCGGCTGCAGACCCGCGGCAGTCTCGGCTATGTGATCACCGACGTGGATGAGATAGTGTCGCCGGCGCTGCTCGACAAGCTGCGGCACGAGCCGGCCACGATACGCTGCGATCTGATCTGAACGGCGTGCCAGCGGCGGGAGCGGGCGAGGGCGACCGCCCGCTCAGATCCGCTTGCTGGTGACCACGCGCGCCTCGCCGCGCTCGCCGACGGTATGCAGCGTGACCGGCCGGCGCCAGACCCGGCCGATGTATTCGAGCACCCGCTCGGCCCGGCCGAGATCGAGGCCGCGCCCGTCGCTCTGGTGGTCGTGCAGCAGTTGCAGGCTGCCGTCCACATGCATGTGGTTGGCGGCGATGCGCGGCGCGCCGTAGTTGAACTTGGGCGCCAGGATGGCCTCGTGCACCGCGTGCACGTTGTTTTCGGAAATGCGGATGTCGCCGTCGTCGCGCGCCTCATAGACGAAAAGCTCGAGCTTTTCGATCAGGTCCCTGGTCAGGTAATTGCGGATGAAACCGAAATCGTCTTCCTCCTTGACGATCCGCCGCGCCGCCTCCAGCCCGTGCTTCTCGATGATGTCTTCCCACATCGAAAAGCCGAGGTGATAGGGGTTGACCGCCAGCGCGAGCTGCTTCTCCGCCGCATACGGCCGCACCACGTCGGAATGCGCCTTGATGGCCGACAGGTAGAGATCCTGCGGCAGGAAATCCGCCTCCCGCAGCAGCCGGGCATGCCAGTAGGAGGCCCAGCCCTCGTTCATGATCTGGCAGGCGAACACGGGATAGAAGTAATACGATTCTTCGCGCACCGCGAGGAAAATGTCGCGCTCCCAGCCTTCCAGCTCCGGCGCATAGTTGGCGATGAACCAGAGCAGGTCGTACTCAGGCTGCGGCGGAACCTGGGGACGGCGCGTTGTCGTATGGCTGTCCGCATGCGGCTTCTCGCCGGGCAGCTGGCGGTAGCGCTTCTGGAAGCTGTCCGGCTCGGGTTCCGGCGCCGCCCTGGGCTTCACGGCGGGATACAGCGGACGGTGCAGTTCACGGTTGATGTCGATATGCGGCTCCAGTGCGAGCGCCGCATCGAGCACGGCTTCCACTCTTTCCTGGCCGTACTCGTGTATCGCGGTCTCGATACGGTGTGCGCGCGCCGCCGCCTGCTCCAGGATGTGGCCGCCCGCCATCTCCATGAAGTGCGCGAACAGATGGTTGTTCTTCGAGAAATCCGCATGACCGAGCACGTGGGCCGTGACCAGCGTGTTCTCCGGCAGCGTGTTGCCGTTGACGAGGTAGGCGCGGCAGGGATCGCCCGGGAACATCACTTCGAAAATGCGGGAGTGGCCCATGCCCTGGCGGATCAGCTGGTGGATGTAGCGCACCCCGAACGACCAGTGCGGCATGCGTACCGGCAGGCCGTAGACAGCGATCTCCATCATGAAATTGTTGGGGACCAGCTCGAAATCGACCGGGTAGTAGTCCAGTCCGAGATCGCGCGCCAGCTGTTCGATGCGGTCCGAGTACTGCTTCAGGCGCTCGATGGTTTCCGGCGAATTGGTAGTGGTGCACATGGGCGCTTGTCCTCAATCAGTCTGTTCCTGCACGAAGAACTTGCGGATCGCCTTCCAGACGTCTTCATGCCGGGTCAGGATGCTGCTGCCGACCGGCGCGCCGCCGCGCTCGATCTCGCCGCACAGCATTTTCATCTCGGTTTCGCTGGTGCGCGGCGATCCGGGAACGGTCTCCACGTAGCCGATGTAGTTGAGCAGCTTGCTCAGGCGGCCGAGATAGTCGGTGGCGGCGGCGCGGTCCTCGGTGAAATTCTCGCCGTCGGATGCATAGAACAGGTAGCCGTTGTACTGCGACGGATCGTATTCCGCCTCGATCATCTCGAGCGCGAGCTTGAAGGCGGTGGAAGCGCCGGTGCCGCCGGTACCGCTCACGTTGAAGAACTCGTGCTCGTTGAATTCCCAGGCCTGGGTGGTATGGGCGATGAAGCGGGTTTCCACCTTGCCGTAGCGGCGGCGGATGCCCTGCAGCACGAAAAAGAAGAAACTCTTGGCGAGCTTGCGTTCGGCGTCGGTCATGCTGGCCGACACATCGAGCGCGAAGATCACGACGGCGTTCGTGGCGGGCTTGCGGCGGTGCACGAGCTGCTTGAAGCGCAGGTCCTCGTTGGTGAAGGGCACCGGGTTTTCCTGCGTCGCCCGCCGCTTGACGGCTTCCTTGACGGTCCGCCGCCGGTCCAGGCGCGCCCGCGCGCCGTGCTTGTCCCAGCCCTCGCGCACATACTCGTCGTCATTGATGGCGGTATTGCGCTTGGGCTGCAGGTCCGGCAGCTGCAGCTCTTCCCAGAGCCAGTCGATGATGTCGTCGACCTTGAACTCGAGCAGCATCTTGAGCTCGCCGTCGTTGTTGCCGCCTTCGCCCTCGTCGCCGCCCATGTCGGGCTGGGCCTGGCGCAGCACGTCGCCCGGCTTGCCCTGGCCCTGGCCGGCGTTGCTCTGCGAGGAAGCGTCGGACAGTCTGAAGCGCGCGTGCTCAAGGAGCTTGACCGGCACCTGCACGGTCCGGTCCTGCGACCCGGTGATGACATCCGGACCGGCCACCAGGTTGGGCAGGTTCTGCTGCACCGCCTCGCGCACCTTCTCGTTGTGCCGCAACCAGTCGCGCGACCCGCGTGAGAACAGGTCGTACCACGGCGTCTCGGCGGATATCGTGATCATGTGTGTCATGGGGCATACCTATTCCTGCGCCATCAGCGTGGTCACGTAATTCAATGCCTCGCGCGCGCTGTGGCTGTCATAGCCGTACTCATCGACCAGGCGCTTCTCGACCACCGAGATCTTCTGCCTGACTTCCTCGTCCGGACGGGTGCTGGAACTGACCAGGCGCAGCACGTCGCGGCGCTGCTCGAACAGATATTGCTGAACCGCGTTGTGCAGCTGCGCGTGGCTGTCGAGCGTGAACTTCTCGCCGCGCTTGTAGGCGCCCATCGCCTTGCGAACCACCTCCTGCCGGAACGACTGCTTGCCGGAGTCGGAGATATGGATCTTTTCTTCCACGGCGCGCAGGAAGCGCTCGTCCGGGCGGCGCTCTTCGTTGGTGATCGGATCCTTGATCTGGCGGTTGTCGAGCATGGCTTCCACTTCGTCCAGGTACTTGTCCAGCAGGTCCTGCGCCTCCTGCTCGAAGGAGACGAACAACGCCTTGTGCACGTCTTCCTTGACCCAGCGGTTGTAGAAGTCCTTGCGGGCCAGGACGAGGTAGTCGATCCACTTGCGCTTGCGCTTGGGGTCGATGCGGGCATCGTTGTCGATCGCATCCTTCAGCGCGAGCAGCACGTCCATGGTGGTCAGACTGCGGGCGTTGTTCTGGATGATCGCGTTGGACAGCGCATTGATCACGAAGCGGGGCGAGATGCCGGCCAGGCCTTCCTCCGGCATGCGCTGACGCATGCGTTCGGTCTCGGCGTGGGCATAGCCCTCGACCTCCTCGTTCGCATAGACGCGGACCTTCTTTCCCAGCTCGAGCTCCTTGTCGTCGGCCTCGTGCAGGCGCGTCATGATGGCGAACACCGCGGCGGCATGCAGCACATGCGGATCGAGATGCACCTGGCGGAAGGCAGGCGCGGCCGAAGAAATGAGCTTCTTGTAAATTCGCGCCTCATCCTTGTAATTCAGCGTATAAGGCACCTGGATGATGACCATCCGGTCCAGCAGCGCCTCGTTCTCGCTCTCTTGCAGGAACTTGCGGAACTCGGCGAGATTGGTGTGGGCGAGTATGGTCTCGTCGAGATAGATCAGCGGGAAGCGCGAGACCTTCACGTTGCGTTCCTGGGTCAGCGTCAGCAGCAGGTAGAGAAATTCGCGCTTGACCTTCAGGATCTCGATCATCTCCAGCATGCCGCGGCTGGCGGCGTACACCGCGCCCGACCACGACCAGGCACGGGGATCGCCCTCGTCGCCGTACTGCGCCACCTTGGACAGGTCGACCGAGCCGACCAGGTCCGCCAGGTCGGCGGTGGTCGGATCGTGCGGCGCATAAGTGCCGATGCCGACGCGGCCGGCCTCGGAGATGAAGATGCGCTCCACCGGCATGCGCAGGAAGTCGCCGCTGTAGTCGTGCTCGAGCCGGCTGCGGCAATGCGGGCAGACCTCGCCGGTGATCTCCACGCCGTAGGTTTCGCGGAAGCGCGGGCGCAGGGAGTGCGGCACCAGGTGCAGCGGCGATTCATGCACCGGGCAGCCCTGGATCGCGTAGATCGCGCCTTCCTCGGTGCGGCTGTACTCTTCCAGTCCGCGCTTGAGCAGGATGACCAGGGTGGACTTGCCGCCCGACGGCGGGCCGAGCAGAAGAAGCAGGCGACGGCCGACTTCGGAGCCTGCCGCGGCGGCCTTGAAATAGTCGACCACGCGGCCGATCGCCTCATCGACGCCGAACAGCTCCTGGTCGAATAGCTTGCAGCGGAAATTGCCGCTTTCATCCTCGCATCCCATCCAGCGGATCATGTCCCACATGTACTGGTGCGAGGTGCGCGCGGCGCCCTGCGGATTGGCGGTCATCACGCGTTCGAGGAAGCTGGAGAGCGTTCCCGACCAGTAGACTGCCCGATGATCCTGCGTAAAGGCTACCAGGCTCTTCAACAGGTCTTCTTGCTGTTCGGTACGATTGACTTCGCTTTGAGTCGTCATTGCAGATGCTCCCCGTATAGTCGTCGAGTGTCCGGAATGGACACCCGAAATCCGATTACGTTTCTGTCGCTCTCGAGTTAATCAAGTTAAGTATAGGGCGCTCCAAAAAGAACGAATGATGAGCCGGGTCAACCTATGGGCCGTCATCACGCAGAGAGAAAAGGCCGCTCCGTTACTTGTCGATGACATGCGATGCAAGATGCATGCAAGCGCCCGCGGCGCGTTCTCATGCTTTGTGTAGCGCGTGTCGCGCCCCGTCGCGTTGGTCGCGCCGGACGTCTGTCCCTTCACGCTGAATCGAGCCCGGTTGACCTGAATCAAGGGTTTGTTCACACTGCTGACCGGATAGTGTGGGCTTTAAAATCCGAACGATGAATCAGGAAGGAGAAGCGCAGGATGCAGCTTCAGTTTTTGGGAGCGACCGGCACGGTCACCGGCTCGAAATACCTGGTCAGGTCCGAGCATGCCAACGTGCTGGTGGATTGCGGCCTGTTCCAGGGCTACAAGCAGCTGCGGCTGCGCAACCGGGCGCCGCTTCCCGTCGCGCCCTCGGCCATCGACGCAGTGGTGCTCACGCATGCGCATCTCGACCACAGCGGTTATCTGCCGCTGCTCGTGCGGGAAGGATTCCGGGGAAAGATCTACTGCAGCGAAGCGACGTTCGACCTATGCAAGCTGCTGCTTCCCGACAGCGGACGGCTGCTCGAGGAAGAAGCGAATCTCGCGAACCGCCGGCAGTACTCCAGGCACAGCCCGGCGCTGCCGCTCTACACCGAAGAAGACGCGTTGCGGGCGCTGAAGTACTTCCGGCCGGTCACCATCGGCAAACGCTTTGAGGTCACCGGTCGCCTGCATGCGTTCATGCGGCAGACGGGCCACATCCTCGGCGCCTGCTCGGTCCGCATCGACAACGGAACGACCTCGATCTGCTTTTCCGGGGACCTCGGGCGCGCCGCGGATCCGGTGATGGTCGCTCCCGAGCCGCCACCCGGCGCCGATTACCTGGTCGTCGAATCGACCTATGGCAACCGCCGCCACGATCCGACGGATCCGCTGGACCTGATGGCCACGACCATACAGGAGACTGCGGCGCGCGGCGGTGTCGTCGTCGTGCCGGCGTTCGCGGTCGGCCGCGCGCAGACCATGCTCTACTACATCAACCAGCTCAAGGAGCAGGGCAGGATTCCCGAGCTGCTGCCGGTCTATCTCAACAGCCCGATGGCGGCAGACGTCACCGAACTTTATCGCAGGCATTCCTCAAGCCACCGGCTTAAGCCCGATCAATGCCGGGCGATGTGCAATGCGGCGAAAATCGTCAACAGCGTCGAGGAGTCGAAGGAGCTGAACCGGCGCCAGGTGCCGATGGTGATCGTGGCCGCGAGCGGCATGGCGACCGGCGGACGCGTGCTGCATCATCTCAAGGCCTTCGCCCCGGATCCGCGCAACACGATCCTGTTTGCCGGTTTTCAGGCAGGCGGCACGCGCGGCGCGGCCATGCTCGCCGGCGTGGACGCGATCAAGATCCATGGCGAGTATGTCCCGGTGCGCGCGCAGGTCACGCAGATCGAGAACCTGTCGGCGCATGCGGACGGCGACGAGATCCTCGACTGGATGCGCGGCATGCCGGCAAAGCCGAAGCGGGTGTTCATCACCCATGGCGAGCCGGACGCGGCCGATACGCTGCGCCGCCGGATAGACGAAGAGCTGGGCTGGGACAGCACGGTACCGGAGTACCTGGAAAGCATCGAACTCGATTGAGCCCAATCACGACACAGGAGCGCATGTGATCCCGATCCTTCTCGCCATGCCGGGCAACGAGCAGTTCGCGCTGCACCTCGACCGTGCGCTCGGATGCGAAGTCGGCCGCATGGAGGTCCACCGTTTCCCCGACGGCGAATCCTGCGTGCGCATCCTGTCGCCGGTGCATGGGCGCGACGTGATCCTCGTCTGCACGCTCGATCGCCCGGACGAACGCATCATGCCGCTGTACTTCGCCGCCTGTACCGCGCGGGAACTGGGGGCCAGGCGCGTCGGCCTGGTCGCGCCCTACCTGTCTTACATGCGGCAGGACGCGCGCTTTCGCGAGGGGGAGGGGGTCACCGCGGCCCACTTCGCGCGGTTCGTTTCCGATTTCTGCGACTGGATGATCACGGTCGATCCGCATCTGCACCGTTACCGGCGGCTCGCCGAAATCTACAGCATACCCACCCGGGCCGTCGGCGCCGCGGCTGACATCGCCGCCTGGATCGAAGAGCATGTCGAGCGGCCGCTGATCGTCGGCCCGGATGCCGAGAGCGAGCAATGGGTGGGCGCCGTCGCCGAACGCCTCGGCTGTCGCCACGCGGTGCTCGAGAAGACGCGCACCGGCGACCGCGAGGTGAGCGTCACCGCGCTCTGCGACGTCGAGGCGGGATGCACGCCGGTGCTGGTGGACGATATTGCCTCGAGCGCGCAAACTATGATCGCCGCGGTCGCCCGCATCCGCGAGGCAGGCATGGCCGCACCCGTCTGCATTGCCATCCATCCCGTGTTCGCGGGCGGCGCCTACGACGATCTGCTGGCAGCGGGCGCGGCACGCATCGTCAGCTGCAACACCATCCCGCATCCGAGCAACGGCATCGATATCGCCGACGCGATCGGTCTCGCCGTCGGCGAGCTCCTCGCCGAACCGCTCATCGAACCCTGAGAACGGTGTCAGCAGCATCGCCCGACGGGTGCTGATGCTGCCCGGGGTGCTGGAACGAAGTTTGCATTTGTTGCGTATGTGCTTCATCGCCGCGCAGGCGGGATTCGACTTGATATTTCTTTCGAACATACACACACTGCAAGGAAGCCAGCGTTTCAGGAGTATGCAATGACGATCAGTATTGCCCGTTCTCATCGCATCTATAGCATGCAAGCTGTCGAAAGCGCCCAGGAAAGGGCGCGTGCACTGAAATCCCCCGAGCTTGAAGCCTTCTATGACGACATGCTCGAGCTGGGCGCAGAGCGCTTCGTGACGACGCCATCCAATACCGGCGCACTCGATCCGCTTTACGAAGACTGCCCGAACTTCTCCGAGGTCCTCGACGATCTCAAGCGCTACCTCGGCCTCGCCATCGCCGGCGGCGCCAGCTTCAACCTGATGCCGGTGCTGCTGCTCGGCGACCCGGGCGTCGGCAAGACGCATTTCGGCAAGCGGCTCGCGGCGGTGCTCGGCACCGAGTTCGAATTCATCAGCATGAACGCACTGTCGGCTGGCTTCGTCATCACCGGCAGTTCCTCCACCTGGAAGGGCGCGAAATGCGGCAAGGTGGCGGAGCGACTGGTGCGCGGCAAGTTCGCCAATCCCGTGGTGCTGCTGGACGAAGTGGAAAAGGCGAGCGGCTCGACGCAATCCGATCCGATGGCGGCCCTGTATCAGTTGCTGGAGCCGGAAACCTCGCGCGCGTTTCATGACGAGTTCATCGATGTCGATCTCGACGCCAGCCAGGTGTTCTGGGTGCTGACCGCCAACAGCCTGGAAGGCATTCCGAGCGCACTGCTGTCGCGCATGGCCGTCTATGACGTGCCGGCGCCGACGACGGAGCAGGCGGCGGTGATCGCCCAGCGGGTGTATGCGGCCCTGCTGCGCGAACTCAAGCTCAAGCAGATCGACGAGAACCTGAGCGAGAACGTGCTCGACAAGCTGGCGGAAGTCTCGCCGCGCGAAATGCGCAAGGCATTGCTCGACGGCCTGGGCCACGCGGTCGCCGCCGGCCGCGACAGGCTGGTCCCGGAGGACGTACGCGTGAAGTCGGACCCGGCACGGCGGCGCATCGGCTTCTGAGTGTGCCGCCGGCGCAAACTTTCCGTTTGTTGGCGAAACCGAAACACCTTCCCGCAGTCGTAGAAATCGTGAATGCCGCGCCCGCCCGGGTGCCGGCATTGCGCGGGCCTGCCTGTGCGGGCGCCGCAACCCTTCCAGGAGCCACGAATGAACAAGACTGCAATTGCTGTCCTCGTTTCCATGCTTGCCGCCGCCTCCGCGGTTCAGGCCCAGTCGCAGAGCATGTCGCCGAGCACCGAGATTCGCGAAAGCACCGACCCGGCACGGGTGGCCGAGGTGGAGCGGCGCGCGGCCGACCTCATGTCCAGGCAGCAGTCCTCGTCCGGCACCGGAGCCGCTTCCGGCACCAGCGACGCCTCGTCCGCCGAGCGGCCGATGAAGAAGCGGCAGCATCAGGGCCGGGCACGACAGGGGAAGACGGAAGGCAGCGACACGGGCAGCCGCTGACATCCGGGCGGCCGGCGGCAGGCGCGGGATAAGGCATGGGACGGGCGAGCGGACGCGTGATCGCGGTGCTGGCGCTGTGGCTGACCACGGCCATCGCCTCCGCCGCAGGCGACAGCGAGGCGCTATGGCGCCGGCTTGCAGAAGGCGGTCATGTGATCCTGATCCGCCACGCGGTAACCGAACCCGGCATCGGCGATCCTCCGGGCTTTCGCGTCGACGACTGCGCGACCCAGCGCAATCTTTCCGACGCCGGCAGGAACGATGCGCGACGCATGGGGGAAGCCTTCCGCTCGCGCGGGATTCCGGTGGGCGACGTCCGTTCCAGCCGCTGGTGCCGCTGCCTGGAGACGGCGCGGCTGGCCTTCGGCAGGGTGGTGCCCGATCCCATGCTCGATTCCATGTTCCGCGAGGATGAGCGCGCGGGGGCGAAGAAAGTCTCGGCGGTGCGCGAGGCCATCGCTCGCCGCACCGGCCGGGGCAACCTGGTGCTCGTCACCCACAGCCAGAACATCATAGCCCTGACCGGGGAGTCCGTACGTTCCGGCGAGATGGTCGTCGTCCAGACCGACCCGAACAACGCCAGCCTGCGCGTAGTCGGGTTACTGCCGCCGGAGAGTTTCTGAAACGATCAGGCGACGCGCACGGCGGCCGGACCTTCGAGCACTTCGCCGATGCCCGCGGCCTGCCCGAATCCCTCGGCGCGGAAGATTTCAAGCACCTCGGGCACCGCCTCCGGCGCGCAGGCGACCAGCAGCCCTCCCGACGTCTGCGGGTCGGTCAGCAAGGCGCGCTGCACGTCCGACACGCCGGCGCCGAGTTCCACCTGTTCACCGTAACCCGCCCAGTTGCGCGCCGAGGCGCCGGTGATGAAACCGGCCGCGGCCAGTTCGGTCACGCCCGCCAGCAGGGGGATGGACGCCATGTCCAGTCTCAGCGTCTTGCCCGCGCCGCGTGCCAGCTCCATCGCATGGCCGAGCAGTCCGAAGCCGGTGACATCGGTCATCGCGTGGACGGCGTCCAGCGCGGACAGGGCGCGCCCCGGCTTGTTCAGCCGCGTCGTACTCGCGATCATCGTGCGGTAGCCCTCCGCATCGAGCGCGCCTTTCTTCAGCGCGGCCGAATACACCCCGACACCCAGTCCCTTGCCCAGCACCAGCCGGTCACCCGCCTGCGCGCCCGAGTTGCGCTTGACGCGGGACGGATGGACGAGCCCGAGCGCGACCAGGCCATAGATCGGCTCGACGGAATCGATGGTATGTCCGCCGGCGACCGGAATGCCGGCCTCGGCACAGACCGATTCGCCGCCGCGCAGGATGAGGCCTATGGTTTCCAGCGGCAGCTTGTTGACAGGCATGCCGACCAGCGCCAGGGCCATGATCGGGGTGCCGCCCATCGCATATACGTCCGACAGCGCATTGGTGGCCGCAATGCGTCCGAAGTCATAGGGGTCGTCGACGATGGGCATGAAGAAATCGGTGGTCGCGATCAGCGCCTGTTCATCGTTCAGCTTGTAGACGGCGGCGTCGTCAGCGGTCTCGATCCCGACCATCAGCTCGGCGGGCATCGGAAAGCCGCCGGATTGCTTCAGGATGTCGGCCAGCACGCCGGGCGCGATCTTGCAGCCGCAGCCGCCGCCGTGGGAAAACGAAGTCAGTCTGATGTCGGGGGAGGAAGAGGTGGCGGAATCCATGCGTTTTCGTACCGGTGCGGAATGAAAAGCTGGATTATCCCCCATCTGCGCGTCATGCATGGCCGTGACGGACCGAGGGTTTATTGAGCTTGCTGGACGACGCCCGATGAACTTTTGTCCACAATACACTCTCGATAGCCAGCAGACCCGCTCTCACGACGTACATCTCCAACCGCTCATCCCGGGTGTCGCCATGAATGTTCTGCCACAAACCTGTCCCTGCACGCCGGCCTCGGAGCACGGCTCTCCCTCGGGAGGCGGGGGCGATTCCGGCCTGCTTGCCGACAAGATCCTGGTCGTGGATGACAACCAGGACGCCGCCGACAGCCTCGCCATGCTGCTTGAATACCTCGGCCGCACCGTACGGGTGGCCAACAACGGCCAGGCGGCGCTCGACATGCTCGTCGAGTACAGCCCGGGCGTCATCCTGATGGACATCGGCATGCCCGGCATGGATGGCCATGAAGTCGCGCGCCGCATCCGCGAGCAGCCTCGCTTCGCGGGAGCGACGCTGATCGCGCTCAGCGGATGGGGGCAGGAGGAAGACAAGCGGCGCGCGAGCGAATCCGGATTCGATCATCACCTGACCAAGCCGGTCGATCTGGCAATGCTGGAATCCCTGCTCAACGACATGCAGCAGCGGCCCGCCAAATAAAAAAGCCCCGGGCATGTCGCGCGGGGCTTTTCCTCCTCAGGAACTCGTGATCAGGCTGCCTTGCGCGGCAGTTCGACCATCTGCGCCAGCAGCTCGAATACTTCATCCTTGGACAGCACATAGCGCTCCATCAGGATGCCGGTCAGCGCGGAGATGAGGCCGGTGTACTCCTTCATCGCCTCCAGCGTGCGGGAATACAGTTCGTCCGCCTTGGCTTCGACCTCGCGCAGCGCCTCTTCGGGCGAAGCCTCGGCCTTGAGCTGCGAATAGTCGAGTTTGGAGCGCGAGTACATCGACAGACGGTTGACCATCAGATCGAGCATGCCGGTGACCTTCTGGATGTCGTTCTGGCTCCCGGTCGAGATGCCGCGCGGACCGTAGAACAATTCCTCTGCCGCCACGCCGCCGTACAGCTGGATCACGTCCTGTTCCATTTCTTCCAGCGTCCGCAGCGAGACGTCGTTGGCCGAGGACAGCACATAACCGAGCGCGCCGATCTTGGAAACGGATTCGGTGCTGATCTTGAGCAGGTTGGATCGGGCCTTGACCTCTTCCCAGCTCAGGCCCTGGCGAAGCAGGGGATCGATCTGCATGAAGAAGTGGCCGAGTTCGTGGCGTGCCACGCGTTCGCGTTCCTTTTCCTTCTCGGCGGTGGTGGCGCGGTCGGTCATGCCGATCGAGGCACGCTCGAACGCGCGGAACAGCACGTCGGTGGTGATCAGCGATTTTTCCTGGATCGCGATCATGCTTGCACGGTCGACCACGGTTTCGAGCAGCGCCGGGCTGAGGTTGGCGGTGATGTCCGCCACGTAGTCGAGGTTGAGCCGGCTCCAGTCGATGCAGGCCGGATCCTTGCGCGAGAGGAAGACATTGAGCAGTTCGCGGCGCTCGGCGCGGTTGGGCAGGCGGAAGTTGATCTTGACCGAGAAGCGGCGCAGCATCGCCTCGTCCATCTGCATGTTGTTGTCGTCGAAGTTGGACGCCACGACCCAGATCACGCCCGAGCCCTCGTCGCTCTTGACGCCGTCGAGCAGGCCGAGCAGGGTGTTGGCGGTATCGTCATCCCACTTCTTGTCGCCGCGGCCGCGCGGCATGAACAGGCTCTGCGCCTCGTCGAGGAAGATGATGCAGCGGCCCTGGGCGCAAGCCTTCTTGTAGATCGCCGTCAGCGCCTTGGAGCCGCCGCCGACAAAGCCGGACTCGAGGCTGGAGCCCGAGGTCTGGATCAGCGGGATGTCGAGTTTCTTGGCGAGATAGCCGGCCAGCTTGGTCTTGCCGGTGCCGGCGGGGCCGGTCAGCATGACGTTGAACGGCTTGTCGATATTGTGCGAACGGTAGATGTCGCGGTTGCGGATCATTTCTTCCAGGTGCGCGACTTCCGACTTGATGTCTTCCATGCCGACCAGGTCGTCCATGCTGCCCTTGAGGTTTTCCGGCTTGATCACGGACGCGCCGCCGGTCAGGCCAGGCAGGCCCTTGCGCAGGCCGATGACGAGGAAGGCGAGCAGGGCGATGCCGATGGCGTTACGCGCGAGAAAGGACGCCAGTTCGGCGAGCGCGCTCCGCTGCGCTTCCTTGTCGTCCAGCACGCCGGGATGCTTGGCGAGGTACTGGGGCTGCGCGATCGCGTAGGGGATGCCGTGCTTGAGCAGCACTTCGCGCTCGAGGTTGGCGTGGGTCGAGCTGGGCACCTTGACCACGCGGATTTCGTCGGCGCCCTTGTACTTCAGGACGTAGCGCGGGAAATCCGACAGCGGCTCGGCGATCAGCAGGTAGTCGAGGTTCTTCCGGTCGAGGGAGGCCAGGCGGGTGACTTCCGAGATGTCGTGCGACTGCACGACCGGGGTGGTGCTGGGCATGGTCAGCGGCTTGTAAACAAGCGCGGCGACGGCGAGAAATGCAAGCAGGACGGTCAGGACCGCTACCACATAGCCGTTCTTGAAGGAGTCATACAGTTTTGAGATGCGAGGCATTCTTCATCCTATGGACAGTTCGCGTGCATCTGACCGCGAAAGATCGATCTGCGCGCAACGTTTCTGGTAAGCAGTCTTAGGACAAGGAGCGCCCGGTTTGGTTGCCGCGCACAAAAAGGAATTCGCGCTTTTTTTTTGATGGACGCGATAGCGGCCCGAATGGCGTCAGGCGAGCCGGCTCATTCTGTTGACCACGCGCAATTTTCAGCATGTGCCCGGTGCTTTAATGAACACGGGCATCGTTGAAAGGGGCTTGCCATGATCTCCGTGATTATCGTTCTGCTGGGTCTTGTCCTCGCCGGCCTGATCGGCGGCGTGTTTCTGATGACGCTGATCGAGCTGCGGCAGATCGACGATGCCGGGGTGGCCCCCGATCTCGCGGCCGCCGCTACCTCGCCGATGCCGCACGGAGCGGGCACGGACTGAACCCGCCTGCCGGGTCAGGCACCGAGGACGCGTTCTCGCCAGACGGGATGCGCGTGCGGCGAGGACCAGACTTCCAGGTGCAGCCGCGACAGCAGCACCGGGTCGTCGAGCACGATCAGGCGCTCGGCATTGCCGAGCGCTTCCGGCCCGCCCGTCAATGCCGTCCTGTGCAGGGCCTCGCGCTCCTTCGCCGTGTTGTCGGGCAGACGCCGGCGGTGCCGGGCAGCGCAACATGCGAGGGCATTCACCTTCGGATCCACGATGGCATCGACAAAACCTCCGAGCGGCGGCGTGGCGGCCACATGCTTGGCGCAGGCCAGCAGTTCGGGCGCGGGGGTGCGCTCTTCCGGTATCAGGAACAGGCCGAGACGCCGGGTCAAACGGCCGAGCGACACGCGGCTCGACCAGACCGACAGCGGCCCCGACAGCAGCATGCCGCCGGCGATCGGCAACAGCCATGGCAGGAATGTCGGATTCAGCAGATAGATCCCGACCAGCCACCCCAGTCCAAGCAGCATCTGCCCGCCATGCCGGGTCAGTGCCTCGACCGGCGTGGTTTCGGAATCCGCGCGCGGCGGGGACTTCCAGTGAATGGCCCAGCCGAGGAAGGCGGCCAGCACATAACGCGTGTGGAACAGCATGCGCACCGGCGCAAGCAGCATCGAGAACAGGATCTCTAATACGACACTTGCCGTCACCCGCAGGATGCCGCCGAAACCGCGCGCGCCCTGCAGGCCGACGGTCACGATGCTCAGGATCTTCGGCAGGAAGAGCAGTGTCGCGGTCGCCGAAAAGAGGGCGAGCGCCTTGTCGGGGTGCCACTGGGGCCAGACAGGAAACAGCTGGCGCGGCGCAAAGAAATATTGCGGCTCGACCAGGGTATGCATGGCGAGGAGAGCGGTCGACAGCGCGAGGAACAGGAACCAGAGCGGCGCGGACAGATAGGCCATCACGCCGGTGGCGAATACGGCGCGGTGCACCGGATGCATGCCGCGCGCGGTGAACAGCCGGAAATTCATCAGGTTGCCGTGACACCAGCGCCGGTCGCGCTTGAGTTCGTCGAGCAGATTGGGCGGCATTTCCTCATAGCTGCCCTCGAGATCGTAGGCGATCCATACCCCCCAGCCGGCGCGCCGCATGAGCGCGGCTTCGACGAAGTCGTGCGACAGGATTTCGCCCGCTAGCGAGCCGCGACCGGGGAGGGGCGCCAGCGCGCAATGCTTGATGAACGGAGCCAGCCGGATAATGGCGTTATGCCCCCAGTAGTGCGACTCGCCGAGCTGCCAGTAGTGCAGGCCGGCAGTAAACAGCGGGCCGTAGACCCGTGTCGAGAACTGCTGGATACGCGCATACAGCGTGTCGCGGCCGGCGGCGACCGGTGCCGTCTGGATGATGCCCGCGCCCGGATTGCCTTCCATCAGCCGCACGAGCGTGGCGAGGCAGTCGCCGCTCATGACGCTGTCGGCGTCGAGCACCACCATGTAGCGATACGCCGCGCCCCATCGACGGCAGAAATCGTCGATGTTGCCGCTCTTGCGCTTGACCCGGCGCCGGCGGCGGCGGTAGAAAATGCGCCCGAATCCGTCGAGTTCGCGGCAGAGCCTGGACCAAGCCTCGAGTTCCGCCGCGCAGGTGTCGGGGTCGTTGCTGTCGCTCAGGATGAAGAAGTCGAAATGCGCGAGTTCGCCCGTCTTCGCGAGAGACTCGTAGGTCGCGCGCAGGCCGGCACTGACCCTGATGACATCCTCATTGCAGATCGGCATGACGATCGCCGTTCTCGCCCCGGGGGCGATCGGCGCGCGGCTGGCCTTCTGGCGGGAGATCAGGTAACGGTCGGTGCCGCGCAACATCAGCCAGAAGCCGGCCATGGCCGTCCAGAAACCGGCGGAAACCCAGCAGAACAGGATCGCAAACAGCAGCAGCAGGACCATTTCGAGCCAGGCGGTGCCCTGATAGGGGACGACACGGCTCATGAACCAGGTGCCGGCCAGCGTCTGGGCGATCATCAGCGTCAGGAGCACGAGGCGGCGAACGTTGCCGGCGAACTGCCAGCGTCCGCGGGGATCCGGCCCATCCGGCACATCCTCGTCGCCCGGCGTGAATTGCGCCGGCCAGGCCGGCCGCTGCTCACCTTCCTTGCGCTCCACCCAGTGGCCGCGGTGGCGCACGGCGGACTGATATCCGCGTACCAGGGGATTGAGCGGGGTCCAGGGATGCGGGACCATCGAGGAACGGCGGATGGCGGGTGCGAGCGGCGGGCAGTCCGGTTCCTGCAGGCCGCAGGCAAGCTGGACCCGCCGGCCGACCGACGCCAGCGCCGGATTGTCGGCCTCGCCGGCGTCGTCCGGGGTCAGCAGGCGCTGCAAGTCCGACATCGTTTGCCGGCCGTCGTCCGCCCCGGCGTCTGCCAGCCGTGCCCGTTCCGCTGCATCGACCTCGAGCAGGTCGAGGTAGCGGGCGCGGACGTCGGGCTGCTCGGGCGTGCCCGTCATTCGGGCGGCAGTATGTAGCTCCACGTTTCGGACAATGTAGTGTTGTTGTGACGCAGGTAGGCACGCAGCTCCACCGGCTTTTTCTCGTCAATACGGCGCAGACGGATGGCGGTACGCCATCCACCGCTGGCTTCGTTCGGGTACGTCGTTACTTCGAGCAGCTTGGCATTGCCGTCGGCATTCACCATCCCCTCGACCTTGGCGTCCGGCTGCAGCTTGCGCAGGGCGGGGCCGTCGTAATCGACGAACAGGGCAATGCTGTCGTCCGGCTTCAGCCGGTAGCCGTGGCCGCGCCGGGTCTGCGTCACCCAGGCCAGCGGCGGACGCCGGTCGGAATCCTTCTGCCAGAGCATCCGGTATTCGAGATCGAGCGGCGCCCCGGGTTTGGGCGGCGTATCGGGCACCCAGTACGCGACGACGTTGTCGTTCGTCTCGTCCGGCGTCGGGATCTGCACGAGTTCGACCCGTCCCGCTCCCCAGTTGCCTTTCGGCTCGATCCAGGCGCTCGGCCGCCGCTGATACTTCGCTTCGAGATCTTCGTAATTGCCAAAGTTGCGGTCGCGCTGCATGAGACCGAATCCGCCGGGATTGGTGCTCGAGAACGAGGTGATCAGCAGACGCCGCGGGTTGACCAGCGGACGCCATATCCACTCGCCGGTTCCCGAATGCACCGAGAGTCCGTCCGAGTCGTGCACTTCGGGACGATAGTCGTCGATGTTCGGCCGGTGGTTTTCGCCGAAATAGAACATGCTCGTCAGCGGCGCGATGCCGAGCTTGGTGACGTTCTCGCGCAGGAACAGGCGCGCCTTGACGTCGACCACGGTATCGATCCCGGGCCGCAGGGTGAAGCGATAGGCGCCGGTCGCGCGCGGCGAATCGAGCAGGGCGAAGATCGTGAGTTCCTTGTCCAGGGGTTTCGGACGCCGGATCCAGAATTCCACGAACTGCGGAAATTCCTCGCCCGAGGCCAGCGCGGTATCGATCGCGAGACCGCGCGCCGACAGGCCGTAGAGCTGGCCCTTGCCGACAGCACGGAAGTAGCTCGCGCCCAGGAAGACGATCACCTCATCCTTGTATTTAGGCGTGTTGATCGGGTAGTGCACGCGGAAGCCCGCGAAGCCCAGGCCGCCCAGCTCTTTCGGATTGATATTGTTCTTGCCGTAATTGAAGAGCGAGGGATCGAAGCGGATTTCACGGACGGCCGTACCCTGCAGCTCATTGATCCTGACAGGCGTGTCGAAGAATCCGCCCTGATGAAAGAAGGCCAGTTCGAACGGAAGGCCTTCCGCCCGCCAGTGGGACTTGGCCGGATCGAAGCGGATGTCGCGGTACTGATCGTAGCTCAGGGAGGTCAGTGCCTTGGGCAGATTTTTCTGAGGCTTGCTGTAGCCCTCGGCCGCCAGCTTGCGCGCGCGGGCGGCGACATCGTCGAAGTCGAAAGCGTGCGCGGCGCCCGCCGTCGCTCCGAGCAGCAGGGCGACGAGGAGAACGCATCGATGGAAATGAGAAAAGAAGTTGCCGTTGAAGATCAAACGCATCACCAGAAGGAAACCGGAACAGGCGCCTATGTTGCCATCATCGGCCATTGCCATTTTGACACTCGGCAATTCGAGGTGGATTTGCAGGCGCCGGAGCCGACGCTTGCCTGGTGTGCGGACAGTGAATGGAGCGGAAGAAACCGGCGGCGCCATGGGCGCGCGCCGATCAGAGCGAGGAGGGAGGGGTGTCTTTGAGGGGAAGCGCGCGCGACCTGCGGATGGCAGCCTTGCGCGCCTCGGTCACTTCGCGAAGGGCAATGGCAAGCATTTCCTGGCGCTGTCGCAGCGACACCATATTGCTGGTGACACTGTACGCGCGCACGGTCCGCTCCAGATTACGGAGTGCGCGCAGTTCTTCACTGTGTTGCTCGTCAAGCATCATGGTCAAGTCTTTCGATAACAAGCGGGAGTACGTCCTAGACCAGCGTTCCATGGAAATGTTCCCCTCAGGAAAAGTTCAGCGTCAATGATCGCAACAAGGGCACAGCGCGTTCTTCGTCCTGCATATGAACGTGTGATTGAATCGATAATTGAATGTTCCGGCAGACGCGCTGCAACCGCAGCCAGTGCACCCGAGTCATACAGGCTGGAACAGGGAGACGCGGCCATGAACCTTTCGATGAGCGTTGCGCACACCTTCTTTTATTGCCCCGAAGCCGCCGGTCGCGCGGTCGACGAGCAGCTTGCGCTGATCGCGCGCGCCGGCTTCCACATCCATCCCGACAACCTGGTCCTCGAAGAGGTACCGGTGACCGAACCGCCCGCACGACGGCCGGAGTTCTGCCGGCTGCTCAGGCTGCTGCGCGAGGGAGACTGCCTCGTCGTCGGCCGCCTCGATGCGCTCGGCCGCAACGGCGGCGAAGTCCGGCACATGGTCGGCCGCCTCGCCCAGGCGGGGATACGACTGTTCTGTCCGGACCTGGGCAAGTGTGAACTGACGGGAGAATCGGGCAGGCAGTTTCGCGAGACCGTCGCTGCGATCGCCGCGATGGAGCGCGAACAGCGGACCGCCCGGACCAGGCTGCGCACACCCGGCGCCGGCAGCCTGCGCGCCCCGCGCAGCCGCCCGCTGCCGGCGGCGCTCAGGAGCGAGATTGCGGCCCGCATCGCGGCAGGCATCCCGCTTGCGCAGCTGGCCCGCGAATACCGCTTGCCCCGGCAGGCCATCATCCGCCTCTGCTCTGCACGGATTGACGGCGATGACGAGCGGCTGCTGTCGGTGCCGGCCCGCGAAGCGCCACGCCACACCATCGAAGCGGTGGCGATGCTGGCCGGCGACGACGCGCGCCGCCGCTAAAGAAAATGCCCGCCGGGCGATACCGGCGGGCATGGGCAGGGGATCGGAGATCGCCCGGACGGACTACCAGGGGTGACCGTAATGGCTGATGAGCGTGGCGATCCAGCCGGGATCAGGCGCCTGCATACGGACCCTCGTAAGCAAAGCCGATCGCACGCGCCACTCCCGCCGCATACGCGGGATCGGCCTTGTGGAAGTGATCGAGCTGCCTGCGCTTGATGTCGTCCGGCACCGGGCCGATGGAATCGGCGATGTTGGCGAACAGCTGCTGCTTCTGCGCATCGTTCATCAGCCGGAACAGCGCCCCCGCCTGGCTGTAGTAATCGCCATCCTCCCGGTGATCGTAGCGGTCCGCCGCGCCATAGACGGCCAGCGGCGGTTCGGCTGCGTTGCGGTCTTGCGCGTATTCGCCCAGCCGGTTCGGCTCGTAGTTGAGCTTGCCGCCCTGGTTGCCATCCACCCGCATCGCACCGTCACGATGGAAGCTGTTGTGGAAGGGGCAGCGCGGGGCGTTGACCGGAATCTGGTGGTGGTTGACGCCCAGGCGATAACGGTGCGCATCGCCATAGGAGAACAGCCGTCCCTGCAGCATGCGATCCGGCGAAAAACCGATGCCGGGCACGACATTGGCCGGCGTGAAGGCGGCCTGCTCGACCTCGGCGAAGTAGTTTTCGGGATTGCGGTTGAGCTCGACGATGCCGATTTCGATCAGCGGATAATCCTTGTGCGGCCACACCTTGGTAAGGTCGAAGGGGTTGATCGGGTAGCTTGCCGCATCGCGCTCGGGCATCACCTGCACGCACATGCGCCAGCGCGGGAAGTCGCCACGCTCGATGCTGTCGAACAGATCCTTCTGCGCCGACTCGCGGTCGCGTCCGACGATCTCCGCCGCCTCGCGGTTGGTCCAGTTCGCAATGCCCTGCATGGACTTGAAATGGAACTTGACCCAGAAACGTTCATTGGCAGCATTGATGAACGAGAAGGTATGCGAGCCGAAGCCGTGCATCTGGCGGTAGTTCTGCGGCAGTCCGCGGTCGCTCATGAGGATGGTGACCTGGTGCAGCGACTCCGGGTGCCGCGACCAGAAATCCCACGCCGCCACGGGGCTGCGCATGTTGGTCTTCGGATCCCGCTTCTGGGTATGGATGAAATCGGGGAACTTGAGCGGATCGCGCAGGAAGAACACCGGGGTATTGTTGCCGACGATGTCCCAGTTGCCTTCCTCGGTATAGAACTTGACCGAGAAACCGCGCACGTCGCGCTCGGCATCGGCGGCGCCGCGTTCGCCCGCCACGGTGGAAAAGCGCAGGAAGAGGTCGGTCTTCTTGCCTACCTGCGAAAACAGCTTCGCTTTCGAATAGCCGGTGATGTCGTTGGTGATGGTGAGGGTGCCGAAAGCGCCCGAACCCTTCGCATGCACGCGGCGCTCGGGGATCACTTCCCGGTCGAAGTGGGCCAGCTTTTCAAGGAACCACACATCCTGCAACAGCATCGGGCCACGCTCGCCCGCCGTCATTACGTTCTGGTTGTCCGCCACCGGTGCACCGGCTGCCGTCGTTATTTTGCTCATACCCTGGCTCTCTCTCGTTCACGTTGATAAAGGCTGCTGCAGGCCCGCCCCCGGAATCAGCCGGGGAGGGCGCTGCACGAGAGAGATTATTGATGAGCAAGTGTGATAGGTAAAATTGATTTGTTAAACCAAATCAATAGGGATTCTCACTATCACAAGTATTCGGTTCAGGCGGCGATCGGCGGCATGCGGTCGGGCGAGACGGGCGTCCACTGATAAAGCCAGGTCTCGGACAGCGGCGCGCCGCCCGATGCGATGTACGCGCGCAGGTCGATCGGCGTGGTATGGCTGTCGGTCGGACGAAGATCGAACATAAGCCGGTATCCGCGTACGGCATCGAGGGGCCGCGCCGACGCCAGCTCGATCTCGCCGCGGGAAGCGCTGATCACCGGCGTCACCTTGGCGTTCTTGCCGAGCAGTTGCAGATTGTCGCCGACAAAATCGACCACGAAGCGCCACGAGAAGTATTTGCGCGGCTGACCCACGACGCCGCCGACGCCGGTGCGCGTGGCAAACACGGTGGCAAGCGGCGGCTGCGCCGGCATGTGCCGGCCCCAGTGCATGCGATACGCGTACAGCAGTTCCTCGCCGGCCTGCGGCTTTTTCTCCGGGTTCCAGAAGGCAACGATGTTGTCGAAGGTTTCGTCCATGGTCGGAATCTCGACCAGTTGCACCGAGCCTTTGCCCCAGTTCGATTTCGGTTCGATCCACAGGCTGGGCCGCCTGTCGTAGAACACGCCGTCGTCCTGATAATGGCTGAAATCGCGGTCGCGCTGGAGCAGCCCGAAGCCGCGCGGCGCCTCATCCTGGTAGGCATTGAACCGCAACTGGGACGGGTTGGTCAGCGGACGCCATACCCACTCGCCGTTGCCGCGCCACAGCGACAGGCCGTCGGAATCGTGGATCTCGGGCCGCCAGTCGTTTGCGGCGGCGATCTGGCGGTCGTTTTCCCCGAACTGGAACATGCTCGTCAGCGGAGCCACACCGAGACGTTCGATGCTCTTGCGCGGATAGAGCGCGGCATCGACATCCATCGTCAGCGTCGCGCCCGGTTCGATCTCGAAGCGGTACGCGCCGGCCACGCTGGGCGAATCGAGCAGGGCATAGACCACCATGCGGCTCGAATCCGGGCGCGGGCGCTCGAGCCAGAACTTCGTGAAATTGGGGAATTCCTCGGGGCGGTCCATCCCGCAGTCCACGGCGAGCCCGCGGGCCGACAGGCCATACTGCCAGTCCGAGCCGACCGCGCGGAAATAGCTTGCGCCAAGAAAGGCGGCGATGTCGCGCGTGAGGTCGGTATGGAAGTTGAGCCGGAAACCGGCGAAACCGAGATCCTTCGGCAACTTGCCGGCGTTCAGGCCGCTCTTGCCGTAGTTGAACATGCCCGGGTCGTAGGCGATTTCCCGTGCCCGGCCATCCACGATTTCATGGATCTGGACCGGCGTCTTGAAAAACAGCCCGAGATGAAAGAAGCGGGCTTCGAAGCGGGAGTCTTCCTCCGCCCACAGCGCATGGTCGGCGCGGTACTGGATGGCCTGGTACTGGTCCCAGTCGAGCTTCTCGACTTCGGCGGGCAGCCGGGCGGGCACCGCCTGGTATTCGGAGGCGGCGAGCTGTCGCGCTTCGCCCTTGAGCCAGGCGTAGTCGAAAGGACGGGCGTCGCCGACGAACTTCGTCTGCCGCGAGCGCGAGGCGGCGAATAGTGGCTGTATCGGTAAACCAGTCGCGGCAAGTGCTGCCAGGCCGCGCAAAACGTCGCGTCTTTGCATGAATGCTTCCGGTGCGAGGATTGACGGGAGTGCCGCGGCGCGGTCGGCCGGGCGGCGAAATGAAACGACCGGAAATTCTAGCGGCCGACGGAACGCCGATGATGTCGAAATGAACATCCTTTGATGCAGCGCGAGTGAGGCCCAGGGAGGGGTTTGGATTGGCGGCCGGAAAGGAGTATTCTTTATCGTTTCCTTCGTTTTACATAACGTGAATTATGTACTTTCCATGCAGGTGGGAAACAACGGGTAGCGGTCTGTCTGCCCGGGCCACGGCCTGGATCTGCATAAAAAAACGCCGGCACGAAGGCCGGCGCAAATGAGGGAGTCTTTTATCCGTACGGGCGTGGTCAGGCCGCCACTTTCTCTTCGTTCGGCGCGCTGGTGCGGATCAGGTGGTCAAAGGCGGACAGCGCGGCCTTCGAACCCTCGCCCATGGCGATGACGATCTGCTTGTACGGCACGGTCGTCGCATCGCCCGCGGCGAACACGCCGGGCACCGAAGTGCGTCCGTGGGCGTCGACTTCGATCTCGCCGCGCGGGCTGAGCGCCACCGAACCCTTGAGCCAGTCGGTGTTCGGCAACAGGCCGATCTGCACGAAGATGCCTTCAAGCTCGATGTGATGCGAAGCGCCCGTCGAGCGATCCGTATAGCGCAGGCCGTTGACCTTGGCGCCGTCGCCGGTCACCTCGGTCGTCTGCGCCTGGGTGATCACCTTCACATTGGGCAGGCTGAACAGCTTGCGTTGCAGGACGGCGTCGGCGCGCAGCTTGGTGTCGAATTCGAGCAGCGTGACGTGCGAGACGATGCCCGCGAGGTCGATCGCCGCCTCGACGCCGGAGTTGCCGCCGCCGATCACCGCCACCCGCTTGCCCTTGAACAGCGGACCGTCGCAGTGCGGGCAATACGCCACGCCCTTGTTGCGGTATTCATTCTCGCCCGGCACATTCATCTGCCTCCAGCGCGCACCGGTGGCCAGCACCACGGTCTTGGCGCGCACGCTGGCGCCGCTTTCGAGCCTGATTTCGATGTCGGACTGCCCCGGCACCAACGCCGTCGCGCGCTGCAGGTTCATCACGTCGACGTCATACTCCTTGACGTGCTGCTCCAGCGCCACCGCCAGCTTCGGGCCTTCGGTTTCCTTCACCGAAATGAAGTTCTCGATGCCCATGGTGTCGAGCACCTGGCCGCCGAAACGCTCGGCCACGACACCGGTGCGGATACCCTTGCGCGCCGCGTAGATCGCAGCCGCCGCGCCAGCCGGGCCGCCGCCCACCACCAGCACGTCGAAGGCTTCCTTCCTGGCGATCTTCGCGGCTTCGCGCTCGGCCGCGCCGGTGTCGAGCTTGGCCAGGATTTCTTCGAGGCCCATGCGGCCCTGTCCGAAGGTCTGGCCGTTCAGGAACACGGTCGGCACCGCCATGATCTGGCGCTGGCTGACTTCGTCCTGGAACAGCGCGCCGTCGATCATCACATGATGGATGTTCGGGTTGAGCACGGCCATCAGGTTCAGCGCCTGGACCACGTCCGGGCAGTTCTGGCAGGACAGCGAGATATAGGTTTCGAAACGGAATTCACCCTCGAGGCCGCGGATCTGCTCGATCACTTCCGGCGAGGCCTTGGGCGGATGACCGCCAACCTGCAGCAGCGCCAGGATCAGCGAGGTGAACTCGTGACCCATCGGGATGCCCGCAAAGCGGACGTCCATGTTGGAGCCGACGCGATTGAGCGAAAACGACGGCGTACGCTCGCCGCTGTCGCGCATCTCGCTCAGCTTGACGTAGCTCGTCAGGCTGGCGATGTCGTTGAGCAGCGCGAGCATTTCGCGCGACTTGTCGCTGTCGTCGACGTAGGCAATGATCTCGATGGTATGGCTGACCTTCTCGAGATAGGCTTTCAGTTGGTTCTTGAGGTTCGCGTCAAGCATCGATTCACTCGCTTATAAACAGGTTTGTCGGATAAAAAGGGTGTGCAATCCCACCGCCGGATCAGCCTCGGCTGACGGCTCCATCTGTCGATCGGGAGGTGGTACTGCCGGGGCCGAAGCCCCGGCCGGCGGATCGCCGTGGCGATCCGCGGCGTGAAGGACTTAGATCTTGCCGACCAGGTCCAGCGACGGAGCCAGGGTCTCGGCGCCCGGGGTCCACTTGGCCGGGCAGACTTCGCCCGGATGGGATGCGACGTACTGGGCTGCCTGCACCTTGCGCAGCAGTTCCTTGGCGTCGCGGCCGATGCCGTTGTCGTGGATTTCGCACAGCTTGATCTGGCCTTCCGGATTGATCACGAAGGTGCCGCGCAGTGCCAGGCCCTCTTCCTCGATCATCACATCGAAGTTACGGGTGATCGCGCCGGTCGGGTCGGCGATCATCGGGTAACGGATCTTCTGGATGGTCTCGGAAGCGTCGTGCCATGCCTTGTGGGTGAAATGGGTATCGGTCGAGACGCTGTAGATTTCGACGCCCATCGACTTGAAGGTGTCGTAGTTGTCGGCCAGGTCGCCCAGTTCGGTCGGGCACACGAAGGTGAAATCGGCCGGGTAGAACACGACCACGGACCACTTGCCTTTCAGGTCCGCCTCGGTGACCGGCACGAATTTGCCGTTGTGGTAAGCGGTGGCGGAGAAAGGTTTGACTTCGGTATTAATCAGCGACATAGATGCCTCTCGTTTTAGTGGGTTGGTACACGACTGCGGTACGACGTGATAATAGACGCGAGCTATGAAAAAGGGAAATTCATAGTCTCAATCGATATAATAGCAAAACCTTATGGGCCCTGCCCGCCCGGCTTTCCCATGCCGCGGCAACCGCATGCTCATCCCGTCGGTCTGCTGACAGGCGACAGCGGCCGTGTGTTCCCTGCCTGCGCCCCTGCCCCTGCCCCTGCCCACGCTATCCGGCCGGCGGGTTGTCGACCGCCCTCTCCTGCCTTGACCCGGCCCAGAAGCGGCTCATCAATGGCTTGACGCTGATCCCATGGACCAGAATCGACAGCGTGATCACGACCAGGGTGAGTTGTATCAGCTCGCGCGCCAGGTCGTGCGGCAAGCCATGCTGGATCGCGTACATCAGATAGTAGATCGAGCCGATACCGCGCACGCCGAACCAGCCGACCATGCCGCGAATCCGCCAGCTTGCGCCGCTGCCGGCAAGACAGGTCAGCACGCTCAGCGGCCGGGCAACGATGAATACGAACAGCGCCAGGCCGACCGAGCGCCAGTTCCAGTAGCCGAAGGCCAGCATGCCGCCCAGCAGCAGTACCAGCATCAGCTCGGACAGCCGCTCCAGGTGTTCCTTGAACACCAGCGACTCGGCACTGACGATAGGCGGCGGCTCATTCTCCGCGAGTTGGCCCTCGGTATGCGCGTGCGCGCCAGCCGTGGTCAGCTTCTCGGGCTCGATGCCGGCGCGGGAGGCAAGGCGGAGTTCGGTATGGCGCAGGGCCACGCCGGCGAAAAAGACACCGAGGAAACCCCAAGCATGGACGAGCAGGCAGAGCGCATAGGCGACGGCGATGAGACCCAGCCCGACAAGGTCGTCCAGCACTTCATGCTTCATCTCCGGCCCGCGAAGCCGCCAGCTCAGCCGGGCGGTTGCGGCGCCGCAAACGATGCCGAGCCCGATCGCCGCCAGGGTTGCCCAGACCACGTCGACCAGCAACCATCGGGCGCCGATTTCGCCGAGTTCATGCAGGCCCAGCAGTCCCAGCCCCAGCATGACGAAGGGAAAGGCAGTCCCGTCATTCATTCCCGCCTCGCAGGTCAGCGTAAAGCGCAACTCATCCTTGTCGCCCGGGTGACGGGACTGCACGTCGGTAGCGAGCACCGGATCGGTGGGCGCCAGGATCGCGCCGAGCAGGATCGCGGCGCCGAGTGGGAGACCCAGCGCCAGGGACGCGAATCCCGCAATCAGTGCGACCGTGACGGTCATCGCGCCCCATGCCAGCAGCATCGGCTGACGCCAGCGCTTGAGCCGAATGGGCACAGGCATCTTGACGCCCGCCGAGAACAGCGAGATCAGGACCGCGATTTCGGTCAGTACTTCCAGCAGCCCCGATTGCTCGAGCGGATCGAAATAGAAGAAATTGAGCACCGTCGGGCCGACCAGCAATCCGGCGCACAGATAGATGATGGCCGAGGTGAAGGGGGAACGCTGCAGGGCGGTCGTGGTAAGACCGCGCGCCAGCATCAGCACGCCGATCAACAGGAACCAGTGGGCATTGGTCATGGGTAGGTGGAAGCAATTCGCAATTCCCGGTAGACCCGCAGGCGACGACGTTCGTTGCAAATGTCTTCAAATCATTTCTGCAACTGTTTCTGCCCTTACATTCATTAACAAAGCTTCAATGAATCTTCACGCGCCGGGCTGTCTGATCGAGTGACACTTTGCTGTCATCTTTTTGACTCTGAAAGGACACTCATGAATAAACTGCTCGCAACGCTTTTCTCGGCTCTGATTGCCACATCCGCCTATGCCCAGACCACCGCGCCTTCCGGCACCACACCTGCGACGCCTGCAGCGCCTTCCGCTCAGCTGAATACTGGCGCGTCCGAAGGCGCCGGCGCGAAGGCCCGGTCCGACGCGGAAAAAGCGGATGCCAAGGCACAGGAAAAGTCGGCCAAGGCGGACGCGAAGGCAGACAAGAAAGTAGCCAAGGCCAACGCCGATGCGAAGAAAGCCAAGGCCAAGGCCAAGGCCGAAGCGGCCGAGGACAAGGCGGAAGCAAGCAAATAAGCAGGAAGCGTACGGGCGCCGGGCGCCCGCTCCCAAAGGACTGGCTGCAGCGGCGCCGATTTTTCACGGCGCCGCTTTTTTTTTGCGCCTCAGGCCGGCCGCAGCAACGACCTCGCATGAGTATTTATTTTCATGCAGACCTTGCATCCTCCCGGCGGTGTCTGTAGACTTCGCACCCTCAGACGCGGGGTGGAGCAGTCTGGCAGCTCGTCGGGCTCATAACCCGAAGGTCGCAGGTTCAAATCCTGCCCCCGCAACCAGATTCGCCGCGGGCGTCTTGCGGCAGAAAACCCGGAACACGACATGTTCCGGGTTTTTTTTCGTCCACCGTATCCGGGCTATTCCAGCCGCGTGACGCGCAACGCCTTGACGCGGAATGCGCTGGCCCACAGCAGGGTCGAGACGACGATGCCGGCGGAGACGTCGACATACCAGTCGGAGATCGCGCCTCGCCGGTACGGCAGGAAGCTCTGCATGAATTCATCGCCCGCCCCCATCAGCGCGATGAGCAGCACGCAGCGCACCAGTCTCGCACCCGGGTGGCCGACGAAACCGGTAAAGAGCAGAAAGCTGATGCAGCCGTAGGCGAAAAAATGCAGGACCAGGCCGCTCGCATACTCCCCTATTTCCGTCCTCGCGCCAGGAATGGCGCCAAAAATCAGTATCGAGAGGTAGGCGGCCCAGGCCGCGCGCAGGCGCAGCGTGGTGAACCGCGGATCGATCAGGGCATGGAGCAGACGCATTGGGCGGATCGGGCGGAATTGAAAGCCCGAAGCCTAACGCAAGCCGACCAGTCACGCACCCCGTTTGCGCAAGTTCTATCGTCTGTCGGCAATCAGGCACGTTCCCGGGCTGGTGCCGGAGGCGACAGGTGGGTCCATGCGGGACGCGCGAACAGGAATCTCAGTGGCGTGCGCCGCACGGCCTGATAGAGCAGTACCGCGCCCGCGATAGAGCCGATCGTCGTCGCCAGCGCGACCGTTCCCGGATCCACGATCCCCGCGGACCGGTGAATGAAGATGCGCAGGACGCCCAGCGGGATCACGAAGCCGAGATAGATCACGATCGAATGGCGCCCGAGCCAGCGCAGCCAGTCGAGCCAGGTCACGCGCGAACACAGGACCGCCGCCAGCATGACGGCGATGGCGCCGCCGAAACCCAGCAGCAGCGACACCCCGGGCAAGGCCGCGACGCCGGTGAATACCGCCCAGCCGTTCAGCACGAACCATGCGGCGAGCAGCGGCGGCGCGAAAGCGAGATGATGCTGCGACCAGGCCGCGAGACTGAAGACGTGGCGTGCCAGCAGATGGCCGCCGTAGAAGAAGATGAAGTATTGCGAGAACTTGTCGAACAGCGTGACTCCGGTGTGCAGGTCGGCGACGTGCAGGCCTGCGCTGAGGGCCAGCACCAGTCCCGGGCGCCAGCCGCGCACGAGTCTCACCGCGATGAAAAACAGCGCAAGTATGTAGATGAACCACAGCGGACCGCTAGGCGGGGCGAGGAACAGGCGCAGGTACTCGGTGAGCACCGTGCCTTCGTTAACGGCTTCCCGCAAGTCCGTATAGCTGAACCTGAAGCTCACCCATATCGTGTAAAAGTAGATGAAGTACAGGACCTTGCTGTCGATATAGCGGCGCCAGGGCCTATCGATGACGCGCGCGACGAACAGGCCGCCGATCATGAAGAAGTCGGGCATGCGAAACGGTTGCGCGAATCGCACCACATACTCCATCCATCCCTCGCTGCGCAGGATCTGCTGTACATGATGCGTCGCGTACATCATGACGACGGCAACGATGCAGATTCCCTTTGCATAGTCCACCCAGAGCACCCTCGTGCTCTCCTGCGCCTGATGATCGATTAAGCCGGCGCTGCCGGCGCTTAACGTCCCTGTCGTCATGCTGCCCCTCCCCTCGCGTGTGCCGCTTCAGATTAGGGCGAGCACGGCTCCAGCATAAGTACGCAATTTCTATCGGTCGGCTGCGGAAACCTGAAGTGGCATCGAGCCCTTCGATGCCCGGTCGTCGGCAACACTCGCGCTATGGGAAACAACTGCAACGAGAGGTTACCGCAGGAAAAAAAGATGGAATTTGCCGGTCAAAAACGCGTTTCACTACGAACTTATTCCCCCGGGGCATTTCTTAGGATCAACGGTTTTAAACAGCCGTCTCGTGGGCGCTTAAGCGCTCGAGTCTTTAAAGGGAAAATACTCAATGGAACGCAGAAAATTTCTTCGACAAGGTATCGCGGTGGGATCCGCGGCGATGCTGCCACTCACCGCCGCTCGTGCAGCGACCATGCCGACCGGTTACGTCAGCGTCAAGGATTACGGCGCCAGGGGCGACGGCGCGACGGACGATTCGGTCGCGGTGCAAAGGGCGATGAATGCGAATCTCAACGTCTGGTTCCCGGCTGGCACCTACCTCGTCGGCATGCTCAAGCTGCGCAGCAATCATCGTCTGGCGGGCGAAGGCGTGCCGACCCGTCTCAAGCAGAAGGCCGGCGCCTTCTACTGCGTATCGGCGAACCCCGGCTCCGAAGGTTTTGCCGATCCGGCGAAGAACCTGACCGGCATCCGGATCAATGACATGGTGTTCGAAGGCCAGAGCGGCAACGTGGCCTTCGACGAGCGGGTTCACCTGCTCAACCTCAATGGTGTCACCGACGTGGTCGTCGAGGGCTGCCACTTCATCAAGGCGGTGGCCGACGGCATCTATATCGGCTCTTCCAATACCGGGAGTACCGAACGCCACAACTACCGTGTGACGGTACGCAACTGCGCGTTCGACGGCTTCACCAAGAACAATCGCAATGCCATCTCCATCATCGACGGCACCGACATCCTGATCGACAACTGCAAGTTCCTGCGCTGGGGCCGTCCGGACATGCCGGGCATGATCGACATCGAACCCAATCCCGGCATCAACGACAGCTTCTCGCGCATCAAGCGGATCACCATCAGCAACTGCACCATGTGGGACAACGCGGGCGCCGCGTTCTTTTCGCTGGCCCTGCGGCCGCAGGACAAGCTGGCCTATCCCGCCGATGACATCCGCATCATCAACTGTCGCTGCGTCGGCAATGGCCAGGTGCACCAGATTGGCCTGATGGTGTGCCAGTCCGCCCACGGCGACACGGTGAACCCGAACGTCAACACGGCGCCTCTGAACCTGCTGGTGTCCGGCTGCAGCTTCGAGAACGTGTTCAGGCCGCTCAATATCTGGGCCTCGAAGGGCATCCGCATCGAAAACACAAACTTCGTCGGCAGCCGCGCATACGGCACGCTCGGCGACGCCAACAACGTCTACCGCAACCGCGACATCAGCTTCAAGAACGTCCTGTTCAAGTATCTGGGCAACGACAAGACCTACGGCCTCACCAGCCTTCGGATCTGCGGTGTCGACGAGCTGTCCTTCGACGGCTGCCGCTTCGAAGACTGCGGTCCGACCGACGGCGTCAACGGCCAGGGCCTGGTGTTCGCCGGCAGCTGCGCAAGCAGCTATGTCGCGCTGGTCAACACCACGATCACCGCGCCGCTCGGCCGCACCCGCAAGGGAATCACCGTCACCTCCAGCCATCAGTTGTACGTGGCGTCCAACGTTCAGCAGAATACCGTGCTGAGCAACGTCGTCGGCAACGATTTCCGGCCGATCTGATCCCGTCCTTCGGGAACACAGGCGGGCGCCCGGACCTATCCGGGCGCCGGCTTCATGCCATTTTCCGCGTCCACCCGAAACGGCGGGCGACATGGACGGCATGCCACCCCATGCAATACAGCAGCAGAGACAGTCCAGCACCGGTCGTCGCGCCGACGGCTGCGCGCACGGCACGATGCTCGATGCCGGCGGATCCGGCGGCGGCCAGATTGTCCGCCGCGCTTGCGAGCGCGAACGCAATGCCCGTGCCGGCGACCAGAAGCTTGACGCCGGCTGGCACCGACTTGCCCGGCCCGCGAACCGTCGGCGCTCGCCGCATCCAGGCGAGCGCCGCATGCAGCAGCAAGGCGATCCCGGCCGCGCTGCTTGCATGCTGCAGCAGCTTGTACAGGGGCAGTCCGCTGCCGCCGGCGGGCCGGATGACGGTCAGCAGCGGTTCCAGGCCGAACGCGGCGACGGTATGACGATGCGTGACCGCATCCCAGACGATATGAGTGAGCGCGCCGAGGCCGAGGGCCGCCAGGACCGGCGCGACCGGTTGGCGGCGCCATGCACCGGCATCGAGGACAGAGGCGGGAAGCCGCCGGAACAGCCGGTCAGGCAGGAGCGCGGCCAGCGGCCGCCTGAACAGCGCATGGAACAGGAACCAGGCGAGCACGCCCGCCGGAAGGCAGAACAGCAGGAGCCCTTCCGCCGTATGGCTGAATCTGCCGTTGACGCCGAAAGGCGCGTAGTAGACGAAATCCGGCGCCAGACTGCCGGCCACGAGCGCCGACAGCGGCAGGCCGCCGCCGGACAGCCGGTGAATCGGCAACACGGCGGCGGGATGCGCTATCGTGAAGGGCATGCGCCGAACGCGTAGTTGCCCCTGCCGTCAGGCAGCGCGCGCAGGATCTCCGCCGGCAGCGACGCGGCCTGCATCACCTCGTCCATCGCCCTGCAGGTCGCGTCTATCTCAGCAGGGGTCAGGGTGGGATGAACGAGAAACATGATGCTCGTCTCGCCGAGTTCACGGGCGACGGGCAGCCGGCGGGCGGGACGCAGGCCGGTGCCGTCGAATGCCTTTTCCATATAGACCTCCGAGCAGGTGCCGTGCAGGCAGGGGACACCCTGGCGGCAGATCGCGTCGACGATCCGGTCCCTGCTCCATCCCGGTGCAAGCAGCTCGGGACGGACGAAGACATAGAGCTTGTAGCAGGCATGCCCGGCCCACTCGGGCCACTCGGGTACCCGCAGCGCGTGATGGCGGCGGCATGCCTGGGCGATCCTGGCGGCGTTGCGCTGCCGGCATGCGGTCCAGTCCGGCATGCGTCTCAGCTGATCGCGTCCTATCGCCGCCTGCAGCTCGAGCATCCGCCAGTTGCTTCCGAAGGAGTCGTGGAGCCAGCGGAAGCCGACCGGATGCTCGCGTTCGTACACCGCCTGCCAAGACTTGCCATGGTCCTTGTACGACCACATGCGCGACCACCATGCATCGTTGCTGGTGGTGACCATGCCGCCTTCGCCGGCGGTGGTCATGATCTTGTCCTGGCAGAACGACCAGGCGCCGATGTCGCCGATGCTGCCGACCATGCGGCCCTTGTAGCGGGCGCCGTGGGCCTGGGCGCAGTCTTCCACCACCGCCAGGCCGTGCTCGCGCGCGAGCGACATGATCGGGTCCATGTCGCACGGCATGCCGGCGAGGTGGACGCAGATGATCGCCTTCGTGCGCGGGGTGAGCACCTCGCGTATGGTCTCGGCGGTGATGTTTTGCGTATCCCTGTCGACGTCGGCGAACACGGGCCGCGCGCCGGCGGTGACAATGCAGCTCGCCGACGCAAGGAAGGTGCGGGGCGTCACGATCACCTCGTCGCCCTGTCCGACATCCAGCGCCCGCAGCGCCAGCTCGAGCGCGAGCGTGCCGTTGGCGAGCGCGATAGCATGGCGCACGCCCGTCCAGGCGGCGAATTCGCGCTCGAACTCGCGGCATTCGGTGCCCGTCCAGTAATTGACGCGGTTGGTCAGCAGCACCTCGCGCACGCGTTCGCCATCCTGCGCGCTGAAAGATGGCCACGGTGAAAATCCGGTATGCAGCATGTCGTCTCTCCCGTTTCAGGCCAGATAAGGCGGAAAAAAGCCGGCACGAGGGGTCCACTCGCGTCCCTGGGCTTGCTCGTGCCGGCCACGCACGTCATTGAGCATCTGGCACGCGTGCGGGTTATGCAGCACCCGCCGCAGCCGGAACGGCAGGGTATGGCCAGGATCGAAGCCGGACTTGAACCGGAACAGGCCGTCGTTCGGCGCGATGCCGCCGCCGAGCACATACCAGCGCATGCCCTTCTCCCTGCCCCACAGGATCGCCGAATGGTGCATGAAATGATTCGGGCGCTTTTCGCGCGCCGACTGGCGGGACGCGGTGAGAAAGCCGTACAGGGTATCGGCGGAATAGAGCACGAGCGCGCTGGCGAGGGTCTCGCGGCCGTCGCGCACATGCAGCAGCGCCGTCGCGGCATGGGAGCCGAACGACTCGCGCAAGACCATGAAGTGTTGCCTGGGCATGTAGAAATAGGGATCGGCGCCGCGCCGCTGCATCGTCTCGTAGTAGGCGCCGAGAAAATCGTCGAGCCGCTCGAAGTCATGATCGACTTCGAGCCGCAGCCCGGCCCGGGACGCGCGGCGCACATCCGTGCGTATGGTATGGCCGTAGTGGTTCCAGATGTCCTCCGGATCCCGCTGCAGGCGGATGACGACATTGTCCTGCTGGACCGTGCGCTCGCCGTCGTCACGCACCGCGAGGCGCTCCTCGAACAGGTCTTCGCGCACGAATTCCGACACGAAGCCGCGCTCGCGCAGCTCGGCGCCGAAGAGGCGTTCGAAGCGCTTCGACGCAGCGTCGGCGGACTGCGGATCGCCTTCATACAATGCTCCCCCGTAACCGTAAGGCGAGCAGAGATGCCGGAGCGGCCTCTGCACCGCCCCGAAGCCCGGCAGGCGGTTGATCAACACGTGGAAGAACGGGTAGAGAACCGTGCCCGCGCTGCCGTGCCTGTAGACCACCGCCGCGGTTTCATAGCCTTCGGGCCGGACCAGCTGCAGGTAGGCGGGATGGTCCTGCGGGCGCTTGTGATGTCCCGCCGCCCAGATGCGTTCCCACTCCGCGCGTCCGTCCGGATCGTCCAGCGACAGCCATTGCAGCACCCAGTCCGTCGCCAGTTTGTCAATATCGGGAACGATGTGGCGATTCGCCATGGTCGTCATGTCAGACTCCTATTCGTTTTGCGAGGCGCGCACGCAGTTCGTCCGCGCCGCACCGCATGCGCACGGAACGGTCGAGACGGCGGGCGTCGCGGTGGTTGCCGACATCGAAGTCGGGGGGAAACAGGCCAAGGATCTTGCGGGAGGGATCCAGGAGAGCCAGGCAGGCGATCGCGCATTCGTCATCGACCAGCCGCGGGTCGGCCGTTCTGAACCATCGGCCGGCGAGGCGCCCGATCCGGTAGCTCGCGCGCGGAGTCGACAGCTCGAAGCGGGAAAAACCGTAGATGCGCTCGCAGGCCTCGGCCTCCGGCAGGCCGTCCGCCTGGCACCGCCCCGCCGCGCCGTCGCTCGCCCGGTAGAAGCCCATCGGCAGCGACCACCAGTCGGTCTCGCGCCCCGATTCGAAGCCGAGCTTGCGGTACCAGCCGAGCGAGACGCTGTTGCTGGCGAAGACATCGAGCACCACTGCGGCATGCCGGTCCTCGCTGGCCAGCTCGAGCGCCCGCAGGAACAGCCGGTCGCCCTCCCTTGCCCCGCGCCGCTCGCGCGCGACGGCGATGTAGTTGAGACAGACCGCATCGGCCAGCAGGCGCATTTCGGCAAAGCCCGCCGCACGCTCCGCGGTGAATCCGAGCAGGTGGCGGCAGTCGTTCAGCGCCGCGGGCAAGCGCATGCGGGTCTCCAGGTAGCGCGCGATGCCGCTGCAGCCGTAGACGGTGAGGCCGAGCGTCGCACGGTCGAAACTGTCGCGCATCAGCGCAGCGATCGTCGCCGCCTCCCGCGGCATGGCCAGGCGCACTTTCATGGGCGCGTCTCCGCACCGCGGCGCTCGTCGTCGAGATTGCGCATGACCGAGCCGGCATCCGCCACCACACCCTGGCGGCGCAGCACGAGCGCCAGCGTACGCAGCAGTATCGCGAGGTCGAGCCGCATGCTGCGATGCTCGACATACCAGACGTCGAGGGCAAGGCGAACATCCCACGCGGTCTCATTGCGGCCGTTGATCTGCGCCCAGCCGGTGATCCCCGGCCGCACCGCCAGGCGCAGTCTTTCGCGTTCGGTGAAGTAGCGCGTGTAGCGCATCAGCAGCGGGCGCGGACCGACGAGGCTCATCTCGCCGCGTACGACATTGAACAGTTCGGGCAATTCGTCCAGGCTGCTCCTGCGCAGGAAGACGCCGAAACGGGTGAGCCGCTCGCCGTCTGGCAGCAGGCGTCCCCGTTCATCCCGCGCATCCGTCATCGAACGGAACTTGACCATCGTGAACGGCTTGCCGTCACGGCCGGGACGCTGTTGCCGGAACAGCACCGGCGCTCCGAGATCCAGACGCACCAGCAGCGCCAGCAGCGCGAGCAGCGGCGCCAGCATCAGCAATGCGAGGCTGGCGGCAACGACGTCGAACAGGCGTTTGAGACGCATCGCTCACGCTCCTTCCGCCGGGTAAGGCGACGCCTCCGGCACCTCGTCGGCCGCCACGCCCATCAGCCGCATCATCTGCCGGTTGACGAGGTCGACATCGTAATGCCGCTCCACGTGCTGGCGGGCGCGCGCGCCCATCTGCGGGATCCGCTCCGGCCGCATGAGAAAGAACTCGAGCGCATTGGCCAGCGCGGCGGCATCCCGCACCGGCACCAGCAGGCCGGTTTCGCCCGGCACCACGGTCTGCCTGCAGCCCGGCGCGTCGGTGGTCACCGTCGGGCGGCCGGTCGCCATCGCCTCCAGCACGGTGCGCGGCGTGCCCTCGCGGTACGACGGCAGCACGTAGACATGGCAGGCGGCGAGACACGGACGCACATCCTCCAGCCGCCCGTGCCAGACGATCAGCCCTTCGTCGATCCAACGCTGCAGGGTCTCGGGCGGCACGGCACGCGGATGGGCATCGTGCCAGCCGACCAGGTGGAACACCGCGCCCGGATACCGGCCGCGCAGCAGGCGCGCCGCCTCGGCGTATTCCCGGATGCCCTTGTCTTCCAGCAGGCGGGCGATCAGCAGGAAATGGCATCCGCCGTCGAGCGGCGGCATCGGCTGTGGCGGAAATTCATCGAGCGGCACGCCGGAGCCGTTGACCACGCCGGCCTTCGCGGGATCGACAAGCCGGCGGCGGACGAACAGATCGCGGTCGTCGCGGTTCTGGAAAATCACCGAGGTCGCCTGCGCAAGCGCGATGCGGTAGAGCAGGATGCCGCAGGCGCGCGCGAAGCTTCCGCCACGCTGCCCGTCGTCGCCGAACAGATATCCGAGGCCGGTGATCAGCGCGGTCCGCTTCGGCACCCCTGCCATCCTTGCGGCCAGCAGGCCGTAGATCACCGGCTTGGCGGTATAACCCAGAAAATGGACCGGCCGCTCGCGGCGCAGCAGGCGGGTCAGCGACAGCAGGGTCACCATGTCCTGCAGCGGGCTGGTGCCGGTGCGCCACATCGGCAGATCGGCGAACCGGCAACCCAGCGGCGAGAGGCGGCTGCGCACCGTGGCGTCCTGCGACAGCCCGGGCGCGGCCAGCAGCAATTCGCCGCCGTTGTCCTTCAGGGCACGCAGCAGCCGATGGCGAAAGCCGACGAACGACAGCGGAAAGCTGGCGAGCACGAAGAAGCCGGGCCGGGCCGGAGTCGGGTTCAGGCTGCGCATGCGCGCTCCTTGCCGCGTTGCGCGACGCTCTCCAGCAGTGCCAGCAGCTGGGGCGCCGTGACCTGCAGGCAGTAGCGCTGCTCCGCGGCCTCCCGCGCCCGCATGCCCATGCACCGCCGCAGCGGCGCATCCCCGAGCAGGCGCGACAGCGCGTCCAGCCATTGCGCGTCGGTGGCGGCCAGGTAGCCGGTCACGCCATCCTTCACGATGTCGGCGTTGACCCCGACCGGCGAAGCCACCGCCGGCTTGCCGCAGGCCATGTACTGGATCAGCTTGTAGCCGCACTTGCCCTGCTCCCAGGGACCGTCGGGCAGCGGCATGACGCCGACGTCGAAGCGGCGGATTTCATCGACCTCGGTCTGCTCCTGCCAGCGGATGCAGCGCATGAAGGGATACCGGCTGGTATCCAGTTCGGCGCCGACCACCGCGAACTCGAAGTCGAACCGCTCGCGCAGGCGGGCGAGCACCGGGAGCAGCGCTCCCAGGTATTGCGCGGAAGTCGGCGAACCGATCCAGCCGATGACGGGGCGGCCCGCGGGCGCCGTGTCCGGCGCCACGGTGTAGCGCCGGATGTCGATCACCGTCGGCAGGAGCGCCACCCGGGCCGCGCCCGCCCTGGTCGCATGGTCGAGCAGGTAGCGGTTGCCGCCGACGACCAGCGAGGCGCGGCGCATCACATGATCGATCTTGTTGCGCAGCAGGCGCTTTAGGGGATTGGACGACAGTGCGTAGCCATGAAAAATCGCATCGTCATAGTCCACCAGGTACGGCACGCCGGCTTTCGCGAGCAAGGCCTCGAACCAGGCGGGCCAGTTCGGAAACAATTCCTTTTCGATCCAGACGACATCGAAGCGCGACGCCCGCAGCAGCAGGCGCAGACGGCGCAGATAGGCGTCGCCGAGCCGCATCAGCGATATCCGCTGCCCGGCGTAGCGGGCGCGCAGATAGTCGTCGTCCAGCAGCGAGCAGGCGTGTACTTCCACGCCCATCTGCCGCAAGGCTTCGGCATATTGCAGCGAGCGCACGCGGCTGCTTGCGCCCATGCGCGAATAGCGGGTCAATAGCAGGATTCTCAACGTGTCCTCCCGAGTAACAGGTAGCGGGGCAGCCAGGCCCAGAGCGCGGCATATCCCTTCAGGGTTTCCGCCGCCCTGCGGGGCGAGCGGCGGAGAAAGGCTTCGCCGACGCGGCTCGCCGGTTCGACGAACAGCGTCAGCAGCACGACCGAGGCGGCCCCGGCCGCGCTGAAGTGCTTGAACGCATAGAGCAGGCGGCTGCGCAGCGAGTAGTACAGCCGGCGCGCGCGGATGCCGTCGGAGCTGCCCCCGCCCCGGTGCCAGGCCGGCGCGCCCGCGAGATAGACCGAGACGTAGCCGGCCCGCCTCGCGCGATAGGACAGGTCCACTTCTTCGAAGTAGACGAAATAGCGTTCGTCGAAGCCGCCGAGACGCTCGAACAGCGGGCGCCGGATCAGGAAATACGCGCCGATGACCTGGTCGACGGCGCGCGTCTGTCCGTGATCCCACTCCGCCATGCGCGCACGCGGAAAGCGCGCGGGCAAAATCCGGTCGAGCCCGAGGGCCGCATGCGCAAAGCTGGCCGGCGTGGGAAAGCGGGCGCAGCTCCGGGCGACATGTCCGGCATCGTCGAGCAGCTGAACGCCGCAGATGCCCACCTTGCGATTGCCAGGCCGCGCCATGAAATCCAGAGGCAGGCGCAATGCGGCCGCCGTCGCCGCCGCATCGGGATTCAGAAAGAGCAGGAAGTTGCCATTGCCGCCCCTCGCCCCCTGGTTGCAGGCGGCGGCGAAACCGAGGTTGTCGCGGTTGCGGAGAATGCGCAGCGGCAGGCGCTCATGCGCGGCACCGTCGAGCGAGTCGTCGCTCGATCCGTTGTCCACCACGGTAACGCTGCGGATCAGTCCGGCATCCTCGTCGTGCGCGGCCTGCAGCGCATCGAGGCAGCCGCGCAGGTAGTGGCGCGAGTTCCAGTTGACGATGACGATATCTAGGTCTGCCATGCCTTGACTCCGCTGCGACACGCCGGCCGCGCACCCGGCGCCGCGGCGCCGAGGTGCATGACGAAGGCCATGGTCGCGATGAAGAACATCCAGAAGTACACCATGTAGGGCTGTGTGAAATTGGCGTCCTCGACCATCAGATTGAGGAAAGCCACGAGGCTGCCGGCGAGCGCCAGGCGCCGCATCCGCCGCTCGCGCCTCGCCTCGCTGCGGTGATAGAACAGCGCGTGCAGACAGGCACCGAGAAACAGCAGCATGCAGGCGAGTCCGAGCACGCCCTGCTCCACCAGGACGGTCAGGAACACGTTGTGCGAGCTGAGATCGAAGGTCGCCATCGAGCCGTAGTAGCCGACGGGGGACATCGGATTGTCGGAGATGTATTCCCACTTCATCAGGAAGCTGTCGAAGCGGCCGTTGCTCAGGTCGCGTTCCCCGCTCAGGCGCGTGCTGATCAGCAGTTCCAGGTTCTCGCGCGCGAAATGGGCATAGCCGGCGAGCAGCAGCAGGATGCAGGCCGCCCAAGCCGCGAGAGCGCGGAATCTCCCCGCGAGAACGCATCCGGCCAGCAGCATGGCACCGTGGAACAGCGTACCGGCGCGTGAGGTGGTGAGCAGCACGGCCAGAAGGATCAGGCCGAGCACCGGCGTGGTCCAGCGGCAGCGATAGCCTTGCTTCAGCAGGACGCAGGCAATATGCGGGAAGATCAGCGCGGCGGCGATCACATTGGTGCTGCCCCAGGGCAAGGCAGCCAGGCCGCCGGTATAGCGCTCGACGATTACAGTGTTGGCGCCGTAGGCCCGGGCCGCCAGCGCAAGATGGATGGCGTAATAGACGGCCAGCACGGCGCCCGACACGGCGATCACGGTGAGCGCGAAACGGGCCAGCTCATCCGGGTGCCGGCGGAAGCGGGCCAGCAGCTGGAATGCGAGCAGATAGCAGATGACATGCGGCGCCACGCGCGCCAGCGACCGGCCGGGGTCCGGCGCGAAGAAGGCGAGCATCGCGATGCTGAACACCGATGCGGCCGCGGCGAGCATCGCCGGCGCGGTCGAACGCGTCAGCAGGAAAGCGTCGGTCGAGGGACGCAGGAAACCGGCCGCCGCCGCCAGAAGCAGGCATGGCAGGCCGAAGGACACGACCGGCATCCCGCTCGCGGCCGAGGTCGAGAAAGGCGTCAGCAAGAGTCCGATTACGATCAGCAAGCGCATGACTGTCCCTGCCGGTTGTCATTCACGCGACCCTCTTCATGCGCCGCGCGTCCTGGCAACCACTGTACTGGGCGAGCGCCGGCTGGATAAGTACGAAATTTCGATTCCTGGCCCGGCTTTTCCGCCGCCGTCCCTGGATGGCGTCGATCTGTCATCGCAACGCCGGGACCCGTGTGCCGCCGGCGTGCGGATGGCTCGCGCGGTCGCGGCAGAGACAGGCGAGCGCGGCCGCGTCCAGGCTGACCCGCATGCTCCATGCGAGCGCCGCGCCGACCACGCCCCACTGCCCGATCAGCAGCCAGAGCAGCACGAGATATGGCGGGACTTCCAGCAGATGCAGCAAGGCGGTTTGCCGGGTCTTGCCCTGCGCGTGCAGCAGCGCGAAATACATGGCGCCGACGCTGTTGAAGAAGACGCCCGCGCACAGGATGCGGCCGACGACGACAGACTCGCCCGGCACCCTGCCCTGCAGCCAGACATGCAGCAGATCGGGCATGAACCAGGCGAGCGTGCCCATCGCCACCGCCATCGCCAGTCCGAGCCGCCGCTGCCAGCTGCGGAACAGGCATGCCGCCCTCTCGGCATCGCTCTGCAGCAGCTGGCTGATGAGTGGAAAAGCGACGCTGGTGACGGCGCCGCTGAGCACCAGGCACTGGACCGCTAGCTCATACGGTATGACATAGGCCGTGACCGCCGCCGCCGAGACGAGCGCGCCGATCAGGAAGCGATCCGCCTGCACCAGCAGCGGATTCAGCAGGCTGCTGAGGCTGTGCCATCCGCCGAAATGCAGCAACTGCCGCGCCGGCCCGGCGGCAAACCTGCCCGTGCCCAGGCCGGCGCGGCGCAGGCAGCGCAGGGCGAAGCCGCGATAGCAAGCGAGTGCGGCGGCGCGCGAAACCACCAGCGTGGCGACCAGCCAGTGCAGGTCCTGCACGAACAGCGCGACCAGCCAGGGCCCGCCGAAATTCGCCGCGCCCAGCAGCACGCGCAGCAGATTGACCGGCGCGAAATTCAGCCAGGCTTCATTGACGCCGCGCCAGGTGGCGCTCATGGCCTGCATGGGCAGCGCAAGCGCCAGGAACAGCAAGGCAAGCTGCAGCTCCCGCTCCGGCACGACGGCCGAGGGCACGAGCCGGTGCGCGCCCAGCCATGCGGCGGCGACCAGTGCGAGCATGCCGATGGCCCCGGTCACGCGGGTCAGCCAGGCGGCACTCGCGACCACATCCGGGATGCGGTCACGGTGGCCGCCGCCGCGCAGACAGGACACGAGGCGTGTCGCGGCGCGGCCGATGCCCAGGTCGATCACGCTCGCATAGCCGATCACGCCCCATGCCAGCGCGAGGTAGCCGAAGCGCTCGCTGCCGATCAGCGACAGCAGTTGCGGAATGGCGGCGGCGGCGATTGCCAGCGGCAGCGCGAAACCGAACAGGTTCCAGGCAATGCGGCCGCCATTGCCGCCGCGCGGCTCGTCGGATGACACCATGGATGCGGCTACACCGGGTCGGGCGCGCCGCTCGCCAGGCAGTCGGCAAGCGATTGTTCCCAGTGCGGCATCCGCAAGCCGAAGTGCTGCTCCAGCCTGGCCCCCGACAGCACGGAATAGGCGGGTCTTTTCGCCGGGGTCGGATACTCGTGGCTCGCGATCGGGTGCACGGCCGGTGTACGCGGCAGGCGCATGCGCTCCAGCGCGCTGCGGGTGAAGCCGTACCAGGAAGTCCGCCCCTGCGCGCTCATGTGGAATATCCCGCCGTTCAGCGCCCACCATTCATCGCGGTCGCTTGCCCGCTCCGCCTGCGCCAGCACGCGGGCGCAGCACTGGGCGACGCTGCGGCTCCAGGTCGGCGCGCCGTACTGGTCGGCCACGATGCGCAGGCTGTCGCGCTCCCGGGCGAGCCGGAGGACGGTCAGCAGGAAGTTGCGGCCCCGCAGGCCGTACACCCAGCTGGTACGCAGCAGCAGGCAGCGGGCGCCGCTCGCCAGCAGCGCCTGCTCGCCCTCCCGCTTGCTCTGGCCATAGACGTTGAGCGGTCCCGTCGGGTCGTCCTCCTCGTACGGCGACAGCTTGCGGCCGTCGAACACGTAATCGGTCGAAAAGTGCACGACGGCGGCGCCGACCTGGCGCGCCGCTTCGCCGATCGCCGCCGGCGCGGCGGCGTTGACACGCCGCGCGGCATCCGGCTCCCGCTCGGCCTGGTCGACCGCGGTATAGGCGGCGGCGTTGACGACCACATCCGGCCGCCATGCGCGGATCAGCTCCCGCAGCTGGTCCGGCCGCTCGAGGTCGAGACGGTCGCGTCCGGGCGCCAGCAGCTCGCCGCGCCCTTGCAGGCACTGCAAAAGCTCGTAGCCGATCTGCCCGCCGGCCCCGGTCAGCAGGATCTTCATGTGAACGCCTCCGCCACAGACAGTTGCGGAGCGTTGCGGTCCTTGGCCGACAGCACCGGCGGCCCCGTCAGCGGCCAGGCGATGCCGATGCCCGGATCGTCCCATCGTATGCCTGCCTCATGCGCGGGCGCGTAATACTCCGTGCACTTGTACAGCACCTCGGCCGCATCGCTGAGCACCAGGAAGCCATGGGCGAAACCCGGAGGCAGCCATAGCTGGCGCCGGTTCGCGGCGGACAGCCGGGTCCCGAACCACTTTCCGTAAGTGGGCGATTTCGATCGGATGTCGACGGCGACGTCGAATATCTCGCCGCTGACCGCCCGCACCAGCTTGCCCTGCGGCTGCCGGACCTGGTAGTGCAGGCCGCGCAGCACGCCGCGCCGCGAACGGGTGTGATTGTCCTGCACGAAACCTGCATCGTCGCAGGGCAGGCCCACGGCGCGGGCGAACTCGCGCTGGTTGAAGCTTTCATAGAAATAGCCGCGTTCGTCCTCGTGGACATCGGGCTCGATGAGATAGACATCGGGCAAAGGCGTGGCGCTAACGTGCATGTCAGAAGACCCTCTCTTCAAGAATGTGCATGAGGTATTGCCCGTAGCCGTTCTTGCGCAGCGGCTGCGCCAGGGCTTCCAGCTGGCTGGCGCCGATGTAGCCCTTGCGATAGGCGATCTCCTCGGGACAGGCCACCTTCAGCCCCTGGCGTTTTTCCACGGTCGCGATGAACTGCGCCGCGTCGAGCAATGATTCGTGCGTGCCCGTATCGAGCCAGGCCATGCCGCGGCCGAGCACTTCCACTTCCAGGCGGTTGCGCTCGAGGTAGATCCGGTTCACGTCGGTGATCTCCAGCTCGCCGCGGGCCGAGGGGCGGATCGTGGCGGCGATGTCGCACACGTCGCGGTCGTAGAAATAGAGACCGGTGACCGCGTAGTGCGAGCGCGGCGCGGCAGGCTTTTCTTCCATGCTGATCGCGCGCCGGCGGTTGTCGAACTCCACCACCCCGTAGCGTTCCGGATCGTGCACGTGGTAGGCGAAGACCGTGGCACCGTTCTCCCGCCCGCATGCCTGGTGCAGCTGTTCTTCGAAATCGTGCCCGTAGTAGATGTTGTCGCCGAGGATGAGCGCCGATGCCGAGTCGTCGATGAAGCGGCGTCCGATGAGAAAGGCCTGGGCCAGGCCCTCCGGCCGCGCCTGCACCGCATAGCGGAAATCCATTCCCCATTGCGCCCCGTCGCCGAGCAGATCCTGGAAGCGCGGCGTATCGGCGGGCGTCGAGATGATCAGCACGTCCCGTATCCCGGCCAGCATCAGCGTGCTCAGCGGGTAATAGATCATCGGCTTGTCGTACACGCTCAGCAGCTGCTTGGATACCGACGTGGTCGCCGGATACAGCCGCGTGCCCGAGCCGCCTGCCAGGATGATGCCCTTGCGCCGGAAGGCCGGCTGCCATTGCCTGTTGATCATGCCATCTCCTCCTGCGTCGCCCGGCGCGCGTAGTGTGTCTCCATCCAGGCGCGGTACGCGCCGGTCTGCACCTGTTCCACCCATTCCCGGTTGGCGAGATACCAGGCGACCGTCCTGCGCATGCCCTCCTCGAAGCCGTGGGCGGGCTGCCATCCCAGTTCTTGCCTGAGCTTGTCGGCGTTGATCGCATAGCGGGCATCGTGCCCGGGTCGGTCGGCGACGAAGCGTATCTGGGCCGCATAGCTCCGGCCGTCGGCGCGCGGGGACAATTCGTCCAGCAGGCGGCACAGCATGCGGACCACCTGCAGATTGCTGCGCTCGCCGCCGCCGCCGATGTTGTAGGTCTCCCCCGGCCTCCCCGCCTCCAGCACCCGCCTCAACGCCGCGCAGTGGTCTTCCACGAACAGCCAGTCGCGCACATTGCTGCCGTCGCCGTAGATCGGCAACGGCCTGCCGGCGAGCGCGCTGACGATGGTGAGCGGCACCAGCTTTTCCGGGAACTGGTGCGGGCCGTAGTTGTTCGAGCAGTTGGTGGTGAGCGTGGGCAGACCGTAGGTGTGGCACCAGGCGCGCACCAGGTGATCCGCGCCCGCCTTGGATGCGGAATAGGGACTGTTGGGCGCATACGGCGTGGTCTCCGTGAACGGCGGGTCGTCGGCGCGCAGCGAACCGTACACCTCGTCGGTCGAGACCTGCAGCAGCCTGAACGCATCCCGCTCTGCGGCCGGCAAGCCCTCCCAATAAGCGCGCGCCGCCTCGAGCAGGCTGAACACGCCGTCCAGGTTGGCCGAAACGAATTCGGCCGGCCCGTGTATCGAGCGGTCGACATGGCTCTCGGCCGCGAAATTGAGCACGGCGCGCGGCCGGTGAGCCGCGAGCAGCGCCGAGACCGCGTCCCGGTCGCGTATGTCGGCGCGGACGAACACATGCCTGGCATCGTTCGCGATCGCGCGCAGGTTCGCGGGATTGGCGGCATAGGTGAGCGCGTCGAGATTGAGCACGGGTTCCCTGCTGCGCGCGAGCCAGTCCAGGATGAAATTGGAGCCGATGAAGCCGGCGCCGCCGGTGACGACGATCATGATTGCACCTCGTGTTGGGAGATATACCAGGGCATTGCCAGGCTGAGACCGTCCCGCACCCGTATGCGCGGGAAATAGCCGAGACGCGCCCGCGCCTTGCCGATATCCGCGCAGGAATGGCGGACATCGCCGCTGCGGAAGTCGCGCCGGACCGGAGGGCGGTCATAGGCGATGTCCGCTTCCCGCAATGCGGCTTTCAGATGAGCGAACAGTTCTTCCAGCGTCGTGTTGTCGCTCACTGCCACGTTGTAGACCTCGTTGCGGCATTCCTCGGGCGCCAGCGCGGCCAGCAGATTGGCCTGCACCGCGTTGTCCACATGGCAGAAATCCCGGCTCGTCTGTCCGTCGCCGTTGATGTAGACCGTCTCGTTGCGCAGCATGGCGGCGATCCAGCGCGGGATCACCGCCGCGTAGGCGCCATCCGGATCCTGGCGCCGCCCGAAGACATTGAAGTAGCGCAGGCCGATCGATGCAAAACCGAAACAGCGGCCGAACACATCCGCGTACAACTCGTTGACGTACTTGCTGACCGCATAGGGCGACAGCGGACGCCCTATGCGGTGTTCGACTCTCGGCAGCGCCGGATCGTCGCCATAGGTCGAGCTCGACGCGGCGTAGACGAAGGACCGCACGCGCGCGTCGCGGGCCGCCACCAGCATGTTGAGAAAGCCGCCCACATTGACATCATTGCTCGCCAGTGGATCGTCGATCGAGCGCGGAACCGATCCCAGGGCCGCCTGGTGGAGCACATGGTCGACGCCGGTCATGGCATCGCGGCAGGCGCGCAGATCGCGGATATCCGCTTCGATCAGCGAGAACCTGCCCCACTGCGGCTGCCCGACCGCGCGCCGGACCTCGTCCAGGTTGCGCAGATAGCCGGTCGAGAAATTGTCGAGGCCGACGACATGCTGGTCGAGCGACAGCAGCGCTTCGGTCAGATTGGAACCGATGAAGCCGGCGCAGCCGCTCACCAGCCAGCGGCGCGGATGGCGCCGCAGTTCGTTCTGTACTTGCGTGTACCGGTTCATTCCGGGCGCTCCTTACAGGCGGAGGTCGGAGGCGTCGCGCGGCAGGATGTGCTTGAGGTCGTACAGCACATGCTGGCGCTTGCCGTAGCTGCGCACCGCCGCGCCCAGCTCGCGGAACTGCCGGTGCGCGACCGCGAGAACGATGGCGTCGTATTTCCCCGCGTGCGGCATCGCGACCGGGGTGATGCCGTACTCGTGCCGCGCGCTGTCCGGGTTGACCCAGGGGTCGTAGACATCGACATTGATGTTGTAGGTCTTGAGCTCGGTGACGATGTCGACCACCTTGCTGTTGCGCAGGTCGGGACAGTTCTCCTTGAAGCTCAGCCCCATCACCAGGACATTGGCGTCGTCGACCAGCATGCGCCGGCGCAGCATCTGCCGCACCAGCTGCCCGGCCACGTAGCAGCCCATGCCATCGTTGATGCGGCGTCCGGCGAGAATCACCTGCGGGTGGTAGCCCACGGCTTCCGCCTTGTAAGTCAGGTAGTAGGGATCGACGCCGATGCAATGGCCTCCCACCAGGCCCGGGCGGAACGGAAGGAAATTCCACTTCGTGCCGGCGGCGGTCAGCACTTCCTCGGTATCGATGCCCATGCGATTGAAGATCAGCGCGAGTTCGTTCATCAGCGCGATATTGAGGTCGCGCTGGGTGTTTTCGATGACCTTGGCCGCCTCCGCCACCCTGATGGAGGAGGCCTTGTGGGTACCGGCGGGGACGATCGCCGCGTACAGCCGGTCGACGAACTCCGCCGCCTCCGGCGTCGAGGCGGACGTCACTTTCACGATGGTGGTCAGGCGCCGCTCCCGGTCACCCGGATTGATGCGCTCCGGGCTGTAGCCGACCGCGAAATCCTCGTTGCAGCGCAGCCCCGATTCCCGCTCCAGCACCGGCACGCAGAGCTCCTCGGTGGCGCCGGGATAGACGGTCGATTCGAACACCACCACGTCGCCCCGCCCGATGACCCGTCCGGCGGTCCGCGCCGCGCCCAGCAATGGCGCAAGGTCCGGGCGCTTGTGATCGTCGATCGGCGTCGGGACCGTCACGATGTAGACATTCGCCTGCCGCAGGTCTTCCGGATCGGTGGTGTAGCTGAGCCTCGCCGCCTCCCGCAGATCCTCGGGGCTCGCTTCGAGCGTCCGGTCGATGCGGTCGCGCAGCTCCGTGACTCGGCGCGGGTCGATGTCGTAGCCGACGGTCGGATAGCGCTTGCCGAACTCGATGGCAAGCGGCAGCCCGACATAGCCGAGTCCGATGACGGCGATGCTGATGGAAGTCGGTGGTGTGTACATGGCGTTCAGTGCGAGACGGAGACAAGGTTGGCGGGCAGGCGCAGGCCTGGCGGGACACGGCGGGTTTGCAGGACGGCCACGCCGAACAGCATGGCTGCGGCCGGGCGGCGGCTGCGCAGGCGCCGGTATGCGGAGTCGGGTTGGGCAGCAGGGCGAGTCGGGGCGCCGCCCTGCCCGACCCACGGCTCGGGACTGTATTCGGTCACGATCGCCTTGATGGCGGACCGGATCAGTGACGGGTCGTTGCTGCGTGCGATTACCAGCAGGCGTTCGATGAGCTTGGCCAGCAGCAGCGGGTGAACCGAATACTCATTGGCGCAGAGAATGCGGGGATGCCGGCTCGGCCGGGTGTTGTCGCCGATCAGCAGTTCTTCATAGAGCTTTTCCCCGGGCCGCAGGCCGATGAAGGAAATTTCCATGTCGCCGCCCGGATTGTCGGCGGTCTTTTCGGTCATTCCGGCCATCTCGATCATGCTTCGCGCGAGATCGAGAATCCGCACCGGCTCGCCCATGTCGAGCACGAAGAGATCCCCGCCGCGCGCCATCGCCCCGGCCTGGATCACCAGTTGCGCCGCTTCGGGAATGAGCATGAAATAACGGATCACGTCGGGATGCGTGATGGTGAGCGGTCCGCCGCTCTCGATCTGGCGGCGGAACAGCGGGATCACCGACCCGGACGAGCCGAGCACATTGCCCAGCCTCACCATGCAGTAGGTGGTGCCGTCGGCATCCGTGGTCTCGGCCGCCGCCTGGAAGATCAGTTCAGCCACCCGCTTGGTGGCGCCCATGATGTTGGTCGGCCGCACCGCCTTGTCGGTGGAGATCAGCACGCAGGTCTGCACCTCGTGGGCGCGTGCCGCGTCCGCGATCACCTGCGCGCCGAGCACGTTGTTGCGGATGCCTTCGGCCATGTTCGCCTCCACCACCGGCACGTGCTTGTAGGCGGCGGCATGGTAGACGGTATCCACCGCGCCGGTGCGCAGGATATGCGAAACCAGCGCCGCATCGCAGACCGATCCGAGGTGCGCATGCAGCCGGACGTGCGGCCAGCGGTCGCGCAATTCATGCTCGATCGAATACAGCGCGAACTCCGAGTGATCCAGCAGGTGAAGCGCGCGCGGCGCCAGCGTCATCACCTGCCGGCACAGCTCGCTGCCGATCGATCCTCCCGCGCCGGTCACGAGTACGCCCTTGCCGCGCACGCAGGCGGCGAACAGTTCCCGCTGCGGCGGCACCGGCGCCCGGCCGAGCAGGTCCTCGATCTTCACATCGCGTATGGATCGGCTCGTGATCGCGTCGTCGCTCAGTTCCACCAGGCTGTTGACGGTCTTGACGGCCAGCCCTTCGCGACGGATCGCGTGCACCAGCTCGCGCCGCCGCGCCGGCGACACGGCGGGCAAGGCGAGCACGATCATCCGCATGTCGGTCTGCGCGGCGATCTCGCCGATGCGGTCGGCGCGCAATACCTTCAGTCCGGCGACATTCCTGCTCTTGAGCTCGCGCTTGTCGTCGAAGAAGCAGACCGGCGCGTAGCGGCCCTCGGCGCGCAAAGCCTGCGCCAGCCGCGCACCGGTTTCGCCCGCGCCGTAGATGCCCACGGGTTCCGGACGACTCGCCGTCATGCCGGTGCCGCTGCGCAGGAAGGCGCGCACCGACAGCCGGGACGCGGTGATCCACGAGAGTGCGATGAACCAGTAGATCACCAGCCCCGACCGCGGCAGCGAGGTCGAGTCATAGGCCGAGGCGACGAGAAAGGATGCGACGATCACCAGCGCGAGCACGACGCCGGTCCGCAGCAGCATGCCGATGTCGATGAAGCGGATGACGGCGCCATACACGCCGCAGGCCGCCAGCACCAGCACGGTCGCGACCGGCGTGAAAAGATAGGGAAGCCAGCCGTACTGGGACACGATCTGCAGGTCCGGCACACGCAGCAGCATCGCACCCAGGAAGCACAGCGGCAGTGCCAGCAGATCGGCCGCCATCATGAGCAGGATCTTCTTCGCGCGCGGCAGGGAAAGCATGCGGTGGCTCAGGCGGGCGATGTTGGATTGCAGTGGCATGCGCGGCTTCCATTTGTGGAACGGTCGTCGGCTCGGCGGTGGATTCCGCGGCCGGGTCCGTGTCACTGTAGGCAAAGCGGGCGGCGGGGTTAAGTTCAAAGATTCGATGCGGACGAGGCTGCTGCATCGAATCGGCCGCATCATTGCGCGGCCTGGAAGAAATTGGCCAGGCCGTTGAGGCTATTGGCGTCGAAGCGATTGCTCGCCGGGTCCAGCACATGGGCGGGATCCTTCCGGATCGCGATGAAGCGGCGCGGACTGGCGGTCTCGAAACAGTTGTTCTCGAAGCTCACGCCGGACGATTGGCCCCGGCCGAACAGTACGGCGGCCGAGGTCGCGGCCGCCGCGCTGCCCGCGTCGATGAAGCGGTTCGACGCGAACCGCAGTCCGTCCACGCTGTGCACCGTCACGGCGCTCTGACCGGCCGTGCCGCAGCGCTGCAGCAGATTGCCTTCCAGTGCGATGTCCCGCGCCGCCATCGCCGGCACCGGCGATCCTATACGCGCGCTGTGGGCGAAGTCGCGGAAACGGTTCCGGGCCAGGACGATGCCCTTGCCGCTCAGGAGCAGGAAGCTCGTCGCACCGCGCCGCGCATCGTTGTCCCGCACCACGACGTTGGCGTGCGCCGATTCCGGCGCCGGAGCCCGGTTGTCGTTGTAGTGGAAAAAGCCGCCGGTGCCGAGATAATCCTCGCTGAGGTTGTGCTCGACCAGTATGTCCCGCGGCGCCGGCGTGCCGGCCAGCACGTAGACCGAGATCACGCCGACGCTGCCGCCGATCCGGCGGAAGCGGTTGCCGCGCAGGTGGATATGGCGTACGACATGGTAGGGATGGCGATTGGGTTCGATATCGATCGCGCCCGGCATGTTGTGCCGTGTCAGGTTCTCGAACCTGCAGCCGTCGACCAACAAGCCATCGCAATCGATGACACTGATACCGTTGCGGTTCTCGCGGTTGATGCCGTCGAAGCGGCAGTCGGCGATGACGACGTCGGTATTGTGCCGTTCGCTGGCGCCACGGTTGCCGGATCCGAGATAGACCGCATCGCCGCGAAAGCCCCGGAACAGCACGCGCTCGAAGCGCACGCCGGACACGCCGTTGAGACTGACCAGGTGGCGGAATTCGGACATGCCGTCGGCATCGCAGCTGCCCCGCAGCTGCAGATCGCGCATGAGCAGTCCGGCGATGTTCTGCCGCGGCGAGGCGCTTCCGCTGTCGTTCGTGATCAGATAGGCCGCGTCGGCAGGCATGCGAAGAATGCTGCGATCCCCGTCGCCGAAGATCTCGGTATCCGACGGCCAGCCGGCCTCGCGCAGCAGGTATTCGCCCGCCGGAACATGCACGCGCCGGGCGACGGAACACGCCTGGTTGAAGGCCCCGGTGCAGTCGGTGCCCGGCTGCGCGCCGAAATCCAGGATGCTGACCGTGTCGCTTGATTTCACCTGGCCGCCGGCCGCCGCCCGCCAGGGCATGAGCGCGGCGGCGGCCGCGAGCAGCAGGCGCCGCCGCTGCAGGTCTCCGGAGTGCGGCGCTCTCTTCAACGTCTTCCCTCATCGGCCTGGCGGCCGTATTCATAATGCGTCGCCCGGGACTTCAGGTCGTTGAAGACCACGCCCGTCACCGTCTGCCCGGCCTGGTTCAGCTGCTTGACCGCGTCTTCGATTTCGCGCACGGTGCTCAGCCCGGCGCGCACCACGTTGAGTATCGTGCCGGCGTGCGGCGCGACCTCGAGGGCGTCGGACACCGCCAGCACCGGCGCCGTATCGATCAGCACCACGTCGTAGCACAGCGCGCACTGTTCGAGCAGGACCGCCAGTCCGTTGTCGGCGAGGAGTTCTCCGGTGCGCTCGGGAAGCGCGCCGGTGGCCAGAAAGTCGACATTGCGCACCGCATGGCGGTGCACGGCCCGGTCGAACAGCGCCGGGTCGTGCACGGCGTCGGACAGTCCGAGATGCCGCTCCACGCCGAAATACCGGTGCAGGTTGCCGGCCCGCAGATCGGCATCGATGACGAGCACCCGCTTGCCGAACGACGCGAGCACGGCGGCGAAATTGACGGTGACGAAGGATTTGCCCACGCCCGCCGTCGGTCCGGTCACCATGATGATGTTGTTGCTGGCATCGTGCATGGAAAACTGCATCGAAGTGCGCAGCCGGCGCAGGCTTTCGATCGACCGGTCGGCGGGCGCGTCGCAGGGCAGCACCGGATACATCTTGCCTTCGCGGCGCATCTGGCCGTACAGCCTGTCCTGGTTCTCGCTGTAGGGGATGACGCCCGCGACCGGCAGGCCCAGGGTCTGCTCGATCTCTTCCGGCGCGTCCAGCCTGCCGTAGAGATTCTTCTTGCAGAACGCGGCGACCACGCCAAGCAGCAGTCCCGTCATCGCCGACAGCAGAATCACCAGCGGCGGCCTGGGCCGCACCGGCCGCACCGGCGCTTCCGCGGCGTCGAGCATGCGCGCGTTGCCGACCTCGCTCGACGTCACCAGCCGCAGCTGCTGGGCGGTCGCGAGCAGCGAGGTGTACAGCTCGGTATTGACCTTCACGTCCCGCTGCAGCCGCACCACCTCCTGCTCCAGTTCGGGCAGCGACTTGAGGCCGGTCTCGAGGCTGCCGAGCTGCCGGCCGAGCACCGCGAGCTGACGGCCCACCTCTTCCAGCGCGGGATGCTGTTCCTCGAACTTGACCAGCAGCTCGACGCGCTTCTGCTGCAGTTCCGTCATCCGGTTCTGCACCCAGACCAGGCGCTCGAGCATCGTGCGCGCCTCGGTGCCGAGATCGAAGGTGCGGTGCCGGTTTCTGAAGGCCTTGTAGCGCTCCTCGGAACTGTCCAGCTCGGTCTTCAGGTCGGGCAGCTGGCGGTCGAGGAAGGCCAGCGATTTTTTGGCTTTTTCCGATTTCCGCTCGACGTTGAGCCGCACGTATTCACGTCCGATCTCGTTGAGTATGCCGCTGGTGGACCTCGCACCGTCACCCTCGAGCGCGACTTCGATGATGCCCGAATCCTTGCGGTTCTCGGTGATCTTGAGCTTCTTGCGCACGCCCTCTATCGTCTCGAGGCGGTTGTGGCGCACCAGCAGGAATTCGGCCCCGGGCAGCGCGTGGATCTGATCGACGCGCAGCGCGATCCGGCCATGCTCGGTATCGGCCGACAGCGTCTCGCCTGTCCTTCCTTCCAGCGCGATGCCGTGCTCGTCGAGGCGAAGCCGGTAGCGGCTGTCGCCGAGCGCGGTCAGGATGAATTCAGTCCCTTCGAACTCCTCCGGTACCGTAAATGCCGGCACGCGCGCCGACTCGGCGCCCCAGACATAGCCTTCAAGCTGGGGCAGCAAGGGCCCGGTCAGCGTCTTGCTGCGCCGGGCGAGCCATTCGCCGATCAGCGGGACGTAGCGCGGGCGCACCTGTATGTGCAGATGGGTCCTGTCGACGGCGCGGGCGACGACGGCGCGCGACCGCAGTATTTCCATTTCGGACGCGGTGGCCGTCTTGATGTCGAACACCGTCGACAGGTCGGTCTGGATGTTCTTCGGCGCGCCGGCGCTGGATTTCGTACTGTCCTCCACCTGGATCAGAATATTGGCTTCATAAACCCGCTTGCCGAGCAGCGCATGGAGGGCGCCGAGCAGGGTCAGCGCGAGCGCGACGCCCGCGATCAGCCAGCGGTAGTCGTACAGGAAGGCGAGATAGCGCCCGAGCTGTATCGTGTCTTCCCTTTCGTTGCGGGGCGCAACCTGCTGAATGGGCAGGCTCCGGGCATGGTCTGGCGCGGTCGATGCCATGGTCATTTCTCTCGGCAGCGGGTCCTGTCTGTCTGCTGCGCCGGCACTCGTGGCGCCGGCCGGACGACGCGCGCCCGCGGGTGGACCCTTGCCGCGGGCGGTCGCCGTTTCAAGCGCTATGACAGGCGGGCGCGCGGAAAATACAGATGAAATTTCGATGTCGCCGTCGTGCTACAGGACGCTCCTATTCAGCTCTTAGATTCAAACGCCATCTGGGCCGCGGACTTGCCGGATGCTATCCTGCCGTGCTTTTCGACACTGGCGCATGCGCGCATTCCCGCGCCGCCCGCGCCCGCTTCACGCCAGGAAGGATGACGACATGCTGAACGCCCTGTGGCTGGGCTTTTTCCTGATTGCCGCGGCGAGCGCCGCGATACGCTGGCTCGCGGCCGGCGAGGCGGCGGTGTTCGCCGCGATGGTGGAGAGCCTGTTCGCGATGGCCAAGCTGTCGGTCGAGGTGATGATCCTGCTGTTCGGCACGCTCACGCTGTGGCTCGGCTTTCTGCGCATCGCCGAGAAGGCGGGGCTGGTCGATATCCTCGCGCGGCTGCTCGCGCCGCTCTTCCGGCGCCTGATGCCTGAAGTCCCCGCCGGTCATCCGGCGCTCGGTCTCATCACGCTCAACTTCACCGCCAATGCGATCGGACTGGACAATGCGGCAACGCCGATCGGTCTGAAGGCGATGCGGGCGCTGCAGGAACTCAATCCCGTGCCCGGTACCGCCACCAACGCCCAGATCCTGTTCCTGGTGCTGAACGCGTCGTCGCTGACCCTGCTGCCCGTATCGATCTTCATGTACCGCGCGCAGCAGGGAGCGGCCGACCCGACGATGGTGTTTCTTCCCATCCTGCTGGCGACATCGGCATCCACCCTGGCGGGCCTGCTGTCGGTGGCGCTGATGCAGCGTCTGCGCCTCTGGGACCCGGTGGTGCTGGCCTGGCTCGCCGGCGCGGCGCTGGTGCTGGGCGGGATCATGAGCACTCTCGCGGGCATGTCGGCGGCGACGCTGGCGGCGGCTTCCTCCCTGACCGGCAACCTGGTGCTTTTCGGCCTCGTGCTGTGCTTCCTGGTGTTTGGCGCCTGGCGGCGGATCCAGGTCTATGAATGCTTCATCGAGGGCGCGCGGGAAGGTTTCGACGTCGCGCGCAATCTGCTGCCCTATCTGGTGGCGATGCTGTGCGCGGTCGGCGTGCTGCGCGCATCGGGCGCGCTCGACTTCGCATTGGCCGGATTGCGCTGGCTGGTCGAAGCCGGCGGCCTCGACAGCCGGTTCGTGGAAGCGATGCCCACGGCGCTGGTCAAGCCGTTTTCCGGCAGCGCCGCGCGCGCGATGCTGATCGAGCTGATGAAATCCGCGGGGGTGGACAGCTTTCCCGCACTGGTCGCCGCCACCATACAGGGAAGCACGGAGACGACCTTCTATGTGCTGGCGGTCTATTTCGGCGCGGTCGGCATACAGCGCGCCCGCCATGCAGTGGGTTGCGCATTGCTGGCCGACCTGGCCGGCGTGGTGGCCGCGGTCGCGGTCTGCTACTGGTTCTTCGGTTGATCAGCGCGCACGGGAGAGGATGACGAGCCAGCGGCGCAGCAGCAGCAATTCGACATGGCCCGGTTCCACGCCCGCGCTGCAGTCGAGGATGGGGTTGACCCGGTAATAGCGCTTGCGGAAATCGCGGCAGACGAAGATTTCACGACGGCCCACGCGCATCAGGAACGAGGTGGGGGCGTATTCGACGCCGAAACGGGAGCCGACGGGTTGGTGCAGGTAAGCCATGGCGCATCTCCTTTTTCTTCAAGCGGGTTGAGATGGCGTTACTGTACCACAAGTACTGTACAAATCAACAGTATGTTTATCCGTACAGCAAAAATGCGGCCGTTGTACTAGTTGCCGCCCCGGTAGATGGACGAGTCCCAGGGCTCCTCCGTCCGCTGCTGCCGTGACGGTGCCGGCGACGGCGCGGGCGCCGAAGGCCAGTTGCCGAACAGCCGTTCGAGGAAGTTGCGCACCGGGCTGACGTCGACCGACTCGACGGCCTGGCCGGATCCCTGGTATTCCGCATACATCCAGTCGCCGTCGACCTGCACCAGGCCCGGGGGCGCGGCGCGCTGGACGGGCGGCTGCCCGCGCAGCGCCGTCTTCATGTAGTCGATCCAGATCGGAAGCGCCACGGTGCCGCCGAATTCACGACCGCCGAGCGAGCGCGGCTTGTCGTAACCCATCCATGCCACCGCCACCGTGTCGCCGCCGTATCCGGCGAACCAGCCGTCGACCGCATCGTTGGTGGTGCCGGTCTTCCCCGCGAGGTCGCGCCGTCCGAGTCGCTGGCTGGCCGCATAGGCGGTGCCGCCGCCGACCACGTCGCGCAGCATGCTGTCCATGATGAAGGCGTTGCGCTCGTCGATGACCCGCTGACCTTCGCTCGACGCAGGCTCGGGCACGTATTCGCTCAGGAGATTGCCGCGGGCGTCGGTGACCTTGCGGATGAGCTGCGGCTGCACCTGGTAGCCGCCGTTGGCGAATACCGCGTAGGCCGCCGCCAGCTGCAGCGGTGTCACCGCGCCGGTGCCGAGCGTCAGCGTGAGGTTGGCCGGATGGCGGTCGGGATCGAATCCGAAGCGGCCGAGCCAGTCCTGCGCATAGACGGGCGTGATCGTCTGCAGGATGCGGATCGAGACCAGGTTCTTCGAGCGCTTGAGCGCGGTGCGCATGCTGACCGGGCCGTCGGCGCTGCCGTCGTCGTTCTGCGGCTGCCAGACCTTGCCGCCGGTCTGCGCGGGGTCGATGAAAAACGGGGCATCGTTGATCATGGTCCCCGGCGAGAGCCCCTTCTCGAGCGCGGCCGAATAGATGAACGGCTTGATGCTGGAGCCGGGCTGGCGCCAGGCTTGGGTCACGTGGTCGAACTGGTTGAGGGCGAAGTCGAAGCCGCCGACCAGCGCGCGATAGCTGCCGTCCCGCGCGTCGAGCGCAACGAAGGCGGCAGCCACTTCGGGCAGCTGGGTGATGGCCCAGCGCTTGCGCGCATCCTGCACGACCCGGATGACGGAGCCGGCCCGGATGCGGTTCTTCGCCTTGGCGCCGAGCGCCGGCGCGGCGAAACGCAGTCCGTCGCCGCTGATCTCGAGCTGCTCGCCCGACAGCAGCTGCGCCCGCACTCCCTTCGCTGAAGCCGCGGTGACGACGGCGGAACGCAACTCATCGCTGTCGGGATGCTTGAGCAGGATTTCGGAAATCGCCTGCTCGCGATCGTCCTGGTCGCCGGTGAGCTCCACGTGCGCCTCCGGACCCCGATAGCCATGCCGCCTTTCGTAGTCGAGCACGCCCTTGCGCACGGCCGCATATGCCGCGTCCTGCTGCGCGCTGTCGAGCGTGGTGTAGACATTGAAGCCGCGCGTGTAGATCTCGTCCTTGTACTGGGCATACATCGCCTGCCGCACCAGTTCGGCCGCGTGTTCGGCATGGGTGGCGAAACGGCGGCTATCCTTGCGCACCGTCAGCTTTTCCTGCGCCGACTTCTCGTACTGCGCCGCGGAGATATAGCCGAGATCGCGCATGCGGGTCAGGATGTACTGCTGCCGCTGACGCGCGCGGACGGGATTGACCACCGGGTTCATGGCCGCCGGCGCCTTGGGCAAGCCCGCGAGCATTGCCGCTTCGGCGACGGTGAGTTCCTGCACCGGCTTGCCGAAATAGACGCGCGCGGCGCTGCCGAAGCCGTAGGCCCGCTCGCCGAGATAGATCTGGTTCATGTAGAGCTCGAGGATCTGGTCCTTGCTCAGGCGACGCTCGATCTCGTAGGCGAGCATGACTTCCTGGATCTTGCGGGCGTAGGTCTTCTGGCGGCTGAGGTAGAAGGTGCGGGCCACCTGCATGGTGATGGTGGAGGCGCCCTGCGAACGGCTGCTGCGGAGATTGGCGACCACGGCACGCGCGATGCTCGAATAGTTGACGCCGTCGTGTTCGTAGAAGTTGTCGTCCTCGATCGCCAGCAGCGCTTTTTTCATGGCCGCCGGCATCTCCGCGATCGGCACGAAATCGCGGCGCTCCTCGCCGAACTCGCCGATCAGCACATTGTCGGCGGTGTAGACCCGCAGGGGGATCTTGGGTCGGTAATCGACCAGCGCGTCGAGATCCGGCAGGCTGGGCGCGACGATGAGAAACGCATACGCGAAGATCAGGGCGACGCCGGCAGCGGCGACGCCGGCCAGCGCGAGGGAGGCTTTGAGCAGCCATCCCTTCCCCGAAAAAGACTTGCCCTTGCCGCTGCGTTTTGCTGGTCGCGATTTCCTGCGCACCGTTTTCCCCTCTGGTCCGAATAATCCGCAACTGTAACAGGACGCGGGCGACGGCATGTAACGCGATGTTACGAAAACTTTTCCGGGCGCCGCGTAATTTATACCGCCCGCCAGCGCGCGTCGGACACTGCAGTGCCCTGCGATGCTGGCAGGCGTCTTGCTGCGTTCAATGTCCTGCCCGCCGGGCTTTCCCCGGCAGCACCAGCCAAGGATGCAAAGGAGAACGCAATGAGCACGAAGATTTCCGAAATCATGACCGGCGACGTCACCGTGATCGGGCCGGACGACAATCTTCAGCGCGCGGCGCAGATGATGCGCGACTGGAATGTGGGCGCCCTGCCCGTCTGCGATGGCCGCAAGCTGCGCGGGATGATCACCGACCGCGACATCACGATCCGGGCAAGCGCCGAGGGGCGCGATCCGCAGCAGTGCCGCGTGGATGAAGTGATGAGCGGCGACGTGCGCTGGTGTTTCGACGATCAGACGGTGGACGAAGTCCTGCTGGAGATGGGCGACGCCCAGGTGCGCCGCCTTCCGGTCGTCAACCGCAACCTCGAGCTGACGGGCATGGTCTCCCTGGGGGATGCGGCGACCCGGACCGGCGCCAGCGTCGAAGGGGCGCTGGAAGAAATCTCCGAACCCGGCGTGCCGAACAAGCCCACGGCCGACGAAGCCCGCCATCGCGGCGCGGCGCCGGACCAGGGCAACGGCCGGTTCTGAAAAGCATTTGAAACTGTCATGCCGTCATCCCGCTCCAAGCAGCGGGCGGCGGCCCCGCCTTGCCCGATCTCAAGCCACCCTGGAGGAAGCAATGAAATCGATTACCGAGTCGCTGTCGCCCACCATCACCAACATGATCCGCATGGATCACACCACCGTGATGGAGACTTTCCATCAGTATGAAATCGACTCCCGCCCGCAGACCAAGCAGGCGCTCGTCAGCACCGTATGCCTCGCGCTGGAGATCCATGCCCAGCTGGAGGAGGAAATTTTCTACCCCGCCATGCGTGCCGCCGGCGGCGACGGCGACTTCCTCGGCCGCGCCGTGCCGGAGCACAGCGAGATGCGCCGCCTGATCACCGAACTGCGGACGATGACTCCCGACAATCCCGCCTATGACGATACCTTCATGGCGCTGATGCGGGATGTGATGCACCACGTGGCCGACGAGGAAACGACGCTGCTGCCGCAGGCGGAGCGCCTGCTGGCGGGACGCCTCGGCGAGCTGGGCGCGGAAATGACCAAGCGCAGGCTGCAGCTGACCGCGCCGCGCGCGGGCGAGATCGCGATGAACACCATGCGCGGCTTCCCGACCAGCTCCATGATCGTGGCGGCGGGCGCGGTGCTGGCGGGCACCTACCTGGCCAAGCGCGCGATGAATCCGGTGCCCGGCCGCCGCCACTGACCGGAGGGGTAACTGCGGATGGGGAAAGCGGGGAAGCGAGCACGCGGCTTTTTCGAGGTGGCCAGGGCCGCGCTCAGGAACTTCATCGACGACGACATGAGCACCCATGCCTCGGCGATGGCCTACCAGGTACTGTTCTCGATTTTCCCCTTCGTCATTTTCCTCATCGCCCTGCTGGGCTTTCTGCGGGTGCCGCAGTTCTTCGACTGGCTGCGCCAGCATGCCGAGATGCTGGTGCCGCAGCAGGCCATGCCCCAGGTGAACCAGGTGATCGGCGAGCTGCAGCAGCAACAGGGCGGCCTGTTGTCGATCGGCGTGCTGCTCGCACTCTGGACCGCGTCGGCCGCGGTGCGGGCGGTCATCAATGCGCTCAACGTCGCCTACGACGTGCGCGAAACCCGTCCGGCGTGGAAGCTGTACCCGCTGTCCGTGTTCTATACGCTCGGCCTGGCCGTGCTGCTGATCTCGGCGGCGGTGCTGCTGGTGGTCGGGCCGCAGTTCATGCAGTGGCTGGCCCACCAGGTCGGGCTCGAGCAGCTGTTCGTCACGCTCTGGGCCTGGGTGCGCTGGCCGGCGGCGCTGGTGCTGATGATGCTGGCCCTGGCCATTCTCTACTGGGCAGCGCCCAACGTGTCCCATCGTTTCAGGCTGATCACCCCGGGCGCGGCGGTGGCGGTCGTGGTCTGGATTCTCGCCTCGCTCGCCTTCGATTATTACGTCCGCAGTTTCGCGGACTACAACGCCACCTACGGCAGCCTCGGCGCGATCGTGGTGCTGCTCCTGTACTTCTTTCTCTCGGCGGCGGTGCTGCTGTTCGGCGCGGAGATCAATGCGGTGGTCGAGCGCCACGCGCGCGATGACAAAAACGTGCCCCAGGAAACTTTGCACTGAAGCATGAGAAAATGACGGGTTTTCAACCCCGCGTTCTCCCGTGTCCGTCGCCGCCGTCCACCGCCTAGGCCTCATCGACGCCGTCAAGGCCATCGCTTCCAATCTCATCGTTCTCCATCACCTGGCCTTTTACGGCCCGATGACGGATGTCGCCGCTCCCCTGCTGCCCGACCTCTTCGCCTGGCTCGCCGGCGACGCGCGCATCGCGGTACAGGCCTTCCTGGTGCTCGGCGGTTTCCTGGCGGCGCGGTCGCTGTCGGCGGCGCCGGCGGTCCTGCTGCGCGAACCGCACTGGCTGCTGCTGCGGCGGTATCTGAAACTGGCGCCGCCCTTCATCGCGGCCATGCTGATCGCCGCGCTCGCCTCCGAGCTGGCGCGCGCGTGGATGCAGCATGCGTCCATCTCCGCCCCCGCCACGCCGCAGCAGCTCGCCGCCCATGCGCTGCTGCTGCACGATGTGCTCGGGCTGGAGGCCCTGTCCGCCGGCGCCTGGTACGTGGCGATCGATTTTCAGCTGTATGCGCTGCTCACGGCCTTGCTATGGCTGGTGCGCGCCGGCGGCGGCGGGCAGCGCGCCGCGGCGCTGGCGGTGATGGCGCTGGCCGCGCTCTCGCTGTGGCACCTGAACCTGGACCCCGACTGGGATGTGTGGGCGCCGTATTTCTTCGGCAGTTATGCGCTCGGGGCGCTGGCATGGTGGGCTTGCTCGCACGAGCGCGCGGGCGGACTGCTGACGACCGCCGTTCTCGCGCTGGGCGGCATCGCGCTGCTCGTGGACTTCCGCTCGCGCATCGCGCTCGCGCTCGGCATCGCGCTGCTGCTGATCCTGGTGTTCCGGCTGCGCCTGCGGGTGCCCGGCGAGCATTCGGCCGTGCTCGGCTTCCTCGGACGGATTTCCTACGCCGTGTTCCTCGTGCATTTCCCGGTGAGCCTGGTGGTGAATGCCGCCTTCCAGCGTTTCGCGCCGCGCGACGCGGAGGTGCAGATGGCCGGCGTCGTGCTCGCCTGGGTGGCGAGCCTGGCGGCCGGTTATGCCTTTCATCGATGGCTGGAAGTGCCGCTCGGGCGCTGGGCGGCCGGCATGGGCGCGCAGCGCGCGGACAAGCCGTATGGACGCCGATACGGCTGAGCGCCGCTAGCGGGCCTGCAGCTCGTCCACCATCCGGTAGCCGCGGGCAAAGCCTGCAGCCACCGCGGCCTCGGGACTTGGATAGTCGGCGTCGTCCCCCGACGCGGCGGCGAGTTCCGCCTCGCTGCTGCTGTCCTCCCCAGGCCATGCGACGCGCACCGTGAAATCCCAGTTGCCGCCGTCGCGCGGCAAAGGGCTCACATGCACTTCCATGCCTTTGTAGGTCTCGGTCTGCCAGTCCTGGTCGTTGCTCATCGTTTGTCCCGGTAAGGTGATTTGCCGATGGTAGCGGCCAGGCCGAAGGCCGGGTTGAGGCAGATCACTTGTCCCCGGCCGGCTCCCGCGCCTGCCGTTCGCCCGCGAATGCCATGAACCAGCCGAGGCTGTCCGGATTGCTCATCGCATCCCGGTTGGCGACCTCCTCGACCCGCATGCCGAGCAGCAGCTTCTTGACCGGCAGCTCCATCTTCTTGCCGCTCATGGTGCGCGGGATTTCCGGCACGGCGAAGATATCGTTCGGCACGTGACGCGCCGACAGCGAGGTCCTCAGCGCATCGCCGATGCGGCGGCGCAGCGGCTCGTCGAGCGCGATCCCGGGCCGCAGCACCACGAACAGCGGCATGTAGCTCTCCCGTCCGAGATACTCGAGGTCCACCACCAGACTGTCGAGTACTTCCGGCAGGCCCTCCACCACCCTGTAGATTTCGCTGGTGCCCATGCGTACGCCGTGGCGATTGATGGTGGTGTCGGAGCGGCCGTAGATGACGGCGCCGCCGCGAGGCGTGATCCGCAGCCAGTCGCCGTGGCGCCACCAGCCGGGATACATGTCGAAATAGCTGTCGTGGTAGCGGCGTCCATCCGCATCGTTCCAGAAATACAGCGGCATCGACGGCATGGGCCGGGTCACCACCAGTTCGCCCACCTCGTCCTGCAGCGGCTTGCCCTGCTCGTCCATCGCATGCACGGCGACGCCGAGGCAGCGGCACTGCATCTCGCCGGCATACAGCGGCAGGATGGGACAGCCGCCGACGAAAGCGGCGGCGATGTCGGTGCCGCCGCTGATCGGCGCCAGCAGCACCTGCTGGCCGAACTCCCGGTAGATCCAGTCGAAGGCTTCCGCCGGCAAGGGAGAGCCGGTCGCGCCTATCGTGTGCAGGCGATGCAGGTCGGCGATCGTCGTCGGCGAAATGCCCGCCTTCATGCAGTTGGCGAACCAGGCGGCGCCGGCCCCGAACACGGTCAGTTCCGCCTCCTCGGCGAAGCGCCACAACACGCCGAGGTCGGGATAGCCGGGGTTGCCGTCGTAGACGGCGATGGCGGCGCCGGTGAGCAAGGCCGTGACCTGGCTGTTCCACATGATCCACCCGGTGGTGGAGAACCAGTTGAAGCGGTCGTCCGGCCCGATGCCGTTATGAAGCGCATGCCCCTTGAGCGACTCCAGCAGCACGCCGCCCTGGCCGTGCACGATCGGCTTCGGCAGCCCGGTGGTACCCGATGAGTACACCACCCAGAGCGGATGGTCGAATGGCAGCGCGGCAAAATCGGGCGTGCCGTCGAATGCCAGCAGATCCTGCCAGCTGCGGCTGTCCGCGATCGTGTTTTCCCGGTGCAGATACGGCAGCACCACCAGGTGCTCCAGCGTCGGCAGCGAGCCGGCCAGCGAACGCACCACCTCGCGGCGGTCGAAGTCCTTGCCGCCGTAGCGATAGCCGTCCACCGCGAACAGCACCTTGGGGCCGATCTGGCCGAAGCGGTCGAGCACGCTCGGCGTGCCCATGTCGGGCGAGCAGCTCGACCAGATCGCGCCGATGCTGGCGCAGGCATAAAAAGCGACCACCGTCTCCGGAATGTTCGGCAGGTAGGACACTACGCGGTCGCCCGGCTGCACGCCCATCTCGCGCAGGGCGTTGGCAACGCTGCCGATCTGCCGGCGCAGCTCGCGCCAGCTCAGTGTCAGCGTCGGGCGCAGTTCCGACTTGCCGATCACCGCCACGCGCTCGGGTTCATCCTCATGAAAGCGGAACAGCTGTTGCGCAAAATTCAGGCGCGCACCCGGGAACCAGCGGGCGCCGGGCATCGCTTCCCGTTCGAGCACCTGGGAAAACGGCGCAAAGGACTGGACGTCGAAATAGCGCCAGATGGAATCCCAGAATTCGGGCAGCCGGTCCACCGACCATTGCCACAGCGCGTCGTAGCCGTCGAAGTCGAGCTGTTTCTCGCGTCGCAGCCATTGCATGTAGTCGTGCATGCGGCTGGCTGCGATGCGTTCGGGCGTGGGTATCCAGACGGGTTGCTCTGCCATGCTTGTCTCCTCTCGGTCTGTTGTTCTTTTATTGGGGTTTCAAACGTTTTCGCAGGCCGGCGGAGAATCCGCAGGCCACCATCAGCACCCCTACGGCGCCGATGACCATGATGCGCCCGGTGCCGAGGCGCTCGACCAGCGCGCCGGCGATGCCGACGCCGATGGACTGGCCGAGGAAGAAACTGGAGGCAAACGCCGACACCGCCGCGCCGCGCCGCTCGGGCGCCATCTGCGTGGCGTTGATCTGCATCGTGTTGTGCAGCATGTAGAAGCCGAGACCCGCGCAGAAGCAGCCCGGCACCGCCCACCACCACGCCGGGCCGACGCCGATGGCGACGAAGGCGGCCGCCACCAGGACGCCGCCCCAGAGCGACAGGCCGGTTTCGCCGAGCCCGCGCACCAGCCGCGCCGAGGCGAGCGCGAACACGAAGCCGCCGAGCCCGAACAGCATCACCATCGATCCCGCAGAGGTCAGGGACAGGCCGAAACGGTGGTGCACATGCGAGGCGATGAACGCAAATGCGCCGTACAGCAGCGCGCCCTCGAGAAAGACAGCAAGCAGCACGCGGCGCGCCCATGGGCGGGCGAGCACCTGCGCGAACTCGGAAACCATGCGCGGCAGCGCCGGGCCGGGCTGACGGCTGGTGCGGCGCGCGGCGGGCGGCAGGCGGCGGTTGAGCCGCAGCAGGGCCACCCCGACGACGAGAAAGACCACCGCCACCAGCAGAAACGGCAGGCGCCAGTTGTGCGCGTCCGCCGCCATCCCGCCGAGCAGTACGCCCGCCGCCAGGCCGAGAATCTGTCCGATCAGGAAGCGCGCCAGCACCGGCTGCCGCTGCTGATACGGAATCACGTCGCCTATCCAGGCCATCGCCAGCGGAATGACCGCAGCCGCCGTCGCCCCGGCGAGCAGGCGCGCGCCGAGCAGCGCATGGTAGCCCGGTGCGAGACCGCACAGCACCGCCGTCAGCGCGCAGGCGAGCGAGGCGCAGCCGATCACGAAATATTTTCCGTAGCGGTCGCCGACGGGACCGAAGAACAGCTGCGACAGCCCGTAAGCGATCGAGAACACGGTGATCACCAGCGAAGCGTCGCCGAGGGTGACGGCGAATTCAGCCGCGAGCTGCGGCAGCATCGGATCGGTCAGGCGCAGCGAGACGCCGCTGCCGAAGGCGGCAAGCGACAGCAGCGGAACGGCAATGGCGGGAATGGTCGGCTGTTCTGCTGCGGTATCGGGGGTCATGGAGCGAAAGGCGGAAGCATGTCCCGCGTTCCGGCGGAACGGGACGACATGCCTGCCATTCTAGTGGAACTGATGGAATGCTTCAGCGCGCCTCATACTCCGTCGGCTCCGCCCATGGTACTCACACTCCCTCGGGCGTCTGCAGCCAGGGCAGCGTGGCCCCGCGCCTCCCGGCCGCCGCCGCCATCTCCTGCCGCGCCACGCTGCGGATATGCACTTCATCCGGGCCGTCGGCGATACGCAGCACCCTGCCCCAGGTCCAGAGTTCCGCCAGCGGCGTGTCGGGACTGAGTCCCATCGCGCCGAAGACCTGCATCGCGCGATCGCACACCGCGGTGTGCATGCGCGGCACCACGGCCTTGATCATCGCAATCTCGGGCGCCGCGGCGCGCGCGCCCTCACGGTCTATCTTCCAGGCCGTCTTGAGCACCAGCAGCCTGGCCTGCTCGATCTCCATCCGGGACAGCGCGATGCTTTCCGCCACCGCGCCGTGCTGGTGCAGGTAATGGCCGAAGCTGCGCCGGTCCGCGGCGCGCTCGCACATCAGCTCCAGCGCCAGCTCGGCCTGCCCGATCGAGCGCATGCAGTGATGAATGCGGCCCGGCCCGAGGCGCGCCTGCGCCATGGCGAAGCCCGCACCCTCCTCGCCGAGCAGCTGGGAGACCGGCACCCGGACATTGCGGAACACGAGTTCGCAGTGGCCGCCGGGGAAGCTGTGGCTCATGACGGGGATGTTGCGCACCACTTCCAGGCCGGGCGCGTCCATGGGCACGATCACCATGCTCTGCCGCGCATGCGGGTCTGCCGTGGCATCGGTCACGCCCATGACGATGGCGAAGCGGCACAGCGGATGCGCGGCGCCGGAAATGAACCACTTGCGTCCGTTGATCAGGTAATGATCGCCCTCGCGGCGAATGGCAAGCTGTATGTTCGTCGCGTCCGACGAAGCGACGTCCGGTTCGCTCATCGCGAAGCACGAGCGGATGCTACCGTCGAGCAGGGGCGCGAGCCAGCGCTCCCGCTGCGCATCGCTGCCGAATTTCTCGAGCAGCTCCATGTTGCCGGTATCGGGAGCGCTGCAGTTGAACACCTCCGCCGCCCAGTGCACCCGCCCCATGATCTCCGCCAGCGGCGCGTATTCCAGATTGCTCAGCTGCGAGGGCAGGAACAGATTCCACAGCGCTTCCTCCCGCGCCAGTTCCTTGAGCTGCTCCACGCACTCGGGATGGGCGAGCGCGTTGCCGCCCTGGCTGCGCCACAGTCCGAGGTTGGGCACCACGTAGTTTTCCATGAAATCGAGCAATTTCCGGCGCAGCCGGGCGACCTTTGGCGAGTATTCGAAATCCATGCGGAAGACCTGAAGAAATGGAGGAAATGGCAAGCGCACGCCGAAGCATCGGCGGCGAAAAAAAACCGCTACCGTTTTATATGCCGCAGGCTGCGCCGGCAGCGCCCGGCCGCGCGCGAAGCTGCTGGATTTTCTTGACCGGGGTCAATAAAATTCGCGGCGCGCATGCGATAAGCTTGCGCGCCTGAACTTTTGTCAACCGGCGCCGTTCCACCACAAGCGGGGCGCGCGCCCCACGTGTCGTCCGCCATGACCCAGCACCTATCCGCCGCCGGCCTACCCGCCGCCGGCGCAGCAAACACCCTGTCCGCCGAACCCGCATCGTCCGCCATGCAGAAGCCCTTGTCGAAACACAGCGCCTTCGAAGATGCGCAGGCGCTCGTCACCGGCACCCTGCTGGTATCGCTCGGCGTCGCCTTCCTCGGCAAGGCCGGCCTGATCACCGGCGGTACCGCCGGCATCGCCTTCCTGCTGCATTACCTGACCGGCATCAGTTTCGGCAAGCTGTTCTTCGCCATCAATATTCCTTTCTATGTGCTGGCGGTGAGGAAGATGGGATGGAAGTTCACGCTCAAGACCTTCTGCGCGGTGGCGCTGCTGTCGGCCAGCACCGAGCTGCTGCCGATGGTCCTGCACCTCGACGAACTCAACACCATCTACGGCTCCGTCATGGGCGGCCTGCTGTGCGGCGTCGGCCTGCTCGTGCTGTTCCGTCACCGGGCCAGCCTCGGCGGAATCAACGTGCTCGTGCTGTGGCTGCAGGAGCGCTTCGGCATCCGCGCCGGCGTGGTGCAGCTCGCGCTCGATGCAGCCATCCTGCTGTGCGCGATCCCGCTGATCTCGCTGCCGGCGGTGTTCATTTCGCTGCTCGGCGCGGCCATGCTGAACATGATCCTGGCCATCAACCATCGTCCCGGCCGGTACATGGCGATCTGATGCGCCGCAGCGGGCGAAGGGCGTGCATCTGCCGTATGATTGCGCATCTTTTGCCGTGTTCAGCCAGCAGATGCCCCCAGCCTCTTCCGCACTCTCCGTCCAGCTGCTTCCGCGCGACGCCGGGGTGCGCGCCGACCAGCCTTTCGCGATCGACTTTCCGCCGCTGATGGCGGGGTCGGCGGTGTGCATCGGGCTGGCGATCGACTGGCGCAGCCAGGACGCCCTGCGCGACTATGCGCTGGCTCGCACCCTGCCGGACGAGCACGCGCGGGCGGCACGCTTCACGCGGCCGGAAGACAGCCTGCGCAATCTGCTGGGACGCGCGCTGCTGCGCACCGTCGCCGCGCACTACGGCGGAATGAACCCGCGCCAGCTCATCCGCATCAGCACCTGGGGCAAGCCGGAACTGGAAGGCTGCACCGTCGGCTGCAACATCAGTCACGCGGGCAGCCAGCTCTGGGTAGCGGTGGCCGCGCATCCGCAGGTCGGCATCGACATCGAGTCGGCCGACGCCGCGCAGGAATACCGCGACATCGCCGCCGGCTTCCATCCCGATGAACTCGCCGCGCTGCGCCGCGCGCCCGATGCGCGGCTGGCGACCATGCGCTGCTGGTGCCGCAAGGAGGCGGTGTCGAAGGCCACCGGCCTGGGCCTGTCGCTGCCGTTGCGCGACTATGCGGTCGATCCCGGCCCCGCCGCCGCCGGCTGGCTGCGCCAGCCGCCGCCGAAGACGGCACGCGGCGACTGGACCACGGTCGACCTGCCGGTCGGCGCCGGCTGCATCGGCGCGCTGGCGGTCGTCGGCAGCATCGGGCGGGTCGAGGTCCTGCGCCTGCGCCTTACGGACGCGCGCTGACCGCAAAGGCAGGCGCCGCCTTCCGTTGATTCCGTTGACCTGAGTCAAAACCCGCAGCGAAAACGGGGCGAGGCGATTTTCAGCCCTGCCCGCATTGGGCATCCTTGGGCGGACAGTCATCACCGTCAGTGGGAGCAGGCATGCAATCGCTCGAATTGAAAGAAGACCTCCACACCCCGCGCGTCGCCTATTTTTCCATGGAGATCGCGCTCGACTCTCAGCTTCCCACCTACAGCGGCGGCCTCGGCGTCCTCGCCGGCGACATGATGCGCTCGGCCGCCGATCTCGCACTGCCCGTGGTCGGCGTGACGCTGGTCAGCCGTGCCGGGTATTTCAGGCAGGAGATCACCGAAGGCGGCCGTCAGGTCGAGCATCCCTCGCCCTGGAATCCGGCGCAGCACGCCCATGCACTGCCGGCCAAGGTCGCGGTGTCGATCGACGGCCGGGACGTCTGGATCATGGCCTGGCTTTACCGTCTGCAGGGGGAAGGCGACGGCCGCATCCCGGTCCTGCTGCTCGACGCCGACCTGCCGGAGAACAGCGAGGAAGACCGGCGCATCACGCATTTCCTGTACGGCGGCGATCCGGAGTACCGCCTCAAGCAGGAGATCGTGCTGGGCATCGGCGGCGTGCGCATGCTGCGCGCGCTCGGCTTCACCGTCTCCCGCTATCACCTGAACGAAGGCCATGCCGCGCTGCTGTGCCTGGAACTCCTGCGGAGCGGCGCGCACGGCAGCACGGCGCCGGTGCGCGCGCAATGCGCATTCACCACCCACACGCCGGTCGAGGCGGGCCACGACAAGTTCCCCTATGAGCTGCTACGCCGCCTGCTGGGCCCGGACGCCGATACCGAACTGCTGCGGCGGCTGGGCGGCGAACAGCACTTCAACATGACGCAGTTCGCGCTCAACCTGAGCGGCTATGTCAATGGCGTCGCCAAGAGCCACGCCGAGGTCTCGCGCCGCATGTTCCCCGGTTTCCGCGTGCATGCGATCAGCAACGGCGTGCATCCCCGCACCTGGACCAGCCCCGCCTTCCGGCAGCTATATGACCGCCATTTTCCGGACTGGAAGCTGGAGCCGGAAGCGCTGATGCGCATCGGCCTGGTCGACGCCGAATCGATCTGGGCCGCGCATGAGCAGGCCCGGCACGCGCTGTTCGCGCTGGTGCGGGAGCGCTGCGGCGTCAGCCTGCAGGAAGGCGCGCTGACGCTGTGCTTCGCGCGCCGCATGACCGGCTACAAGCGGCCCGACCTGCTGTTTACCGACCTCGCGCGCCTGCGTTCGATCGCCCGCCGCTATCCGCTGCAGCTCGTCATCGCCGGCAAGGCCCATCCGCGCGACACTGACGGCAAGCGCCTCATCGAGATGGTGCACGCCTGCCTCGGCGACCTGAGGGAAGACATTCGCGGCGCCTTCATCCCGGACTACACGATGGAAATCGCCGGGCTGATGACGGCGGGCGCGGATGTGTGGCTCAACACCCCGCTGCCGCCGCTCGAAGCCTCGGGCACCAGCGGCATGAAGGCCGCCTTCAACGGCGTGCCGAGCCTCAGCGTGCTGGACGGCTGGTGGATGGAGGGCTGCATCGAAGGCGTGACGGGATGGGCCATCGGCACCGAGAATGAAGTGGCGGCGCCGCAGGAGCATGCGCGGCTGCTGTATGAAAAACTGGGCGACGTGGTACTGCCGCTGTTTTTCCACGACCGCGCGGGCTGGGTCGAGGTCATGAAGGGAACCATCGGGCACAACGCGGTGCTCTTCAATTCGCACCGCACGATGCGCCGCTATGCGGCCGAGGCCTACCTGCGCAGCTGAGGGCTCAGCGCCGCATCCTGCAGGTACCCGGCAAGGCGGTCTGCGCCGGCGCGAGATAGCGCTCGGTCTTGAAGCCGTAGCCGCTGCCTTCATTGTCGAAGCGCAGCCCGGCATCGCCGGCCTTCTGCATCACCGACACATACAGCGGCTGGATCAGCTGGTGGTCCTCGGCCCGCATGGTCGCTTCATGGAAGGCATTGCGGTAGCGCGCGCCCTCGAGCGCCCTGGCGACCGCCGCGGCTTCGGTGCCGCCCGCCTTGCGGACCGCGTCGGCGAGCATGGCGATCATGAGCTGCATGCGCAGGTGCACATAATCCTCTTCCGGCTTCGGGTAACGCCTGCGGAAGTCGAGATAGAAATCGTCGCTGGCGCCGTCCCGGCGGCCGGCGCCGGTATTCGGATGCCATTCCGCCACCGCGCGCACGCGGCCGACGCCGGCGTCGCCGATCGATGCCGGCGCCCCCAGGCCATTGCCATAGAAGGTATAGAACTTCAGGTTGAGGCCCTGTTCGCGCGCGGCCTTGACCAGCAGCGTGAGATCGTTGCCCCAGTTGCCGGTGATGACGGTATCGGCGCCGCTCGCCTTGATCTTGGCGATGTAGGGACTGAAATCCTTGATCTTGCCGATCGGGTGAAGCTCGTCGCCGACGATCGCGATGTCCGGACGCTTGGCGGCAAGCTGGGCACGCGCCGAGCGCGCAAGCTGCTGGCCGAAGCTGTAGTCCTGCCCGATCAGGTAGACCTTGCTCGCGCCGCTGTCGCCCCTGATCACCTCGGTCAGCGCATGCATGCGCATGTCGGCATGGGCATCGAAGCGGAAATGCCAGTAGCTGCATTTTTCATTGGTCAGCGCCGGGTCGACCGCCGAGTAGTTCAGGAACAGCATGCGCGACTGCGGGGAGCGCTGGTTGTGCTTGTCCACCGCGTCGATCAGCGCCGCCGCCACCGCCGAGCTGTTGCCCTGCACGATGAAGGGAATGCGCTGGTCGGCGAAATGGCGCAGCCCCACCAGGGACTCTTCCACGCCCTGCTTGTTGTCCCATATGACCAGCTCCAGCGGGCGTGCGCCGCCGGGCAGCGCGACGCCGCCGCCGGCATTGATGCGATCGATCGCAAAGCGCAGGTTGCGCACGACCGCCTGGCCGGCATTGGCGAAGGCGCCCGACATGCCTTCTATCATGCCGATGCGGATGGGCTCGGCGGCGTGGGCGACAGCGGAGGCAAGCAGCAGGGCTGCCGACAGAAAGACGGATTTCATCGTGTTGTGGAACGGCTGATGGAAGACGGCGGCGCCGCCGTCTTCCTTATTCGAAGTCGAACATGTGACCCAGCTTTTGCTGCTTGGTGCGCAGGTAGCCGATGTTGTGGGGCGTGTGCGGGGTGATGACCGGGATGCGCTCGTTGACCACCACGCCGTAGTCGGCGAGCTTGTTCATCTTGCGCGGATTGTTGGTCATCAGGCGAATGCTCTTGACCCCGAGGTGGGACAGGATGCGGGCAGCGACCTCATAGTCGCGGGTATCGACCGGCAGGCCGAGCGCGAGGTTGGCCTCCACCGTGTCCTGGCCCTGGTCCTGCAGCTGATACGCGCGGATCTTGTTGGCCAGTCCGATGCCGCGGCCTTCATGCCCGCGCAGGTAGAGGATCATGCCCTCGCCGGCCTCGGCGATCTTCGCCATCGCGGCGTCGAGCTGCTCGCCGCAGTCGCAGCGCATCGACCCGAGTACGTCGCCTGTCAGGCACTCGGAATGCACGCGCACCAGCACGCCATCCTTGCCGGCGACGTCGCCCTTGACCAGGGCGACATGCTCGACGGTCTCGTCGACCGGCTGGTAGACGTGGATGCGAAACTCGCCGTGGCGGGTGGGCAGCAGCGACGAGGCGAGCAGCCTGATGATTTTTTCGGAGCCGGCGGCAGCCGTCTTCGGGTCTCCGTTGATATTCATTCAATCCATCCTGAAAATGCCAGGGCGGAAGTTTAACTGAAAGACTCGGCCGGTTTCGGTTCATCCGGCAGCGGAATCCATTCCGTCTCTTCCGGCACCCGGCCGAAATCCTGCGCCCTCCATCGTTCCTTCGCCTGCAGGATCAGCTCCTTGCTGCTGGCGACGAAATTCCACCAGATGAAGCGGTCGCCGTCGAGCGGCTGGCCGCCGAGCAGCATCAGGCGCGATGCGGTGCGGGCCTCTATTGTAGTTTCTTGTCCCTCGGGAAGCACGGCCATGTGTCGCTCGGGCAGCGCCTGCAGTTCCACCGACACGTCGCCATCGACCGCATACACGGCCCGTTGCGGATATTCCGGCGGCAGCACGAAACGCGCGCCCGCTTCCATCTCCACTGCCAGGTAGAACAGCGGCGAGAACGTGGTGGCCGGCGCGGTCTTGCCGAAGGCGGAGCCGGCGATCAGCCGCATGCGCACGCCGGGCTGCCGTATCTCGGGCAGCGTGGCGGCCGGATGATGCTCGAAACCCGGCGCCGTCTGTTCATGTTCCTTCGGCAGCGCCACCCAGACCTGGATGCCGTGCACCGGTCCGCCGGCCTCGCGCACCCGGTCCGGGGAGCGCTCGGAATGCACGATGCCGGCGCCCGCCGTCATCCAGTTCACGTCGCCGGGATGGATTTCCTGCAGGCTGCCGAGCGAGTCGCGATGCAGGATGGCCCCCTCGAACAGATAGGTGACGGTCGCCAGCCCGATATGCGGATGCGGCCGCACGTCCAGGCCGCGCCCGGCATCGAAGCCGGCCGGTCCCATGTGGTCGAAGAAGATGAAGGGACCGACCATCCTGTGCGGATGGGCGGGCAGCAGACGGCGCACGAAAAAGCCGCCGATGTCTTTTTCATGCGGCTTGAGCAGGCTGATGGCGGACGGCATGGGCGGCTCCTCGGGCTGTTGGCGGGGTGGGGTCATTATCCGCTCAAGCGGCGTCCTGCGTGAACTTGCCGCTTTGGAAATCGCGTATCGCCTGTTCGATCTCTTCCACGGTGTTCATGACGAAGGGGCCATACTGCACCACCGGTTCGCCGATCGGGCGTCCGGCCAGCAGCAGAAAGCGCGCGCCCCGCTCGCCGGCCCGCAGCGCCACCCGCTCGCCCGGGGACAGCACGCCGGCGCTGCGCTCCTTCAGGCGGCGACGGTCTTCGCCAACCTCGAGCTGGCCCTCGTAGGCATAAACGAAGGCATTGTGGCCGCCGGGCAGCGGCTGGCTGAACGAGGCGCCGGGGGGCAGCTGCACATCCAGGTAGACCGGATCGGTGCTCTGGCCGCGTACCGGGCCGTCGATCTTGCGGCCGTCGACCTCGACGCTGCCGGCGATCACCTTGACGCTGCCGCCGTCCGGCAGCGCGGCGACCGGAATCTCGTCGGGCGCGATGTCGCGGTAGCCGGCGGGCTTCATTTTTTCCTTCGCCGGCAGGTTGATCCACAGCTGGAAGCCGCGCATGCGGCCGTCCTGCTGCTGCGGCATTTCCGAATGCACGATGCCGCGTCCCGCCGTCATCCACTGCACGCTGCCGCTGGTGAGCTCGCCCACGTTGCCCAGGTGGTCCTGGTGCTGCATGTGCCCGTCGAGCATGTAGGTGACGGTCTCGAAACCGCGGTGCGGATGGGCGGGAAAGCCGGCGAGGTAATCGCCCGGATTGTCGGAGAAGAACTCGTCGAGCATCAGGAAGGGATCCAGCCGGGTCCCCTGCCCCTGGCCCAGGGTCCGGCGCAGCTTGACGCCGGCGCCGTCGGAGGTGGCGAGGCCTTCGATCACGCGCTGCAGGGTGCGGGTGGCGGTGGTGGTGGTCATGCGTTCTCTCCTTTCGGGCACTAGTGTAGAAGTTCAGGCGGCGGCGCGCAGCGGCTCGACCAGCTGGCGCACTTCATCCTGCGCACGCGCCAGGCTGGCCTTCTGGCTGTCTTCGCCCAGCGACAGGCCCTCGGCATAGACGATTTCCACGTCGGTGAGGCCGATGAAGCCGAGGATGTCGCGCAGCCATGCCGACGCGGTGTCCTTCGGGGTACCGGCATACAGGCCGCCGCGGGTGGCGAACACGTAGACCTTCTTGTTGCCGAGCAGGCCGACCGGGCCGTTTTCGGTATAGCGGAAAGTCACGCCGGCGCGCGCGACATGGTCGAACCAGGCCTTGAGCTGGGACGGCACGCCGAAGTTATACAGCGGCACGCCGAGCACGATGACGTCGGCGGCGCGCAGTTCCTCGATCAGGCTGTCGGAAAAATCGACGACCTGCTGTTGTTCGGGCGTACGATCTTCCGGCTTGCTGAGGAAGGCGCCGAAACGCGCGCCGTCGAGATGCGGGACCGGGGAAGCCGCCAGGCTGCGGCTGATCACGCGGCCCTGCGGATGGGCTTGCTGCCAGGCGGCGACGAATTGCTCGCTCAGGCGGGTGGACTGGCCGTTTTCGCCGAACAGGCTGGAATTCACTTGCAGTAGGGTTTTCATCTTTTTCTCCTGATTGGGTGTTGGGTGTGTGTATTAAACTATCCAACCAGTAGATAAAAAAGTAGAATGATTAGCGTATAACTATCTACTCATCTGATAAATGGACGGCCAGTACATCAGCCTGGAGCAGTGGCGGACCCTGATCGCGGTGGTGGATGCGGGCGGCTATGCGCAGGCGTCCCAGGCGCTGCACAAGAGCCAGTCGGCGGTGACCTATGCGGTGCAGAAGATCGAGGCGCTGCTCGACGTGAAGGTATTCGAGATCCAGGGCCGCAAGGCCGTTCTCACGCCTACCGGGCAGTTCCTCTATCGGCGGGCCAGGGCGCTGCTGGAGGAATCCGCCGCGCTCGAGCGGGCGGCGAAGCGGCTGTCGGCCGGCTGGGAGGCCGAGATACGTATCGCCGCCGAAGTCATCTTTCCCACCTGGCTGATGCTGCAATGCCTGGACCGCCTGGGCCAGGAAAGCCCGCACACCCGGGTGGAGCTGATCGAGTCGGTGCTGGGCGGGACGACGGAAGCCCTGCTCGAGGGACGGGTGGACCTGGCCATCGCCAATACCGTGCCGCCCGGCTTTTTCGGGACGCCGCTGATGCCGCTGCGCTTCATCCCGGTCGCCAGCCCCGCGCATCCGCTGCACGCGCTCGGCCGTCCGCTGACACCCGAAGACCTGCGCCGGCATCTGCACCTGGTGGTGCGCGAGTCCGGTGCGCGGCGCGACACCCGTACCGGCGTCGATACCGCCCGCCGCTGGACGGTAAGCCATCCCGCCACCTCGATCGAGGCGGCGAAAATGGGTTTCGGCTTTGCCTGGTTCCCGGAAGAGAAGATCCGCGAAGAGCTGCGCGACGGCAGCCTGAAGATGCTGCCGATGCGCGACGGCGGCGAACGCTTCGCCCAGCTCTACCTGATCATCGGCGACCCCGACGCCGCCGGCCCCGCCACGCGCCGGCTTGCCGGGATCATCCGCGAAGCCGTCACCGATGCCTGCGCACGGATCGATCAGGGGACGGTTCTGTCCGCGCCGCCGGCCTGAATCCGTCGCGCGATGTCATCCAGCAGCTTCCGGTAGTCGATCGGTTTTTCGACATAGCCGTCGCAGCCGGCGGCCAGTATCCGCTCGCGATCGCCCCTCATGGCCATCGCGGTGACCGCCACGATCGGAATGTGCCGGGTGGCGGCCAGCGCTTTGAGCTCGCGCGCGGCGCTCAGTCCGTCCATGTCGGGCAGCTGCACATCCATCAGGATCAGGTCCGGCTTCTCCGCCAGCGCAACCGCGATCGCGTCGCGGCCGGTGGCGGCCTGCAGTGCGCTGTGTCCGGCAGTGGCCAGGATCAGCAGCATCAGTTTCATGTTTGCCGGCGTGTCTTCGACAACCAGGATTCTTGCCATCCGTCTTCTGCAACTTCGGCGGCCCGGGCGCATAATCTCCGCAGGTCCATTCCAAAAATTCAAGCCGCCATGAATTCAAAGCATGCAGATTACCTGATTATCGGCGGCGGCATTGCCGGCGCGTCGATCGGCTACTGGCTCGCGCCGCATGCGAAAGTGATTCTGCTCGAGCGGGAATCCCAGCCCGGCTATCACAGCACCGGCCGCTCCGCCGCGCTGTATTTCGAAAGCTACGGCCCGCCGCAGGTGCGTGCGCTGACCTGCGCCAGCCGCGGCTTCTTCGCCAATCCGCCCGCCGGCTTCTGCGAACACCCCATCCTTTCCCCCCGCGGCGCGCTGATGGTCGGCGCCGAGGGACAGCAGGCGCTGCTCGACGAGCATGAGGCGATCGTGCGCTCGGTCTCGCCGCTGGCGCAGCGCCTCGACGCCGCCGCCGCATGCGAACTGGTACCCGCGCTGCGCCGGGACTGCGTGACGGGCGCCGTCTACGAACCCGACGCCATGGACATCGACGTGCATGCGCTGCACCAGGGTTTTCTGCGCGGGATGCGCGCGCACGGCGGCGGCCTGGCCTGCAATGCGGAGGTCCATGCGGTGCGCCGTACCGGAGACGGCTGGCAGGTCGAGACCGGCGCCGGGAGCTTCTCGGCGCCGGTCATTGTCAACGCCGCCGGCGCCTGGTGCGATGTGATCGCCGGACTTGCAGGGGTGCAGCCGGTGGGTCTGGCACCGATGCGGCGCTCGGCCTTCACCTTCGAGCCGCCGGCGGGGATGGATGTCGCGCGCTGGCCGATGTTCATCGGCGTCGACGAATCCTGGTACGTCAAGCCGGACGCCGGCCTGCTGCTCGGTTCCCCCGCCAATGCCGATCCGGTGGCGCCGCACGACGTGCAGGCCGAAGAGCTCGACATCGCGCTCGCCATCGACCGCATCCAGCAGATGACCACGCTGACCATCCGCCGGCCCAGGCATGTCTGGGCCGGGCTGCGGTCCTTCGTCGGCGATGGCAGTTTCGTGGGGGGATGGGATGCCCAGGCGCCCGGATTTTTCTGGGCCGCCGGCCAGGGCGGTTACGGCATACAGTCCTCGGCCGCGGCCGGGGAGCTGTATGCGGCGCTGCTGCGTCAGCAGCCCGTGCCCACCCATATCGCCGATTTCGGCGTACAGCCGGAAGCGCTGTCGCCTCGCCGGATTCAGCAACCGGCGGGCGAGCGGTAGCACGCGGGCGCCGGTCAGCCCTTCATCGCGTTGGCCACGCGCAGCGGCGCCTGGCGGGGGAGCGCCGGCGGCACCGGGACCGGGGGCAAGGCAGGCGCCCCGATGCCGGCCAGATCGAAAGCCGCCACGGTCTGGCCGAGCGAGGCCGCCCGGTTCTGCATGCTCGCCGCGGCGGCGGCCGCCTGTTCGACCAGCGCCGCGTTGTGCTGGGTCATCTCGTCCATGGTCGCGACCGCCCGGTTCACCTCTTCCAGGCCGACGCTCTGCTCCCGGCTGGCTTCGGTGATCTCGTTCATGATGTCGGCCACGTGCCGGACCGCCGACACGATCTCCTGCATCTGGCGGCCGGCATGGTCCACCAGCGTGTGGCCGTCCTCGACCTTCTTCACCGAGTCGTTGATGAGGTCCTTGATTTCCCTGGCCGCCTGGGCGGAGCGCTGGGCGAGATTGCGCACCTCCGCCGCCACCACCGCGAAGCCGCGTCCCTGCTCGCCGGCGCGCGCCGCCTCCACCGCGGCGTTGAGCGCGAGGATATTCGTCTGGAAGGCGATGCCGTCGATGACGGCGATGATGTCGACGATCTTGCGCGAGCTGTCCTTGATCGAACTCATCGTGTCGACCACGCGGCCGACCACCTCGCCGCCCCTGACCGCCGACTCCGACGCGGAACGCACCAGCTGATTGGCCTGCTGCGCATTCTCGGCGTTGTGGCGCACGGTCGAGGTCAGCTCTTCCATCGACGAAGCGGTCTCCTGCAAGGCGCTGGCCTGCGCCTCCGTCCGGCGCGAGAGGTCGCTGTTGCCGCTGGCGATCTCGTCGGAAGCCGTGGCGATTTCATCCGTGCCGCTGCGAACCTGGCTCACGATGCGCGCCAGGCTTTCGTCCATTTCCCGCAACGCGTGCAGCAGCTCGCTGGTTTCGTCCTTGCCGACCACCTCGATGCGGCTGCCGAGCTTGCCCGCCGCCACCCGTTGCGCGACCGCGACCGCGGCACGCAGGGGGCCGACGATGCTGCGCGTGGTCAGCAGCGACAGCAGGCCGCCGATGACGAGGGTCACGAGTCCCAGGCCGAGCAGCACCCAGGTCATGCGCCGGCCCGCCGTCTCCGAGGCGGCGAGCAACTCGTCGACCGACTTCTGCTGGATGGCGACGAGACGGTCGATCTCGGCGATGGCCTGCTGGTTGAGGGGATCGATCTGCGAGGAGATCAGCTTGCCGGCGGTCTCGTTCGCATATTCCTTGACCTTCTGGATGGCTTCCTGGAACGGCGCGTCGGTCTGCTTGTCGAGCGCTGCGATCTTCGCCACCAGCGCCTTTTCCTCGGCGCCGAGGCCGAGCGCGAGCAGCCTGTTCTGCGCTTCCTGGAATCGCTTGCGCTGGGCGGTCGCCTTGGCTTCCTCGCGCTGCATCTCGGGGGTGCTGTATTGCAGGCCCACGTTGCGCATCGCGATGCCGCCCTCGAGCAACGCGCTGCGCATCGCGTTGGCAAGCGCCGCCTTGGCGCTTGCACGCTGCAGGCCGGCATTCTGTTCCTGTCTGGACCGCGCGCTCAGCACCAGGTCGGCGATCAGCACGCCCATGACCAGCAAAAGAATGATGCCGAAGCCGAGACCGAGCCGGGTCCCGATCTTCACCGTACGTAAATTCACTGCCGTCTCCTCGATGTAATGCGGTTGCCGTGCCGCGCCGGATTTTTCCGGTCTCCTGCCCGCCGGCGCGCTCCGCCGGTTGACGGACGGCGCATCCTTACGTCGAGTGTAAAGTAGCTGTACAAATATTTCCATAGGACAATATTTGTACAGCTGGAAAAGTGACTGAAATCCGGACGCCCGGGTCGAGACCTGCCATCGAGGCGTGCTACAACCCGCATTCCCACAAGAGGGAAAACGCGGATCACTGTCCGGAAACCGGACAGCCCGCATTCGCTGCCCGTCCTGTTGCGCGGATGACTCAGTCGAGCGCCGCGTAGACCATGTGCCTGAACAGCTGACGGTAGTAGGTGCGCTGCTCGGGCGCCTGCATCAGCAGGACGGCGGAGAGCGCCTCCTTCGGATCGACCCAGAAATACGTCCCCGCCAGCCCGCTCCAGGTGTAGTCGCCCGGTGAGCCGGGGATGACGGCGCCGCCCTGCCCCAGGCGCACCGCGAAGCCGAGCCCGAAGCCGTAGCCGGGGCCGGGCAGGAAGTTCAGGCCGCTGCGCGCCGCCGGCAGGTCGCCGAGATGATCCGAGGTCATCAGTTCGAGCGTCTTGCGGCCGATGATGCGGGCGCCGTCGAGGCTGCCGCCGCCCTCCAGCATGCGTGCAAACCGCATGTAGTCATGGGCGGTCGACATCAGGCCGCCGCCTCCGCCGAACAGGGCCGGCCGGCGGCGCGGCTGGTTGAGGCGGACGGCGGCGCCGGTGACCGGGTCGGTCTCGAAGGCTTCGGCGATCCTATGCTGCCGGGCCGGCTCGACCCAGAAGCCGGTGTCGCCCATGCCAAGCGGGTCGAAGATGCGCGCCTTCAGGCATTCGTCGAGCGGCATGTCGCACAGGCGCTCCACCAGCACCCCGAGCACATCGGTGGCATGGCTGTACTCCCATACCGTGCCCGGCTGGTACATCAGCGGCAGCTCGCCGAGGACGCGCATGAATTCCTTGCTGTCCGCGCCGGGGGTGCCCACGCGCACCCGGCGGTACTCCGCCTTGACCAGGGAGTCGCCGAAGATGCCGTAGGTGAAGCCGGCCGTATGCCGCAGCAGGTCCTGCAGCGTGATCGGCGCGCGGGCCGGCTCCAGTTCCAGCACGGGCTTGCCGTCGGCGCCGGTGCGCTCGACGCCGACGCGCAGCGCCGCGAGTTCGGGCAGCACCCGATCCACCGGATCGCTCAGCAGGATGCGGCCCTCCTCGACCAGCATCATCGCGGCGACGGACACGACCGGCTTGGTCATCGAGTAGATGCGGAAGATGGTGTCGTGCGTCATCGGCGCTCCGGACGCCGGGTCCTGCACGCCGAGCGCCTTGCGGTACACGGTCTCGCCGCGATGGCTGATCTGCATCATCGCGCCGGGAATGCGGCCGCGCTCGATGTCTTGCTGCATCCTGCGGGTCAGCAGGTCGAGCCGGGCGGCGGAAAAACCGCTGAAGGCGGGCTGGGTCATGGTGTCTCCGTATGTATTCCTGGTGGATCGGGATCGCGAGAAAGCGAACGATCGTTTGATTCTAGCGGAAAAGAAAAATGGACCGTTGCCGGTCCATTTTTTCCTGCCGCGGGGGCTGATTTCACATCAGCTTGCGCTTGCCGCCCGACTTCACGCTGACCCGGGTCTTGGCCCGCGCGGCCTGCCGCTGGCCGACCTTCACGACGGACGCGCTGGCGCGCCGGGGCTTGGGCGCGGCGGCGGCCGCATACAGCGGCTCGCCGGTGAGGAAGCGCTGCACATTCTCCGCATCGGCGATGCGCGCCGCGCTTTCGCGGGCATTGAGCAGGACCATGATGACCCGTTTGCCGGCTGCCTGGAAGCGCATCACCAGGCACTTGCCCGCCTCGCGGGTGAAGCCGGTCTTGGACAGCATGATGTCCCAGCCATCGCGGCCGACGAGGCGATTGGTATTGCGGTACTGGACCAGGCGGCCGTTCATGTCGATCAGTTCGCCGGTCTCGGTCGTCATGCGGCTGATTTCGGGATAGGCCGAGGCGGCGGCCGCCATCTTGACCAGGTCGGCGGCGGTCGAACGGTTGTACGGGGACAGGCCGGTCGGCTCCTGGATGGAGGTGTTGTGCATGCCGAGCGCCACCAGCTTCGCCTGCACGGCGCGCAGGAAGGCCGGATGGCCGCCGGGGTAGGTGCGGCCGAGCGCGTGGGCCGCGCGGTTGTCCGACGACATCAGCGCCAGCTCGAGCAGCTCGCGGCGGCTGAGCACGACGCCGACCGGCACCCGCGATGAACTGAACTTCAGGGTATCGACATCGCTCTCCTCGATCGCGATCTGCTCGTCCATGTCCAGCCGGGCATCGAGCACGACCATGGCGGTCATCAGCTTGGTGAGCGAAGCGATGGGCACGATCTCGTGCGCATTCTTCTCCAGCAAGACCTTGCCGGAATCCTCTTCCATCACCAGCGCATGCTGGGAGCTGAAGGGAACGGCGAAGGCCGACGCCGCTGCCGAGAGCAGCAGCGCCATAAGGGTTTTCTTGAACATAGGTAGCTGTAACGAAATGTTGTCCTGCGTAATGAATCATATCGCGTTAATCAGGAGCAACAAAGTAGCCTATGAGAAGTATTGAGAAATTTTTCTTGCGCTGTTGCGAAGCCGCCCTTGCCGGGTTTTCAAGGCGGGGCCGGGACCGGCGGCGGCGCGCTTTTGCCGTCCCCGCTAAAATCGGCAGGCCGGACGCAGCCGCGGACCGGGAGAACAGGAGACATACGTGAGCAAGGACAGAATTCTTATCGTCGGCACCGGCGCCATCGGCAGCTTTTACGGCGCCGCGCTGCAGGCAGCGGGCGCCGACGTCAGCGCGGTATGCCGCTCGGATTACGATGCGGTGCGCGAACACGGCATCGCGGTCGAGAGCCAGCGCATCGGCGACCGGCTCTTCAGGCCGACGCAGACGGTGCGTACCCCGTCCGACTACCAGGGCGGCGCGCCCGACTACCTGGTGCTGAGCGTCAAGGTGCTGGAAGGCGTGGACCGGGCGGCGCTCATCCGCGACGCGGTCGGGCCGGCCACCGCGATCGTCCTGATCGAGAACGGCGTCGAGATCGAACAGGAAATCGCCGACGCCTTCCCCGACAACGAACTGATCAGCGCGCTCGCCTTCGTCCAGGTCAGCCGCGTCGGTCCCGGCCAGGTGCGGCATTTCGCCTTCGGCGACCTCATGTTCGGCAACTACCCTTCCGGCCTGGGCGAGCGCGCGCGCCGCCTGGCCGGATTGCTGGAGGCCGGCGGCATCAAGGCCAAGACCAGCGACAACGTAGTCGGCGCGCGCTGGCAGAAGTGCGTGTGGAACGCGGCCTTCAATCCGATCTCGGTGCTCGGCGGCGTGCTGGATACCGGCCACATCCTCGGCGCCGAGGGCGGCACTGCCTTCGTGCGCAAGGTGATGGAAGAGATCTGCGCGGTCGCCGCCGCGTCGGGCCACCCGCAGCCGCCAGGGCTGATCGACCAGTTCATCGACAGCACCGCCAGGGCACCGGCTTACAAGACCAGCATGGCGCTCGACTTCGAGAACGGCCGGCAGATGGAGACCGAGGTCATCCTCGGCAACGCGGTGCGGGCGGCGCGACGGGAGAACGTGGCCGCGCCCTCGCTGGAAGCGCTCTATGCGCTGATGAAGATGGTCGAGCGCAAGGCCGACGCCGGGCGCTGATCCGCGCGCCCCGGCCTTCTTGATCCAGCGCAATCAAATTCGCCGGGGCGGAGCGTAGCCTGCCCGAATCCTGCCGCGGATGTGTCCGCGGCCTCCAGGCAGACCGAGGACCCGCCCGCGATGTCACCCCCCTCTTCTTCGTCGAAACCCGCCGTTTCTTCCCCCGCATCCCGCCCGCCGGACTGGCACACGCTCGACGCCGGCGCGGTGGCCGAGCGCGCCGCCACCGATCTCGACCGTGGCCTGGCGGCGCAGGAAGCCGCCGCCCGCCTGCTGCGCGACGGCCCCAACCAGTTGCGTGAGAAACCGCCGAGGTCGGTGCTCCGCATGCTCGCGGACCAGTTCGGCGACTTCATGATCCTGGTGCTCATGGCCGCCGCCGTGGTGTCGGGGATCGTGGGCGACCTCAAGGACACTCTGGCCATCGTGGTCATCGTGCTGCTCAATGCCCTGATCGGCTTCGTGCAGGAAGCCCGGGCCGAACGTGCCATGGCGGCGCTGAAAAAGATGGCGGCCACCAGCGCGGCGGTGATCAGGGCCGGCGAGCGGCAGAACCTGCCGGCGCATGAACTGGTGGTCGGCGACCTGGTGCATCTGGAAGCCGGCAACGTGGTGCCGGCCGACCTGCGCCTGGTGGATGCGGCGCAGATGAAACTGGACGAATCCCTGCTGACCGGCGAAGCCGTGACCGTGGAAAAGAGCGCGCAGCATCTGCCGGCGGCCGACGCACCGCTCGGCGACCGCCGCAACATGGCCTTCAAGGGGACGACGGTCACGAACGGCCGCGCGCGCGGCGTGGTGGTCGCCACCGGCATGGCGACGGAAATCGGCCGCATCGCCGGCCTGCTCGACAGCACGGAAGACATGAAGACGCCGCTGCAAAAGCGCCTGACCGGTTTCGGCAAGCGGCTCGGCCTGGCGGTGCTCGCCATCTGCGCGGTGATCTTTGCCGTGGGGCTGCTGCGCGGCGAACCGGTCGTGCTGATGTTCCTGACGGCGGTCAGCCTGGCGGTAGCCGCGATACCGGAGGCCTTGCCGGCGGTGGTGACGATTTCGCTTGCGCTGGGCGCCCGCAAGATGGTCAGGCAGAACGCGCTGATTCGTCGCCTGCCGGCGGTGGAAACCCTGGGCTCGGTCACCTGCATCTGCACCGACAAGACCGGGACGCTGACGCAGAACCGGATGCGGGTGGAAGAGATCTCGACCGCCGTCTCCACCCTGCGCCAGGGAAGCGAGGCGCCCGCGCTGGAGCCGTGGAGCAGCCTGTTCGCCGCGCTGGCACTGTCGAACGACGCCAGCCGCGACCACAACGGCATGACCACCGGCGATCCGACCGAGGTGGCGCTGTACCTGGCGGCGCTCGAGGCCGGCCACGACAAGCGGGAGCTGGAGGTGGCCGCGGCGCGCGTGTTCGAACTGCCCTTTGATTCCGAGCGCAAGCGGATGACGACGGTGCACCGGCAGCCGTCCTTCTTCCTCGCCTTCACCAAGGGCGCCCCGGAAAGCGTGCTGCCGCTGTGCAGCGCCGCGCTCGGCCCCGGGGGCGAACAGCCGCTGGACCGCGAAGCGGTGCTGGAGACCGCGCGCAGGATGGCGGAACGCGGACTGCGGGTGCTGGCGGTGGCGCGCCGTCACTGGCCGGCGCTGCCGGCGGCGGAGGACAGCCATCGCCTGGAAGACGGGCTGGTGCTGATCGGCCTGGTGGGCCTGATCGACCCGCCACGCCCCGAGGCGCGGGACGCGGTGATGCAATGCCGTTCGGCGGGCATCACGCCGGTCATGATCACCGGCGACCACGCGGCGACAGCGCTGGCGATCGCGCGCGACCTCGGCATCGCGTCGGGCGAGGACCGCGCAGTGACCGGCGCCGAACTCGCGGCGATGGACGACGAAGCCTTCCGGCGCCTGGTGCCGCAGGTGAAGGTCTACGCGCGCGTCGACCCGGCGCAGAAGATACGCATCGTCGAGGCGCTGCAGGCGCGCGGCGAATATGTCGCCATGACCGGCGACGGCGTCAACGACGCGCCCGCCCTCAAGCGCGCCGACATCGGCGTCGCCATGGGCAAGGGAGGCACCGACGTCGCGCGGGAGGCGTCGAGCCTGGTCCTGCTCGACGACAATTTCGCCACCATCGTCGGCGCGGTGCGGGAGGGACGACGGATCTTCGACAACATCCGCAAGTTCATCCGTTTCGCGATGAGCGGCAACTCGGCCGAGATCTGGGTCATCTTCCTGGCGCCCTTTCTCGGCCTGCCGATACCGCTGCTGCCGATTCACATCCTGTGGATCAATCTGCTGACCGACGGCCTTCCCGGCCTGGCACTGGCGGCCGAACCCGCCGAACGCGGCATCATGCGGCGGCCGCCGCGCCCGCCCGCGGAGAGCATCTTCGCGCACGGCATGTGGCAGCACATCGTATGGGTGGGACTCGCGATCGCGGGGGTGACGCTGTTTGCCCAGGCATGGGCGATCCAGTCCGGCTCGGCGCACTGGCAGACGATGGTGTTCACCGTGCTGACGCTGTCGCAGATGGCGCATGTGCTGGCCATCCGCTCGGAGACCGAGTCGCTGTTCCGGCTCGGCCTGTTCAGCAATCCCCTGCTGCTGGGCGCGGTGCTGCTGACTTTCCTGCTGCAGATGGCCACCATCTACCTGCCCTTTCTCAACCCGGTGTTCAGCACCCAGCCGCTGTCATGGCAGGAGCTGCTGTTCTGCCTGCTGCTGTCGGCCGTGGTGTTCGCGGTGGTCGAAGTCGAGAAATGGATGGTGCGGCGCGGCTGGCTCTATCAGACGTAGGCGCGTTCGCGCATCCACTTGGTGGCGACGACCTTGACGCCGGTTTCGACCGGCTCGCCCGCGTGCAGGGACAGCTGGTCGGGTTCGCCGAATTCGCTGACGTTGAGGAAGAAGACGGCGCTGCCCTTCTTCGGCTGCACCTGCAGGCCGGCCTTGGGGAAGGAGGTGCCGCCGCCCTGCCCGACGTCGCTCAGGTACATGACGATGGTCGCCACGCGCTGGCCGCCGCGTTCCAGGTGCTTGCGGGGACCGGGCAGCGCCGGGTCGAACCAGTCGAAGTGCGGACGGTACTCGTTGCCTTTTTCATAGCGCAGCACCTGCAGGCCTTCGCCGCGCTCGGCGGGCCAGCCGGTAAGCGCCTCCAGCCGGGCCTCGATGCGTGCCACCAGCGGCGACTCCGCGCGCTGCAGCATCGCGCCGCGGCTGGTACGGTGCGCGTGCACCTGGGTCTTGCCGTCGCTGTCGGCCACCACCGGCGATCGCTCGAGCCGGTCGTAGCTGTAGGCGATCAGCTCGTCGCACTCTTCATCGCTGAGGAGGTCGGAGACCACCACCACCCGGGGCGCCGCCAGGGACAGCACGATCCCGACCTGCCGGTCGCCGGCGAGCACGCGGTTGGACGAGGTGTCAATCCGGGGCAGCACGCGCGGCTCGGGCGACGGCGCCGGCGGCAGCTGCGGGAACCAGGCGCGGCGCGCTTCTTCGATCGCCGCCTGCGCCAGCCGGTTGTCGAAATGGCCGTCGCGCACCATGACGGCGGCCATGACGGCCGGCTCGCAGCGGCGCGCGAGGTTTTCGTTGATCCAGTGCCGCCACTCCTGCGGCAGGCGGGCGAGTGCGGAGGCGGAAGTATTGAGGGTTTGCATAGGGACTTGCCAGATTGACCATCAGCGGCAAGCGTAGCTGCTTGCCGCGAGATTTCTGTGACGCAAGTCAAGCCGGAAGGTTCCGCCGCGAAAGCTAATCCTTCAGCACATCCCATGGCCGGGCGGCCCGCCAGCGCGCCTCCCATTCCTCGGGCAGCACCAGGGTGAAGGCGCCGACATCCGCCACCAGCGAGCCGAGCGCGGCGGTCTCGATGCGCACGCCCTCGGTCAGCGCGGGCAGGTGCGCATGGATTTCCCGCAGCACCAGCGGCGCGAGCCAGTCGCCGTGATGCTGCCAGACGCTGCCGCCGATCACGAACAGCCGCAGGTCGAGCGCGGCCGCCAGGTTGTACAGGCCGCGGCCCAGCCAGTGCGCCGCGTACTCCCCGACCTGGCGCGCCTGCGGATCCCCCGCGCGCGCGGCCTCGAACAGCTCCGCCGCGCTCTTGCCGATCCGGTTGCCGAGATTGCGGCCCGAGATCAGCCCCTCCAGATCTCCGCGGTTGCCGCAGCCGCAGACCGCGTCCGGGTCGTCGCCGAGCAGCATGTGCCCGGCATGGCCGGCATTGCCGTTCTTGCCGCGCAGGATGCGGCCGTCCACGCACAGCCCGAAGCCGACGCCGGTGCTCCACGTCACATAGGCGCAGTCCGGCTCGCCGACGGCGGCGCCGAATGCGCGTTCGGCCGCGATCGCCGCCACGCAGTCATTGTCGATCGCCACGCGGGCGAACCGCTCGCGCAGCACCTGCTCGAGCGGGATCAGCGTCCAGTCGTTGGGCAGATCGGGCGCGTTGCGCCCGCCGCCGCAGATGTTCGGCGCGGCCAGCGCGATCATGCCTTCCTGCTTGACGAAGGGGCCGCAGGAGGCGACGCCGAGCGCACCCACCCGGTCCGGTGCGATGCCGGCCTCGCGGCAGGCTTCCTCGACCATGGCCATTCCGAGTTCCGGCAGTGCCCGCACGGTCCCGGACTTCGGCGTGGGCCTCGTCACGCGCGCCAGCGGCCCCTCCGGCCCGGCGACCGAAGCCGCCATCTTGGTGCCGCCGATGTCGAGCGCGGCCAGGTATTGCTCTTCCATCATCCTCCCTTGCGGATTCGTTCAGTAAGCGTTTTCCCAGCTCTTGCTGAGCCGGGCAGCGCACTGTATCAGGCCCACCATGCTGTAGGTCTGGGGGAAATTGCCCCACAGCTCGCCGCTGTCGATCGTCACGTCCTCGGCGAGCAGGCCGAGATGGTTGCACTTGCCGAGCACGTTTTCGAACAGGGCGCGCGCCCGGTCGCGTTCGCCGATCTGCGTCAGCGCCAGTATCCACCAGAAGGTGCAGACCAGGAAGGCGGATTCCGGGCGCCCGAAATCGTCTTCCTCATCGTAGCGCAGCAGGAAGTCGCCGCGCCGCAGGTGGCGTTCGATCGCATGCACGGTGGAGACGAAGCGCGGATCGTCGGCCTCGAAAAAGCGGAACTCCGCCATCAGCAGCAGGCTGGCGTCGAGGCGGTCGCCATGGAAGGTGGATACGAAGCTCTGCAGCCGCTCGTTCCACGCGGCCTTGCAGATCTCGGCGTGCATGCGTCGCGCATGGCCGTCCCAGAACCGGGCCCGCTCCGGCAGCCCGAGATGGGCGGCGATCACCGACAGCCGGTGGCAGGCGGCCCAGCACATCATGCTCGAATAGGTATGCACGCGCTGGGCGCCGCGCAGCTCCCAGATGCCGGCATCGGGCACGTTATAAAGCTCCACCGCGCGATCGCCGAGCCGCTCCAGCTTGCGGAACATGTCCTGGCCGGCGGGCCGGGCCAGACGCGTATCGAAAAATGCCTGGGTCCCGGCCAGCACGGCCGAGCCGAACACGTCGTTCTGGATCTGGAAGTACGCCTGGTTGCCGATCCTGACCGGTCCCATGCCGCGATAGCCGGCCAGGGCCGGCGCGTTGTTTTCCTCCAGCACCACCTGGCGGCGGATGCCGTACACCGGCTGCAGCGGCGTATCCTGCGCGTCGGCGATCAGGTTGAGGATGTAGTCCAGGTATTTCTCCATGGTCCCGGTCGCACCGAGCCGGTTGAGCGCATTGACCACGAAGAAGGCATCGCGCAGCCAGCAGTAGCGGTAGTCCCAGTTGCGGCCGCTGTGCGGCGCCTCCGGGATGGAAGTGGTGACCGCGGCGGTGATGGCGCCGGTGTCGTCGAAGGCATTGAGCTTGAGCGTGATCGCCGCCCGGATCACCTGCTGCTGCCATTCGAACGGAATGTCGAGGTTGCGCGCCCAGTGGTGCCAGTAGTTGCGGGTCTTTTCCAGGAAGGTGCGGCCGACCTCGTGTACCGCGCCGTTGACCGTCTCGTCCGGGCCGAACAGCATGGTGACGCAGTCATGCAGGAAGAAGGCGCATTCGTCGACCACATCGGTCACGGAAGCGTCTGTCGTCAGGCGCAGGGCCTGGGCGCCGCCGGTGTAGGACACGTGATTGGCGCCGGTACGCACGTCGGCCGGCGCGCTGCCGTAGTTCACCGCCGGCCGCACGCGCAGCGTGATGCGCGGGCGTCCCGACAGCCGCCGCACGATCCGCACCAGCATGACCGGGGCGAACATGCGGTCGTGCATGTAGAAGCGCGGTGCGAAGTCGAGCACTTCGATCGCATTGCCGGCCTCGTCGGACAGCCGGGTGACGAGGATGGCGGCGTTGCGCTCATAGTGCTGCTGCCGCGCGCTCGTGCCCTTCATCTCGATGCCGATTTCGCCGTGCGCGCCGCGCTGCCCTTCCGATTGCAGCAGCGAGCAGCAGATCGGGTCGCTGTCGAAATACGGATAGCACCACCAGACGATGCCGGCGTTGCGGTCGATGAGGGCGCTGGTGCGGGAATTCCCGACCAGCCCGAGGTCGAGGCTGCTCATGGCGCCGCGCGCAGCCAGTTGCGGGCGCCCTGTTGGCGCAGGCGCTCACCGAGCACGTCGAGCAGCCTGGCTGTCTCGCAGAAATCGGGCAGGTACAGCTCGGCACTGCTCGATGCGGAGGCCTCGATCCGTATCGACAGGATATCGGGATGACCCATGCGGAACACATCCTCGTCGGTGACGTCATCGCCGACGTAGATCGCCTTGCGCGCCCCGCAGCATTCCATCAGCCTCAGCAATGCGCTGCCCTTGTGGCACCGGTCCTCGGCCAGCAGGTTGTAGACGAACTTGCCGGCCACCACGCGCGGCGCGGGGGTCAGCGTGGCGAACAGGGCCTCGAGCGCGCGCGCGGCGGCGGGAGGGTCCGCCGCTTCGCGGTAGTGCAGGGACAGCGAGTAGCGCTTGTCCTCCAGCAGAATGCCGGGGTCATGCCCCGGCAGCGCGGCGCGCAGCTGCGACAGCCAGGCCTGGCAGGCCTCGGCATGCGCGGCAGTCAGGCTCTCCCAGCCGGGCACGCCTTCCAGGCCGTGGTTCCCGACCAGGAATTCCGGCGTGAAGCCGAGGCGCGGGCGGATATCGTCCATGCCGCGCCCGGTGATGATGGCCAGCGGCGCGCTCTGGCCGAGCCGCAGCAGGCGTTCGCGGATGTCGTCCGGCAGATGCGCATCGTCGGGCACCGGCACCAGCGGCGCGAGCGTGCCGTCGAAATCGAAGGCGCACAGCAGTCCACCGCGCGCCACCTCGTGCAGGCGCTGCAGGCCTGCTTCGGAAAAGACGGGCCGCATGCCTACACCACCCTTCGCAGGGACTTGCGGCTGTGCTGCCGGATCTTGGCCAGGATGCGTTCCCGCTGGCGCACCCGCGCCGCATCGAGCAGCATGCGTCCCGCCCAGCGGTAGATATTGAAGTCCTTGACCAGGGCCCGCATGCTGCGCATGCGTTCGCATTGTTCTATCTCGGGCATGGTCACGGCGCGGTACAGCGCTTCCGCGCTCTGTTCGATGTGATAGGGATTGACGACCAGCGCTTCATGCAGCTCGCGGGCCGCGCCGGTGAACTGGCTCAGCACCAGCACGCCGCGGTCGTCGTCGCGGGCGGCGATGAATTCCTTGGCCACCAGGTTCATGCCGTCGTGCAGACTGGTGACGACGCAGACATCGGCGGCGCGGTAGTAGCGGTTGACCTGCTCGGCGTCATGGTGCTCGGCCTTGAGGATGATGGGCTGGTAGTTGCCGCTCGAGAAGCGGGTGTTGACGCGCTGGACGAGCGCCCTCACCCGGGCTTCGAAGTTCTGGTATTCATCGAGCGATGAACGCGTGGGCGCGGCGATCTGGATCATGGTGAACTTGCCCACCAGCGAAGGATGCATCTCCAGCATGCGCTCCACCGCCTGGAAGCGCTCGAGTATGCCCTTGGTATAGTCGAGCCGGTCCACGCCGATCGCCAGCAGGTGGTTGTCCGGCAGCCCGTGCTCGCGGCGGATGGCGTCGCGGCACTCCGCCACGCTCGGGTCTTCCGGCTGCGGCTCGCGCCATGCGATGGAGATCGGATAATGCTCGACCTGGGTCAGCTTGCCGCCGTAGGAAATCGTCGAGGTCTCGTACTCGATGCGGGTCTCGAGATAGCGGTCGACGGTCTCGAGGAAGTTCTTGCAGTGGAACTGGGTGTGGAAGCCGAGGATGGTGCTCCCGAGCAGGCCCTCCAGGATTTCCTCTCGCCAGGGGCAGATGCCGAAGGATTCCGGGTTCGGCCAGGGGATGTGCCAGAAGGTGATGATGGTCGCCTTGGGCAGCACGTCGCGCACCATGCGCGGCAGCAGCGCGAAATGATAGTCCTGCACCAGCACCACCGGGTCGTCGGTGCGCGCCTCGCGGATCACCGCGTCGGCGAAGCGCTGGTTCACGAGTTCGTATTTTTCCCAGTCGGACGAGCGGAATACCGGACGCACATGGGCGATATGGCAGAGCGGCCAAAGCCCCTCGTTCGCGAAGCCATAGTAGTAGCCCGCCTCTTCTTCCTTGGTCAACCACACTCGCCGCAGCGTGTACGCCGGATTCGAGGGCGGCACCGGGACGCGGTCGCTGGCATCCACCGTCTCGCGGTCGGCGGAGCCGCTGCCGTGCGCGACCCAGGTGCCGGAGCAGGCGCGCATCACCGGCTCCACCGCGGTCACCAGGCCGCTCGCCGGCCGCTGCACCTCGATGCCGCGCGGCGTGCGCGCGTGGGAGTAAGGCTCGCGATTGGAGACCACCAGCACTTCATCGCCGGCCAGCTCTTCATGCAGCAGGGTGCGCAGCTTTTCCGGCGTCCACTGGTAGGCGGTGTCGTCGCGCGAGCGCCGCTCCATGCTCAGGTCATGCAGCAGCGCCCGCAGGTCGCCCTCCAGCGGGCGCACTTCGGGCGGCGTCGACTGCTGCTGGGGCCGCGGCCCGATCTCGCCGCGCAGGATGCCCTTGACCGACGAGATCCAGTCGCGCCAGCTGAGATGGGCGACCAGCACGGTGATGAGCGAGACGACCACCGCCAGCACCCCGAACAGCATCAGCACATACTTGCGCGTGTCTTCGCTGCGGCGCTCGATGAAGCTCATGTCGTGGACCAGCACCAGCTTGCCGAGATACTGGCCGTCGCGCTCGACGGGATTGCTGCTCACATGCACCGGCCCCTTCGGCAGCTGGATCAGCGCTTCCGGCTTGCCGTTGCTTTCGGGCGCCGGCGCGCAGCCGAGGGACGCGGGGTAGGCGTTGGTCTTGTAGGTGAGTTTGCCGACCGGGTCGCAGAAGGCGATCGCATACAGGCGCTCGTCGCGCAGCGCCCGGTCGAACAGCTGGGGAATCCGGCGGTCGGCGTTCTGCGTGGCCAGGTACTCGCCGAGCGGATCCTGCAGGGCGTTGGAAAGCGACTGCGAGCGTGCATCGAGATCGCGCACGAACCAGCGCAGCGTCAGGTTTTCCACCAGCGGCACCACGGCATAGGCGGTCAGCCCGAGCGCCAGCGCCAGCGGCAATACGAATCGAAGAGACAGTCTGATCAGTCTGGACGGCATAACTCCTTCCCTCCGGCGGCGCGCGTGCGCGCGCCCGACAGCATGCCGGATTGCTTTGCATTGATGGATGACAAGGTGACCGGGGCGAGGACAGGCTGCCCGGTGATGGAGAGTGACAGGTCCGACACGAGACCAGATCCGTTAGAGTGCATCCTGTACGCCGCAGGCTGGACGGCACGCGCCGCCGGGCGCATCACCGCATTCCTTTGCTAAAAGATCAAAAGAGAGGGGTTTAGTTCCGGCAGTTGCGGCAAGTCAACCGGCGGTTCCCGCCGTGCGCCGGTTACGCCCGATAACCGTGCTGCAGGCCCGCGCGCTCCAGCAGCCCCGACAGCGCGGCGATCGGCAACGGCCGCGAGAAAAGGAAGCCCTGCATCTGGTCGCAGTCGTGCCGGCGCAGAAAGCTCAGCTGTTCTTCGCTCGACACGCCCTCCGCCACCACCTGCATGCCGAGGCTGTGGCCGAGCGAAATCACGGCGCGGGCGATGATGGCGTCGTTCGGATCGGCGCCGATGTCGCGCACGAAGGACTGGTCGATTTTCAGATGATCGATCGGGAACCGCTGCAGGTAGCTGAGACTGGAATACCCGGTGCCGAAATCGTCGATCGCCAGCCGCACGCCCAGATCCTTGAGCTCATGCAGGGCGCGCACCGCCTCCTCGGGATTCTGCATGACCAGGCTCTCGGTCAGCTCCAGCTCCAGCCACTCCGGGCCGAGGCCGGCGCCCTCGAGCGCCGCCTTCACCCGGCCGGCGAGAACGCCGCCGCCGAACTGGCGGGCGGAGATGTTGACCGCCACATGCAGCGGGGGCAGCCCGGCCTCCTGCAACGCCTTGTTGTCGCGGCATGCCTGCTGCAGCGCCCATTCGCCGATGGGCACGATCAGCCCCGTTTCCTCCGCCAGGGAAATGAAGGTCGACGGCAGCACCAGGGCGCCGTCCCCGCGCTGCCAGCGCAGCAGCGCCTCGACGCCGACGACCCGCCCGCTGCGCAGGTCGACCTTGGGCTGGTAATGCAGGGCGAACTCGCCGCGCGAGACCGCCTGCCGCAGCATCGATTCCAGCGACAGCCGCTCGCTGACCCGCTCGTTCATCGACGCCGTATAGAACTGGAAATTGTTGCGTCCCCGCTCCTTGGCGCGATACATGGCGGCATCGGCATTCCTGAGCAGGGTGTCGGCGTCGCGCCCGTCCCGCGGATAGAAGCTGACGCCGATGCTGCAGCTGATATAGAAATCATGGCCATCCACCCGGAACGGCATGCCGATCGTATCGAGGATGCGCTCCATCAGACCGCCGATGCCGTTCTCCTCGTGCTGGTCGGGGAGGACGAAGGCGAATTCGTCGCCGCCGTAGCGCGCGACCGTATCCTGCTCGCGCAGGCATGCCGACAGCCGCTCGGCGACCTGCTTGAGCAACTCGTCGCCGATGTTGTGGCCGAGGCTGTCGTTGATGACCTTGAAGTTGTCGAGGTCGATGAAGCCCACCGCGACCCGCTCGCCATGCCGCGCGGCGCCAGCGATGGCCTTCTCTATCCTGTCCTTGAGCACGTTGCGGTTGGCGAGCGCGGTCAGGGGGTCGAAGTTCGCCTGGCGTTCGAGCTGTTCCTCGGCATGCTTGATCGCCGTCACGTCATTGAGCACGCCGACGAAATGCGTGGCCTCGCCCGAGGCATCGCGCACCGGGGCGATATGCACGTCGTTCCAGAACAGCTGGCCGTCGCTGCGGTAATTGCGCAGCAGCGCCGAGCCTTCCTCGCGCGCCTGGATCGCACGCCGCAGCCTGGCCACGCCCGCCTGTTCGCGGTCGCCGTTCTGCAGGAACCGGCAATTGCGCCCGATCGCCTGGTGCGGCAGGTAGCCGGTGATGCGCTCGAAGGCCGGGTTCACGTATTCGATGTTGCCAGCGAGGTCGGTGATGATGATCGCGTTCACGCTCGACTGGATCGCGCGGTCGCGCAGCCGCAGGGTTTCTTCGACGTTGCGCCGGGCGGTGATGTCGATGCCCATCCCCGCCACGCAGGGGCGGTTGCCGTAGTCGATGCGCACCCCGCTGAGATAGTAGGGAACGGCATCGCCGTTGCGCGCCAGCAGTGCCGCCTCGGTCGTCGCGCAGCCCTTGTCCAGCACTTCGGCGATGCGCTCGATCACCAGCTCGCGGTCGGAGGGATGGACGAAGGCTTCCGCGTGCGCCTCGCGTATGTCTTCCGCGCTGCGTCCCAGCACCAGCTCGAGGTTGCGATTCCAGCGCAGAAAGCGGCGGTCGGCGCCGATGATGTAGAAGATGCCGGGCAGGCTGTCGAGGATGGCCTGCGCCTCGCGCGCTTCCCTGCCGCTTTCCTCGATCCGTTCGTGCAGCGCCGCGTTGACCGCCCTCAGCTCGCCGGTGCGTTCCCGCACCAGTTGCTCCAGCTGCCGGTGCGAGGCGACCAGCTGTTCCTGGGCGCGGTCGCGCTCGGCCAGGGCCTGGGTACGGCCGGCAAGACTGCTGCGCAGTTCCAGTTCCATCTCCACCTGGCGCCCCAGCAGGCGCAGCGCCTGCTCCTGCGGCGGGGTCAGCTTGCGCGGGCGGCGGTCGAGCACCGCCAGCGAGCCGAGCGCATAACCGTCCGGTGTCAGCAGCGGGACGCCGGCATAGAAGCGGATGCGGGGCTCGTCGTTGACCAGGGGATTGTCGGCGAAGCGCGGGTCGGCCAGGGCATCGCCGACGATGAAAGGCTGCCGCCCGCGGATGGTGTGATTGCAGAAGGCGATCTCGCGGGCCGTTTCGGTCACGTCGATGCCGACGCGGGCCTTGAACCACTGCCGGTGTTCGTCCACCAGGGTGATGATCGCCATCGGCGTATCGCAAATCGTCGACGCCAGGATGGTGATATCGTCGAACTGCGCCTCGGGCAGGGTATCCAAGATCCGATATCCCTTCAGCGCCTCAAGCCTCAGATGTTCTTCGGTCGCCGCCATTCCTCTTTCATCCGGTGGCCATCGCCGGCGCGTCCTCGCGACCGGCGGTGGTGTGTCGCTTTTCGATGGGGCGGCGTCGCGCATGTTCAGACTGACGCGCGCGCATGTGATCCACGTCATTGCCTTCTTGCGCCGCGGCTATGGTCACTGCGGCGCATATGCGTGTAAGCTAAATGCCACCGGGATATTCCCTCTCCCTCCCCAACACAGAGAACGCGTATGGAACAAAAGGTAGTCGACACACAAATCTCTCCCGAAGGACGTCTCGAAATCCTTTCCAAGGCCGAAGTCGCCAAACTCCTCGATTCCAGCCAGGGCGGTCTCTACCAGGTCTTCCGCAACTGTTCGCTCGCCGTGCTCAACAGCGGCAGCACGCTGGACGACGGCAAGGAACTGCTGGAGCGCTACGCCTCCTTCGAAATCAGCATCCTGCAGCGCGAGCGCGGCATCAAGCTCGACATCCGCGGCGCCCCCGCCAATGCCTTCGTCGACGGCAAGATGATCAAGGGCATTCACGAACATCTGTTCGCCGTGCTGCGCGACATCATCTACGTCAACGACGAGATCATCGGCAACCCGCGTTTCGATCTCGGCTCGAGCGAAGGTGTGACCGACTCGGTCTTCCATATCCTGCGCAACGCCGGCGTGCTGCGCCCGATGACCAATCCCAACCTGGTCGTCTGCTGGGGCGGGCACTCCATCTCGCGGGAGGAATACGACTATACGAAGAAGGTCGGCTACGAGCTGGGACTGCGGGCGATGGATATCTGCACCGGCTGCGGCCCGGGCGCGATGAAGGGGCCGATGAAGGGCGCCACCATCGCGCATTCCAAGCAGCGCATCATGAACGGACGTTACCTCGGCATCACCGAGCCCGGCATCATCGCGGCCGAATCGCCCAATCCCATCGTCAACGACCTGGTGATCATGCCGGACATCGAGAAGCGTCTCGAGGCTTTCGTGCGCGTCGGACACGGCATCGTGGTCTTTCCCGGCGGCGCGGGCACGGCCGAGGAAATCCTCTATCTGCTCGGCATCCTGCTTCATCCTGACAATGCGCAGGCGCCCTTCCCGCTGATCTTCACCGGCCCGGAGAACGCGCGCGAGTATTTCGCCCGCATCGACCAGTTCATCGGCGAGACGCTCGGCCCGCTCGCCCGCCAGCGCTACCAGATCATCGTCGACGATCCGGCCGAGGTGGCGCGCCAGATGCTGGCCGGCATCCGGCAGGTGCGCGAATACCGGAAGGAACGCAGCGACGCCTATTACTTCAACTGGGGCCTGCGCATCGACCCGGAATTCCAGCGGCCTTTCATGCCGACGCATGAAAACATGCGCAACCTGAAGCTGCACAAGGGGGAGCAGACGCACCTGCTCGCCGCCAACCTGCGGCGCGCGTTCTCGGGCGTGGTGGCGGGCAACGTGAAAGACCAGGGTATCCGCGCGATCGAGCAGTACGGACCATTCGAGATCCATGGCGACCGCAGCATCATGGGACCGATGGACGAACTGCTGGCGTCGTTCGTCGCGCAGCACAGGATGAAGCTGCCCGGCAAGCAGTACAACCCCTGCTACCGGGTCATCAAATAACGCGCACGGCCGGCCGTCAGGCCGGCTGCGCGAGCCGGCCCGCGCCGAACAGCAGCGATTCCACCGCGCGCTCGAAGACGGGCGCGTACTCGACCGGCGCCAGCGACTCGTCGCGCAGCGCTTCCAGCAGGGAGGCATAGGTATAGAGCGTCAGCTCGCCCCCTTCCCTGCGGAACAGGTAGAGGGAGCGGTGGGTGCTGATCCATACCAGCCGGCCGGGCAGTTGCTGGCCGTCGGGTGCGGCGAAGGCGACGCGGGTTCCGAGCAGCCAGGTACGGGCGAGGAATTCGCGTTCGTCCGCGCTCGCGCCCGCGAAAGCCGCGTCGAGCCGCAGCTCGGCGGCGACGCCGCGGCGGGCAAAGACTTCCTCGATCAGCGATGCGCGCGGCTGCGGCGGCTCTGCCTGTTCCCAGGAGGCGCGCTCCCAGTTGACCACCACGCGCGCGAATTCGCCGCGCAGTTCCTCGAGCGAATTCCGGGCGGCGGCCTGGCTCCCGGCGGCGCCCCGCAGTATCTGGGTATGCATGTCCATCAGCAGGTCGAGCATGGACTTGCTTTCGCTTTCCTCCATCTGGATCAGCGCCAGCCCGCCGCGCAGCCGGCGCACCAGGTCGGGCAGCAGCCGGATCAGGGCATTGCGCTCCGGCGGTGTCTGCTTATCCTGCACGCTCCATACCAGGTCCGCCAGCACCGCGTGATACTGGCGATAAAGGCTCTGCGGATGATCGCCGCCGCGCCCGGCTTCCACATCCTGCCAGCTGGCGTGGACCAGCACGTGCGGCCATGCGTGGATGATGAAGTCGGAGATGCGCTTGTCGACGTTCATCGGCAGCAGCACGTCGCACAGCGCGCCGGTGGTGCGGGTGAGCAGGATGCTGAATCTCTCGGCCGCTTCCACCGCCTCGGTCGCCCGCCGGGCGGCCGTGTCGTCCTGGCGCAGGTGACCGCTCATGAAGCGGTCGAACGCCTGCAGGCAGTCGGCAAAGACGGCGCAGTCGGTATCGAATTCGTCGAGCACGCGCTGCACGACCCGGCCGATCTCGGCGCCGACCGCGCGGCCGCCTTCGTCCGACGGGTCGGCGGCGGCCGCCGCGCTGCTGAGCCGGTTGAGCAGCTGGCGCGCGGGATGGCCCTCGTCATGCAGCAGGTCGGGCTCGAGCACGGCCGCCTTGAGCAGCGGTATCTGCAGACGCGCGATCGCCTGGCGCTGCGCGACCGGAATCTTGTCGTCCTCGCGAATGAAATCGAACAGCATCGATACGACATCGACCGTCATCCGCTCCATCATCGATGCCTTGTCCAGGCTGAGGCTCTCGCGCAGCCGGGCGATGTCCGCGCCCGGGTCCTGTTTCTGATGCCTGCCAAGCTCGGCCACCAGCGGGTTGACCGGCGGCGCCGCGGGCCGGTTACCGCCGGCGAGTCCCGCGAGACCGCGCGGCCCGCTGAACATGCGGCGGATGAAATCCTGGATATCCGGCTGCTGGCCGCCGCCAGCGGCAACGGACGTTCCGATGCCGCCGGAGGGCGCTGCGGCGTGCGAGACCTGCAGCGTCTCGACCAGGCGCTGCAGGCCCGGCATCAGCCTGGCCATCGCCGCCTCGGCGGTCGGGCCCTGATAGTGGCGCGGATTGTGCGGGTTGCGCGAGCGCTGCATCACGAACTTGCCCTGCACGCCAAGGCTGCCGAAGGCATCGCGCACCGACTGATAGAAACCCGGCAGGTGCGCCAGTGCCGCGGCCGAGAGCAGTTCGAAGGCGGTCCTGGCGCGGGCATCGTCGGATACGGCATCCTTCACCGCCTCGTACAGCGCGCGCGCCACCAGGTAGGGGCGGAACGGATTCTCGCGCTCGCGCGCCTCCGTCTGGCCGTGCAGCTGGGCGACGATGACGTTGAGGCGGCCGATGGTTTCTTCGTTCGCCTCGCGGATGCGCTCGGCCAGCCGGCCGACTTCGATCTGGTGGTTGACGACTTCGTCGTCGATCAGCGTGAGTTCATCCGCGCTGAGCTTGCGCATGCCCGGGCGCAGGTCCACGTACATGGTCTGGAACGCCCGGTCGAGATAGCCGCGGTACAGGGCTTCGGCGCGGCGCAGCAGCTGCGCGCTGTCCTGCCGCAGGAAATGGCGGACCGCGGCGAGCGCCGTGCGGTCGGCCCCGGACCGCGCGGCCGACTGCTGGTCCGCCGCCGCCCGCTCCGCGTCCTGGATGGCGCGCTGCGCGACGGCAAGGAATCCGAACAGGGCGCGGTCCTTGGAAACCTGGATGAGACGCTTGTATTCGGTGTCTGCCATGAGGTGCGAAAAGCGGTGAAACGGTATGCGGGACGATGGCTTATATAGTATGCGGAATCGTACAGGCTTGTTACAGGTTTCTCTACGGAATCTGCATTGACTTGAGGAAAATCAGCCGGCGCGCAACAGCGCCAGCTGCGCCTCCTCCAGGTAGCACCATTCGCCCTCGGCCAGGCCCAGCATGTCCAGGGTCAGCCCGCCCACCGAAATCCGCCTGAGCGCCTCGCAATGGTTGCCGGCCGCCGCCAGCATGCGCTTGACCTGGTGGTACTTGCCCTGCTCCAGCACGATCTCGATCTGCCGTTCGCCGACCGCCTCGCACGACAGCGCCCTGAGCGGCGCCGGTTCGTCATGCAGCTGCACGCCCTCCCGCAATGCCTGAAGCAGCGGCTCGGTGACGGGGGCGTGGGTGGTCGCGAGATAGCGCTTGGGGACATGCCGGCGCGGCGACGACTGCGCATGGATGAAGGCGCCGTCGTCGGACAGCAGAAGTAGACCGGTGGTGTCATGATCCAGGCGGCCGACGGGCTGCACGTCGCGCCAGCCGAACTGTTCGGGCAGCAGCGTGAGCACCGCCGGATGGTGGCTGGGCTTGCGCGAGCACTCGTAGCCGGCCGGCTTGTTGAGCGCGATGTAGAGCCGCTCCCGATAGGTCCAGTCTTCGTCGAAAACGCGCAGCACCAGACCGCTCGTATCCGGCGTCGAACGCCAGTCGGTTACAACAACGCCGTTGACGGCCACCTCGCCGTCTTCGACCAGTTCGCGGCAGTACTTGCGGCTGCCGAAGCCCTGCGACTGCAGGATGCGATCCAAAGTGAGTTTTGCCATGGCGAGCAACTCTATCAGAATCGCCCGGTGCGGCGGTGCGCGCGTGAGCCGATTTCCCGGTTATCATCCCGACATCCCGATTTCGAGAACCCCGCCCGCCGTGAGCCCGCCGCAACCGCTGATCGACGCCCAGCATGCCGCCTTCATCCAGGGCGGCGTCTCGATGTCGATCGGCGCCTGCGGCCCGGGGAGGCACCCGACCCTGGCGCGCGGCACGGGATGCCGGATCTCGGCGGACCTGCGGCGGGTCACCGTCTTCGTTTCGATGCAGCAGGCGGCGCCGGTGCTGGATTGCGTGCGCGACAACGGCCTGATCGCCGCCGCCTTCAGCCAGCCGTCCACCCACCGCACCATACAGCTCAAGGGACGCGACGCGCGCCTGGTGCCGCTCGATGAGGGCGACGCCGCGCTGATCATCCGCTACCGCCAGGCTTTTGCCGCCGACCTGGCGACGATCGGTTTCCGGGCCGAGCAGGTGGAAACCCTGCTCGGTTTCCCGGCATCGGAAGTGGTGGCCATCCGTTTCACCCTGGCAGAGGCTTATGTGCAGACGCCGGGACCGCAGGCCGGCGAACGGCTGCAAAGCAGGTCATGAGCGTGCAGCTCGACGCCATCCGCGAATGCCTCGAGGGCGTCATCCCCGGCACCATGGCGACCGCCGCCGCCGACGGCACGCCCAACGTGGCCTATCTGTCCCAGGTCCAGTATGTGGACAGCCGGCACGTGGCCCTGTCCTGGCAGTTCTTCAACAAGACGCGCCAGAACATCCTCGCCGATCCGCGCGCCTCCCTGGTGGTCGTCAATCCGGCCACCCTGCAGCAGTACCGGCTGCGGCTGGAATACCTGCATACCGAGACTTCCGGACCGCTGTTCGAGAACATGAAGGCGCGCCTCGCCGGCATCGCGTCCCATACCGGCATGAGCGGCATCTTCCGGCTGCTCGGTGCGGACATCTTCCGCGTGCACGAGGTCCAGCCCCTGCCCGGCGCGCTGATGCCGGCGCCCCCGGCCCAGCGCAACCTTCTCGCGGCGCTGCGCACGGCAAGCGCCCGGCTCGCCGCCTGCAACGACCTCGAAAAACTTTTGGCCGAGTCCCTCGCCTGCCTGGACAGGGAGTTCGGCATCAGCCATGCGATGCTGCTGATGGCCGACGAGGCCGCCGGCCGGCTGTACACCGTCGCCAGCCGCGGCTATGAAAGCTCGGGCGTCGGTTCGGAGATCGCCTTCGGTCAGGGCGTCATCGGCGTCGCCGCCCGCGCCCATGCTGCCATCCGCATTGGCCACATGACGGCCGAGTACGGCTACAGCCGCGCCATCCGCCACAGCGCCGAGCATGGCGGCATGGCCGGGGCGCTCGAGACCGAGATCCCGCTGCCCGGCCTGCCCGCGCCCGGCAGCAAGCTGGCGGTACCCGTGATGGCGGGACAGCATCTGCTCGGGGTCCTGTACGTGGAAAGCCCGCAGGAGCTGCGCTTCAGCTACGACGATGAAGACGCGCTGGTCAGCCTGGCCGCCCAGCTCGGGCTGGCCATCCAGCTGCTGCAGAGCGCCGCCGACTGCGCGGAAGAATCGCCGGCGCCGCCCGGCCTGCCGGCGCGCCCCGAGGGCACGCCGGTGATCGTGCGGCACTATGCGGAAAACGATTCGGTCTTCCTCGACGGCGACTACCTGATCAAGGGCGTGGCGGGCTCCATCCTCTGGACCCTGCTGCAGGACTATGCGGCGCGCCAGCGGGTCGAGTTTTCCAACCGCGAACTGCGGGTCGATCCCCGGATCCGCCTGCCGGGCGTGAGCGACAACCTGGAAGCGCGGCTGGTGCTGCTCGGCCGCCGCCTGGTCGAACGCGAGGCCCCCTTGCGCATCGAAAAGACCGGACGCGGCCGCTTCCGCCTGCAGGTGGACCGGCCCCTGCGGCTGCAGCCGGGCGCCGCCCCTGCCTGAATTCTTAAAACTTCATTCAACAAATCTTAAAAAAAGCTTAAGCCGGATGCCGCCGCGTCCGCCGCCCCCGTACGCGCAGTAAGCTTCGTTCCCTTCATGCCGCATCGCCCCGATGACGGCAGCAAGCGCAAGAAAGGACGAAGATGACAGCAATAAACAGCGATCGGCGCCCGGCGTCCATGCTCGAATGCATGATGCTGATCCGGGCCTATGAAGAACGGCTCGCGGCGCTGCAGGCCGAGGGCGCGGCGGCGGGGATCTGCACCGCCGTCGGCCAGGAAGCCTCCGCCGTCGGCGTGATCCGGGCGCTCGGCCCGCAGGACAAGATACTGACCAACCACCGGAGCGCGGGCCACCTGCTGGCCCGCGGCGCCGACCCCGGCCGCCTGATGGCGGAGGTGCTCGGCCGCGCCACCGGTTACTGCAAGGGCAAGAGCGGATCCCTGCACGTCTCGGCGGCCGAACTCGGCGTGGTGCTCACCTCCACCATCGTCGGCGGCGAGTTGTCGCTGGCCACCGGTGTTGCCCTCGCGAAGAAGATGCTCGGCGAGGAAGGCATCGTCGCCTGCTTCTTCGGCGACGGCGCGGCCTGCGAGGGCATCTTTCACGAATCGCTGAACCTGGCCAGCGTATGGCAGCTGCCGCTGCTGTACGTATGCGAGAACAACCAGTGGCAGGCCTTCGTGCACCGGCGCGAAACCATGGCGGGCGATCATGTCAGCGGCTGGGCGCCCGGCTACGGGATCCGCAGCATGACCGTCGACGGCAACGACGCCGAGGCGGTGCTCGCCGCCGCTACCGAGGCCGTAGCGTATGTGCGCGCCGAGGGCAAGCCCTTCCTGCTCGAGACCTGCACCTACCGGCTGCGCGGGCATTTCGAGCCGGACGACCAGTCCTATGTGGACGCGGCCGAGCTGGCGGGCTGGCGGGAGCGGGACCCCATCCCCGCGCTGCGGCGCAGGCTGCTCGCCGACGGCCGCCTCGGCGCCGCAGAACTCCCCGCCATGGAAGCGCGCGTCCGGGACACGATTTCCGCGGCCCTGGACTACGCCCGGTCCTCGCCCTTCCCCGCCCTGTCCGAACTCACCACCGATGTCTACGCCTGAGGAGCGCACCATGCAGATCACCGTCAATGAAGCCATGGGCCAGGCGCTGGCCGAGGAAATGCGGCGCGATGCGCGCGTGCTGATGTTCGGCGAGGGCGTGGCCACCAAGCGCCGCGAACTGCTGGAGGAATTCGGCCCGGCCCGGGTGCGCAATACGCCGCTGGCCGAAGGCATCATCGCCGGCACTGCCGCCGGCGCCGCCGCCAGCGGCCTGCGTCCGGTCGTCGACCTGCTGTTCGCGCCCTTCCTCTGCTTCGCGATGGACGAGATCGTCAACAGCGCCGGCAAGCTGCGCTATCTCTCCGGCGGCCAGTTCGCCTTCCCGATGGTGGTCATCGCGATGACCGGCGCGGGCTGGGGCGTCGGCGCCCAGCACAATCACAACCTGGAATCGTGGTTCGTGCACAGCCCGGGTCTGAAGGTCGCGATGCCGTCCACCGCGGCGGATTTCAAGGGCATGCTCAAGGCGGCCGTTCGCGACGACAATCCGGTGCTGTTCTTCGTCGACCTCGCACTCGGCTACGTTGCGGGCGAGGTGCCGGCGGGCGAACACCTGGTCCCGCTCGGCAAAGCAGCGGTGCGGCGCGCCGGCAGCGACATCACCATCGTTTCCTACGCCAAGATGGTCGACAGCTGCCTGCAGGCGGCCGCCACGCTGGCGGACCGGGGCGTCGACGCGGAAGTGATCGACCTGCGCTCGCTCAAGCCGCTCGACGAGGCGGCCATCCTGCGCTCGGTGCGCAAGACCGGCCGGCTGCTGATCGTGCACGAGGCGAGCCGCATGTGCGGCGTCGGCGCGGAGGTCGCCGCCATCGTCGGCGAGCAGGCGTTCGACGCGCTCCGGTCGCCGGTACGGCGGCTGACCGGACCGGACGCGCCCGCCGCGGCGAGCTGGCCGCTCGAACAGGCCTTCCTGCCCCAGCCCGACGCGATCGCCGCCGCCGCCCTGGACAGCGTGCGCGCATCCACTCTCATTCCCGAAACCGTCTGAACAAGGAGACCCTCATCATGCCAGGCCTGAACCCCGCCCGGACCGTCCTTGCCGATACCGGCATCCTCTGGCTCCGTCTCGCCGTCCTCTATCTGATCGTCGGCGTCGGCATGGGCATCATGATGGGCGCCAGCGAGAACTTCACGCTGCGTCCCGTCCACGCGCATGTCAACCTGCTCGGCTGGGCGACGATGGCGCTCGCCGGTCTGATCTACTGCGTGTTTCCCGCCGCCGGAAACACCCGCCTCGGCCGCCTGCACTTCTGGCTCGCCAACCTGTCGCTGCCGGTGATGTCGGTCGCGCTGGCCCTGGTGCTGCACGGACAGCGGCAACTCATTCCCGTGCTGGCGATCGGCGAAATCGTGGCCGCGCTCAGCATCCTCGCCTTCGCCGCGAACATCTTTCTGAATCTCGGGAAGGACTGAGCTTTCCTGCAATTGGCAGGGCGACAGCGGCCGCATTCCCGGCTTCGGGAACGCGGCCGCCTGCGTTTTCCCGGCTTTCCTTGATCTGGCGCGGGTTCCGGCGGGTGGCACGGCCTTTGCATTGGATTTCTTGACCTGGCTCAATTTCCAGGGTTCGAGACCGCAGCTTAGAAAGCGAGCAAAAAAATGATCCTGCATCGCATGAACACTTCCGACATGACCCAGTCCGTCCCCTTCCCCCCGCCGTCCGCGTCGGCGCCGAAGGACCATACCCGATGCTCTGCCTGCAGCATGCATGAGCTCTGCCTGCCGATGGGACTGGGCGAATCGGACATGGACAAGCTCGACCGGATCATCGGCCGTCGCCGCAAGGTGCCCAAGGACGGGCATCTCTACCGTGTCGGCGATCCGTTCACCAATCTCTATGCGATCCGTCTCGGCCACTTCAAGACCATGCAGATCAACCCGAGCGGCGACCAGCAGGTGACCGGCTTCCAGATGGCGGGCGAACTGCTCGGCATGGATGCCATCAGCACCGACCGCCATCACTGCAACGCGATCGCGCTCGAAGACAGCGAGGTATGCGAGATTCCGTTTTCCCGGCTGGAAGGCCTGTTCGCCGAGATGCCGAGGCTGCTGCACCACTTCCATCGCATGATGAGCCAGGAAATCACCCGCGAGCAGGGCGTGATGCTCCTGCTCGGGAACATGCGGGCGGAACAGCGTTTCGCCGCCTTCCTGACCAACCTGTCGTCGCGCTATTCCGCGCGCGGCTATTCGTCGACCGCCTTCCAGCTGCGGATGACGCGTGAAGAAATCGGCAATTATCTCGGCCTGACGATCGAAAGCATCAGCCGCCTGCTGTCCAAGTTCAAGAAACAGGGCTGGATCAAGGTCAACAACCGCGAGCTGGAGCTGCTCCAGCCGAATACGCTCAAGGCCGTGGCGGCGGGCACCGAGACCTGCAACTGATACGCCGCCCGCGCAGGCGGGCGGGCGCGATGTCGTTCGCCGGGCCGCGAGCCCGGGTCAGAAAGGAATGCGCCTGTCGTTGGGGACGTTGGCGAGATAGCAGCTGAGCATGCTCGCCAGCGCGCAGAAAACCCAGAAGCAAAAGAAGCCGATCGTGTAGATCGCGATCGCCGGCAGCTCTATGTGGATGCCGGACAAGGCCAGTTCGTGCGGGTCGAAGAACGAGAAGAAAAAACCCTCGGCCACGATCGCCACCAGAAAAGACGGCCACAAGACCACCATCATCAGTCGCGCCATGCTGCTGCCCTCCATCTCCTGAGGTTTTGGCTTGTCTTTGCGGCAAGCCGGGTCCGCGTTGATCGCGGTATTCAGTTCTCAAATCCGGGAAGCGTTTCGAAGATTTGAGAAAAGGTCTCCGGCTGTATTGTGCAACAGAGCACGCGCTGTTGCACGGACAATTCGGCGACCGCGTGGCGCGGCCGCCTTGTTCCTTTGTTACGGCGCGGGCGGCAGCAGGCGGATCTCGCGTTCCTGCGGCCAGTTCCATTCGCCATGCAGGCGCCAGGCGCGCTGGTCCGGCTCGATCTGGACCGCCCAGCGGCCGATGTCGAGCATCGGCAGCGGCGCGGTGAATGCGCCGCCGGCGTCGGTTTCGACCGTCAGGCGCACATCCTTTTCCGGCTGCGTGGAGTGCACCAGCTGCAGCGTGAACTTGCCGCTCAGCGGCTGGCCGAAGCTGCGCAGGCTGCCCCTGAGCTGGCCGCGCGCCGCATCGTAGCCGAGCCCGGCTTCCGCCTTCATGCCCGCCGCCACGCGGTCGCGGCTGAGGTCGTGATTGATCGCCTTGCCCTGCTTGTAATAGTCGTCGACCACCAGCGCATCCTGGTTGGAATAGGCGAGATAGGTGGTGTGGACGCCGGCGACGACGACCGCGGCCGGACCGAGCATCAGCAGCCAGGGCCAGCGGTGCGCGTACCAGGGTGCGGTGTCCTTGCCGGGGGTCTTCAGTGTTGCGTTGCTTTGCATGATGTTCTGCTCCTTAGCGCGGCACGATGAATACCGCTTTTTCCTTGACCTGCATGTCGTCGTCGTCCAGGGCCTTCACTTCGAACATGATCTTGTTCGAGCCCTTCTCGCCCTTGCCGTGGGCGGTGCGCACCCGCACCGGCACCGCACGCGATTCGGTCGCTGCCAGTTCGACCACATCCTCGGATGCCATGGCGATGGTGTCGAGACCCATGACACTGATCCTGAAACGGTGCGGACGTTCATCCGTATTCATGATCTGCAGCCGGTACACGTTCTCGATCATGCCGTCCTCGACCTCGCGGCCCATGGAGCCGCGGTCGCGGATCACGTCGACCTTGAGGTTGGTGCGCATGGCGAGCGAACCGAACACGCCGGCGATGATGAGCAGCAGGATCGCGGTATAGACCAGGACGCGCGGACGCATGGTGCGGCGGCGGATCTCCTTCGGCGACAGCGCATTTCGCATGCCGTTTTCAGTCGTGTAGCGGATCAGGCCGCGCGGCGCGCCGACCTTGTCCATCACCGTGTTGCAGGCGTCGATGCAGGCGCCGCAGCCGATGCAGTCGTACTGCAGGCCGTTGCGGATATCGATGCCGGTCGGGCAGACCTGCACGCACATCGTACAGTCGATGCAGTCGCCGAGACTGGTCGGCTGGTCCTTGCGGCGGGCGCCGCGGGGTTCGCCGCGCTTCTGGTCATAGGTGACGGTGAGCGTGTCGGGGTCGAACATCGAGCTCTGGAAGCGCGCGTACGGGCACATGTACTTGCACACCTGCTCGCGCATCCAGCCCGCGTTGCCGTAGGTGGCGAAGCCGTAGAACAGCACCCAGAACCACTCCCAGGGGCCGAGCGAGAGCGCCAGCAGCGAGCGGCCGAGTTCGTCGATCGGCGAGAAGTAGCCGACGAAGGTGAAGCCGGTCCACAGCGCGAAGAGAATCCATGCCGCATGCTTGGCGGTCTTGCGCGCGATCTTGTTGGCGCCCCAGGGCTGCTTGTCGAGCCGCATGCGGGCGCTGCGATCGCCCTCGATCTTGCGCTCCATCCACATGAAGATCTCTGTGTAGACCGTCTGCGGGCAGGCATAGCCGCACCACAGGCGGCCGGCGATCGCGGTGAACAGGAACAGCGCATAGGCGCAGATGATCAGCAGCAGCGCGAGATAGATGAAGTCCTGCGGCCACAGCACGAGGCCGAATATGTAGAACTTTCGCGCGGCGAGATCGAAGAGGACGGCCTGCCGGTCATTCCATGAGAGCCAGGGCAAGCCGTAAAAGACGATCTGGGTCAGCCACACGCAGACCCAGCGCCAGCTGGAGAACCAGCCTTTGGCCTCGCGCGGATAGATTTCCGCGCGTGCCTCATACATTCTGATTACCGAAACCTTTGGTGCAGGTTCGTTCATTTCGGAGCTCTTTCCTTCGGCCAGCCGCGGCGCCGTTGCCGCCGACCGCCATGTACTGCCAGGTTTCGGCGATCCGCGCCGCCATTGCCGCGGATCGCCATGTACTGCTTCGTATGGGTACTGCGCTTACTTCTGTGCGACCGTCTGCTTGCCGTTGGAGAGGCTCCAGATATAGGCGGTCAGCAGATGCACCTTGGCTTCGCCGAGGAATTCGTCGAATGCCGGCATCTGGTTGGTGCGGCCCTTGCGGACGGTTTCCATGATGGTGTCGGCGCTGCCGCCGTACAGCCAGGTCTTGTCGCTCAGGTTGGGCGCGCCCAGTGCCGGGTTGCCCTGGCCGCCGGCGCCGTGGCAGGCTGCGCAGGCCGCGAACTTCTCCTTGCCGAACGCGGCCTTGATCGGGTCCGCGGTCGAGCCGGACAGGCTCAGCACGTAGTGGGCGACGTTCTCGACGTCCTTCTCGGAACCGACGGCCGCGGCCATCGGCGGCATCATGCCGTTGCGGCCCTTCATGATCGTGGTCTTGATCACGTCCGGCTCGCCGCCGTAGAGCCAGTCGCCGTCGGTCAGGTTCGGATAGCCCTTGTTGCCGCGGGCGTCGGAACCATGGCACTGCGAGCAGTAGGTCAGGAACAGGCGCTCGCCGATGGCGCGGGCCTGGGGATCGGCCGCCACCGTCGGGATGTCCTGCGACTGGTACTTGGCGAAGATCGGACCGAAGTCTTCATCAGCCTTCTTCAGCTCGTTCTGATAGGCGCCGGTCGATGCCCAGCCCAGCTTGCCCTTGAACGAACCCAGGCCCGGATACAGCGCCAGGTAGATCACGCCGAAGACGATGGTGATGTAGAACATCCACATCCACCAGCGCGGCATCGGGTTGTTCAGCTCGTGCAGGCCTTCGTCCCAGGAGTGGCCGGTGGTGTTGGCTTCCTTGCCTTCCTCGATGACGATCTTGGCCTTGGACTGCTGCCACAGCAGCAGCGCGCAGCCGGCGATGCCGAGTACGGTGAGCACCGTGACGTAGATGCTCCAGAATTCACTAGTAAAGTCAGCCATGATTTTTGTCCGCCTCTTGCATGTTCATTTCATCCGCGAACGGCAGGTTGGCTGCCGCTTCGAAGTCCGCGCCGCGGCGGGCGCTGTACGCCCACAGCACGATGCCGATGAAGCTCAGGAAGCTCAGCACCGTGACCAGGTTGCGCGCGTCGAAAATCAGTTGTTCGAAGTTCATGATTACCTCTTCGCCTTGATCAGCACGCCGAGACCCTGCAGGTAGGCCACCAGGGCGTCCTGCTCGGTCTTGCCTTCGACTTCCTTGGCGGCGTTGGCAATTTCCTCATCCGTGTAGGGATGGCCGAGCTTGCGCAGCGCCGCCATCTTCGGACCCACCGAGGCCGGATCCACCTTGGCCTTTTCGAGCCACGGATAGCCGGGCATGTTCGATTCCGGCACCACGTCGCGCGGGTTGTTCAGGTGAGTGCGATGCCATTCGTCGCTGTAGCGGCCGCCGACGCGGGCGAGATCCGGGCCGGTGCGCTTGGAGCCCCACTGGAACGGACGGTCGTAGACGAACTCGGCGGCGACCGAGTAGTGGCCGTAGCGCTCGGTCTCGGCACGGAACGGACGGATCATCTGCGAGTGGCAGTTGTAGCAGCCTTCGCGGATGTAGACGTCGCGTCCGGCCAGGCGCAGCGCCGAGTACGGCTTCAGGCCCGCCACCGGCTCGGTGGTCGACTTCTGGAAGAACAGGGGCACGATCTCGACCAGGCCGCCGATGGAGATCACCAGCAGCACCAGACCGATCAGGACCCAGGGGTTCTTCTCGACTAACTCATGTGTAAACTTTTTCATTGCAGTTCCTTGATGTGTGATCGGGCTTTAGGCGTGGCTGGGTTCCAGTGCCGGAATGCGGGCCACGACTGCCTTGCCGTCACGGACGGTCATGAAGGTGTTGTATGCCATCAGGATCATGCCGCCGAGGTACAGCAGGCCGCCGGTGAAGCGGATCACGTAGTACGGATAGGTTGCCTTGACGCTCTCGACGAAGGTGTAGGTCAGCGTGCCGTCGGCGTTCACCGCGCGCCACATCAGGCCCTGCATGACGCCGGCGATCCACATGGCGGCGATGTACAGAACGATGCCGACGGTGGCGACCCAGAAGTGCACTTCGATCAGGCGGGTGCTCCACATCTGCTGTTTGCCCGACAGGCGCGGCAGCAGGTAGTAGACGGCGCCCATGGTGATGAAGCCGACCCAGCCCAGCGCACCGGCGTGCACGTGGCCGACGGTCCAGTCGGTGTAGTGCGACAGCGCGTTGACGGTCTTGATGGACATCATCGGGCCTTCGAAGGTCGACATGCCGTAGAACGACAGCGAAACGATCAGGAACTTCAGGATCGGGTCGTTGCGCAGCTTGTTCCAGGCGCCGGACAGGGTCATGATGCCGTTGATCATGCCGCCCCAGGACGGCGCCAGGAGGATCAGCGAGAACACCATGCCGAGCGACTGGGTCCAGTCGGGCAGCGCGGTGTAGTGCAGGTGGTGCGGACCCGCCCACATGTAGGTGAAGATCAGCGCCCAGAAGTGGACGATCGACAGGCGATACGAGAACACCGGCTTGTCGGCTTGCTTCGGGATGAAGTAATACATCATGCCGAGGAAGCCGGCGGTCAGGAAGAAGCCGACCGCGTTATGGCCGTACCACCACTGGATCATCGCGTCCTGCACGCCGGCGTAGGCCGAGTAGGACTTCATGCCGGTGACCGGGATCGCGGCGCTGTTGACCACGTGCAGCAGCGCGACGGCCAGGATGAAGGCGCCGAAGAACCAGTTGGCCACGTAGATGTGGGCGACCTTGCGCTTGACGATGGTGCCGAAGAACACCAGCGCGTAGGAGACCCAGACCAGCGTGATCAGGATGTCGATCGGCCATTCCAGTTCGGCGTATTCCTTGCCGGAGGTATAACCGAGCGGCAGCGAGACCGCGGCGGCGACGATCACCAGCTGCCAGCCCCAGAAGGTGAAGGCGGCCAGCGCATCGGAGAACAGCCGCACCTGGCAGGTGCGCTGGACGACGAAGTAGGAAGTGGCAAACAGGGCACAGCCGCCGAATGCAAAGATCACGGCATTGGTGTGCAGCGGTCGCAGTCGGCCATAACTCAGCCATGCGATGTCGAAGTTGAGGGCTGGCCAGGCAAGCTGGGCGGCGATGAAAACGCCGACCAGCATGCCCACCACGCCCCACACTACAGTAGCGATCGTGAACAGCTTCACGACCTTGTAGTTGTAGTTCAGTGATGTATCCACGTACGATCTCCCGGTTGGTAAGGATGGAGGCGAGGTTACGAGTCTGACCCCCAAAAAACTTTGACCTGAATCAAATTGGTCCGGAACGCCCTCTTCCCTCTGAAAAGAGGTGTTTTTATGCCTAAAAAATAGGCAAAGAGAGGCGGGAGACGTGGTGCTTTTTTCAGCGGGAGGCGTCGGTGCCGGCGGCGGGAGGCTGGCGCTCTCCGACGCGGTCCGACTGCCTGGCGCCGTCTTCCACCACCTGGCCGCGGTCGTCATCCTGCAGGATGCGCATGCCCGGTCCGACGAGGTCGTCGAACTGGCCGCCGTCGGAGGCGCGGAAGAAGATCCAGATCGCGATGAACACGATGAGGACGCTCAGGGGGATGAGAAGGTAGAGGGATTCCATGGCGATTCGTCAGGCGGGCTGTTGCCGCCGCAGGCCGGCATGATCGGCAGCGACGGCAGCATCGGCACGAAGGCGCGCGGCGCGCGGTATGCGGCGCAGGCGCAGCGCATTGATCACGACGACGGCCGAGCTGAGCGACATGCCGATGCCGGACAGCCAGGGATTGAGCAGCCCGACCGCGGCCGCCGGAATCGCCAGCAGGTTGTAGAGCGTGGCCCAGGTAAGGTTCTGGCGGATCACCGCCATGGTCTGCTGCGCCGCCTGGTCTGCATCGGCCACCGAATGCAGCTGGCCCGACAGCAGCACCGTGTCGGCATGCGTCTGCGCCAGCGCGGCGCCGCCGCCCATTGCGAAAGAGACATCGGCCGCGCGCAGCACCGCGGCATCGTTGATGCCGTCCCCGACCATCGCGACCACCGCGCCCTGCTTCTGCAGATCCTGCACGTAGGCCAGCTTCTGGTCCGGCAGCTGCTCGCCGAGCGCGACGGGGATGCCGAGTTCGGCGGCGATGCGTGCCGTGACGGCCTGCTGGTCGCCGCTGAGCAGGATCACCTGCTTGTTGCGTTTCCTGAAATGCGCGACCACGTCGCGCGCATCGGCCCGAAGCGCGTCCTCGAGATCGAAGCGCGCCAGCCATCCGTGGGCGGTGCCGAGCCATACCGGCGTGGCGGCGTATCCCTCGGGCAGCGCGGGCGGCGGCGCCCCGGTCAGCTCGGCGACGAAGGATTCGGATCCCAGGCGCAGGCGCAGGCCCTCGACCATGCCCTCCAGGCCCTGGCCGGCGCGGTGCACCACCTCGACCGCCTTCAGCGGCGCGCCCGCCTGCCGCGCGGCGGCCTCGATCAGCGCATGCGCCAGCGGATGGGCGCTGCCCGCCTCGAGCGCGGCGGCGGCGCGCAGATACCAGGCCTCGCCGTGCGCGGCGAATCCCGTCGTGGCGCGCAGCGCGGGGCGACCCAGCGTGAGGGTGCCGGTCTTGTCGAAAACGACATGCGTGGTGCGGTGCAGGGTTTCCAGGACGTGCGGCTGCACGACCAGCACGCCCTGGCGGACCAGGCGGTCGGTGGCCGCCGCGAGCGCGCTCGGCGTCGCCAGGGACAGCGCGCACGGACAGGACACGACCAGCACCGCGATGGCGATGGGCCAGGCGCGCGACGGGTCGATCCATTGCCAGGCGAAGAAGATCGCCACGGCGAACACCAGCAGCGCGGCGACGAACCAGGCGGCGACCTTGTCCGCCCACAGCGACAGTTGCGGCTTGGCCTGCCCTGCCCGCTCGATCAGCTTGACCAGCGTCGACAGCGTGCTTTCTCCGACCGGCTTGGCAATGCGCACGACGATCGCCTGTGTCGCATTGACGGCGCCGCCCGGCAGACGGTCGCCGACGGCGTGCGGCTGGGGCCGGCTCTCGCCGGTCAGCAGCGACAGGTCGATCGCGGTGCTGCCCTCGACGATCACGCCGTCGGCGGGAACCGCCTCGCCCGGCTTGACCAGCACGAAATCTCCCTCGGCCAGTTGCGCCGCCGGCACCATGCTGGTGCCGCGATCGGCCGGATAGGCTTTCATGCGCGAGGCCGAGGCCGGCATCGCATGCTGCAGGCGCTCCAGCGCGGAGGCGGCCTTGCGGCGAGCCATCAGTTCGAGGTAACGGCTGCAGAGCAGCAGGAAGATGAACATGGTGACGGAGTCGTAATACACGTCTCCGCTGCCGCTGAAGGTGGCGGCGAGACTGCCGCCGAAAGCCGCGGCGATGCCGAGCGCGACCGGCACGTCCATGCCCAGCGCGCGGGCGCGCAGATTGGCCCATGCGCCCCGGAAGAAAGGCAGCGCGGAATAAAAGACCGCCGGCAGCGTCAGCAGCAGGCTGGCCCATTCCATCAGCTTTTCCATGTCGGCGTCCATGGTGCCGTCGGTGGCCATGTAGACCGGCACCGCGTACATCATCACCTGCATCATGGACAGGCCGGCGATGAAGACCTGGCGGAACAGCGTTTTCTCGGCCTTGCGCAGCTGCGCGTCATGCCGCGCGGCGTCGAACGGATAGGCGGCGTAGCCGACCTCGCGCACCGCGGCCAGGATATCGCTCGGCTTGCAGCGGTCTTGCCGCCATTGCACCTGCAGCCGCTCGGTCGCGACGTTGAGGTTGACTTTCTGCACACCCGGCACGCGCGCCAGCCGGCGCTCGATCAGCCATACGCAGGCGGCGCAGCGGATGCCTTCCACCGAGAACAGGGCGTCGCACTGCTGGCCGTCGCCGGCGGTGCCGTACTGCGCCATCACCTCGGGCGTGTCGTACAGGCGCAGTTCTTCCGGCACGAGCGACTCGTCGCCGGTGCTGGAATAGCCTTCCCGGTTGAGGTAGTAAGCCGACAGGCCGTTGTCGACGATGGTCCTGGCGACCGCCTCGCAGCCCGGGCAGCACATCGCGCGGTCTTCGTCGGCGATGCGCACCGACCAGCTGCTGCCGGCAGGCACCGGCAGGCCGCAATGGAAGCAGGAAGCGTTCTCGCCCATCAATGGCCTCCGTGCAGCGCGGGCGGCGGCGTCAGGCACAGCGCGTCGAGCCAGCCGAAGGACACGCCGTTGGCGGCGCGCGCCAGGCCGAGCAGGCCGAAGCCGAGCACCAGCAGCCCCGCCGCGACGCGCACGCCGCGCTTGCGGATGGCGGTCTGCAGGCGGCTACCGAGCATGCCCATGGTCAGCAGCAGCGGCAGCGTGCCGGCGCCGAAGGCCAGCATCACGCTGGCGCCGGAGACGGCCGAGCCGCTCATCATTGCCGTCAGCAGCACGCTGTACACCATGCCGCAGGGTACCCAGCCCCACAGCCCGCCGAGCGCGAACGCCTTGGCCGCGCTGTCGATCGGCAGCAGGTGGCCGACCATCGGCTGCAGGCGGCGCCACAGGATCTGTCCCGCCGATTCCAGCTTCGCCAGGCCGCGCCAGGTGTCCATCAGGTACAGCCCCAGGGCCACCAGCATCAGGTTGGCAAGCCAGTATCCGCCGACCTGCAGGCCGGACATGAAGGAAAGCGTGCGCGCGCCTTCGGCGATGCCGCCGGCGATCGCGCCCGCCGTCGCATAGCTGGCCAGCCGGCCGGCGTTGTAGGAAACCACCCGCACCATGTCCTCGACTGCCGCGCCGCGCGCAAGCGCGCCGGCGCCGCCGGCGGCCGCGATCGGGATCACGCGGCGGCCGGACGCGACCGAAAAGGCGCTTACGATGCCGCCGCACATGCCGATGCAGTGCACGCCGCCGAGCAGGCCGATCAGGAACACGGAGAAAAGATGCAGGTCGGTCAATTGAAGGTCCGGTAGAGGCGGACGCCGCCGGGGCGTCCGCGGGGTTCGCACGGCCAGGTCAGATGGTTTTCGAATAACGCAGCCGCTGCAGCGGTTCTTCCCGCTTCATGCCGAGGTAGCGGTCGAACACCATGCAGATATTGCGGATCAGCAGACGCCCTTTCGGCGTCACCGTCAGCCAGTCCTCGTCGAGGGTGAGCAGGCCGTCGATCTCGAGTTCGCGCAGCTTCGCCAGCTCTTTTTCGAAGTAGTTGGCGAAGGTGATCGGATAGGCCAGCTCCAGCGAACGGATCGACAGCTCGAAATTGCACATCAGCTTCTGGATGATGATCCGGCGCAGTAGATCGTCGACGTTGAGCTTGGTTCCGCGCACGATGGGCAGCTCGCCCTGCTCGATGCGCTCGTAATAGGCTTCGAGGGTTTTCTCGTTCTGGCTGTAGGTCGAGCCGACCGCGCTGATCGCCGAAACGCCGACCGACACCATCTCGGCTTCCGCATGCGTGGAGTAGCCCTGGAAGTTGCGGTGCAGGCGGCCCTGGCGCTGGGCGATGGCGAGATCGTCGTTGGGCTTGGCGAAATGATCCATGCCGATATAGACATAGCCGGCATCGGTGAGCCGCTTGATGCACAGCGAGAGCATGTCGAGCTTGGTCTCGGCGCTCGGCAGGTCTTCCTCGGCGATGCGGCGTTGCGACTTGAACAGCGCCGGCATGTGCGCATAGTTGTAGATCGAAATGCGGTCCGGGCTGGCGGCGATCACCTTGGCCAGGGTCTGGTTCATCGTCACCAGGTTCTGCTTGGGCAGGCCGTAGATCAGGTCGATGCTGATCGAGCGGAAGCCGGCCTCGCGCGCGGCGTTCATCACGCCCAGGGTCAGCTCCTCGGACTGGATGCGGTTGACCGCCTTCTGCACGTCCGGATCGAAATCCTGCACGCCGAAGCTGATGCGGTTGAAGCCCTGCGAGCGCAGCGCATGGATGCGCTCCGGCGAAACGGTGCGGGGGTCGATCTCGATCGAATACTCGCCCGCCTCGTCGGGGGCGAAACGGAACCATTTGTGCAGGTGCGCCAGCAGCTCGCCCATCTGCTCATGCGACAGATAGGTCGGCGTGCCGCCGCCGAAGTGCAGCTGCTCGACGGTATTCATGTCGGCAAACAGCTTGCCCTGCATCTCGATCTCGCGCTTGAGGTAGGTGAGGTAGACCTCGGCCTTGCTGCGGTTCTTGGTGATGATCTTGTTGCAAGCGCAGTAGTAGCAGAGCTTGTCGCAGAACGGGATGTGCACGTACAGCGAGATCGGGTTGCGCGCGCCCATCGCGCGTACATTGTTCACCGCCTGCAGATAGTCCCCCATGCCAAACGCTTCATTGAAGCGGTCCGCGGTCGGGTAAGAGGTGTAGCGCGGCCCCTGCTGGCTGAGCTTGCGGATCAGCGGTGCATCGAACTGCACGTTGGGGATGACGGGAACTGCATTGGTGGCGACTGCCATGGTTTAGGACTCCTGCTGCCCGGCGCCCCCTGTCGGGACACCTTCGGAATGGCTTGCAGTGTACGTTTCGGCCGGAAATCGCAGCCTTGATCTAAGTCAAAAATGGCCGGATGCCGTAAACGTACCCGGCCATCTTGTCAATCATCCCTCGCGTCCGTCGATCCGGGCGCGCAACAGGTAAGGTCCGTAGACCGCGACGTAGAGCAGGAAGGCGGCGCTCCAGCAGAGTGCCGCCACGCCCAGCATGGCCTGGCCGCCGACGCCGGCGGCCGCCAGCACGCGGACCAGCGCCCCCGCCTGGATCAGCAGGTACATCAGCAGCTCCACCGGCCCGGATTTCAGCGCCCGCCCGGTATGGCCGAGCGCGGTGCGGGTGATCATGCCGATGATCAGGCCCGCCATCGAGCCGACCGCCAGCGCATGGAAGGCCGCGCTCTCGCTCATCACGCCGGCGGCGGCAAGCCCCAGCAGGAGGAAGCCGCCGGCGATCCACGCATAGGATGCATGCAGAATCCACAACAGCGGATTGGACAGGGTCAGGTGCGGCTGCCAGCCGATCAGCCGGGTCAGTTGCGCGCAGCCGGCCGCCACCGCGAGTCCGGTGGCCAGCGGCGCGGGCACGCCCGCGACCCAGCCGAGCGCGGCGGCGGCGGTGACCGCCATGGTGACCCGGTCGCGACGCTCGTGCACGACGGGGTTGCTGCCCGCGACCGCATTGCGGGTGAAGCCCGGGATCACGCGTCCGCCGATCGCGGCCTCGATGAGCACGATGACAAGGATGGCCGCCTGCATCGCATGCATCGGCGGCATCGACAGCCAGCCGAGGACCGACAGGTGATACGCGAGATTGATCGCGGTCAGCAGTCCGAGCAGGCCGACCAGGAACATGTTGCGCTTGTTGCCGGCGCGCTGCAGCACCCGGTACATCGGCCAGGCGGCCAGCGGAACGAACAGCAGGTCGACCACCGCGGCGAAGACCGGCGGCAGCAGCAGCATGGCCGCCCTCCCCGCCAGCCACAGGCCGGCGAGCGCGGCGAGATGGCCGCGCCTCGGCGTCCACAGCCCGGTCCAGTTGCGGCCCGCGGTGAACAGGAAGCCGATGATCACCGCCAGCGCAAACCCGTACACCATCTCGTGCATATGCCAGTTCAGATCGATGCGGGCCAGGCCCGGCAGCACGCCGTACCAGCGCGCGATCCACAGCGGAATCGCGGCGGCGGCGAGCAGCGCGGCCAGCAGATAGAAGGGACGGAAACCGAGCCGGAAAAGCGGATGATGCAACAGGCCCGACCGGGCTTCGCCGCGCTTGACGGGCTCTTCGATGATGATGACGGACATGACCGGCCTCTTAAAGATTCATTTCTTATGCATCTTAAAGACCCGCGCCGGCAAAAGCAAGCGCGGCGGGCTAGTCGCGCAGCGGCAGGCGCAGCTGCATGGTGTCGCTGCCGATCGCATGGCGCGCCTCGAAGCCGAGCTGCCGCACCAGCGCAAGCAATCCCTGGTTGTAGCTCAGGCACTCGCCGACGATCTCGTCGGCGCCGCGCTCGCGGCAGTAGCCGATCAGCTTGTTCATCAGCAGCCAGCCGAGACCCTTGCCCTTGAGGTCGGAGCGCACGCTGATGGCGAACTCCGCGCTCGCCATGTCTGGATCGAAGATCACCCGCGCCGCGCCGAGGGTTTCCGGCTGTCCGTCTTCCCGGCTGCGGGTGGCGATGAAGGCCATCTCGCGGTCGTAGTCGATCTGGGTCATGCGCGCGAGTTGCGCGGGCGAGAGTTCGCGCATGCGCACGAACATCCGCATCCGCACATCCTCGGGGTCGAGCGCATTGAAAAAGGCGACGTGCTGCGGCGCATCCTCCGGCTTGATCGGGCGCAGCAGCACGCGGCCGCCCTGCCACGCTATCCACTCTTCCAGTTCTTCCGGATAGGGACGGATGGCGAGCCGGTCGACGCCGCGCCTGTCTGCCTCCGCCACCGCGATGCGGGCGTCGAGCGCGATCACGCCGCCGGCGTCGGCCAGCAGCGGATTGATGTCGAGTTCGCGTATCTCGGGGATATCGACGATCAGGTGCGAGACATGGATCAGCACGCGGCAGATGGCATCCACGTCGGCCGCGCCGCAATGACGATATGCCGCAAGCATGCGCGACACGCGGGTGCGAGAGATCAGGTCGCGCGCCAGCACCATGTTCAGCGGCGGCAGCGCGATCGCATGATCGGCGACCACTTCCACCGCGACGCCGCCCTGCCCGAACAGAATCACCGGCCCGAACACCGGATCGGTGGACACGCCGATGATGAGTTCCCGCGCCTCCGGCCGGCGCACCATGGTCTGCACCGAGAAACCGCGCAGGCGCGCCTCCGGGCGCAGCTCGTGCAGGCGGCGCTGCATCGCGACCGCGGCCGCCTCGACCGACTCGGGCGTCTCCAGGTCGAGCACCACGCCGCCGAGATCGGACTTGTGCGTCAGGTCCGGCGACAGGATCTTGAGCGCCACCGGAAACCCGATCTCGCGCGCGCACCGCACCGCTTCCCCGACATCGGCCGCGGCCCGCGTCTGCACCACGGGGATGCCGTAGGCCGCCAGCACCTGCTTGGCCTCCGGCTCGCTGAGCTGGCCGCGACCGCTGGCCAGCGCCGCGCGCACCACCCGGCGTGCCGCCTCGCGGTCTTCGTTCAGGCCGTCCGACGGCGAGGCCGGCACTTCCATCAGCAGCTGCTGGTTGCGGTGGTACTCGACCGTCTGCATGAAGCCGCGCACCGCTTCCTCCGGCGTGTCGTAGGTGGCGATGCCGGCCTGTGAAAACACGCTGCGCGCCTGCGCGACCGAATCGCCGCCCAGCCAGCAGGCGAACACATTGCGCCCGGCCTGCCTCGCCAGCGGCGCCACCGCGCTCGCGATCTCGGCGCTCGGCACGATCGCGGTGGGCGCATGAATGAACATCAGCGCATCCGCCTCCGGTTCGCGCAGCAGCGCCTCCATCGCGCGCAGATAGCGTTCCGCGGGGGCGTCGCCGATGATGTCGACCGGATTGGCGCGCGACCAGGTCGCGGGCAGGAAGCTGTCCAGCTGCTGCAGCACCTCCGGCGACAGCGACGCCAGCCGCCCCTTCTTGCCGATCAGCGCATCGGTGGCGAGCACGCCGGGACCGCCGCCGTTGGTCAGGATGGCCAGCCGGTCGCCGCGCGCGGGACGGGTGCGCGCCAGGGTCTCGACGGCGTCGAACAGATCGGTCGTGGTGTAGACGCGCAGCATGCCGGCGCGGCGGATCGCGGCGTCATAGACATCGTCGGCGCCCATCATCGCGCCGGTATGCGAGGCCGCGGCCTTCGCCCCCTCGGGCGCCCTGCCGGCCTTGATCACGATGGTGGGCTTGCTGCGCGAGGCAGCCCGCGCGGCCGACATGAACTTGCGGGCATGCGTGACCGCTTCGATGTACAGCAGGATGGCTTCGGTCTCGGGATCGGTCGCCAGATAATCGATCACGTCGCCGAAGTCGACATCCGCGCTGTCGCCGAGCGAGATGAAGCGGGAAAAACCGATATGACGCGAGCGCGCCCAGTCGAGCACGCCGGTCACCATCGCTCCCGACTGTGAAACGAATGCGATCTTGCCCGGCAAGGCGCCGGTGTGGGCAAAGCTGGCGTTGAGACCGATGCCCGGCACCAGCAGCCCCACGCAGTTCGGACCGAGTATGCGCAGCAGATGGGGCTTCGCCGCCGCCAGCATCAGGTCGCGCATGCTGCGGCCGAGTGCATCGTGCGTGCTCGACAGTCCGGCGGTGAGCACGATCGCGGCGCGCGTGCCGAGCTTGCCGAGGTCCTTGATGATGCCGGGCACGCTGTGCGGCGGCGTGCAGATCACGGCCAGGTCCGGCGCCTGCGGCAGGCGGGTGACCGAGGGCACGACCTCGAGGCCGGCCAGCATCTTGTGCCTGGGATTGACCGGAAAGATGCGGCCGATATAGCCGCCGGCGACCAGGTTGTGCAGCACCGTGGCGCCGACGCTGTGCGGACGGTCGGAAGCCCCGATGACTGCGACGGATGCGGGCTCGAACAATTGCTTGAGATTGCGGATGGTCATGACGGTCCGTATCGAGGGTTGGGCGCACGGGGCGGAAAAAACCGATTGTTTGATGCCTCGCCGGCCACCGCGTTCTTGCCGCGCGCCGGGCAAGGGGACCGCATCATCCAATGGCTTTGCATGTTAAGAAGCAGGGCTTTTTGGAAAATTGATCTGAGTCAAAAATGCCCGAAACATGATTTGATGCCCTTCTGTTTCACTGGACTGGCGCCATGGCAGCCCCTACGCTAACAGGCACTGCGGGCAAGGCCGACACGTGACCCGCGACGTGCGTAATCACCATTCAGAAGGAACAAGAACCATGTCGTACAAGACCATTCTCGTACACGTCGACTCCGACAAGCATGCAGGCAAGCGCATCGATATCGCGGCGCGCATCGCATGCGCCGAGGAAGCCCATCTTATCGGTGCCGCACCGAGCGGCGTTTCCCGTTTCATCTATCAGTCGCGCTTCATTTATGAAGGCGGCTCGGCCAACGGCCTCGACCAGCATATCGAGGAACTGCGCCGCCGCGCCCGGGGCGCGCTCGACGGATTCGAAGACATCGCCCGCCGCGCCGGCGTGCGCAGCTACGAGGCACGCCAGGTCGACGACGAGGCCGGCAGCGGCGTCAGCCTGCAGGCGCGCTACAGCGACCTGGTCGTCATCGGCCAGACGGATCCCGACGAACCCTCGGCCGGCACGCTCGCCGACTTCCCGGAATTCGTGGTGATGAACGCCGGCCGTCCGGTACTGGTCGTTCCCTATGCCGGCAGCTTCGAGACCGTCAGCCGGCGCGCGCTGATCGCCTGGGACGCGAGCACCAGCGCCACCCGCGCTGTGACCGCCGCGCTGCCGCTGCTCAAGCGCGCGGAGAACGTCGACGTGGTCGTCTTCAATGCCGACAAGCGTCCGGAAGCGCACGGCGAGCAGCCGGGCGCCGACATCGGCCTCTACCTCGCCCGCCACGGCGTCAAGGTCAACGTCGTACGTCAGAAGACCGATATCGACGTCGGCAATGCGCTGCTGTCGATCGCCACCGATCTCGGCTCCGACCTCATGGTCATGGGCGGCTACGGTCATTCCCGTTTCCGCGAAATCCTGCTCGGCGGCGTGACCCGCACCGTGTTCGAATCGATGACGGTGCCGGTGCTGATGTCGCACTGATCGGGTGCCGGCGCGAGTCCGGGGAAATTTGATCTCGATCATTCAGCACCGATGGCCGCATCCATTAGGATCGCGGCCATTCGTATCACTGCAACAAAAGGAAGCAAGATGCAAACCGAAGTACTGGACGTGACCGGCATGAACTCCGAAGACTGTACCGAGACCGTGATGCGCGCGATCAAGACGATCGACGGCGTCGGCACCGTGGCCGTCTCCTATCCCGGCAATCGCGCCATCGTCGAGTTCGATGAACAGCTGACCGCGCCGAGGGAAGTGGCCGCGGTGCTGGAGAAGGCGGGTTACGGCGTGCGCAAGCTGAACCTCGGCCAGGCCAGCAACGACGGCTGCAGCGGCCGCTGCGGCCAGTGCGGCTGTGCCGGCTAGGTTTGCGCGATGAGCCTCACCGCCGCCACGCGCCGCCCCTCCGCCTCCACGATTGAAGCCGGCAACCGTTCGCTCAAGGTCGGCGGCGTCACGCCGATGTCGCTCACGGATTTTCCGGACCGCCGGGCCGCGGTGATTTTCGTCCAGGGCTGTCCCTGGAAATGCGGCTACTGCCAGAATCCCCATCTTCAGCTGCGCCTGCATCACAGCCCGCTGCAATGGACCAAGATCCTCTCCCTGCTCGCGCAGCGCGCCGGGGAGATCGACGCCGTCGTCTTCTCGGGCGGCGAACCCACGCTCGACCCGGCCCTGGCGTCTGCGATGCAGGACGTGCGCCGGCTCGGCCTGGCGGTCGGACTGCAGTGCGGCGGCGCTTATCCCAACCGGCTCGAAAGCGTCCTGCCCCTGACCGACTGGGTGGCGCTGGATGTGAAGGCGCCGTTCGGCCTGTACGAGCGGGTCACCGGCATCGCCGGCAGCGGCGAGCAGGCGCTGCAATGCGTGCAGGCGCTGCTGGCGAGCGGCGTGCCGCATGAATTCCGCAGCACCTGGCATCCGGGCCTGCTGTCGCCGGAAGAAATGGCGACGCTCGCCGAAGACCTGCACGGCATGGGCGTGCGCAACTATGCGTTGCAGATGTTCCGTCCGCAGGGCTGCCGCGACAAGGGCCTGCGCAACAGCGGCAACGGGAATGCGGAAAGCCTGCAGCCGTTGCTCGACCGGATAGCGGGCTTGTTCCCCTCCTTCAGCTTCCGGCCGGCGTAGTCAGGGCATGCGCATCAGGCGCTCCCGAAACGCCGGGTGTGAAGGCAAGGACGACGGCACGATTGGCTCGGCGTGAGTGGGGCCGGCCTCCGTGCCGGCCTTGTGGAGGTGGCACGACCTTCGTCGGGTCGCGATCCACGTATCACACTCTCTCCGGACGCACCTGGTTTGGGCCGGCAGGGACGCCGGCCCTACCGACCCGGCCTGAGTAGGGCCGGCCTCCGTGCCGGCCTGGCGGAGGTGGCACAACCTTCATTGGGTCGCGATCCGCCTATCAAGCTCTCTCCGGACGCACGTGCTTTGGGCCGGCAGGGACGCCGGCCCTACCGACCCGATGTAAGTAGGGCCGGCCTCCGTGCCGGCCTGCGGAGGTGGCACAACCTTCATTGGGTCGCGATCCGCGTATCAAGCTCCCTCCGGACGCACGTGGTTTGGGCCGGCAGGGACGCCGGCCCTACCGACTCGACGTAAGTGGGGCCGGCCTCCGTGCCGGCCTGGCGGAGGTGGCACGACCTTCATCGGATCGCGATCCGCGTATCACACTCTCTCCGGACGCACCTGGTTTGGGCCGGCAGGGACGCCGGCCCTACCGACTCGACGTAAGTGGGGCCGGCCTCCGTGCCGGCCTGGCGGAGGTCGCACGACCTTCATTGGGTCGCGATCCGCGTATCACACTCTCTCCGGACTTACTTGCTTTGGGCCGGCAGGGACGCCGGCTCTACCGGATCGGCAAAAGCGCCCCGCGGCTACGACCGCACGCGCCCCAGCACCCTTGCGGGCAGCTGCTTCAGCAGCTCGAAAGTCGGCAGTTCAATCGCGTCGAGCGTGTTCTTCACCAGCAGCCCGAGCTCGGTATCGCCTTCCATCGACAGCCGGCGGCTGAAGAACAGCGTGTCCGGATCCTCCTCCCGGCGCGCCAGCAGCAGGAAGTCATGCGCGCTGGCGCTGATCGTGAGGTCGGGCGTGGCGTCGCCCTGGCAGGCGCGGAAACGTCCGCCGTCGAAGCTGAAGTCGAAGCTCACGCCGGCGTCGCTGACACGGATGCGCAGGCGCTTGCCCTGCAAGGCCTGCTGCACGTCGGCCGGCAGCGTGTCGCGCAGGGCCAGGTTGAGCCCGGTGGAGAACAGCAGCGAGCCGGGATAGACCGGCAGGCAGGAAAGCAGCTTGCCCACCGGGGCGGGCAACAGGAAGCGGCCTTGACTCATGTTTTTCTATCCTTCCGTGGATGTCAGGCGGCGATGCGCTCGAGGCCGGGCTTGCCGTGCCAGTAGCCGTCGCAGGCCTCGTCAGGCATCAGGCGCGCGATCCGATCGAAGGCCTGGCTGGCCGACAGGCTGCCGTCGATCGCATCGCGGAACGCGGCCAGGACCTGCGGCGTGTGCTCCGCCTGCGGGCTGATCCGCAGCACGTCCACGCCGAGCCCGCGCATCGCGTCCAGTTCGCGCACCAGGTTGTAGACCAGCGCGGACTGGGTCTGGATGCCGTTGAGCGTCAGGAAATGCTGCCCTTCCCGCGTCTTCAGCGGCAGTCCGTCCGCATACTGCATGCACATGAACTGGCAGTCGTCCTTGGGCAGGTTGTGATGCCGCGCGGTGAAGCAGCGCGCCGAGAACGCGAGCGGCATGCGCCCGTAGCCGAACACCTCGGTCTCCAGTCCCGCCGGCCGCGCCCGCTGCATGTGGGCGAGGCTGGCGGCGCTCATTTCCAGCGGCATCACCCAGCGGCGCGCGCCGGTCTGCGCGATGAACTCCAGCGTGGGCGGATTGAAGATGTTCAGGTGCGGCCCGGCGACGAAGGATTGCTTGCCGGCGAGGCAGTTCACCGCGCCCATGTCGTTGGCCTCGATGCCGTAGCGGCCGTTGTCGACGATGCGGTGCAGCGTGCCGACGTCGGTCTTCGATTCCAGCAGCACCTGGGTGGACAGCAGCACTTCCTTGCCGGATTCCGCCAGCAGGTCGGCGATGTCGAGCCAGTCCGACAGGCGCAGTTCGCGCCGGCGCGAGCAGACCGCCTCGCCGAGATAGACGATATCGACCGGCGCCTGCGCGATCTGCTGATAGAACTCGAATACGGTGTTGCGCGGCCAGAAGTACAGGATGGGCCCAAGAGCCAGTTTCAAGACAGGATCTCCGTCATTTCCAGGGGCGGTGATAGGCGCCGAGCGTGTGCTGCTGGCCTTCCGCGACCTTGTTGAGTTCGGCCATCCAGGCCGGCTTGACCGAATAGCGCTGGGAAGCGGCGAGACAGTTGTCGATCGCCTCGCGCCAGACTTTCGTCACCTGCGCGACATAGGCCGGGCTGCGCTGCCGGCCCTCGATCTTGATCGCGCGCACGCCGAGTGCGGCGAGTTGCGGCAGCAGTTCCAGCGTGTTGAGACTGGTCGGCTCCTCGATCGCGTAGTAGTTCTCGTTGTTGACGTCGAAGCGGCCCTTGCACAGCGTGGGATACCCCGCGTTCTCGCCATCGTCGTAGCGGTCGATCAGCACGCCGTTGAGACGGGATTCCAGTCCCCTGGGGGTCTGCTGCCAGCGTACGGCACGGGCGGGCGAGCATACGCCATGGGTGTTCGGCGCCTCGCCGGTCACATAGGAAGACAACGCGCAGCGGCCTTCGACCATCACGCACAGGCTGCCGAAGCCGAACACTTCGATTTCGACCGGCGTGTTCTTCGTTACGTACTCCACCTGCTCCATCGACAGCACGCGCGGCAGCACCGCCCGCTGTATGTTGAAGCGCTGGTGATAGAAGTTGATCGCCTCGAAATTCGTCGCCGAGCCCTGTACCGACAGGTGCAGGCGCAGCTGCGGATATTTTTCGTGCGCATAGGCCATCAGTGCGGGGTCGGCGAGGATGATGGCGTCGATGCCTGCCTGCGCCGCGCGGTCGACCGCGTTGCGCCACGGCTGCCAGTTGTCCGCCTGCGGATAGGTGTTCAGCGCGAGCAGCACCCTGGCGCCACGACCGTGCGCATAACGGATGCCCTCGGCGATCGACGCGTCGTCGAAATTGAGTCCCGCGAAATTGCGGGCATTGGTGGCGTCGCGGAATCCGAGATAGACGCAGTCGGCGCCGTTGTCCACCGCCGCCTTGAGCGCCGGCAGGCTGCCGGCCGGGCACACCAGTTCCATCGTCGCGCTCATGCCGGGACCATGCCCGGCGCAGCCGGTGCCTTGACGGCGCCGGCGATCGAGCGCACGCCGGTCAGCAGGTATTCGACCAGTTCCTTCACCGGCCGGATCTCGCTGCCGAACGGCAGCTTCTCGGAGCCGCGGAAGAACAGGCCGCGCTTGACGTCGCCCTCGAGCGCGAAGGCCAGCTGGGTATCGATGCAGAACTGGCCCGACTTGGCGATGCCGTCGCGCAGGCCGCACTGATGCAGGCAGTCGAAGCCGACGGTGCACTGCTTCGGCCCCGCCTTGCGCTGCAGCTTGGCTTCCTTGTCGAGGTAATTGGCCAGCCAGGGCGTGCGCACCCCGCGCGCCGGCAGGCCGGCCACACTCATGAAGGTCACGATGTCTTCCGGCCTGGCTTCGGCCAGCACTTTCTTGAAGTTGATGTGGGCGTCGCCCTCTTCCGTCACGGCGAAAGCAGTGCCGAGCTGGACCGCGTCCGCGCCCATCGAGAAAAGCTCGCGCACCTGCTCGTGCGTGTTGACGCCGCCGGCGGTGATCAGCGGAATGCGCTCGCGCTCGATGCCGAGTTCCTTGAACAATTCCCGCGTGCCCTCGAGCACCGCCGGAAACGCATACTGCGGCTGGTCGGCATCCTCGAGCCGGGCCATGCCGAGGTGGCCGGCGGCGTATTTCGGATTCTCGATCACGATCGCATCCGGCAGGCGGTTCTTGCGCATCCATTTCTTCAGGATCAGCGCGATGCCGCGCACGTCGGACAAGATGGGGATCAGCGCGACCTTCGGATGCTCGGCGGTCAGTTCAGGCAGGTCCAGCGGCAGGCCCGCGCCCACCACCACCGCCTCGATGCCGCTCTCGCAGGCCTGCTTCACATAGGCGGCGTACTGCTCCACCGCGCGCATGATGTTCACCGCCAGCATGCCGCTGCCCTGCGCCAGCGCTTTCGCGGCCGCGATCTCGCGGTCGAGCGCGACGAGGTTGGCCTTGTCGATCAATTCCTTGTTGCGCGACTTGCCGGTCTCGGCCATCAGGTCGGGATGGTGCCGGCGCAGGTCCACGCTGGAGATCGTGCCCACGCCGCCGAGCCCTGCCACGGAGCCTGCGAGCCGATGCGCGGAGACGCCGACCCCCATGCCGCCCTGGACGATGGGAAGCAGGGACTTGCCCTTGACGAGCAGGGATTTGAATGGGGATTGCAGCACGGGGGTCCTTCCGGGTTGAATGAGACGAGCGAATGTAGCAAAGCGGAAATTCAATTTGTTTGATCTCAGTCAAGTACGTCCGGCTTGACGGAAAACGACAAATTTTATGCACGGTCTTGCAGGATCGGCATCACTCTAACGGCCCGGGGACCGGGGATTCCTTAACCTGAATCAAGGTTTGCCAAGCGGTCCGCCCGCGACAATGACCACGGGTTTTACAGCGAGGCATCACATGAACAGCATCACCAGCTATCTCGAAAACGGCCACGACGAATGCGACACGCTGTTCGCTGCGGCGGAAACCGGGGTGGCGCGCTCCCAGTGGGCGCAGGCGCAGACGCGGCTCGATGAATTCGCCGCCCTGCTCGAACGTCATTTCGGCATGGAGGAAGACATTCTCTTTCCCGCCCTGGAATCGACGACCGGTCCCGGCTTCGGCCCGACCATGGTCATGCGCCAGGAGCATGCGCAGATACGCGCGCTGCTCGACGACATGAACGCCGCGCTCGGCGCGCGCGACCGCGAACTGTTCCTCGGCCTGTCGGAGACGTTCAATCTGCTGCTTCAGCAGCACAACATGAAGGAAGAAGGCGTACTCTATCCCCTCGCCGATCGCCAGCTCGCCGGCGAGTCGGCGCAACTCATCGATGCGATGCAGGCCATCGCGACAGCACAATGAACGCGCCCGACGATCTCCTGCTCGACGTCTGCGGACTCGAGCCGCCCGAGCCGCTGGAACGTGTGCTCGATGCGCTCGGGCGCCTGCAGCCGGCGCAGCAGCTGCGCGTGCTGATCCCGCGGCAGCCGTTTCCGCTGTACCGCATCCTCGACCAGAACGGCTATCTGCATGAAACCGTCGCGCGCGACGACGGCTTGTTCGAGATACTGATCCGCGCCGCCTGATGCAACGCATCCTGTCGCTGGAGCAGACGCCGGGCCTCTCCGTGCCCCTGCGTTTCTTTCTCGGCGCGCCGGTGTTCGCGCTCGCGGCCGCCATGCTGCTGCTCTGGTACGGGCCGCAGGCGATGACGTCGCGCTGGTCGCCGCTCACGCTCGCCGCGACCCATCTGCTCACGCTCGGTTTCCTGAGCATGACCATGATCGGGGCGCTGCTGCAGATTCTGCCGGTGGTGTCGGGCATCGACATTCCCGGTGGGAGGCGCGGCGCGGGCGCCATCCATCTGCTGCTGATCGGCGGCACGCTGGCGCTGGCCGCCGGTTTCCTCAGCGGCGCCCCGCTGCCGTTCAGGGCGGCCCTCGTCCTGCTGCCGCTCGGCTTTGGCCTGCTGTTCGGCGTCGCCCTGCGCGGGCTGTGGCAAAAGGCATCCGGCGGCGAGATGCTTCAGGGGATACGCCTGGCGACGGCGGCGCTGGCCGGCACGGTCGCGCTCGGCGCCGCGGCGGCCACCACCTTTGCCTGGCCGCTCGGTCTGCCGCTGATGGCGCTCACCGATGCGCACGCCGCCTGGGGCCTCGGCGGCTGGCTTCTGATCCTGGTCGCCGGCGTCGCTTACCAGGTGGTACCCATGTTCCAGGTCACGCCCGTCTATCCGCGCACACTGACCCGCTGGCTCGCGCCGGCCATGTTTGTCGTGCTGCCGCTGTGGAGCCTGGCCGGGTGGCCCGGTGCCATGCCGGCATCCTGGCCCGCCGACGCGCTGTCGGCGCTCGGCGCCGCCCTGCTCGCGCTCTTTTGCGGCTACACCCTGCGCCTGCTGCGCCAGCGGAAGCGGCCCAATCCCGATGCCACCACCTGGTTCTGGCGCATCGGCCTGGCCAGCGGTATCGCATGCAGCCTGCTGCTGTGGGCCGGCGAGCATGCGGGCGAGGCGCGCGGCCTGCTGCTCGGCATACTCATGATCGTCGGCTTCGGCGCCTCCATCGTCAGCGGCATGCTCTACAAGATCGTGCCCTTCCTGGTCTGGCATCACCTGCAGCAACAGCTGGCGGGCGCGAAGGCGCCGAACATGCGCCAGATCATCAGCGACGCCGGTGCGATGCGGCAGTGCCGCGCGCATCTCGCCGCGCTCCTGCTGCTGCTGGCGGCGGCGGTCTGGCCGCAGGCGCTGTCGCGCCCGGCCGCGCTCGCGTTCGCACTGTCGTCCGCGCTGCTGGGCTGGAATCTCCTGCGGGCCGTGCTGCTGTACCGCAAAACCCTGGCTCAGCGGCCCTCGTAGTTCCGCAGCCGCTCGATGTCGAGGATGGTGATGTCGCGGCCGTCCACGCTGATCATCTTGCGCGCGCTCAGGTCATGCAGGATGCGCGAGAAATGCTCCGGCGTGAGATTCAGGCGCGACGACAGCACCACCTTGCTCACCTCCAGATGGACGCGACCGCCGTCCTCCGCCCGCTCCGCCTCCTTCAGCAGATAGCCGATCACGCGCTGGGTGCCCGAACTGAGGGAATACGCCTCGACATCGCAGATCAGCCCGTGCAGGCGCCGGCTCAGGCCCGCGAGCATCTTGCGCGCGAACTTCGGATCGCGCTCCAGCCCCTCGAAGATCACCGTCTTCGGCACATGCAGCAACAGCGTATCGGCCAGCGCCTGCGCGGTCACGATGTAGGGCTTTTCCATGAACATCAGCGCTTCGCCGAAACTGTGGCCGGGGCCGATGATCTCGACCACCTTTTCATTGCCCTCCGCCGAGACGAAGGCAAGCTTGACCTGGCCGTAGATGACGATATGGAAGCCCGAGCAGGGATCGCCGCGGCGGAAGATGATGTCGCCCTTGGCCACATGGAGGTCGGCGGTATGCCGGCCGATCTGTTCCAGTTCGGCGGGCGCGAGTTCGTCGAACAACGGCAGCCGGGCCAGGAAGTCGCGGGCGGCGGGTTTGGCGGTCATTTTATTTTCCGTGGGTCTTGCGCCGCTCCGGCGGCATGCGGGCTTGAATCTAGCAAACGCGCCCCGCAATTTGTTTGACCTGAGTCAACGCCCTCCGGCTTGGCCGCCATGCGGTGCGAATGCCGCCTTGCACGGGCCGGGAATTATCGCGCGGCGCTCTTGTCGTTTCGATAGCAGCGCGAGCAAACACTCTGTCAGGAGAAGCGATTGAACCACCCTACCGCAACGTCACCACACCGCATCACCATCGTCGGCGGCGGCGCCGGCGGCCTCGAGCTGGCGGTACGCCTGGGCAAGAAGCTGGGCAGACGGGGCAAGGCGGAGATCATCCTGGTGGACGCCTCGCGCACCCATCTGTGGAAACCGCTGCTGCACCAGGTCGCCGGCGGCACGCTGGACAGCCACGAGGACGAGATGGAGTACCTCGCGATCGCGAGGCGTCACCATTTCCACTTCCGGCTGGGCCGCATGATCGGGCTCAACCGTGCGCGCAAGGAAATCCATCTCGCGCCGATCTACGACGAACAGGGCGAGGAAGTGCTGCCGCCCCAGACCATTCCCTACGACACCCTCGTGATGGCGCTGGGCAGCCAGACCAACGACTTCGGCACGCCGGGCGTGCACGAGCACAGCATCATGCTCGACTCCCCGGAGTCCGCCGAGCGCTTTCACGACCGCCTCGTGAATGCCTGCCTGCGCGCCCAGGCGAGAGCACGCGCGCCGGGCGAAGGCCGCTTCACCGTCACCATCATCGGCGGCGGCGCCACCGGCGTCGAACTCTCGGCCGAACTGCACATGACCGCGAAGATCGTCTCCAGCTACGGCCTGGCCAACTTCGATCCCGAAAAGGACATCAAGATCGTCGTCATCGACGCCTCGCCGCGCCTGCTCGCCGCGCTGCCGGAAAAGCTGTCGAGCGCGGTCGAACACGAACTGACCGAACTCGACATCGAAGTCATCACCAACGCGCGCGTGGTCGAGGTCACCCGCGAAGGCGTCAGGCTGGCCGACGGCAGTTTCATCCCGAGCGGCATCGTGGTGTGGGCGGCCGGCATCAAGATCCCGGACTTCCTCAAGGAGATCGACGGCCTCGAGACCAACCGCATCAACCAGCTCGTGGTCCACCGCACGATGCAGACCACGCGCGACCCGAACATCTTCGCCATCGGCGACTGCGCCGCGATTCCGCAGGGAGAAGGCAAACCTTCCGTCCCGCCGCGCGCGCAATCCGCCCACCAGGAAGCGGCGACGCTGGCGAAGTCGCTGGTGCGCCGGCTGCAGGGCAAGCCGCTGCTGGAGTTCGTCTACCGCGATCACGGCTCGCTGGTGTCGCTAGGGGATTACAGCACCGTCGGCAGCCTGATGGGCGCGGTCGCGCGCGGCTCGGTGTTCATCGAGGGCACGATCGCGAAGTGGATGTACTGGTGGCTGCACAAGCATCACCAGATCGTCGTGAACGGATTCTTCCGGACCTGGCTGGGAACCTGGGCGGAGACGATCAACTGGGCGCGCAATCCGAGGATCAAGCTGCACTGATTGACTGCGCGATATTCACCTCGAATAGCGGCAAGGCGCGTGCCGACACAGTGAGGCGGCAAAAAAATGCCGGCCCCGAAGACCGGCATTTTCACGGCACGGCCGGCTGCCCGACCGTCAGGACTTTTCGCCGTGCGGGCCGTGGTGGCCGCGCTCGCGGTCCCGGCCGCCGCGCGGGCCGTGCGCGAACCCGGCATCGAACACCTTCTTCTGCTCCGGCGTCAGCACCGCGTAGAACTCGCGGGTGGCGGCGATGCGCAGGGCGAGGCGCTTTTCATGCTCCTGCAGGAATTCCATGCGCTTCTGCAGCCGATCCGGCGCCGGCAGCTTCGCCAGCTCTTCGCGGCTCGGGCGCGTCGCGGGCGCGGCCGGGCGGATGGTGTCGACATAGGTCTTCCAGGCGGTTTCCTGCCGTGCGTCGAGCTTGAGCTTGTCATGCAGCTGTTGCTGGCGCTTCTCGAAGGCCTGCTTCATCTGTTCCGGCGAGTGCATGCGCGCACCGCCATGTCCGTGGCGGCCGTGGCCGAAGCCACCTTCGCCCATGTCGGCCCAGGCGCCGGCGGTGCCCGCGCCGAGTCCGACTGCCAGCAGGCCGATCATCATGCTTTTGCGTAGTGTGGTCATCATGCTTCCTTTGCGTGAGAGTGTTGATTACAGTGCCCCCGGCACGCTTGGCATGATGCGACCGCTTTGTATCCCGTCATTGTCGGCCGTATTGCGGCTTGTACCGCCGGGACGCCGCCTTTGTATCCTTGTGTGTCGCCTGTTCCGGGGGAAACAGCAGGATACAATTCGCTAAAACTCCCTCGCCGCACCTTGCCATAATCCGCTCCATGGACACGCCCGCACACATTCTCATCGTCGACGACGACCGCGACATCAGCTCCCTGCTTGCCGAGTACCTGGAAAAGAACGGCTACCGCACCTCCACGGCGGCGGACGGCGCCGCGATGTGGAAGGTGCTCGATCATTCCCGCATCGACCTGATCGTGCTCGACCTGAACCTGCCCGGCGAAGACGGACTCACGCTGTGCCGCAACCTGCGCGCGCGCTCCTCGCTGCCGGTCATCATGCTGACCGCCCGCGGCGAACCGGTCGACCGCATCCTCGGCCTGGAGATGGGCGCGGACGACTACGTGCCGAAGCCCTTCGAGCCGCGCGAACTGTTCGCGCGCATCCGCAGCGTGCTGCGGCGTACCCACGCGCTGCCGCCGAAGATGCAGGAGCCGGCCGACCGCCAGGCGCGCTTCGCCGGCTGGACCATGGATTTCACGGCGCGCCACCTGATCAGCAAGGACGGCGTGGTGGTGGCGCTGTCGGGCGCCGAATTCCGCCTGCTGAAGATCTTCATCGAACACGCGAACCGCGTCCTCAGCCGCGACCAGTTGCTCAACCTGACCCAGGGCCGGGACGCCGATCCGTTCGACCGCTCCATCGATCTGCAGATCAGCCGCCTGCGCCAGAAGCTGGGCGACGACGCGCGCTCGCCGCAGATCATCAAGACCGTGCGCAATGAGGGTTATGTGCTGTCGGTGCCGGTGACCAGGGAATGAAGGCATTCTTCCAGTCCATGAGCACCCGGGTCTTCCTGGTGCTGTTCGCCGGCGTGCTGCTGACGGTGGCGCTGACGCTCGGCCTGTCTTTCGGCGAGCGGCAGCGGATGGTCAGCCAGTTCCGCGATTTCCATGCGGTGGAAAGAGTCACGCAGTTCGTGCAGACGCTCGAAACCGTGCCGTCCCATCTGCGCGCACCCTTCCTCGACGCCGCCGCCGGTCTCGGCATGCAGGCCCAACTGGTCGACCGCGCGGAGCCGGCGATAGAACAGTCGCGCCTGGCCCGCCTCCTCGGCGAGCGCATGGCGGGCGATTATCAGGTTGCCTCGACCGCGACCCGCCCCGGCGACTGCGAGCCGCCGCCCGGACGGCTGGCGCGCCGCCATCCCGACCGCGCCGGCCGCTGCGAGGCCCTGCTGATCACGCTCGAGGACGGCGGGCGGGTACGGCTGGCGGTGCTGCCGCCGCGCCCCGCCCCGCTCGCTCCCCGCATCGACCCGGTCTACGCCCTGCTGTTCCTCGCCGGGCTCGGCGTGCTTGCCGCCTTCGTTGCCCGCATGACGATGCGTCCGCTGCAGCACCTGGCGCGCGCGGCCACCGAACTGGGGCACAACATCGAACGCGAACCCCTGCCCGAAAAAGGCGCGCTCGAAATCCGCCAGGCCGCCGCCGCCTTCAATGCGATGCAGGCGCAGGTGCGCAAGCACATTCGCCAGAGGGCGCATATCCTGGCCGCGATCACCCACGATCTGCAGACGCCGCTCACGCGCATGCGGTTGCGGCTGGAGAAGATCGAGGACGCCCAGCTCAAGGAAAAACTGGCGGGCGACGTGGCGGCGATGCAGGGCATGGTGCGCGAAGGGCTGGAACTCGTGCGCAGCATGGAATCGACCGAGGCCGTGCAGAAGATGGACCTGGATTCGCTGATCGACAGCGTCTGCGACGATGCGTCGGATGCGGGCCAGGAGGTGAGCAAGGACGGCGCCACCGCCGCCTCGGTGATGGCGCGGCCGCTGGCGCTGCGGCGCTGCCTCGGCAACCTGATCGACAATGCGGCCAAATACGGCAGGCGGGCGTCGGTACGGGTCGCGCGCGAGGGCGGCAAGGCGGTGATCCGTATCCGCGATGAGGGCCCCGGCATTCCGGAGCAGGAGATCGAGCAGGTCTTCGAGCCCTTCTACCGTGTCGAAAGCTCGCGCTCCCGCCATACCGGCGGCACCGGGCTGGGCCTGACCATCGCCCGCAACATCGCCGTCCAGCACGGCGGCGCCATACAGCTGCGCAACCATCCCGAAGGCGGACTGGAAGCGACGCTCATCCTGCCGATCGCCTGAGGCAGGACTAGAGCTTGCCCATCTTCCTGAGGCGCCAGGTCAGGCCCTCGGCGATGTCCGGATGTTCATGCTTGACCGCGAAGTCCACCGCGTTCATGCCGGCTTCGTTGCGCAGCGTCAGGTCGGCGCCCTCGTCGAGCAGCAGCTTGACGGTGTGGATGTTCCCGCCCATGGCCGCCATCATCAGCGGCGTGGTCTTGTTCGGCGACTCGGCGTCGATGTAGGCCGACTTGTCGAGCAGCAGCCGCACGATCTCGGTGCTGCCGGAATAGGCCGCGTAATGCAGCGGCGTCCAGCCGGGCCGGTTGACTTCGGCGCCCTTCTCCAGCAGCGCCTGCACCGCCGGCAGATTGCCCTTGAAGCAGGCGGTCATCAGCGCCGTGTCGCCGTTGAAGGCCCTGGCTTCGATGTCGACGCCGGGCGTGTTCAGCAGCAGGCTGAAGACATTCATCGCCTCCTCCCGCAATGCCACGATCATGCCGGTATCGCCCCGGCTCTCCTCGATGGCATTGGGGTCGAAGCCGCGCGCGAGGAGTTCCTTCACCTTCGGCGCGTGATCGATCTTCACCGCGCGGAAGAAATCGACATAGGAACTGGCAAGCGCCAGCCCCGGCAACACGCCCAGCAAGGGCAGCGATGCCAGCAGGCGCAGGCCGCGCCGGCGCGCGGAAGCGGCGGGCGAGGATGCGTTCATCATGCGGCCGCCTTGAAGAGCGTGAAGAAATTCTCGGTCGTCTGGCGCGCCACCTGCTCGAGCGGCAGGTTCTTCAGCCTGGCGATGAACTCGGCCACATGGCAGACATAGCCCGGCTCGTTGGTCTTGCCGCGATACGGCACGGGTGCCAGGTACGGCGAATCGGTCTCGATCAGCATGCGCTCCAGCGGCACTTCCTGCGCCACCGCCTGCAGCTCCTTCGCGCTCTTGAAGGTGACGATGCCCGAGAAGGAAATGTAGAAGCCCATGTCCATCGCCGCACGCGCTACCTCGAGCGACTCGGTGAAGCAGTGCATCACCCCCGCCGCCCCGCCGGCGTCGCTGCCGGCGCCCTCTTCGCGCATGATGCGCAGCGTGTCCTCCGAGGCGGAACGGGTGTGGATGATCAGCGGCTTGCCGCAGGCCCGCGACGCCCGGATATGGGTGCGGAAGCGCTCGCGCTGCCATTCCAGGTCGCCCTCCAGGCGGTAGTAGTCGAGTCCGGTCTCGCCGATCGCGACGATCCTCGGATGGTCGGCCAGCCGCACCAGTTGCTCGACATCCGGCTCCGGCGTGTCTTCATAGTCGGGATGCACGCCGACCGAGGCGAACACGTTCGGATGCTGCTCGGCCAGCGCGAGCACCTGCGGAAACTCGGGCAGGTTGACGGAGACACACAGCGCATGCGTCACCTTGTTTTCGGCCATCTTGCCGAAGATGCCCGGCAGGCGCTCGGCAAGCTCGGGAAAATTGATGTGGCAATGGGAGTCGATGTACATGGCGCGTATTGTACGACGGGTGCGCCGGTGCCTGCCCGTCGCCGGGCGCGCCCGCCGCCGCTCAGTCGCGCTGTGCAGGCAAGGTGAAGCGCATCACCGTGCCGCCGCCCGCCCGGGCGCCGGCGGCGATCTCGCCGCCATGTGCCTGAACGAAACTCCTGCAGATCGTCAGCCCCAGTCCCAGGTCGCCCTGCTCCCTGTCGTCGCTCTCGAACTTCTCGAAGATGTGCGGCAGACGATCGGCCGGGATGCCGGAGCCGTTGTCCGCGACTTCGCAGACCACGGTGCCCGGTTCTCCATCCCGTTCCGATGCGGTGATACGGACCTCGCCGCCATGGGCGTGCTTGATCGCATTGCTGACCAGGTTCTGCAGGATGCGGCGCAGCATGGTCGCGTCGGCGCTCACGCGCAGGGTTTCCGGCACCTGGTTGAACAGGACGGTGCGGCCGGCGTCGGCGATCGGCTGCAGTTCGCGCACGAGAGATTCGGCCAGCGGCCATAGCGCGAGATCGCGCCGCTCGAGGCGGATGTCGTCGTCGAGCCCGGCATTCTCCTCCAGCACCTTGTCCACGAGGCGGGTCAGTGCGCCCACGTTGCGCTGCAGGGTATCGAGCGCCCGCCGCAGCCGCGACGACGGCGCGTGCGATGAAGTGTCGGCATCGATCAGGTGCGCCGACACGGCGACCGCGCTCAGCGGCGTGCGCAGGTCATGGGCAAGGAAAGCGAGGTAGTCTTCGCGGCGCTGGCGCGTGTCGCGCGCCTGCTGCGCGACGTAGGCCTTGATCGCGGTGCCGATCGCGGTGTCGAGCGCGCCGTTGAGGATATGCAGCGCCTTGCCCGACAGCCCGCGGCCGTTGCGCTCGGCGAGATCGTGCATGCAGTCGCGCAGGATGTTGTATTCGGTGACGACTTCCTCCACCGAAAATCCGTCGGCCAGCCTTTGCAGGCCGTGATCGGACGAGGTGCTGCGGCCCACCTGCGGATGGCCGGCCACATCCTCCGCGCGCTCCAGGGCGGCGACGATTTCGTCGAGCAGCACGGGGATATGGTCGTCGAGCGCCGGTCGGCTCATGCCGCACGTCGCCGCCATGCGCGCGCGCAGCGCCGTCCGCCAGGTGGACAGGAGGCTGTCCTTGCTGGCGCGTATCAGCAGCGCGAGTTCGGCGCAGGAGGCGTTGATGCAGATGCTGGTTTCGGAGGTACTGAATGAAGCGAGCGTAGACACGGCGATCCGGGACAAAGGGCGAGAAGGACAGGCAGCGGGGCAAGCGTGACTGAGACGGTGTTGATCCATTTCAGTTCCAGTTATAAATCTGCTCAGGCGGCGTAACCGCGCGAATCTTTTGCCGGCGGCGCAAGTCCCACCGGCAGTGCCTCGGGCGCGCAGGAAAGGGCAGCCGATCCCGCGACCGCGCAGCGTCCGGGCCGCATTCAAGGAGGGAAGGCAAATGAAGATGCGTGAGCGCAAGGTCGCGCTTCAGGCCCGGCAGATGCTGGGCCTGAGGATCGCGCAATTGCTGGCGGAACTCGACGAGGCGGCGGATCTGCTGATCGAGGCGCTCGAAAGCGGCGATCTGCCCCAGGACAATGATGGCGACGCGGGCGACGGCCAGGCGCCGTCCACCCGACAAGGAGAAATCTGATGGCGACAGGCAGCGATACGCCGGGCGGCCCCGGCAACGGCAACGGCAAGGACGCGCTGGACAACGCGCTTGCGCGCGAGCGGGTTGCACGGGAGGAGGTGCCGGTCAAACAGCACAACCCGGACGACAAGGGCCTCAATCCCGGCCAGAAAGGCCCCGCGCAGCCGAGCGGCTCGGACGCGCCCGGCGCGCTCTAGCTGTGAAGTTGCAAGAGGTTATTTCGGTTGGTTGAGAGTCTGGACATTGGTGCTTTGCCGCCGATACCTTGGTGCGGGCGGTGCCAGTTGTAGTGGTGGTTCCACTGATGGAGCATTTCGGCGCGCTC
>NZ_BPMK01000007.1 GCF_019656455.1 Noviherbaspirillum aridicola
CGGCTGCTCGACAGCTACGGCACGCCCGGCCACGGCCATGTCTTCAACCTCGGGCACGGGATTTCGCAGTTCACGCCCCCCGAATCGGTCGCGGTGCTGGTCGAGGCGGTGCATGAGATGAGCCGCGGCATGCGCCAGGCCGGATCCGGCCAGTCGTGACGCGTTCGCGTGACAATCTCGGACCGACCCGGAGCCTCTTATTCACACGTCGGCGCGCCCGGGATTTCCAACAGAAAAAATTTTTTGAAGTCGGGAACTAATCAAAAGTGGCCCTATAAGTCCTTGATTTATAAAGGCCGTTTTTTTGCTTTTCAATTCGGCATTTTGTCGAAACCCGCATGAAATCTGGCTTCCCGGGCTGTCAAGATGCTGTTCTCCACAAAGTTATCCACAGCTTTTGTGGATAGTCGAAAAAGCGCTTACGGGGCGGGCAGTTAGCGCGTTTCTTCATGAATTACTTGAAGTTCGCGGCAGGCAATAAGGAAGCCGGAAGATGACGGCAGGCAGTTGACAAAACGACGTAAAGACAAGAAAAAAATGCAGGTCAGTACTCATCCGGCGGGCCGAATTCCCTGCAGTTATTCACACATGCCGCACAACGCCGTTATTGTGCCAGGCAACATTCTTTTTTTGCCGATGTCTCCGCCGTCCCCGGGGAGCTCTTCCAAGTCATTGATTTATAAGGGCGCTTTTCCTGCTTGTCAGATCATCAAATTAAGGAAGGGCCACGCCTGGCAAGGGGATGGCGAGACATCGCCCCGCCTTGTTCACAAAGTTATCCACAGCTTTTGTGGATAGCTGAAAAACCCCTTATGAAACCGGGATTTACCTTCAACACTGAAGAACTTTCTTAAGTCGTGGAACAGTTATACCTGACCGTCGCCCTCGACACGCCCCTCGATACCTGCTTCGACTATCGCTGGCAGGGCGGCGGCGATCCCCAGCCGGGGCAGCTCGCGCTGGTGCCGTTCGGCCGGCGGGAAGAGATCGGGCTGATCGTCGCCGTCGGGGGACGGACCGAGGTCCCGGCCGACAAGCTCAAGGACGCGCTGGCGGTGCGCCTCCAGCTGCCGCCGCTGGCGGCGCGCTGGATCGAGCTGTGCGCGTTCGCGGCGGACTACTACCAGCGTCCTCTCGGCGAGGTGGCGGTGCCGGCACTGCCGAAGAATCTGCGCGCGGCGAAGACCGTCGCCCTCGACCGCGCACTGAAAAAGCTGGACAAGCTCGCGCCCGCCGGCGACGCCACTCCCGCCGACGCGCCGGTGCTCAACGCCGCCCAGCAGCAGGCCGCCGATGCCATCAGCGAGGCGCAGGGCTTCGCGCCGCTGCTGCTGTACGGCGTCACCGGCAGCGGCAAGACCGAGGTGTACCTGAAGGCGGCGGCACGCGTGCTGGCGCGCGACGCGCAGGCCCAGGTCCTGATCATGGTCCCCGAGATCAATCTCACGCCTCAGCTCGAGCAGAACATCCGCGCCCGCTTTCCCGGCGCCGATGTCGCCACCCTGCACAGCGGCCTGGCCGAAGGCGAGCGCGGCCTGAACTGGCTCGCCGCCCATCTCGGCCGCGCCCGCATCGTGCTCGGCACACGGCTGGCGATCCTGGCGTCGCTGCCGCATCTCGGCCTGATCATTGTGGACGAGGAGCACGACCCGTCCTACAAGCAGCAGGAAGGCCTGCGCTACTCCGCGCGCGACCTCGCGGTGTGGCGCGCGCGACAGCTCGGCATTCCCATCGTGCTCGGTTCGGCCACGCCGTCGCTCGAGACCTGGCAGCACGCATTGTCCGGCCGCTACCGGCGCCTGGAGCTGCGGGAGCGCGCCAGCCGCGACGCGGTGCTGCCGAAGGTGCGGCTGATCGACATGGAGCGCGACCGCCCGGGGCAGGGCCTCACCTCCACCCTGGTCAGCGCGATGAAGCTGCGGCTCGAGCGCGGCGAGCAGTCGCTGCTCTATCTGAACCGGCGCGGCTACGCCCCGGTACTGGCATGCGATGCCTGCGGCTGGATCGGCAACTGTCCGCGCTGCACCGCCTTCATGGTGCTGCACAAGCCGGAGCACCGGATGCGCTGCCACCATTGCAGCCTCGAGCTGCGCATTCCCAAGTCCTGTCCGACCTGCGGCAACGTCGACCTGCAGCCTCTCGGGCGCGGCACCCAGCGCATCGAGGAAGGCTTGCAGCAGATATTCCCGCAGGCGCGCATCATGCGCATCGACGCCGACTCCACCCGTCTCAAGGGCAGCGCGCAGGCGGCCTTCGAGAGCGTGCACCGCGGCGAGGTCGACATCCTGATCGGCACGCAGATGGTGGCCAAGGGGCACGACTTCCGCAACCTCACCCTGGTGGGCGTGCTCAACCCGGACACCTCGCTGTTCTCGCACGACTATCGCGCCAGCGAGCGCCTGTTCGCGCAGCTGATGCAGGTCGCCGGCCGCGCCGGCCGCGCGGGCCGCAAGGAGGGCGGCAACGCGAGCGAGGTGCTGATCCAGACCCGCTACCCGACCCATCCGCTGTACGGCGCCCTGATGCGGCACGACTACGACAGCTTCGCCAACGGACTGCTGGAGGAGCGGCAGCAGGCGGGCGTGCCGCCCTTCATGTACCAGGCGCTGCTGCGGGCCGAGGCGCGCGAGCTGCAGACCGCGCTCGACTTCCTGCAGCAGGCCGCGGGCCTGCAGCCGCACCCCGCGATCGTCATCAACGATCCGATCCCGATGACGATCACGCGCGTGGCCAACGTCGAGCGCGCGCAGCTGCTCATCGAATCGGCATCGCGCCCCGCGCTGCAGGCCTTCCTGAAAAGCTGGATGGCCGCGCTGCGCGCGATGAAAACCCGGGCGCGCTGGTCGCTGGAAGTCGATCCGGTGGACATCTGACACCGCGCGCCGATGAACGCTTATGCTTGCCGCCTGAATGCCCGCCCACATCCACAACGGAGACAGCCGTGATCATCGTCCATCATCTCAACAATTCCCGGTCCCAGCGCGTGCTCTGGCTGCTCGAGGAACTCGGCCTCGAGTATGAAGTGAAGCGCTACGAGCGTGATGCCCGCACCATGCTGGCGCCGCCGGCGCTGCGCAAGGTCCACCCGCTGGGCAAGTCGCCGGTGCTGACGGACGACGGGCTGACGGTGGCCGAGTCGGGCGCGATCGTCGAATACCTGGTGGGGCGCTACGGCAATGGGCGCCTGGCGCCGCCGCAGGACAGTCCTGACCGATTGCGCTACACCTATTTCCTGCACTATGCGGAAGGCTCGGCGATGCCGCCGCTGCTGCTCAAGCTGGTGTTCGACCGCATCGAAAACGGCCCGCTGCCCTTCTTCGTGAAACCGGTGGCGCGCGCCATCGCGCGCCGCGCCAAGTCCTCCTTCGTGCAGCCGCAGATCGACCAGCACCTGGTTTTCCTGGAGTCCGAACTCGCCTCGCGCGACTGGTTCGCCGGCGCGGAATTCAGCGCCGCCGATGTGCAGATGAGCTTTCCGCTCGAGGCCGCCGCCGCCCGTGCCGGCCTGGATGCAAGGTACCCGCGCCTGGCCGCGTTCCTCCAGCGCATCCATGCCCGCCCGGCCTACCGGCGGGCGCTGGAACGCGGCGGCGAGTACGCGCTGATGCGCTGACGCACCCGGGGCAACGACCGCAGAAACTAACGCAGGGGGCGGGCGTCGAAAGGAATAGTGAAAAATTTCCAATCGACAGTGCATGTCAACGCCCGCTGCCCAACTTCAAACTTCCGATCATCCGGGCCTGCTCCGGCCCGGTCACAATTGCTGGCGCATCGCCAGGGCGGGCCGCTTCGGGATGCTGGTCGATGCCGATGATTATTTCCGCGCGGTGCGCGCGGCCATTCTCAAGGCCCGCCACAGCGTCTTCATCCTGAGCTGGGACATCGACAGCCGCATGCGCCTGGTGCCGGGCGGTGCGAACGACGGCTACCCGGAGCCGCTCGGCGACTTTCTGCACGCGGTGGTGTCGTCGCGTCCCAGCCTGCGCGCCTACGTGCTGAACTGGGACTTCGCGATGCTGTACGCGCTGGAGCGGGAATGGTTGCCGGTCTACAAGCTGGACTGGCGCACCCATCGCCGGCTCGCCTTCCGCATGGACGCACACCATCCGATCGGCGGCTCCCATCATCAGAAGATCGTGGTGGTGGACGACGCCGTCGCCTTCGTCGGCGGACTCGATCTCACCCGCTGCCGCTGGGACAGTCCCGCGCACGAGTGCGGCAATCCGCTGCGCTGCGACGCCGACGGCAAGCCCTATGCTCCCTTTCACGACGTGCAGGCCATCGTCGACGGCCCCGCCGCGCGCGCGCTCGGCGAACTCGCCCGCATACGCTGGCAGCGTTCGGGCGGCGGCGCGGCAATCGCACCGGCGACAGCGACCGAAGATCCATGGCCGGACTGCGTGCAGCCCGACCTCACCGACGTGGATGTCGGCATCTCGCGCACCGAGCCGGAATTCGAAGGCCGTGCCGGCGTGCACGAAGTCCGGCAGTTGCACCTCGATGCCATCGCCGCCGCGCGGCGCGCACTGTTCTTCGAGAACCAGTACTTCACCTCCGGCATGATCGCCGACGCGCTCGGCACGCGCCTGCAGGAACCGCAGGGACCCGAGGTGATGGTCATCTCGCCGCAGACGCAGAGCGGCTGGCTGGAGCAGGCGACCATGGGCGTGCTGCGCGCGCGGGTGCACAAGCGGCTCAAGAGCGCCGACGTGCATGACCGCTACCGCATGTACTGCCCGCACATACCCGGCCTCGGCCCGCAGTGCCTGAACGTGCACAGCAAGGTATTCACCGTCGACGACGACATGCTGTCGATCGGCTCGGCCAATCTGAGCAGCCGGTCGATGGCGCTGGACACCGAATGCAATCTCACCATCGAGGCGCGCGGCGACGACCGCATCCGCCGCGCCATCGCGTCGATGCGCAACCGTCTGCTGGCGGAACACCTCGACACCGCGCCGGCACGCGTGCAGGAGGCCATCGCCGCCCATGGCGGATTGCAGGCCGCCGTGGCGGCACTGCAGCTGTCCGAGCGCAGCCTGCGCGTCATGGAGCCGAGCACGACGCCCGAACTCGATTCCCTGATCCCCGAACAGGCGATCTTCGATCCGGAGAAACCCATCAAGCCGGACGAACTGGCCAAGGAATTCGTGCCGCGCGAGGCGCGCAAGCCGGTGCCGCGGCGCCTGGCCGGCATCGGCCTGCTGGCGGTGGCGCTGGCGCTGCTGGCCGTGGCCTGGCGCTGGACACCGCTCGGCGACTACGTCAATCTCGCCGCCCTGGTCGGCGTGGCGCGCGAACTCGATGCCTTGCCCTTCACGCCGCTGGCGGTCGTCGGCGGCTACGTGCTCGCGGGCATCGCGATGGTGCCGGTGATGCTGCTCATCGCGGTGACGGGCATCGTGTTCGGCCCCTTGCTCGGCACCGCCTATGCGCTGACCGGCACGCTGCTGTCGGCCGCCTGCGCCTACGGCATCGGCCACTGGCTGGGTCGCGAGACCGTGCAGAAGATGCTCGGCCCGCGCATCAACCGCCTCAGCCAGCGGCTTGCCAGGCAGGGCATCGTCGCCATGGTGGTGGTGCGCATGCTGCCGATCGCCCCCTTCACCGTGGTCAACGTGGTGGCGGGGGCATCGCACATCCGCTTTCGCGACTACCTGATCGGCACCCTGTTCGGCATGCTGCCCGGGATCACGATGACCGTGACCTTCGTGCATCACCTCGCCGAGGCGGTGCGCAATCCGAGCCCCGGCACGATCGCCGTGCTGGTCACGCTGGCCGCGCTCATCATCTCGATCGCGATCGGCCTGCAGAAACTGTTGAAACGAAAAGAGGATATCGCCGCGCATGGATGACCTGACAGCGACCGCAGTCCCGATACGGCAGGCCGCGCCGGATCTCAATCCCTGGCCGGTGACCATTGCCACCTACAACATCCATGCCGCCGTCGGCACCGACGGGCGCTTCGCGCCCGAGCGGGTGGCCGGCGTGCTGCAGGAGCTCGACGCCGACATCATCGCGCTGCAGGAAGTGCCGCTCGGCGGCAGCCGCACGCCCAACGTGCTGACCATGCTGCAGGAAGCCACCGGCTTCCACGCGGCCGAGGGCCCGGCCTGCATCCGCCCCGAGCGGCGCTACGGCAACGCGGTGCTCACCCGCTATCCCATCCTGTCGATGCGCACCATCGACCTGTCCTTCGGCAGCCGCGAACCGCGCGGCGCGCTCGACGCCGACATCAACTGCCACGGCCACATGCTCAGGGTGATCGCCACCCACCTCGGTCTGCGTCCCGCGGAAAGGCGCGACCAGATTCGGCGCCTGCTGCAGGTTTTCGATACCGAGGAAATGCCGGTGATCCTGATGGGGGATATCAACGAGTGGTTCGTCTGGGGGCGCTCATTGCGCTGGCTGGTATCGCACTTTCAGGCGGTGCCGGCGCCGCGCACCTTTCCCTCGCGCCGGCCGCTGTTCGCACTCGACCGCATCTGGATCCGCCCCCGCAACCGCTTGGTGCATGTGCAGGTGCACGACTCCAGACTCGCGCGCCTGGCTTCCGATCACCTGCCGCTGATCGCGCACATCGACGGCTGAGGCCCGGGCGGGCGGATGACGCCCGCGCGGGTACGCTCAGAGGCGGCGCTGCGGCGCCTGGCCCGGGTGGCCGGCGCGCGCATGCTGCACCAGCGTCGGCGGCGCGAGCGGATCGAAATCCACCCAGTCGCCATTCTCTATCGTGCCCTCGGCGCGTTCGATGTCGGCGGCGCCGAGCGAGCGCAGCACGTTGACGGCGCGGTCCTCGAAATCCTGGTCGCTCACGCGTACCGCCACCATCATCCCCGCCCGGCGTTCGCCCACTGCATTGGCCTGGTCTTCCTCGCTGGTCTCGCCGCGCTCCTTCATCTCGGACATCGCACCCATGGTGCCGCCGATGTGCGCACCGACGAGTCCCCCCGTGACCGCGCCGATCGGGCCGAGAACCGGTGCCGCCGCCAGGCCGACCGCGGCGCCCGCGGCCGCTCCCTTGGCCACGCCCTTGTCGGACTCCTTCGCACCCTGCGACTTGTCGGCATCGCCGCCCAGCGCGTAGGTGCCGTGCTGCCCCGGCGGGTTGCAATAGAAAGTGGAGACATGCTCGCGAGCGAAGCCTGCGCGCAGCAACTCCTCTATCGTTCCCTGCGCTTCGGCCTGCTCCTGAAATCTGCCCGCAATAATCGTTGTCATGGCTGGCTCCTCGTGGACAAAGTGAACATGAGTGAGAGGCGCGTGTCCCGAAATTAGTTCTTTTCGCATCTTGCCGGGCGCCAATGTAAATTTTTCTGCACGCCTGTAAAAACGGGCGCGCGATGCACGCCCGCGTGGCGCGCGTCCCCCGCTGCGCACCGGCCCGCAACTTGCATGCGACCGCGGTCCCTTCGACCCGACGACAGAGCAGCCATGAGCGACATTACCAGGGGCGACGGCGCCTCTTCCTCCGCCGGCGCGCTGCATGCGCGCGTACAGGATGCCAGCGGCAACGCGGCATCGATCGTTTCACTACATGCCGGCGACAACGGCGCGCAACAGGCGATGGTGCAGCTCGAGGACGGCAGGCGGGTGCTGGTCCCGGCGAATCTGCTCGTGCGCCAGGACGACGGCAGCTATCTGCTTCCTTTCACCTTCCAGGGGACGACCGCGCACATGCGCATTCCGGTGATCCAGGAAGAACTGCATGTCGACAAGCGCCGCGTCGACACCGGCCGCGGCGTCCGGCTGCACAAGAGCGTGGAGCAGCGCGAGGAGCTGATCGACCAGCCGCTGCTGCACGACGAGCTGGTGGTGGAGCACGTGCCCGTGGGCCGCATGGTAAAGGAGGATGAAGTACCGCTGACGCGCTATGAAGGCGAGACCCTGGTGCTGCCCGTGTTCGAGGAAGTGCTCGTCGTGCAGAAGCAGCTGATGCTCAAGGAGGAAGTGCGCGTCACCCGCCGGCAGCGCGAAGTGCATGCGCCGCAGAAGGTGACGCTGCGATCGGAGCAGGTGAAGGTCGAGCGCTTCGAGTAGGCAAGACGGCCAGGCACGGCTTGTGCCTGCATGGCCCGACCCCTTGGAACGGCACGGCTGTTTCGAGTATCAACATTTTGATGGAGAACTGATCATGGAAAATACCGTAGTTGGTGTGTACGACAGTTATGCCCAGGCCCAGAATGCGATGAATGAACTGCTGTCCGCGGGCTTCTCCCGGTCCGACGTGCAGCTCAGCCCTGATACCGAACGCGCGACCGGCAGCAACAGCAGCGATGCCGGCGGAGGTTCCGGCATCGGCAATTTCTTCCGCTCCCTGTTCGGCATGGATGACGAGCGCGACACGCGCGACGTCTATTCGGAAGCGGTGCGCCGCGGCAGCTGCGTGCTCACCGTGAATGCGGCGAGCGACGATCTGCTCGACCGCGCCACCGAAATCATGAACCGCTATGACCCGGTCGACATCGACGAGCGTTCCTCGCACTGGCGCACCCAGGGCTGGAGCGGCTATGACGATTCCGCGCCGATGCTGAGCGACAGCGAAATCGAAAAGGACCGCACCGCCTACGGCATGGGCCGCACCGGCACCACCACCTCGGGCGTCGGCTCCGCCGCCATGGCGTCGGGAACCGCCGGCGTGGCGGGCGCCACCGGGACCGGCACCGGCATGACCAACGAGCAGCGCATCCCGATCGTCGAGGAAGAGCTGCGCGTCGGCAAGCGCGAAGTGCAGCGCGGCGGCGTGCGCATCTATTCGCGCATCCGCGAGACGCCGGTCAATGAAAGCGTGACCCTGCGGGAAGAGCACGTGCACGTCGAGCGCCATCCGGTGAATCAGCCGGCGAGCGAGGCCGACATCGCCGCCTTCAAGGAAGGTTCGGTCGAGCTGCGCGAGACGGCCGAGGAGCCGGTGGTATCGAAGACCGCGCGCGTGGTCGAGGAAGTGGTGGTCGGCAAGGAAGTCACCCAGGAGACCGCCAACATCAACGACACCGTGCGCCGCACCGACGTCGAGGTCGAGCAGCTGGGCGCGTCGGGCGCCACCCGCAACACCGATTTCGCCGACACCATGGCGACCTCGGACGACAGCGACTATCGCACCCACTGGCAGCAGGCCTACGGCAGCAGCGGCGGCCGCTATGAAGACTACGATGCCGCCTATCGCCATGGCTCCACCATGGCCGGCAGCTCGCGCTTCAGCAACTACCGCTGGGAAGACGCCGAGCCTGAAATGCGCCGCAGCTGGGAGTCCAGCCATCCCGAGAGCACCTGGGACAAGGTGAAGGACGCGGTGCGCTACGGCGCGGAAAAGGTCTCGGGCCGCGCCCGCCATTGATCATCGGATCCCGATGAGGAATGCCCCGCCACGGCGGGGCTTTTTTTTCAGCCGAGCTGGCCGAGCTCCGCCAGTTCGCGGATGGTGCGGATGGTATCGATGTCCGACTCGGTGTACGCCGATTTGCGGAAGTCGTTGTAGAAGGCCTCCGCATTGTCGGCTGCTTCGCTGGCGCCGTCGTCGTATTCGAAGCGCACGAAAAATATCTCCGGCTCCGGCTCCTCGATCGTCATCGTCAGCGTCGATGCCGGAATGCTCTCCTGCGCCGGCACGTTGTAGATCACCTGGCGTTGCGGAATGAAGGTGACCGTGTCGCGCACGACGAGATCGCCGTAATGCAGTTCGCGGCTGATCCTGTGCTCCGACTTTTCCAGGATGCGACAGGTATTCAGCCAGGGAACGAAGGCCGTCGGCGTCTCGGCCCGGCGCACCAGGCCGCGCCACAGCTGGGTGCGCGAGAGTCGTTCGATCAGGGGATTGAGCGGGTCGTTGATTTCGACCAGGTGGGCAAATTTCATGATGGGTGAAGCGGGAAAGACAATCGGGCAGTGTAGCGCAGACCGGCCCCGGTTACCGCAGTTCGCCGGGCTTTGGCAAAATGGGGCTTTCCGTCCGTCAGGAGACCCGCATGTCCGCCCTCCCGCGCGCCGCCGCCTCGCTGCTGGCCCTGCTGTTGCCGCTCGCCGCCCACGCCACGCAGCTGGCGCCGATCTTCGACGCCCACATGCACTACAACGTCGAAGCGAGGAGCGTGATCAGCCCGCCGCAGGTTCTCGATCTGTGGCGCAAGGTCGACATCGGCGCGGTGCTGGCGACGAGCCGGCCCAATGACGGCACGCTCGACCTGATGGCACTGAAGGCGCCCGACATCCCGATCGTGCCCTTCCTGCGGCCCTATCTCAGGCAGCCCGACCGCTACGACTGGTTCGGCAACAACCGGGAGGTCGAGCAATATGTCGAGCAGGAACTCAGGCGCGGCATCTATCGCGGCATCGGCGAATTCCACATCTTCGGCGCCGACGCCGACGCGCCCTACATGGCGAAGATCGCGCGCCTGGCGAAGGACCGCGGCCTGTGGCTGCACGCGCACGCGGATGAAGACGCGGTGGAACGGATTCTGCGCCATGCCCCCGGCGTCCGGCTGATCTGGGCGCATACCGGCATGAGCACGTCCCTCGACAAGGTGGAGCAGATGTTCGAGCAATATCCGAACATCGTCGGCGAGCTGTCCTACCGAGGCGATCTCGAACAGGATGGCGTGCTCAACCCGCGCTGGAAGCAGCTCTTGCTCAAATACCCCGACCGCTTCCTGCTCGGCACCGACACCTGGATCACGCCGCGCTGGGGGCAGGTAGAGGAAATCATCGCCGGCTACCGCCGCATTCTGGCCCAGCTGCCGCCTGAGGCCGCCCGCAAGATCGCCTACGGCAACGGGCAGGCGATGTTCGGCTTGCGGTGAATCGCGTCTTATTCTCCGCATTTTTTGCGGAGATTACGCAGGACCCGCAAGCGCAAGAGTTGTCTTCCTTGCACATCTGTCTCCCCCGCACAACCGGCGGCATCGCAGCGGGTCCCGCTGCTACAATCAAGCGCTTTTCCGCCAGCCTCTCCAACGCATGTCACACGCTCCCCATCCCGCCGCACAGGGATTGAACAAGCCGCAGCGCGAGGCGGTGAATTATCTCGACGGTCCCTGCCTGGTGCTGGCCGGCGCCGGTTCGGGCAAGACCAAGGTGATCACCACCAAGATCGCGCACCTGATCGAAACCTGCGGCTACGACCCGCGCAACATCGCGGCCGTCACCTTCACCAACAAGGCGGCGCTGGAAATGCAGGAGCGTATCGCCAAACTGCTCAGGGAGCCGAAGCAGGCCAGGCAGCTCACCGTCTGCACCTTCCATTCGCTCGGCGTGCAGATCCTGAGGCGCGAGGCCAAGGAGCTCGGGCTCAAGGACCGCTTTTCCATCATGGACAGCGACGACTGCTTCTCGCTCGTGCAGGATCTCGCCTGCACCACCGACAAGCAGGAGATCCGGCGCATCCAGACCGCGATCTCGCTGTGGAAGAACGGGCTGGTCGATCCTGAGCAGGCGGTCAGACTCGCGCGCACCGAGGACGAGGCGCAGGCCGCTCGCATCTACCGCAACTATCTCGCCACGCTGTCCTCGTACCAGGCGGTGGACTTCGACGATCTGATCCGGCTGCCGGTCGAACTCTTCCGCAACAAGGAAGAAGTGCGCGACCGCTGGCAGCGCAAGCTGCGCTATCTGCTGGTGGACGAATACCAGGATACGAACACCTGCCAGTACGAACTGGTGAAGCTGCTGGTCACCGGCCTCGGCAAGAAACCGCTGTTCACGGCGGTCGGTGACGACGACCAGGCGATCTACGCATGGCGCGGCGCCACCATCGAAAACCTCAAGCAGCTGCAGGTCGACTTCCCCGATCTGAAGGTGATCAAGCTGGAACAGAACTACCGCTCCAGCACCCGCATCCTGCAGGCCGCCAACGCGGTCATCGGCAACAATCCCAAGCTCTTCGAAAAGCAGCTGTGGTCGGAACACGGCCTCGGCGACCCGGTCAAGGTGCTGGCGATGCAGGACGACGAACAGGAAGCCGAGCAGGTGGCGATCATGATCTCCGCCCACAAGTTCGAGCGGCGCGCGAAGTTTTCCGACTATGCGGTGCTCTATCGCGGCAATCACCAGGCGCGCGTGATCGAGCAGGCGCTGCGCAAGGAACGCATTCCCTACACCATCTCCGGCGGCCAGAGCTTCTTCGACCGTGCCGAGATCAAGGACATCGTCGCTTACCTGCGCCTGGTCGCCAACGGCGACGACGATCCCGCCTTCATCCGCGCCGTCACCACCCCAAAGCGCGGCGTCGGCCAGTCCACGCTGGAAGCGCTCGGCGCCTTCGCCGGGCAGTGGCAGTGTTCGCTGTTCGAGGCCGTGTTCAAGGGCGGCATCGAGGCGAAACTCGCCGACCGGCAGCTGACCCCGCTGCGCGAGTTCTGCCACTTCATCAACGGACTCGAGGCGCGCGCATCCAGGCGCGGCGAGGATGCCGCGTCGCTGCTCGACGAGATGATGAAAGAGATTAACTACGAAGGCTACCTGTACGACACCTTCGAGGAGCGCGCCGCGCAGGCCAAGTGGCAGAACGTGCTCGACTTCACCAGCTGGCTCAAGGAAAAGGGAACCGGCGGCAAGGACGGCAGCGCCGACGAGCGCAGCCTGCTCGAGCTGACCCAGATGGTGGCGCTGATGACCATGCTGGAAGGGAAGGATGAAGAGCCCGACGCGGTGCGCATGTCGACGCTGCACGCGTCCAAGGGCCTGGAATTCCCGCACGTCTTCCTGGTCGGCGTGGAAGAAGGCATCCTGCCGCACAAGGGCGATCCCGACGCACCCGCCGACACCCTGGCCGCCCGCATCGAGGAAGAGCGCCGCCTGATGTACGTCGGCATTACCCGCGCCCAGCGCAGCCTGCACATCACCTGGTGCAAGCGCCGCAAGCGGGCCAGGGAAACCGTCAACTGCGATCCCTCCCGCTTCATCAAGGAGATGAAGCTCGACGAAGGCGACGCGGTACCGAAGGAAGAGGAAGTGCTGACGCCGCAGGACCGGCTGGCGAATCTCAAGGCGCTGCTGTCCAGGCCGAAGGCCGTTTAGCAAGGCAGCAATCCCCGCTCGGCATCCGTCAATACGCACTGGCGCTAAGTTGCGGACATGTGACAGCCAGGTGTTTGTGTAATGAAACCGTCATTTGCCGAACATACAATCCGTCGCGTTTGTCCGCATCACTCCGGTGCGGCAACCCGCGGCGCCAACACGAGCGCCACGGCGCGCAAATGCATGCGATGCGCTGCGCGCACCTTCAGATGAATCATCCTAGGGGATCACAATGAAAAAAACGCTACTGGCGGCCGCAGCCGTCGCCGCTCTGAGTGCCGCTGGCGCCCAAGCACAAACGAATGTCACCATCTACGGTATCGTCGACGCAGGCATCAGCCGCATTGACAACGGTGATGAGACGACTTATGGCCTGCAGAGCGGCGGCCAGTCTGGCAGCCGGATCGGCTTTCGTGGAACCGAAGACCTTGGTGGCGGTATGAAGGCAATCTTCGTTCTGGAAAACGGATTCACGGTCGATAACGGCCGAATGACCCAGAATGCCGACGGCGACGACGTCCTGTTCGGACGTCAGGCTTTCGTTGGTTTGTCAGGCGGCTTCGGCGAGCTCAAGCTGGGACGTCAGTACAACCCGATCCGGGTCGCAGTAGAAAGTGTCGACCCGTTCGGTCTCGGCCTGGCGGGCAACGCCAGCCGCTTCTTCAATGTCTACGGCGAGCGGGCCGATAACACCATCAACTACACGTCGCCGAACTTCGGCGGCCTAAGCGGCCAGGTCGCATACAGCTTCGGCGAGATCGCCGGTGACACCTCCGCGAGCCGTCAGGTCGGCTTGTCTATTGGCTATGCGGCCGGTCCGCTGAACGTCGTACTGGCACATCACAACCAGGATCTTTCCGATACTGCAGACGTTGACGCGGGCGATTCCAAGAGCACCATGCTCGGCGCCACGTTCGACTTCCGTGTCGCGAAGCTGCATGCAGCTTGGGAGCGCACCAAGGCCGATGACGGTGCGGTCGATACTGTGGATCGGGACGACATGATGATAGGTGTAAGTGCACCCGTGGGCGCGGCAGGTACGGTCCTGGCGTCCTACACCCGTCGCAGCGACGACATCGGCGCCGATCGTGACGCGGATCAGTTTGCAATCGGCTACATCCACGCCCTATCCAAGCGTACCAATCTGTACACTTCCTATGCACGCGTCAGCAATGACGACCGCGCTCGTGTAGGCGGCGCTGCCCGTAACGGTGAAAACCCGTCGGTCTTCAACGTCGGTATCCGTCACCGCTTCTGATCCGCTTCGGATCTGAAACAGAAACGCCGCTCCACGGAGCGGCGTTTTTTTTTGCCCCTCGGGCAAGGCCTATTCCCCGCGCGCCCGGTTGCCGAGCTGTTTCTCGAACGCCTCATCCAGCTTGCTGACCCGCACCTTCTTCTGCGGCCCGGTCTTCTTCACCAGTTCCACGAATTCATCCAGCGGCAGGTCGGGGCTGACGCGCTCCGGCTTGCCGCCCGGTGCGGCCCGCAGCAGGTAGAACATGCCGCTGGCATTGATGCCGAGCGAATAGCGGTAATCGGTATCGCGTTCATTGAGACGGGCGATGGCGGAGCTGGCCTTGGTCGAGCGCATGGCATCGGAGAGGGAGGTGGGCAGGCGTTCATCATACTGCAGCGCCGCTTCCCGCACAGCGCTTGAAAACAGGCAAGCGCGGCCGGCGGCGGGGAGGCCGTACAATAGCCGTTCGTTCAATCGCGAGACGGAAAGGGGAGGCATGGCGGCGTGGGCAAATTGGCGCCTGGCGGGCGCGGGCCTGTTCTTCGCCGGTCTTGCGGCGGCAATGCGCAGCGGCGGCGCGCAGCAGGCGCGCATGGCGAAGGAGGCCGAGCGGCGGCTGCTGGACGGACTCCGCCAGCCGGCACGGACGGTATTCACGCCGGCGCTGCTCGACGGCCTGCCGCCCCCGGCGGCGCGCTATCTCGCTCGCGCGCTGCCCGCGGGACGCCCGCTGCCGCGCGTGGCCCGGTTCCGCCAGCACGGACGGCTGCGCATCGCGCCCGACAGTCCGCGCTGGCTGCCTTTCGAGGCCTGGCAGGTCAGCACGCCCTGGGCGCCCGGCTTTCTCTGGCACGCGCGCATGGCGCTTGCCGGACCGCTCGGCCTCCAGATCAGCGATGCGTACATGCAGGGGGAGGGGACCGGACGCCTTGCGCTGCAGGCCGCCTTCCAGCTGCAGGAACGCGGACCCTGTCCCGAGATGAACAGCGCCGCGCTGCAGCGTTATCTGGCCGAGGCCGCCTGGTATCCCGCCGGACTGCTGCCCGAAGCCGGCGTGCGGTGGCAGGCGCTCGACGCGCATCGGGCGCTGGCGACGCTGGAGGACCGCGGCACGGTCGTCGCGCTCGAATTCCGTTTCAATGACGACGGCGACATCGCCTCCGTCTATGCGCCCGCGCGCTGGCGCAGCACGCGCGAGGGCTTTGTGTCGCAGGCATGGGAAGGGCGCTTCGGCAACTGGCAGCAGGTGGCCGGCCTGCGCATACCGCTGCAGGCGGAAGCCGGCTGGTACGACGACGATGCCTGGCACTGCGTGTGGCAGGGCGGAATCCGCGACATTGCTTATGAACTGTTCCCCGGGGACCAATCAAGGAAGGAGAACTGATGGCTATTGATCTGAGCGGCAAGCGCATCCTGGTGACCCAGGCGGCGGATTTCATGGGCCCGGCCCTGTGCAAGACGCTGGGCGAACTCGGCGCCGACGTCATCGCCGACGTGCGCCCCTTGCTCGACCCCGATCTGCCGGCCGCGGTCGTCCGCGCCGCCGGCGAGATCGATGTACTGGTCGCCAACCTGGCCATCCCCGCGCCGACCACGGCGGTGGCGGAGGTCGGCGAGGAGGAATGGCGCAACGCATTCGCCCACATGGTCGATCCGCTGCCCCGACTGGCGCGCGCCGTCGCGCCGGCCATGATGACCCGCAAGTCGGGCAAGATCCTGGTGATGGGCAGCTCTTCCGCCCTGCGCGGCATGAAGCGCTGTTCGACCTACAGCGCCGCCCGCGGCGCGCAGCTCGCCTGGGCGCAGGCGGCGGGCGTGGAGCTGGCGCCGCACAACATCCAGGTCAACGCCATCGCGCAGAACTTCGTCGAAAACCCCACCTACTTTCCGCCCGAGGTGCAGGCGCTCCCCGCCTTTCAGGAGCGCCTGAAGCGTGAAGTCCCGCTCGGCCGGCTGGTGACGCAGCGCGAAGACGCGCAGTTCGCCGCCTATCTGTGCAGCGACGCCGCCGACTGCTTCGTCGGACAGGTTTTCCCGGTATGCGGCGGATGGGTGACGCGATGAGCGCCGAGGGACAGAGCATGAACGAAGACCGCCTGGTCGATATCGAAATCAGGCTGGCGCGCCAGGACGATCTGCTGGACACGCTGAACCGGACGGTTTTCCGTCAGCAGCAGAAGATCGATGAACTCGAGGCGCTGTGCAGCGCGCTGGCGCGCCATATCCGTGAAATACGCGAAGCCGCGGCCGAACCCGGCCAGGCCAATGAAAAACCTCCGCATTACTGACATGAGCAAGAATCACGAACAGGGCGAGCTGCTGCGCGCCAAGATCAACGGCGAAACCTCCCGCATGAAATGGAGCGAGCTGCAGCGCTTCTTCGCCAGTGGGGCGATGATTTCGGTGGCCGCCGACCTCGACCTCGTCGAAGTGGCCTACCGCATCGCCAGCGATGACAAGGACGCCGTCGCCGGGTGGATGGCCGACAGCCGCGTGGCGCGCGTGAGCGACGACCAGGCGCAGACATGGGTACAGACCGACGCCACCCTGTGGGCGGTCGTGGTCAAGCCGTGGATACTGGTGCAGCACGACAAGCTGCACTGATCATGCCGAAGCCAACCGCAAGAGACCGCTCGGTACGCAATACCGTGCTGGTGTCGATCGTCGCGCTGATCGTCGGCTTCGGTGCGATCTGGCTGTACTTCGAACGTGCCCAGCGGCTCCAGGCCGAAGTGCATTACCTGACCCTGCCCCGCGTGGCGATCAGCCGCGACGGGCATTCGATGGCCGCCACCGTCGCCATCCGCACCGACGGCACCGCCGCCGACTGGGCCGCCGGCAACCGGCGCGGGCTTGAAGAGGCGGTGAAGGTGGCGCTGATGCAGGCCGACCCGGTCGCCTCGCGCGGCCCGCGCGGCATCCGCCAGCTGCAGCAGGACATCGCCGAAACCTGCAACCAGCTGCTCAAGACCGACAAGGTACGGGAAGCGGTGGTCACCGACTTCCTGGTGTCCGAAGGCGATTACTGAAGACGGTCATCCTGCCTGCGCAGGCGGTTGTGAACGGCCGTGGCCGCGATTGCCGCATGTCCCATGGCCACCGCGATCTGGTTCAGGCCCAGCACCACGTCGCCGGCCGCATAGAGGCCATCGACCGTGGTCTGCTGATGGTCGTCGACATGCAGCTCGCCTTCGTCACTCGCGCGCGCGCCGAGCAGCTGCGCCAGTCCGCCGTTGACGAGGGTGCCGAGCGCGGCGTAGATCACATCGAAGCGCCGCGCCGGCTGGCCGCGCGCCTGCACCAGCACCGCATGGTCTTCGTGGACCAGCCTCTCCACCGGCTCCGGACACCATCCGATGTCCGCGGCGCGCAGGCGAGCACAGCTCTGTTCGGAGAGCGGCGGCGTGTCGGCGACCGAAAACAGCGTGAGCTCGTGCGCGAAGTGGCGGATGAACTCCGCCTCGCCCACCGCCGCATCGCCGCGGCCGATCACCGCCACCCGCTTGCCGATCGCTTCGAAGCCGTCGCAGATCGGGCAGTACCGAAGCTGTCCGCCCGCCACCGCCTCGGCGACCTCGCCGAAGCCCGGCTCCACGTCCTGCACCCCGGTCGCCAGGATCACATAGCGTGCATGCCAGGCCTGCCTGCCGCACCAGGCGGTGAAGCTGCCGTCGTCATTGCGCTGCAGGCGATCGACGATGCCGGTCGCCATCGGCGCGCCGTATTCCAGCGCCTGCGCGCGCAGGCGGCCGAGCAGATCCTCGCCGTGCACCCCGGCGACGAATCCGGGATAGTTGTGCGATGTCGGAATCTTGTGCAGCCGGCTGGCATCGCCGTCGAGCAGCATCAGGCGCCGGCGATAGCGCGCGAGGTAGATCGCGGCCGTCAGCCCGGCGGCCCCGCCGCCGATGATCAGGCAGTCGAGCAGCGGCGCCTCGGCCATCAGGGACGCCCCTGCTGACGCTGCTCGCCGTTGCGGCCGCCGGGCCGCGGCATGTCGTCGAGGCCGCCCGGCATGTCGTCATTGACCTCGTCGATGCGGTCGATGTTGATGTCCGCCGCCGTCTCCACCGATTCCCTTACCGCGGTCGCCCGCTCCCCGGTGCCGGTCGCATCCGAGTCGCCCTCGACGTCGATCAGGCGCGTGTCCGGATCCTCGGTCGTGCCCTTGTCCAGGCCGATATCGTCTTCTTCCACTGCCTTGATGCCGGGTTGCACATCGCTGCCGGTGTCGGTTACGTCGCTCGGGCCGAGCGACTTGCTGTCGTGCCCGCTGCCCAGGGAGCGGTCCGGTTCCGGCATCAGGTCCGGGTCAAGTGTGCTGCCTGCCATGATGAACTCCTCTTTGATGAATGAATGCGAAGCGCATCACGGAGGCGGTGCAATAAGCATGCCTCGCTCACGCGCGCCGCGCGCGGAGACGAAGCCATCGCAGCGGATGTAAATTTTGCGTCCCCCGCGCAGTTGTGCGCGCCATGCACGGCAGCACTTCAACCTGGCGAGACTGGAACTTTCGCGTTCGCGTCTTTGTCACTCGGACAATGAGAGCAGCCCTGGCGGGTCTTCGGCTCTCGACGGGATGGCGCAGGCCGCCATCAGTGACGCAACGAATCCCAGGAGTACATCATGGCAAGACTACACAGGATCTTAATCGGCTCGGCGGTCATCGCCTGTGCCAACCTCGCTTATGCGCAATCGACCACAGTGCCGTCCAACTCGATCCCCGCGCAGAACGCCACCGGCGCCAGCGGCGCCACCACCGGCAGCGATGCCGGCATGGTCGGCGGCACCGGCACCTCGACTTCGGTGCCCTCGAACACCCCGGCGCCCGGCTCGATCCCGAGCGGCTCCGCCACCGGCACCTCCGGCGGCATGAGCAGCGGCAGTTCCGGCAGCGGCACTTCGGCCAGCGGCATGAGCGGCGGAGACTCCACCACCGGCACCTCCTCCAGCGGCATGAGCAGCGGCGGCTCCACCACGGGAAGCTCGTCCAGCGGCATGAGCAGCGGCGGCTCGACCGGCATGAGCAGCGGCGCTTCCGGCGCTTCGTCCTCCAATTCCATCCCGGCCCAGAACGCCACCGGCGCGACCGGTTCGGGCACCGGCAGCGATGCCGGCATGGTGGGGGGCACCGGCACCTCGACCTCGGTACCGTCGAACACGCCCGCTCCGGGCGCGACCAGCGGCACCGGCGCCTCGGGCAGCGGCACCTCCGGCAGCACCAGCCGCTAAGCCAGGCGACGACGCTCGACTCATGCGCCGCCGGGGAGCGATTCCCGGCGGCGTTTTTCTTGCCCCGCGCGTACAATGCGCAGGCAAGACCTTGACCTGTTCAGCACCCGCCCCAGCTCCCATGAATGCCCCGGACCGCCGTATCGCGCATCTCGATATGGATGCCTTCTATGCGTCGGTCGAATTGCTGCGTTACCCCGAGCTGCGCGGCCAGCCCGTCGTGATCGGCGGCCGCTCCATCCACAAGCCCGCCGAGCGCGCCGACGGCAGCCGTGAATTTTCCCGCCTGCGCGAGTACGCGGGACGCGGCGTAGTGACCACTTCCACCTACGAGGCGCGCGCACTAGGCGTGTTCTCCGCCATGGGCGTGATGAAGGCCGCGCAGCTCGCGCCCGACGCGATCCTGCTGCCGGCCGACTTCGACGCCTATCGTCATTACTCCCGCCTGTTCAAGGCCGCCGTCGCATCGATCGCGCCGCACATCGAAGACCGCGGCATCGACGAGATCTATATCGACCTCAGCGCCATCGACGAAGACTCGCGCTCGCTCGGCACGCGCATCAAGCAGGCGGTGCGCGACGCCACCGGCCTGTCCTGCTCGATCGGCATCGCCCCCAACAAGCTGCTGGCGAAGATCTGCTCCGACCTCGAAAAACCCAATGGCCTGACCATCATCGGCGAGGCCGACATCCCGGCGCGCATCTGGCCGCTGGCGGTGCGCAAGATCAATGGCATCGGTCCGAAGGCCAACGACAAGCTGGGTGCGCTCGGCATTCTCACGGTAGGCGATCTCGCCCATGCCGACGCCGGACTGCTGCAGACGCATTTCGGCCGCAACTATGCGGAGTGGCTGCACAGCGTCGCCCACGGCAGGGATCAGCGCCCGGTCGTCACCAGCTCCGAACCGAAGTCGATCAGCCGCGAAACCACCTTCGAGCGCGACCTGCATGCGCGGCTGGACCGCGATACGCTGTCGGGCATCTTTACCGGTCTCTGCACGCGGGTGGCCGACGACCTCAAGCGCAAGGGCTATGTCAGCCGCACCATCGGCATCAAGCTGCGCTTCGCCGACTTCCGCACCGTCACCCGCGACATCACGCTGACCGCGCCCACCGCCGACCCGGCGACGATACGCCGTGCCGCCGGCGAATGCCTGCGTCGCGTGCCGCTGGAGCGGCGCATCCGCCTGCTCGGCGTGCGGGCGGGGGCGCTGGCGCGGCCCGACGAGGCGCCGCAGGACGCGGTGCAGCACGACCTGTTCGCCACCTGAGGCAGCGTCGCGCTGCGTCCACAGGCGTGAGAAATTGCATCTGTGCGCGCACGCGCGCGGATCCTGCAAAGGCTGTTTCCCGCGCGTTTTGTCAATCGCTGATGCGGCACGCGCGCCACTGACTGGGGCCATACCCGCGTGTAGAATGGCCCCTCGTTTTTTACAAGGAATGCCGTCTCATGTGGTTCAAGAATCTGCAGCTTTACCGACTCACCGCGCCCTGGACCTGGACCGCCGAACAGCTGGAAGAAAAGCTCGCGCCGCAAGCCTTCGCGCCCTGCGGCAGCGGCGACATGGACAGCAGCGGCTGGCTCTCGCCGCGCGAGAACGGCATGCTGGTGCACACCGTGAACCGCCAGCTGCTGCTGCAGCTCGGCAGCGAAAGAAAACTGCTGCCGTCGTCAGTGATCAACCAGGTGACCAAGGCGCGCGCCACTGAACTGGAAGAGCAGCAGGGCTTCAAGCCCGGCCGCAAGCAGATGAAGGAGCTCAAGGAGCAGGTCACCGAAGAGCTGCTGCCGCGCGCCTTCAGCATCCGCCGCAGCACCCGCGTCTGGATCGATCCGGTGCACGGCTGGATGGCGGTCGATGCCGCCAGCGCCGCCAAGGCCGATGAAGTCTTCAAGCTGCTGCTCAAGTCGCTCGACACGCTGCCCTTCGCCTCGCTGCGCACCGAGCGCTCGCCGCAGTCGGCGATGACCGACTGGCTGGCCGCCGACGAGGCCCCGGCCGGCTTCACCGTCGACCAGGACACCGAGCTGCGCGCCACCGGAGAAGGCAAGGCCACCGTGCGCTATGTGCGCCACACGCTGGAAGCGGAAGACGTGCGCCGCCATATCGCCGCAGGCAAGCAGTGCACCCGGCTGGCCATGACCTGGAACGACCGCGTCTCCTTCGTGCTGACCGAGACGCTGGCCATCAAGCGCGTCGCGCCGCTCGACGTGCTCAAGGAAAACGCCGACGCCGCGACCATGAACGAGGATGAGCGCTTCGATACCGATTTCGCGCTGATGAGCGGCGAGCTGGCGCAGCTGGTGGCCGACCTGGTGCTGGCGCTCGGCGGCGAGGAACAGCAGAAGAAGGCTGCCTGAGGCAGGCTGGCGGGCAGGGCGGCGATGCCGTCCTTGCCGCTTGCGGATGTGTGGACGAAAAAAAAGACGAACCCGAAGGTTCGTCTTTTTTTGTCTGGCGGAGTGGACGGGACTCGAACCCGCGACCCCCGGCGTGACAGGCCGGTATTCTAACCGACTGAACTACCACTCCTGAAAACTGCTCATCCCCGGCAGGCCGGTGATGCGACGTTTGTCACGACGTCTGAAGGGCCTGAAATATACAGCAAATATTTTCGTTTGGCTAGTCTAGAATGTTCGCACCTCCCGTCTTGCCCATTTCGACATGAGATCCAGCGACCTGCCGCTATTCCCGCCGATCGAGCCGCGCCGCGCCGGCATGATGCAGGTGGACGATATTCACACGCTGTACTGGGAAGAATCGGGCAGGCCCGACGGCGTGCCCGTGCTGTTTCTCCACGGCGGGCCGGGAGGCGGCACCTCGCCCGCGCATCGCCGCTTCTTCGATCCCGCGCATTACCGCATCGTGATGTTCGACCAGCGCGGCGCAGGCAAGTCGACGCCGCTGGGCGAATACCGGAACAACACCACGCAGCTGCTGATACAGGACATCGAGCGCCTGCGCGAACTGCTCGGCATCGAGCGCTGGCTGCTGTTCGGCGGCTCCTGGGGCTCGACGCTGGCACTGGCCTACGGCCAGGCCCATCCCGCACGCTGCCTCGGCTTCATCCTGCGCGGCATCTTCCTCTGCACACCCGCCGAAATCGACTGGTTCATGCACGGCATGCGCTGGTTCTTCCCGGAAGTGCATGAGGCTTTCGTCGCGCCGATTCCGCCCGCGGAACGCCCGGATCTGCTGCAGGCCTATTGCCGTCGCCTGTTCAGCGAGGATCCCGCCGTCTACCTGCCCGCGGCCCGCAGCTGGAGCCGTTACGAAGCCGCCTGCCTGTTCCTGCTGCCCGATCCGGAGGTGGTCGACGACTGGTCCGACGACGACGCCAGCCTCGGCATCGGCCGCCTGGAGGCCCATTACTTCCGCCACCAGGGATTTTTCGAGCCGGACGAACTGATCGCCGGCCTCGGCCGCATCCGCCATCTGCCCGCCTTCATCGTCCAGGGCCGCTACGACGTCGTCTGTCCGCCGGCCACCGCGCACCGCCTGCACGCGGCCTGGCCCGGCTCGCGCCTGCGCATCGTCGGCGACGCCGGCCATTCCGCTTTCGAACCCGGTACCGCGCATGCGCTGGTCGCCGCCACCGAGCAGTTCCGGCGACACGGCGCCTTTCCTGAAACCGACCGCCCCGGTGCCGCCGACTTGTAAGCAGCGGTAAGATTGCGAAGCGGCATCGACGGGATCGATTAATGTTTTTCGAATTCCCCGCGCTTGCCCAAGTCCGCCCCGGAGCGTGCCATGCATACCCGATTCGCCATACTGTTAGCCGCCGGCCTGCTGGCCGCCTGCGCATCCCGCGACGACAGGACGCCGGCCGGCCGTCCTGGCGGCCCGTCCGACGACCGGGTCGAGACCCGCCGCGACGCCACCTCCACCGCGCAGACCGTCGAAGGCTACAAGCGCGATGTCGCGCAGCGCATTTCGCAGGTCAATTCCACCCGCGTCTATGTCGGCCGCCCACAGGCGCTGCTGCGCTCGGTCGTCGTGGTCCGCTACACAGTGGATAGCGGTGGCTCGCTGATCCGCAGCGAGATCATGCGCTCCAACCGTGACCGCGAAACCGAGAGCACCGCGCTGGCCACCCTGCGCGGAGCCGCCCCCTTCCCCAAGCCCGCCTCCCACCTGCTGCGTCACGGCCGGCTCGAGCTCGCCGAGACCTGGCTGTTCAACAGTGACGGCCGCTTCCAGCTGCGCAGCATCGCCGAGCCGCAGATGGACCAGTGAGTCTGCGTTACACCCGCTTACATACGCGGAACGGCTTGAATATCAGCGGTTTCCTTGCGCTTTAACAGCCAATGCTGCGCTGCTTTCGCCGTCGCTCCTGAACATGCATTCCCTCGCCGCAGTCGAAACAGCTGCAGCAGGTTCATTCCATGAATGCAGTCCATCCAAGGAGTCCAAGTCATGACGCTCAATACACTGAAAACCCTGTCGTTCGTGATCGTCGCATCGGTATCCTCCCTCGCATTGGCCCAGTCCTCGTCGACCAGCGGGACATCGACGCAGCAGCAGATCAAATCCCAGAACGCCACCGGTGCCACCGGCGCCGGTACCGGCAGCGACGCAGGCATGGTCGGTGGCACCGGCACGTCGACCTCGATCCCCTCGAATACGCCTGCCCCGGGCGCAAGCAGCGGCGCGTCCTCGTCAGGCCAGGCAGGGGCGAGCTCGTCATCGGGCAGTTCCGCAGGCACCGGCACCGCACCCGTCGGCCAGCAGACCGACAAGGGCGCCGCGCTGAGCGGCTCCGCGGCCAGCAACGATCCCGCCACCAAGCCGTCGAGCGCAAAGAAATCGGCCCGGAAGGAAGAGAAGAAGGAAGAGAAAAAGGCCGCCCGCAAGAGCGACCGCGCCAGCGGCAGCGCGACCAGCGGCAACAGCACGGGCGACACTTCATCCCCCGCAGCCGGCGCGAGCAAGTAAGCCCCGGCTCCGGCCGGCGACAAAAAAAGCGGCCTCGAAGGCCGCTTTTTCACATCGGACGGCTGGTTCAGTCGTGGTGCTTGCCCTTGCCGTGACCTTCGCCATGGCCCTTGCCATGGCCGCGGCCATGATGGCCGTCGTGATGGTCGCGATCCTTGCCGCGGCCATGGTGGCCATCGTGATGGTCCCGGTCCTTGCCGCGGTAGTGATGGCCGTCGTCATGTCGATGACGGCGCGGTTCGTATTCCGCGGATTTCACGAAATACACCGGCACGCCGCAGGCGTCGTAACGATGGCAATGCTTGCCCCAGTTCTTTGCATGGCCCGGCGGCACATGCATGTAGACCGGGCGTACCGGGCGCGCTTCCCGCACGATGACCATCGGCTGCTGATAAACCAGGACGGGGCGGGTATTGCCGATGTCGACCCGGCCGTAGACGCCTGGCGCGACTTCGCCCGACAGGCTCACGCCCACGTTCACGTCGCTCGCGTGCGCGGAGCCGGCGATGGCGGCAAACAGGACACCGGCGACGATCTTCAGCTTGTGTTGCATAGTGATTTCCTCTCAGGCAGGCGCTTTGCGCCGGATGCGCGCATATTAAGACAAATCCATGCGGCAACATGTTGACACGTAACAACAGTTACAACAGGCGCCATGCCGACACAAGCGCAGGCCCCCGACGAGGATTTGTGGCGAAGCGAGTCCCGGCGGTTCTGCCCCGCCTGACCGAGGTCAAGAAGCGTGGGGCTCTGCCTGTTGCCGCCAGGACTTGCCCGTTCCCACTGTGTTACCTTTAGGTAAAGACGAGCGGCGTCCGCGTTAGAATCGCTGCTTGATTTTTCGAAAGGAGTACAGCCATGCCCAATCCCAGCATCAAGACCGTGCGTAACGACATGAAGACCCTGATCGAAGACGCCCGCGAGCTTTTTCGCGAAGCCTCCCATAACACCGGCGAAAAAGCCGAAGACCTGCGCGCGCGCGGCCTGAAGCTGCTCGACGGAGCGATGGAAAAGGCCCACGAGGTGCAGGCTGTCGCGCTTGAAAAAGGCAAGGCAGCCGCGCACGGCGCGGACGAGTTCGTGCACCAGAAGCCGTGGCAGGCGGTCGGCCTGGCCGCCGGCATCGGACTGGTCGTGGGCCTGCTGATCTCGCGCCGATGAACGCACCCGACCCGCACGCCGACGAGGCCAGCCCGGGGCTGGCCGTCAGCCTCGGCAACTTCCTCGGCAACCTGTCCGCCCTGCTCGGCAGCCGCGCCGAACTGGCCGCCATCGAGCTTGGCGAGCTGCGGGACAATCTGGTCCGCCTGTTGCTGGTCGGCGCTGCCGGCATGCTGGCGCTGCTGTTCGCCCTCGGCTGCTGGACCGCGCTGGTCGTCGTGCTGGGCTGGGACAGGATGGGCTGGACGATTTTGCTGCTGGTCGCACTCGCGTGGTCGCTCGGCGCCTTCCTGCTGTACCGGCAGATCCGGGCCTTGCTGGCGCCGGGAAAACTGTCGCTGCCGTTGACCATGGACGAGCTGCGCAAGGACCGCGACGCACTGCTGCGAGGGGATGGCCATGCATGATCGCGCTCTGCGCAAGAAGGAATTGCTTGCTCTCGGCGCGATGTACCGCGCCGAACTGGTCGCCGGCAGGGAGGCGATACGCGCCGCCGCGCAGCCGCAGGCGCTCGCCCGCGCGGCGCTGCAGCAGGTAGCTGGCCGCGTGGTCGGCGCCGCCGAACAAAAGACCGGCCTCGACCTGTCGCGACTCGATCTCGCCACCGTCCTGCCCCTGCTTGCCGGCGGCGCATCCCTGCTCCGCGGGCGCGGCGGACTGGTCCGGCTGCTGCTGCGCGGCGGCGCTCTTGCCGGCCTCGCGACCGGCGCACTCGCCTTCCTGCGTCGCCGCCGGGGCAGGGCCGCGGCGCCGGGTGAGCATTTGTAACCTCTCGAACTCGGCTCAACCGCCATCTGTCCAAAAGTGAATCAAAAACATTCAAGGACAGCATGATGGTCAAACACTTCACCCTCACTTCGCTCGCGGCGGTCATGGCGCTCACCGGCTGCGCCAACATGAATGAAGTGCAGCGCGGCACGGCCACCGGGGCCGGCATCGGTGCCGGCGTCGGCGCCGTCCTCGGCGGAACGGTGGGCCCGGGCGGCGGAAGGCGCGCCGCCACCGGCGCGGTGCTCGGCAGCGCTGCCGGCGCGGTGATCGGCAACATCTGGTCGAGCCGCATGGAGCAGCAGAAGCGGCAGATGGAGCAGGCGACCCAGGGCACCGGCGTGCAGGTGACGCAGACCGCCGACAACCGGCTCAAGCTCGACATCCCCAGCGACATCTCCTTCGATACCAACCGCGCCGAAATCAAGTCCAACTTCCGCCCCATCCTGGACAAGTTCGCGCAAGGCCTGGTCAGCAACCCCTACGCCCAGGTTACCATCATCGGCCACACCGACAGCACGGGCGGCGATGCCATCAACAACCCGCTGTCGGTCAACCGCGCGGCCTCGGCGCGCGACTACCTGACCTCGCGCGGCGTTGCAGCCAACCGCATCAGCATCGACGGCCGCGGCTCGCGGGAGCCGCTGGTCTCCAATGACACCGAGGTCAACCGCGCACGCAACCGCCGGGTCGAGATTTTCGTGGCCGAACCGCAGGCGGTGGCGCAGCAGGGGCAAGGGGCGCAGCCGATACCGCAGCAGGGCCAGCCCGTGTATCAGCAGGGACAGCCGGTGTATCAGCAGGGCGGTCAGCCCGTCTACCAGCAGGGCCAGCCGGTGTATCAGGGCCAGCCGGTCTACCAGCAGCCGGGGCAGCCGGTGTATTCGCCGCCGTACCCGGCGGGCCGCTGAACCGGAACGGAAATGAAAAAGCCGACCCTCGGGTCGGCTTTCTTTTTGCAGTGCGGGATGCTTACTTCGATGCGGAGACCATGTAGTCCACCGCAGCCTTGACCTCGTCGTCCGAGGCGGCGGAGCCACCCTTCGGCGGCATCATGCCGGCCTTGCCCTGGAAGCCCTTGATCGCATGCTCGTACAACGTGGCATTGCCCTGCTTGATGCGCGGCGCCCAGTTTTCCTTGTCGCCCACCTTCGGCGCACCCGCGACGCCGGTGGCGTGGCAGGCGGCGCAAGCGGTGTCGTACACCTTCTTGCCGTCGACCTTTGCGTCGGACTTGCCGGCGTCGGCCACGGCTTTCTGCTGCTGCGTCGGCGAGGAGGCCACCGGTGCGGTGGCGGAAGCCGTCTGGGCGCCGGCTTCGGAAGCCGCCGGAGCGCCCTCTGCCTGGGCCGGTGCCTTGGCTGCCGGTTCCTTCAGCTTGCCGCCGGACTGGTTGGCCATGAAGACCACCGCGCGCTCGACTTCGATATCGTCCAGATCCGGATTGCCGCCCTTGGCCGGCATGGCGCGGATGCCCTTGATCGCGTGCTCGACGAGCGTCGCCTGACCCTGGGCAAGGCGGGCCGTCCATGCACCGGCGTCGCCGGTCTTGGGCGCGCCGGCCGCACCGCTGTCATGGCAGGCCGCGCAAACCATCTTGTACACCGCGTCGCCAGCCTGAAGCTGCTTCGGCGCGCTCGCATCCTTGAAGGTGAAGCCCTGGTCGGCGACCGGCGCCAGCCGTGCCGCGATCGATTCCGGGGACTGGCTGTCCGAGCCCGCACCCGCCTTCTCGGTGTTCGCCACGTACTGCACCAGCAACACGATGCAGATGATCGGCACCACGAAGGCCGCGATGACCACCGCGACCAACTGCTTCGGCGTCTTGATTAGAGATTGGTGTTCGTTGTGTGCGTCGCTCATTATTCCCTCAGGACATTATTCAGATACGAGAATGCGGCATGCGGCCGTGCGGTAAACCTTTGCAAAACCCTTGATTATAGTCGGAAAACTGCCGAATTGGCATGCACCCGATACCCATCGGCATACCCGCGCAGGCCGGCTTTCGCATGTTTTTTTGCTCCGGCGCAGCCCGCAACGGCGGTAACTGCATGGACGGCAAGACGGAAACCCGGTATTCTTCTGCCTCTTCACCCCATGCAGCGGCTGTAGCTCAGTGGATAGAGTATTGGCCTCCGAAGCCAAGGGTCGTGGGTTCGATCCCCGCCAGCCGCGCCATCCGTCCCAAAGTCCTTATGGGACGCGGAACCTAGAGCCAGCAAGGCTTTCAAGCGGGGAAAGTACCCCGTGGGTGTTACACCTAACCTTAATAGGCTTATGTGTACACATCTCGCAAAGCGCGGCTCTCGATACTATTTCCGACGCAAAATCCCCCTAGATCTACTCGCGCAGTTCAAAGGCCGAGAAATAATGCGCTCGCTTGGGACTTCCGACCGGAGGGAAGCGGAGCGACTCGCCCGCAGTATCGGTGTGGAACTCGACCGAGAGTTCGAGCGGCTTAGAGCGAATCACTCCCAAACTGGCAGTGAGTTGTCGGATGCGCAACCATCTACTGTGGCTACGGCTGCAGGTGCGATCAGGGAGTTCGGCGCTGAACCCGGCCTGCTTTGCTCGGACGTAGTGCAGCGCCATCTTTCCCAGCAAGGAGGCATCGGGAATAGATTGCAAGGGGTTTCAGCAAGCGACGTAACCGCCCGTACTGCCGGTGCATGGGCATCACGCCGAACTGCGCAGGGCCATCCAAAAGCGGCGACGGCGTTCAAGGGGAAAACCGGCTTCGATCTACTGATTGATAAGTGGGCGTCGGGAGTCCAGCCCGAGGAAAACACGATTAGCCGGACACGGATGCATGCACGCCGATTCGAGGAAATGGTCGGTGTTCATACCGTCGAGGAAGTGACACGGCAGCACGCGATCCGGTTTATCGAGCAGTTGCAGAAGGCAGGGCAGACCCCCCAGAACATCAACATGCACTTGGCGAGCCTGATAAAGCTCCTGAACTACGCGGTGCGTCTTGACCTGATAAAGACGAATGAGGCATCCGGCTTGACCGTCAAAGCTCCCACCGGCGAGAAGGCGCGAAGGTCGTTCGATCTTCCTGCACTCCGGGGCATCTTTAGCAGTCCCGTTTATACAGCGGGGCATCGACCGAAGGGCGGTGGCGGGGATGCATCGTACTGGATTCCGCTCTTGGCACTCTTTACAGGTGCCCGATTGGAGGAGCTTTGCCAGTTGCACCCTGACGATGTAATGCAAGTGCCTTATCACGACGAAGGCAGTGACTCCTCCGCGTGGGTAATCAGGATTACGGACGAAGGCGAGGGCCAGGGACTAAAGAATGCGGGGAGCCGCAGGCGGGTTCCAGTTCACCCGGAGCTTGAGCGGCTAGGCTTTGTCGAGTACGTGCGGCGGGCAAAAGCCGAAGGGCGCAAGCGCATCTTCCACAAGCTAGTCCCAAGCATTGACGGCAAGGAGGGCGGGAACTTCAGCAAGTGGTTTGGCCGCTATCTGCGGGATGCTTGCATGGTTGCGGACAAGCGTATGGTGTTCCACTCCTTCAGGCATTTGTTCAAGGAAGTCCTGCGCGAAGCAGAGATTCCGAAAGAGATTAACGACGCATTGACTGGGCATGAATCCGGGGATGTCGGAGACAAATACGGAGGAGATGCTTATCCGCTCCGGCCTTTGGTGAATGCTATCAAGCGGTACAGGATTCCCGGCCTCACGCTTCCCGCTCCTTGGCGGGCGTGCGGCCATGCAGGCCAGATGGGGACAGCGGTTGGGATTTGAGGCTGGGAGCTTTCGATTTGGATTGCGAATACAGGGGCTGCGGGTTGACGCTCTATGCAGCTAGGAGTCCCATCTGTGCATTCGTCATTGCGAACTCACCGAATGCCGCAAGGGCTGCGCTGTCATACGCTGCTGCTGCGGCTTCTGCGGTGCCATAGGAGCCAAGGAAACGCTGTGTGCCATTGGTCTTGATTTTGGCTCGGAACTTCCCCTTGTCGAGGAAAACACCCTTGTAGCCGGTGCTGTTATTGCGCTGCTTGCCAATGTTTGCACGGTTTTGCGCAGTGGTTGCGAGCCGAAGGTTCTCCGGCCTGTTGTCGCGCTTGTTTCGGTTGATGTGATCCACGTCCATGTCGGGCGGAATGTGCTGTCGATTAGTAAGCATCCAGATCAAACGGTGCTCGAAGTACTGAACCCCGTTAATACTAACGTATCGGTAATCCGCTCTGAAGTTGTCCCTATTCTTCCGTCCTTGACCGGGCCTCGTGCGGACTAGGCGACCTTTCTCTCGATCCAGGGCGAAGATCGATTCCAGTTCCTCGACTGAGAACGGGATTGGATTTGCTGCTGTCATGGTGCGATGATCATTAGGTGGCGCACTGGAGCGAGTCGCCTCAGCGGCCAGATGGATTCAAGGGATTGGTGTTGCGCTGTGGATGTGGAGTGCTGGCTGTCATGTGCAGCGCCGTCACGGAGGGCGTTGCGGATTCAGTCCGGCAAGAGGCCCATTCGAGCGTTCGTCATTGCGAATGCACCATGTAGTTGAAGGGCTGCTGTGTCATACGCGGCAGCGGCAGCGTCTGCCGTACCAAAGCTGCCGAGGCTGTGTCGCTTCCCGTTCTCTACGATGCATGCTTGGAACCGGCCATTCCTGGAACGGCGTACTCCCCGGAATCCTGAACGGCCTGTAGGAACTTCTCGATTCACGAGGTTCTGTCTGTGCAGAGCGAGGCGCAGGTTTTGGGGCCTGTTGTCATAGTGGTCACGGTTGATGTGGTCAATCTCGCATCCTTCTGGGATGTGCTGTCTGTGCTCCATCATCCAGATAACACGGTGCTCGAAGTACAGATTCCCATCGATCTTCACACGGCGGTAGTTCCCTTTGGGCGGTATCTCCCCGCGCTTACGTCCTCGGGCGGGCTTCCCGCGGATAAGTACACCGTTCTTTCGGTCGAGGATGAATAGGATTTCCAGTTCTTCGATCGAGTATGGGAACGGCTTGACGCTGGTTCTTTGGGGCATTGCCGTGGTTTGTGCTGCTGGTGCTGCGGTTATTCCTTGTACTGCTGCTACGATTTTCATACTGGTATAGACGTGAAAAAGCACTGCGCGGGTCTCGGGCAGTTGCAAGACTGGTTGAACGGGGTTACTGCTGAGCGCTGCTCAACGCAAGGGAGGACTACGTTGCACGGAGGATGGCGCTACGCACTCGATAAGAGGCAGTCCAAGCTCACGCTCAGACGCTCAGGGGGATGCTACTGCGCGTTCTCGATACATGCCCCGGCAAGGGCATCAGGAACGCTCACGACGGGTTTCAGCAAGGACGGGGAAGCTCAGCCTTGCCGCTCCAAGGAATCGCTCAGCCATAAACTGAACAGGTTCAATCGTCATGGTTCTTCTGTCATCCGAGGAAGCCACTTCCGCTTTCATGCACAGAGCGGAGATGTAATAGCTCTTTAGAGCTTATGGAAACACCGTGTTTCAGGTGCGTACCGAGTACGCACGCGGCGGGCGTTTGGCCGGGGCTATTAAGTGGTCAAGTCCGTGCGGTACTTTCGGATTGTGCTTTCATGCACCCCGACCCTCTCGCCGAGCTTTCGATTGGAGATTCCCGGATCTGCCGCAAGGATGGTTCGTGCCCTTTCCTTCCAGTCTTTTCCTTGATCCTTCAGACCCAGCCGAGCGTTTGCTCGGACTGCTTCTGCTCTCACTGCTGTCAGCTCGGCGTCGAGTTCAGCGGCTTTGCTTTCAATACGCTCTAGGCGTCGAGCCAGTTTATGACTGTTCGCTAAGGCACCCAGGTAGGACGATACGCTCCCAGATGCCACCGCGGTAAGCGTTGAGTAATCGGCGACAGTGCAAATACTTTTCATGGCTGAATGGTCCTTGTTATCTCGGAAGGCTTGCTTCATGCGCTTCTTACTGGTCTTGGCAAGTAGCTTATGCGCGTTAATACCAGCCACTGCCTCAGCAGTAGCACGAGCTGTCGGGTACGTTCCAGCTTCGCATCCGTCCAAATGCTCGCGGACTACCGCTGTAAACACATCTTGCCCTGGACTGTACATTTCGCATCCCGCTGCACGGAGTTCGTGCATGCGCTGCTTGGCGCGCTCCCTATCTTCACGCTGCCATTGCAGGACGAGACTTGGAGCCTTGGCCGATTCCCTGTAGCCCTCTGCTTCCAGTTCACGCCGGGCACATGCGCGGTACTTCTCCGAGACTTGGGCTAACGTCTTGTGCCCGGATTTGACCAAACACACCTGAATGCGTACCCAGTCGAGGTACTGCTCGTGTTCTTTCGTGAGGTTCATTGCGGTGTTTCTATAACTGTGAAGGCCGACACTTCGGGGGCCTTGGTGCGGGCCAGGTTATCCGGCATTAGATGGACAAAGCCCGCATGGTGGCGGGCCTCGGAGTGATTCATGTTGCCCTGCTCGGGCGGTGGTGCTAGGGTGCGGCTGCTCAGGTTCTTATACGAGTACAGAGAGTTGCCGTTCCAACTGAGTCACTCGGGCTGCAAGGCGCTGCACTGCATCTGGCTCTGGTTGCTCCTCAGCTCTCTCGCACTCGCGGATAACTTCGCGTTGCGTCCAATCAAGCAAGGCTTGCGCTTCCATCTTCCTTGAACGCGTCAGGCGTTTACGGAGTCCGTGCTCTGACAAAGCATTCAGTGGACGGCTCCCAAGGATGGAAACCAATCGGGTTTCATCTTCACGCAGGTTCTGCACTGCAGTGGTTGTGTTCTGCACGCTAAGGCACCGGAAGATGTCGGACGCTACGAACCAAAGCGCATTGTCTGCAGTGATGATTCGCACGGGCGTTCCCTTAAACTGCGCTGTACGTACAGAATCAATGGTCATACTGCTTGTTGGGTAAGTCATGGAGATTCCTGCTGGCGGGGTATTACGGGATTGTTCGTGGAGGGTAGAGCCGGGTGGTGGACTGGCAGCTCCTTCCTTCGCTACGTGTGGCTCTAAATAGGGCATACCTATGTTCTCCACTACGTGGGCCTCTGTCCTTCAGAATGCGACGCCTGGCCTCTATCACTACGTGCGACTCTAAAGGATTGCGGTGCCCCATCTCTCTAGAGATAACGAGCCGATACCGAGCCGTTCGTTTCATTGTTCTTGCGGCCCGCTCGCTTTCCTCACTACGTCGGACTCTAAAGAGACCCGACTTGCCGGGTCTCTGCGCGTTTCTATTTCAACGAGTGTGGCCGGTGCCCTCCTCGTCAAAAAATCGCTAACCGGGGCTGTATTCAAGCCGTAGAGCAGTACCGCTTGACAGTGGACTCAGACAGTTTAAAGTGCTCCGCTGTCTGTCTAATGCTGGCGCTATGCTCCGTGCGCCATGCCCGCACGGCTTCGGCATTTCCAATCGCTGGCCTGCCGAGGCTCTCCTTGCCACGGTGGGTCTTGCCAGTCGCGGCGAGGGTTGCACGAGCTAGTTCCCGGCCCGTTGCTGTACGTTCCCGGATACGTTGTCGCTCCATGTCCGCGACCTGAGCAAGCACGGCGATAATCAACTCCCCGACACCCTTGGCAATCTGGCCAAGGCCCCGAATCTCTACGGTTACACCCTTGGCGAGCAATGCGCGGATTGTGCTCTGCACGTCGATAGCGTCCCGGCCTAGCCGGTCTACTGCGTACACATGCAGAACGTCACCCTCCCGGATGTAATCGAGTAGGGCGCTGAACCCTGGCCTATCAGCGGCAAGTACGGCACCTGATACACCCTCGTCCTTGAACTCCCGATCTATCCTGTGTCCTTGGGCCAGTGCTGCACGTTGAGCTTCAATGCTTTGGTCTGTGGTCGATACTCGGTAATACGCAATGTGGCTCATGCTTGGCCCCAGATGGTTCATAAGTTATAGTGCCTATTCTGGGCTAGGTCATAAAGAAGGTCAAGTACCTTTTGAGCTAGTTTCCAGGCACTCGTTGCGGGTAGGTCAAAAGTTGAAACTTTTAAGCTTTCAATAATCCGAGGCGTTTTTCGTCTTCGCCGAAGTACGCGTCAGGACCTGTTGATGTAGGCAAGCCTCGATAGAGCATTACAGGTAGGGCGTCACGTGACAATAGAACGGGCATAACTTAGACTCCATCTGAAGCTGCCTACGGGCGAACGACGAGCAAGGATTGAGTCAAGATGTTGCATAGCAAAGAGGATTATCTAGAAAAGTCGAGAAGTAGCGGGTTACCACTCCGCTGTCCTCTTCTCGCCAGATGCGAGCGTCGAGCGCAGACTCTAGCCCTCGGTGCGGATTGGCCTCGCGGCGAAGCTAACACTAGGGCAGGACTGCTAGCGCCTGTTATACAAACGCTTGGCGAGACACCAAGCAAGATAGGTGGGACTAACAACTTTATCCTCAATCGGCAGTGCCCCGAAGTTGCTTTGTTCGAGCCTACGACGGTCCACGAAGGATTCCCGCGAACTCCTCTAACGCGAGGTGAGTACGATAAGTACTGGAGCGATGCTTACAGGGTGCACGAGACAGGGCACTACACGGAGTGCGGGGAGTATGCAGTGCATGCCGCAGATTCTACTACTCCCTTGGTTGAGCCCTCAGTGCCAACGACGCAAAGTAGCCTGTCGGAGTGGTTACGTACGCATTACCAATGGTTGATTGGGACAATGATTGGACTTGCGAGTGCCATTGCGGCCTTCCTAGCAGTCCGGTAATGTGCATGATAAAAGAAGAGTTGTTAAGACCTTAAGGACCCGCGGGGGAAATAGAGGGCGCTAGTCTCTTGGAAGTACCGCGGCTAAGCCAATCGACTTTAGGTGTGAGTATAGCGGGCACGTCCCCGTGCCCAAGATGCAGTCAAGTCGAGGCGTTTTTCGAGCTGCTAAGCCACAGCTCGACGTTTGGTCTTAGTAGCAACAGTGACTAGCGGGCTAGCTAGCTTCTGATACATCTCGAAGAGATAAGCAACACGAGCCGGGTCGTTGTCGCTACCCTTAAAACGGTAGGCAGCATCAACCGCGTTGTCGAGTTTTTTGTGCGCGACGCGCAGCTCCTTCGGCATAGCATTCACGTCATAAAGGTCTGCAAGTGTTGCGTCGGGAAATAGGGCGCGAGCATTGAGTATGTCTTGTGCTCTTGTCTCAATCTCCGCGAACTGCTTCTCCGTTACACCGTCCGGCCAAGGGAAGTTGTTGTATACGATGCTCGACGAGTACTGATACCGGCTTTCCAGCCGTCCGCACGTGGCGCGCATCCACGCCATGTGCATTGCAGAGGTAAGTATTCCTAGATGGTAGAGCCGGGCATTGGGAACTATGAGCGCACTACCATTTGCAATCACGGTTGGCTTGATAAAACCGATCGGCATGTACTCACGGTTCTCTGACGACACCTTGGGGAGCAACAGATAGCTGCTATCTGGCTGTCGAATCTCTCCAAACAAGCCGGGGTAATCTGCTAGATTCTTGGTGGTGCCGCGGCCGCTATTTTCACGAAACTTCCTGCACAAAGCCAGGCGCCCCATAACGAGACGGCTTTGCTTGACAGCTGCAGGCGGCGCGTCCACGAGCCATAGGCAGTAACGCTTGTGGCCGTTAATGAACTCGTCCCCGCCCATGTACTCACGAATCAAAGCTTTGTTCAGCTGAGACTCGGCAACGAACGCTCGGCGATCCTCCGGCGATAAAATGAGGTGTCCGTCATCGATTGGCATACTCCCGTAGTTCATTACGGGGACTACGCATAATGGTTGGGTCCGTTTTGTTAGGCAAACGTCCGGTGCATCAACGAGGTATGGGTTGATGCGCTTTGCCTTTATTACAATGGGAGCTTCTTCGCCCTTCAGGTCTTTGGAATAGTCGAAGATCCGAGGATTTGCGCTTTCTCTTAGTCCAAATCCAATAATGACGCAATGAACTGCAGCATTCGCTTTACCTTCGTTGCTCCAACGGAACGTGCGATGTGCGAAATGGATGTGTATCCCTTGCGACAGCAAGTGACTCCATAAGACGCCCACCTGCTCACCCTGCGTAATGCTATTGGTGGAAACAAACGCAGCCTTTATGCCGGGATTGCTTCTAAGGTAGACAGCGGCTAGCAGATACCAGGCGCAAACATAATCAAGGACGCCCGCTCCTTTCAGGTCTCGAAAAAGCGGTGCTACGTCGTTCTTTTGCTCGAGTGTTTGTTCTTTCTTTCCTACGAAGGGAGGATTTCCGAACAAGTAGTCGCAGTTCGCTGCGTTTAGGACTTCATGCCAGTTCGTGCGAAGGGCGTTCGCACACACGATTGTCGGACTGGCAACAAGTGGAACAGTTGCGCGCGTCGTGCCAAATAACGCCGCAGCCTCCATGTTCATCTGGTGATCTGTGATCCACAGGGCCACTCTAGCGATGTGCGCTGCTGATTCGTCTATTTCAATGCCATAAAACTGGTTTACGCTAACTCTGCAAAGATGCTCGACATCAATCAAACCTTTCGTTTGTCCGCCTCGGTTGAAGAGGAGACTTATTACTTCATTCTCTAGTCTCCTGAGTTCCCGGTATGCAATCACCAAGAAGTTTCCGCAGCCGCAGGCCGGATCGAAGAACGTTAGCGTTGGCAATCTGTTATAGAGTGCCTGCAAGCGGGGCTTATTGCGCTTCGCCGCCTCTAGCTCTGCACGCAAATCGTCCATAAATAACGGATCGATGACCCGTAGAATGTTGCGCTCGCTTGTGTAGTGGGCTCCTAGCTCTCGGCGTGATGCCTTCCGAGACTCAGCAGGCTCGTGTTCCTCCAGCACCCCCTGAAACATAGCCCCAAAAATGGCAGGTGAAATCCCGCTCCAATCAAGGGTCACGCATTCCATTAGGAGCGTACGAAGTTCGTGGTTGAACGCTGGGATACGCGTATTATCTGCGAACAGACTCCCGTTGATGTATTCAAAGGACGCGAGGGCTTCGTCTAGGCTGGATTGCCGTTCCTCGACTGGCTGATTGAGAACCTGAAACAGCTCCGCCAATGAGGCACCCAGATCCTTCCCGTCGGGGCGCGTCGATTCAACTAATCTCCTAAACTGGCCATTCGCCCCAAAGATCCCGGTGTCGTCGGCAAACAGACAAAAAAGCAAACGGGTCAGAAAGACCTCTAGGTCGCGACCCTTGAACTTAGCCTGTAGCAGTGCTTCGTGAAGTCGCGAGATGCGGTACGCTGCTTCTCGATTTATTGGCGATTCTTCTAAGACCTCGCCTGGGGACTCATCCGACAAAAAGCTAAACCAGTCGGCTTTCTTGGGAAGCTCCGCAAGTGTGCATTCATACCGCTGGCCGCTTCCAAGATCGTAAAGGCGAAAGCGTGCAAAGTCTGACGTGATTATGTAACGGGGACGCTCGGCTTCCTTAAGTGCAAGAAAATAAGTGCTGGCTTGGTCGAATGCCGCATCCAGATCTTTTCCAGCACTCTTGTGTTCGACGATAAGCTTGCCTGGAATGAAGCTGTCAATGAAGCCCTGATCCCCGCCCAATCTCTTAACCGATTGCTCGTAGATTGTGGCAGATTCGGCCCGAATGCCGAAACACTCATAAAAACGAAGCCAGAATGTCTGGGCCTGCGATTTCTCAGACTTTGCTTCGGCCCATTGCTTTGCAAACAGGGCGAGTCGGCGACGGACTTCGTTGCGAGTTAAAGTGGGCATTCGGGTGTTGTGCAGGAGGATTTGTTACAGGGCATTATGGACCAAAGTTGCCGGTGTAGGAAAGGCAGACGCTAGACGGCAGCGATCCGAAACAACCAAAGTGTCGATAGCCGTACTTGGAAATACAGTTTGGCTAGGATAGGTCCCGAGAAGCCTGCCAGTTCACGCTTCTGCTCAGCCGTCTCGCTAGCAGGGCTGTGAGTCGCGGTTAGCGACTCGTGGGCTATTTCCTTCTTTGACTGGCGCTGTCCCTGTAAGTGTCCCTTTCGGGCAATAAGAGAGTAGTTGTGCATTTTTGCGAAAGACTAGCGGTGTCAGTGCCGGTTTTGTTACACTTATACATTACAAGAGTAACACCCAGCCGAATCTAAGTGCTTGATTTTAAAGCCGTGGGTTCGATCCCCGCCAGCCGCGCCATTCAAAAGCTTCTCCCCCCCTTTTTCGTTTCTTCGTTGACGGCCACTGCCGTCATGATCCTGACACACTTGCTTATTAGACTTCGGGCCGTCGTGTCTCCAAAGAAGTCGACTTTTCGCCCGTGGCCGCCGGCCGCGGGCTTTTTTTTGGCCGGATCAGCGGCAAAAAGACACTTTCAATCCCGTATTCGGGAAACCGTAAAATTCTGATTGAGGATAAGCAATCTTTCTTAAACCCAATGTTAAACTCGCAAGCATGACGAAAAGACAGCAGGGTCGGCGTCTTTAAGACTTTTAACATGGGAGAGGAAGAGTGCGGATCAAGCAAGGGCGTTTAAAACAAATCGTGCTGGCAGCCGCCGGGCTCGTGTTCATGCAGGCAGCCGCAGCGGCGGATCTGTTTACCGTGACCGGCACGGTGTCCGGGCTGTCGTCGGAAACGCGGTCCTTCGGCTTGTCCAGCGCCGAGGACGTGTTCAACTTTCCCAGGTTTGAAAGCCTGCACACCCGTTTCGGCAATTACACCGGTGTCGAAGCCGCGGCGATGCACATCGATTTTCGCGGATTGCCGATGGTGGTCTCCTATCCTGTCGCCGAGTCTTCGCTCCTCGTGCTTCATGTGCCGGACCTGAACATTCACGAGGAATTCCACGGCGCGACACGCGAGGAAAGCCGGCGAGCCTTCTCCGACTTCATGAAGAAGAACGGCGGCGGCATCCTCAACCGCATCATGAAGCGCCTGGTCGCCGAGTCCGCCAACGATCCGATCGCCGGCAATCCGAACAGCCTGATGGGCCAGATGGTGGCGAACGATTTCGCCAACGGCTTCACCAGCCTGGTGAGCAACGCCGGGACGAAGGAAGACAACGCGAGCAATCTGATCGGCATCGGGGCACGCGTAAGCTCGATCAAGCAGGATGGACTTCGCAATACGAGCGTCACGATTCCGCTGTCGTATACCATCCGCTCCGACATCGATCCGCGCCGCCAGCTGATCTTCAATCTGCCGCTGACCTATACATCGGTCGAAAGCGCCAAGGCCTACAACCTCGGCTTCGGCGTCGCCTACCGCCTGCCGATCAACGACGAATGGACGATCACGCCGTCCGCGGGTTACGGCGCGACCGGCTCCAAGGATCTCGGCGCCTATGGCCAGGCGGTGTCCGCCGCGCTCACGAGCGCTTACGTGATCAGCGGCAGCGGCTACGACATCGCGATCGGCAACATGGTCGGCATTTACAAGACGCTGAAGCTGGAAGCCGGCGGCTACTCGTACAACCCAGACATCCAGAACCTGGTCTTCCGCAACGGCGTGATGTTCTCGCAGCCGGTCAACGTCTTCGGCAGGAAGATGTCGATCGAATACTCGCTGATCGACACGCGCTATACCGGGACCAAGCTCTACAACGAAGGCTACGACGAGATCGGCGTCACGCTCGGCACCAACAAGAATGCGTCCTCGGCGCGCAGCTTCCTGCGGGCGGGCGCGACTTATCTGTTCTCGCCCAGGAGCAAGGGCTTCACGCTCAATCTCGGCTACTGGTTCTGAGTCGCTGCGGGCCCGGCACCAGCCGGGCCTTTTGCTTTCTGCTGCCTGCACGCGAATATCGTCATGCGTACGCTCACCCGTTTTTCTCTCGTACTTGCGATGGCGCTCGGCGCGCCGGTCCCGAGCCATGCCATCTCCGGCAATGAACAGGTCGAACTTGCCGGCAGCGGCCGCTATGAAGAGCTGAGGCTGGCACTGGAGCAGGACGCGGCGCGGGGGCCGCTGAAGACGCGCGATCTGCACGCGCTGTGCTTCGCCTATTCCAGGACCAAGCGCTATGCGAAGCTGTTCGAGTGCCTGGACAAGATGGCGGCCAACCTCGCCAGGGGAGACCTGCGCACCCGGCTGTTCGGGCTCGACGACGCCACGCCGGTGCTGCATCTGATGCGGGGCGAGGCGCAGCTCGAGCTCGGCAACTTCGCCGCCGCCGCCGAGGAAGCGAAGAAGGCGCTGGCGTGGTTCAAGGAAGAGGGCGGCGATGACGCCGATATCGAGCTCGAGGGACTGGCCCTGCTGTCGATGGCCTCCACCCTCGGCGGCCAGCGCGCAGAAGGCGAGAAATACGCGAGGCAGCTGGAAGAAGTCAGTACCTTCACCCTGCGCGGCAATGGCTATGTGTCGGTGAAGGCGATGGCACTGGCGCGGGCGCACATGGCGCTCGGCAATTATCAGAAGACGCTCGATGCGATCGCGAGCGACAGGCTGTTTTCGGTGCATGCCTTCCTCGACCGGCTGGTCAGCGGCGCAGTCGTCACCGGCAAGAACAACTGGACCTGGCAGGAGCTGCCGCGCGCGTTCATGACCAACCGGGCGCTGCGCGGCATCGGCCAGACCGGGCAGGCCAAGGCAGGCTACGACCAGCTGCTGGCGATTCCGCAGGTGCGCGACAACGGCGAGATCTACTGGATCATTCTGTTCGAGCGCGGACTGATCGCGGAAGGCGAAGGCCGCAGCGATGAAGCCGCCGACTTCTACAAGAAGGCCATCGAGGTGATCGAGCAGCAGCGCGCCACCATTCATACCGAAGCCAGCAAGATCGGCTTCGTCGGCGACAAGCAGCGGGTCTACGAGCGGCTGGTCGACGTGCTGTATGCGAGGCAGCGCAGCGCCGACGCCTTCGAATACATCGAGCGCGCCAAGTCGCGCGCCCTGGTCGACATGCTGGCATCGAAGCAGGTCGCGTCGTTGCAGGCGGGCGCGGCGGCCGACGCCGCACGCGAGTTCGATGAGGCCGAGGCCGAGCTGACGGCGCAGGTGCCGGTCAGCGCGCAGGAAGGCAAGCAGGGCCAGCGCGCGGCCGCCGCACGCGCCGCCGGCCGGCTGCGCAGCGCGGCGCCCGAACTCGGGTCGCTGGTCACGGTGTCCTCGCTGCCGCTCGCCGAACTGCGTGCGCTGCTGCCGGCCGACGAGGCGCTGGTGCAGTACTACTACCAGGGGCAGCTGCTGTACGCCACGGTGTATGCGGGCGGCGAGGTGCGCATGCTCAGGCTGGAGGCCGCCGGTTTGGACGAGGACATCCGCCGCTTCCGCGAGCTGGTGGATCAGATGGATCCGCAGGCGGCGACGCTGGCGCGCAAACTGTACGACAGCCTGCTGCGGCCCCTCGAAGGCCCTTTGGCAAAGAGCCAGCGGCTGCTGATCGTGCCGCACGGCGCCCTGCACTATCTACCATTCAGCGCACTGCACGACGGCCGGAAATACCTGCTCGAGCGTTACGCGCTGCGCGCGCTGCCGAGCGCTTCCGTGCTCAAGTATCTGCGCAAGGGCAAGCCCGGCATTGCGCGCCAGATGCTGGTGCTCGGCAATCCCGATCTCGGCGATCCCAAGCTCGATCTGCCCAGTGCCCAGGTGGAGGCGGAGAAGATCGCGCAGCGCGCGGGCCAGGCGCGACTGCTGATGCGGCAACACGCCAGCGAAAGCGCGCTCAAGGCCGACGGCGTCCGCTATCCGGCGCTGCACATCGCGTCGCACGGCATCTTCAATGCCAGGCGTCCGCTCGACTCGCACCTGCTGCTCGCCAGGGACGGCGACAACGACGGCAAGCTGACCGTGAGCGAACTCTACGGCCTGCGTCTCGACGCCGATCTGGTCACGCTGTCGGCCTGCGAGACCGGTCTCGGCCAGATCAATACCGGCGACGACGTGGTCGGCCTGACGCGCGGTTTCCTTTATGCCGGCGCGAGCAATGTGGTGGCCAGCCTGTGGCAGGTCGACGACGAGGCGACCTCGCAGCTGATGATCCGTTTCTATGAAGCGCTCGCCTCGCATCCGAAGGCCGAGGCGCTGCGGCTGGCGCAACTCGACGTGATGAAGAAATACCCGCACCCGTATTTCTGGTCGGCGTTCTACCTGACGGGCAGCGGACAGTGACGCGGGTCACGCGCGGCTGTCGCCAGGGCGCGACAGCCGCCGATGACCAGGGTCACATGGATGGCCCGGGCAGGCCGGCGCCGAAGCGCTTGCGCAGATCGGCGAGCTCTTCTTCCGTCAGGCCGACCTCCTTCGCGCTGAACAGTGCCGCGTGCGGCGTGTGCATCAGGAAGGCCTGCATTTCGTTGGCCAGCAGCTCATCGTTGTCGGCGTCATAGCCGCGCTTGCGCAGGAAGTCGGTGAAGCGTTCGCGCGCGCTGTCGCCCATCTCGCGCGCCCAGAAACGCAGCACGCGCGCCTGGTAGGCGTCATCCGTGGTGAAGCGGGCATGCGCGAGTTCATGCGAGAGGATGGCGGCACGATGTTCGGCGAGCACCGTGCATGGCGCGCAACCATCGACGGTGGAAGGCTGCGGCACGGTGATCACGATGGCGGCCGCGCCGGCGGTCACGTCGCGTCCGTCGGGTCTGAGCAGCTGCATGCGCAGCAGCCAGTCATGCAGGAATTTCTCGTCCGGCGTGAGGCGGTCGCCCTGGCGCCGCACCGCGTTGAAGAAGCGCGCCAGTTCTTCGGTGCGGAAATTGTTGCCATAGGTGAGCGTGTAGAGGCGCTGTCCATTGCGCGCGAGCCAGTCGTCCGCCTCGGCCATGCTCAACACCCGGTTGCGCGGCGCGCCGTGACGTTCGATGAACAGCACGATGCGGCCGAAGGCCTGACCCTGTTCACGCACGCTTGGAAAATCCAGCACCACGGTGCGGTCGTTGCCGCGCAGCCGATAGGCGTCGAAGCCGGGCGCGCGGCGCGCGGCGATTTCTTCTTCATTCAGCTGCGGCAGCTGCTGCAGGTAGCCTTGCGCATGGGCGCCGCATGCGATCAAGAGGCCGAGCAGCATGGCCCAGCGCGTTATCGGAAACAGGTTCGGCACGATTTCTCCGGGCAGAAAAAAGGCTGCGACAGCGTCACAGCCTCATGCAAATCACTGAAGACGCAGCGCGGCGGTCACATGTCCACGATGACGCGCACACGGCGATTGACTTCGTCTTCCGGATTGTTCGGGTCCGCCGGTTCGCTCGATCCCTTGCCCACCGCGCGCAGCTTGGCGCCGGCGATGCCGTGGCGCGTGGCGAGGTAGCTGCGCGCCGACTGGGCGCGCTTGAGGGAGAGCGCCTGGTTGTAATTCGCGCTGCCCTTCGCATCCGCGTGGCCTTCGAGGATCACCAGGTTGGCCGCGGCGAGCTGCTGCGACTTCAGCGCGGCGGCGAGCTGGTCCAGCACGTCCTTGCCGTCATTGGTGAGCTGGTCCGAGTTGAACTGGAACTGAATGTCGAGATCGAGCGCGCGCTGGGCACGCTGCTGCACCGGCGCGGCAGCGACGACGGGACGCGGCGCGGTGTTGGCGCTCGCCGCCGCGGCAGCCATCGTGGCCGGCGCCGGCGCCGGTGCGGCAGCGGCCGGTTCCGCCGGCGCGGCAGCTTCTTCGCTGCTGTTGAGGGACAGGCCGCGGCGGCGCACGCCGGGCGCGGGGGCAGCGGGCGCATCGGCATTGCCGGCCGGCGTCAGCGCCTGCAGGATCTGGTCGCTGCTCGGCTTGCCGCGCAAGGATTTCACTTCCTGGGCGCCGGCGAGAGCGGCGAGGCCGCAACCGGCAAGAAGAAGAACGATGGTTCTGCTGGCGTTTAAGACGGAGTGGCGCATGGGGGTCCTCGATGTTTTAAGCGCGATCATTAAAAGAGATGAATACAGCTGCGTAGAATTTAGTTACAAGTTGTTGCAATTAGGCTGCAGGAGTGTGACCGCCGGTAACTTGTATCGGTATGGCAACGAGTTTATCATGCGCGCAGTTATCGGAACATTGCCACACAGTCACTCGGCGCTTGCAGCGAGCGATGGTTTAAAGAAAAAAGATGTGGTAGGTGCAGATAATTAATCACGTCACAGGACGTATTAAAACCAGCAGACCGCTGACAACTTAATGAGGGAGAAGAAGATGAAAAAACTGATCGCCGTTGCAGTCGCCACCCTGTTCGCAGGCGCCGCTTTCGCACAAACCGGTTCGGAGTCGAAGGTCAGCGCCGACGACCTGAAGCAGAACCAGGCCGGCATGCTGAACAACCAGACACTGGACCTCGGCAACGCCAAGGGCGGCGGCAAGTCGAACGTGCAGGCCAAGGGCATCACCCAGAACCAGGCCGGCATGCTCAACAACCAGTCCGCCTCCATCGGCAACGCCAAGGACAAGGGCAGCGAGTCCAAGGTCACCGTCGGTGAAATCAAGCAGAACCAGGCCGGCATGCTGAACAACCAGAAGCTGTCGATCGGCGACGCTTCCTCCGGCGGCAAGTCCAAGGTCACGATGGGCAACGTGACGCAGAACCAGGCCGGCATGCTGAACAACCAGGAACTGAAGGTCGGCGCCGCGGCCAACGGCGGCAAGTCCGACGTCAAGCTGAAGAATGTCAGCCAGAACCAGGCCGGCATGCTCAACAACCAGAAAGCCAACGTCGGCAACGCTGAATAAGCCGACCTGAATCACACGGGGCCGCTGGCCCCGTGTTGGTTTTGACGTTCCATCCACCACGCGGTTTGCCGGAGCCGTTACATGAACAAGCATCATCCCTACGCAGTGGGCGCATGCGCCGCACTGCTTTTTGCCATTTCTTCCCTTGCGCACGCAGCCCCGCCTCCGGTCGTGAACCCGGAGCAGATGGACATGGGCGTGGAGATCAACGCCAAGATCGGCAAGGAAAAATCCAAGCGCAACTCCATGCTCGACGGCCAGAAGATCGGCGGCGGCAGCGGTGGAAGCGGCGGCGGTGACAACTGCGGCACGGTCAACATCAACAGCAACGAAAAGAAGAGCAACAGCGGCATCAAGGACATGTTCGGCAAGCAGTCGACCACCATCGTGACCGGCCCTGTGATCAACATGGCGAACTGCAAGTAAGCCAGCGCAACCCATACCAGACGTAGAGAGAACAGCATGCGACTCAAAGCAGCGATACTGGCACTCGGCCTGGCCTTCGGCCTGACCGCGTGCGTGACGACCGAGGAATCCGTCAAGAAGGAAGCCAACACCGCGGCCGCGGCGATGCGCACCGGCCCCGAACAGGCGCCCCTGCGCAACATCACCGGCTTCACGTCGGCGCTTCGCTGCATGGACAACATGTTCCTCATGTATGGCGTGCGCGACCTGGTGGTCATCAGCGAGGACCTGAGCGACAACACCAAGAAGGTCAGCGCCGGCACGCGCGACATGCTGATCTCGGCGGTGTCCGAGATGACCAAGCGCAGCAAGGCCATCCGCCTGATCGCCTACGGCTCCGACTCCAGCAACCTGATCGGCTTCATGAAGGAAGCCGAGAAGAAGAACCTGTTCCAGCTCACGCCGAAATACGGTATCCGCGGTTCGATTTCGCAGCTGGATGAAAACGTCGCCAAGAAGACCGAGGGCGGCGGCATTTCCATCGGCAACTTCGGCATCGGCAGCGCGTCGACCGCCGCCACCACCATCCTCGGCCTGGACCTGACGATGATGAGCACCGAGGACCTGTCCATCGTGTCCGGCGTCACCTCGAGCAACTCGGTGGCCATCGTCCGTTCGGGTTCCGGCGTCGAGGGCGAAGCCGGCTACAAGAAGTTCGGCATCAACTACCAGGCCAACCTGTCCCGCTCCGAGGGCACCGCCCAGGCGCTGCGCAACCTGGTCGAGATGTCGGTGGTCGAGCTGTTCGGCAAGCTGACCAAGACCCCGTACTGGGTCTGCCTCGGCGCCAACAGCCAGTCGGAAACCGTGAAGAACGAAATCAGCGACTGGTACTCCGGCCTCTACAGCGATGGCGAAATCGTCTCCTACTGGCAGCAGCAGATGCGCATCCGCGGCGTCTATTCCGGCGAGGTCAACGGCGAGAACGACGAAAACCTGACGCGCGCCATCACCGCCTATCGGGAAGCGCTCGGCCTGGAAAAGAATGCGGTGGTCGACCTCAAGTTCTTCACCGCCTATCTGGACGCCAATCATTACGATGTCGCGCCCAAGGCACGCGCAAAGCTGGCCGCGCGCACGCAGGGCGCGCCGGCGGCGCCGAGCACGGACAACAGCCCGATCGCGCTGCTGGTGGATTCGGTCAAGGGCGGCAACCAGTTCCGCCGCGGCGAGAAGCTGGCGGTGAAGGTGGTGCCGAACCGCGACGCCTATGTCTACTGCTTCATGCAGGACGAGACCGGCAAGATCGCGCGCTTCTTCCCGAACCGCTTCAGCAAGGATGCGCTGGTGTCGGCCAGGAAGGGGCTGGTTCTGCCGAACGGCAACCAGTTCAGCATCAATGCCAACAACAAGGGTCTGCAGGAACACATCATGTGCTTCGGGTCCAACAAGGACTTGTATGCGGAGGTGATCCCCACCCTCGGCGGCGGCGACATCGATGTGCCGGTGCAGGTCAAGACGCTGGCGCAGCTGAAGTCGGTGTTCGAAAAGGCGGGCGGCCCGGCGCTCGGCGTCGGTTCATTCACCCTCAATGTGCGCTGACATGACGAACAGGAACGCAATTCTCGCCGCTGCGCTGATCGGCGCGGCCGTGCTGCCCGCCTGCGCGCAGGCGGAGCTGGCGGTGAACAAGCCGGGGGTGGCGCTGGTGCCGCCGGCGGCCAACACCGGCGCGGTCGCGCCGTCCGAACAGGCGCCTACCGCGCGCGAGCCGAAGAAGGCCGGCGGACAGACGCTGCGCTGCTGGCAGAACGGACGCCTGCTGTACGAGGGCACCGGCTTCCGGGCCGACCAGGACCGCGGCCCCAATGCGGTCACGATACAGCGCAACGACGGCGACTCGGTCGTGGTGTTCGACCAGAAAGACTCGATATGCATCCTGTCGAAGAAATGAAGCCGGGACGCCGCGCCCTCATCGCCGCGATCGCGGCGGCGCTGGTATCGCCGGCGCTGCCCGCACTGGCCGACAGCGCCAGCTTCGCGGCGGACGGCGTGACGCGGGTCAGGTATTCGCTGCCCGGCGAGCTGCTGATCCGCCAGGGCGCGCAGGAGAAGCTGGTGGTGGAGGCCGACCCGAAAGTGCTGCAGCAGCTCGATGTCCGCGTCCGGGGCGATCAGCTCGTGATTGCTTCCAGGGGCAGCTTCAAGACCAACAAGGGCATACGCCTCACGCTCACGCTCAAGTCATTGCGCGGTCTCGTCGCCGACGGCAGCGGCAACAGCCGCATCGAGGGCTTCGGCGGCGATGCGATCGAGGCGGTCGCCGACGGCAGCGGCAATATCGCGCTGGCAAACGTGAAACCCGCGCAGCTGACACTGACGATCAAGGGCTCCGGCAACATCGAGGCCGATGGCAGCGGCAACAGCCTGCAGGCAAGCGTGGGCGGCAGCGGCGAGATCGATGCCGCCGGTTTCCGCGCGCAGGCGGCGCAGGCAAGGATTGCCGGTTCCGGCAGCATCCGCGTCCATGCCGAGCGCGACCTGCAGGCAGTCATCAGCGGCGCCGGCAATATCGAATACAAGGGGAAGGCGAAGGTGACAGAGTCGATCACCGGCGCCGGCAGTGTCGATCGACTATAGGGAGATACACATGAAAACCATGATCGTCGCCGGCATTGCCGCCGGCTTCGCCATCGCCGGCGCGCCGGCACTTGCGCAAGTCACCGCGAGCAGCCTCAACCAGGGCCAGGCGGGCATGCTCAACAACCAGACGCTGGACCTCGGCAATTCCAACAAGAAGGGCGAGGCCAAGGTCAATGTCGGCAGCGTGAATCAGGGCCAGGCGGGCATGCTCAACAATCAGAAGATGGCGGTCGGCAATGCCAAGAACGGCGGCAAGAGCAATGTCGCCGTCGGCACCATCCAGCAGGGACAGGCCGGCATGCTGCAGAACCAGAACCTGGAGATCGGCAATGCCGACGGCAACGGCTCCAGGAGCAATGTGGCGGCGGGCGCGGTGCTGCAGGGCCAGGCAGGCATGCTCAACAACCAGGATCTGCAGATCGGCAACGCCAAGAACGGCGGCAAGTCCAACGTCGCCGTCGGCGCCGTGGTGCAGGGGCAGGCCGGCATGCTCAACAACCAGCAGGCCAAGATCGGCAATGCCTCCAACGGCGGCAAGTCGAATGTGGCGGTCGGCGCCGTCGCCCAGGGCCAGGCCGGCATGCTGCAGAACCAGCAGCTCGAGATCGGCAACGCCTCGGGCAAGGGCGTTTCCAATGTCGCGGTGGGCGCGGTGGTGCAAGGCCAGGCCGGCATGCTCAACAACCAGCAGGCGAAGATCGGCAACTCCACCGGCGGCGTTTCGAATGTCGCGGTGGGCGCCGTCGTGCAGGGACAGGCCGGCATGCTCAACCATCAGTCGGTCAATGTCGGCAATTCCAGCGGTGGCGCGACCACCGTGGTGACCGGCGCGATCGTGCAGGGCCAGGCCGGCATGCTCAACGCGCAGTCGGTCAACATCGGCAACAAATAAGGCAGCGGCAAGCGCGGGCGCGGCTTGCGCGCCCCGCCGAGCGGTCGCAGAACCGCGACAAGAACAGCTAGAAGCAAAAACTCCCGGAGAACATCATGCAGCACTCCCCGCGCGCAGCCTGGTGCAAGCGCATCACCGCATCCCTCGTCCTCGTCACCTATGCCGCCGGCTGTACTCACATGCCGTCCGGCGAGAAGGCGTTCGAGACCTTCGATTCCTGCTTCGCATCCAATCTCGGGCTGGCCGCGCTCGGCGGTGTCGGCGCCGGCATGCTCACCGCCAAGCTCACCCGCGGCACCGGCAAGTCGACTTCCAATGCGATCGGCGCCGCCGCCGGCATCGCCACCGCCACCATGATTGCCATGACTGCCTGGCGCAAGTGCGCCGCGGTCTACAACACCTCGGAGCCGGTGGCGCAGAAGACCACCGCGCAGCCGCAGTTACCCGCGAACCGGCAGCGCGGACTGAATCTGGACCGGCTGGAAGTGCGGGTCGAGGGCGGCGAGAACGATCCGCCGATCCCCGAGTTCGACTTCAGCTACTTCGCCGCCGATGCCGCGACCAAGGACATCAAGGCACGTTTCCGCCACAAGGTCGAGATCGTCCGCTTCACCCCCGACGACAACGACAAGCTGGTGCTCGCCGATGCCGCCGGCGCGCCGATGCGCGACGCAGCTGGCAACACGATTCCGCTGGAGATGGCGGCCAGAATGCCGCGCGAGCGCCTGCAGTGGGTGACGATCGCCGAAGAGGGCAAGGACGACTACGTGGAAGACGTGGTGATCCAGCAGGGCGCGCGCATGAGCTACCGCCACAAGCTGCAGGTGCCGCCGCGCGACCAGATGCCGCTGCCCCTGCCGGTGCCGATGCGCTATACGCTGACGGTGGAAGCCGACGGCCTGAGCGACCGCCGTACCGTCGACTTTGCGCTGCTGCCCGCGGCTGAACGGCCGAAGCGCTTCACCGCGGCCGCAGGCGCCGCCGGCGGCGGTGCCATGCGCGCGCTGCCGTCTCCGGCCGCGGGCGCGACCCACAGCGCCAAGCGCAAGGTCTCGCTCTACAGCGCCGCCGACGGCAAGCGCAAGATCACCGGTTCTCTCGCCAGGGGTGCCAGGGTGCGCATCGAAGAGCGGGCGGAAGTCGAACAAAAGGGCAAGAGCGAGCGCTGGGTGAAAGTCGCGCCCGAGCGCGGCGCCGGCAACGGCGGCTGGGTCGCCGAAAGCGAGCTGGCGGAAATCAAATGACCCCGCTGCTCGTCGCCGCCGCGCGGCTGGCGCTGCTGGCCGCGCTCGCGCTGCCCTTTTCGCCGGTCCATGCCCAGCGCGAAGCGCCGGAGCGGGTCAGCCAGCAGGAACTGGCGGAGATCCGGGGTGCGTTCCAGGGAATCGGCCTGCGCCAGGCGGACGTCGCGCTCGCCGACGACGGCCGCGTCACGCTGGTCGGCGAGTATGAAAACCGCGACGAGGTCGAGACCGCGTTCGCCGCCGCGCGCGCAGTGGTCGGCCTGAGCCGGGTCGCGCCCACCACGCCGTCGGCGATCCGCTACCGGCTCAAGAACTTCAGCGGCGCGTTCTCCTCCACGGTCGCGAAAATGATGCAAAAGCCCGCGTCCGCGCAGCCCGCTCCGGTACCCGCGGCCGCCGTGCCGGTGGCCGCCGCGCTGCAGCCGCAGGCGGCGGGCCGCGCCGCGCGCACGCTCGGCCTGATCGTCGGCGTCAGCACCTACAAGTACCTGCCGCCGGAGCACGGGCTGGAAGGCGCGGACAAGGATGCGGTCGACATCTACAAGTTCATGACCTCGCCCGATGGCGGCAAGATCCCCGCCGACCACGTACGGCTGCTGCGCCACGACAAGGCCACGTCCGCGGCGGTGAAGTCGGCGATGCGCGACATCATGGACCAGGTGCAGTCGGGCGACACCGTGGTGCTGTTCGTCGCCGCGCACGGACTGCCCAATGCGATGAACAAGTTCGACATCGTCCTGCACGATACCGAGTTCCCGCGCCAGAAGGTCAATGCCGCCGGCGGCCAGTCCTTCGAGTTCGTCATCACGAATCGCAAGACCGCGCTATCCGACGACGATCTGCAGGCGTTCGTCGCCCAGCTCACCGCGCGCAACGTGCGCTCGGTGGTGCTGCTCGACACCTGCTACAGCGGCAAGACCTTCGTCGCGATCCCGGGCTACCTGCCGTCGCGCACGCGCTCGCTGCGGCAGCACAAGAAGGAAGCCGAGTATGCGGCCAGCCCCTCGCAGGAAGCGATCACCGACCTGGCGCAAAAGGCGCGCGATGCCCGCACCTCGCGCATCGTCATCGTCTCCGCCTCGGAAAACGAGGAATCGCTGGAATCGCCCGAGCTGGGCGGCGGCGCCTTTACCCAGACCTATATCCGCTCGCTGCGGGATGCCCGCGATTTCGCCAACGCCTTCGACCAGACCAAGCCGTCGGTGATCCGCATCGCCCGCACGATGGGGCATTCGCAGACGCCGCGCATGCTGGTGGTGCCGGAAGTCGCCGACACCCGGATGTAAGCGGCGCGGGGCGCTCGGGCCGCAGCGCCGCCGTCAGCGCCGCGAGACCGACTCCGCCGCCTGCCGCGCCAGCAGCGCCGCGAAGTCGTCCGCCGGCATCGGCCTGCCGTAACGGTAGCCCTGCGCCAGGCCGCAGCCGTTCGCGCGCAGATAGGCTTCCTGCCCCGCCGTTTCCACGCCTTCGGCCATCACCGTCAGCCGCAGCCCGCGCGCCATCGCGATGACGGTGGCGGCGATCGCGCGGTCGTTTTCGTCCTGCTCGATGCCGTCGACGAACGAGCGGTCGATCTTGAGTTCGCTGATCGGGAATCGCTTCAGGTACGACAGGCTGGAATAGCCGGTGCCGAAATCGTCGAGCGACAGCTTCAGCCCGAGATCGGTCAGCGCATGCAGCAGCGCGAGGTTGTCTTCGCTCGGCTGCATCAGCACGCTTTCCGTGATCTCCAGCACCAGTGACGAAGCCGGCACACCGGCCTGCGCGATGATGCCGGCCACGGTCGCCGCGAATCCCGGCTGCAGCACCTGGCGCGCCGACAGGTTGACCGCCAGGGACAGTTCGCGGTGGCCCTCGTGCCGCCAGCGCCCGAGCTGGGCGCAGGCTTCGCGCAGCACCCATTCGCCGATGCGCAGGATGAGGCCGGTGTCTTCCGCCACCGGGATGAATTCATTCGGCGCGATCATGCCGCGTTGCGGCTGCTGCCAGCGCAGCAGCACCTCGGCCGACACGATGCGACCGTTGCGCAGGTCGACCTGCGGCTGATAGTGCAGCCGCAGCTCTCCGCGCGGCAGCGCCTGGTGCAGCTGGCTTTCGATCGTCAGCCGCTGCTGCACCGCTTCGTTGAGCGCCGGCGTGAAGAAGCTGAAGCTGTTGCGGCCGCGGCTCTTGGCGTGGTACATGGCCGTGTCGGCGGCCTGCAGCAGCGCTTCCGCATGCGGACCGTCGTCCGGATACAGGCCGATCCCGATGCTGCCGGTGACATGCAGTTCATGGCCCTCGACGACGGTCGAGGCATCGAGCGCCGCCAGGATCTTTTGCGCGACCACCGCCGCGCCGCCGCCGTCGTCGAGCCCGCCGAGGCACATCACGAACTCGTCCCCGCCCAGCCGCGCCACGGTGTCGCCGCGCCGCACGCACTGCTCCAGCCTGCCGGCCACGATCTGCAGCAGGCGGTCGCCCACCAGGTGCCCGAGCGAGTCGTTGACGTGCTTGAAGTGGTCGAGATCGATGAAGAGTATCGCCGCCCGCTTGCCGTCGCGCCGGGCCTGCGATATCGCCTGCGTCACCCGGTCCTGCAGCAGCGCCCGGTTCGGCAGCCCGGTCAGCAGGTCGTGCAGGGCCATGTGGCGCAGCCGCTTTTCGGTGTCCAGCAGACGCTGGTGGGCTTCTTCCAGCCGCAGATTGGTCTGCCGCAGTTCGGCATTGCTGCGGCGCAGCGCCGAAGTCCTTTCCTCGATCAGGTATTCCAGCCGGTCGCGGTACAGACGCAGCTCGTCCTCGCTGCGCCTGCGCTCGGTGACGTCGCGCACCACGCAGATCAGGAAGGCTTCGCCCTCAATCCGGGCCACGCTCGCCGACAACTCGACTTCGCACAATTCGCCGCCGCGCTTGCGCAAATGGGTGGGAAACAGATGCAGCCGGCCCTGCTGCTCGAGGGAGGCCAGCATAAGGTCGCGCGTCCCCTCGTCGGGCCAGATGCCGAGCGCCAGGGCGCTGCGCCCGATGACTTCGTCGCGCCGCAGCCCGGTGAAAGCTTCGAAACCCGGATTGACATCGACATAGCGGGCGTCGCAGAGGCGGCTGATCGAGATGAACTCGGGCGAGGAAAAGAACACCCGCCTGTAGATGTCCAGGCTGACGGATTCCATGACGGGCGTGGCGGGGAGGGGGCTCCTCATGCCGCTTGTCTCCATTGGTGTGACGCCACCTGGCTTGTCGGCGACTGTCTGTCTTTTTATGTCGGACACCGAGCATAACCTGTTTTCAGAAAGAAATGATCTTCCTTCACATTTGCGCCGGCATGAAATATGCTGAACCGAGGAGAACCGACAAGGAGACACGATGAAACATCTTGCCTTTGCACTGCTGATCGCGCTGCCGGCGCTGGCCTCGACCGCCCACGCCGCCAATGAACAACAGAACAAAATGGCCGCCTGCAACAAGGAGGCGACCGGCATGAAGGGCGACGAGCGCAAGACTTTCATGAAGGAGTGCCTGAGCAAGCCCGCCGCGACGACCCCGCAGAAGGCGCAGCAGGAGCGCATGAAGACCTGCAACGCCGAGGCCAAGGGCAAGACCGGCGACGAGCGCAAGCAGTTCATGAGCCAGTGCCTGAAGAAGCCCGCCGCGAGCTGACCGGTCCGCAGCAGGACAAGCGGGCGTGCGCCGCATCTTGCGCAAACGCCAATAGTCGTCCCCGCTCACCTTTCTATAATGCGCCATGGGTATTTTCTCCTACACTCCGCCCGAAATTGCCGTGTGGCCCGCGATGGCCGCCGCCTCGCTGGTGTTATGGGACAACGTCCGGCGGGCACCATGGCGTACCCTGGATGAGCACGGCGCGTTTTCCGCCTGGTGCATGGCGGTCATCCTGCTGCCCCTGACCTGGCATTTCTCGGTTGCGCTGCCCAACGCGCCCGCGCTGCACCTGCTCGGTATGCCGCTGTTCGTCCTGATGTTCGGCCGACGGCTGGCGATGGCCGGCATCGCACTCGCGGTGCTTGCCTACACCGGCATGAACCCGCACCTGTGGCAGAACATCGGCGTCAACCTGCTGCTGCTGGCCATCCTGCCGGCCTACTGCGGCGAGGCGGTGATGCGCGCGGTCGAACGCTTCCTGCCCCACCACCTGTTCGTCTACCTGCTCGGCAACGGCTTTTTCGGCGCGATGGTGATGCTGGCGCTGGTCGGCATGCTGTCGCTCGGCGTGCAGCGGCTGTGGATGGCGCCGTCCCCGATACAGGGCGATGCGCTGGCCTTCATGCTGCTGCTGTCCTGGGGCGAGGCGTTCATCACCGGCTTTCTGCTCACGATGTTCACCATCTACCGCCCGCAGTGGGTGCTGACTTTCGACGACGAGGTCTATCTGAACGGGAAGTAGGCGCAGGGGCCGAACGGGAAGGTAAAAAGTCGTCCGCTCCCCGATAAAGATTTGGCCATTCGCCGTCATTCCGTTGTAATATTCCGCCACCAGAAAAATCCATGCAAAGGATGCCGAGGAGACCCGAAAGCCCGCCGGCGGCGACAGTCCGGCGGGCTTTTTATTTCCGCTGATATACACAAAGCGTATATCGCTCATCACGACTGTGAAGCGGACACGGACAGGCGAGGCCGATATAGTTCTCCCTGTCTCCTCCAACTCTCCTAGAATTGGATTCACCCGCAAGCCGCAAGGCCTGCGGGTTTTTTTTTGCCTGCGGCCCGCCGGCGATCCCGCCCGGATTTGCTTGACTCAAGTCAAGGGCGGAAATTTTTGCCGATCGCTAGAATGGCCGCACCATCAGGCGACAGCTACCCGCTGCCCGCCGCCCTTCCTGTCCCAGCCGGTCCCGAGGAGTCACTATGCATCAACTGGAAAGCGCTTCAATCGCGCTCGCCGAACCCCAAGACATTTCCACCGAAGTCCTGATCGAAAAATACGCCAAGGGCGACGAGACCACGATCGGGCAGGTCATCACCCGCGTGGCGCGCGCGCTCGCGGAGGTGGAACCGGCCCGCGCCCGCAAGCAGCGCGCCGAGCAGTTCCTGTGGGCGATGCGCCACGGCTTCATTCCCGCCGGCCGCGTCTCCAGCGCCGCGGGCACCGGCCTGCAGACCACGCTGATCAACTGCTTCGTGCAGCCGGTCGGCGACTCCATCACCGAGGATGCCGCCGGGAAGCCCGGCATCTACACCGCGCTCGCGCAGGCGGCCGAAACCATGCGCCGCGGCGGCGGGGTGGGCTACAACTTCTCCGCGATCCGCCCCAAGGGCGCCCAGGTCAAGGGCACGGGCAGCAGCGCCTCCGGCCCGATCTCCTACATGAAGGTGTTCGACCGTTCCTGCGAGACGGTGGAGTCGGCCGGCGCCCGGCGCGGCGCGCAGATGGCGGTGCTCAATGTCGACCATCCGGATATCGTCGACTTCATCACCGTCAAGCAGGAAAAGGGACAGCTCAACAACTTCAACGTCTCGGTCGGCGTCACCGATGTCTTCATGCGCGCCGTCGAAGCCGACACCGAGTTCGAACTCGTGCATGACGTCGAGCCGAGCGCGGAGCTCAAGCGCCGGGGCGCCACGCGGCGCGAGGATGGCAAATGGGTCTACCGCAAGGTCAGGGCGCGCGAGATCTGGGACCTGATCATGCAGAGCACCTACAACGCGGCCGAGCCGGGCGTGCTCTATCTCGACCGCATCAATGCCGACAACAACCTGGCGTGGTGCGAAAGCATCGAGGCCACCAATCCCTGCGGCGAGCAGCCGCTGCCCGCCTATGGCTGCTGCTGCCTGGGCAGCCTCAATCTCACCGCCTACGTGGAGCAGCCCTTCACCGAGCAGGCCCGCTTCGACTTCGCCAGGATGGCGGAGGTGACGAAGATCGCGGTGCGCATGCTCGACAACGTGCTGACCGCGACCCGCTGGCCGCTGCCGGAGCAGGCCGCCGAAGCTGAAGCCAAGCGCCGTCTCGGCCTGGGCTTCACCGGCCTGGGCGATGCGCTGATCATGCTCGGCCTGCGCTACGACAGCGAAGCCGGACGCAGCCTCGCCGCGGAGATCTCCCGCATCATGCGCGACGCCGCCTATGAAGGCTCGGTGGAACTGGCCCGCGAACGCGGCGCCTTCCCGCTGTTCGATGCCGAGCGCTACCTGGCCGCGGGTTTCGCCTCCCGTCTGCCGGAGCACCTGCGCGAGCAGATCCGCCAGCACGGCATCCGCAATTCCCACCTGACGTCGATCGCGCCGACCGGCACCATTTCGCTCGCCTTCGCCGACAACGCCTCCAACGGCATCGAGCCCGCCTTCTCCTGGTTCTACAACCGCACCAAGCGCATGCCCGACGGCAGCAAGAAAGACTACACCGTGGAGGACCACGCCTACCGCGTCTACCGCGCGCTCGGCAACGACACCGCCAAGCTGCCGGAAGCCTTCGTCTCGGCGCTGGACATCTCCGCCACCGACCACATGCTGATGGTGGCGGCGGTCGCGCCCTACATCGACGCGGCGATTTCCAAGACGGTCAACGTGCCGGAAGACTATCCGTACGAAGACTTCAAGGACCTCTACATGGCCGCCTGGCGGCGGGGGCTCAAGGGCATCACCACCTACCGCCCCAACGGCGTGCTGGGCGCGGTGCTGTCGGTGCCCGCCGCCGACAACGCGCCCAAGCCGATGACGCTGTCCGAGCAGGACAAGCGCCTGGTGCTCAAGGAGCTGGCGGTCACGCCGGTGCTGGCCTCGCTGCGCTGGCCGTCGCGCCCCGGCCTGCCCGCCGGGGCCAGCGCCTGGGTCAGCGAGATGATCGAAACCCCGCAAGGCGAGTTCGCGGTGGCGGTCAGCGACCAGGCCGGCGTGCCCTTCGAAGTCTGGGTGCTCGGCGGCCAGCCGCCGCGCGGCCTGGATGCGATCGCCAAGACCCTGTCCACCGACATGCGGGCCAACGACCGCGGCTGGCTGCGCAAGCGCCTGTCCCTGCTGTCGAACGCATGGGGCGACCCGTTCGACATGCCGATGCCCCCGCACGGGCAGCTGCTGCAGGTGCCCAGCGCCACCGCCGCCTTCGCGCGGCTGGTCGCCTGGCGCTACAACCAGCTCGGCGCGCTCGACCAGAAGGACAACGATCCGTCGCCGGTGCTCGACGCCCTGTTCGCGCCGCACGAGCCCAAGACCGGACCCGACGGCACGCTGGCCTGGGTCGCTGACGTGGTCAACCCGGCCACCGACGACGACTTCGTGCTGATGCTCAAGGAGCTGCAGATGCCGGACGGCACCCGCCGCCCCTACAGCATGTGGCTCACCGGCGGCCACCCGCACACGCTCGACGGGCTGTGCAAGCTGCTCAGCCACGACATGCGCGTGGTCGACCCGGCCTGGATCGGCATGAAGCTGCGCAAGCTGCTCAACTACGCCGAACCGCGCGGCGATTTCATGGCGCGCGTGCCGGGCGGCGACAAGCTGGCCAGTTATCCGTCGACCGTGGCCTACATCGCCAGGCTGGTGATCCACCGCTACGCGATGCTCGGCATCCTCACGGAGGAAGGCATGCCGGTCAAGGCCATGGGCGTGGTCACCGACGAACCGCGTCAGGCGGTGCGCGCGGCGCCGCAGCTGCATGGCAAGACCTGCCGTGAATGCGGCAATGCCAGCGTGATCAAGAAGGACGGCTGCGAGTTCTGCACCGCCTGCGGCGCCATCGGCGCCTGCGGCTGACCGTTCCGGCGGTCCGTCAGCGGACCGAGTTAATGAACGGGAAGATGTCGGTCACGCCGAGCAGGTCGGTGACGACCAGCAGCACCACGATCAGCCCCAGCGTGGCGAAGAAATCGCCGCCCGCCGGGGCGCTGTCGAGGTGGGCGGCGAGCGCGCTCGCCTCTTCGTCGCTCAGCGCCGCCACGCGCGCCCGCGCATCATCCGCATCGACGCCGAGGGCGGACAGCCGTTGCGCGACCTGCGGCCGCTCCAGCAGCTCGGCGATGCGGGCGCGGCCGGCCGCGGAGGAGGGAGCGGCGACAAGCTGCTCGGTGGTGACGATGGCGGCGCCGGCTGGCTGGGCGAGGCCGCCCAGCATCAGCGCGAGCGTGACCAGCGAGGCGGTGGACCGCTTGAGTTTCGGCATCATGACGTCTGCTCCTTCGCGAGTGGAGATGTGAGCCCGGACGGGCCACGCCTTCCAGTCTTTCATCTGCAGCGCCGGGCGGTTTGACCGGTGTCAGCGCCCTCCGCCGGCCCGGGTGCATCGGTGGCGGTCGCGCTACAATGCCCGCAAAGGACCGGCCGCATCTTGCCGCGCGGCCCGTTCCGTTCCCAATCAGCGACCGCCCCTTGTTCCTTTAATGAGAAGCATCCTGCTCGCATTCCTGTTGCTGGTCTTTGCCGTCCAGGGCCTCACCGTGGCCGTGGGCGGCAATCTGCTCGCACAGGCCGCGGCGCAGGACTACGGGCATGAGGAAGGCGGCGCGGCAGACAGCGTCCAGGCGCCGGTCGATGCGGATATCGAAGAGATGTCCGATTACGTCGCGGCGGCAATGGCCGCCGCGCAGCCGGACCGGCCTCGCACGAGCACGCCGCAGTCGGCGCAGCACCCGGAATCGATCGATCTGCCGCGCGCGCCGCCGCCGCCCCGGGCCTGAGCGGATCGAGGCGCGCCCGAGCGCGCCGCCTGTCGTTGCCGGCGCCGACGCCGTTGCCCGGTGCGGCGCCTGTTCGCTCATTCAATCGTCCGGCTTCCATGCACCACAACCTCAGTCTCATCACCACCATCTCCGCCGCCTTCGGGCTCGCGCTCATATTCGGATTCGTCGCCGTCAGGATGAAGCTGCCCGCCCTGGTCGGCTACCTGATGGCCGGCATCCTGATCGGCCCCTTCACGCCCGGCTACATCGCCGATGTCGACCTCGCCAACCAGCTCGCGGAAATCGGCGTGATGCTGCTCATGTTCGGCGTCGGCCTGCACTTCTCGCTCGACGACCTGATGGAAGTGCGGCGCATCGCGCTGCCGGGCGCGGTGCTGCAGATCGCGGCCGCCACGGTGCTCGGCATGGGACTGGCGTGGATGATGGGCTGGGGCATCGGAGCGGGGCTGGTGTTCGGCCTGGCGCTGTCGGTCGCCAGCACGGTGGTCCTGCTACGCGCGCTGGAAGAGCGCGGCATGCTGGAGACCATGAACGGCCGCATCGCCGTCGGCTGGCTGGTCGTGGAAGACCTGGTCATGGTGCTGGTGCTGGTGCTGCTGCCCGCCCTCTCCGGCTGGCTCGGCGGCAAGACCGAGGGACCGAGCGGCTCGCTCTGGTCCACCCTGGCGTGGACGCTGGGCGAGGTGGCGCTGTTCATCGGCCTCATGCTGGCGGTCGGGCGCCGGATTTTTCCCTGGCTGCTGTGGCAGGTCGCGCGCACCAACTCGCGCGAGCTGTTCACGCTATGCGTGATCGCCGCCGCCGTCGGCATCGCCTATGGATCGGCCGAGCTGTTCGGCGTGTCGTTCGCGCTCGGCGCGTTCTTCGCCGGCATGGTGCTGCGCGAATCCGAACTCAGCCACCGCGCGGCGCAGGAATCGCTGCCGCTGCGCGACGCGTTTTCGGTGCTGTTCTTCGTCTCGGTCGGCATGCTGTTCGACCCGCGCGTGATCATCGATCAGCCGCTGCAACTGCTCGCCACCGTGCTCATCATCGTGCTCGGCAAGTCGCTGGCGGCCTTCGCGCTGGTGCTGGCCCTGCGCTATCCGCTGCATACCGCGCTCACGGTCTCGGCAAGCCTGGCCCAGATCGGCGAGTTTTCGTTCATCCTGGTCGGTCTCGGCCTGTCGCTCGGACTGCTGCCGCAGGAGGCGCAAAGCCTGGTGCTCGCCGGCGCGATCATCTCCATTGCGGTCAATCCCTTCACCTTCCGCCTGATCGAGCCGGTGCGGGCGCGGCTGCAGGCGCGCGCCGGCTACCAGCGCCGCGCCGACCCGCTGGCAGAACTGCCGGCGAGCGTGCCGAGCGAGAAAGTGACCGGGCAGGTGGTGCTGGTGGGCTACGGCCGCGTCGGCCGGCAGATCGCGGCCACGCTCGCCTCGCGCGGGACGGCTTGCGTGGTGGTCGAACAGAACCGCGAACTGGTGCAGATGCTGCGCCAGAAAGGCGCCTGGGCGGTGGCCGGCAACGCGGCCGAACCCGCGGTGCTGATCCAGGCCCACATCGCGCGCGCCAGCGCCCTCGTCATTGCGACGCCGGATACCTTCCACGTGCGCGCGATGATCGAGACCGCGCGCATCCTCAATCCCGGCATCTGCACCGTCGTGCGCACGCACAGCGAAGAAGAGGCCGCATTATTGCGGCAGGAAAAAGCGGGCGAGGTGTTCATCGGCGAGCACGAGCTGGCCAAGGGGATGAGCGCATTTGTGCTCGAGCGGCTGGCGCGCCGGCACGAGGATACGTGAACGCCGGCAGGTCAGCTGAAGTCGGGCACGTCGCGGCGGGCGGTCCCGCGGACGCGCAGTTCGACAATCTGCGCGTCCTGTTGCGTCGCCTCCTCGCCGGCCAGCGCGCAGTCGACTTCCCGCAGCTGCGCGAACAGGCGGTCGCGCTCTTCCCGGAACAGTTCTAGCAGGTCGTCGCTGGACATGTCGGGAGCGATCGAGCGCCTGTCGCGCAGACGATCGAGGATGTCATCGATGCGCGACAGCTCGCCGCACAATGCCGCCTTGCGGGTCAGCATGTCCTGGTGTTTCCTGTCCTGCCGATCGCGCTGGCCGGATCCCCCGGCGGCGCGTCTGCGTTGAAAAAATCGTGTTGCGGGCATTCTCGACTCCGTGCATCTCGTACTGTTGGCGAGTGTCGCCGTACGACAAAAGTTCAGCGATTTGCGCCAGGTCCTGACCTGCGCCGACCCGCCTGAAACCTTGAGGACGCGGCGGCCTCCGAATCGGGACAATGCGGCACATTCGGAAGCGCCATGCGGAGGCCGAGCACATGGAACACGAGAAACAGGCCAAGGAAAAGGTCCGGGAGTACCTCGAACGCAGGCAGGCCGAGCGGCGCAAGGATGCCCGCGCGCCGCTGCACGACGCGGAACAGATACGCAAGGAAATCGGCTGGGGCGAGACGGAACGGCGTCAGACCGACCGCCGCCGGCGCTGAGCGGGATCAGAGACCGGGCAGCCCCGGCTGCGCCTTCGGCGCGGCCTGGCGCGGCGCCGGCCGGGCAACGAGCAGTTCGGCAGGATAGCGCGTCAGAAACGGGCCGCTCTGCTCGGGCTTGCAATGCAGCCACTCGTCATACTGTTCCGGATGCAGGATGACGACCATGCGCTTCTCATCGTCCGGCTTGTGAAAGCGCTGCATCAGCGGATGGCCGTCTGCATTGACGGTCAGCATGGAGAAGGACAGCAGCGGCAGGCCCGAATCCGCCGCCGGCTTGTACTCCCACAGTCCGGCGATGCCCAGCGGCGCGCCGTCCGCCGCCGCGATCTCATGCCGGACCGGCCGGCCCGACTCGTAGCTCGGCTCATAGAAAGCGCCGACCGGGATGATGCAGAACTGGCCGCGCTTGTATGCGCTGCGGAAGCTCGGCTTGCTGGCGGCGGTTTCGCTGCGCGCATTGTAGGTCTGGCGCGCCAGCCGCGGCTCCGCCCATGCCGGAACGATGCCGAACATGCCCAGCGCGCAGGCGCGGTCGCCCGGCACCGAATCGGGACCCGGCGTGCGGATGAAGGGCGCCATGTAACCGGGGAAGGATTCCGCCTTGTACTCGGAGTCCGGCGGCGCCACGCCGAAATGCTGTTCCAGCTGCCGGCGTGTGGAGGGTATGTAGTTCGCGCACATGCCGCTCATTCTAGCCCCGGCGCGCGATCGCGGTTTGAGGGCGCGCGGGGCCGGGTCGATCAGACCGGCGTGTGCTTCGCCTCGGCGAGTAGCCAGCGGGTGAAGTGTTCGAGCGCGTCGCTGGCCTTGCGGTCCTTCGCGTGGACCAGGTAGTAGCCATAGTCGCTGCGGAGCGCCTCTTTCTCGAGCAGCACCAGCTTGCGCCGTCGTAACTCTTCCTCCACCAGGAAGCGAGGCAGGATGCCGACGCCGAGCCCTGCGGTCAGCGCCGGGATCATGAGCGTGTACTGTTCGTACTTCTGGATGAGGCGCGCATCGTATCCGGCGACGCCGTGCCCGGCGAACCAGCGCTCCCAGATGTTGGGCAGTTCGATATGTTCGAGCAGGCGATGCCGCAGTACATCCGCCGGCTGCTCGACCGGCATCTGTTTCAGCAGGGCGGGACTGCCGACCGCGTAGAGTTCGCGCCCGAGCAGGTAGTGGGCGCGCACGCCGGGCCATTTCCCCCGGCCGAAGCGAATCTCGGCGGTCAGCGCGCCGGACTTGGCATCGTGCGTGAGTCGCGGGGTGAACTCGACATTGATGTCGGGGTGCCGTCGATTGAAGCCGGCCAGCCGGGGGATGAGCCACTTCTGGCCGACCGCGGCCGGCAGCCCGAGATGGATGACGCGGTCGTCGGCGCGCAGCGCGCGTATTCTCGTCGTGCCCTCGGCGAGCAGCGCCAGCGCCGGCTTGACCGCATCCCAGTAAATCTGCCCCGCCAGGGTCAGCTCCAGCCCGTGATGCACGCGGTTGAACAGGGGCAGGCCCAGGTGTTCCTCGAGGGCATGTATCTGCTTGCTCACCGCGCTTTGGGTCAGACAAAGTTCTTCCGCCGCGCGCGAGCAGGAGAGATGGCGCGCGGCAGCGTCGAACACACGTATCGCCGTCAGGGACTGAGGTAGCTGTTGCATCGTCATGGGACAAGATGGCATTGCGGGCTATTTCTTTTCCGGTCCGGCGGGGCAAGCACGGGCAGCGCGTCGCTATCCCCTCCGGTAGGTGTATTCAGGTACGCGTTTATATCCGCCGCGGTGTTGCACGCGCCGCGCATGCCCCCGGTTCAGCTCATGCGAACCGAGCAGCCGAAGCGGATGAATCCAAGAAAAAAAGGCCCGCGGGGGAGGCGGGCCAAAGCCAATCCTAGGGGATCCGTGGATTGGAGGAGACAAGCGTAGAAACTGTTGCGACTGAATCGAAAACTTCGAAGTTAGAAGCGGTGGCGGACGCCGGCGATCACGCCGCTCTGGTTTTCGCCGGCGATGATCGAACTGCCGAAACCGTTGAGGCCGAGATTCGAACCGGACTTGTTGCGGGCATGGCCAACCGTCAGGTAAACATCGGTGCGCTTGGACAGGGCGTAATCGGCGGACAGAACCAGGCTGGTGGGGTCCGCGCCGCTGTCGCGGCGGTCGGTGTGATAGACCACACCGGTCAGCTTGAGCGCGGGGCTTGCGTCCCAGCTCGCGCCAACCCAGTACATGTTCGAGCGGACGTTGGGCGTGCCCGCGGCGACGAGTTCATCCTTGAGCCAGCGATAGCCCACGAAACCCTTGACCGGACCCATCTCGTAGCTGCCGCCGACGGCCATGCGGCGGGCGCTGTCGCCGGCCGTGGCCACGGTATTGCCCTGGAACTGGTCATATGCGAAACCGACGCCGAAGGGGCCGCTCGCATACGCCACGCCTGCGCCGACGTTGCGCGAGACCTTGGTGCTGCCGGGCACTTCACCGTCCGCATTGCGGCCGAAGCTGTAGAAGGCGGTGGCGATGACCGGGCCGAAGTTGCCGGTGTACTTGATCGCGTTGTCGGCGCGGCCGGTGAACAGCGGGTCGTGGCTCAGCGCGGAATAGCGGCTGGCGAAGGCCATCGGGTCGTACTTGATGATCACGTCATACAGGGCGTTCTGCTGGCGGCCCAGGGTGATGGCGCCGAAATCTCCCTGCAGTCCGACGTAAGCCTGGCGGCCGAACAGGCGGCCGTTCTGTCCGAGCGCGCCGGTGTCGATGTCGAAGCCGTTCTCCAGGAGGAAAACGCCCTTCAGGCCGCCGCCGATATCCTCGGTGCCGCGAAATCCGATACGGGAACCGGAGAGGTTGCCGGACGACATGCGGAAGACATTGTCGTCGTCGCCGCCGGCATTGGTGAGGAATTCCACGCCGGCGTCGGCGATGCCGTAGATGGTGACGTTGGTCTGCGCATGCGCCAGACCTGCTGCCAGCAAACCTGCGCCAGCGAGAAGGAGTTTGGTTTTCATTGTTTGTCGGTCCCTAACGAATTCTCTGATGATTGGAAGCTGCAGATACTTGGTTCTGAACGGCGCCGCATCAAGCACGACTGCCTGGTTCAGCCCGTTGCCGTAGGTCATCTGGCCGGGTGAAGCGGAGTATCGATCGATTAATCCGGTGTTAGCAAATGATTAAAATTCCGGCGCCCATTCCGAATAGGAATGGGACGCGCGCGGAGACGATCGGGAAGGCGGTCGCCCGACGGCTACGGAAAAAGTAGCAATCGAACGGCGCGGGAAGAGGGAATCAGGCGCGCTGCCGCGGGCGGGCAGGTCTTACCGGGCGGGCTGCAGCATGACGCCGGCGGGGGCAGGCTGGGGCGGCAGGACGGGCGCGGGCGTCGCGGCGACGCCGGCCGGCGCCGGGGCGGTTACCGTCGGTGCCTGTTGCGGGATGTCGACAGCCGGCGCGGGCGGGACCGGCGGAAGAATGACTTCGCGGTATTCCCGCAGAATCCCGCCGCCGGCGACGCTGCCGCTCGCTGTCCCTTCGTCGCGGGCGCGGCGCACGCAGGCATCGCGCTCGGCGGCCGGCAGCGCTTCGCAGCGCTTCACGCGGTTGGCCTCGTATGCGCCGCCGCTGTCGAACTCGCCCTTGCGGGCCGCCTGGCGCGCGGCCGCCGCCTCGCGCAGGCAGGGAGCGCGTTCCGGCTCGGGCCGCTGCATGCAGGCGGCGCGCTCGTCCTGATAGCGCTGGTCGGACGCGGTGCCCGCCGCGAACGCGGCCGGAGCGGCCGCGAGCAGGCCCGCCGCGAGGGCGGCCGGCAGTAAGCGGGGGCGGGGTGGTGTCAATCCGTTCATGGCAACCTCCTGAACTTGTTCGCGAGAAGATTGTACGGGACGCCCGGCCGGACTCCCGATGCCGCTAGTCGGGATCGTGATCGTCCGAGATGGCGCGCGTCCACTGCTCGGTATCTTCGGGCGTCATCTTGCCGACCGGCGCGATGCGGCCGTCCTGCAGGCCTTCGCGCCGGATGTCGTTGAGATACTGCTCGCGCGAGAGCAGGGTGCCGAGGCAGAGGCTGCTGTCCGGCGGTTCGCTGTGGGTTTCCTTGTGCAGGCGTTCGATCAGTTCATCCATGATTGCCGCCGGCACGATGTCGCGATGGGCCGGGTAGACGAAGCCGAACAGCACCAGGTGGCTGAGCAGCACCCGCCAGTGCGGCTCGAAGCGCCGGAACATCCGCGGCCAGTCGAGCAGGTGGCCGCGCGCACGGATCAGGTGCGCGATGTCGGCGCCGTCGAAGCGTTCCTTTTCCATGATGAACGCCTTGGACCAGATCATTTCCTCCGCCGGGCATATCTTCACCGGCACGCCCAGCACTTCCCCGGGCGACGCATGCTCGAACCAGGCGTCGTCGACCTCGGCGATCGCATTGCCGGAACTGAAGATCAGGTCGATGTAGACCTCCTGATGGTGCACCTTGCCGAGCCAGTGCGGATAGGTCAGCTCGCACTGGTAGCCGGCCGCGCGCAACGCCTCCCCGATGCGGTCGAAATCGGCGCGGCGGATGAAGATGTCGAGGTCGCGCGTGGGGCGGTTGACGTCGGTATGCCGGTTGAAGGCGTAGGCGCCGCCGATCAGGTAGGGCAGCGACGACGCGTTGAGTGTCTCGAGCACGCCGCGGTAGAAGCGCGCGGTGTCGGCGTCGGTTTCGTCCACCGGATGCGACACCGGTACGGGTTCGGTCATTTTCATTGTTCCCTCGAAGAAAAGAGGTGATGACAACCGGAATCAGCAAAACTTATGCCACCAGGCTGCGGTCTGTAAGGGGTGTCACGGACAAAGGAGGAACGGGTGATTTCCAGGGACAAAATCCGGTTTGCCGCGGTCGGCGACCTGCATTGCACCAAGGACTCGGGCGGATCGCTGCGCAGATTCTTCGCGGAGGCGGCCGAGGCGGCCGATGCGCTGCTGCTGTGCGGCGACCTGACCGACTACGGCCTTGCCGCCGAAGCGCATGTGCTGGTCGAAGAACTCGGCGGCGCGCGCATCCCGATCGTCGCGGTACTCGGCAACCATGATTTTGAATCCGACGATCCGGACCAGGTGCGGCGCATCCTGACCGACGCCGGCGTCAAGGTGCTCGACGGCGAGGCGGTCGAGATCCACGGCGTCGGCATCGCCGGCGTCAAGGGCTTCGCCGGCGGCTACGGACGGGGCGCGCTGGGGCCGTGGGGGGAGCGGGCGATCAAGCAGTTCGTCAACGAAGCGATACAGGAAGCGCTGAAGCTGGAATCGGCGCTGGCCAAGCTGCGCACCGAGCAGCGCATCGCGATGCTGCATTATTCGCCGATCGCCGCCACCGTGCAGGGCGAGCCGCTGGAGATATTTCCCTTCCTCGGCACCAGCCGGCTGGAAGACCCGCTCATCCGCTATCCGGTCAACGCGGTGGTGCACGGCCACGCGCACCGCGGCACGCCCGAAGGCAAGACCGCCAACGGTATTCCCGTCTACAACGTGGCCAAGCCGCTGCTGCAGCGGACCTTCACCGACCGTCCGCCTTTCCGCATCATCGAAGTGCCGGCGCCCTCGGCACCCGCCGTGTAAATCTCGCCCGGCGGGTGCGCAAGAATGACTTCAGTCGCGCAGGTCGGCGACCGGGTTGTCGCCGAAACCCGGCGCGAGCAGGAAGTCGACCAGGCGGCGCGCGCAGTCCTCGGGGCTGGTGAGCTGGCCTTCGCGCTTGAGGGCGACGAAACGCTCGCGCAGCGGAAAGCGGTCGCTGCCGACCTCGCGGATTTCCGCCTGCATGTCGGTATCGATGACGCCGGGCGCGAGACTGCAGATGCGCATGCCGGGCACGCCGTCGAGCACGGTGGCGCGCGCATGATGATCGAGCGCGGCCTTGGTGGCGCAGTACACGCTCCAGCCGGGATAGGCCTGGCGGGCGGCGCCGCTGGAGACATGCAGGATGCGCTTTTCCGCCGCCTGCGAGCGCGCGACCGCGGCCGCCAGCATCAGCGGCGCGGCCACGTTGAGCGTCACCGCCTGCGCCACGAGCGCGGGATCCTGGGCGGCGGCGGGACCCACCGGCTGCACGATGCCGGCATTGTTGATCAGCACGACGCTGCGCGCGCCGGCGAGGAAGCCGGGCAACGCGTCGCCGGCGAGCCACTCTCCGAGCGCCGCGGTGTCGCCGAGGTCGAGCTCGTGCTGCAGCAGCCGCTGCGGGAAGCGCGCGGCAAGCGCCTGGTTGGCGCGCCGCGCCAGCCCCAGCACGGGAATGTCGCGCGCGAGCAGTTCGGCGCCGATGGCCGCGCCCAGTCCGCGGCTGTGTCCGGTCAAAATCGCTTTCATGTCGGTCTCCCTCCTGGTCTCGATGCGTTGGCAGATTATCAGGATGCGCGCCTTCCTGCACACGCGCGCCGGCATGGCATACTCACGCCGTTTCAACCTCTTCGGCAAAACCCATGAAATGCGCCATCGTTCCGGTCACGCCCTATCAGCAGAACTGCAGCATCCTCGTCTGCGAGGAGACGGGCAAGGCGGCCCTGGTCGACCCCGGCGGAGAACTGCCGCGCCTGGCGCAGGCGCTCGAAGAGCTGGAAGTCAGCCTGGAGAAGATCTTCCTCACGCACGGCCATCTCGACCATTGCGCGGCGGCGGATCTGGCGCGCCGGCAGTTCGGCGTGCCGATCGAGGGGCCGCACGAGGACGACCGTTTCTGGCTCGATCAGCTGGAGGAGGCGACGCGGCGCATGGGTTTCCCGCCCGCGCAAGCCTTCGAGCCCGACCGCTGGCTGCGGGACGGCGACACCCTCGCGTTCGGCGCGCAGACGCTGGAGGTGCTGCACTGCCCCGGCCACACGCCGGGCCACGTCGTCTTCTTCCATCGCCGGCAGCGGCTCGCGCTGGTCGGCGACGTGCTGTTCCAGGGATCGATCGGCCGCACCGACTTCCCGCGCGGCGACCATGACACCCTGATCCGCTCGATCCGCGACAAGCTGTTCCCGCTCGGCGACGACGTCACCTTCGTGCCCGGCCACGGCCCGGCGTCGACATTCGGCCACGAGCGGCAGACCAACCCCTTCGTCGCGGACCGGCGCTGGGGTTAGTGTGCGCCGCAGCAGGAATTTTTTGACGCTGCTATACTTGCCGCACATCAACTGCAGGGCAAACCGTTTGAAAGAACGGGACGCAAAGCCACCGGCCTAAAGGAGCGACCGCTCCCACGGCAGCGGGGCCGCCTTCCGGGAGCGAAGACATGCTCCAGCCGTCGGCATTGCCTTGCGCTTCTTGTGAGGATTCCCATGCCGAAGCGGTTACTGTCCCTGTTCTTCCTTTCGCTGCTGCCCGGCGCGGCGCTGGCCGAGTGCGGCTTTGCGCAGGGCGAGCAGGGACTGACGATCATCGTCGGCAAGAGCAATCGCTGCTTCGATTCCGGCGGCTTCCGCAACGCATTCCGCGAAACCCTGGTGTCCTCGGTGCAGGCCATGGACGCCGGGACCGCGACCGCCGACGGCCGCAAGCGCTCGATCGACGAACGCAGCGCGCGCGGCGCCAAGCTCTGGAACATCGCCGAAGGCCGCCGCCAGGCGAGCCTGGCCAACGCCGCCTACTACGGCCAGCGCTGAACCGATCGCCATCCCGCCGTCTAATCCGAAGGAGGTGACGGTATGCGGATGAGCGACGAAGAATATTTCCGGTCCTGCGTGGCCAGGGAGCGCCGGCTGGCGCAGCTGCTCGGACATGAAGTCGAGGAATACGCGGACAGCGCCGGCACGCTGTGGGAAGGCCGGACGCCGATGCCGAAGTGGACCCGCGACTGGGCCGCGTGCGGCGCGCTGATCGCCGAGTACGAGCTGTCCATCGCATTCACCCATGCGCCGGGCGAGGCGCACAGCAGCGCGGTCAGCGTCGGCCCGGTGATCGTGCGCCTGGCCGAGCATCCCGATGCCGAGCATGCGCTGCGCTTCGCCGTCGTCAAGGCGGTCGTGCATCTGCTCGAGCATGGCGCCTGCCACCGCATGCCGCTGCGCCGGCAGCATCTGCCGGATCCGGAACCGCCCCATTGCTGATGCGCGCTCAGGCCCGCCCCTGGGCGGCGAGCAGCGCGCTGAAGCCTTCCGGCGGCAGGGGTTCGGAAAACAGATAGCCCTGCGCGTAGTCGCATCCCGCCGCCCTCAGCCAGTCGCGCTGCTGCGCGGTTTCCACGCCTTCGGCCACCACCCGCAGGCCCAGCTTGTGCGCCATGAGGACGATGGTCTCGGCGATGGTGCGCGCATTGCCGGGAGTGTCGGCCTCGCGCACGAAGGACTGGTCGATCTTGAGAAAGTCCACGTCGTACTTCTTGACCGAGGCCAGCGAGGAATAACCGCTGCCGAAGCCGTCGATCGAGACCTGTATGCCCGACTGGCGCAGTTGCAGCAGTCCGTTCTCCACCGCCAGGCTGGGCTTGAGCAGCAGGGCTTCGGTGATGTCGACCGACAGGCTGTGCCAGGCCAGACCCAGGTCGCGCAGCAGCGCTTCCCAGTCGGGCGCCTGCGCGTGCGCGGCGAATTCCACCGGCGAGCGGTTGATGCTGACCTGGAAGGTGGCGCCGGTCTGTTCCGTCCAGCGGCGCGCCCAGGCGGCGGCTTCGCTGAAGACCCAGTGGCCGATCTCGCTGATGAGCCCGCTTTCCTCGGCCTGTGCCATGAAAGCGGCGGGGCGCAGCAGGCCACGCTCCGGGTGCTGCCAGCGCAGCAGCGCCTCGGCCTTGACGATGCGTCCGCCGGCGAGCTCGACGATGGGCTGGAATACCACCTGCAGCTGCCGCTTCGGCAGGGCTTCCCGCAGTTCGCGCAGCAGGGCGAGCCGGCGCGTGGCGTCCTCCTGCATGGCCGGGGTGAAGAAGCGGAACTGGTTGCGGCCCGCCTTCTTGGCGGCGTACATCGCCTGGTCGGCATTGCGCAGCAGGTCCCCGGTCCCGGCCGCATCGGCGGGGAACAGGGTGATGCCGATGCTGCCGGAAATGCTCACTTCCTTGCCGTCGAGGTCGAAGGGCCGCGCCAGCGCATGCAGGATCTTCTGCGCCACGCCGCTTGCATGGGTGGCGCTGTCGAGTTCGGTCAGGATCACGGTGAACTCGTCGCCCGAGAGGCGGGCCGCCATGTCGGACTTGCGCACGCAGTCGCGGATGCGCTCCGCCGCCTCGCACAGCAGGGCATCGCCGGCATCATGGCCGAACAGGTCGTTGATTTCCTTGAAGCGGTCGAGATCGATGAAGAACAGCGCGAGCGGTCGGCCGTTGCGGCGCGACAGCTCGACCTCATGCTCGAGCTGCTCGCGAAACAGCGCGCGGTTGGCCAGGCCGGTGAGGGTATCGAAATTGGCGCGGTGCAGCGTCTCCAGCTCGCCGGAGATGTCGACCGTGGTACCCATCATGCGCAGCGCGCGCCCCTCGGGGCTGCGTTCGACGACGGCGCCGCGCGCCAGTATCCATTGCCAGTCCCCCTGGCGGTTGCGCACCCGGTATTCGAGCAGCACGGTCGGCACCCTGCCGCGCACGCAGGCCATGGTCTCGTCCTGGAGCCGCTGCATGTCGTCGGGATGGGTGATCGCGACCCAGTCCTCGAGACGCGCGCCGATGTCGCCGGGCCCGTAGCCGAGCATGTCGCGGCCGCGCTCGGAAAAGGAGAAGCGGCCGTCGGCGATGTTCCAGTCCCACACGCCTTCGCCGGCCGCTTCCAGCGCCAGGTGCAGTCGCTGTTCGCTGGCATGCAACGCCTGCTGCGCGCGCACCAGTTCCGTCACCTCGTAACCCTGGGCCAGGATGCCTGCCGCGTCGTCGTCGGGGCCCGGGATCGGCAGATAGGACAGATCCAGGAAGCGCTCTTCCGGCGGCGCGTCCGGACCGCGGCGCACCAGCAGCTGCACCGCCCGGCCGGCATAGGGGCGGCGCGTGCGGTAGACCTGGTCGAGCAGGCGGATGAGTTCTTCCAGTTCCGGGTGGGGAAACGCAACCCGGACCGGCTTGCCGATCAGGGGACGCTGGCCGACCAGGTCGTAGAAACCGTCATTGGCGAATTCGAACACATGGTCGGCGCCGCGCAGGATGCAGGCGAAGCCCGGCGCGATCTGGAACAGGCGATGGGCAAGCGTCACGAGCGAGCCGTCGGTGGGCACAGCCGCCTTCGCCGGATTGTCCGGTGTCGGTCGCGGCGCCTGCTCTTGCTGTGTCATCACATGCCTGTCGGATGCGTGGTCTTGCTGGTGTCCAAGCGGATTTTGGACACATGTCCATGTTCATCTTCTAGGAATGACCAGCCGCGTCGAGGTTCCGGCGGCGCGTTTGCGCCAGCGCAGGCGCACTCGCGCGGCCGGCGCAGGGCTTACAATAGCGCTCCCTTCCACCTCCCGTGTCCGCGGCCCCGGCCCGGCATGTCCGCGCGCAATGAACGAACTCCCTTTTGTCGAATGGCATGAAGACGGCGCCGTGAAGCGCGCGCGCTGGCGCTCCGAGGCCGGCCTGCCGCCGCCGCCGCGCATCGTCATCGCGGACGACCGCAGCAATGCCGACGCCGCCTACAAGCTGGCCTGCGAAGGGACGGCCCTGCTCTGGCGGGGCGACTATCAGAACGGGCGGCAGCTGCTGCAGGCGCTGGCGCGGCGGGTGGACCGCAAGCCGCGCAAGCCGCGTCCCGAACCGGCGGACCAGGCCGAGGCCTTTCACCGGCACCGGCAGGCGCAGGGCCGCCGCGCGCGCATCCTCGGCATGCTGCTGCTGCCGTTCGATGCCGGGCATGCGCTGCCGCTGCGCCGCGCGCCGGATGTGCATGCGGCGTGCGAGGAAGTGTGGGGGGAGGCGCGCGAGCCCTACGTGGCCTCGATGCGCGAACTGCTCGGCCTGATCGGCGCCCATGAATGGCGCAAGAAGGGCGTGGAGCTGCCCGCGCTCGGGGCGCGCATCCATCCGCATTACGGCGTGTTTTCGCCGGTGCGCGGCGAGTACATCGACCTGGTGGCCGCCGCGCCGCTGCCGTCGGACGCGCTCGCCTTCGACATCGGCACCGGCTCCGGCGTGCTGGCGGCGCTGCTGGCGCGGCGCGGCGTGCGCAAGGTGGTGGCCACCGACCAGGATCCTCGTGCCCTGGCCTGCGCCCGCGACAATCTCTCGCGGCTGGGGCTGACCGGGCGGGTCGAGCTGCTGCAGGCCGATCTGTTCCCGCCGGGGCAGGCGCCGCTGATCGTCTGCAATCCGCCCTGGCTGCCCGCGCGTCCGAGCTCGCCGGTCGAGGCGGCGGTCTACGACCCGGACAGCCGCATGCTGCGCGGTTTCCTGTCCGGCCTCGGCGCCCATCTCGCGCCCGCCGGCGAGGGCTGGCTGATCCTGTCGGATTTCGCCGAGCATCTCGGCCTGCGCAGCCGCGAAACGCTGCTGGGCTGGATCGCCGAGGCCGGGCTCGAGGTGCTGGCCCGGCATGACGCGAAGCCGCGCCATCCGAAGGCGAGCGATGCCGACGATCCGCTGCATCGCGCACGCGCGGCCGAGGTGACCTCGCTGTGGCGGCTGCGTCTCAGGGCGCCAGCGCCGCCTGCAGCGCCGACAGATCGAACGGTTTCCTGAGCAGCCGGGCCTGCAGCGCCGCGCCGGCGGCACGCGCTTCCTCGGCGCCCGATGCGATGATCAGCCTGAGGGAGGGCATCTGCCCGCGCGCCAGCCGCGCCAGTTCGATGCCCGACATGCCGGGCAGCATGACGTCCGTCAACAGCACACCATACTCGCCGCCCCGCAGTTCTTCGAGCGCCGCTTCGGCGCTGCCCACGCCGTGCGGCGCATAGCCGAGCGCCTCGAGCAACTGGCATACCGTCAGCCGCAAGTCGTCGTTGTCGTCCACCACCAGGATGCGGCGCTTGTCCGCCGCCTCGGCGCGCACGCGTTCGGCGCGCGCCGACAGCATCTCGCGCACCTTGCGCGCCAGGTCTTCGCGCCGGTAGGGCTTGCTCAGCAGTTCGATGCCGGGGTCGAGCCGGCCGCCGTGCACGATCGCGTTCTGCGTATAGCCCGAGGTGAACAGCACGGCCATCGTCGGCTGATGGCGTCGCGCCTGCCTGACCATGTCGGTGCTGCGCAGCGGACCGGGCATGACCACGTCGGTGAACATCAGGTCGACCGGCAGGCCGCTGCGGATGATGGACAGGGCGGCCTGCGCGTCGTCGGCCTTGAGCACGCGGTAACCGAGGCCGGCGAGCATTTCCACCACCGTCAGCTGCACCCGCGGATCGTCCTCCACCACCAGGACGGTTTCGTCGCCGCCGACCACCGGGCCGCTGCTGCGCGCCGGCGCTTCCTCTTCCTGCTCGAGCGAACGCGGCAGGTAGATGCGCACCGTGGTGCCGTGGCCGGGCTCGCTGTAGATCTTGATCTGGCCGCCGCTCTGCTGCACGAAGCCATAGGCCATCGACAGGCCGAGACCGGTGCCTTCGCCTTCGGCCTTGGTGGTGTAGAAGGGTTCGAACACCCGGTCCAGCACCTCCGGCGACATGCCGCAGCCGGTATCGGTAATGGCGAGCATCACATAATCGCCGGGCACCACATCGGAGGCGCCCACCAGCGGCTCGCCGGCGAGCATGGCATTGCCCAGCTCGATCGTGAGCTGGCCGTCGCCGCCCATGGCGTCGCGGCTGTTGAGCGCGATGTTGAGGATCACGTTTTCCAGCTGGCTCGGGTCGACCAGCGTATTCCACAGATCGTCCGCGACATGGGTATGGATCGAGATGGAGTCGCCGAGCGCGCGGCGCAGCAGCGCATCGATGGCGCGCATCAGCCGGGCGAGATTCGTGACCCGGGGCTGGAGCGGCTGGCGCCGCGCGAAAGCCAGCAGCTGCGAGGACAGCCGGGTGCCGCGTTCCACGCCCTCCTGGGCCAGCGCCAGGTGGCGGCGCGCCTGTTCGTCGCCCTCCACCCGCGGCTGCAGCAGCTGCAGGTTGCCGCCGATGATCTGCAGCGCGTTGTTGAAGTCATGCGCGACGCCGCCGGTCAGCTTGCCGATCGCTTCCAGCCGCTGCGCGTGGGCCAGGCGCACGCGGGCCTTTTCGAGCTGCTCCTCGGCCTTGCGTTTTTCGGTGATGTCGCGGGTGATCTTGGAAAATCCGACCAGCTGATTGCGTTCGTCGCGGATCGGCTGGATCAGCACGCTGGCCATGAAGCGCGTGCCGTCGCGCCGCACGCGCCAGCCCTCCCGCTCGTACTTGCCGGTGCTCGCCGCGATGTCCAGCGCGCGCCGCGGTTCGCCGGCGGCGCGGTCTTCCTCGGTATAGAAGCGCGAGAAATGGGTGCCGATCACATCCGCCTCCGGATAACCCTTGATGCGCTGCGCGCCGTAGTTCCAGTTGCTGATGATGCCGTCGGGATCGAGCATGTAGATCGCGTAGTCGGTCACGCCCTGCACCAGCAGGCGGAAGCGCTGCTCGCTGGCGTCGAGCGCCTCGCGCGCGATGCGGCGCTCCGTCAGGTCGCGCGTGACCTTGGCATAGCCGATGAAGCGCCCCTCGGGATCGTGCAGGACGTCGAGCACCGCATTGGCCCAGAACTCGGTGCCGTCCTTGCGCACGCGCCAGCCCTCGGATTCATAACGCCCTTCGCGCAGCGCGGTGGCCAGCGCGCGCTCCGGGTCGCCGGCCAGGCGTTCCTTTTCCCGGTAGAAGCGGGAGAAATGCTGCCCGATGATCTCGCTTTCCTGGTAACCCTTGATCCGCTGCGCGCCCGCGTTCCAGCTGTTGACCGTGCCGTCCGGGGTGAGCATGAAGATCGCGTAGTCGACGACGCCATGCACCAGCAACCGGAAAAGCTGGTCCTGGGCCATGGGTTCGGTGCGGGGGGAGGGGGTCGCGGACAAAGCGTCGCCTGTTTTCTCATTCATGGGAAATGCATTGTAAACAGCTTCGGCCGGGCCTGTAATAAAACAGGCACGGCACATGCCGTCGCCATTCTTTCCCTCATGCACATTTCTGCGATTTGATTGCATACTGCCGTCTTTATCCCACAGGCATGGCTATGGACAAGGCGACGCAGGACAAGTCGGTCTCCCTGGTACTCGGCTCGGGCGGCGCGCGCGGGCTCGCGCACATCGGCGTCATCCGCTGGCTGCTCGACAACGGCTACACGATCCGCTCGATCGCGGGCGCGTCGATGGGGGCCGTCGTCGGCGCCGTGTTTGCCAGTGGCAAGCTGGAGCAATTCGCCGAGTGGGTGCTGGCGCTGGAGCGTGCCGATGTGCTGCGCCTGCTCGACCCCGCCTTCAACCGTGCCGGACTCTTCAAGGGCGAAAGAGTGATGGCGGCGCTGCGCGCGCTGATCGGCGACGGCGACATCCGCGACCTGCCGGTGGCCTTCACCGCGGTGGCGATGGATCTGGAAACGGGCAAGGAAATCTGGCTGCGCGAGGGCAGCCTGTTCGACGCGGTGCGCGCCTCGATCGCCATTCCCCTGCTGCTGACCCCGGTTCAGCGCGACGGACTGACCCTGGTCGACGGCGGCCTGGTCAACCCGGTGCCGGTCGCGCCCACCCTCAACGACCGCACCGGCCTCACCGTGGCCGTCAACTGCGGCGGGCGTTACGAAACGATGCCGGCGCCGCCGCAAAGCGACAGCATTCCCGCCGCCGGCGGCGATTACCGCCGCCGCATCCTGGCCTTTCTCGACAGCCTGCAGTCGGCGCGCGAGACCGGGCTTGCCGCGCCGGACATGATCAGCATCGGCCTGCGCTCAATGGAGGCGATGGAAAACACCATCGCGCGTTTCAAGCTGGCCGCCAACTCGCCGGACGCAGTCATCGAGCTGCCGCGCAACGCCTGCCGCATCCATGAATTCTGGCGCGCCGAGGAAATGATCGTGCTGGGGCGGGAGCGGACGGCGCGCGTCTTCGAAAGCCGCTGCATCGCATGACGGGCGGAAAAACCTGAGCCATCTCACGCCGCGGACGCGAACGCGAACGCATGCCCGGCTGATCTTGTCTGAAGTGGAAATGTCTATACTTCCGACTCAACCCCAACGGGTCCGCTGACGCCGCGGCCAGTCATTCCATGTCGAGTACGTTTGTCATCCTGCTGGTTGGGGCGCTGCTATGTGTCCTGATGCTGCTGGTCCTGGTTTCCCTCTTGCGCAGCAGCATCGCCGGCATCCGCGAATGGTGCGCGGCTAATGCGCTCGCCGCCGGCGGGCTGGTCCTGTATGCCTACGGCCGCGAGCTGTCGCCGTTTGTCGCCTATGAGATCGCCAACGGCGTATATGCCGCCGGCGCCGTGGCGCTGTACGCCGGCTTCCGGCGCTTCTTCGGCTTGCGGGTGTCGCTGCCGGTGCTGGCGGGATCGGTGGTGGCATTCGCCGGCGTGATCGCCTTCTTCCATTACCGCGTGGATTCCCACGCCGCGCGCACCATCGCGGTGGCGCTGTTTCAGGGCGCGGTCTGCGCCGGCATCGTGATGACGATACAGCGCTCGCGCAAGAACTGGCGCTCGCGCTATCCCTACTATTTCACCCAGGGCATGGCGCTGGCGGTGGCGCTCGGCCATTTCGGGCGCAGCGCGGTCTATTTCGTCCACGCCGGCGACCTCACCTCGCTGCTGCAGCCGGCGCCGCTGAACCTGTTCTTCCTGTCGCTCGGCAGCTTCGTGATGCCGGCGCTGACCTTCGGCGCGGTGATGATGGTGCACGACTCGATGATGGAGAAGGCCGAGCATGCGGCCAACCGCGACTTCCTGACCGGCGCCTGGTCCCGCCGGGCGTTCTTCGAGATCGCCGAGCGCGAGATGTCGCGCTCGCAGCGCACCGGCCGCGACCTGTCGCTGCTGCTGATCGACGTCGACAACTTCAAGCAGATCAACGACACCTACGGCCACGCCGCCGGCGACCAGGTGCTGATCGAGGTCGTGCTGCGCGCCGAGACGGTGTCGCGCAGCATCGATTACTTCTCCCGCATCGGCGGCGAAGAGTTCGCGGTATTGCTGCCCGAGACCAGCCGCGCGGCGGCGCTGGTGGTGGCCGAGCGGCTGCGCGCGGTGCTCGAGCGCAAGCCGGGGCTGGGCGTGGCCGCCTATACCGTCAGCATCGGCGTGGCCACCCTGCACGGCACCGAGTCCTATCACGACGTGATGAAGCGGGCCGATGCCGCGCTCTATGCGGCCAAGGCCACCGGCCGCAACCGGGTGGTGTGCGAGCCGGACTGAGTGCGGCGGCTACAGCGGCCGCACGCACAGGCGGAAATCCGGATCCTCTTCGAAGCGCCGCACTTCGAATTCCAGGCTGCGCATCAGCCGCAGCATCGGCGCATTGTTGGTCAGCACCAGGCCCTCGATCTGTTTCAGGCCCTTGGCGCGCGCCGCGTCCATGATCGCGTACATCATGCGCGAGCCCAGGCCCTGGCCGTTGAAGTCGTCGGCCACCGCCAGCGAGAACTCGCAGCTGTCGAGATCCGGATTCGTCACATAGCGCGACACCGCGATGATGCGGCCCTCATGCACCGCCACCAGCGCCATCTCGCGGTCGTAGTCGATCAGGGTGAAGCGGGCCAGCATGCGCAGCGGCAGCTCGCGCATCGTGGAGACGAAGCGGAAGTAGCGGCTCTCCGGCGACATGCGCCGCACGAAATCCTGCAGCATCTCGGCATCGTCCGGCCGCACCGGGCGCAGCGTGAACTGACCGCCGCCGCGCAGCGGCCATTCCTGTTCCCGGTCGGACGGGTAGGGCAGGATCGCCAGGTGCGGATAATGGCCGCTGCCGCCGGTCGCGTGGTCCACCACCACCCGCGCGTCGACCGCCAGCGCGCCGCCGGCATCGACGATCACCGGATTGATGTCCATCTCCCGCAGCTGCGGCAGCGCGCACACCATTTCCGATACGCGCAGCAGGATGCGTTCGAGCGCCTCGCGGTCCGCCGGCGGCGCGCCCCGCCAGGCGCCGAGCGTGCCGGCGCAGCGCGCGCGGTCGATCAGGCGCTGCGCGAGGAACTGGTTCAGCGGCGGCAGTTCGATCGCCCGGTCGTCGATCAGCTCGATCATGGTGCCGCCGGCGCCGAAGGAGATCACCGGCCCGAAAGGACGGTCGGTGGTGACGCCGATGTACAGCTCCCGCCCCTGCGGCTTGCCCGACATCGGCTGCACCGTGACGCCGTTGATGCGGGCCTCGGGATGCCGCGCGCTGACGCCGGCCATCATGCTGACCCAGGTATCGCGCACCGCGGTCGCGTTGAGCAGGTTGAGCGCCACGCCGCCGACATCGGTCTTGTGCGGGATGTCCGGCGAATCGATCTTCAGCGCCACCGGGTAGCCGAGCTGGTTGGCCACCAGGATCGCCTCGCTCGCCGAGCGCGCCAGGATGGTCTTGGTCACGGGGATGTGGAAGGCCGCCAGCAGGGCCTTGGATTCCATTTCGGTCAGCACCTTGCGGCGCTCGGCCAGCACGCTCTCGATCAGGATGCGCGCGCCTTCCACGTCGGGCTTGGGCAGCGGCGACAGCGGCGGCGGCGTCTGGTGCAGCAGCTGCTGGTTCTGGTGGAAAGAGGCGATGTTGTAGAAGGCGTCGACCGCCGCCTCCGGCGTGCGGAAGGTCGGAATCGCCGCCTTCACCAGGATCTGCCGCGCGGACGACGCGCGCTCGTCGCCCATCCAGCAGGTGATCAGCGGCTTGCCCACCGACGGGTACAGCTCGGCCAGCGCCTGCGCCACCGCGGCGGTGTCGAGATCGGGCTTGGGCGAAAGAATGACCAGGATGCCGTCGACGCCCGAGGCCGCCGCGCAGGCCGACACCGCGGTGCGGTAGTGGGCCGGATCGGCATCCTCGGCCAGGTCGATCAGCGCATCCACCGTCGCCTGCGGCGGCAGCGCCTTGGCCAGCGCGGCGGCGGCGTCGGCCGGCAGCGCCGCCAGCTCGATGCCCAGCTCGTTGGCCCAGTCCGCCGCCAGCACGCCGGGACCGCCGCCATTGCTGACGATGGCGAGCCGCTTGCCGACCGGGAGATTGCGCGCCGACAGGCCCTTGGCCGCCGTGAACAGCTGCACGAAACTCTTCACCCGCACCGCGCCGGCGCGCTTGAGCGCGGCGTCGAACACATCGTCGCTGCCGACGATCGCTCCGGAATGCGTGAGCGCCGCGCTCGAGCCGCCCGGGCGGCGGCCGGCCTTGAGCACGAACACCGGCTTGGCATTGGCCGCCGCGCGCAGCGCGCTCATGAAGCGGCGCGCATCGCGTATGCCTTCGAGGTAGACCACGATGCTCTGGGTGCCGCGGTCGTCCGCGAAAAAGTCCAGCACATCGGCCAGGCCGAGCGCGGTATTGGCGCCGAGCGAGACCACGCTGGAAAAACCGACGCCGTTCTTGATCGCCCAGTCGAGGATGGCCGAGGTCAGCGCGCCCGACTGCGACACCAGCGACAGCCCGCCTTCGCGTGCGAGCGGACCGAGCGCGCTGGCGTTGAGCTTCAGGCGCGGACGCTGGAAGCCGAGCGAGTTCGGTCCCAGCAGATGCAGCCCGTGGTGGCGCGCGATCGCATGCAGTTCCGACGCCAGCCGCGCATCGACCCCGGTCGACAGGATCAGCGCCGCCTTGCTGCGCACCCGTGCCGCCAGTTCCAGCGCCGGCGCCAGCTGCGCATGCGGCAGCGCGATGATCGCGAGGTCCGATTTCGACTGCACCAGGTCGCCGAGCGTGCCGCTCATGCCGACGTCCAGCCAGCGCACCGCGCCGGCGAATCCGCCGTTTCTGAGTTGTTCGACCAGGAAGCGCGCCTGCGGCGTGCGGCTGTCGGGATCGCTGTCGTTGCCGGCGAAGACCACCACCGACTGCGGAGAGAAAAGCGGAGCGAGATAATGCTTGTCCATGCCTGCCTTGTTGTTGTCCGGTGCTAGTCCGCGCCGATGAGGACCTTGACATGCGCGGCGGCGCTGCGCGCCAGCGGCGACATCACGTAGCCGCCCTCCAGGCAGGACACGACCCGTCCCTGTGCATAGCGGCGCGCGATCTCCATCACCTGCCGCGTCACCCATTCATAGTCGGCCTCCACCAGCCCGAGGTTGCCCATGTCGTCCTCCCGGTGGCCGTCGAAGCCGGCGGAGATGAAGATCATCTGCGGCCGGAATTTCTCCAGCGCCGGCAGCCAGAACTGGTCGACCGCCATGCGGAAACCCTCGCCCCCGGCGCGCGGCGTCAGTCCGATGTTGACCATGTTGGGTCCGCGCGGTTCGTGGCCGAAGAACGGGTAAAGGTCGTATTCGAAGGTCGAGCACATCAGCACCCGCTCATCGTCGTGGAAAATGTCTTCGCTGCCGTTGCCGTGATGTACGTCGAAATCCACCAGCGCCACCCGCTGCAGGCCGTGCACGTCGAGCGCGTGGCGAATGCCGATGGCGACATTGTTGAAGAAGCAGAAGCCGCCCGCCTGCGCCCGCTCGGCGTGGTGTCCCGGCGGACGCACATTGCAGAACGCGACCGGCGCCTCGCCGCGCAGCACCAGGTCGGTCGCCAGCACCGCGGCGCCGGCGGCGTGCAGGGCTGCCTGGTAGGTGTGCGGATTCATCCAGGTATCCGGATCCACCTGTTCATAGCCTTCGGCCGGCGACTTCGCCGCCATCTCGTGCACATGGAGCATCGTGTGGGCACGCGCGAGCTGTTCCTCGGTGGCGGCCGGCGCCTCGAAAGGCTGCATGAACTCGAGCAGGCCCTTCATCAGCAGATGGTCATGAATGGCGCCGGTGCGCTCGGGGCATTCGGGGTGCATGGATCCCATCTCATGCTTGCTGCAGTCGGGATGATAGATATAGGCGGGTAGCATCAAACGGACCTCGAAGACGCACGGCGTCGTACTGGCGTTCCATAGCGTTGTCTGTGACGCTTGGACGCCGCCGGGCGGGATTTGGTTGTCGTTGGAACATTGCGCGTTTGGCAAACGGCTTTCCTTGTCCTGCATCAAGCAATGCCGGAAGCGGCGGCGCGCCCCCATTTTCTCCTTCCGGCCCCGGACATGGCAAACTGGCAGCCCTGAGCACCCGTCACAGGAGAACGTCCATGCAATGTCCCGTATGCAGCAATACGCAGCTCGTGATGTCGGAAAGACAAGGCATCGAGATCGACTACTGCCCGCAATGCCGGGGCGTCTGGCTCGACCGCGGCGAACTCGACAAGATCATCGACCGCAGCGCCCAGGTGCCGCAGCAGCAGGCCGCCCAGCCCGCCCAGGCTGCTCCGCCCCCGGGCTTCGGCCGGCAGCAGCCGGGTCCGCAGCCCGGCTATCAGCCTGGCCATCAGTCCGGCTACCCGCCCGGCCAGCACTCCCACTACGGCAACGATTATCACAAGCGCAAGAAGAAGGGCTTCCTCGGCGAGTTGTTCGATTTCGACTAATTCCCCATCCAGGACACGGGAAAGCGCTTCCTGCTGGACTCGGAACGGGGGCGGCGTTATGCTTGCCATACAGCAATACGATGCACCTTTCCGGGGCGCGCCCTTTCCGATGCCAGCCGACACGCAAGCCAACTCGCAGTCCGACCCGCCGGGCGGGCCCGCGCGCCCCGTGGGCGGCGACGGCTTTCCGCCCGAGCTGGAGCATCTCTACCAGCTCGAGAGCGAGCGCTCGCGCGAGCGGCGCTACGTGAAGACCGGACTGGTGGGCGTCGGCCTGTACGCATCGTTTGCGATCTCCGACATGAACATGGTGCCGGACATCTACCTCAAGGCATGGGCCGTGCGCTTCCTGCTGGTGATTCCGCTCATGCTCGCCTGCACCCTGTTCCTGGTCCGGCTGCGCCGCCTCGTCGCGCGCGAGGTCCTGGTCGCGGTATGCGTCATCCTCAGCGGCGCCAGCCTCGCCTGGATCGCGACGCTCAGCCGCCATCCGAATTCCGAGCATTACATCAGCGGCGTCATGCTGATCATCCTGTTCGGCAATATCGTGATGAACCAGCGCTTTCGCAGCGCCCTGATCACCTCGTTGATCCTGTTGGGCGTCTACGGCGCGCTGATCGCCCAGGCCGAGACGCTGCCGCTCGCCGCCCGCTTCAACAACGTATTGTTCTGCCTGTCCACCGCCGTGATCAGCCTGATCGCCTGCCATCGCATGGACCAGGACCAGCGGCGCGCCTTCCTGGCCCGCATGCGCGAGACTGAGCGCAACGACCAGCTCAGCCGCGCCAACGCCCTGCTCGAGAAACTCTCGTCGGAAGACGGGCTGACCGGCCTGGCGAACCGCCGCGCCTTCGACCAGCGGCTCGAGGCCGAATGGGCGCGCGCGCGCCGCGCCGGCGAGCCGCTGTCGCTGCTGATGATGGATATCGACTTCTTCAAGCGCTACAACGACCACTACGGCCACCCGGCCGGCGACGTCTGCCTGCAGCGCGTCGCCGCCGTGCTGGATGCGCATGCGAGGCGTCCGGCCGACCTGGTCGCCCGCGTCGGCGGCGAGGAATTCGCGGTTCTGCTGCCGTCGGCCGGCACGGCTGCCGCCGTACAGCTGGCCGAGCGCATGCGGCTGGCGGTTGCCGCCGCCGAGATCCCGCATGCCGCCTCGGGCGCCGCCGGCCACGTGACCGCCAGCTTCGGCGTCGCCTCGGTCGTGCCGGATGGCAGCCGCTCGCCGTCGTCGCTGGTGGCCGCGGCCGATGCCGCCCTGTATCGCGCCAAGGAGCTCGGACGCAACCAGGTGGTGGCCTCGCGCGAAGCGGTGGTCGCCTGAGGTCCGCGCCGCCGCCATGCATGTGTTCGCCTACGGATCGCTGATGTTTCCCGAGGTCTGGCGCCGCGTCACCGGCGACACCCGGCGCGGCGAACCGGCGCTGCTGGCCGATCATGCCCGTCATGCAATACACGGCGAAAGCTATCCCGGCGTCGTCGCCCGGTGCGGCGCCCAGGTCCCGGGCGTGCTGTACCGCGACGTCGGCGAGGCCGCGCTGGCCGCGCTCGACGCCTTCGAGGGCCCGGAATACGAGCGCGTCACCGTGCGCGTGCGCGACGCCGCCGGCGCGCAGGTCGACGCCGCCGCCTATCTCTACCTGGTGCCCGGGAAACTGTCCGCGTCGCCCTGGGAACCGCAGGCTTTCGACCTCGCCGGCTTCATCGCCCGGCCGCCTGAGGTCCGCGCCGCCGCCATGCATGTGTTCGCCTACGGATCGCTGATGTTTCCCGAGGTCTGGCGCCGCGTCACCGGCGACACCCGGCGCGGCGAACCGGCGCTGCTGGCCGATCATGCCCGTCATGCAATACACGGCGAAAGCTATCCCGGCGTCGTCGCCCGGTGCGGCGCCCAGGTCCCGGGCGTGCTGTACCGCGACGTCGGCGAGGCCGCGCTGGCCGCGCTCGACGCCTTCGAGGGCCCGGAATACGAGCGCGTCACCGTGCGCGTGCGCGACGCCGCCGGCGCGCAGGTCGACGCCGCCGCCTATCTCTACCTGGTGCCCGGGAAACTGTCCGCGTCGCCCTGGGAACCGCAGGCTTTCGACCTCGCCGGCTTCATCGCCCGGCATTGCCGATGACGACGGGGGGACAGCGCAAGCCGGTATAATTGCCGCCGTTCTTCCACTCCTTGAGCGGCCCGCGCCGCAAGCATCTCTTCCATGCTCGCATCACAAAAACAGCAGATCATCGACCTGTTCCAGCGCGCGCTCGCGCCGATCGTCGACGGCACCGGACTGCAGCCCGCCGTGGCGCTGGAGCGTCCGCGCGATCCGTCGCACGGCGACATCGCCTGCAACATCGCCATGCAGCTGGCCAAGCCGCTGAAGAAAAACCCGCGCGAGGTCGCGCAGGCCATCGTCGCCTTCCTGCTCGACAACCGCGGGCAGCTGATCGAATCGGCCGAGATCGCCGGTCCCGGCTTCATCAACCTGCGCGTGGCCGCCGCCGCCAAACAGGCGGTGGTCGGGGAGATCCTGCGCGCCCGGGAACAGTACGGACGCGGCAGCGCCGGCGCCGGCCGCAAGGTGATGGTGGAATTCGTCTCCGCCAATCCCACCGGCCCGCTGCATGTCGGCCACGGCCGCCAGGGCGCGCTCGGCGACGCCCTGTCGTCGCTGCTCGAGGCGCAGGGCTATGACGTCACCCGCGAGTTCTACTACAACGACGCCGGCGTCCAGATCGGCAACCTCGCGCTGTCGGTCCAGGCGCGCGCACGCGGCTTCAAGCCGGGCGACGCGCAGTGGCCGGAAGCCGCCTACAACGGCGACTACATCGCCGACATCGCCGCCGACTTCCTGGACAGGAAAACCGTTGCCGCCAGCGACGGCAAACCGGTTGCCGCCAGCGGCGACCCGGACGATATCGATTCCATCCGCCGCTTCGCGGTCGCCTATCTGCGCCACGAGCAGGATCTCGACCTGCAGGCCTTCGGCGTACGCTTCGACAACTACTATCTCGAGTCCTCGCTCTACAGCGACGGCAAGGTGGCCGCGGCGGTCGACGCCCTGGTCAAGGCCGGCAAGACCTACGAGCAGGACGGCGCGCTGTGGCTGCGCACCACCGAGTACGGCGACGACAAGGACCGCGTGATGAAGAAGTCCGACGGCACCTACACCTACTTCGTGCCGGACGTCGCGTATCACATCACCAAGTGGCAGCGCGGCTACGGCAAGGTCATCAACGTGCAGGGCAGCGATCACCACGGCACCATCGCCCGCGTGCGCGCCGGCCTGCAGGCGGTCGGCCTCGGCATCCCGCAGGGCTATCCCGACTACGTGCTGCACAAGATGGTCACCGTGATGAAGAACGGCGAGGAAGTGAAGATCTCCAAGCGCGCCGGTTCCTACGTCACCGTGCGCGACCTGATCGAATGGTCGTCCGGCGATGCGGTCGATGAAGCCGGCGAGCGCGACCTGACGCGCGGCCGCGACGCGGTGCGCTTCTTCCTCATCTCGCGCAAGGCCGACACCGAGTTCACCTTCGACGTCGACCTCGCGCTGTCGCAATCGGATGAAAACCCGGTCTACTACGTGCAGTATGCGCATGCGCGCATCTGCTCGGTGCTGGCGCAGTGGGGCGGCGACGAAAAGAGCGTCTCCGCCGACACCGACCTGTCGCCGCTGACCTCGCCACGCGAGGCGGCACTGCTCGCCCGCCTGGCCGAGTATCCGGAAATGCTGCAGAAAGCGCTCGACGAACTCGGACCGCATCAGGTAGCTTTCTACCTGCGCGATCTCGCCGGCGAACTGCACAGCTACTACAACGCCGAGCGCGTGCTCGTCGACGACGCCGCGCTGCGCAGTGCGCGCCTGGCGCTGCTGCTGGCGACGCGCCAGGTGCTGCGCAACGGACTGGCGCTGATCGGCGTATCGGCCCCCGCAAGGATGTAAGGAATGGCAAGAGCAAGCATGATTCACACTACCAGGCAGCAGGGCGGTACCCTGCTCGGCATCATCATCGGACTGGTCATCGGTCTCGGCATCGCACTCGCGGTGGCGATGGCCATCACCAAGACGCCGATGCCGTTTACCGACAAGTCGGGACGGCAGAAGGCGAGCGACCCCGGCGCCCAGGTCAGCGATCCCAACCGCCCGCTCTACGGCAGCAAGGCTCCCTCGCGCGAAGCGGCGAAGGAAGTCGCGCCGCCGCAGAACACCGCCGCGCCGCAGCCGGCCGACAAGCCGCGCGAAATCCAGGTCGCTCCCGCCGCCGAAGCGCCGGCGGCGGGCAAGCCGCCGGTGGTCGAACAGTCGGCCAGCGCCAGGCCCGCGCTGTCCGCGCCCGCGCCCGCGGCGCCGGAGGATAAATGGATATACTTCCTCCAGGCCGGCGCTTTCCGCGAGCAGGGCGATGCCGAAGGCATGCGCGCCAAGCTCGCGCTGCAGGGCGTCGAAGCGCGCGTATCCGAGCGCCAGTCCGAAAGCGGCGTGCTGTACCGGGTACGGGTCGGTCCGTTCAACGACATCGACGCCATGAACAAGGTGCGCGCCAAGCTGTCTGACAGCGGCATCGACGCCGCCGTCGTGCGCAGCGCGAAGTAATCCACTTTTACAGGAGTCAGCAAAGCTATGCGTTTTCTGAAACAACTGATCGCCGCACTCGGCCTGAGCCTGCTCGCCGCCGGCGCCGGCGCCGCGCCCGACAAGCCGCAGAACGGCGTCGATTACCGCACGCTGGAAAAGCCCCAGCAGACCGAATCCGGCCAGAAGGTCGAAGTGACGGAATTCTTCTGGTACTCCTGCCCGCACTGCTTCGCGCTCGAGCACGAGCTCGTCGCCTGGGTCAAGAAGCAGGGAGACAGCATCTCCTTCAAGCGCGTGCCGGTCGCCTTCCGCGACTCCATGGTGCCCCAGCAGAAGCTGTTCTATACGCTCGAGGCGATGGGCAAGTTCGATGAACTGCACCAGAAACTGTTCAACCGCATCCACGTCGAAAAGAAGCGCACCGACAGCGAGAGCGAGATCATCGAGTTCGTCACCGCCAACGGCATCGACAAGCAGAAATTCCTCGACGTCTACAACTCCTTCGGCGTACAGGCCAAGGCCAAGCGCGCCACGCAGCTGATGCAGGCCTACCAGGTCGATGGCGTGCCGCTGCTGGCCGTGGGCGGCCGCTACCTGACCTCGCCCTCCATCATCGCCGGCAGTATCGGCAACCGCCCGGAACCGGTTCTGCACCAGGGTACCTTCCAGGTGATGGATTTCCTCGTCAGGCAGGCCAAGCAGGGCAAGTGATCGGGGATCAGGGATCTGAGGAAAAGCCCGCTGTCGTGACGACGGCGGGCTTTTTGTTTTTGTAGCGCGGTACTGCCGCTAGAATCGCAGGTTTCCACCTTTGTGAACGACATGAAACGCGTATTCATCACCGGCGCCTCCAGCGGCATCGGCGAGGCGCTCGCCATGCGCTATGCCGAACAGGGCGCGATTCTCGGGCTCGCGGCGCGACGGGAGCCGCAGCTGCGGGAGCTGGCGGCGCGGCTGCCGAATGCGCAGAAGCACCGCGTCTATCCGCTCGACGTCACCGATGCCGCCGCGCTGCGTGCGGCGGCGGAGGATTTCATCGTCGCCAACGGGGGCTGCGACGTCGTGATCGCCAATGCCGGGATCTCTCGCGGCACGCTCACGGAGATCGCGGACGACCTGGCGGTGTTCGAGCGCATCCTCGCCACCAATGTGTCGGCCACCTTCGCCACCTTCAGTCCCTTCATCGGCACCATGAAGCGCCAGGCGCAGGCCGGCAGCCGCGACTGCCGGCTGGTGGGCATCGCCAGTGTCGCCGGCATTCGCGGCCTGCCCGGCGCCGCCGGTTACAGCGCATCGAAAGCGGCGGTGATCAGCTATTGCGAGTCGCTTCGGGTGGAGCTGGCGCGCAGCGGCGTCCGCGTGGTCACGATCGCGCCCGGCTACATCGATACCCCGATGACGCGGGTGAACCGCTACCCGATGCCCTTCCTGATGCCGGCGCCCGAGTTCGCGCGGCGCGCGGTGGAGGCGATCGATGCCGGCGTCAGCTACCGCGTCATTCCCTGGCAGATGGGCGTGGTCGCCAAACTGTTGCGGCTGTTGCCGAACGCGCTGTATGACCTGGCGTTCTCGCGCGCGCCGCACAAGACGCGGGAGCCGCAGCCGTGATGCCGGCCGATGCGCTCGGCACCGTGCATCCGCCGGCCGGAGACAGCCCGCGCATCGTCTCGCTGGTGCCGTCGGTGACCGAACTGCTGTGCGCGCTCGGCCTGGCGGAAAACATCGTCGGCCGCACCGGCTTCTGCATCCATCCCGCCGGCATTGTGCGCGGCATCGCCAAGGTCGGCGGCACCAAGGACGTCAACATCGACAAGATCCGCAAGCTGGCGCCGACCCATCTCGTGGTCAATATCGACGAAAACGAAAAACCGACCGTCGATGCGCTCGCCGCGTTCATACCGCATGTGATCGTGACCCATCCGCTGGCGCCGCGCGACAACCTCGCGCTTTACCGGCTGCTCGGCGCGATCTTCCATGCGCGCGAACGGGCGCTGCAGCTGTGCGAGGCCTTCGAGCGCGAGTACGCGCTGCTGCGCGCCGCCCCCAAGGGGCCGCCGCAGACCATGCTGTACTGCATATGGAAGGACCCGTGGATGACGGTATCGCGCGACACCTACATCGCACGCATGATGGAAGAGATAGGCTGGCGGTGCTGGGCGGCGCCCGGCAGCGATGCGCGCTATCCGGTGTTCCGCTGGTCGGACGAGATGGCGGCGGCGGTCGACGGCGTGCTCCTGTCGACCGAGCCCTATCGTTTCACCGAGGCGCATGCCGACGCGCTGGAGCGGCAGATAGGCAAGCCGGTGACCCTGGTCGATGGCGAGATGATGTCCTGGTATGGCAGCCGCGCGATCGACGGCCTGCGCTATCTGCGCGCGCTGGCCGCGGGCGCCGGATGATCTAGCGTTCCCGGTTCACCCTGACCAGCATGCGGATGAATTCCCTGGCCAGCGTCTGGTGATGCTCGTCCAGGCGCAGCAGGTCGTTGATCAGCTTGACGTCGGCCGACTCGAAGCGCTGCTGGCCGCCGCCGTCGGCCGCCTCGCCCGGCCCGGCGCCGCCGAAACGCAGCCACTCCGCCGGCACGCCCAGCCAGTGCGCCAGCGTACGCAGTTTTTCCTGCGTCGGAATGGCCTCGCCGACCAGCCACTTGCGCGCGGCATGGACCGTGATCGGCTTGCCCTCGAAGCGAATATTGAATTCGCGGGCGAGCTGGGTCGGGCTCTCCGCCGAATAATTGGCATTGCGCAGCGCTTGCTGCAAGCGCTCGCTAAAACCTTCTCGTTCATTTGCAGGGTTCATGAGCGCGAACTATTCCACGTCGGTTATTGACAGTCAGTCATTGGGACTGGCCAACCAATCGTGACCAAATGTGTAACGCCGGTGAAACGACGCTCATTCTGCACGCCCGCCAGTCTTCGTCTACTTGTTACTAACCATATGCGACGCGCGCCGCGGCGATAGATCAATTTTTCGATACGAGGAGCGGCGCCCAGGCCCCCGCCAGTACACTCCATTCTTATGTTTCTGTCAACGAGGGAGTGTTTATGAGGTCCGAATTGCGCCAAGCCCTGGCCATCCTGCTCGCCGTCCTGCCCGCCACCGCCGCCGCCGAGGCATGGGGTCTCTTCGAAGCCGCCAGGGATGTGGTCGGCGCGGCCACCTTGCGTGAACAGGATATTCTCGGCGCCGCCCGCCGCGCGGTACAGCAGAAGGACCAGGCCCAGCAGGTGGCGGCCGATGCCAGCCCGCATGCCCGGCGCCTGCAGGCGCTCACCGCCGCCCATGCGGGCGAAGACGGACTGTCGCTCAACTTCAAGGCATACCAGTCGTCGTCGCCGGCGGTCTTCGCCGCCGCCGACGGCAGCATCCGCCTGACCAGTGCGCTGATGGACCAGCTCGACGACGACGAGCTGCGCGCCGTCATCGGCCACCAGATCGGCCATGTCAGCCTTGGTCATTCGATGAGTGCGCTGCGCACCGCCTACCTCGGCTCGGCGGCGCGCAATCTCGCCGGCGGCGCCGCCGGCACCCAGGGTTACGCCGCCGGCACGGCTGCGCGCGAGTTGGGCGACGTGCTGGAACAGGCGCTCAGGTCGCAGTTTTCGCAGGCGCAGGAACAGGCGGCCGGGGACTACGCGGCGGCATTCCTGAACCGGCACCGCTACCCGGTCGAGGCGATGGAGCGTGCCGAGCGCAAGCTGGCCAGGCAGGGCGGCCGGCACGGTACCAGCCCCTATCATCCCGATCCCGTCGTTTCCCAGGGACGCAGGAGATTACGCCCGGAAGGGATGTGAGATCCGGCTCAGCCGGCGCGCCGGAAGCGGACCACGCCGTCGGCGCCGGTCTCGCGCGCCAGCACGCCGTCGAACCACAGCTTGTGCAGGTGCGACAGGGCCTCGCCCAGGGCGAAGGTGAGCTGGTGCGCATCCAGCGGACGGCGGAACATCAGCGGCACGATATCGGCGGCCGACCGCGCGCTCGCGCAGGCATCGACCACTTCCGCCAGCCGCGCGTCGTGATGATCGGCCAGTTGCCGGATGCGGGTGTGAAGGCCGCGGAAAGGCTTGCCGTGCGAAGGCAGCACGAGGGTGTCTGCCGGCAGATGCGAGAACTTCGCGAGCGAATCGAGATAGAGCTGCACCGGATTGGCTTCCGGCTCGACCGCGAACACCGAGACATTGGTCGAAATGCGCGGCAGCACCATGTCGCCGGAAATCAGCAGGCCGAGCTCCGCGCAGTACAGCGAGGCATGTTCGGGCGAATGGCCGAAGCCGGTGATCACGGTCCAGTCGCGGTCGCCGATGCGGACCGGCTGCCCGTCCTGCATGCGCCGGTAGGCGGCGGGGACGGCGGGCACCAGGCTCGGATAGTAGTTCTTCCGGCTGCCCAGCTTGTCGAGCATGTCGGCATCGGCCAGGCCGTGGCGGCGGAAATGCGGCAGCGCGGCGGTACCGTCGACGCCGGGCAGCGCGGCCGCCATCATCCGCGCGAAGCCGAATTCCCCGGTGGTCATCCACAGCGGCGCCTGCCAGCGATCGCACAGCCAGCCGGAAAGGCCGACATGATCCGGGTGGCAATGGGTGACGATCACCCGCCGCACAGGCAGACCGTCGAGATGCGAGGCGAACACGCTGTCCCAGCCCGCGCGCGTATCCTCGCTGGCGATGCCGCAGTCGACGATGGTCCAGCCGTCGCCCTGCTCATCCTTGTCCCGCAGCAGCCAGAGGTTGATGTGGTTGAGCGCGAACGGCAGGCCCATGCGCACCCACAGCACGCCGGGCAGGATCTCGCGCACGCCGCCGTGCGCCGGCAGGGCTTCCCCGAACGGATAGTCGAGCTGGGATTCAAGTGGATTCATCGGATCTCCCGTCAGGTTGCGGACACACATTCACATTTGCGCGGCGTCCGCCTACAATAGGCCGGCGTGGTTTACGTTAACGTAAACTGCGGATACATGATCCCGATTCTAAACACAAAGCCATTTCACTGCTGAGGCCGTCCGTACCAGCCATGCCAACCTACACCATCACCGAACTGGCACGCGAATTCGACGTGACGCCGCGCGCGATCCGCTTCTATGAAGACCAGGGCCTGCTCAGCCCCAAGCGCGAAGGCGCCGGCGGCCGCACCCGGGTCTACGGCGCGCGCGAGCGCACGCGGCTCAAGCTGACCCTGCGCGGCAAGCGGCTCGGCCTGTCGCTCTCGGAAATCAAGGATCTGGTCGACATGTACGAGTCGCCCAAGGATACCGAGGCCCAGCTCAAGCGCTTTCTCGCGGTGCTGGCCCAGCACAGGGAAACCCTGGAGCGCCAGCGCGAAGACCTGGAGGTGACGCTGGCCGAGATCGCGGCGCACGAGGAAACCTGCCGCAAGATGCTGGCCGAGGGCAAGACAGGCAAAACCGTCAGGACCGGCGGCCGCAAGCTGCGCGACGCCGCCTGATGAGGCGGCGCAAATACCGTATTTCCACGATCTTCCCTTTACGTTTACGTTAACGTAACTTGCCGCTATCATCGGCGGCGACCATTCCAATAACACAGCGAGGACGACATGTTGCATCTTCCCGGCTTGACCTTCGACCATGGCGAGGACATCGCCGCGCTGCGCGAGACCGTGCAGCAATTCGCGCAGGCGGAAATTGCCCCGCGCGCCGCGGAAATCGACCGCAGCGACCAGTTTCCGATGGACCTGTGGAAGAAGATGGGCGAACTCGGCCTGCTCGGCGTGACCGTTTCCGAGGAATTCGGCGGCACCGACATGGGCTATCTCGCCCACATCGTGGCGATGGAGGAAATCTCCCGCGCCTCCGCCTCGGTGGGCCTGTCCTACGGCGCCCACTCCAATCTCTGCGTCAACCAGATCAACCGCAACGGCACCCCCGAGCAGAAGGCGAAATACCTGCCCAAGCTGATCTCCGGCGAGCACGTCGGCGCGCTCGCGATGTCCGAGCCGAACGCCGGCTCCGACGTCGTCAGCATGAAGCTGCGCGCGGACTGGAAGGGCGACCGCTGGGTGCTCAACGGCACCAAGATGTGGATCACCAACGGCCCCGACGCCGACGTGCTGGTGGTCTACGCCAAGAACGACCTCGAGGCCGGCCCGCGCGGCATGACCGCCTTCCTGATCGAGAAGGGCTTCAAGGGATTCTCGATCGCGCAGAAGCTCGACAAGCTCGGCATGCGCGGCTCGCATACCGGCGAGCTGGTGTTCCAGGACTGCGAAGTGCCGGCCGAGAACGTGCTCGGCGGACTCGGCAAGGGCGTCAACGTGCTGATGTCCGGCCTCGACTTCGAGCGCACCGTGCTGTCGGGCGGACCGCTGGGCATCATGCAGGCCTGCATGGACGTGGTCGTGCCCTACATCCACGAGCGCAAGCAGTTCGGCCAGCCGATCGGCGAATTCCAGCTGATGCAGGGCAAGATCGCCGACATGTATTCGACCATGATGGCCTGCAAGGCCTATGTCTACGCAGTCGGCCAGGCCTGCGACCGGGCCAGGACGCCGGAGCAGGTGCGGGCGCTGCGCAAGGATGCGGCCGGCGCCATCCTGTACTCGGCCGAGAAGGCGACCTGGATGGCCGGCGAAGCGATCCAGACCCTGGGCGGCAACGGCTACATCAATGAAAACCCGACCGGACGCCTGTGGCGCGACGCCAAGCTGTACGAGATCGGCGCCGGCACCAGCGAAATCCGCCGCATGCTGATCGGCCGCGAACTCTTCGCCGAGACGAAGTAGACGGCCATGACGCCGCGGGCGCCCGATCCCGACTATCGCAGGGTGGTGGAGGCCGGCTTCGCCGACGCCGCCTTCCTGGCGGATCTCGGCATCCGGCTCGCCGGCTGCGGGCCGGGCTGGTGCGAGGCGACCCTCGAACTCGCCCCGCGACATCTGCAGCATACCGGCGTGGTGCATGCCGGCGTGCTGTCGACCATCGCCGACCATACCGCCGGCGGCGCGGCGATGACGGTCACGCCGGCCGACGGCTTCATCCTGACGACGGAGTTCAAGATCCATCTCCTGCGGCCGGGCCGCGGCGACTCCCTGTTCTGCCGGGCGCAGGTGCTCAAGCCCGGCAAGTCCTTCCACGTGGTCGAATCGGAGGTGTATGCGCTCACTGCGGGCGCCCGGACACTCGTGGCCAAGCTCTCGGGTACGATGGCGGTCCTGCCACGGCAGTAATCCTACGGTAGTGACTTTTGCGCGCCACGCCTCCATCATCGACTACGCATCATCATGACTTCCCTTCATATTTCCACCCCGATCCTGCGCCATGACGCGCTGTCCGCCGCGCTCGGCAAGGACGTGCTGCTCAAGATGGAAAACCTGCAGCCGTCGGGATCCTTCAAGCTGCGCGGCATCGGCCGCATGTGCGAGCGCGCCGCCGCGCGCGGCGCCAGCCGCTTCGTCTGTCCGTCGGGCGGCAACGCCGGTTTCGCCGCCGCGGTGGCCGGCAAGGCGCTCGGTGTGCGCACCACTATCGTGGTGCCGGAGACGACGCCGGAATCGGTGCGCCAGCGCATCCGCGACATCGGCGCCGAACTGCTGGTGCACGGATCGGTCTGGGACGAAGCCAACGACCACGCGCTGCGGCTGTGCGAGGCGCCGGGCGCGATGTACATCCCGCCCTTCGACCATGCCGACATCTGGGACGGCAATGCGACGATGATCGACGAGGCTGCCGGGCAGGCGGATTTCGACGTAGTGGTGTGTTCGGTTGGCGGCGGCGGCCTGATGAGCGGCGTCCTGCAGGGCCTGCAGCGCAACGGGCTGGGCCATGTCCCGCTGATCGCGGTGGAGACCGAGGGCGCGGCATCGCTGCATGCGGCGATCAAGGCCGGCGAACTCGTCACCCTGCCGGCGATTACCTCGATCGCCGGCACGCTCGGCGCCCGCCGCGTGGCGCGCGAGGCGCTGGACTGGACCCGGCGCCATGAGGTGCGCAGCGTGCTGGTCAGCGACGCGCGCGCGGTGGCGGCCTGCCGGCGCTTCGCCGACGACATGCGCACGCTGGTGGAGCCGGCCTGCGGCGCCGCGCTCGCGGTCGGCTACGACGCCTTGGCCGTGTTGCAAGATTTCTCGCGGCCATTGTTCATCGTCTGCGGCGGCATCGGCGTGGATCTGGCTAAACTGGAGGACTGGAAAGTCCGGTTCGAACTCTGACCATGCCGCTCACGCCCGCCTTCCCCAAGCTCCTGTCCTCGCAGATCGCGTTCGACATCGCGCGCGCGATCCTCGACGGCTTCGACAAGCATTACCGGCTGTTCCGGCAGGCCAGCCAGGACGCGCGGCGGTTTTTCGAGCGGGGCGACTGGCAGGCGGCGCAGAAGAATGCGCGCGAGCGCATCTCCTTCTATGACAAGCGGGTGCAGGAATGCGTGCAGGCGCTGGAGGACGAGTATTCTCAGGACGAGATCAGCGATGAAGTCTGGCGCGAGGTGAAGCTGCATTACATCGGCCTGCTGGTCAACCACAAGCAGCCGGAGCTGGCCGAGACCTTCTTCAACTCGGTCTGCTGCAACATCCTGCACCGCTCCTACTATCACAATGACTTCATCTTCGTGCGGCCCGCGGTGTCCACCGAGTACATCGACAACGACGAGCCGCAGCCGAGCTACCGCGTCTACTATCCGTCCACCGACGGCCTGCGCTACACGCTCAAGCGCATCGTCACCAATTTCCAGCTGACGCCGCCGTTCGCCGATCTCGACCGCGACATCGGCCTGGTGGAAACGCGCCTGCGCGCGATGTTCGGCACCGACGTGCTCGAGCCGAATCACCAGATACAGGTGTTGTCCTCGCTGTTCTACCGCAACAAGGGCGCCTACATCGTCGGCAAGTGCATCAACGGCAACCGGGTGTTCCCGTTCGTGGTGCCGATCCTGTACAACCGGCGGCGCGAGCTGGTGCTCGACACCGTGCTGTTCGACCCGACCCTGATCACGGTGCTGTTTTCCTTCACCCGCGCCTACTTCATGGTCGACATGGAAGTGCCGTCGGCCTATGTGCATTTCCTGCGCTCGCTGATGCCGTACAAGCCGCGCAGCGAGATCTACACCATCCTCGGCCTGCAGAAGCTGGGCAAGGCGGCGTTCTACCGCGACTTCCTGCATCACCTGAAGCATTCCTCCGACTGCTTCGAGGCCGCGCCCGGCATCCGCGGCCTGGTGATGGTGGTGTTCGCGCTGCCGTCGTTTCCGTATGTGTTCAAGGCGATCAAGGATTTCTTCCCGCCGCCCAAGGACACCACACGCGCGCTGGTCAAGGAAAAATACCTGCTGGTCAAATACCACGACCGCGTGGGCCGCATGGCCGACACGCTGGAATATTCGAACGTCGCCTTTCCGCGCTCGCGATTCGCGCCGGAGCTGCTCGCCGAGCTCAAGGAAGTCGCGCCGTCCATCATCGAGGAAGAGGGCGACGAGATCATCGTCAGGCATCTCTACATCGAGCGCAGGATGACGCCGCTGAACATCTGGCTGACCGAGGCCGAGCGGCGCGGCGACGTGGCGGCGCTCGAGCACGGCATCGTCGAATACGGCAATGCGATCAAGGACCTCGTCGGCGTCAACATCTTCCCCGGCGACATGCTGTACAAGAATTTCGGCGTCACCCGCCACGGCCGCGTCGTGTTCTACGATTACGACGAGATCGAATACATCACCGACTGCAACTTCCGCGCAATCCCCGAGCCGCGCAACGAGGAGGACGAGATGTCGAGCGAACCCTGGTACCCGGTCGCGAAGAACGATGTATTCCCCGAGCAGTTCGGCACCTTCCTGCTCGGGAATCCGCTGGTCCGCAAGTTTTTCCTGAAGCACCACGCCGACCTGCTTACCCCGCAGTACTGGCAGAACGCCAAACAGCGCATCCTGGATGGCCATGTTGAAGACGTGTTCCCCTACCCGCAGGAATTGCGATTCAGTTACAAACCACTCAATCCCGCAGCCCAGGCTGCATGAACCTTGGAGACAAGCATGAACAACGATCCTATTGTCATCGTCGGCGCCGCCCGTACCCCGATGGGCGCCTTTCAGGGCGACTTCTCGTCGCTCGCAGCGGCCGATCTCGGCGCCGTCGCGATCCGCGCCGCCGTCGAGCGCGCCAACCTGGAGCCGCAATTCGTCAATGAAGTCCTGTTCGGCAACTGCCTGATGGCCGGCCAGGGCCAGGCGCCCGCGCGCCAGGCAGCGATCAAGGCCGGCATCCCGGTCTCGGCCGGCGCGGTCACGCTGTCCAAGATGTGCGGCTCGGCGATGAAGGCGGCCATGTTCGGCTTCGACTCGCTGGTGGTCGGCACCAACGACGTGGTGGTGGCCGGCGGCATGGAGTCGATGACCAACGCGCCCTACCTGATCCCGAAGGCACGAGGCGGCTACCGCATCGGCCACGCGATGATGTACGACCACATGATGCTCGACGGCCTGGAAGACGCCTATGAGCGCGGCCGCTCCATGGGCACCTTCGCCGAGGAGTGCGCGGCCAAGTACCAGTTCACCCGCGAAGAGCAGGACGCCTACGCGATCGAATCGGTCAAGCGCGCCCAGGCGGCGACCGCCGATGGTTCGTTCAAGTGGGAAATCGCGCCCGTGACGGTGGCGGGCAAGGGCGGCGAGACCGTGATCGACAAGGATGAAGGCCCGCTCAAGGCGAAGCTGGACAAGATCCCGTCGCTCAAGCCGGCGTTCAAGAAGGACGGCACCATCACCGCCGCTTCCTCGTCCTCCATCAACGACGGCGCCGCCGCGCTGGTGATGATGCGCGAATCGACCGCCAAGAAGCTGGGCTGCAAGCCGATCGCCCGCGTGCTCGGCCACGCCACGCATTCGCAGGAACCGAACTGGTTCACCACCGCACCGGTGGGCGCGATCGACAAGCTGTACAAGAAGCTCGGCCTGACCACCAAGGACGTGGACCTGTTCGAGATCAACGAAGCCTTCGCCGCGGTACCGATGGCCGCCATGCGCGACCACGGCATCGACCATGCGAAGGTCAACATCCACGGCGGCGCCTGCGCGCTCGGCCACCCGATCGGCGCTTCCGGCGCGCGCATCATCGTGACCCTGCTCGGCGCCCTGCAGAAGACCGGCGGCAAGCTGGGCGTCGCATCGCTGTGCATCGGCGGCGGCGAAGGCACCGCGATGGCGATCGAGCTGGTCTGATCCACCACGGGGCGGCGCTGCCGCCCCTTTTTTTATCGGAGACACATCATGCCTACTGCGCTCATCATCGGCGCCTCGCGCGGCATTGGCCATGAATTCGTGCGCCAGCTGCGCGAAGGCGGCTGGAAAGTGTTCGCCACCGCGCGAGACGACGCCGGCCTGCAGGCGCTGCGCGATCTCGGCGCCGAGGCGCTGAAGCTGGATGTGACGAAACCCGAGTCGCTGGCGGGGCTCGGCTGGCAGCTCGACGGCGAGCAGCTCGACCTCGCCGTCTACGTCGCCGGCGTCTACGGTCCGCAGCACCAGGAGCGCAACGCGCCCACCCTGCAGGATTTCGACAATGTGATGCATACCAACGTCTTCGGCGCGATGCAGGCGATACCGCTGCTGGCGCCGATGGTCGAGGCGGCGCGCGGCAAGTTCGCCTTCATCAGCAGCGGCATGGGCAGCATCGGCGAAGCCGAATCCAGCTACGGCTGGCTGTACCGGGCGTCGAAGGCCGCGCTCAACATGGCGGTGAAAACCGCCGCCTTCGATCATCCCGACGCCGTCTTCGTCGCGCTCTGCCCGGGCTGGGTTCGCACCGACATGGGCGGGCCGAACGCCAGCATCTCGGTCGAGGAGAGCGTGTCGGGGCTGCTGGACGTGATCGGACAGCTCGGACCGCAGGACACGGGCAGCTACCGCAACTACGCCGGGCGCAACCTCGCCTGGTGATCACCAAGACCGCCACAAGCGGCAGATGGAGGAGCAATGGTTCTGAGCGAACAACATCAAATGATCCGCGACGCCATGCGCGAATTCGCGGACGAAATGCTGGCGCCGAATGCCGCGCGCTGGGACAGGGAGCATTATTTTCCGAAGGAGGCGCTGGCGGGCCTGGCGCAGCTCGGCGTGTTCGGCGTGGCGGTTCCGGAGGAATACGGCGGCGCCGGCCTCGACTATGTGGCGCTGGCCGTGGTGCTGGAAGAAATCGCGGCCGGCGACGGCGGCACTTCCACCATCATCTCGGTCAACAACTGCCCGGTGTGCAGCATCGCGATGGCCTATGCCAGCGAGCCGCAGAAAGAGCAGTGGCTGCGCCCGCTCGCCAGCGGACAGATGCTCGGCGCCTTCTGCCTGACCGAGCCGCACGTGGGCAGCGATGCCGCCGCGCTGCGTACGACCGCCGTGCGGGACGGCGATCACTACGTGATCAACGGCGTCAAGCAGTTCATCACCAGCGGCAAGCATGCGGACGTCGCCATCGTGATGGCGGTGACCGACAAGGCCGCCGGCAAGCGCGGCATCAGCGCGTTCTGGGTGCCGACCGACACGCCCGGCTACATCGTCGCCAGGCTGGAGGACAAGCTCGGCCAGCACAGCTCGGACACCGCGCAGATCGTATTCGAGAACTGCCGGATCCCGGCCGCCAACCTCATCGGCGAGGAAGGCCAGGGCTACAAGATCGCGCTGTCCGGGCTGGAGGGCGGCCGCATCGGCATTGCCTCGCAATCGGTGGGCATGGCGCGCGCCGCCTTCGAGGCCGCGCTGGCCTATGCCAAGGAGCGCACCTCCTTCGGCAAGCCGCTGTTCGAGCACCAGGCGGTGCAGTTCCGGCTGTCGGACATGGCCACGCAGATCGAAGCCGCGCGCCAGCTGATCCTGCACGCCGCCAGCCTCAAGGATGCCGGCAGGCCCTGCCTGAAGGAAGCGGCGATGGCCAAGCTGTTCGCCTCCGAAATGTCCGAGCGCGTCTGCTCCGACGCCATCCAGATCCACGGCGGCTACGGCTATGTCAGCGACTTCCCGGTCGAGCGCATCTACCGCGACGTGCGCGTGTGCCAGATCTACGAAGGCACGAGCGACATCCAGAAGATCCTGATCGCGCGGGCGCTGCAGTAGTGCAGGCGTCCCTGCCTGCAAAGCGGAGGTTGTCCGGAGACTCTCCGCATGGACGTGGTTTGTGCAGGCACGGAGGCCTGCACTACCGGGCGGTGAAGGGTAGTGCAGGTGTCCCTGCCTGCACGACGGAGGTGGTCCGGAGAACATTCTCTCCGGATGAACGCGGTTTGTGCAGGCACGGAGGCCTGCACTACCTGCGGTGAAGAGGTAGTGCAGGCGTCCCTGCCTGCAAAGCGGAGGTCGTCCGGAGACTCTCCGCATGAACGTGGTTTGTGCAGGCACGGAGGCCTGCACTACCGGGCGGTGAAGAGGTAGTGCAGGCGTCCCTGCCTGCACGACGGAGGTGGCCCGGAGAAGTGAAGTGTATTGTTTTCGCCGCAAACGCAGTCGCAGACGCGTGCACTGCTTCGAAGATTCACCCCGGGGCTCATAAAATCCCTCTTGTTCCATTGGCAAGGGATGACCATGAGCGATCTGCAAATCTATCGCCGCAATCTGCCGCACTGGCGCTCCGATGGCGCGATCTATTTCGTGACGTGGCGCCTCTATCCAGGCTGCCGGAATCTGGACGACGGCGAACGAACCAAGGTTGCAGAGGCGATCACATGCTTCGACGGCAGGCGTTATGCGCTCGACGCGTACGTGGTGATGGACGATCATGTGCATGCGGTCGTGCAGCCCGCCCTGGACGTGTCGCTTGAGCGTATTGTCCACAGCTGGAAATCGTTCTCGGCGAACCGATTGCAGCGCGAGAATGGACGCCGCGGCGCAGTCTGGCAGCAGGAATCCTTTGACCGCATCGTGCGGGATGAACATGAGAGGCTTGAGAAGATCCGGTACATCATGAACAATCCGCTGAAACGATGGCCGGATTTGAAGGAATATGCGTGGGTGTGGCCGTCGTGGGCGAAATAAGTAGTGCAGGCGTCCCTGCCTGCACGGCGGAGGTGGTCCGGAGAGAGGTCTCTCCGCATGAACGTGGTTTGTGCAGGCACGGAGGCCTGCACTACCGGCGGTGAAGAGGTAGTGCAGGCGTCCCTGCCTGCACGGCGGAGGTGGTCCGGAGAGCGGTCTCTCTGAATGAACGTGGTTTGTGCAGGCACGGAGGCCTGCACTACCGGGCGATGGAAAGATGATGCAGGCCGGGATGCCTGCACTACCAATGGAGACAAGTCATGAAAAAAGGCTACCGCCAGCTGGTCGATGAAGCCATGGCAGAGGTAAAGACCTACAGCGTCGCCGAGGCCAGGGACAAGTTCGAGGATCCGAACGTGCAGTTCGTCGACGTGCGCGACGTGCGGGAACAGGAGCGCGAGGGGATAATACCGGGCGCGTTTTCCGCGCCGCGCGGGATGATCGAATTCTGGGTCGATCCCGATTCCCCTTACTTCAAGCCGGTGTTCGGCGAGAAGAAGGAATTCATTTTCTTTTGCGCGGCCGGCTGGCGCAGCGCATTGACCACCAAGACCGTCCAGGACATGGGCATGGACAACGTCGCCCATGTCGAAGGCGGCTTCGGCGCATGGAAAGCGGCCGGAGCGCCGGTGGCGGAGAAGGCAAAGAAGGCTTGATGAAGAAGTTCGACATGGTCGCATTCGACTGCGACGGCGTGCTGGTCGACAGCGAACCGGTGACCTGCGGCGTGCTGGCCGCGATGCTGTGCGAGCTGGGCTGGCAAATCACGCTGGAAGAAACCATCCACACGTTTGTCGGCCGGCTGGTGCGCGACGAGATTCCCCTGATCGAGCAGCGCACCGGGCGCCCGGCGCCCGCCGATTTCTACCAGCAGTTCGTCGCCCGCCGCGATGCGGCGCTGCGCGAAGCCATCGAACCTGTGCGCCATGTCGCCGATGCGATCGCGCGCCTGGATGCCGCCGGCATGCGCTTTTGCGTGGCCAGCGGCGCGGACCGCGCGAAGATGCAGCTCACGCTCGGCAAGACGGGGCTGCTGCCGTGGTTCGACGGCAAGATGTTTTCCGGGCTGGAGGTGCCGAGGTCCAAGCCCGCGCCCGATGTCTACCTCGAAGCGGCGCGGGTGATGGGCGTGGCCCCGGCGCGCTGCCTCGTGATCGAGGACACCCCGACCGGCATCCGCGCCGGCCGCGATGCCGGCATGACCGTCTACGGCTACGCCGAGCGCATGGATGCGCAACTGCTGCTGGAGGCCGGCGCCGAGCGGGTGTTCGACGACATGGCGCAATTGCCGGCGCTGGCGCTGGCATGAAGAAGACCGCGAGCAATGCCTGCCCCTGCGGCGGCACGGACTACGCCGCCTGCTGCGGCCGCTACCTCGACGGCGGCGAACTGCCGCAGACGGCGGAGCAGCTGATGCGCTCGCGCTACACCGCCTATACCCTCGGCCGCGAGGCCTACCTGCGGGACAGCTGGCATCCGACGACGCGCCCGCAGGAACCGATCGTGCAGGATGACGGCGTGAAATGGCTGGGGCTGGACGTGCGCCGCCACGTCCCGCAAGGCGACGAGGCGACGGTGGAATTCGTGGCGCGCTGCAAGCTGGGCGGAAGGGCGCAGCGGCTGCACGAGGTGAGCCGCTTCGTGCGCGAGGGGGGCAGGTGGTATTACGTGGATGGGAGCTTTCCGGGGAGCGGATAAGCTGCGGTTGTGGTTTTCCGGCGCTGCGCTGGAAATATCAGGGCAGCTTCTGCCGCAAACCTGCGCTCGAAATCGCGTCGATATGACGGAACGCCGGCTCTGCCTGGGCGATTGACCGGCCGCTTGCGCCGAAAGACTCAAAGTGAATCTTCCACTCCCGCACTTCGCGCCACACGCGCGCAATGATATTGGCCGCATCCTTCTCGCCTAGCCCGAACTTCTCGCGCGATCCCATTGCGTTGTCGAGGCTTGCGAGCCGGCCCTGAGGCCCCGGAGCGAGGAACAAATACCTTTCGGACGAAATGCTCGGCCTCGGCATGACGTCGTACAAGGGGCTCAGACGCCAGCCCTTGATGGCGGGGTCCCAGAGGAAGCCGTGGTTGCGAAGGTGGTCGTCGTCGTTCGTGACGAAGATGTTGAACACCATGCGCGCGAACAATTCCCTTTTGTCGTCCCGCACAACGCTGGTATGACAATATCTTTGTATGGCTTCGGCAAGTTCGCCATAGCTCCTGGTGCGTGCATCGGTTTCATCGCACGAAAGAAGCGTCAGGCCGCTGACGAACGGCACGCGCTTTTCCAGCAATCCCGGCCCTGGATGCGTCGGTTCAAACATACCGTCTGGAGGAGGAATTGTCCCGCGCGTTGCCCAGTACCTGTCGAAACGGCGAATCAGCATCACCCGGCGCTCGCCGATGGAAACCGTGCGCACTTCGGGGACGTGCATTCCGCATAATCCGGCAAGGCGCAGCGTCGCGGCTTCGATCTCCGGCACGTTCAGTCGCTCGCCTGCGCTTGAAAACTTCGCCAGCCACAGAATGCCGTGGGCATCGCGGACAGTCGCCTTCGGCCGCGCGCCACCCAGCGCAGAGCCTCCGGCGAAGATGACTTCCAGATGCGACGGCACCGGCAGTCCCGCCTCGATGCGTTCAGCCGCTTCGATGAGGTACTGCAGATCGGTCATCAGAACATGTCCGTTTTTCTGTTCGCTTTCACGGCTCTCCCGAATATCCAGCGCGCCCACGCGCTCGCCGCCGGCCTCGAGCAGATAGACCGACTCCGGCAGGCTGTTCGGCGGCGCATGCAGCCTCGCCTCGATGACGCGGCGGCCCCAGGCGTCGGGCGCGGCATCGCGGATGCCGCCGAAAAACGGCAGGCCGTTTTTTGGGAAAATTTTCCTGCCCCGGATGATCTCCTTGTCCGTCAGGGCAAGACTGACAGGATCGATTTCCAGGGCGCCCGGCCTGTCGATGTAGCGGGTGCCGTACGCGAATTCTGAAGCGAGCAGGCGCTCGTTCTTCTCGGTCAGCTCCAGCAGACCGGCAGGAACGAATTCGCCGTCAAGGTTTGCAAACACTGTCAGTTCGCGCTTGGCCATGCATCTGTCCTAAAAGTCCAGCTTGTCCTGTTCTTCCCGCGTCAGGCGCCGCGTGCGCTGCCGCCTTTCGCTGGCTTCAAGCGCGGCGACCGCCGGGTCGTCTTCCTGCAGTAGCGCGAGCAGGCTCTTGCCCGGGGCTATCGCTTCCAGGTAGCGCAGCACCTGTCCTATCGCCAGGCCTGCGTCGCCTTTCTCGATTCGGTACGCGGTATTACGCGACAGGCCGGCGCGCACGGCTGCATCCGCCTGCGTCATGTGACGCGCAATACGCAGCCTCGCCAGCCGGGTGCCGACCAGCGCGATTTCGGCGAGCCGGTCGGCGGGCAAGGCGCGGTTTTGTGCTACCTTCATGTTCGTAAAAACGAGTGTAAGTCGCTTTTTGCTCGATTTAAGATACATGAATTGTAGTCGATTTACTGGCGAGCGGCGCGCAGTGCATACTCAGGTCGGGTCATGGGATGCAGGTTGTGCAGGTTCCGCCGAGCGGCACGGAGGCCGGCCCTGCCTGGGCTGAGTCGGTAGGGCCGGCGTCCCTGCCGGCCCGAATGGCGGCGGTCCGGAGAACGGTTGAAGATGAATTTCCGTAACGCGCCCCTGCCGCCTGAAGCCAGCCGCTGGCGGCAGGCTCCGTTCGCGGTCTATCCCTGACAAAGCCGCCAATTCTTGCGCTCCAGCAGGCGAAGTGAGCGGCGGGCCTTACGTTTACGTAAACGTAAAGTACAATGCCCGCCTGGAGACCCACGACCGGACAAGCACAACATGAACACGATCGAATCCAAACTCAATGCGCGTTCCGAAGACTTCCAGGCCAATGCCTCTGCGATGCAGAAACTGGTGGACGACCTGAAGGCCAAGGTGGCCCGGATCGCACAGGGCGGCGGCGAGGAAGCGCGCAAGAAACACACCGCGCGCGGCAAGCTGCTGCCGCGCGACCGGGTGCAGATGCTGCTCGATCCCGGCACGCCCTTCCTCGAGCTGTCGCAGATGGCAGCCTACGACATGTACGACAACGCCGCCCCGGCGGCCGGCATCATCACCGGCATCGGCCGCGTCGCCGGACAGGAATGCGTGATCGTCTGCAACGACGCCACGGTCAAGGGCGGCACCTACTATCCGGTCACCGTCAAGAAACACCTGCGGGCGCAGGAAATCGCCGAGCAGAACAAGCTGCCCTGCATCTACCTGGTCGATTCCGGCGGCGCCAACCTGCCTAACCAGGACGAGGTCTTTCCCGACCGCGACCATTTCGGCCGCATCTTCTACAACCAGGCCAACATGTCGGCGCAGGGCATCCCGCAGATCGCGGTGGTGATGGGCTCCTGCACCGCCGGCGGCGCCTACGTCCCGGCGATGAGCGACGAATCCATCATCGTCAAGGAACAGGGCACCATCTTCCTCGGCGGCCCGCCGCTGGTGAAGGCGGCCACCGGCGAGGTGGTGAGCGCGGAAGACCTCGGCGGCGGCGATGTCCATACCCGGCTGTCCGGCGTGGCCGACCACCTGGCGCAGGACGACATGCATGCGCTGTCACTGGCGCGCCGCATCGTCGGCAATCTGAACCGGCAAAAGCCGCAGCAGCTGCCGCTGCGCGAACCGGTCGCGCCCAAGTACGACGCGCGCGAGCTGTACGGCGTCATTCCCACCGATACCCGCAAGCCCTTCGACGTGCGCGAAGTCATCGCGCGGGTGGTCGACGGCAGCGCCTTCGATGAATTCAAGGCGCGCTTCGGCACCACGCTGGTATGCGGCTTCGCGCATATCTACGGCATGCCGGTCGGGATCATTGCCAACAACGGCATCCTGTTTTCCGAGTCGGCGCAGAAGGGCGCGCACTTCATCGAGCTGTGCTGCCAGCGCAAGATCCCGCTGGTCTTCCTGCAGAACATCACCGGCTTCATGGTCGGCCGCAAGTATGAGAACGAAGGCATCGCCCGTCACGGCGCGAAGATGGTGACGGCGGTCGCCACCGCGGCGGTGCCGAAATTCACCGTCGTCATCGGCGGCAGCTTCGGCGCCGGCAACTACGGCATGTGCGGCCGGGCGTATTCGCCGCGCTTCATGTGGATGTGGCCGAACGCGCGCATCTCGGTGATGGGCGGCGAGCAGGCGGCGAGCGTGCTGGCCACCGTCAAGCGCGACGGCATCGAGGGCCGGGGCGGCAGCTGGAGCGCCGACGAGGAAGAGGCCTTCAAGGCGCCGATCCGGCAGCAATACGAGCAGCAGGGCCATCCGTATTACGCCACCGCGCGGCTGTGGGACGACGGCGTGATCGACCCGGCCGATACCCGCATGGTGCTCGGCCTCGGCCTGTCCGCGGCCTTGAACGCGCCGATCCCCGACACGAAGTTCGGCATCTTCAGGATGTGATCATGAATTTCCAGACACTGACCGTGACCACCGAGGGCCGGGTGGCGACGGTGACGCTCAACCGGCCCGACATGCGCAATGCCTTCAACGAAACCGCGATCGGCGAAATCACCGGCGCCTTCCGCGCGCTGGATCACGCCCAGGAAGTGCGGGCGGTCGTGCTGGCCGCGAACGGACCGGCCTTCTGCGCTGGCGCCGACCTGAACTGGATGAAGAAAATGGCCGGCTATACGCGCGACGAGAATCTCGCCGATGCGGCCCAGCTGGCGGAAATGCTGCGCACCATCCACACCTGCTCCAAGCCGGTGGTGGCCAGGGTGCAGGGCGACTGCTATGCGGGCGGCATGGGCTTGGTCGCCGCCTGTGACATCGCAATTGCCGCTGAGACAGTCAATTTTTGCCTGAGCGAGGTCAAACTCGGCCTGATTCCTGCGACAATCTCGCCCTACGTGATCCGGGCCATGGGTGAAAACGCCGCGCGCCGCTACTTCCTGACGGCGGAGCGGTTTTCCGCGCAGGAGGCGCTGCGCATCGGCTTCATCCATCAGACCGCCGCCGCCGGCGCGCTCGATGCGGCCGTCGCCGACATCGTCAGGGCGCTCTCGGCCAACAGTCCCCATGCAATGCGGGAAGCCAAGCGCCTGGTGCGCGACATGGCCGGCGCGCCGCTGACGGCGGACCTGATCGCCGACACGGCGGAACGGATCGCGGACATCCGCAGCTCGGACGAGGGCAAGGAAGGCGTCGCCGCATTCCTGGAAAAGCGCAAACCGGGCTGGCTCTGATCGATCATTCATCCAGGAGTCCTGCTTGAAGCACGCAGAACAAGGCAACTGGGTCGCGCGCAGCCTGAAAAGCGTCTGGCACCCGTGCACCCAGATGCAGCACCATGAAAGCATGCCGCTGATCCCGGTCAGCCACGGCCGCGGCGCGTGGCTGTACGACCGCGAGGGGAAGCGCTATCTCGACGCCATCAGTTCGTGGTGGGTCAATCTCTTCGGCCATGCCAATCCGCGCATCAACGCCGCGCTGCGCGAGCAGCTCGACCTGCTGGAGCACGCGATGCTGGCGGGCTTCACGCATGAACCGGTGGTCAAACTGTCGGAGCAATTGTCGGCGCTGACCGGCGGCGTGCTCGGCCATGCCTTCTATGCATCCGACGGCGCTTCCGCCACCGAAATCGCGCTCAAGATGAGCTTCCATTACTGGCGCAACAGCGGCCAGCCGGACAAGCGCGAATTCGTCTGCCTGCAGGGCAGCTATCACGGCGAGACCGTCGGCGCGCTCGGCGTCACCGATGTCGCGCTGTTCCGCGACGCCTACGGGCCGCTGCTGCGGCAGGCGCATGTGGTCGCCTCGCCCGACGCCCGCGCCGCGCGCGAGGGCGAGACGGCGCAGGATGTGGCACGCCGTGCCGCCGCCGCCTTCGAAAGCCTGCTGCAGGACCGCGCCGGCAGGATCGCCGCCATCATCGTCGAGCCATTGGTGCAGTGCGCCGGCGGCATGGCCATGCACGATCCGCTCTATCTGCAGCTGCTGCGGGAGCTGTGCGACCGCTACCGCGTGCACCTGATCGCTGACGAGATCGCCGTCGGTTGCGGACGCACGGGCAGCTTCTTCGCCTGCGAGCAGGCCGGCATCTGGCCGGATTTCGTTTGCCTGTCCAAGGGCATCAGCGGCGGCTACCTGCCGCTGTCGCTGGTGATGACGCGCGACGACATCTATGCCGCGTTCTATGATGCCGACATTCGGCGCGGCTTCCTGCATTCCCATTCCTATACCGGCAATCCGCTGGCCTGCCGCGCGGCGCTGGCGACGCTGGAAATCTTCCGCGAAGACCGGGTGCTCGAGCGCAACCGCGAGCGGGGAGAACACCTTGATCGCGCGCTTGCGCCGCTGGCCGCGCATCCGAAGGTCCGTCACCTGCGCCGGCGCGGCATGATCTGGGCCTTCGATGCGGTCACGGAAGATCCTGCCTTCGCGCGCCGCTTCTTCACCGCCGCGCTGCGCCATGAACTGCTGCTGCGGCCGATCGGTAACACGGTCTACCTGATGCCGCCCTATGTGCTCGACGACGAGGAGACGGCACTGCTCGCCGCCCGCACGATGCAGGTATTCGACGAGGTGACGGCATGAGCGCGCTGATCGCCGGACTGGAACAGCAGCTGCGGCAGCTCGACAGCCAGAGCCTGCGCCGCCGCCTGCGCACCACCGAGACGCCGTGCGCGCCGCGCGTGACGGTCGACGGGCGCGAGATGCTGGCCTTCTGCAGCAACGACTACCTCGGTCTCGCCGCGCATCCGCGCATCATTGAGGCGCTGGCCGAAGGCGCATCCCGCTATGGCGCCGGCAGCGGCGCCTCGCACCTGATCAGCGGCCACTCGCGCGCGCATGTGCTGCTGGAAGAGGCGCTTGCGGAATTCATGGCGCCGCAGATCGACAGCGCCCGCGCGCTGTATTTCTGCACCGGCTACATGGCCAATCTCGCGCTGCTCGGCGCGCTCGGCGGACGCGATGCCGACCTGTTCTCGGAATCGCTCAACCATGCGTCGCTGATCGACGGCGCCCGGCTGTCGCGCGCGAACGTGCAGGTCTATGCCCACGGCGACACCGTGGCGCTGGAAGGCCTGCTGCAGGCCAGCCGCGCGGAGAAGAAGCTGGTGGTCACCGACAGCGTGTTCAGCATGGATGGCGACCTCGCGCCGCTGGCCGATCTGCTGGCGCTGTGCGAACGCCATGGCGCATGGCTGGTGATCGATGACGCGCACGGCTTCGGGGTGCTGGGCGAGAACGGCCGCGGCGCACTCGAGCATTGCGGGCTGCGTTCGCCCAACATCGTCTACATGGGCACGCTCGGCAAGGCCGCCGGCGTGGCCGGCGCTTTCGTCGCCGCGCACGAGACGATGATCGAATGGCTGGTGCAGCGCGCCCGGCCCTACATCTACAGCACCGCCACGCCGCCGGCGCTCGCGCATGCGCTGCTGACCAGCCTCGACATCATCGCCGGCGAAGAAGGGCAGTCGCGCCGCGACCATCTGCGCGCCCTGGTGGCCCAGCTGCGCGACAGCCTGCGCCTGTCGCGCTGGCAGCTGCTGCCTTCGGACACCGCGATCCAGCCCGTGGTCATCGGCGCCAACGACGAAGCGCTGCGCGCCGCCGCCGCGCTGCATGAGCAGGGCTTGTGGGTGCCGGCGATCCGGCCGCCGACGGTGCCGAAGGACACCGCGCGTCTGCGCGTGACGCTGTCGGCTTCCCACGAGGCGGAAGACGTGCGGCAGCTGGCGCGCGCGCTGAACCGGCTGGAGGCATCGGCATGAGCGCGTGGTTCATCACCGGCACCGATACCGAGATCGGCAAGACCCTGGTTTCCTGCGCGCTGCTGCATGCGCTCGGCCGGCTCGGCCTGCGCGCCGCCGGCATGAAGCCGGTCGCCGCCGGCATGGAGTGGCGCGACGACGCCTGGCGCAATGAAGACGTCGATGCCATCGCCGCGGCCGCCAGCCTGACGCTGCCGCGCGAGCTGACCACGCCGTACCTGCTGCGCGACGCCGCCGCGCCGCATCTCGCGGCCGAGCAGGAGGGCGTGACGCTGCGCATCGCGCCCATCCTCGACTGTTACCGGCAGGTGTCGGCGCAGGCCGATGCGGTGGTGGTCGAGGGCGTCGGCGGTTTCTGCGTGCCGCTCAACGACGAGGAAGATACCGCCGGACTGGCGCGGCAGCTCGGGCTGCCGGTGATCCTGGTGGTCGGCCTGCGGCTGGGCTGCATCAGCCACGCGCTGCTGAGCGCCGAGGCGATCGCCGCGCGCGGGCTGACACTCGCCGGCTGGGTCGCCAACACCGTCGATCCGCAGATGCGCCACCTCGAGGCCAATGTAGAATCCCTCGCGGCGCGGCTGTCCGCGCCGCTGCTCGGCCGCATCCCGCGCCTGGCCGCGCCCGGCCCTGCCCCCGCCGCCGCGCATCTCGATTTCACCCTGCTGGCCGACTGGCCGCAGGGAAGCTCACACTGAAACAAAGGACAACAATGTCTAGTCAAGCCGTCTCTTTCCTCGAACTGCGTACCCCTGCCGCCGCCCGCGCCGAAGCCGCGAAGACCTGGCCGGTGGAGAAAGTGCTGGAACTGTTCAACCTGCCGTTCAATGAACTGATGTACCGCGCCCAGCAGGTCCACCGCCAGCATTTCGACCCGCAGGAAGTCGAACTCGCGACCCTGCTCTCGATCAAGACCGGCGGTTGCCCGGAAGACTGCGGCTACTGCCCGCAGGCCGCGCGCTACGACACCGGCGTGCAGGCGCAAAAGCTGCTCGAACTGGAACAGGTGCTCGCCGCCGCCCGCGCCGCCAAGGAACACGGCGCCACCCGCTTCTGCATGGGCGCCGCCTGGCGCGGCCCCAAGGACCGCGACCTCGACCATGTGGAAGCGATGGTGCGCGGCGTCAAGGAACTCGGCCTGGAAGCCTGCGCCACGCTCGGCATGCTGGAAGACGGCCAGGCCGAACGCCTCGCCGCCGCCGGTCTCGACTACTACAACCACAACCTCGACACCGCGCCCGAGTTCTACAACAACATCATCACGACGCGCGACTATGAAAACCGGCTCGACACGCTGAACAAGGTGCGCGGCGCCGGCATCAAGGTCTGCTGCGGCGGCATCGTGGGCATGGGCGAGTCGCGCCGCCAGCGCGCCGGCCTGATCGCGCAGGTCGCCAACCTCGACCCCTACCCGGAATCGGTGCCGATCAACCACCTGGTCCAGGTCGCCGGCACGCCGCTGCACGGTCTCGACCCGCTCGATCCGCTGGAGTTCGTGCGCACCATCGCGGTGGCGCGCATCACCATGCCGAAGGCGCGCGTGCGGCTGTCGGCCGGGCGCCGGGAACTGGGGGAGGCGGTGCAGGCCATGTGCTTTGCCGCGGGGGCTAATTCGATTTTTTATGGGGATAAGCTGCTGACTACCGGGAATCCGGATGCGGAGGCGGATATGGCGTTGTTGGAGAAGCTGGGGATGCGGATTAAGCATACGCAGGTTAGTGCGAATATGGCGGAGTGAAACGTCGTTTCGGGGAGCTGTTGGGATGCACTATTTTTCTCAGATCGTGCAGGGCGCTTCCGGAGGATTGCGCGCAGCTTGCTCTCTTTACGTCGGATCTCTCCGGAGCTTCAAAGCGGTAGTCACTCCGTGGATGCTAGCCGGGACCGGCCCCGGCAGGCCGCCTACTTCTTTGCTCCGCCAAAGAAGTAGGCAAGAAAGGCGGCCCCAATGCTTGCCCCCTGCGGGGGTGCCCGAAAAATCGGCAGGTCCCGCGGGAAGCGGGGCAAACTCGCCTTCGGCTCAGACAAGCCCCGCTTCTTTATCCGCGAGACCCACCGATTTTTCGGCTGCGCATAGGGGAACGGCAACCCCGCACACCATCCCCACCCTGACCCTCCCCTTGAAGGGGAGGGGACTGTCTGTGGCTTGGCACACCGAGTCGGTACTGTGCAGGTCGGGGGTGATAGGCAAGAGTTATGCAACTATCTGCGGTGGCAATGAGAGACAAACTGATGGAACAATCTCTTGCGGCAGCAAGAGAAAGAAGGATTCCCTTCCCTTCATAGGGAAGGGTCAGGGATGGGATGGTTTGCGGGGTTGCCGTGCCCGTTGCGCGCCGCCGTCGAAGCGGAGTACTCCGCGGAAAAAGAAGCGGGCTTGTCTGAGCCGAAGGCGAGTTTGCCCGCTTCCCGCGGAGTGCTTCGCTTCGACGGGAACCCTCCGAAGGAGGGCAAGCGCTTCGGGTCGCCTTTCTTGCCTACTTCTTTGGCGAGACAAAGAAGTAGGTGGCCCGCCGGGGCCAGTCCCGGCTAGTGTCCACGAAGTGGCTACCGCTTTGCAGCACCGAAGAGAAAAGCGAAACGAGAGCGCTAGTCTCCACGAAGCGGCTACCGCTTTGCAGCACCGAAGAGAAAAGCGAAACGAGAGGCTAGTCTCGACGAAGTGGCTGCAGCTACGAAGCACCGGAGAGAAACAACGAGCGCAACCAGCCCACAAGGCCCACGCCCCCCAAACGCAATAAAAACCCGATTGCAAAAAAAGGAGACCCCGTGTTCACCAAAATCCTGATCGCCAACCGCGGCGAAATCGCCTGCCGCGTCGCAGCCACCGCCCACCGCCTCGGCATCAAGACCGTCGCGGTGTACTCCGAAGCGGATGCCAACGCCAAACATGTAGCGGTATGCGACGAATCCGTCCTGATCGGCCCGCCGCCGGCCAAGGAAAGCTACCTGCGCGCCGACAGGATCATCGAGGTCGCGCTGGCCACCGGCGCGCAGGCCATCCACCCCGGCTATGGCTTCCTGTCCGAGAACGAGGACTTCGCCGAAGCCTGCGCGAAGGCGGGGCTGGTCTTCATCGGCCCGCCGGCGTCGGCGATCCGCGCGATGGGATCGAAGTCGGCCGCCAAGGCGCTGATGGAGACGGCCGACGTGCCGCTGGTGCCCGGCTACCACGGCGACAACCAGGACGCCGACTTCCTGCGGCAGCAGGCCGACCGCATCGGCTACCCGGTGCTGCTCAAGGCCTCGGCCGGCGGCGGCGGCAAGGGCATGCGCATCGTCGACAGGAGCGAGGACTTCAAGGCCGCGCTGGAATCCTGCAAGCGCGAGGCGATCAACAGCTTCGGCGACGACAAGGTGTTGGTGGAGAAATACTTGATCCGGCCGCGCCACATCGAGATCCAGGTGTTCGCCGATACCCGGGGCGATTGCGTCTACCTGTTCGAGCGCGACTGCTCGGTGCAGCGCCGCCACCAGAAGGTGCTGGAAGAAGCGCCCGCGCCGGGCATGACGGCCGAGCGCCGGCGGGCGATGGGCGAGGCGGCGGTGGCGGCCGCGAAGGCGGTCGGTTATGTCGGCGCCGGCACGGTGGAGTTCATCGCCAACCAGGACGGTTCCTTCTACTTCATGGAAATGAATACCCGCCTGCAGGTCGAGCATCCGGTCACCGAAATGATCACTGGCCTCGACCTAGTGGAGTGGCAATTGCGTGTCGCCGCCGGCGAACCCCTGCCGAAGAAGCAGGATGAACTGCGCATCCACGGCCATGCACTGGAAGCGCGCATCTATGCGGAGAATCCGGAGAAGGGCTTCCTTCCCGCGATCGGCACGCTGCGTCACATGCATACTCCGCGCGCGGTGCATTTCGAAACCGGGCAGGGCGCCGCCGCCGGCCATCCGGCCGCGATCCGCATCGACTCCGGCGTGCGCAGCGGCGACGCCATCTCGCCGTTCTACGACCCGATGATCGCCAAGCTCATCGTCTGGGGCGAGGACCGCGCCGAGGCGCTGGCCCATATGTCGCAGGCGCTGGCCGAGTACCAGGTGGTCGGTCTGGCGACCAATGTCGCCTTCCTCAAGCGGCTGGTGGAAAGCGCGCCGTTCTCGCAGGCCGATCTGGATACCGGGCTGATCGAACGCCACCGCGACGCGCTGTTCCCGGCCGCGCAGCCGGCGTCGCTGCCGGTGCTGGCGCTGGCGGCGGCCTCGCTGCTCGCCTCTGAAAAGAACGGCGCCGCCAGCGATCCCTGGGCCGATACCAGCGGCTGGCGCATGAATGCCGCGCTGGTGCGCAGCCTCGACTTCGGCGATGAAGCGAAGCGCCAGCCGCTCACGGTGACGTATGAGGGCGAGGGCTGGCAGCTCGGGCTCGACGGCCGCACCGCGCGGATGACGCTGGTCGAGCAGCTCGGACCGCGGCTGACAATCAAGCTCGACGGTGCGGCGGTGCGCGGCTCCGTGGTGCGCGACGGCGAGATGTTCCATGTGTTCACCGGCGGCGAGCACAGCACGCTGCACTACAACGACCCGCTCGCGCACGCCGGCGAGGCCGAAGCCGAGGGCGGCCGCCTGACCGCGCCGATGCCGGGCAAGATCGTCGCCCTGCTGACGGAGAAGGGCGCGACCGTCGAGAAGGGCGCACCGCTGCTCATCATGGAAGCGATGAAGATGGAACACACGATCGCCGCGCCTGCCGCCGGCACCGTCGAAGACCTGCTGTACGCGGTCGGCGACCAGGTCGCCGAGGGCGCGCAACTGCTGGCCTTCAAAGTCACCCAGGCCGCCTGAAAGGAAACGCCATGACACTGCCCACCCATGTGAAGCTGGTCGAAGTCGGTCCCCGCGACGGCCTGCAGAATGAAAAGGAAACCATCCCGGTCGAGGTCAAGATCGAGCTCGTCGACCGCCTGACCGACGCCGGCTTCGTGAACATCGAAGCCGCTTCCTTCGTCTCGCCGAAATGGGTGCCGCAGATGGCGACCTCGGCCGAGGTGATGGACAGGATCCGCCGAAAGCCGGGCGTGGACTACTCGGCGCTCACGCCCAACATGAAGGGCTTCGAGGCGGCGCTGGCGGCGCAGGCGGATGAAGTGGTGATCTTCGGCGCCGCCTCCGAGGCCTTCTCCCAGCGCAACATCAACTGCTCGATCGCGGAGTCGATCGAGCGCTTCCGCGACGTCGCGCAAGCTGCGAAGCAGAACGGCGTGCGCCTGCGCGGCAGCATCAGCTGCTCCTTCGGCTGTCCCTACCAGGGCGAGGTGGCGCCCGACGCGGTGGCCGACGTGGTGCGACGGCTGCGCGACCTCGGCTGCGACGAGATCGACATCGCCGACACCATCGGCGTGGCCACGCCGGCGAAGATACACGCGGTGTACGAGACCGTGGCCAAGGACTATCCGCTGGCGCAGCTGTCCGGCCATTTCCACGACACCTACGGGCAGGCGCTGGTCAACATCTACGCGGCGCTGCAGGCCGGCGTGTCGATCTTCCATTCGTCGGTGGCCGGCCTCGGCGGCTGTCCGTATGCGAAGGGCGCGACCGGCAACGTGGCCACCGAGGACGTGGTGTACATGCTCAACGGACTGGGCATCCACACCGGCATCGACCTCGACAAGGTGGTCGATGCCGGCGAGTTCATCTCCCGGCATCTCGGCCGCAAGGCGGCCAGCCGCGCCGGCAACGCGATCGCGGCCAAGCGGGCGGGATAACTGGCGTGAAGCAGTTCCGCGCGCTGCTGGAAGAAGTCTCGGCCTGCACGCACTGCGCGGCCCGGCTTCCGCATGCGCCGCGTCCGGTGGTGCAGGCCGGCCCCGAGGCGCGCCTGCTGATCGTCGGCCAGGCCCCCGGCAGCCGCGTGCACGAGACCGGCATTCCGTGGAACGATCCCTCCGGCGAGCGCCTGCGCGACTGGCTGCAGCTGCCGCGCGAACGCTTCTACGACGAGCGACTGGTGGCCATCGTCCCGACCGGCTTTTGTTACCCCGGCAAGGGCCGCAGCGGGGACCTGCCGCCGCGGCCGGAATGCGCGCCGCTCTGGCATCCGCGTCTGCTGCCGATGATGCCGCGCATCGGCCTGACCCTGCTCATCGGCAGCCATGCACAGAAATACTACTTGCGACAAAATGCGAAAGCGACGCTGACTGAAACAGTCGCCGCGTACGAAGAATATCTGCCGCGCTACCTGCCGCTGCCGCATCCCAGCCCGCGCAACCAGTCCTGGTGGAAGTCCAACCCCTGGTTCGGGCGCGAATTGCTCCCGGTACTGCGCGAACAGATAGAGCGCCTGCTCCCCGAACCCTGACATCCGATGCCTGATACCCGCACCCCGATACCCGATTCCGCCCGCCGCGTCGCCGACCTGCTCCGGGAGCTGGGACACGACCAGCCCGTCGTGATGCTGCCCGAGACCGGCAAGACCTCGGCCGAGGCGGCCGCCGGCCTCGGTTGCAGCGTGGCTGAGATCGCCAAGTCCATCGTCTTCCGCCGCCTGTCCGACGATGCGCCGGTGATGGTCGTGGCCAGCGGCGTCAACCGCGTCGACGAAGCCAAGGTCGCCGCGCGCCTCGGCCCGCTCGGCCGCGCGGATGCGAAGTTCGTCAAGACGCGCATCGGCTATGCGATCGGCGGCGTCTGCCCGATCGGCCACCTCGAAAAGACCGTGATGCTGATCGACGAAGACCTGCTGAAGCTGGATAGCGTCTGGGCCGCGGCCGGCCATCCGCACGCCGTGTTCCGGCTCACGCCGGCGCAGCTGGTGGCGATGACGGGCGCGCCGGTTGCCGATGTCGCGCTGAGGGCCTGAGATGGATTACGACCCGCACAAGGACAAGGGACGCGTGCCGTCTCCCTGCATCAGCATCTGCAGGATGAATCCGCAGAACGGCCTGTGCGAGGGCTGCTTCCGCACGATAGACGAGATCGTGGCCTGGGGCAGCGCCGACGACGATTACAAGCGCGCGGTATGGGTGGAGATCAGGAAGCGGGAACAGGCAGCGTTCGAGTGAAGCTCCCGCGAAAAAGGTAGGGCCGGCGTCCCTGCCGGCCCAACGGAGCCCGACCGGAGAGCAGCTCTCCGGTCCATCCGCCAAACGACAACAAGGAGACATGCACATGACCGAGCAGAAAACCATCGACTGGTATTTCGATTTCATCTCCCCGTTTTCCTACCTGCAGGCCGAACTGCTGCACACGCTGCCGCCCGGCGTCGCGCTGCGCTACCGTCCGGTGCTGCTGGCCGGCCTGCTCAACCACTGGGACAACAAGGGCCCGGCCGAGATACCGCCCAAGCGCACCTGGACCTTCGAGCATTGCGCCTGGCTCGCGCACAGGCACGGGATACCGATGACCATGCCCGGCCATCATCCTTTCAATCCGCTGCCGCTGCTGCGCCTGTTCGTGGCGGCCGGGGGCGGCGAGCAGGCGCTGCGCCGCATCTTTCATTTCGTCTGGCGCGAAGGGCATCTGCCGACCGATGCCGAACCCTTCCGCCAACTGATGCAGGAATTGAACGTCACGCCGGAGATGCTCGACAGCCCCGATGTCAAACAGGCCATCAAGCGCAACGGCGAGGACGCGATCGCCGCCGGCGTGTTTGGCGTGCCGACGGCGGTGGTGGATAATCGCTGCTTCTGGGGACTCGACGCCACCGACATGCTGCAGGCATGGCTGCGCGGCGACAGCTTCTTCGAGAGTCCCCTGTTCCACAGCGCCCGGTCCCTGCCGCCGGGCATACAACGTGTCAAACCGTCATGAAATTCGAGTTCTACAAGCCGGAGAAAACCATCACCGGCCCCGCCTACAACCTCTGGTTCAAGCTGCTGGCCACCGTGGTCACCATCGTCCTCGCGGTCTACGCGTCGAGCGTCACGCTGCGCTTTCCGCTGCTGGAGTACGGCTTCGGCGTCAAGATGCTGCTGCTCGGCGCGGCGCTGATGCTGGCCGTCAGCTATTACTGGTTCCTGCGTTCCACCGTCACCGTGGACGAGCGCGGCATCACCCAGCGCTGGCTGTATGACCGCAAGGTCGAATGGCACGACATCCGCAGCGCCAAGCTGATCGGCGTTCCCTACCTGAGCGGGATCTTCCCGCCGCGGCTCGTGGTCCGCACCGGCAACAGCTTCACCACCTTCAACGGCGGCTCGCAATCGCTGCTGGTCGAGTTCGCCAAGATCTCCCTCGCCTACCAGATGAAAAAATGAACCTGCCTTCGACCATGCGCGTGTTCGAGCGCGGCTGGCTTTCCTCGAACAACATCCTGTTCGACGGCGCCGGCGGCACCGCGCTGGTCGACACCGGCTACGCCACCCATGCCGCCCAGACCCTGGCGCTGGTCCGGCATGCGCTCGGCGAACGGCCGCTCGAGCGCATCGTCAACACCCATCTGCACTCCGACCACTGCGGCGGCAATGCCGCGCTGCAGGCAGCCTATGACTGCCGCACCGCGATTCCCGCCTCGGAAGCAGCGAAGGTGCGCGACTGGGACGAGGATGCGCTCACCTACAAGGCCACCGGCCAGTACTGCGAGCGCTTCCGCTTCGACGAGACGGTTTCGCCCGGCGACGTGCTCACGCTCGGCGACATGCAGTGGCAGGCGCTCGGCGCGCCCGGCCATGATCCGCATTCACTGGTGTTCTGGTGCGCCGACGAGCGCATCCTGATTTCCGCCGACGCGCTGTGGGAGCACGGCTTCGGCGTGGTCTTTCCGGAGCTGGAGGGCGAGTCCGGCTTTGCCGAGGTGCGCGCCACGCTGGAACTGATCGCCACGCTCGACGCGCGGCTCGTGATCCCCGGCCACGGCGCGCCCTTCACCGATGTGCGAAAGGCGCTCGACACCGCGTTCTCACGCATCGACTACTTCACCGCCGACCCGGCGCGCAATGCGCAGAATGCGATCAAGGTGCTGCTGAAGTTTCTGCTGCTCGACAAGCAGGCGATACCCGTGGACCGGGTGCAGCCGCTGCTGGAAGAGATGTTCCTGTTTCATGAGGCGAACCGGCGCTACTTCCGCAAGCCGGAAGCCGAGCTTGCCGACTGGGCCGTGGCGCAGCTGCTGAAGGCGGGAGCGGTGGAGGTGCGGGACGGCGTGCTGCTGAACCGCGACTGACTCAGGGCAGGAACGCGCCCGGCGGCAGGCCGGGCGTGACGCCGACCGCCGGCGCCAGCGCGACGCGGGAAACGACAGGCTTCGAATAGGCGGGAAGCGCCGACGGCGAGGTCAGCGACACGCCCGATGATCCCGACGTTCCCGACGCTCCCGCGCGGGCCGGATGCTTCGCGCTCTGGGCCTGAGGACCTTGCGCGGGCTTGAAGCCTGATGGTGGTGTTATACGCATATCGATTACGGCTAGCGAGTGTAAAAATCAGTCAGCGCAGTGCGGCCGCCCGGCGGCGCGGCGCGACCGCGACCGGCGCGACCACGGGCGGCGAGAGGGCACGGCGCACGGCCGCGCTCTGCTGCCGCACGCCGTCGAGCATCTTCGTCAGCAGCGCCACGTCTACCACCGACTCCGGCAGACGCACCTTCACCAGCACCACCCGCGTCGTGCGGTCGAGCATGACGGTGGGCGTGAAGTTCGATTCATCCCGCCCGTTCAGTTCGAGCAGGGCCGACAGCAGTTCGGCATTCCGCAGATTCTCCAGTTCGGCCGCGGTCGTCACCAGGTCGATGGAGCGCGAACTCGTCCTGCGCACCAGGTGCACGTCGGGTTCGCCCGCGAAGTGCAGCGTGTAGATTTCCTGGGCGGCGCACTGCGGCATTTCCAGTCCAAGCGTGCGCAGCAGTCGGGATACGAGTTCCGGAAACGGCAGGACGGGTCTCGATGGCGAGGTCATTGGCAGCAGGCGGCGGACCGAATGTCCGGAAAGTCATGACAACCGTGAGTGGCGCCCCATGCCCCCCGGTTCCATCGATCTTGCGATAATGGCAGTCCCGTTCATCGCCCCTTCCACACATGCTGACGCTGGAAACATCGATCGCCTTTTTCTCCGTCTCCGTCGTGCTCGGTCTCAGCCCCGGCCCGGACAACATCTTCGTGCTCACCCAGTCCGCCCTGCGCGGCCCGCGCGCCGGCCTGCTGGTGACGCTCGGCCTGTGCACCGGCCTGATCGTGCATACCACGCTCGTCGCGTTCGGCGTCGCGGCCATCTTCCAGGCCTCGGACATCGCCTTCAACGCGCTCAAGATCGCCGGCGCCGCCTATCTGCTCTGGCTCGCCTGGCAAGCCTTCCGCGCGCCGGCATCGGCGATCCGGCTCGGCGAGGGGGAAGGGCCCTCGGCCACGCAGCTCTACCGGCGCGGCATCGTGATGAACATCACCAATCCCAAGGTATCGGTCTTCTTCCTGGCCTTCCTGCCGCAATTCGCCGACCCGGCGCGCGGGCCGATCAGCATGCAGATGCTGCTGCTCGGCGGGCTGTTCATCCTCGCCACGCTGCTGGTCTTCGGCGGGGTCGCGCTGACCGCCGGCGCGCTTGGCAGGCGGCTCGGCCGCTCCGCCCGGGCGCAGCTCGTGATGAACCGGGTGGCGGGCACGGTGTTCGCCTTGCTGGCGCTCAAGCTCGCCACCAGCAGCCGGTAAGGGACGTGCGATGTGAGTGCTCGCATCTACGGAAAGGCTCGCTTCGTATAAGCAGATGCGGCATTCCCGCCGCATTTGCACAAGGAGCCTGTCATGTCATACCGTCACATCCTCGGCCTGGCTGCCGCCCTCGGCACGCTCGCCACCATCACCCCGCCGGTCTCGGCCGGCCATTCCGTCGCCAACGAACCCGAGCCGCGGCTGGAGATTTTTTCGAATCAGCAGCCGATTCTGATCGGCCGCGGGCAGTTCAGGAACGTGTTCGTGCTCGGCGCCGTTTATGACGGCGACATCGAATTCGGCGGGCGCGTCAGCCTGCGTCCGAACGGGCCGCAGGCCAGCGCCTGTCCGATCTTTTCCTTTGGGGAGAACACGGGGGTGCAGGCGAACCGGAACACGACCGATATTCCGTTCGGGCTGCAGGTGGCGGTGCCGGGCAACCATCCGCTGGGGACCTTTACCTGCGCGCTGACCTACAGCGCGTCGCAGGTCAATCCGGCGACTGGTGTTCTGGTGCCGATTGCTACTTTGGGTAATGAGGTGCGGTTTCAGTACACGGTGAGGAACCGGTTTGTGTTCTGATGCCGCTCGGGGCGCTGGCCGGTTTGGTCCCGTGGTGGGATCAACCGGGTCGCGCCTCGTCGCCTCGTCGCCTCTCGTTTCCTGTTTCTCTCCGGTGCTACGGTTTGGTAGTCACTGCGTGGATGCTTGCCGGGACTCGCCCCGGCGGGCCACCTACTTTTTTGCTTCGCCAAAGAAGTAGGCAAGAAAGGGGGGCGCCGAACCCGGCCCTAATGCTTGCCCCCTGCTGCGGTACCCGAAAAATCGACGGGCTTCGCGGGGAGCGGGGCAAACTCGCCTTCGGTTGCGCATTGGGGATTTCTGCGTCTCTCGTTTCGCTTCTTTCTTCGGTGCTTCAAAGCGGTCGTCACTCCGTTGATGCTTGCCGGGACTGGCCCCGGCGGGCCACCTACTTCTTTGTCTCGCCAAAGAAGTAGGCAAGAAAGGCGACCCTAATGCTTGCCCCTTCGGGGTACCCGAAAAATCGGCAGGTCTCGCGGGAAGCGGGGCAAACTCGCCTTCGGCTCAGACAAGCCCCGCTTCTTTATCCGCGAGACCCACCGATTTTTCGGCTGCGCATAAGGGGACTTCAACCCCACACACCATCCCCACCCTGACCCTCCCCTCTGAAGGGGAGGGAACTGTTAGTGGCTTGGCACACGGAGTCGGTGTGGCGCAGCTTTGAAGTGATAGGTGAGCGAGCGTGCGATGGCCTGTGTGCCCATGCCCGTGCTCGAGGAAACCGCAAGAGCAATGAAACCATCTACACCAAATGAGCGATCCGATGATGAAACAATCTCGTGTGCTAGCAAGGGAAAGAACGATTCCCTCCCCTTCAAGGGCGGCCGGCGAGGTGGAGGGGCAGGGTGGGGATGGTTTGCGGTGTTGCCGTTCCCGTTGCGCGCCGCCGTCGAAGCGGAGTACTCGGCGGATAAAGAAGCGGGGCCTGTCTGAGCCGAAGGCGAGTTTGCACCGCTTCCCGCCGAGTGCTTCGCTTCGACGGGAACCCTCCGAAGGAGGGCAAGCGCTTCGGGTCGGGCTCGGCGCCCCCCCCTTTCTTGCCTACTTTTTTGGCGAAGCAAAAAAGTAGGTGGCCCGCCGGGGCCAGTCCCGGCTTGTATCCACGGAGTGGCGACCGAACTGCAGCACCGGAGAAAAACAAGAGCGCAAGCGCCAGCGCCGCGCTCTCGCGCACCCCGCGCTTACCCCCTCTGCTCCCTATCCTTCCGATTCTGCGCCTCAATCCGATCCCGAGCCTCCTTCCACTGCTCCGCCGACCAGTTCCGCAACTCGTAAAAATTCCCCCCGGTGGCAAGATGACCACCCCCATCCATCATGATGGCCTCGCCATTGAGCCAGTCGCAGCCATTGCTCATCAGGAAAGCCGCAAGGTTCTGCAGCTCTTCCATCTTGCCGGCGCGTCCCATGGGATTGACCCTGGCCGAGCGCGCCCCCGGCTCCTCGCCCGGGTTGAGCCGCTTGCTCATGCCTTCGGTCGGGATTTCGCCCGGCCCGATGGCGTTGAGGCGCACGCCGTAACGCGCCCACTCGGTGGCGAGCGACATGGTCATCGCGTGGATCGCCGCCTTGCTCATCGCCGACGGCACGACATAGGGCCCGCCGTTGAGCACCCAGGTGACGATGATGGAGATCACGCTGCGGTAGCCGTCTTCCGGCTTCCACAGTCCCTGCTCCGCCATCTCCACCCAGCGCCGGCCCACGGCGTGGGTGACGTAGAAGGTGCCGTGCATGACGATGTTGGCGACCGCGTCGAAGCCGCGCGGGGACAGCGCCGCGGTCGGGGAGATGAAGTTGCCGGCGGCGTTGTTCACCAGACCGTGCAGCGGTCCTTCGGCGAAGATCTGCCCGACCATGTCGTCGACCGCCGCGGCGTCGCGGATGTCGAGGCCGAAGGTCTTGACGCTGCCGCCGTGCTGTTTCATCAGCTCGGCCGCGGTCTCGTCGCAGACCTGCTTGCGGCGGCCGCAGATGTAGACCTCGGCGCCGAGGGAGAGGAATTTTTCCGTCATCGCGCGGCCGAGTCCGGTGCCGCCGCCAGTGACGAGGATGCGCTTGCCCTGCATCAGATTCGTCTGAAACATGATGGTCTCCTTGCGTGATTACTTCAGCGTGTAGTCGGCGTCGGCGAAGGACTGCAGCGGCTGCAGGTCGTCGAAGCGGGGCGCGCGGCCCTGCTGTTTCGCCTGGAAGGCTTCGGCCAGGTTGCTGCCCTGCCAGATGCCCGACTGCAGCCAGCCCATCTGCCGCAGCGCGTCGTCCGTGGCATGGTCGCGCGCATAGTGGATCGCCTGCTTGCTGCCCCAGATCGCGACCGGCGGCTTGTCGGCGATTTCGCGCGCCATCTGCAGCGCGGCTTCCAGCATCGCCTGCTGGCTGTCGAATACGTCGTTGACGAGGCCGACGGCGAGCGCGCGCTGGGCCGGCAGCCGGCGGCCGGTGTAGGCGAGTTCATGCACGATGCCTTCGGGGATGAGCTTGGGCAGGCGCTGCAATGTGCCGAGATCGGCGGTCATGCCGATGTTGATTTCCTGGATGCAGAAGAAGGCGTCTGCGGTGGCGAGGCGGATGTCGCAGGCGCTGATCATGTCGACTCCGCCGCCGATGCAGCCGCCGTGGATGGCGGCGATCACCGGCATGCGCAGGCGCTCGATCAGGCTGAATGCGTGCTGCATGTCTTCCAGCTGAGGCACGATGTTGGCGCGGCCGGTCGCGCTGTCTTCCTTGAGCGCGATGCCGCTGCCGAAGACGTCGAGCGCCATGCCGGCGGTGAAATGCTTGCCGGTGGAGGAGATCACGAGTGCCCGCGCCGGAGCTTCCCGCTGAAGCATGGTCAGCACCTCGGTCAGTTCGCGCCACAGCACCGGGTGCATGGTGTTGAGCGACTCCGGCCGGTTGAGCACGAGATGCGCGATCTTGTTTTCCATCGTCAGTTGCAGCGACTGGTAAGCCATGTTGTCTCCTTCGTCTGAGGTTTATCTGGATCCCATGCCGGCCTGCAGCGCGGTCAGCACCGCGTCCACGGCCGCGTTGAACAATTCGTCCGCGCGTTCGGACTTTAGGTAGTAGCCCTTGAGTTCGAGGCTGACCGCGCCGTGCATCGCGGCCCACAGCAGTCGCGCGGCGGCGGTCGGGTTGGAGCGCGGCAGCGCGCCCTCATCCATCAGGCGTGCGAAGGTCTCGATCAGCGCCGCCAGCGATTCCCAGGCCTGGTTGCGCGACTCGACCGGCGGCACGAAGCCGGCGATGGCGTCGCCGAACATGACCATGTAGTAGGCCGGGTTCTGTTTCGCGTATTCATGGTAGACGCGCGCATGCTGGCGCAGCGCCGCCAGCGGATCGGATTTCCTGCGTCCGGACGGCGGCCCGGCTTCGGCGAACGCTGCCTTCAAACGCGCGAAGCCCTCGAGGTAGAGTTCATTGGCCAGTCCGTCCTTGCCGCCGAACAGCGAATAGAGCAGGGTGGTCGAGCAGTTGACGGCCTCGGCGACGCGCCGCACGGTCAGCGCCTGCGGGCCTTCCTCCCGCAGCAGGCGGGTAGCCGCCTCCAGCATGCCCTGGCGCAGCGTGCCGCGCAGGTTTTCCTGCGCCTGGCGGAAATCGACGACCGGTGTTTTCTTGTTTTTCATAGAAGGATGAGGCGGGCAAAAAACATTGTTTTTTCTGATAACATCATATCCGGAAAACAGAAAAGCGCAATGTTCGCGCATTCAAGAACCGGGCAGGGGCTCCCTGCCATTTCCCGAGGAGATCACATGAGCACCCATCGTCTGCCGCCGGTCCTGCAAAACCTCAGCCTGCCGGTCATTGCTTCCCCGATGTTCATCGCCAGCGGACCGGCCCTGGTCAAGGCGCAGTGCAAGGCCGGCATCGTCGGCTCCTTCCCCGCGCTCAATGCGCGCCCGGCCGAGCTGCTCGATACCTGGCTGACGGATATCCAGGAAGACCTCGCCGCCTTCAGGGCCGCCCATCCCGGCAAGCCGGTCGGCCCGATCGCGGTCAACCAGATCGTGCACCAGTCCAACGACCGCCTCGCGCATGACGTGGAAGTGTGCGTGAAGCACCAGGTGCCGATCATCATCTCCAGCCTGCGCGCGCCGCCGAAGGAGATGCTGGATGCGGTGCACAGCTACGGCGGCATCGTGCTGCACGACGTGATTTCGATCCGCCACGCGCAAAAGGCGCTGGAGGCGGGCGTGGACGGCCTGATCCTGGTGGCGGCCGGCGCCGGCGGCCATGCGGGCGCGCTGTCGCCGTTCGCGCTGGTGGGCGAGGTGCGCAAGTTCTTCGACGGTCCGGTCGCGCTGTCGGGGTCGATCGCCACCGGCGACGCGATTCTCGCCGCGCAGGCGATGGGCGCCGACTTCGCCTACATCGGCTCGCGCTGGCTGGCGACGAAGGAATCGAATGTCGACGACGCCTACCGCCAGGCGATCCTGGAATCGACCGCGGCCGACGTGATCTATACCAACCTGTTCACCGGCGTGCACGGCAACTATCTGCGCAAATCCATCGTCGCCGCCGGGCTCGACCCGGAAAACCTGCCGACCGCCGACAAGTCGACGATGAACTTCGGCTCCGGCGGTGGCAGCAAGGCCAAGGCCTGGCGCGACATCTGGGGCGCCGGCCAGGGCGTGGGCCTGATGGATTCGGTGCTGTCGGTGGAAGAAGTGATGGAAAAGCTCAAGGCCGAGTATGCGGCCGCGCGCAAGCGGCTGGCGCTGTAACGGCGGCGCGCGACCGGGGGCGGGGCCGGTCAGGGCGCCGGCTCTGACCGATCATTCTCGCCGGGCGCGGCGATATCGAATGAAAAATCGAATGCGCCGAGATGCTCGGGGATGGGCGGCAACTGCCGTACCGGACCCGCGTCCGGCGCGGGAATCAGACTGGCGGTTTCCAGCTGACCACGATGCAGCCGCAGGCGCGACTGCCGGTATTGTTCGGGCGCGCCTTCCATCAGATACTCGGCCAGCGCGCGCGGCGCACGGTTGCGTGCCGCTTCATCGGGCAGTGCCGGGTCCCACTGCAACAGATTCAGGTAGCGCGCCATCGCGGCGTTGTCCGGCTGCCCTTCGCCGTCCAGTGCCTGCAGCAATTCATTCGCGCGGGCGTGCAGCGTGCCGGTACGCAGGAGTCCGGTGCGCAGCGCGTTCAGATGGGATGAATCCACGCCATCGCCGATCGCGGCCACCTCGGGCGCGGCATCGCCGCAAGCGGCAATCCTCTCCGACAGCATCCGCTCAAGCAGGGCGACCTGCTCCTCTACGTCCCGCTTCATGTGCGCGCGCAGCGGCTGCGCGGTGGCCGGCTCCGACAGCAGGGAGGCGAGGCGGGTGCGGGTGAGGTAATCGGTGGCTTCGCCATAGCTGCGTTTGGCCCGCTGCATCCCACCCCTGAGCATGCTGCCGGTGGCTTTGCCGAGGGCCTGCATATTGCGCCAGGTCAGTCCCGTGCGGCGGTAGCCGGAGGATTTGCTTTCTGTCTGTTTGCCCGAAACCGCATCGCGGACCGCGTCGCTGTCGGTGGAATGCGCGCGCAGTCCGTCGAAGCGCAGCCCGTGCCGGTTCCAGGCGAGGTCATGCAGAAAATCCTGCCGCCGCGTCTCCTTGTTCTCGATGAATGAGAGCGTGTCCAGGTTCAACCCGAGCAGGTTGCCCCCGCCGGCCGCGAGTTCCGCCATCAGTTCCAGGTCCACCTCGCCGTCGGCGGCATTCATCCATTCGTCATACTCGTGGAAGCGCGCATGGTGCTTGAGGAAGCCGTAGGTCCCGATCAGCACCGCGGTGCTCACCGCCACCACGCCCCCGCTCAGCGTGAGATCGGCCACGACCGCGCTGCCCGCTGCCAGGCTGACGATATCGACGATGCTCAGGCCACCGATGGTGGCCGTGTAACCGGCCATGCCGCCGGTGAAGATGCCGAGCAGCCGCTTGAACGACTGCAGCATGTCGCCATGCGATGTCCACTTGCCCTGCTCGAAGAAGCGGTTGAATGCATCGCGCGCGTCCTCGGGCAGTTGCGCGATCAGCGGCGCGAGCTTCTGCCGCGCGACGTCGAGCTGCGCCCGAAAATCCTTTAGCTGCGCGGACGTGAAACTGCGCGCGTTCACCCCCATGTAGAGACCGGCCGCCGCCGCGATCGGCGACAGCGGAATCGTGGCGAAGCCGCTCGCGCCGCCGGCCGCCGCCGCCGCGCCGGAATCGAGATAGCCGGTCAGCTTGCTGCACAGGTCGATCACCGCCTTCGACACCATCGCATAGCCGGCGATCTCGGATCCGCGCCCGAGTTCGCGCTGCTTGCCGACATGCCGCAACCGGAATTCGGCGCGCGCGATCTTCCACTCGACGATGCGCAGCTGCCGTTGCAACAGCCTCGCGTCCTGGGTGTCGCTGCCGTTCGCGACGGCAGCCAGCCGGGCTTGCAGCCCCTCGCGCCGGGCCTCGAGTTCCCGCTTTTCCGCCTTCTGCGATTTTTTCTCGTGCGTGGCTTCGCGCCGCTCGCTGCGTCCCGCGAGCAGGGCCAGCGTGCCGGCGCCGCCGAGCAGGCCGGAAAGGGCGATGTCGCCCGCGAGGTCGCCGGCGCCATGCGGCACGGCCTCGAGCTGGAACGCCTGGAGCCGGCTGGCGCCCGCGTCGCTCTTGTCTTCGGTGAGCGCCGATAGCCCGGCCTTGAGCTGGACCAGCACGTGCATGGACTCATCGAAGTCGCTGGTGCCGATGAACTTGCGCAGCAGCTTCGCGGTGGTGCCGCCGTGGTGGTGGTGATGCCCGTCCTCCTCGCTGCTGTCGGCCTTGCGGAACGCGGCAGCCGCCGCGCCCTGCGCATCCGCCTCGCATGCCGTGATCAGCGTGTCCATCGCATCGTGCACGCTGCGCACGAGCGCATGGACCTCGGACGGTATCCGCTGCGCCTCGTCGTCGCGTGGCAGCAGCGCGGCCAGGGCCGCCTTCAGTTCGCGCAAATCCCTGGCCAGCGCGTCCGGCCGGGCAGGCGCCGCGTCCGCATGCTGAGCCTGCGCCGGCGTGCGCGCGAGAAGACGCTTCGCGACGTCGTGCAGATGCAAGGCTTGCCAGGCCCGGGCAAGCTGGCGCCGCGCGCTGTTGCCGGCGGCCGGACTGTGCCCGGAGGGGGCTTCAGGCGCGTGCAACGTGCGCGAAGGAGAGGAGGCGGGAGGGCTGTCCGCATGCGAGGCTGCCGGCGCAAGCCGGGGCGTGACAGAGCGGGAAACAGAAGAGACGGCCAAGTGGAACTCCATGCGATTCGATCGGACGCATGAGTGGAGGCATGCCCCGCCCGGGTTCCGTCAGGCGGGTCGGGGCGGAAGTTTGGCGCTCAGCCGCCGGTCTTGATCGCCCAGATCCCCGGCAGATTGCGCCAGTAGCCGTAGGCGTCCATGCCGTAGCCGACGACGAACTTGTTGGGCAGCGTCAGGCCGATGTAGTCGGCGGTGACCGGCTTGGCCTTGCCGATGTCCTTGTCGGCGAACACCGCCAGCACCACGTCCTTCGCACCCATGTCGAACAGGCGCTCCTTCACGTGGGCCAGGGTCTCGCCCTCATCCAGGATGTCGTCGAGCACGATCACGGTGCGGCCTTCGACATTGGAGCGCGGGATCACCTTCCATTCGATCTTGCCGCCCTGGTCCTTGCTGCCGTAGCGGGTCACATGCATGTAGTCGAATTCGAGCGCGAACGTGAGCCGGGTCAGCAGCTGGCCGCAGAAAACTACCGCGCCGCCCATCACGCCCAGCACCAGCGGAAAGGCCGGCGCGTCGTCCTTGTCGAAACGCTCGTTGAGCTGCCGCGCGACCCGGTCGACCGCCTGCTGCACGGCGGCGGCGTCGAAGATTGGTTCGGCATCCTTCATCAGGGCGCGCGCGCGGTCGCGATGGAAGTCGGAGTCGTTGAGGGGCATGGGACTAGCTCCAGGATGGCGGGCGGATGCTATCCTGCCCGGGTGGGTTTTTGACGAGGCGGCAATGATATGCCGCCGCATCGCCTGCCGCAAGCCGGCGGCCGCACGAAGAAAGGAGACGAGATGAAAAAAGCATACGTTGTCGCGGAAGTAAGAGTCCATAATCCCGGCCCCTACGAGGGCTACCGTTCGCTTGCCACCGAAAGCGTGGCGCGGTTCGGCGGCCGCTTCCTGGTGCGCGGCGGCACGCGCGACCAGCGCGAGGGCGAGGATGCGCAGCATGACGCCAGCCTGCGCACCGTGATCGTGGAATTCCCGTCGCTGGCGCAGGCCCAGGCCTGGTATGAATCGCCCGAGTACCGCCAGGCGAAGGACATCCGGGTGGCCAACTCCAGCGGCCGGCTGTTCATCGTCGAGGGCGTGGAAGCCTAGCCGGCCCGGCGACCGGCCCGCCTGCCGCATGCAAAAACCCGGGGAATCTTTCCGTATCCCCGGCCTCGAACACTTGTTACCCTGACTACAAGCGAGGGAGTCATGCAGGAACGTACCCTGAAGCAGCACCAGATCCGCACCCAGCGGCCCTACAAGGAAGGTTCGACGCCGCGCATGCCGCACGAGCGCGACGAATCCAACGATGAATACAGCGCCAACGTCCGCGACGACATCAAGCAGGCCTACCTGGACTTGCAGAACGGACAGGTCGACACCGACCTGCGCGAGACCAGCGGCGTCGACGAGGTGGTCAACGACAGGCCGGGCACCTCGCCCGACAAGGTGGTGAAGAAAGACTTCTGAACCGGTTCAGCCGGCAAGGCCGGGCAGACGCCCGGCCGCCTCACTCATACCTGCGCGCGTCTTCGATCACCTTGCCGTCGTTCGGCAGGCTGCCGCGCCCGACCAGCTTCACTTCACCGCGCAGCTTGGTGACATCCCGTATCGCATCGACCAGCGCCTCCGGCTGCACCGCCGCCGCGTCGTCGACTTCGCAGTGCAGCGTCATCACGTCGTTGCCGATGGTGCCGCTCACCACCAGCCGTGCCCTGGCGATCTGCGGGAAGCGCCGCGCGATCTCCGCCACCTGCGAAGGATGGACGAACATCGCGCGCACCTTGGTGGTCTGATCCGCGCGACCCATCCAGCCCCGGATGCGCGTGTTGGTCCGGCCGCAGGGCGAGATGCCCGGCAGGACCGCCGACATATCGCCGGTGCCGAAACGCACCAGCGGATAGTCCGGATTGAACGAGGTGACCACCACCTCGCCGACCTCGCCCTCGGCCACCGGATCGCCGGTGCCCGGGCGCACGATCTCGAGGATGAGCTCCTCGTCCAGCACCATGCCGGGATGGACTTCGCCGTCGGTCTGGCTTTCATAGGCGATGTTGCCGACGTCGGCCGAGCCGTACATCTGCAGCACCTGCGGCACGCCGTTGTCCTGCAGCCATTTGCGCAGCGAGGGCGGCAGCGCCTCGGCGCCGACCAGCGCGCGCTGCATGCTGCGGATGTCGGCGCCCATCTCGCGCGCCTTTTCGATGATGATCTTCAGGAACGACGGCGTACCGACATAGGCGTCCGGCATCAGCGCGGCGATCGCCTGCACCTGCATCTCGGTCTGGCCGATGCCGGCCGGGATCACCGCGCAGCCGATGCGCGCGGCGCCGCCCTCGGCCATGAAGGCCGCCGGCGTGAAATGATAGGAAAAGCAGTTCTGGATCAGGTGGCCGGCGCGCAGGCCGAGCGCCGCCATCGGCCGCGCGAATCGCCACCAGTCGGCGCCGTGCCCCTCCGGATCGAAGATCGGCCCGGGCGACATGAACAGGCGGCGCAGCTGCCGCGGCGGCGTCACCGTCAGCCCGCCGAACGGCGGCTGCGCCTCCTGCAGCGATTTCAGATCCGACTTGCGGGTCACCGGCAGTTGCGCCAGCGCCGCGCGGCTGTCGATCGCGCGCGCGTCGACGCCCCGCAGGATGCGCGCCCAGCCCGGCGCGCCCTGCGCGGCGGCGATCAGCTGCGGCAGCCCCGCCATCAGTTCCCGCTCGCGCTGCGCGGGGTCGCGCAGCTCCAGTCCATCGAGGTGATCGTTCATGGCGCTGCCCTCTATGCCAGCCAGCGCTTGCGCCGGCGATAGAACTTCATGTCGCGGAAACTCTTGCGTCCCGCGCCGGAGACGCCGAGGTAAAACTCCTTCACATCCTCGTTCGCCGCCAGGTCCTGCGCGCGCCCTTCCATCACCACCCGGCCGTTCTCCAGGATGTAGCCGAAGTCGGCGTAGCGCAGCGCGACGTTGGTGTTCTGCTCGGCCACGAGGAAGGACACGCCCTCCTTGCCGTTGAGATCCCTGACGATCTCGAAGATCTCTTCCACGATCTGCGGCGCCAGTCCCATGGACGGCTCGTCGAGCAGGATCATCGACGGCCGCGCCATCAGCGAGCGGCCGATCGCGCACATCTGCTGTTCGCCGCCGGAGGTGTAGCCGGCCTGCGAACCGCGCCGCTGCTTCAGGCGCGGGAAATAAGTGTAGACCATCTCCAGCTGGTCATTGAGCTCCTTGCGGGAGATGCGCCGGGTATAGGCGCCGGTCAGCAGGTTTTCCTCTATCGTCAGGTGCGCGAAGCAGTGCCGCCCCTCCATCACCTGCGAGAGGCCGCGCTTGACGAGTTCGTTCGGGGTGAGCTGGTCGACCCGCTCGCCCATGAATTCGATGCTGCCCTTGGTCACCTCGCCGCGCTCGCCGCGCAGCAGGGTGGAGATGGATTTCATGGTGGTCGACTTGCCGGCGCCGTTGGCGCCGAGCAGCGCGACGATGCGGCCCTTGGGCACCTGCAGGGACACGCCCTTGAGCACCAGGATCACATGATCGTAGATGACCTCGATATTGTTGACCGACAGGCAGGTCGGGGATGAAGCAATCGGCACGGCGCTCATGGCACTCCTGTATCGTTGGCGGGCCGGCCTCCGTCGCCGGAGGCCGGCTCGGACATCAGTCCATGCAGGCGGCCTTGATGTTCTTCTCGGCCGCGTACTTGTTGGACGACTCTTCCAGCAGCTTGCGGGTCAGCGCCTTGTCGCCGACCACCCAGTCCTTGGTGATCGCCACCCACTTGCTGCCGTCCCACTGCTGCACCTTGACCGCGCCCGAACCCTCATGGTCCTCGCACGAGGTCTTCACCACCGGGAACATGCCGAAGGCGCCGAGCTGCTTCTGGCGCGCCTCGTCGATGTTCAGGTTCTCGAAGCCCCAGCGGATCTGCTCGCCGGTCAGCACCTTGCCCTTGCCGTATTTTTCCTGCGCCTTGCGGATCGCCTCGGTCCACAGGATGCCGGCGGTCACGCCGCGCATGTGATAGACGGACCCGACCCGGTTCTTGTCGGCCAGGTTGCCGCGGCCGGCGTCATAGACCTTCTTGCGGATCTCGTCGAGGACCGGATAGTTGCCCGGCGTGTTGAAGGTCATCGTGGTGTAGCCCTTGGCCGCGTCGCCCGCCGGGATGGTGTCCTCTTCCGAGCCCGCCCACCACACGCCGAGGATCTTCTCGCGCGGGAAGCCGTTGCGCTGCGCGGTCTTGATCGCCACCGCATTCATCACGCCCCAGCCCCACAGGATCACGTAGTCCGGCCGCGCCTGGCGGATCTGCAGCCATTGCGACTGCTGCTCGTTGCCGGGATGCGCGACCGGGATCTTGATCAGCTCGAAGCCGTACTGCTGGGCCTGCGCCTCCAGCACCGGCAACGGCTCCTTGCCGAAGGCCGAGTCGTGATACAGGTGGACGATCTTCTTGCCCTTGAGCTTGTCCATGCCGCCGAGCTGGCTGCCGAGGTAGGCGGTCATCGCCGCCGCCTGGTTCCAGTAGCTGGTAATCAGCGGGAAGACATACGGGAACACCTTGCCGTTGGCGGCGTCGGAGCGGCCGTAGCCGAGCGTGGTCATCGGCACCTTGTCGACGGCGACGCGGTCGAGGATGCCGTAGGCGATGCCGGTGGCGAGCGGCTCCACCAGCGAGGCGCCGCCATTGCTCGACTTCAGGCGCTCATAGCATTCGACGCCGCGCGAGGCGTTGTATTCGGTCTCGCACTCTTCCCACTTGAGCTTGACGCCGTTGATGCCGCCGTTGGCGTTGACCAGGTTCATGTAGTCGATGGCGCCGCCGAAGAAGCCGGAGCCGCCGGCCGCATAGGGTCCGACGCGGTACGACAGGATGGGGATGAACTGTTCCTGGGCGGCCGCGACCGTCACGGTCCCGGCGAGGGCTGCGCCGAGCAGCAGGGTCTTGATGAGCTTCATGTCTACCTCCTCGTTATAGTCTGACTGCCATTCAATGCGGGAAAGGCCACAGGCGCAGCTTTTCCTTCGCGATTTGCCACAACCGTGCCAGCCCGTGGGGCTCCACGATCAGGAAAAAGATGATCAGCGCGCCGAACACCATCAGCTCCAGGTTGGAGGCCACCGAGGTCGGCAGGTCGAGCGTGTGGGCGATGATGTTGAGCAGGATCGGCAGCAGCACGATGAAGGCCGCGCCGAAGAAGGAGCCGATGATGGAGCCGACGCCGCCGATGATGATCATGAACAGGATGCGGAAGGACAGGTCCAGGCTGTATGCCTCCGGCTCCACGGTGCCGAGATAGGCATACGCATACAGCGCGCCCGCCACCCCGCAGTAGAAGGAGCTGACCGCGAACGCCAGCAGCTTGGTGCGCATCAGGCGGAAACCGATCACCTCCGCGGCCACGTCCATGTCGCGCACCGCCATCCAGGAGCGGCCCACATTGGTGCGCACCATGTTCTTCATCAGCAGCGCCATCACGCTGACGATGGCCAGGGTCAGCACATACTTGCTCGCCGGGGTGTCGAAGTTGTAGCCGAGTATGGTGATGCGCTGCGCGGTGATCACGCCCGAGGAGCTGTAGTTGGTGAACCAGCCGATCTTGGTCAGGCACCACACCACGAAGAACTGCGTGGCCAGCGTGGCGGCGGCGAGATAGAAGCCGCGGATGCGCAGCGAGGGCAGGCCGAAGGCCACGCCGACCGCGGCCGCGCACAGCCCGCCGAGGATGAAGGCGGCCAGCACCGGGATGCCGGGCACGCGCAGGATGAAGTTGTAGGCGGCGAAGGCGCCGACCGCCATGAAGGCCGCGCTGCCGAGCGACAGCTGGCCCGCGTAGCCGGTCAGGATGTTGAGGCCGAGCGCCGCCAGCGCGAAGATCAGGAAGGGAATCAGGATGGCCGAGAACACATAGGGCGACGCGACCATCGGCACCACGAAGAATGCGAACACCAGCATCGCGATGATGAACAGCCGGTCCTGCCGGATCGGGAAGATCTGGCTGTCGGCCTGGTAGCTGATCTTGAACTGGCCTGCTTCACGGTAGAGCATGGATCAGATCCTCCGAATGATTTTTTCGCCGAACAGGCCTTCCGGCCGCACCAGCAGGAACAGCAGCGCCAGCACGTACGGGAACCAGCCCTCTATGCCGCCGCCGACCATGGGACCGATGTAGACCTCGGCCAGTTTTTCCGACGCACCGATGATCAGGCCGCCGATGATGGCGCCCGGGATCGAGGTGAAGCCGCCGAGGATGAGCACCGGCAGCGCCTTGAGCGCGACGAAGGTGAGCGCGAACTGCACGCCGTTGCGCGCGCCCCAGAGCAGGCCGGCGACCAGCGCGACGAACCCGGCCACCGCCCAGACGATGCCCCAGATCTGCTGCAGCGGAATGCCGACCGCGAGCGCGGCCTGGTGGTCGTCGGCGACGGCGCGCAGCGCACGGCCGATCTTGGTTTTGGAGAAGAACAGCGCCAGCGCGGTGACCAGCACCGCGCAGATCACGGCGGCGGTGACGTCGAAGCGGGACACCATGATGTTGAAGCGCTCCATCAGGAACTCGATCGGCACGTCTTCGATGCCGATGTCGAGGCGGCGCACCTGCGAGCCCCAGATCAGCTGGGCCAGGCCCTCGACGAAGAAGGTCAGGCCGATGGTGGCCATGAAGAGCGTGATTTCGTGCTGGTTGACCAGCGGGCGCAATACGATTCTCTCGGTGGCGAGGCCGAGCAGCACCATGGCGGCCATGGTCAGCGGGATGGCGATCCACAGGGACAGGTCGAAGGTCTGCACCAGGCCTACGCAGGTGAGGGCGGCGAAGAAGACCATCGCGCCCTGGGCGAAGTTGAAGACGCCGGAGGCTTTGTAGATGAGGACGAAACCCAGGGCTACCAGGGCGTACATGACGCCGGCCAGCAGGCCGCCTATCAGGACTTCGAAGAAAAAGTTCAATTCCATGGTTGTTGCGTCTCCTCGTTTTTTTGCCGCCGCCGACCAGGTGGCATGGGCCTCCGTGCCCGTGCCTGCGGAGTCTGCAAGAGCTGCGGACCCTTGCCGCCGCCGCTGTGCAGGCACGGAGGCCTGCACTACTTTTCATCCGTCACGTCCCAGGTGGCATGGGCCTCCGTGCCCGTGCCTGCGGAGTCTGCATGGGGCGATGAAGCCCTTGCCGGCGCCGCTGTGCAGGCACGGAGGCCTGCACTACTTTTCATCCGTCATGTCCCAGGTGGCATGGGCCTCCGTGCCCGTGCCTGCGGAGTCTGCAAGAGCGATGAACCCTTGCCGGCGCCGCTGTGCAGGCACGGAGGCCTGCACTACTTTTCATCCGTCACGTCCCAGGTGGCATGGGCCTCCGTGCCCGTGCCTGCGGAGTCTGCAAGAGCTGCGAACCCTTGCCGCCGCCGCTGTGCAGGCACGGAGGCCTGCACTACTCTTCATCCGTCATGTCCCAGGTGGCATGGGCCTCCGTGCCCGTGCCTGCGGAGTCTGCAGGGGCGATGAACCCTTGCCGGCGCCGCTGCGCAGGCACGGAGGCCTGCACTACTTTTCATCTGTTCTGTCCCAGGTGGCATGGGCCTCCGTGCCCGTGCCTGCGGAGTCTGCAGGGGCGATGAACCCTTGCCGCCGCCGCTGTGCAGGCACGGAGGCCTGCACTACTTCAGCTTGCGTTCAGTGCGCCACCCCAAGATATGCATTGATCACATCCTGATTGCTCCTCACCTCCTCCGGCGTCCCGTCGCCGATCTTCCTGCCGTAGTCGAGCACGACGACGCGGTCGGAGATGTCCATGACGACGCCCATGTCGTGTTCGATGAGGACGATGGTGGTGCCGAACTGGTCGTTGACGTCGAGGATGAAGCGGCACATGTCCTGCTTTTCTTCCACGTTCATGCCGGCCATCGGTTCGTCGAGCAGGAGGATTTCGGGCTCGGCGGCGAGGGCGCGGCCAAGTTCGACGCGTTTTTGCAGGCCGTAGGGCAGGCGGCTGACCGGGGTCTTGCGGATGTGCTGGATCTCGAGGAAGTCGATGATCTCTTCCACTTTCCTGCGGTGGGCAAGCTCTTCACGCTGCGCCGGACCCCAGTACAAAGCCTGCAGCAGGAAGTTGGTCTGGATCTTGAGATTGCGGCCGGTCATGATGTTGTCCAGCACGCTCATGCCCTTGAACAGCGCGATGTTCTGGAAGGTCCGGGCGATGCCGCTCTTGGCCGCCGCGTAGGTGTTCATGTCCTTGCGGTGCTGGCCGCGGTAGACGATCTCGCCCTGCTGCGGCCGGTAGACGCCGTTGATGACGTTGAGCATGGAGCTCTTGCCGGCGCCGTTGGGGCCGATGATGGCGCGGATCTCGTGTTCGCGCACGTCGAAGGAGATGTCGGTCAGGGCCTTGACGCCGCCGAAGGCGAGCGAGATGTTGCGCAGGTCGAGGATGACCTCGCCGATCTTGCGTTGTGCTTGCATGTCAGGCGGCCTCTTTCAGTGAATCCCAGGTCTTGACGTCGACGATGCGCAGGTCGGCGGCGACCACGCCCTGGCGGCCGTCCTCGAACTTGACCTGCGTCTCGATGTGCTGGATGGTGCGGCCGGCGTACAGGGCGTCGATCAGGACCTTGTACTTCTCGGCGATGAAGCGGCGCCTCACCTTGCGGGTGCGGGTCAGCTCGTCGTCGTCCGGGTCGAGTTCCTTGTGCAGCACCAGGAAGCGGTGGATCTGCGTGCCCGCCATCATCGGTTCGGCGGCAAGGTCGGCGTTGACTTTCTCCACGCATTCCGCGATCAGGTCGTAGGTTTCGTTCTTGCCCGCGAGGTCGGTGTAGCCGGCATAGGGAATGCCGCGCCGCTCGGCCCAGTTGCCGACCGCGTCCATGTCGATGTTGATGAAGGCGCAGACCATGTCGCGCCGGTCGCCGAAGGCCACCGCTTCCTTGATGAAGGGGAAGAACTTCAGCTTGTTCTCGATGTAGTTGGGCGCGAACATCTGGCCGGTGTTCATGCGGCCGACGTCGGCGGCGCGGTCGATGATCTTCAGGTGGCCGTGTTCGTCGAGCATGCCGGCGTCTCCGGTATGGAAGTAGCCTTCGTCGTCGAGCACTTCGGCGGTGGCGTCGGGCCGCTTGTAATAGCCCTGCAGCATGGCCGTCGAGCGCACCAGCACTTCGCCGTTGGGCGCGAGCTTGACCTCGACGCCCGGGGCGGGCAGGCCGACGCTGTCGAACTTGATCTGGCCGTCCGGCTGCAGGCAGACGTAGGCGCAGGTCTCGGTGGCGCCGTAGAGCTGCTTGAGATTGACGCCGATGGAGCGATAGAAGCGGAACAGGTCGGGGCCGATCGCGGCGCCGGCGGTGTAGGCCACCCGCACCCGCGACAGGCCGAGCACGTTCTTGAGGGGGCCGTAGATCAGCAGGCCGCCGAGCCGGTAGTTCAGGCGGTCGAGCAGGCCGACCTTCTTGCCGTCGAGGATGTCGGCGCCGACGCGGCGCGCCACTTCCATGAAGTGATGGAACAGCTTGCGCTTGATCGCGCCGGCATCCTCCATGCGGATCATCACCGTGGTCAGCATGTTTTCGAAGATGCGCGGCGGCGCGAAATAATAAGTGGGCCCGATCTCGCGCATGTCGGTCATCACCGTCTCGCCGGATTCGGGGCAGTTGACGGTGAAGCCCGCCACCAGCTGCTGTGCGAACGAGAACAGGTGGTCGCCGACCCAGGCCATCGGCAGGTAGGACAGGATGTCCTCGGCGTCGGTCAGCTTGTCGAAGGAGACGCCGCCCTGCGCCGCCGCGAGGAAGGAGCGGTGGGTCTGGCATACGCCCTTGGGCTTGCCGGTGGTGCCGGAGGTATAGAGCATGACGGCGATGTCGTCGCCGCGCCCGGCGTCCATCTCCCGCCTGAAGAAGTCGGGATGTTCGGCGGCCTGCTTGCGGCCCGCCTGCTGCACCTGGTCGAATGACGCCAGGCCGTCCTGCCGGTAGTTGCGCATGCCGCGCGGGTCGTCATAGATCACGTGCCGCAGCAGGCGCGCATCGAGGCCTTCGCGGATCTCGAACAGCTTGTCGACCTGTTCCTGGTCTTCCGCCACGACGAACTCGATTTCCGCGTCCGCCAGCACATAGGCCATGTCGGCCGCCGGCGCGTCCTGGTAGAGCGGCACCGCAACGCCGCCGAGGCATTGCGCCGCGAGCATCGCCCAGTACAGCCGGGGACGGTTGTCGCCGATGACGGCGAGGTTCATGCCGCGCCGGAAGCCCAGCGCCGCCAGACCGCAGGCGAATGCCTGCACTTCGTCGGCGACCTGCGACCAGGTGAAGGTCTGCCAGATGCCCAGGTCCTTTTCGCGATAGGCCGGCGCGTGCGGCCGGATCTGCGCATGCTGAAGCAGCAGGCGGGGGAAGGTATCCCCGCCGATATGGTTTGCTTGTGCCATCGTCCCACTCTCTTCCAACAGCCGTACCGTCATCAGGAGCGGAGGACGCGTAAGCGCGGCGCGCTGGTGGTGTCCGCGCGTCACCGGGCTTACAATGTCTCCGTGCTTTTTTTTGTCTGTGAAGGATACTAGACACTTCGGCTTTCGTGCTCTGTCATCCGGCTGACAATCCTCATCAAAACAAAAACGACCAGAAAAGACACTTGATGCAACGCACAAAGACTTCCGAGAGAAAGCCGCTCGCCGTGGTTCTGCGCGAGTCGATCTGGGCCCGGGGGCTGACGCCCGAGCAGATGGCGCGGGTGGAAGCGGACACCGTCGAGCAGTTCGTGCCCAAGGGCGGCTATGTCTGCCACAAGGGCGAGAAGGTCGACGCCTGGATCGGCGTGGTGGACGGCCTGGTGAAGATGGCCAACATCTCCGCCGAAGGCAAGACCGTCACCTTCACCGGGCTGTCGGCCGGCGGCTGGTTCGGCGAGGGCACGATACTCAAGAACGAACTGCGCAAGTACGACGTCACCGCCCTGCGCGACAGCCGCATCGCGCGCATGCCGGTGCGCACATTCAACTGGCTGCTCGATAACAGCCTGCCGTTCACCCGTTTTCTCTTAATGCAGCTCAACGAGCGGCTCGGGCAGTTCATCGGCATGGTCGAGTTCGACCGCATGCTGGATGTCGACGCCCGCGTGGCGCGCTGCCTGGCGGCGATGTTCAACAGCCATCTCTATCCGGGCGCCGACACCCTGCTGCAGATCTCGCAGGAGGAAATCGGCTATCTGTCCGGCGCTTCCCGCCAGCGCGCCAACCAGGCGCTGCAGGTGCTGGAAAGGGAGGGATTGCTGAAGGTCGATTACGGCGGCATACAGATACTCGATCTCGACGGACTGCGGCGCTTCCGCGCCTGACGGGACCACCGGAACCCGCGCTCCGAGCCACGCCACATACAGGACGTCAATGACCAGCTTTTACGCCGACTTGCCCAGTTTCGAATCCCTTGCCGCCTTCTGGTCCGGCCACGTGGTGGCGGCCAACATGATCGTCTTCTTCAGCCTGACCGGCGCGCTGCTGCTCGGCCTGCTGGTCGGCTACGAGCGGTCCTATCGCGGGCGCGCCGCCGGCATGCGCACCTACGGCCTGGTGTGCATGGCCTCGGCCGCGCTCACGGTGATCGCCGGCCATCCGGCCGACTGGTACGGCGGGCAGGCGATGATCGCCATCGGCGCCGACCCGACCCGCATCGTGCAGGGCATCGTCACCGGCATCGGCTTCCTCGGCGCCGGCGTCATCATGAAGGAAGGCTTCAACATCAGCGGCCTGACCACCGCCGCCTCCATCTGGGCGACCTCGGTCATCGGCGTGCTGGTCGGGGTGGGCTTTTATCTCTCGGCAATGCTGCTGGCGCTGATGTCGGCGATCTGCATGATCTGGGTGCCCAGGATGACCAGCTGGCTGCCGTCACGCCAGGCGATCGCCATCGTCATGCGCTTCAGGCCGGGTTGTGCGCCCGGCGAGGCGGCGCTGCGCGAGGCGGCCGTCAAGCGCGGCTATGAAATCGCCCCCGGCTCGATCTCGATCTCGATGGCCGAGGGCAAGGTGGAATGGCACCTCGTCGCGGTCGCGTTCAGCAAGACGAGCGGTTCGCCGATCAGCGAACTGGCGCGCGAGATGGAGCACTTCGAGGGACTGGAGAGTTTTCACCTGTCCCATGCGCGGAACTGATTGCGCGCGGGGCTTTGCGGCGAAGGCGGCACGGCCGTTGGCGGGTGGCGCGGGCCGTGTATCAGGCTATCTCCGGACGTACGTGGTTCGGGCCGGCAGGGACGCCGGCACTACTGGCTCGGGCGCGGCCGGCCCGGCGGAGGTGGTACAAGCTTCGCCGGGCGGCGCGACCTCCTGCCCCACGCCATCCAACCCGGCGACGCCGGCCCCGCGCAAGCCTAGCTGCTCGCGATGCCCACCGCGTGCTCGTCCGCCGTGCCCCGCAGATTGGCGCGCATCCGCTCGGCGATCACTTCCACCATCTTGCTGTTGAAGGCGGGGAGATCCTCCGGTACGCGGCTGCTGACGAGATTGCCGTCGACCACCACTTCCTCGTCGACCCAGTTGCCGCCGGCGTTGCGGATGTCCTGTTCCAGGTCGGCGTGGCTGGTCAGGGTGCGTCCTTCCACCAGCCCCGCCGACACCAGCAGCCAGCCGCCGTGGCAGATCACCGCGATCGTCTTGCCGTCTTCCTGGATCTGCTGCACGAAGCCCTGCGCTTCCGGGATCTCGCGCAGCCTGGCGCCGTTGTCTTTCCCGCCGGGCAGCAGTACCGCGTCGAAGGCCTTGGCGTCGGCTTCCCGCAAGAGCAGCTCGACCGGAAAGCGGTCGGCCGGCTTGTCATGGTTGACCCCCTGTACTTCATCGAAGCGGTCGGAGACGAGCGTGGTCACCGCGCCTTCCTGTTCCAGCATGCGCTTGGGTTCGGTCAGCTCAATCTGCTCGAAACCGTCGGTGACGAGGATGGCGACGCGCATTCCGTTGAGTGCCGGGTCCATGGCAGTCCTCCTGTGCAAAGTCAGGTTGAGTGAGCGCTATTGAAAAAGTTCTGCACGAAACCCGCCGCCGCCGAAGGGTGGCAACAGGTTTGTTCCTGCTCACTCCCTCCGGCGTTTGAACCAACCGTGCCGGAACAGCACGGCGGTGTCCCTGTCCAACCCCGCTGACGTCGCGTGCCATGCACGCATCCCCGAGTCAGGAAGGACCAGGCGATGAACAAGGCCGAACAGGCTGCCATGCTGGAGAGCGTGCTGGGCGCGCACGCGCCGTCCGGCACCGAAGAGCAACACGAGGCCGGCGCGGCGCTGCCGCCACTGCCCGCCGACGCGATGGTCATCATTCCGCTGCGCGCGATGGTGCTGTTTCCGGGCATGGTCCTGCCGATCAGCGTCGGGCGCGACAGCTCGATCGCGGCCGCCAGGCAGGCGGTGCGGCACGGCGCCGAGGTCGGGCTGCTGCTGCAGCACGACGCCGCCGTCGACCTGCCCCAGCCCGACCAGCTGCACAGCGTGGGCACCGCCGCCAGCATCCTGCGCTATGTGCAGTCCGAGGACGGCAATCACTACATGGTCTGCCAGGGACAGCAGCGCTTCCGGGTGCTGGAATTTCTCGCCGGCTATCCGTTTCATGTCGCCAGAGTGCACCGCCTCGAAGACGAGGAAGAGCAGCGCGCCGGCATCGAGGCGCGGATGCTGCAGCTCAAGCAGCGCACCGCCGAGATCATCGAGCTGCTGCCGCAGGCGCCGCTGGAGCTGGTCAGCGCCACCGAGGGCGTGAGTTCGGCGGCCGCGCTCGCCGACTTCGTCGCCGGGCTGATCGATTTTCCGCTGCAGCAAAAGCAGGAACTGCTGGAGGCGGACGAGCTGCAATTGCGGCTGGACAAGGTGCTCGGCTACCTCAACGACCGCATCGAAGTGCTGCGCCTGTCGCAGCAGATCAATGCCCAGACCAAGGAACGCATCGACGACCGCCAGCGCGAGTTCCTGCTGCGCGAGCAGCTCAGGACCATACGCGAAGAGCTGGGCGAGATGGATGCCGACAGCGAGGACGGCGAGATCGCGCGGCTGGCCGAGGCGCTCGACCGGGCGGCGCTGCCGGCCGAGGCCGATGTCCATGCGCGCAAGGAATTGCAGCGGCTGGCGCGCATGCCCGAGAGCTCGCCCGAATACTCGATGCTGATCGCGTGGCTGGAATGGCTGTGCGAACTGCCCTGGGCGCAGGCGCCGCGCGAGACGATCGACATCGCCGTCGCGCGCCGCATCCTCGACGAAGAGCATTTCGGGCTGCACAAGGTCAAGCGCCGCATCCTCGAATACCTGGCGGTGCGCAAGCTCAACCCGCAGGGCAAGAGCCCCATCCTCTGCTTCGCCGGACCGCCGGGCGTCGGCAAGACCTCGCTCGGCGCCAGCATCGCGCGCGCCACCGGCCGGCGCTTCGCCCGCGTCAGCCTCGGCGGCGTGCACGACGAGGCGGAAGTGCGCGGCCACCGCCGCACCTATGTCGGCGCGCTGCCCGGAAACATCCTGCAGGCGCTGCGGCGCGCCGGCAGCCGCCACTGCGTGCTGATGCTCGACGAGATCGACAAGCTCGGCGCCGGCGTGCAGGGCGACCCGGCGTCCGCGCTTCTGGAGGTGCTCGATCCGGAGCAGAACAACAGCTTCCGCGACAACTATCTCGGCATGAGCTTCGATCTGTCGGACGTCATGTTCATCTGCACCGCCAACATGCTCGAAACCATTCCCGGCCCGCTGCAGGACCGGATGGAAGTGCTGCAGCTGCCCGGCTACACGGAAGAGGAGAAGCTGCAGATCGCGCGCCGCTACCTGGTCGAGCGGCAGCGCGAGGCCAGCGGCCTGCAGCCCGGCCAGTGCACGCTCGCCGACGACGCGCTGCACGCGATCATCCGCGACTACACGCGCGAGGCCGGCGTGCGCAACCTCGAGCGCGAGGTCGGCAACGTGTTCCGCCACGCGGCGATGCGCGTCGCCGAGGGCGAGGGCGGGGCGCTGCGGGTCGACGCCGGCAAGCTGCCGGCCATACTCGGCCCGCGCAAGTTCGAGAGCGAGCTGGCCATGCGCACCAGCCTGCCCGGCGTCGCCACCGGCCTCGCATGGACGCCCGCTGGGGGCGACATCCTGTTCATCGAAGCCAGCCGGATGCCGGGCAGCGGCAAGCTGATCCTGACCGGCCAGCTCGGCGACGTGATGAAGGAGAGCGCGCAGGCCGCGCTGACCCTGGTGAAGGCGCATTGCGCGGAGCTGCATATCGACGCCAGCCTGTTCGACCGCCACGACGTGCATGTGCACGTGCCGGCGGGCGCCATGCCCAAGGACGGCCCGAGCGCGGGCGTCGCCATCTATGTGGCGCTGGCTTCGCTGGTGCGCGGCAGGCCGGTGCGCAGCGACTGCGCGATGTCCGGCGAAATCAGCCTGCGCGGCCTGGTGCTGCCCGTCGGCGGCATCAAGGAAAAAGTGCTGGCCGCGCTGCAGGCCGGCATCCGCCTGCTGCTGCTGCCGGCCCGCAACCGCAAGGACATCGACGAGATACCGGCGCAGGCGCTGCGCGAGCTGGAGTTCGTCTGGCTCGACACGGTGGACGATGCGATGAGCGCCGCGATCGGCAACCTGGTGATAGGAGGCGAAGCATGAGCAGCGAACAGGACGACGCGCGCCGCGAACCGGCGCTGGTGCCGCAGGCGCAGGCTATCCCGGTGCTGCCGGCCTGGCCGCCGCTGCTGCCCCTGCTGCCGCTCCAGCCGCCGGAGCAGGGCCTGTTCTCCTTCCGCTATGCCTGCACCGAAATCACGATCGGCGAGGATGGCCCGGCGATCCGCCGCCGCGAGGCGCGGTATGCCGACGGCCGGCTGGTGACCGAGGAGTGGGAAGGCATGCTGGCGATGCAGGCATATCAGCGCATGCTGGCCGAGGCGCAGGGCCTGTATCTGCGGCAGCTGGAGACGATGTTCAGGCTGCTCACGGGCGGCTTCTTCCCGGACGGCCGCTGAGGCCGCCGGCCGTCGTCCGCTCAGCGGCGCAGCACGCCGTACCAGGCGCACAGCCAGGCCGGCACCGCGAGCGCCGCCGCGCCCGCCCAGTCCCATGCGCCGTCGCCGACCAGCGCCGCGAGCAGCCCGGCGACCGTCAGCGCGCCGACGATGAGCGGCGCCCGCCACACCCGCACCCCGCGCGCGCTCATTGCCGCACCTCCGCCCCGGCCGGCAGCGGATCCCTGTCCTCGGCGGTGCGCCGGCGCCGCAGCCACAGATACAGCCCGCTGCCCAGCACCACGATGGTGGCGACGTCCAGCACCGCCCACAGTATCTGCAGCGGCCTGCCGCCGTAGTCGCCGAAATGCAGCGGCTGCGACAGCAGCAGCCCGGTGACGTACCAAGGCAGCTCGCGGCTGTCGGTCACCGTGGCGTCGCGCGCGTCGACCAGCACCGGCTTGACCAGGCGCGAGGTCAGCGGCGCGTCGCCGCGCAGGAACACGCCATAGTGATGCGGACTGGAGAAGGTGGTGCCGGGGAAGGCGATGAACCGCACCGTCATGTCCGGCTCGATCGCCAGCGCGGCGTCGACCGAGCGCTGCAGCGAGGCGAAGCGTTCCGGCGGCGGCAGTCCCTGATAGGGCGCGGTCATTTCGCTCACCTCGTCGAAGCGCCACAGATCGATGATGGGATCGGCCAGCGTATTGATGACGCCGGTGAGGCCGACCACGAAGGCCCAGGCCAGCGTCACGATGCCGAGCAGGTTGTGCAGGTCCAGCCAGCGGGTGCGCGGCGAGGCCTCGCGCCGCACCGTGCCGAACGCAAGCTTGCGCATGAAGGGACCGTACAGCACCGCGCCCGAGACGATGGCGGCCAGCAGCAGCACGCCCATGGCGCCGAGGAAGAGGGTGCCGGGCAGGCCGGCGAACAGATCCACATGCAGCTGGTACATCACGTGGATGAAGCCGGAATCGAGACTCGGCTCGCCCAGCACTTCCCCGCTGCGCGCATCCACCGCCACCTGCTTGAGGCCGCTGTCCGAGCGCGGCGTGTCGGCCAGCGTCACGTACCAGATCGCGTCGTCGTCCGGCTCCTGCGACACGAACATGCCTTCCTTGCCGGGATGGCGCGCCTTGGCCACGGCCAGCACCTCGTCCAGGCTGGCGCGCGGCGCGTCCGGCGCCATCGCCGGCGCCTCGATCTCGGTGCCGAGCAGATGGCCGATCTCATGATGGAAGATCAGCGGCAGGCCGGTCAGGCACAGCAGCAGCATGAAGACGGTGCAGACCAGGCTGCTCCATTTGTGTATCCACGCCCAGCGGCGCAGGCTCGTAGCGGTCATCGTGATTCCCCGGAAAACGGATTGCCGGTCTGAGAAGCTGCAATTATAATGCGAATCGTTCTCATTTGCGTTTCATAATAAACACAGAAAGGCAGCCTTCCATGCGCAACCCGGAGTTTCCCCTGTCGGCGGTCGCCGCCGCCGTCCTGCTTGCCTGCGCCGCCGCGGCACAGGCCCAGAATCCGACGCCGCCCGCGGCCGACGAGACCGTACTGCAGACCGTCACCGTCAATGCTTCCGCCGACGCCTCGCAGGGAGGCTTGCCGCCGCCCGCCGCCGGCGGCCAGGTCGCGCGCGGCAGCCGGCTCGGCATGCTCGGCAACGTGAGCACGATGGATGCGCCGTTCAGCGCCACCGCCTATACGCAGCAGCTGATCCAGGACCAGCAGGCGCGCAGCGTGGCCGACGTGCTGTTGAACGATCCCACCGTGCGCGTGGCGCGCGGCTTCGGCAACTACCAGGAGCTGTACGTCATCCGCGGCTTTCCCGTGCAGTCCGACGACATGGCCTACAACGGCCTCTACGGCATCCTGCCGCGCCAGTACGTCGCCACCGAGCTGCTCGAGCGCGTGGAAGTGCTGCGCGGCGCGAATACCTTCCTCAACGGCGCGGCGCCGGGGAACGGCGGCATCGGCGGCTCCATCAACCTGGTGCCCAAGCGCGCCCCGCGCGAGCCGCTCAGCCAGGTCACCGCGGGCATCGAAAGCGGGGGGCAGCGCTATCTCGCGACCGATCTCGCGCGCCGCTTCGGCGAGGACCAGGCCACCGGCATCCGCATCAACGCGGCGCGGCGCGACGGCGGCACCGCGATCGACGACGAAGAGCGCAAGCTGAACCTGCTGTCGGTGGGCGTCGACCACCGCGGACGCAATTTCCGGCTCTCGGCCGACGTCGGCTATCAGGAGCACAAGCTCGACCAGTCCCGCCCGAGCGTGGACCTCAGCCCGGGCATCCGCGTGCCGCGCGCGCCGGATGCCTCGTCGAATTACGGCCAGCCGTGGATCTACTCGGACGAGCGCGATGTCTTCGGCACCGTGCGCGGCGAGGTCGACATCAGCGCCGACATCACCGCCTGGGCCGCCGCCGGCATGCGTCGCGGCAAGGAAGAAAACTCGCTGCACACGCCGCGCGTGCTCAACGATGCGGGCGACACCGGCGGCTTCCGCTTCGACAATGCACGCCGGGACACGGTCAGGACCGGCGAGGCCGGCGTGCGCGCGAAGCTGCGCACCGGCGATGTCGGCCATACGCTGGCCGTCTCCGCCTCCGCATTCGACCTGAAGGAGCGCAACGCCTTCGCGTTCGGCGGCGACATCCGCTCCAACCTGTACGATCCCGTCGACGTGCCGCCCCCCGACGTCCCGGCGACCGGCGACCTGTCCGACCCGCGCGTCACCCGCAAGACCAGGCTGTCCAGCATTGCCGTCTCCGACACTCTGTCGTTTGCGCAGGACAGCGTGCTGCTGACGCTCGGCGCCCGTCACCAGAAACTGAAGGAGACCGGCTACGCCGCCGGCACCGGGGCCGAGACCGGGCGCTACGACAAGAGCGCCGTGACGCCCGTCGCCGGCCTCGTCTACAAGCCGATGAGCGGCCTTTCCCTGTACGCGAACTATGCCGAGGCGCTGACCAGGGCGCCGACGCCGGCGTTCGATTCCGCCAACCCCAACGACGTCTTCTCCCCCAGCCGGTCGAAGCAGAAGGAGATCGGCGCCAAGTATGACAACGGCAGCTTCGGCGCCGGCGTCGCGCTGTTCGACGTGCGGCAGCCGCAAGGCGTGGAAGATGCGGCGAATGTGTTTTCCGTCAGCGGAGAGCAGCGCAACCGCGGGCTGGAGCTGACTGTCTACGGCCGCGCCATGCCCGGCCTGCGCCTGCTCGGCGGCCTCACGCTGCTCGATGCCGAGCAGAAGGACACCGGCGCCGCCGGCAACGACGGCAATGACGTGATCGGCGCGCCGAAGTATCAGGCCAATCTCGGCGCGGAGTGGGACATTCCCGGCGTGCAGGGCCTGACCCTGACCGGACGCGTGCTGCGCACCGGCTCCCAGTACGCGGATGCGGCGAATACCCAGAAGCTGCCGGCCTGGACCCGGCTCGATGCCGGCGTGCGCTATCTGACCACCGTCGGCAAGCAGATGCTCACGCTGCGCGCCAGCGTCGAGAACCTCACCGACCGCGACTACTGGGCCTCGGCCGGCGGCTATCCCGGCGCCGGCTACCTGGTGCTCGGCAATCCGCGCACCTTCGTGATCTCGGCCTCGCTCGACTTCTGACGCGACAGGGCGGCGGCGCGCCTACAGCGCGACGTCGCCGCCCTGCCCGGAGCGGCTGCCGGGCAGCGGCAGGTTGTCCGCCGCCCGGTACGCGAATACGAGTGAATGCTTGACCGCGCCGCTGTCATTGCGGCCGGCGGCATGGAACAGCCCGCTGTGGAAGAACAGCACATCTCCCGCCTGCATCTCCACCACCCGGCCCTGCGCGAAGAGCGCGCGGTTTTCCTCGACTTCCGGCCGCAGGAAATCGAGTTCGTCCAGCTGCCGCGGCTGCACGCCGATGCGATGCGAGCCCGGAATCACCTTCAGCGCGCCGTTGTCTTCGCGTTCGTCGCCGAGCGCCAGCCAGACGGAGACCAGCTCATTGCGCTGGAACGACCAGTAGCGGATGTCGCGATGCCAGCCCGTCGCCGTGCCATAGCCCGGGTGCTTGGTCATCACGCAGTTGTGATGGGCCAGCGACAGCCGGATGTCGGCCCCGAGCAATTGCCGCAGGCGGGCGAGCAGCGCCGGGTCGCTCGCCTGCGCGCGGAAGACCGGGTCGCGCTGCCAGGCGCCGCGCAGCCGCCGCACCGTGCGGCCGCCCGGCGCATCGAGCGAGGCGGGCGCGCCCGGATAGCCGAGGTCGGCTTCATACTCGACCGGCGGCACCGCGCGCCGCAGATGATCGCGGCTGACCGCCAGCAGCGCCTCGCGCGTCGCGGATGAAACCGCGCCGCGCAGCAGCAGCCATCCTTCGTCACGGAAGCGGGCGATCTGCTCGTCCGTCAGCAGGTCCGGTTCAGCGTTCATCGCGATACACGTCGGGCATCCCGGGCGGCCGCGTCTTGAAGCGGCGGTGCGCCCAGAAATACTCGGCCGGCGCTTCCAGCACACGCTCTTCGATGAAGGCGTTCATGCGGCGCGTGGCCTCGGTGATGTCGTCGCCCGGATAGTTTTCCCAGGCGGGATAGAACGTCACTTTCCAGCCGCGGTAGCCGGGAAGATAGGTCGCGATCACCGGCACCACGCGCGCGCCGGTCATGCCGGCGATGCGCGCCGGGGCGCTGAGGGTCGCGGCCGGGATGCCGAAGAAGGGGACGAATTCCGCGTCGCGCGGCCCGAAGTCCATGTCCGGCAGCATGAAGAACGGCAGCTTCTCGCGCATCGCCCGGATCACCGGCTTGATGCCATCGCGCCGGTTGAACAGCCGCACCGGCTTGAAGCGGGCGCGGCCCTTGCGCAGCGCTTCGTCGAACACCTTGTTCTTTTGCGGCACATACATGGAGCAGGCCGAAATCTGCTGCGCGATCGCTGCGCCCGCCACGTCGAGGCAGACAAAATGCGGACAGAGGAGAATCACCGGCCCGGACTCGATCAGCGCCATCGGCAGGCCGGGATCCATCACCACCAGGCGGCGCAGCCGTTCTTCCGGCGCCCACCAGAGCACGCCGCGTTCGAGGATGCTGCGCGCGTACAGCTGGAAGTGGCGGCGCGCGATCGCGCGTCGTTCGCTTTCCGGCAGCGCCGGCAGGCACAGCCGCAGATTGGTGAGCGTGATGCGGCGGCGCGAGCCCATGGCCAGGTAGAGCAGGCTGCCGACCGCTTCGCCGAGACGGCCGATCAGCGGCAGGGGCAGCCAGTGCAGCAGCCACATCAGGGCAAGCAAAAACCTCATGTCTGAAATCCGGGATAGAAAAAAGCACCAAGCGCGGAATTGACCGCGGTCAATTCAGGCGGGCCGGCGGGAAGCCGGCACGGGATGATGCCACAGCTCCCGGCATAAGGGGGAAGGCTGCTTGGGCGCGCCTAGCGCCCGAACAGCTTGCGCACCACGCCGCCGATGCCTTCGGCCGCGCCGCCGACGCCGCCCCCGAGTCCCTCGAAGCTGATGCCGAGACCCTCGGCCACGCCGGCGCCGATGCGCGCCACCAGGTTCTCGTTGAGTGAAAAGCGCGGGTCGTCCAGCTTGCCTTCCAGCGTGAAGTCCACGTTGATCTGCCCCTTGCGGTTCCTCAGCGCCGCCACCACCGCCGCACGCGGCACGCCCATGAAGGTGGCGAAGGGGCCCTCGCCCGCCGCCAGCTCCAGTCCGGTCAGCGTGATGCTGCCCGGCGCGTGCAGGCGGTTGCCGCGCACCACCGACTTCAGCCGCAGGTCGAGCGTCCCCTGGCGCACGCCGGTCTCCGATGCCTTGATCAGATAGGGCTGCAGCGCCAGCAGATCCACGCCCTCCAGCCTGGTCGCTATCTCGGAATTGCGCTTGTCCGGTTCCGCCCAGCCGTCGACCAGCAGCCGGCCGTCGCGCCGCACGCCCTTGACCGCGCCGTCGAGCCTGATCGCGACACGGCTGTCCAGGCGCGGCAGGCGCAGGTCGTCGACGGTGGCGTGCAGCTTTTCCAGCCGGGTCTTGTGGGCCGGCCGGCGCACGGTGCTGTCGAAGAATTCCAGCACGCCGCGCCGCAGCTCCACCCTGCCGATGCCGATCTCCGGCCCCGGCGCTCCCTCGTCCGCGGCCTTGCCCGCGCCGGCGCGTTCGAGCAGGCTTGGCAGCAATCGCGTCTTGCCGTCGGCGCTGCGCCAGACGGACAGGTAGGCGTCCTCGATGACGATGTGTGGCACGTGCACGCGCGCCGACACCAGCGCAAACAGGTCGGGATGCACGACGACCCGCCCGGCGCGCAGCGCATGGGCCGCCGGCCAGCCCCGGGGGGCGCGGATGACGATGTCGCGCAGTTCCACCGCGGACCAGCCGACGACGATCTCGCCGACTTCGCTCTCGGGGCCGAGCGCCTGTTCGACCTGGCGCCTGAGCGCCTGGGTACCGAAATGCAGCGCCACCATGGCGGCGACGGCGAGGGCGAGCGTCACGCCGGCGGCGGACAGCAGGATGCGTTTGAGAATCGCGGGCTTCATGCGGATCGTGGAATGGATGGCGGCATGCCGCATCGTGCGGACCATGATACCGGCGCCGGCGCCGCCGGTCACGCCCCGGCGCGCCGGGCTACCAGGCTCAGCGCCGCATGCGGAAATCGGCGCCGTCCGGCCTGCCGGGCAGCGACAGCGATGCATGCGGGACGCTGGTCCGGCTCACCACCCGTCCGCGCCGCAATACGTAGCGGCGCGCCGCGCGCAGCCGGATCGCCTCGATCGTGCCGCCGGCGTCCAGGATCACCAGGTCGGCATGGCAGCCCGGCCGCAGACCGTAGCCCTCCAGTCCAAGGATGCGCGCCGGCGTCTCGGTCACCGCCATGAAGCAGGCGTGCATGCCCTCCTGCGAAGTCATCTGCGCCACATGCAGTCCCATGTGCGCGACTTCCAGCATGTCGCCCGAGCCCAGCCCGTACCACGGGTCGAGCACGCAGTCGTGGCCGAAGGCGACGTCGATGCCGGCCGCCATCAGCTCCGGCACCCGTGTCATGCCGCGCCGCTTCGGATAGCTGTCGTGGCGGCCCTGCAGGGTGATGTTGATCAGCGGGTTGGCGATCGCGGCCACGCCCGCTTCGCGCATCAGCGGCAGCAGCTTGCTGACGTAGTAGTTGTCCATCGAATGCATGGAGGTCAGGTGCGACCCGGTCACGCGCCCCTGCATGCCGAGCCGCTGCGCGTGATACGCGAGCGTCTCGACATGGCGCGACAGCGGATCGTCGCTTTCGTCGCAGTGCATGTCCACCCGCAGGCCCTGCCCGGCGGCGAACTCGCACAGCAGCCGCACCGACTCGGCGCCGTCGGCCATCGTGCGTTCGAAATGCGGGATGCCGCCCACCACGTCCACGCCCATGGCGATGGCGCGCCTGAGATTGTCGAAGGCGCCGGGGCTGCGCAGCAGGCCGTCCTGCGGAAACGCGACCAGCTGCAGGTCGAGATAGGGCGCCACCCGTTTTTTCACGTCCAGCAGCGCTTCCACGGCCAGCAGCCGCGGGTCGCAGACATCGACATGGCTGCGGATCGCGAGCAGGCCGCGCGCCACCGCCCAGTCGCAATAGCGCAGCGCCCGCTCGACGATGGCTTCCTGCACCAGGGTCGGCTTGAGTTCGCCCCACAGCGCGATGCCCTCCAGCAGGGTGCCGCTCAGGTTGACCCGCGGCTGCCCGTAGCTGAGCGTGGAATCCATGTGGAAGTGGGCATCGACGAAGGGCGGGGTCACCAGGTCGCCGCCGGCGTCGATCTCCTCCGGCGCGCTCGCCTGCAGCCGGGTGCCGACGGCGGCGATGCGCCCGCCCTCGATGCCGATGTCGACGCCGGTGCTGCCGTCGGGGAGGGTGGCGTTGCGGATGATCAGGTCCATGAAGGCTCTCAGCTGTGTTGATAGGGCGGCAGGCGGGCGCCGCAGTCCTTGCAGTATGCCGCGTCGGGCTCATGTCCCTCCGACAGGCACTGGTGGCAGGTGCGGGTCGTGACGGCGCGCGTCAGGCGCTGCGTCGTCATCTCCGCCGTCACGATGCCGGTGGGGACCGCCAGCACCCCCCAGCCGAGCAGCATCATCATCGACGCGATCGCCTTGCCGAGGTCGGTATGCGGCGTCATGTCGCCGTAGCCCACCGTCGTCATGGTGACGATGGCCCAGTACATCGCCTTGGGTATGCTGGTGAAGCCGTGCTGCGGCCCCTCGATCACATACATCAGCGTGCCCATCACCAGCACCACCATCAGCACCATCGACAGGAAGACCATGATCTTGCGGCGGCTCGCGGCCACCGCCGCCGTCAGCATCTGGTACTCCTGCACGTAGAGCGTGAGCTTGAGAATGCGGAAGATGCGCAGCAGGCGCAGGATGCGCACGTCGAGCAGCGCATGCACCTCCGGCATGAACAGCGCCAGATAGGTGGGCAGCACCGACAGCAGGTCGATGATGCCGAAGAAGCTGGTCGCATAGCGCAGCGGCCGCCGCACGCAGGCCAGCCGCGCCAGGTACTCGGCGGTGAACAGCAGGGTGAAACCCCATTCCAGCGCATCGAACAGCCATTCCTGGCGTGCCGCGATCGCATGCACGCTCTCCAGCATGACCACCGCGATGCTGGCCAGGATGGCGCCGATCAGCAGCAGGTCGAAACGCCGCCCGGCCACGGTGTCGGCCTCGAAGATGACCGTGTAGAGCCTGAGCCGCCAGCCGCTGTCGGGACGGCCGTAATGGAGCAGGGCGGCATCCTGGGCGGATGCGATGACGGGTTTGTTCATGCGGCGGCTGTGTCGTGTAGGGGTCAATAGAATACCGCCAGCCAGACGGTTTCGCGATCCGGCGCCGTCCATTCCACCCGGTGCCGGCAGCCGGCGGGGATGTTCACATGGTCGCCCTCGCCCAGCCGCAGCGTGCGGCCGTCGCGCTCGAAGCGCAGCACCGCCTCGCCCCTGAGCAGGGTCACCCACTCATGCCGGGGCTGGTCATACCAGAACCCGGGCGGCGAACAATGGCCGTGCGAGACGATCCTTTCGATGCGGGTGTCGCCGCCGGCGGCAAGGGTCTCGAAAAACTCTTCGGCGGCGGGCGGCGGCAGTCCGGCGTAGAGGTTGGGAAGGCGAGTCTCATTCATGGGATTGCACGTTTAAACGGCACGAACCGAATTAAATTCGAAATCGGCGCCCTCGGGAGCTTTAATTTGCCCCGGGCGCCGGTTTTACGGCTTAACAACGCAAGATAATTTTCCCGCAACTTGGCCATAATCCGGCCCGTGATACATCCAGTTCACAGGTGCGGCGCCCGGCACGAGCGGAAGCGCCGCGAAAAAACGAGTGTAAAACGAGGAAACCCGATGCAAATGAATAAAATGATGGCCGCGCTCGCCCTGCTCGGCATGGCCGGCGCAGCGCTGGCTCAGGAAACCGTCGTCAAGATCGGTCACAGCGGCCCGCTGTCCGGCGCCCAGTCCTTCGCCGGCAAGGACAATGAGAACGGCGCCCGCATGGCGATCGACGAACTCAACGCCAAGCCGATCACCGTCGGCGGCAAGAAGATCAAGTTCGAGCTGGTGAGCGAAGACGACCAGGGCGATCCGAAGTCCGGCGTCAACGCCGCGCAGAAGCTGGTCGACTCCGGCGTGCGTTTCGTGGTCGGTCCGTACAACTCCGGCGTGGCCATCCCCGCTTCCCGCGTCTACAGCGACGCCGGCGCGATCGTCGCCACCGTCGGCTCCAATCCGAAGATCACCGAACAGGGCTACAAGGGCCTGTACCGCATCAATGCCAGCGACACCCAGCTCGGCTCGAAGATGGCGCTGTACGCGGCCAAGGAGCTCAAGCTCAAGACCGTCGCCGTGATCGATGACCGCACCGCCTACGGCCAGGGCGTGGCCGAAGAGTTCAAGAAGCAGGCGCGCGCCTCCGGCCTGACCGTCGCCGGCCACGAGTTCACCAACGACAAGGCGTCCGACTTCACCGCCATCCTGACCAGCCTCAAGGCCAAGAAGGTGGAAGCCGTCTTCCTCGGCGGCTATGCGCCCCAGGGCGGCCCGATGGCGCGCCAGATGAAGCAGCTCGGCATCAACGCCAGACTGCTCGGCGGCGACACCATCTGCGCCGCGGAGATGGGCAAGCTCGGCGGCGACGCCGTCGGCGAGAACGTCCTGTGCGCGCAGGGCGGCGCGATCCTCGACAAGGCGGCTTCCGGTCCCGAGTTCAAGGCCAACTACAAGAAGCGCTTCAACAAGGATCCGGACGTGTATGCCGCTTCCTTCTATGACGGCGTGATGCTGTACGCCGACGCCATGAAGAAGGCCGACTCGGTCGAGCCGGCCAAGGTCAACGCCGCCATCGCCAAGGGCGAGTTCAAGGGCGTCGCCGGCACTTATGCGTTCGATGAAAAGGGCAACATGAAGTCCTCGCCGGTCACCATCTTCACCTTCAAGGGTGGCCAGCCGGTCCCGGTCACCAGCTACTGATTGCCTTCGGGCACAGCGAAAACGGCACGCGCGGCGTGCCGTTTTTTTTTGCATGCGCTCGCGCGACGCCTGCCGCGCGGGCACGGCGAGTGCTCGCTCCACCCGCCGCATGTCAGAATGACTTAACCGATAGTATTCAATATTCTGAAACTTCCTCCCGGGTGGCGTCAGCGCGACAGTGCCGACTTATCATTAAGTTATCATTCGTAACTCGCTCCGGACCGGAACACGTGGTGCCGGGTTTGCCACGGGCGCCGAAGCCGACAGGAGACAACGTGCCGAACTTCCCCTTCCTCTCCGGGTTCAGTCACATTCCAATGCTGCAGCAGGCCAGCGAAGCCCCCGGCCTGCACATGATGTACTTCATCTCCTCGCTCGCCACGGCGGCCGCCCTGTGCTCGGTCGGCGCGTCCCTGATCTGGTTCGTCAGGCGGCGCGTCAGCAAGAGCAGCAACTGTGCCTTCCTGCTGTTCGTTTCCCTGGTGTTCACCGCGGCGCTGATCTGCCTGCTGTCGGCCTGGACCGGTTGGGCCACCGTCAGCGTCGCCGGCGCGGCGCTGCGCCTGGTCATGGCCGGCCTGTCGGTGGTGCTGTCCATCCTGTTGTGGCCGGTGCTGCGCAAGATCGCGCCGCTGCCCGGGCGCCGCCAGCTGCAGCAGGAGATCGAGCGTCACGAGCACGAACTCGCCGAGCGCCGCAACATCGAGGAAGCGCTGCGCCGCTCGCAGGCGACGCTGCGCGAGCTGGCCGCCTACCAGGAACGCATCCGCGAAGACGAGCGCAAGCGCATCGCGCGCGAGATCCACGACGAGCTGGGACAGAACCTGCTGGCGCTGCGGCTCGACATCGCCGCCCTCCATTCCCGCGCCGGCGAACGCCATCCGCTGCTGCGCGAGCGGGCCGGCACCGCGCTCGAATATCTCGACACCACGCTCAAGTCCATCCGCACCATCATGAACAACCTGCGTCCGTCGGTGCTCGATCTCGGCCTGCCGGCCGCGATCGAATGGCAGGTCGGCCAGTTCGAGCGCCGCAGCGGCGTGCGCTGCGAACTGATGATGAGCGACGAAGCCGAGGGCCACGCGGTGCCCGACGAGCAGGCGATCGCGGTCTTCCGCATCCTGCAGGAATCGCTCAACAACATCGCGCGCCACGCCCGCGCCACCCTCGTCAGGGTGGAGATGCGCATCGACAGCCAGCGCCTGACGATGGCGATCAAGGACAACGGCATCGGCATGTACCCGGGGGACCGGCGCAAGGTCAGGCGCTTCGGCCTGGTCGGCATCGAGGAGCGGGTCACCATCCTCGGCGGCGAGCTGGGCATAGACAGCAGCCCCGGGCAGGGCACGGTGGTCAGGCTGTCGATCCCGATGCGCCGCCGCATGGACCCCCTGCCGCCCGGCGTCGGGGATACCGTCGCCGAGCGCGATTCCTCCTCCCTCAGCGCCTGAAGGCCTTGCGCGGCGTCACGCGCCGGCACCCTGACGGAAAGGCGTGGTCAAAGCCGGGGACTATCAAACCGTTCCGGCCCCCATGTCTGCCATCTCCCCGTCCGTCGTCTCCTCATCAGACGCCACCGCCGCCGCCCGACAGATGGGACTGCGCTATGTCGACAGCGCGCTGCCCGGCATCCGCCGCGAGCCGGCCAGTGACGGTTTTCGTTATACCGGACCCGACGGCAAGGCGGTGCGCGATGAAGACGTGCTTGCCCGCATCAAGTCGCTTGCCATCCCGCCGGCATGGACCGACGTCTGGATCTGCCCCTGGGAGAACGGCCACCTGCAGGCCACCGGCCGCGACGCCCGCGGCCGCAAGCAATACCGGTATCACCCGCGCTGGCGCAGCGTGCGCGACGAGGCCAAGTACGGCCGCATGATCAGCTTCGGCAAGGCGCTGCCGCTGATCCGCCAGCGCGTCGACGAAGCCCTCCGGCTGCCCGGCCTGCCGCGCGAAAAGGTGCTGGCCACCATCGTCTACCTGTTGCAGGCCACCATGATGCGCATCGGGAACGAGGAGTACGCGCGCCAGAACAAGTCCTTCGGCCTGACCACGCTGCGCGACCGCCATGTGCAGATCGACGGCAAGGAGGTGGAATTCCGCTTTCGCGGCAAGAGCGGCGTGCAGCACGCGATCAGGCTGGACGACCCGCGGGTGGCGAAGATCATCCGCCGCGTGCGCGACCTGCCGGGACAGGAGCTGTTCCAGTATGTCGACGACGACGGCGAACAGCGCACCGTCGACTCCGCCGATGTCAACGACTACCTGCGCAGCATTACCGGCGAGGACTATACTGCCAAGGACTTCCGGACCTGGTCGGGCACGCTGCTGGCAGCGATGGCGCTGCAGGAGTACGAGAAATTCGACTCCGCCGCGCAGGCCAAGAAAAACGTGGTGCGCGCCATCGAATCGGTCGCCGAGCGGCTCGGCAACACGCCGAGCATCTGCCGCAAGTGCTACGTGCACCCGGCCGTGATCGAGTCCTATCTCGACGGCACCATGCTCGAGGCCCTGAAGCAGCGCACCCGGGAAGAGTTGCAGAACGAACTGCACGCGCTCGGTCCCGAGGAAGCCGCGGTGGTGGCGCTGCTGCAGGAGCGCCTGCAGTCCCATGCCGATGAAGCCGCCCCGCCGAAGCGTCGCCGTCCGTCCCGCCGCCCGTCCCGGTCGCAGGCCGCGGCGGCATAGCAACAAGCGCCATCCGGTGCGATAATGCTGTATGGCAACATGGCGTGTCGCAAGCGTTGACAACACGCCAATCACCTGAGGACAGACATGATTCTTGAACTCGCGGACATCCGCATCCAGCCCGGCAAGCAGGCCGAATTCGACGAAGCCATCGTGCGCGGCGTGCAGACCGTGATCGCCAAGGCCAGGGGTTTTCGCGGCTACAAGGTGCAGAAAGGCATGGAATCGCCCGAGCGCTATGTGCTGATGATTTTCTGGGAAACGCTGGAGAACCACACCGTCGACTTCCGCCAGTCCCCGGCTTTCGCCGAATGGCGCGCGATCGTCGGCCCGTACTTTGCCGCGCCGCCCCACGTCGAGCACTTCACGCTGCTGTCCAAGTCTGACTAGGGAAAGGCCCGCGCGCCCCGAACCGCCGGAGCCCGGTGTTAAACTAGCCCGGCCCCGCTACCGAAACCGATACGCCTCAGAGGTAAAGAACCATGCCCTTCAATGCTGACGCAGTCACCCTGGCACTGATGGCGCTGCTGGCCGCGCTCATCATCGGCATTGTCGCGTATGCCGTCTCCGCCCGGGGCAGGGCGGGCCGCCGCGTGCGCGAAGCCGCCACCATCCGCGCCGCCATCATCGAATACTTCCGCCGCAGCGGCGTGCAGGTGGCCGCCGAGTGCACCACCATCGAACCCGGCGGACGCTACATCGTCATGGTCGAGTCCGAACCGATGAAGCGCTTCCGCCTCTCGCACATCATCGAGATGACGGTGCGCGAACATGTGCGCAAGACCTGCGGCGTGGAGGTCGACAAGATGTACTGGCGCTTCCCGATCAAGGAAGCCGGTCAGGAAGCCGCCGGCCAGGCCGCGGAAAAGAAAGCAGAGCAGACCTCCGACGAGTACATCAACGAAGGCCTCGAACACTACCGCCATATCCCCAGGCCCGAAGTCACGGAAGTGCCGTGGGAAAGCTTCGAGCAAGTCTCTTCCACCGGCCGCGACAAGGACGGGCAGGAAAGCAAGTAGTCACTGCCGCCGGCCCGCGCGCACCGCCGCGCCGGGCGCTTGCCGGCTCCCGCCTTATTTCGCCATGACCTCGATGTGATACAGCCCCCAGGGGCAGAGCGCGAAGCGTTCGCTGAGCGGCTTCGACGCCAGCCCGGGAATGCGGTCGGCGTCGTGCACGGCCCATAACGGACCGAGGCCGCCGAGCGGCAGCGGCCGGCCGTCGAGTTCGATGGCGACGATGAAGCCCATCGCCTCCAGATCGGCGGCGGCGACCGCCGGCGCATATCCGTCGATCGCGCGCAGCACCACGCGCGCCGGCCGCGCGACGCCGGCGGCCGCGAGCACATCGGTGAGCAGGGGGCCGCGCAGCGCATGCGGCCGGCCGTCGTATTCAAGCGTCGGCCGTATGGTCCGCGCCGGCATGCGGGCCAGCGCGGCATGGTCGAAGGTATGGGCGCGCCCGAAGGCCACGCCCTGCTTCTTCATCAGCTGATCGAGCGCCGGATCGAGCGCGCCCCGGTTGCCGGCGCCGATGGCGCCGCTCACCGTCAGCAGCACCGGCCCGGCCGCCGCCCTGGCCGCCGTCGCCGTCGCCGGCAAGCCCGCCGCCAGCGCGGCGGCAAGAAATTCCCGCTTGTTCATTTTCAATCTCCTCCCGACAGAGCGCATTCTACGGCTTGAGGGCGGCGTGGCCATGTGCGATCATCGCAGGCCGCAATGAGCAGATTTACAACAACCATCAAAAGGAGAATTTCATGCGCGTCCTCACCCCCATCCTGCTCGGCAGCGTCCTGCTCGCCGGCTGCGCCGCCATGTCGTCCGGGCCGAAACCCATCGCCGTCGCCACGCTCAGCCCGACCCAGGGCAACCAGACCAACGGCACGGTGAGTTTCGTACAGAAGGGCGACCAGATCCTGGTCGATGCGCGGATCGACGGCCTGTCGCCGGGCGCCCATGGTTTCCACGTGCACGAGAAAGGCGACTGCAGCGCGCCCGATGCGATGAGCGCGGGCGGCCATTTCAATCCGGGCGGCCGCGCGCACGGCGGCCCCTCCCATGCCGAGCATCACGCCGGCGACTTCGGCAACCTGGAAGCCGACGCATCCGGCCGTGCCAGCCTGCAGCTGACCGTGCCCGCCAGCCAGATTTCGCTCGACAAGGGCGCGGCCAACAGCATCGTCGGCAAGGGTCTGATCGTGCATGCCGACCCGGACGACTTCAAGACGCAGCCGACCGGCAATTCCGGCAAGCGTCTCGCATGCGGGGTCATCAGCCTCAAGTGACCCGGGCCGGCGCCTTCAGGGTTCGAGCAGGGACTGGTATTTCTTCGCGATGGCGGCATAGACGCCGTTGCGGCGGATGGTCTTCAGTCCCGCATTGAAGGCGTCGCGCACCGCGGCGTCGCGGAAGACGGCGCGCCGCGGGCTGGCCGGAAACAGCGCGTGGTACTCCACCGCCTGCGCCACCGGCAGCGGCGATTCCAGCTCCCGCGTCAGGTAGCGGAAGATGAGCCGGTCGCCCACCACCACATCCACCCGGCCCGAAAAAAGCAGGCGATTCTGCGTCACCTGCTGCGGATGTTCGCGGTAGTTCCGGTGGCGCATCGCCATCTGCCGGAACGGCTCGCCGAGCAGCAGGTGGGCGTTCTGGAACGCGGCCACGGAATACTGCAGCAGGTCGTCGACATGGCGCAGCCGGATGCCGCGCGCGGTCAGCGTGACCGCGACGTTCTGATAGTGGATATAGGGTTCCGAAAAATGATGGGCGCCGCCTATGCCCTCATCGACGGTCAGCATGCCGTCGAGCCGGTCGGCGCGCATCAGGGCCAGCGCCCGCGCCGGAGGCAGCTGCTCCGCCTGCATCCGGTAGCCGGACGCGGCGAGGGCTTTTTCCGCGATCTCGTACTCGAAGCCGGGCAGGTCGGAGGCCGGCGCCATGATATAGGGCGGCTTGGTCAGCCCGATGCCGATCTTCAGCGGGGTCGCCGCCTGCGCCGGCAGCATGGCGGCAATGAGTGCGGCGGCGACGACGACCAGACGCAGCATGCAAGAGGGCGGGCGGATGGACAGGGCTGGGCGCATGGATCGGAGACGGCGGACAGTGCCTGCCGCAACGCAATAGTCAGGCGATTATAGTGCTGCGCCGCCCGCCTGGCGACGCCTATTGCGGCTGCCGGGCCGGCATCGCTTTCAGCCGCGCGCTGATCCCGTAGAGCACGACCACCGACTGGGCGAGGATGTTCAGCGCGGCGACCGCCGCGAACAGCGGGCTGTCCACCACCACCAGCGCGTACAGGATCGTGACCAGCGCGATCATGATCCAGCCGCCCCAGGCGAGCAGCGAAATCGACCGCCGCGACGCGGGATCGCGGTGGTAACGCAGGATTTGCGGAAGATAGAGCGCGGTGGCGACGATGCCGGACGCGCCGTAGAGGATGCTGATGAACTGTTCCATTGCCTGTGCGGGTATGCGCCGCCGGCCTTTCCCGTGCCGGCGTTGCGCGGGGTGATTCTATGCCCGCGCCGGCGCGCCCGGCCGGCCTGAATAGTTCCGTGTGGCAATGGAGCAACGGCTCGGCCGCGGATCGCTGCCCGGCACGTTTGCGCGCGCTTGTGCTTTCACAATCGCCCCGGCCGCAGCGCATTGAATAATGTGCATCCACTATCGGAACAAGCGGGAGAGGCGAATGAAAAACGCGGTTGAAGCGGGCATCGGGGAAGCATCGGGCGGCTGGCTGGAGCGGATGGTCGCCGGGCAGCGACGCCGACTGTTCGATGCCTTCCAGTCCTGGCGCGGCGATGCGGACGACCGCATGCTGAGCGTCGGCATCATGCCGACCACCCTGTTCGACAAGCCCGACTACCTGGTGCAATGGTCCGACCCTGCGCGCCGCGCCCGGATCACGTCCTATGACGTCGAACCGCCCCGGCTCGGCCGCGGCGCGATGCCGCCGGAGCCGGCGAAGGAAGTGCGCCTGCCGTTCGCCGACGGCGAGTTCGACTGGGTGTTCTGCAATGAAGTGATCGAGCATGTCGGCCCCTTCGAGCGCCAGCTGGCGCTGGTGAAGGAGCTGTATCGCGTCGCCCGCAAGGGTGTGTTCGTCACCACGCCCAACCGCCGCCATCCGATCGAATTCCATACCGGCCTGCCGCTGATCCACCTGTTGCCGCCGGCCGCGTGGCGCCGCCTGCTGCGCCTGACCGGCAAGGGTGCGTGGGCCAGCGAGGCCGTGCTCAATCCGCTCGATTCCGGCGCGCTCTACCGCTTCGCCGATCTCCTGCCCGGCAAGCCGGCGCATGACGTCGGGCACAAGCGGATCTGGGGCGTCAAGGCGCATTTCTTCCTCATGCTGGAGAAAGCGGCGCGGCCCGTGAAAGCCTGAATGCGACTCGCCCTGCCCGCCGCGCTTGCGGCTGCGATCCTCGTCTCGCCGGGCGCCGTCCTGGCCGACGAGGTCTGGCTCGCGCCCCGGCCGTTTTCGCCGGCGGCCGGCTCGCCGGTGGAGATCGGCCTGCGGCAGGGAGAGCACTTCCGCGGCAACCCGCGCGCCTTCAGGGCGGAGGCGACCGCCGCCCTGCAGCTTTATTCCAAGCTGGCCGTGCGCGACCTGCGCGAGCAGCTGGCGCCGGAGATGGACGTGGGCATGCTGCGGCTGACACCGGCCTATCCGGGCACGCACATGGTGGTCTACGACAGCGAACCGGGGCTGGCGGAGCGGGCCGCCGGCGAATTCGGCGCCTGGCTGCGCGATCATGAACTCGAACAGGTGACGCTGGCGCGCGAGCAGAGCGGCACTGCCGGGGAGCCGGCGCGCGAACGTCTGCGCCATCATGCCAAGACCCTGCTGCGCGTCGGCGGCAAGTCGGACGGCACCTATGGCCTGCTGACCGGACAGCGGCTGGAGATCGTGCCCACCGTCGACCCGCTGGCGCGCAGGCCCGGCGATACCCTGGTCTTCAACCTGCTGTTCGACAGCAAGCCGCTGCCCGGCGTCCTCGTCAGGGCCTGGCACCGCGACGAGCGGCAGACGGTGATCGTCCGCGCGCGCACCGGGGCCGACGGCAAGGTCGCGCTGGTGCTGCCCTGGACGGGAGTGTGGATGGTGGGGGCAGTGCACATGGTCCCCGCCGGCGACATCGCCGACGCCGACTGGGACAGTTTCCGCGCCAGCCTCAGCTTCGAGCTGGGCGAGGATGGCGCGGCGCGGTAAGCGCGGTCAGGCCGCCAGTGCCGGGTAGTCGGTATAGCCCTGCGCGCCGGGCTGGTAGAAGCTGTCCGCATCCCATTCGTTGAGCGGCGCGTTGAGACGGAAGCGCTGCACCAGGTCGGGATTCGAAATGAACAGCTTGCCGAATGCCGCCGCATCCGCCTCGCCCGCGTCGAGCTGCTGCTGGGCGCTGTCCCGCGTGAGCTTTTCGTTCGCCACCCAGACGCCGCCGAAGGCTTGCCTGAGCTGCGGGCCGAGGCGCCCCTCGCCCGTGTGTTCGCGCGCGCAGATGAAGGCGATCCTGCGCTTGCCGAGTTCGCGCGCCACGTAGCCGAAGGTCGCCAGCGGATCGGAGTCGCCCATGGTGTGGGAATCGCCGCGCGGCGCCAGGTGCATGCCGACGCGGTCGGCGCCCCAGACCGAGATGCAGGCGTCGGTCACTTCCAGCATCAGCCGCGCGCGGTTTTCGATCGAGCCGCCGTAGGCGTCGTCGCGCCTGTTCGTGCTGTCCTGCAGGAACTGGTCGAGCAGGTAGCCGTTCGCGCCGTGGACTTCCACGCCGTCGAAGCCGGCCGCCTGCGCGTTTTCCGCGCCGCGGCGATAGGCCTCGACGATGCCCGGGATCTCGTCGGTGCGCAGCGCGCGCGGCGTCACGTACTCGCGCTTCGGGCGCAGCAGGCTGACATGGCCTTGCGCCGCGATCGCGCTCGGCGCCACCGGCAGTTCGCCGTCGAGGAAGTAGGGATCCGAGATCCGGCCCACATGCCACAGCTGCAGGAAGATCCGGCCGCCGGCCGCATGCACGGCGTCGGTGACCGGCTTCCAGCCTTCCACCTGTTCCCGCGACCAGATGCCGGGCGTGTCCGCATAGCCGACGCCCTGCGGCGTGACGGCCGTCGCCTCGCTCAGGATCAGGCCGGCGCTGGCGCGCTGCACATAGTATTCGCGCATCAGCGCATTGGGCACGCGCTTGCCGCCGACGGCACGCGAGCGGGTCAGCGGAGCCATGAAGATGCGGTTGGGAAGGGTCAGGTCGCCGATGGTGATCGGATCAAACAGCGTCGTCATCTTGTTTTTCCTTGGAGGTGAGTGAAAGCGGCGGGTCTACAACCCGCCATCCATGTAATCGAGGAAGGCCTGTATGGTGGCCTCGTTACGCTTGTAGAAAATCCATTGGCCGACGCGGCGCGACGTCAGCAGTCCGGCGCGCTGCAGCGTCGCCAGATGCGCCGACACCGTCGATTGCGAGAGCCCGGCGCGACGGTCGATCAGGCCGGCGCAGACGCCGAAGTCGAGCGGATGCTCCTGGTCGGCGAAGTGCCGCCCGGGCTCGCGCAGCCAGCACAGGATCTCGCGCCGTAGCGGATTGGCGAGCGCCTTGTGGATGGCATCGATGTCGATGGCGGCTTTCTTCGGCGGCATGCGTATATCGGCAAAAACGGAAATGTATATCGCAATATTACGATATACCCGCGCGGCCTGCAGGAAGCGGAGAAAACAGCAGGGAGATGCCGGCCCGGGGCCGGCATCGGGGGAGGGCGCGGCTTAACGCGGCATGAGGACGGTGTCGACGACGTTGATCACGCCGTTCGACTGGTAGACGTCGTAGGTGCTGATGCTGGCGCTGCCGCCTTTCTCGTCCATGACACGGATGTTCTGCGGCCCGTTCATCACGAAGCTCAGCTTGCCGCCGGAAGCGGTCTTCAGTTCGGCCCGGCCGTTGCCCTTGCCGATCTCCTTCGACAGCGCCTGGAAGTCGTACCTGCCGGGGACGACGTGATAGGTCAGGACCCTGGTCAGGGTCGCCTTGTTCTCCGGCTTGACCAAGGTGTCCACCGTGCCCGGCGGGAGCTTGCCGAAGGCCGCGTCGGTCGGGGCGAAGACGGTGAACGGGCCTTTGCCCTTCAGGGTCTCGACCAGGCCGGCCGACTTCACCGCCGCCACCAGCGTCGTGTGCTCGGCGGAGTTGACCGCATTGTCGACGATGTCCCTGGTCGGGAACATGCTCTGGCCGCCGACCGTGACGGTGTTTTGGGCGAAGGCCGCGGGAGCGGCGGCCACGAGGGCGGTCAGCAGCAGGGTACGGGTGAGCTTGCGCATGATGTCTTCCTTTGTTGTGGTTGATTGGGTACTGCGTAGACATATACGGAGCGGGAACGCGAGCGGATTCAGCGGGACGGCAAACCGACGCGCGGGAACCGGGCGCGCCTCGCGCGCCACTCACGGCAGCACGGGTGTCCATGCATCGATACCTCCGGCCCCGCCTCGCGAGCACCCCGTCCACACCGCTTGCGGAGACTGAAGATGCTCGGACGTCTGTTCCCCGGTTTTTCCTCCCGTTCCTGGCGCCGGCAGGGGGATGACGACCGCCCAGCGCTGAAGGATCCGCCGCCTCGCAATCCGCGCGAACGCCCGCCCGACCGGGCGACGCGCCAGGACCACGGCAGTCACACGATAGACAGGATCAGGCACTTTCTCGGCCGGTCCGCGAAGACCGGACCGGCAAGCCCGACGCCGCCCGGCGGGAGCGGCTGGCATCAATGGCGGCGCCTGTCGGCGGCGCAGGCGCAGCGGATGGAGGCGGCCGAGCGGCTGCTTGCCGCAACACCGAAACCGGATGCCGGGACGGTCGCTCCCTGCCTGCGCGAGGTGAGGGAAGTGCGCGCGCGGTTTCTGCGCGAAATCGGCCGGCTGTCCGGGCAGGCGGGCAAACCGGGCCCGCTGACCGACCCCGCGCGGAAGTGGCTGGCCCGACTCGACGCGCTCGCCGCGGGACTGCAGGGCGCCGCTTTCGCCGCGGCCACGCCGCCCGGGCACGGTCTGTCGGAAGAGGATCTGCATGTCCTGGCCCGCAAGGTAAGCGTCCTCGCCCATGCCGCGGCCATGCATCCCGGTCCCACGCCCGGTGCGGCCAGCGGGGCAGAACTGCACTGGGCGAGCGTCTATGCCCGGCTCGGCATGCGGGCATGGGTGCTGCGCCTGCCGCTCGATCGCGGTCCGCTCGAGCCATGTGAAACCGCGCGCGCCCATGCCTGCCTCGATCTCGCCTGCCGCCTGCGGGAACTGTTTCTGTCCACCGCGCGGCTGCCCCGGCCGCTGCCCGGCGGAAGTCCGGCCGCGTTGCCGCCGGAGGCGGCGAAGTGGCTGGCCACGGCGAATGAAGTCGTGGCGATCCTGCGCACCAGGGTGTTCGCCGAAGAGTGGACCTGCAAGCCTCTGCTTTCTCCGGCCAGTCTTTACGCGCTCGCCGCGCAAGTGGCCTTCATCGAGCGGATGGCGACCGAGTGCCGCTACCGGCGTCTCGATCCGGTCGAGATCGACGCCATCGGCGCGGCCCGCGTCTTCATCGGCAAAACCATTCGCAAATGCCAGCGGCGGGTGCCGCAGCACGGGGATGCGGTTGCCGGAGCGAGTGGACGGGTGTCGCCGGAAGCGATGCTCGGCGAGCTGGAGTCGCTCAAGAAAGGGGTCCGTGCGACGCTGGCCGACATCGACGCGCGCAGCTGAAAAACAAAAGGCCGGCATGACGCCGGCCCGGTGCACGATACGCGCTGATGCTCAGCGGGTGACCGGCTTGTAGCGGATCCGCTTCGGCTTCGCGCCTTCCTCGCCGAGGCGCTTCTTCTTGTCCGCTTCGTATTCCTGGTAATTGCCGTCGAAGAAGACCACCTTCGAGTCGCCCTCGAACGCCAGGATATGCGTGGCGATGCGGTCGAGGAACCAGCGGTCGTGGGAGATCACCATCACGCTGCCGGCGAACTCGAGCAGCGCGTCTTCCAGCGCGCGCAGGGTTTCCACGTCGAGGTCGTTGGACGGTTCATCGAGCAGCAGCACGTTGCCGCCCATGAGCAGGGTCTTGGCCAGGTGCAGGCGGCCGCGTTCGCCGCCGGACAGGTTGCCGACGATCTTTTGCTGGTCGCTGCCCTTAAAGTTGAAGCGGCCGAGATAGGCGCGCGACGGCATTTCAAAACGGCCCACGGTGAGGATGTCGGCGCCGTTGGAAACGTCTTCCCACACCGTCTTCGTGTTGCTCAGTTCCTCGCGCGACTGATCCACCAGCGACAGCCTGACCGTCGGTCCGATCACCACTTCGCCGCTGTCAGGCTGCTCCTTGCCCGCGATCATGCGGAACAGCGTCGACTTGCCCGCGCCGTTGGGGCCGATGATGCCGACGATGGCGCCGGCCGGGATCTTGAAGCTGAGGTCGTCGATCAGCAGGCGGTCGCCGAAGGACTTGCTGACGTTCTTGAATTCGATGACTTCATTGCCGAGACGCTCGGCCACCGGAATGAAGATTTCCTGCGTCTCGTTGCGCTTCTGGTATTCGTGTTCGGACAGTTCGTTGAAGCGGGCCAGGCGCGCCTTGCTCTTGGCCTGGCGGCCCTTCGGGTTTTGCCGCACCCATTCCAGTTCCTTCTGTATGGTCTTCTGGCGCGCGGACTCGGCGGCTTCCTCCTGCTTCAGGCGGGCTTCCTTCTGTTCCAGCCAGGAGCTGTAGTTGCCCTTCCACGGAATGCCGTGGCCGCGGTCCAGTTCGAGGATCCATTCGGCGGCATTGTCGAGGAAGTAGCGGTCGTGGGTGATGCCGACCACGGTGCCCGGGAAGCGCTGCAGGAACTGCTCCAGCCATTCCACCGACTCGGCGTCGAGGTGGTTGGTCGGCTCGTCGAGCAGCAGCATGTCGGGCTTGGACAGCAGCAGCTTGCACAGCGCCACGCGGCGCTTCTCGCCGCCGGACAGCACGCCGATCTTCGCGTCCCACGGCGGCAGGCGCAGCGCATCGGCGGCGATTTCCAGCTGCTGGTCAAGGTTGCCGCCGCCGGACGTGGCGAGGATGGCTTCCAGCCGCGCCTGCTCGGCGGCCAGCGCGTCGAAGTCGGCGTCGGGCTCGGCATATGCCGCATACACCGCGTCAAGTTTGGCCTGCGCCTCGGCGACTTCGCCCAGGCCCGACTCCACCGCCTGGCGCACCGTCTGCTCGGGATCGAGCTGCGGCTCCTGCGGCAGATAGCCGATGTTCAGGCCCGGCATCGGCACTGCCTCGCCTTCGATGTCCTTGTCGACGCCGGCCATGATCTTGAGCAGCGTCGACTTGCCGGAGCCGTTCAGGCCGAGCACGCCGATCTTGGCGCCCGGGAAGAAGGACAGCGAGATGTCCTTGAGAATCTGGCGCTTGGGCGGAACGATCTTGCCCACGCGGTTCATCGTGTACACGTATTGAGCCATGGTGCTTTCGAGTAGGAATGTGAAACCGGAGAAATGGCGGAAGACGGCGCAATGCGTCCGCCTGGTCGAGGACAGGATTGTGCCATCGATGCCGCCGCGGCGCTTTCAAAAAATGCCGTTTTCGCCAGACCGTCGCCAGGTGCGGACCGCGGAAGGGAAGGCGTGCCGCAAGCACCCACTTGCCGCGCAGGCCACGCCGGTTCTCGTGTTCGGGAATCTTCGCATCTCGGGACCGTTTGACTTGCATCAATCAAATTGTTTCTTCCGCTCACTACACTCGGCCGCAGTTACTCACACAAGCACCTTCATAAGGGGAATCAACATGAAAAAGACAGTACTCGCACTCGCGGCTCTCGGCCTGCTCGCCGGACAAGCCATGGCACAGGAAAGCCCGTGGCTGGTGCGTGCGCGCGTGGTGAATATCGATACCGCGAACAAGTCGAGCGGTCTGATTGGCGGCGACAACGCCATCCGTGTCAGCGACAAGACCATCCCAGAACTGGACATCTCCTACTTCTTCACGCCGAACATTGCCGCTGAGCTGATCCTGACCTACCCGCAGAAGCACACGGTGCGTCATAGGGATGCTGGCCGCCTCGGCACTTTCAAGCACCTGCCGCCGACGCTGAGCCTGCAGTACCACTTCACGCCGAAGTCCACGTTCAGCCCGTACGTCGGCGCAGGTGTCAACTACACCCGCATCAGCAGCGTCAAGCTGGGTGGGGGCGCTGACCTGGAAAACGACAGCTTCGGCCTCGCCCTGCAAGCAGGCTTCGACTACAAGCTGGACAAGAACTGGTCGATCAACTTCGACGTCAAGAAAGTGCAGATCCGCAGCGACGTGACCGCAGGCGGCGCAACGGTCGCCAAGGTCAAGGTCGACCCGCTGCTCATCGGCGTCGGCATCGGCTACCGCTTCTGACAGCACGCAAGCCGGCGCCATGCCGGCAAGCCACAATGGAAGCCGGTCTCGCGACCGGCTTTTTTTATTGCACTTCATATTCCAGCGGAAAAGCACTTGCTTTCCGGCGCGTCGCGGCATATTGTGCGACGCAATAAAACTACCGTCGCCCTATCCTTGTCTACCGCCCAACCGAAAAGCAGCCTCGCCGCCCTGACGCTCGCCGCCATCGGCATCGTCTACGGCGACATCGGCACCAGCCCGCTCTACGCGATGAAGGAAGCGTTCGCCGAAGAGCATGGACTCGCACTCAACCCCGCCAACATCCTCGGCATCGTGTCCCTGATCGTGTGGGGCCTGATCGTCGTCGTCTCGCTCAAGTACGTCACCCTGGTGCTGCGCGCGAACAACCGCGGCGAGGGCGGCATCATGGCGCTGACCGCGCTGGTGCTGTCGTCGGTCAGCCGGCACAGCCGCGCGCACTATCCGCTGATGCTGCTCGGCCTGTTCGGCGCCACCCTGTTCTACGGCGACAGCGTGATCACGCCGGCGATCTCGGTGCTGTCGGCCATCGAGGGGCTGGAAGTGGCGGCGCCGGCGCTGCATCCGTACGTGGTGCCGGTCACGGTCGCGGTGCTGGTCGCGCTCTACATGCTGCAGGCGCGCGGCACCGCTGGCATCGGCAAGTTCTTCGGGCCGGTGATGGTGGTCTGGTTCGCCAGCCTCGCCGTCATGGGCGTCATCAACATCGTGGAAGAACCCGGCGTGCTGGCCGCGCTCAATCCCCTGCATGCGCTGCGCTTTCTGGAGCAGAACCGGCTGGTTGCCTTCATCGCGCTCGGCGCGGTGGTGCTGGCCTTCACCGGCTCGGAGGCGCTGTACGCCGACATGGGGCATTTCGGCCGCACGCCCATCCGCATGGCCTGGTTCTTCGTCGCCTTTCCGGCGCTGGCGCTCAACTACCTCGGGCAGGGTGCGCTGCTGCTGCACAATCCGGGCGCGGTCGGCAATCCCTTCTTCCAGCAGCTCGGCGCATGGTCGGTCTATCCGCTGGTGATCCTGTCGACCATGGCGGCGGTGATCGCCTCGCAGGCCACCATTTCCGGCACCTTCTCGATGACCAAGCAGGCGATCGCGCTCGGCTTCCTGCCGCGCATGCGCATCGAGCACACGTCGGAGAGCGAGTTCGGCCAGATCTACATCCCCACCGTGAACTGGCTGCAGCTCGCCGTGGTGCTGGCGGCGGTGATCGGCTTCGGCTCGTCCACCCACCTGGCGGCCGCCTACGGCATCGCCAATACCGGCACCATGCTGGTGACCACGGTGCTGACCTTCTTCGTGATCCGCTACCGCTGGAACTATCCGCTGGCGCTGTGCGTTTTCGCCACCGGCTTCTTCTTCACCATCGACGCCGCGCTGTTCTCCGCCAACGTGCTCAAGATCCTGCACGGCGGCTGGTTCCCGCTGCTGCTCGGCGTGGTGCTGTTCTCCATCATGCTGACCTGGAAGCGGGGCCGCACGCTGGTGTTCGACAACCTGCAGAAGCACACGATACCGCTGGAGGATTTCCTGCAGTCGCTGTTCGTCGCGCCGCCGGCGCGGGTGCCGGGCACCGCCATCTACCTGCGTGGCGAGACCGACGGCGTGCCGCACGCGATGCTGCACAACCTGGCGCACAACAAAGTGCTGCATGAGCGCGTGGTGTTCCTGACCGTGCACATCCACGAAGTGCCGTGGGTGCCGGTCGCCGAGCGCGTGCGTATTCATCCGCTCGGCCACAACTGCTTCCAGCTCAATGTGCACTACGGATTCAAGGACGAGGCCAACCTGCCGCTGGCGCTGGAGGCGGCGGCCGAGCAGGGCATGAGTTTCGAATCGCTGGAGACTTCCTGGTTCATCGCCCGCCAGAACGTCATCCACGGGCCGCAGCGCGGAATGGCGCCGTGGCGCGAGCACCTGTTCGTCGCCATGCAGCGCAACGCGCGCGGCGCGGCCGACTACTACCAGGTACCGTCCAACCGTGTGATCGAACTCGGCACGCAGATCACGATTTGACCGCCGGCGCGCGCCATGCGCGCCACAGGCTCTCGAGCGAATACACCGCCAGCGCGCTCCAGATCAGGACGAAGCCGGCGAGGCGGGCGCCGCCGAAGGGTTCGTGATAGAGCCACACGCCGAGCAGCAGTTGCAGCGTCGGCCCGATGTACTGCAGCAGACCGAGCAGCGACAGCGGAATCCGGCGCGCGCCCGAGGCGAACAGCAGCAGCGGAATCGCGGTGATCGGCCCGGCCGCGGCCAGCAGCAGCTGGGTGCTGGTGGAGGCGGCGATGAAGCTGTTCTGCCCGTGCAGCGCCAGCCAGCCGAGATAGGCCGCGGCAACCGGAAACAGCAGCAGGGTTTCCAGCGCCAGCCCTTCCAGCGCGCCGAGCGAGGCCGTCTTGCGCAGCAGGCCGTACAGGCCGAAGGTCGCCGCCAGCAGCAGCGCGATCCACGGCAGCGAACCCGCCTGCCACGTCAGCCAGGCCACGCCCGCCGCCGCCAGCGACACCGCCGCCCATTGCACCGGCCGCAGCCGCTCGCGCAGCACCACGGCGCCAAGCAGCACATTGAACAGCGGATTGATGAAGTAGCCGAGGCTGGAATCGACCACATGGCCGTTGTTCACCGCCCAGATGTAGATGAACCAGTTGGCCGACAGCAGCAATGCCGACAGCGCGAAGCCCGCCACCACGCGCGGCTTGCCGAACACCTCCCGCAGCCAGCCCCAGTGACGGCGCCAGCCCAGCACGGCGGCAACGAACACCAGCGACCACAGCATCCGATGCAGCAGGATCTCCAGCGGCGGCACTTCCTGCAGCGCCTTGAAGTAAAGCGGGAACACGCCCCAGATGGCGTAGGCGCTGGCGGCGGACAGGACTCCAGGATTCATGGCGGCTTAGCGAAACGTGAGGTGGGGGATTATCCCAGTATTCCGTTGCCCGCGCGCCGGCGCCCGAAAGAATGCGCAAGCGCCGACAAGCGCCCGCCGGGGGAGAAAAAGGCGGACGATGGCGGGCACTCACACCAGGATTGTCGACGCTCTGCCCGGTGCCGTGCGGGCGATGACGGAACGGTATGCCCGCATCCCGCCACTCATCGACATGACCGCTCACTGCCGGAGGCAACTGTGTTTGGTTTTCTCAGAAGGGTTACGCCCTTTCGCACCTCTCATCATCACGATGCCCCGAAAGAGCGTGAGGGCGCACGCGCGGCCGGTGGCTCGGGGAACGCAGGCGCTCCCGCGGAGCCGGGGCCGCCCGGGCGGGCATACCGGGCGAGCACGGGCGGCAAGGGGTTGCGGGAAAAACTGCAGGGACTGATGCGACGCCGCAAGAAGGACAAGCCGCAGCCTGTCGAAACAGGCGTGAGCGCGATCAGCGGCCCGGCCATGCCTGACACGGCGCGCATGCGTGGCGCGGGACCGGTCGGCGAAGCAGGGCCGGGCGCTGCCGCCGCGAGCGTCGTGAGCGATCCGGCCGCACCCGCATCACCCGGCGTTTCCGATTCGGCGGTGCGGAGCGAAGCTGCTTCCCGCCCCGCCCCGGAAGGGCGCGCCCTGACCGGGGCCGGTACGCACGGAACAAGCGGCGTTTCCGCCAAGGGACCCCGCCGGGTCGGCGCGCTTCAGCGCAAGCTGCTGGAAACGACCCGGACGGAGCAGTCAGGTCCCGCGGCTCCGCCTGAATTGCAGGGGCTGGGCTACGACCTGCGGCGTGCGCTGCAACTCGCGGATCGCGAGCACGGCTTTGAGCGCGACCCTGAAGAGCGTCCCGTCCAGCCATCGGCGCCCGGGCCAACTCAGGGGCCGGGCTCACGCTACGATCCCCAGCGGGTGCTGCGGGAGGTAGCCCGGGCAAACGGTATTGCCGACGGCACCGGCGGCGCCCTCAGGCGTGAGGAGCTGGCACCGGAACGTACACCGGTGCCGGATGAGCATGCAAACATGCGCCCGTCGACCGCCGCGAGCGCTACGACTTCGATGATCAGCGAGCCGGATTCCATGGAAGAGGAACTGGCGCCCGGCGACGATGAGCCGGGGGGCGTTGCGCTCCCCATAAGCGATTCGCCTGCCAGCGTGGCAAGCCTGGTCAGCGTCAGCGCGGATTCCTTGCCCTCGCCTCAGCAGGCCGAGATCGTGCTGCCGTGGGTACTGGAGAACAGCTTCGGCAACAGCTTGCAGAGAGCGATCGTCGTGGAGCTTCTGCGTAGCGGGGAACTTCCCGTCGGGCTGGCAGAACGGGAGAAACTCCTGGACGTAATCCCGAAGATTGCCGACATAATCACCAAAGTGATTCGGGATGTGGAATACGCGCCGTCCATCTCGTCCGCCGTTCAGGCCCGTCTGTCCTCTCTGGCAGGACAAGGTGAAGCAAGTATTGCGTCTGTGGGGCCAGATGATCCCAATGCCATGCCGTGGTTAGTCCTCATCCGCTGGCTGCCGAGCGATGCGCTTCGAAACCGCGCCTTGCAACTTCTCCGCGGCGAAATTCCGAGGGAAGAGAACGAAGAGGTGCTGGGGACCATACACGAACTTGCCGTGGCGGCGACAAGGTTGATCGAAGCACAGAGAGATGTCGACGCGCTCAGGAGTCTATATTCGCTGGCGATAAGTGCCGGACAGGCAATCGACCCGGAGCCGCCCGCGCAGGAGCCCGGAAGACCGGGCTCGACTATCAATTCTCCGAGGTCGCACAGGCCGCATCAGCGCCACGCAGCCCTGCCTCCCGTGAACGAGCCGGACATACCGGGCAACGCCAGTACGAGATCCGGCTCTTCCGGCGGGAGCGGGCGCTTTTATACTCCGGATCCCGGCGAGCCGCCTCCCGGCTCACCCGACACCACCCGGTAGCGACGCCGGCTCCCGGCAGCATGGATCGAAGCGGCGCGGGACCTACATATTGCGCCGGTACTGCCCGCCCACCTCGAACAGCGCATTGCTGATCTGCCCGAGCGAGCATACGCGGACGGCGTCCATCAGCACCTCGAACACGTTGCGGTCCTCGATCACCGCCTGCTGAAGCCGCGCCAGCATCGCCGGCGCCGCGCCGGCATTGCGCTGCTGGAATTCGGCCAGGCGCGCCAGCTGCGACTGCTTCTCTTCCTCGGTCGAGCGCGCCAGTTCCAGCTGTTGCGGGGTCGCGTCGCCCTTCGGATTGCGGAAGGTGTTGACGCCGATGATCGGCAGCGTGCCGTCGTGCTTGAGGTGCTCGTAGTACATCGACTCTTCCTGGATCTTGCCGCGCTGGTAGCCGGTCTCCATCGCGCCGAGCACGCCGCCGCGCTCGGCGATGCGCTCGAACTCCTGCAGCACCGCTTCTTCCACCAGGTCGGTCAGCTCTTCGATGATGAAGCTGCCCTGGTTCGGGTTTTCATTCTTGGCCAGGCCCCACTCGCGGTTGATGATGAGCTGGATCGCCAGCGCGCGGCGCACCGATTCGTCGGTCGGCGTGGTGATCGCTTCGTCGAAGGCGTTGGTGTGCAGTGAATTGCAGTTGTCGTAGATCGCGATCAGCGCCTGCAGCGTGGTGCGGATGTCGTTGAAATCGATCTCCTGCGCATGCAGCGAGCGGCCGGAGGTCTGGATGTGGTACTTGAGCTTTTGCGAGCGCTCGTTGGCGCCGTACTTGTCGCGCATCGCCACCGCCCAGATGCGGCGCGCCACCCGGCCCAGGACCGTGTACTCCGGGTCCATGCCGTTGGAGAAGAAGAACGACAGGTTGGGCGCGAAATCGTCGATGTGCATGCCGCGCGCGAGATAGGCTTCGACGAAGGTGAAACCGTTGGCCAGCGTGAAGGCAAGCTGGGAGATCGGGTTGGCCCCGGCCTCGGCGATGTGATAGCCGGAGATCGACACCGAATAGAAATTGCGCACCTGGTGGTGGACGAAAAACTCCTGGATGTCGCCCATCACCTTCAATGAAAACTCGGTGGAGAAGATGCAGGTATTCTGCCCCTGGTCTTCCTTGAGGATGTCGGCCTGCACCGTGCCGCGCACGTTCTGCAGCACCCAGGCGCGGATCTTCTGCGCTTCGTCGTCGGTCGGCTCGCGCCGGTTGTCGGCGCGGAACTTGTCCATCTGCTGGTCGATCGCGGTATTCATGAACATCGCCAGGATGGTCGGCGCCGGCCCGTTGATCGTCATCGACACCGAAGTCGCCGGGTCGCACAGGTCGAAGCCGTCGTACAGCACCTTCATGTCGTCGAGCGTGGCGATCGATACCCCGGAGTTGCCGATCTTGCCGTAGATATCGGGGCGCGGGGCGGGGTCGGCGCCGTACAGCGTGACCGAGTCGAAGGCGGTCGACAGGCGCTTGGCCGGCATGCCCTCGGAGACCAGCTTGAAGCGGCGGTTGGTGCGGAAGGCGTCGCCCTCGCCGGCGAACATGCGGGTCGGGTCCTCATTCTCGCGCTTGAAGGCGAACACGCCGGCGGTGTAGGGGAAGGAGCCGGGCACGTTCTCGCGCATCAGCCAGCGCAGGATTTCGCCGTGGTCCTCGAACTTCGGCAGCGACACCTTGCGGATGATGTTGCCCGACAGGGTCTTGTAGGTGAGGCGGGTGCGGATTTCCTTATCGCGGATCTTCACCACGTATTCATCGCCCGAGTAGGCCGCCTGCATGTCGGGCCACATTGCCAGCAGCTTCTTCGCCGCCGGATCGAGATGGCCGTCGCGCTCGGCGATCAGCGCATCGAAGCCGGCGTTCTGGCCGGCGGCCGCCAGCATCCGCTTCGCTTCCTGCAACTGCTGGCGTTCGCGCGCGAGCTTCACCTGCTTTGCCGTGTTGGCGTGGTAACCGCGTAGGCTGTCGGCGATCTCCGCCAGGTAGCGGCTGCGTGCCGGCGGCACGATGGCGTTGCGGCCGGAAGAGTGGCGCACGTCCACCCGCGCCAGCTTGCCCGGCCCGGCCTTCAGGCCCAGTTCCGTCAGCCGAGGCAGCAGACCCTGGTAGAGCGCGGTCACGCCGTCGTCGTTGAAGCGCGAAGCCTGGGTGCCGAAGACCGGCATCTCTTCCGGCCGCTTCATCCACAGTTCGCGGTTGCGCTGGTACTGCTTGGCGACGTCGCGCAGCGCGTCCTGCGCGCCCTTGCGGTCGAACTTGTTGATCGCCACGAAATCGGCGAAATCCAGCATGTCGATTTTTTCCAGCTGGGAGGCGGCGCCGAACTCCGGCGTCATCACATACATCGACACGTCCACGTGCGGCACGATCGCCGCGTCGCCCTGGCCGATGCCGGAGGTTTCGACGATCACCAGGTCGAAGCCCGCCACCTTGCAGGCCGCGATCACGTCAGGCAGCGCCTGCGAAATCTCCGATCCCGCCTCGCGCGTGGCGAGCGAGCGCATGAAGACCCGGGTCTGGCCGTTCCAGGGATTGATCGCATTCATGCGGATACGGTCGCCGAGCAGCGCGCCGCCGGACTTGCGGCGCGAGGGATCGATGGAGATCACCGCGATGTCGAGCGCGTCATCCTGGTCGAGGCGGATGCGCCGGATCAGCTCGTCGGTGAGCGAGGACTTGCCCGCGCCGCCGGTGCCGGTGATGCCGAGCACCGGTGTCTTGATGGTGTCGGCGCGCTTGTGCAGTTCGGTCTTGAGCGCCGGCGCGGCCTTGCCGTTCTCGAGCGCGGTGATGAACTGCGCCAGCGGGCGGTGGCGGGCCGCCATTTCGCCCTCGGCGAGCGCCTCCACCGAGGTCGGCGCATAGCCGGACAGGTCTGTGTCGCAGGCCTCGATCATGGACAGGATCATGCCCGCCAGGCCGAGCCGCTGGCCGTCTTCCGGACTGAAGATGCGCGACACGCCGTAGGCATGCAGGTCCTCGATCTCGCTCGGCACGATCACGCCGCCGCCGCCGCCGAAGACCTTGATATGGGCGCCGCCGCGTTGCCGCAGCAGGTCGATCATGTACTTGAAATACTCGACATGCCCGCCCTGATAGCTCGACACCGCGATGCCCTGCGCGTCTTCCTGCAGGGCGGCGGTCACGATTTCATCCACCGAGCGGTTGTGCCCGAGATGGATGACCTCGGCGCCGTTGGCCATCAGGATGCGGCGCATGATGTTGATCGAGGCGTCGTGGCCGTCGAACAGCGAGGCGGCGGTGACGAAACGGACCTTGTTGGCGGGCTTGTACTCGGTGAGCTTGCGCGATACGGACAGATCGGTCATGGCTTGTCTCTTTGAACTCTCTCATGGGAGCGCCGGGGCTGGCCCGGCGCTTCGTTTTATTTTGACGTTTACGTTAACGTCAATCTAGCATGGCGTCAAACCGGTTTTCCGTCGTCCGGCCGACATTTCTTCCCGGTAGTGCAGGCCTCCGTGCCTGCACAAAACCAGCCGGACCGGAGAGAAGGCTATGCTGGCTCTCCGGTCCACGTCCGCAGTGCAGGCAGGGACGCCTGCACTACCTGCTCTGCCCCGGTAGTGCAGGCCTCCGTGCCTGCACAAAACGCGCCGGACCGGAGAGAAGGGGCGCTGGCTCTCCGGTCCACTTCCGCAGTGCAGGCAGGGACGCCTGCACTACCTGCTCTGCCCCGGTAGTGCAGGCCTCCGTGCCTGCACAAAACCAGCGGGACCGGAGAGAAGGGACGGCTCTCCGGCCGACGTCCGCCGTGCAGGCAGGGACGCCTGCACTACCTGCACTGCCCCGGTAGTGCAGGCCTCCGTGCCTGCACAAAACCAGCGGGACCGGAGAGAAGGGGCGGCTCTCCGGCCGACGTCCGCAGTGCAGGCAGGGACGCCTGCACTACCTGCTCTGCCCCGGTAGTGCAGGCCTCCGTGCCTGCACAAAACCGGCCGGACCGGAGAGAAGGGTCGCTGGCTCTCCGGTCCACGTCCGCCGTGCAGGCAGGGACGCCTGCACTACCTGCTCACGCGCAACCTACGCCGCGTGCGGCAGCCCGGTTTGCGGCAACGCAAACTGCGCCAGCAGTGCCGCTCTTTCCTTGCGATAGGCCTCCACCGCCGCCAGCTTCACATGGCCGAAGCCGCGCACCTGTTCCGGAAGAGCGGCGATCCGCACCGCCAGCGCATGGTTGTCGGCACGCAGCCCGTCCAGCAGGCCGAGCACGGTTTCCCGGTACTCCGCCGCCAGCCGTCTTTCCATCCGGCGCTCGGCGGTATAGCCGAACACGTCGAGCCGGGTGCCGCGCAGCCGCCGCATCCGCGCCAGCATCCGGAAAGCCTGCCACACCCAGGAGCCATACTCCGCCTTGACCAGCCTTCCCTGGCCATCCTTCTTCGCCAGCAGCGGCGGCGCCAGGTTGAATTTCAGGGTGAAGTCGCCGTCGAACTGCTGCCTGAGCTGCTCCGTGAACCGGCCGTCCGTGTACAGGCGCGCCACCTCGTATTCATCCTTGTACGCCAGCAGCCTGAAGTACGACTTCGCCACCGCCCGTGCCAGGCTGTCGCCGAGCCCGAGCGTGCTTTCCCGTTCGCGCACCGCCTCGACCAGCGACGCATAGCCCGCCGCATAGTCCGCATCCTGATAGTCGGTCAGGAAGGCGACGCGGCGCCGCAGCAGCGCGTTCAGACCCTGCGGCGGCTGCAGCGTCACCGGCTGCGCCGGCGTGGCGACGCGCTCGACCCGCGCCGGATCGACAGCCGCGCGCCGGCCCCAGGCGAAGCTCTGCTTGTTGGCCTCGACCGCGACGCCGTTGAGTTCGATCGCGCGCAGCAGGGCGGCTTCCGATACCGGCAGCGCACCCTTTTGCCAGGCATAGCCGAGCATGAACAGATTGGTCGCGATCGCATCGCCCATCAGCGCCGTCGCCAGCCGGGTGGCGTCGATATAGTCGGCGCGGCCGGCCACCGATTCGTTGATCAGCGCCTGCACCTCGGCGAACGGGAATTCCCAGTCGCGGTTCTTCGTGAAATGCCCGGTCGGCTGCTGATGGGTGTTGATCACCGCCCGCGTGCGGCCGGGCCGCATCTTCGCGATCGCGTCCTGCGCGCCGGCGGTCAGCATGTCCGCGCCCAGCACCAGGTCGGCCTCGCCGGTGGCGATGCGTTGCGCGCGTATCGTGCCGGGCACGCGGGTGATGCGGATGTGCGAAGTCACCGAGCCGTTCTTCTGCGACATGCCGGTCATGTCGAGCACCGACACCCCCTTGCCCTCCAGGTGCGCGGCCATGCCGACCAGCGCGCCGATGGTGATCACGCCCGTGCCGCCGATGCCGTTGAGCAGGATGTTGTAGGGCGTGTCGCAGGCCGGCAGCACGGGTTCCGGCAGCGGACCGAAATCGACGTCCTGGCGCTTGCCGCCGCCGCGCTTTTTCAGGCTGCCGCCTTCCACCGTGACGAAGCTCGGGCAGAAGCCCTTCACGCAGGAATAGTCCTTGTTGCAGGAGGACTGGTCGATCGCGCGCTTGCGCCCGAACTCGGTCTCCAGCGGCAGGATGGAAGTGCAGTTGGACTGCACGCCGCAGTCGCCGCAGCCCTCGCAGACGAGTTCATTGATGAACAGCCGCTTCGGCGGATCGGGATATTCGCCCTTCTTGCGGCGGCGGCGCTTTTCGGCGGCGCAGGTCTGGTCGTAGATCAGTACCGAGACGCCGGGTACCTCGCGCAGTTCGCGCTGCACCGCGTCCATGTCCTTGCGGTCGTGCAGGGTGACGATGGACGGCAGCGAAGACCGGTCTTCGTAGCGGCTCAGGTCTTCGCTCACCAGCGCGATGCGCTTCACGCCCTCGGCGGCCATCTGCTGCGCGATCATCGGCACCGAGGTGATGCCGTCGACCGGCTGGCCGCCGGTCATCGCCACCGCGTCGTTGTAGAGGATCTTGTAGGTGATGCTGACCTTCGCCGCCACCGCCGCCCGGATGGCGAGATAGCCGGAGTGGAAATAGGTGCCGTCGCCGAGGTTCTGAAACACGTGGGGCAGCGCGGAAAATGCCGCCTGTCCGATCCAGGGCGCGCCTTCGCCGCCCATGTGCGTGGTCAGCTTGTTGTGTTCCGGGTAGATCGCGGTCGCCATCACATGGCAGCCGATGCCGGCCAGCGCCAGCGATCCGTCCGGCACCCTGGTCGAGGTATTGTGCGGACAGCCGGAGCAGTAATACGCCGGGCGCGGCGGCGTGTTCACGGCCTTCGACAGGACCTTGTCCTTGGCTTCGAGGAAGGCCAGGCGCGCCCTGATCAGGTCGCTGGTGTGGAAGCGGGCGATGCGCTGCGCGATCACGCGGGCGATCTGCGCGATCGAGAAATCCGCCTTCGGCGGCAGCAGCCATTCGCCGCGCGGATGCACCCATTCGCCTTTTTCGTCGAACTTGCCGATCACGCGCGGGCGCACGTCGTCGCGCCAGTTGTAGAGCTGTTCCTTGAGCTGGTATTCGACGATCTGGCGCTTTTCCTCGACCACCAGAATCTCGTCCAGGCCCTGCGCGAACTCGCGTACGCCGTCGGGCTCCAGCGGCCACGGCATCGCGACCTTGAACACGCGGATGCCGATGTCGGCCGCCATCCTGTCGTCGATGCCCAGCTCTTCCATCGCTTCCATCACGTCGAGCCAGGACTTGCCCGAGGCGATGATCCCCAGCCTGGCCTTCGGGCTGTCGATGGTGGTGTGGTTGAGTCTGTTGGCGCGCGCATAGGCGAGCGCGGCATAAATCTTGTAGTCCTGCATCAGCGCTTCCTGCTTGCGCGCCTGGATGCCGAGGGTGTCGGTGGACAGCCGGGTGTTGAGGCCGCCTTCCGGCATGACGAAATCGGTCGGGTATTCGATCTTCAGGCGGAACGGATCGGCATCGACCGACGCCGTCGACTCCACCGTGTCGGCCAGCGCCTTGAAGCCGACCGCGCAGCCTGAATAGCGCGACATCGCCCAGGCATGCAGTCCGAGGTCGAGGTATTCCTGCACATTGCACGGATACAGCACCGGGATCATGCAGGCGGCGAAGATGTGGTCTGACTGGTGCGGCAGGGTGGAGGAGTAGGCGCCATGGTCATCACCCGCCACCAGCAGCACGCCGCCGTGCTTCGCCGTGCCGGCGTGGTTCATGTGCTTGAAGACATCGCCGCAGCGGTCCACGCCCGGCCCCTTGCCGTACCACATCGCAAACACGCCGTCGTATTTCGCCGGCCCGATCAGGTCGACCGTCTGCGTGCCCCAGACCGCGGTCGCCGCCAGGTCCTCGTTCACGCCGGGTACGAAGCGGACATGGTTTTCCTCCAGCAGTTTCTGCGCCTTCCACAGATTCTCGTCCAGCCCGCCGAGCGGCGAGCCGCGGTAGCCGGAAATGAAGCCGGCGGTATTGAGCCCGGCGGCGAGGTCGCGCTGGCGCTGCATCAGCGGCAGGCGCACCAGGGCCTGGATGCCCGAGATGAAGATCTTGCCGGAGGTGGAAGTGTATTTGTCGTCGAGCCTGACGGGGGCGAGGGCAGGGGCGGATGCCCGCCCGGCAGCGGCCGCTGCGGGTGTGGCTTGCATGAGTGTCTCTCTCCAGAATGGATGATTCGGATGGCGCCCCACCGTAACCGCCGGGTAAGACGGGAGAAGGTCAGGCTGCCGGGCCGCGGATAGCGGATGCCGTTCCGTTGGCGGAATGGCATGTCAGGAAGTGTAGTGGGAATGCGGGGCGGGGGCAAACTTCCCCTCGGGCCGCATGGGGAAAGTCAAGCGAGGGCAGACGGGCTGTTCAGCGGCCGCCAGCAATTACTGGTAACAAATCGTCGCGTCAATGTTGAAAAAATATTAATAAAATGATTGCCCCGTCGCGAGCCAGTGTGGCCATGTCCGCAGGGGCAGCTCCGGGCAGAAAGCTCTCGCAACTCTCCGATCCCTTTGAAGAAGGAAGCACAATGAAAGAAACGACTTCTCTGTCTCTCGCTCTCGTACTTCTCCTGAGCGGCTGTTCCGATCCAAAAGCAGCCAGCGAAAGCAACTTCAAGAAGGCGGCGCAGGCCTACCTCGATTCCGTCTACCCGAAGTGCTACGTGACGCAGACTTTCCCTTACACCACCACTTACCACACCGGCAGAAAGGACACCGGTGACCTCCTGCATGCTCTGGTCAAGGCCGGCCTGCTGGCCGAGAAGGAACTGTCGCGGCAGAAGACCGACGGCTGGATGACCGCAAAAGGAGACGACTTCATCGTGAAATCCACTTTCGAGCTGACGGAAGAAGGCCGCAAGCATTACAAGTCTGATGGGGGGAAGCCGATGGGGTACGACGCTGGCGGCTATTGCGCCGGCAAAGCCGAGGTCGACGAGATCGTCCGCTACACCGAACCCTCGGACGCACTCGGCACCCGGATTTCCCGCGTCAACTACACCTACAGGGTGAAGGACTTGCCCAAGTGGGCGCTGACACCCGAGCTGGTCGCGGTGGTCCCCGCACTGAAGCAGGATGTCGAGTCCAAGGAAAAGCCCGTCAAGGTGACCGAGGGCTTCGTGCTGACCAACGAAGGCTGGATCCATCAAAGCCTGTTCAAGGATTAGTCGCAGGCCGCCGCCGGGGCGAAGTGCAGGACCTCAGAAGAACTCGACCGTGTCGTTCGACACTTCCGAGCGCAGTTCGCCGCGCTGCACCAGTTCGTCATAGAAGCAGACCTGGTTGCGGCCATTGGCCTTGGCGTAATACAGCGCCTGGTCGGCATGGCCGAGGATGACCACCGGCGATTCAGTCGAGATGCTGGCGAAGCCGACGCTGACCGATACCTTGCCGACCTGGGGAAAATCATGCTGCTCGACGTTGCGGCGGAAACGGTCGAAGATCTTGCGCGCGTCCTCGAGGGTGGTCGAGCGCAGCAGCACCACGAATTCCTCGCCGCCGAAGCGGAACACCCGGTCCTGCGCGCGGAATGAGGAGCGCAGCAGGTTGGCGACCAGGATCAGCACTTCGTCGCCGTAGAGGTGGCCGAACTGGTCGTTGACGCGCTTGAAATGGTCGATGTCGCACACCGCCAGCCAGTGGCCGACCGTGCCGCTCTGCTGGCAGCGGCGTTCGGGGCGGTCCTGCTGATTGTCCGGCTGGGCCGCGGCGAGCATGCGCGAGAACTTCTCGTCGAAGGTCTTGCGGTTGAGCAGGCCGGTCAGCGAGTCGCGCTCGCTGTAGTCGAGGATGTTCTGGAAATTGCGGTAGACGGCAAGGATGCCCTCGATCATGTGGCGGGTCTCGACCGGATAGGGCCGGTCCGCGATCACCTGCAGGCAAGTGCTGACCTTGTCGTTGAGCCAGATCGGCAGCCACAGCGTATGGCGGCCGGTCGCGTCGACTTCCTCCGCGCTGGTGGCGCGCTGGCGCATGCATTCCAGCAGGACCGGATAGTCGGCGGCGGATTCTCCGGCCTGTTCACCGGCGGATTCGCCCGCGCTCACCACTTTCCCGTCGCGGATCCAGGCGCGCGGACGCATGAAAAGCTCGTTGCGGAAACGGAAAAGTTCGTGCACGCGCACCTGTTCGGCGCCGACCAGTTCATGCAGGGCGGACGCCACCGAACTGTCCAGCAGCGCGTGATCGCGCTGGCAGGTGATGTCCACCATGTGCTTGAGCAGGGCTTCCATGGTCAGGCAGCCCCGCAAGCGGATACGACTGCCCGGTTCAAGCGCGAAGATGCATGAAATGGAATCGGCATGAGGAGCAAGAGGTCGTGTCCGTGTTACGCGCCCGAAGCCTGGCGATGGCAGCCGTGTCAGGTCGTTCCCCCTGGGGGAACGTGAATTTCCGTGACGCAACAGACAGGCTGTCCGTATTCTATCCCGAATCCTGCGCCGTGTTGCATCTCCCGCCTGTTCGTCAAGCCTTCTGTAGCATGTTGATGCAAAAGGAATTCGCGGCGGACCGGCGACGACAGGCGGGAGCGCGCTTCCGCTAGAATCGTGGCTTCGATTGCCCGCCTCTCCGGAGACCTACATGCCCGCAGCAAGTGCCGCCAAGCGCCGCCTTTTACTGGTCGACGACGACCCCATGCTGCTGACCCTGCTATCCACCATGCTCCGGCACGCCGGCTACGACACGGTGCAGGCGACCTCGGCCGAGGAGGCGATGCCGATCGCGCGGCAGGAAGACCCCGACCTCGCGCTGCTCGATATCAATCTGCCCGGCATGTCGGGACTGGAGCTGGCGGAGCGGCTGACGGCGGAAACGGCCGTGCCCTTCATGTTCCTGTCGGTGCTCGACGCCGCCGATACCGTCAGGAAGGCGGCCGCCCACGGCGCGGTCGGTTATCTGGTCAAGCCGATCGAAGCCGCCCAGGTGACACCGGCGGTGGAGGCGGCGCTGGCCCGCGCCGACGACATCAAGCGCTTGCGGCGCAGCGAAGTCAACCTGACCGCGGCCCTGGCCGCCGGACGCGAAACCAGCATGGCGGTGGGCGTGCTGATGGCGCGCTTTTCGACCGACCGCGACGCCGCCTTCGAAGTGCTGCGCGAGCGCGCCCGCGCCCAGCGCCGCAAGATCAATGAAGTCGCCACGCAGGTGCTGGAAGCCGAAGAGATACTGGCCAGCTTCCACCAGGCCTTCCGCGACCACGGCCGCGGCGGCTGAGCGGCGCGCCCTCCGCGCCCTCAGCGCTCCAGCACGTAGGTCCCCGGCGCCGGACCGAGCGGCGGATAGCCCTGCCCGGCCGCGCCCATCGGCGGCGGCGCCACCGGCTCGCCGGAGTGGCGGCGCAGCCAGTCGGCCCACTCCGGCCACCATGACCCCTCCTGCGCCTGCTGGACCTGGTACCAGGTTTCCGGGTCCATGTAGTGACTGCCCGCGCGGCGATGCCCGATGCGGTAGTGCCGGCCGGGGTGGCCGGGTTCGCTGATGATGCCGGCATTATGGCCGCCGCTGGTCAGCAGGAAGCTGACCTCGCCCGGCAGCTGCATGTTGATCTTGTAGGCGGAGCGCCAGGGGGCGACATGATCGGACTCCGTCCCGACGGCGAACACCGGGGTACGGATGTCGCCGAGCGCGATCGGCAGGCCGGCGATGCGATAGCGGCCCGCCGCCAGGTCGTTGTCCAGGAACAGCCGGTGCAGGTACTCGCTGTGCATCCGGTACGGCATGCGGGTCGCATCCAGGTTCCAGGCCATCAGGTCGGTCATCTTCTGGCGTCGTCCCAGCAGGTACTGCTGCACCATCAGCGACCAGATCAGGTCGTTGGAGCGCAGCAGCTGGAAGGCGCCCGCCATCTGCCGGTTGTCGAGGTAGCCGTCGTTCCACATGCTGTCCTCGAGCAGGTTGAGCTGGCTCTCGTCGATGAACAGGCTCAGCTCGCCCGGCTCGGTGAAGTCGGTCTGCGCGGCCAGCAGCGTCATCGTGCGCAGGCGGTCGTCGCCGCGGCGCGCCAGCCAGGCCGCCGCCATGGCCAGCAGCGTGCCGCCGAGGCAGTAGCCGACCGCGTTCACCCGCTGCCCCGGCACGATGGCGCGGATCGCATCGAGCGCGGCCAGCACGCCCAGCCGCAGGTAATCGTCCATCGACAGGTCGCGGTCGCGCTCGACCGGGTTGTGCCAGGAGATCATGAACACCGTGTGCCCGCGCTCGACCAGGTAGCGCACCAGCGAATTGTGCGGCGACAGGTCGAGGATGTAGTACTTCATGATCCAGGCCGGCACGAACAGCACCGGTTCCGGATGCACCTGCGGCGTGGCCGGCGCGTACTGTATGAGTTCGATCAGCCGGTTGCGCCAGACCACCCTGCCCGGCGTGACGGCCACCTGTTCTCCCGGGCGGAAGGCTTCGGTTCCGGCCGCCGGCCTGCCCGCCATCATCCGCTCGATGTCGTCGATGCAGTTGGCGGCTCCGCGCACCAGGTTCCAGCCGCCCTCGCGCACCGTGGCGTCGAGTATTTCCGGATTGGTGGCGATGAAGTTGACCGGCGACGCCATGTCCAGCAGCTGCCGCGCGACGAACTCCACCACCTGCTCATGGTGGGCGGACACCCCGCCGATGCCGGTGGTGACGTTGTGCCACCATTGCTGGTTCAGCAGAAAGCCCTGGTAGATCAGGTTGTACGGCCAGCGCTGCCAGGCCTCGCCGCGGAAGCGCCGGTCCTGGGGCAGGGGTTCGATGCACGGCTCCGGCTTGCCTCCCGCCATCAGCTTGCCGCCGTACAGCGCCAGGCGCGCGCTCTTGCGCACGGCCTTTTCCGCCAGCCGCTGCCATTTCCCCGGCGACGCCGCCAGGTGCAGCGCCCAGTCGGTCCAGGCCAGCGCGAGACTGGCCGGCGACAGGCCGCCGGTGAACCGGCCGAGCGCGGCGTGGATCAGCCGGTCCGACGGCAGCGGGGATTCCACGTCGGATGGCATAAAGCGTGAAGGCGGCGACTTGGTGTCGGCCGCCGCCGGCTGCAGGTCGCGTTCCGGTCGGTTCATGTTCGGGTCCTCAATCTGGGCTGATCTTCGCGCTGATCCGGCCCAGTCTTGGCGATGGCGCGGGAAATTTGATTGATCTCGCGCAAAGTTGCAGAAAGAGGGCCGTGTTTGCGGCGGATCGATTCCCAGAAACCCGGGACACCGTGCGCTGTCACACCCTTGCCCTCCGAAGAATGCACACCCGATGACATCGTTGTCTCCCCAGTCAGAACACTTGCATCGGCCCCGTGCGGAGCATGACGACCGCACCGGCCTGCTTCTCGCCGTCCTGCACAGCATGGCGGCGGCTGTGCTGGCCGTCGATGCCGGGGAACAGCCGCTGCTGGTCAATCCCGCGGCGCGCGCGCTGCTCGGCCTGGCGCCGGACGGCAGCGAGGACTCGCTCGCGGTCGCGGCACTGCGCCTGTTCCGCGCCGATCGCGGCGCCGCGCTGCCGGAGGATCAATCGCCGGTTCATCGCGCGCTTGGCGGCGAGTCGGTGTCGGCGCTGCAGGCCTGGCTGCCGGCGGCGGAGAAGGCGGTCAGCATCGATGCCACGCCCCTGATCGATCCCGCCGGCGCGGCGATCGGCGCGGTCATCCTGCTGCGCGAAGCCGCCGCCCAGGCGGACCAGGATGATCTGCGCATGCTGATCGAAGGCGCCACCGACTACGCCATCATGATGATCGACCCCGAGGGCCGGATCGCGAGCTGGAACCCGGGCGCGGAGCGCATCACCGGCCACCGCGCGGAAGACGCCATCGGCCATCACGCCGACATGCTCTTCACCGAGGAAGACCGGGGCATGGGCGAGCCGCAGCGCGAGCTGGAGACGGCACGCGCGACCGGCCGCGCCGAGAACAACCGCTGGCATGTACGCCCCGACGGCTCGCGCTTCTGGGCCTCGGGCGGGGTGACGCCGCTGTGGCATGCCGACGGCAGGCTGCGCGGCTACGTCAAGATCCTGCGCGACCGCACCGATGAACGCCTGGCCGAGGAACAGACCCGGTTTCTCGCCAATCACGATGGCCTCACCGGCCTGCCGAACCGGGTCAGCTTCAGCAACCGGCTGCACGCGAGCATGGTGTCGTCGCAGCGCACCGGCGTGCCGTTCGCGCTGCTGCTGCTGGATCTCGACCGCTTCAAATATGTCAACGATACCTTCGGCCACCACGCGGGCGACCTGCTGCTCAAGGAAGTCGCGCTGCGCATCGTGTCCTCGATCCGGGAAACCGATTTCGTGGCCCGCCTCGGCGGGGACGAATTCGTCGTGATCCAGGCCGACGCCTCCCAGCCGCTGGCCGCCGAGACGCTGGCGCGCAAGCTCGTGCTCGAGCTGGGCAGGCCGTTCCAGCTCGACGGCCAGGAGGTGCAGAGCGGGACCAGCATCGGCGTCTGCTTCTATCCCGGCGATGCCCGCAGCTCGGTGGAGCTGCTCAAGCGCGCCGACCTGGCGCTGTACCGCGCCAAGCACGCGGGCCGCCACACCTACCAGTTCTACAACGCCATCCTGCAGGACGAGCAGGGCTGGAAGCGCGACCGCGAAGCCGCGCTGCGCGCCGCGCTCAAGAACAGCCAGTTCGAGCTCTACTACCAGCCCCAGGTGGACCTCGCGAAATGGAAGATCGCCAGCGTCGAGGCGCTGCTGCGCTGGAACGCGACGGACATGGAAACCGTGCTGCCGTCCGACTTCCTGTCCATCATCGAACAGACCGGCATGATCGTGGAGATCGGCGAATGGGCATTGCGGGAGGCGGCGCGCCAGGTCCGCCGCCTGCACGCGCACGGCCTGCACGACCTGCGGCTGTCGGTCAACTGCTCGGCGCGGCAGTTCAGCGACCCGCGCTTCGTGGCCATGATCCCGGCCATCCTCGACGACGCGGGCATTGCGGCATCATGCCTCGAGCTGGAAGTGCCGGAGGCCATGCTGGCGCGGCAGCCGGCGATCAAGCCGCAGCTCGCCGCGCTGCGCGAGCGCGGCATCCGGCTCACGATCGACAATTTCGGCACCGGGGCCACCGCGCTGCGCGACTTCCAGGATTTCGCCATCGACGCCCTGAAGATCGACAAGGCCTTCGTCGAACACCTGCCCCACCGCCGCGAGGACGCCGCGATCACCTCCGCCATCATCAACCTCGCCCACAATCTCGGCATCCGGGCCGTGGCGGGCGGCGTGGAAACCGCGGAGCAGCTCGCCTATCTCAAGGCACGCGACTGCGACGGCGCGCAGGGCTTCATCTTCAGTCCGCCGGTGCCGGGCGCCCGGCTCGAGCAGCTCGTGCTCACCGGCCACTGGTCGCGCATCAATCCGCTATCGGAGCCGGGGGACGGCGGGCTGGACAAGCTGCACTGAACGGGACGCCGCCGCGCCGGACATGGCCGGGGCCGACCCGGCACGGGCGCCGGCGAGCCTGAAGGCGCCGACCGCGGCAGCAAGCCGGGCGGCCTGCTCGCGCATCGCTTCCGACGCCGCTGCCGCCTGCTCGACCAGCGCGGCATTCTGCTGCGTGACCTGATCCATCTGCGCGATCGCCTGGCTCACATGCTCGATGCCGGTGGCCTGTTCCTGGCTGGCGGCGCTGATCTCGGCCATGATGTCGGTCACCCGCGCGATGCTCGTGACCACTTCCTGCATGGTCTTGCCGGCCTGCGCCACCAACTGCGAACCCTGATCCACCTGCTGCACCGAGTCATTGATGAGCGCCTTGATTTCCCTGGCGGCGGAGGCGGCGCGCTGCGCCAGGTTGCGCACTTCGCCGGCGACGACCGCGAAGCCGCGGCCCTGTTCGCCGGCGCGCGCGGCTTCCACCGAAGCATTCAGGGCCAGGATATTGGTCTGGAAGGCGATGCCGTCGATGACGCCGATGATGTCCACGATCTTGCGCGAGGAAGCATCGATCGCGGCCATGGTGCCCACCACCTGGGACACGACCTCGCCGCCGGTGCCGGCCACGTCGGCCGCGGTGCGTGCAAGCTGGTTGGCCTGGCGCGCGTTGTCCGCGTTCTGGCGCACGGTCGACGTAAGCTCTTCCATGGACGACGCGGTTTCTTCCAGCGCGCTCGCCTGTTCCTCGGTACGCGAAGACAGGTCGAGGTTGCCGCGCGCGATTTCGTCCGACGCGGTGGAGATCGATTCGGTGGCGGCGCGCACCTCGGTGACGATGCGGGTGAGGCTCTGCTGCATTGCGCCCATGGCATGCATCAGGCTGGCTCGGTCCCGTCCGTCCAGTACGATCTCGCGGGTCAGGTCGCCCTCGGCGATGCGGCACGCGATGCCGGCCGCCTGCGCCGGTTCGCCGCCGAGTTCGCTCCGAATGCTGCGGGTGATGAAGACCGCGGCGGCGACGGCGAGCGCCACCGCCAGCGCGCCGAGCAGCGCGATCTGCCATTGCGCGTCGCGCCCCATTTCCGCCATGCGGCCGCGCATGGCCACGATGCGTTCAGCCTGCCAGTCACTGAGCTTGCGGATCTGCGCGGTGTATTCGCGCAGCGCCGGCTCCAGCCTTTCCTGCACCAGGCGCCGGGCGGCTGCCTCGTCCACCGCTTTTTCCTTGAACACCGCGTCGCGGGCGTCGATGTATTGCTTGCGCGTGTCGGCGATGCGCGCCAGCTGCTGCTGCTCCTGTTCGTCGCGCGGGAACGCGTCGAGCTTTTTCTGCAGGCCGGAAATATGGGCGCTGGTCTCCTTGATCGCCGCCTGGAACTGTTCCCTGCGCACGGCGTCTTCGGTTTCGGCGACGAAGATCGTACGCACGCCGTTGAGGCCGGTGCTGGCGGCCCACTCCGAAATCAGGCGCTCCTTGGCCATCGTCACATCCGTCATTTCTTCCATTGCAGCAATGTTCGACTGCAGCCGCCAGGAAGCGATGCCGACGACAATTAGCAGCAACACGACGATGAATCCAAACCCGGCGCCAAGGCGAGCCCCGACCGTTTTTCCCGAAAGCTTCACAAATTCTCCTCCGCATGAAGGGCATGAGATCGCTGCCCTGTTCAAATGTTCCTGAAAGAAACTATTCCAGTTGCGCGAATATGGTTATTCGAGGCCGAGGATAGGCGACGCTTCGGTAAAAAAACATTGATCCAGAGCAATTTAAGCCGCCTCATGCCCGATATCGTGCTTGTTCGAGACCAACATCCCCTGTTGCCCAAAATATAAGAGACCAGAATGAAAATATCCCAGCGCATCGCCGCATCCCGTCCGCTCGCCACCACGGCCATGCACGGCCGGGTGGAAGCCATGAAGCTCGAGGGCAGGGAAGTCATCGACTTTTCCATCGCCATCTCCCACTTCCCCGCCCCGGAGCCGGTGCTGCGCGCGGTGCGCGAAGGACTGTCGTCGCAGCGCAGCCTGCCTTACACCGCGGTGGTCGGCGCCGCCGGGCTGCGCGACAGCCTGCTGCGCAAGTTGCGCGAAGAAAACCGGTTGAGCGCGCGGCGCGATGAAGTCATCGTCACCAACGGCGCCAAGCAGGCGCTGTACGAAGCCTTGTATGTGATGACCGACCCGGGCGACAGCGTCATCGTGTTCCGCCCGCACTGGCCGGCCTATGTGGCGACCGCCGAACTGCTCGGGCTGCGCCCGCTGCTGGTGGACCTGCCGGCGCGCATCACGCCGGCATTCCTGGACAGCCTGCCGCCGGCCAGGGTCCTGATCATCAACAATCCGCACAACCCCACCGGCAAGGTCTACGGCCGTGATGAACTGGAAGCCATCGCGGCCTGGCTGGCACGCAGGCAGTGCCACGCCATCGTCGACGAGAGTTATGAAAAGCTCATTTTCAGCGGACGCCATCACAGCCTGGCGGCGCTGTGCGACTGGCGCGCGCTCGGCATCGTCACGATCTTCTCCGCGTCCCAGAGCTACGCGATGATGGGCTGGCGAGCCGGCTTCGCGCTGGCCCCGGCGGCCGTCGTGGACGCCATGCAGACCCTGCAGGGACCGATCACCGCCGCCGCGCCGGCGCTCACGCAGCTCGCGACTCAGGCCGCGTTCGCCTGCGGCGATCCCTCCGACATGCTCGCCGACTACCGGACGCGGCGCGACCTCGTGGTGGACATGTTCGCGCCGGTGCCTTGGATCGACATGCCGTCGCCGGATTCCGGCCCCTATCTCTGGGGCGACGTATCGCGGCTGACCATGGACACCGTCGGCTTTGCCGAAGCCTTGCTGGAGAGGCAGGCGGTCGCCGTCATGCCGGGCGACGCGCTCGGCGTTCCCGGTTTCATCCGCATCGGATTCATCTCCGACGACGTCGCCACACTCCGGCGCGGCGCCGAGGCTATCATTCGATTCGGGAACGAATTTGCCGGCAGGCAGCCGAAGCAGGGTTAGTTTCAACCGAAGCGATGCAAATGCTTCAACATTCGGTTGCCGCTGCTGCGCTCGCAACGTCTCCCTTGACGACAGAATCGCCGGCCTGAGCCGCCGGCGATTCCCATGCCGGCGCCCGCGCGGCGCCGGACGAAAGCGGATCGATGGCAGGAAGTCTTTTCAAATTCAACAGCCTCCGCAGCCGCCTGATGCTGCTGGTGGCGCTGGCGATCACGCCGACGGCGGCCATGACGATCTGGAACGGTTGGGAAGATCGCGGGCAGGCGCTCAGGGTGGCGGAGGAGAACCTGCAGCGGCTGACGCGGCTGGCCGCCGCCAACGAGGCGCAGTCGCTGACCGGCACGCGGCAGATTCTGCGCGACCTCGCCAGCATTCCCGACCTGGTCTCGGACCCAGGGAAATGCAACGACATCCTCGGCGACATCCTCGCCAAGAACGCCAACTACACCAACTTCGGCGTGATCCAGCTGGATGGCACGGTCAGCTGCAGCGCGGTTCCCTCGGTGCGACCGGTCAATCTCGGCGACCGCGCGCATTTCAAGCGCGCCATCAGCGAGCGCCGCTTCATCGCCAGCAGCTACGTGTTCGGCCGCGTGATCCAGAAGCACACCATCAACCTCACCTATCCGGTCATCGACCGCAACAACGAGATCACCGGCGTGGTATTCGCGGCGATGGACCTGACCGAGCTGGACCGCTTCGTCGCCGACATCGACCTGCCGTCCGGTTCGATCCTGATCACCGCCGACGGCGAAGGCCAGATCATTTCGCGGCGCCCCGAGCCGGAGCAGTGGTTCGGCAAGAAGGTCGCCGACGAGCTGTGGCAGGCCATGCGCGACGGCGAGCGCGCGCCGATGCACCTCGAGGGACCGGACGGCGTGCGCCGGCTGCACAGTTTCGCCCGCGTGGGCGGCCCCGACATCTCCGAATACACGCTGACGATCGGCATTCCCAGCAGTGAAATCGTGGCCTCCGCGCGCCGGGTGCAGATCATGTCGCTGATCGGACTGGCCGTCACGGTGCTGCTGGCGATGGCGGCGGCCTGGTTCGTCGGCGACATCCTGATCGTGCGCCGCGTGCGGCGGCTGGTGGACACCGCCGACCGCATCGGCGCCGGCGCGCTCGACTCCCGCACCGGCCTGCACTACGGCCGCGAGGAAATCAGCCACCTGGCGCGCGCCCTCGATCACATGGCCGATGCGCTGCAGCGCAAGGAAGCCGAACATCACCGCGCGGAACAGGAACTGCGCACCGCCGACAAGCGCAAGGATGAATTCCTCGCGATGCTGGCCCACGAGCTGCGCAATCCGCTGGCGCCGATCAGCGCCGGCGCGCAGCTGCTCAGGCTCGGCCATTTCAGTCCAGAGCAGGTAGCGCAGACCTCCGACATCATCGCCCGCCAGGTGGACCACATGACCAGCCTGGTCGACGACCTGCTCGACGTCTCGCGCGTCACGCGCGGCCTGGTGACCCTGTCGGTCGAAGTGCTGGACATGAAGGAAATCGTCGCCGACGCGGTCGAGCAAGCCACCCCGCTGATCAAGTCGCGCCGTCACCGGCTGGAACTGAAGCTGCCGCAGCACGTGGTATGCGTCAAGGGCGACCGCAAGCGCCTGGTCCAGGTGGTCGTCAACCTGCTCAACAACGCCGCCAAGTACACGCCGGACGCCGGCTACATCGTGCTGGCGCTGGAAGCGGGCGACGACACGCTGCGGCTCACCGTCAGCGACGACGGCATCGGCATGAAGCCCGAACTCGTTGCCCAGGTGTTCGAACTGTTCGCCCAGGCGGAACGCACTTCCGACCGCTCGCAGGGCGGACTCGGGCTCGGCCTGGCGCTGGTCAAGAGCCTGGTCGAGCTGCATGGCGGCAGCGTGCATGCGGAAAGTCCGGGACCGGGCGCGGGCAGTCGCTTCGCCGTCTGCCTGCCGCGGCTGTCGGGCGTGCTCGCGCTGTCCGGCGCCCGCCAGCAGTCCCCGATGCCGGCGGCGGTCGTCCCGCTGCGCATCATGGCGGTCGACGACAATGCCGACGCGGTGCGCACGCTGGAGCTGTATCTGAAGGCGGCCGGGCATGAAGTGATGGTGGCATCCGATGCGCGGGCGGCATTGCAGCAGGCGCGCGCCTTCCGGCCGCAGGTCTGCATACTCGACATCGGCCTGCCTGACATCGACGGCAACGCGCTCGCGCGCCGGCTGCGCGCGATGCCCGAAACCGCCGGCGCGCTGCTGATCGCGCTGACGGGCTACGGCCAGCCGCAGGACAGGGAAAAATCGCTGGAGGCGGGCTTCGACGAGTATTTCGTCAAGCCGATGGACACCGCGCGCCTGAACATGCTGCTGGCGCAGGCCGCGCGGAAAGGGCTCAGGCAGGAAGGCGCGCCGCAGGACGTCTGAGTCCCGCGGCGCCGGGCCGCTCAGGCCGTCGGCGGAACGCCGTCGAAGAAATCGACCTCGCCGGTCTCCAGCGAATACTCGGCGCCGACGATCATCAGGCTGCCGCGCGCGATCCGCTCCTCCAGGATCTCCGAGCCGTGGCGCAGGTGATCGGCCGAGATCCGCACGTTGGCGCGGATCGCCTGGCACATCAGCGCATCATGGTCATGCCGCAAGTCCGTCGCCAGCAGCGGTTCCACCGCCGGGCTGACCCGGGCGACGATGGAATGCATGTGTTCGGAACGGCTCGCCGGCGGACGCGGGCTGGTCAGATGCTGCAGCGTGGCCGACACCGCGCCGCAGCGGGAATGGCCGAGCACCACCACCAGCGGCGTGCCGAACTGCTCGGCCGCGAACTCCACGCTGGCGATCTGGGAAGGGGCCACGATATTGCCGGCGATGCGGATCACGAACAGCGCACCCAGGCCCTGGTCGAACACCAGTTCCGCCGGCACCCGCGAATCCGAACAGCCGAGGATGATCGCGAACGGCGCCTGGCCGTCCACCAGTTCATTGCGCAGGGTCTGGCTGCGCTGCGTATGGTCGCGACCGTTGCCCGAAACGAAACGGTGGTTGCCTTCGCGCAGGCGTTTGAGCGCATCGAGTGCGGAGATCATGGGTTCCTTTCTGGTGATTGGGCTCGGACGGCCGCGCATGTTACTACAAGATCCGCGCCGGATATCTGTCCTTCAATTTCACCTGGTGTTCCGCCGGGCAGGCGGGAATTCCGGCCGGGCCTGCGCCGGTAAACAGCCACCCCGCCGATCGAACTTGCTGCGAAAAATCGCGCCTACTCTCCAGGATGGGCGAGGCCCGCGCCGAACGCCGGGAAGGCGACGCGAGCATGATGCCATTTCCGTAAATGGGGCGGCAAGTGATTGCCCAGGCATCAACATGGTCGGCATCCCGCGTCCGCGGCAACTTCAGGCAATTCCAGTTCGATGAATATCTCACTCAGCGCAAGCAGCCAGGACCGCCGGATTGCCGCCGCCATCGCCGCCCGTCTCGAAGCGGAAGGACATCGCATCCATGTCGACGGACAGCCGGTCAAGCCGGCGGAAGGCGCGGGCGGGGAGGGCGCGGCGGACCCGCCCGGCGGCACGGACGGCCGCGCCGAGGTTCTTCTCGTCCTGATCAGCGCCCATGCCCTGCGCTCGCACCGCCTGGTTCAGCAGTTTTCCGCGCTCGCGCTGCGCGAAGTCTCGGGCAGCCGGCACCGCATCGTATTGCTGCGCGCGGATGACAGCCCCGTGCCCAGCCATCTTTCCCAGTTCACACAGATCGACCTGGCAAACGGCCTCGACGCCGGCATCGACACCCTGTTGCGCACGCTCGACGCACCCGAGCGCGAAGCCGGCGCCCGCCACCGGAACGCGCAGCGCGACGAAGTGCTGGCGGCCCATCTCGGCAAGCTCAGAGCGGCCCTGCGCGCCGGCCGCCTCAGCCTCGTCTGCGGCGCGGGCGTATCGGTCGATGCCGGCATCCCGGAATGGAACCTGCTGCTGCTGAACCTGCTCGAGTCGATGATCGAGCTGCTCTCGCGCGACCACGCGCTCAACCTCGACCGCGAGGCGGCCGAGTATCTGAACCGCCGGCACGGCGCCTCCTCGCTGATCCTCGGCCGCTACCTGAAGAACAACCTGGGAAAGGATTACGCACGCAAGGTCAGGGATACCCTCTATTCCAACGAGCCCTCCGGGTGTGGACTGATCGACGCTATCGTCGACATTGCCCGCCCCGAGCGCGACGGCAAGCCCCTCGATTCCATCATCACCTTCAATTTCGACGCGCTGCTGGAAGAAAACCTGAGCCGGGCCAACATCCGCAACCGCGCCATCTATTCCGAGGCGGTGCGCCACGATCCGAACGAATTGCCGGTCTACCACGTGCACGGCTATCTGCCACGCAGCGGCAGGATTCCCGAAGGTGTCGAAATCGTCTTCAGCGAAGACGCCTATCACAACCAGTTCATCGATCCCTTCAGCTGGTCCAACCTGATGCAGCTGAACAAGCTCACGCAGAACACCTGCCTGTTCGTCGGCGTCAGCCTCACCGACCCCAACCTGCGCCGCCTGCTCGACGTCGCCTGGCGCAAGAACCCGGACAAGACCATCGGTCACTATGCGATCAAGAAGCTGCCGCGCTCCCAGGGCGCCGGCAGCGCCTTCGACGACCTCGCCCGCCTGCTGGAGGAGCAGGATGCCAACACGCTCGGGGTGAATGTGATCTGGGTCGAGGACTATCCCGAGATACCCGGCATCATTCGCGCGATCCGGTGAGCGCCGGACACGGTATCGACCCGGGCGTCGCGCCATCCGGATGCGCTTGCTGCAGGCTGCTCAGCCCTCAGCCCTCAGCCAGGTACCGGTTCTTCAGCCGCACATAGTGCTCCGCCGAATAGCCCAGGAATTCCAGTTCTGCCGCGGTCAACGCGCGCACCTTGCGTGCCGGCCTGCCAACATACAGATGACCGCCGTCGAGCTGCGCACCCGGCGGCACCAGGCTGCCCGCCCCGACCATCACCCGGCTGCCGACCACCGCGTCATCCATCACGATCGATCCCATGCCGATCAGGCATTCGTCGCCGATCGTGCAGCCGTGCAGGATCGCCGAGTGGCCGATGGTCACGCGTTCGCCGATCAGCAGCGGAGAGCCCTCGGGCTTGCCCGGGTTCTTGTGCGACACGTGGCACATCACCAGGTCCTGCACATTGCTGCCGCGGCCGATCACGATCCGGTTGACGTCGCCGCGCACCACGGCATTGCACCAGACCGAGACATCATCGCCGAGCAGCACATCGCCCAGCACCTGGGCCGATGCATGCATGAAAACCCGTTCGCCGCGCCGCGGCTTGGCATGGAAGTGGTCGGTATCGGTCATGATTGTCTTGAATGGATGCAGGCCCGGGTCGAGGATTACGCGGAGATTCCCGGGCACATCCGGGGGATACGCTGAGGCGACGGGGGCCGTCCGTACTGGTGCAGCTCTTCAACAGAAGTGCTTCGCGGAGTGCTTCGCGGCTCACGGGAGAGTCACTTCGTGCCCCGCTGTGGCGGGGCCAGCCTACTACTTGGCTGTTGGTTTTGTTCGGGATTTGAGGAGCGTAAACACCCCGCTATTACAGCCAGATTAGCAAAACCGAAACAAATGCACCCGAAAGTGCTTCCCGCTACTGCAGGCGCGCCTTTGCTCCAGTTCATACCCCCGCATGAGACTGCCGAACGAAGCCGCTAGGGAACCTGCCGCCGTTATTCCTTAGGTGGCCGCCAACCGCGTGGGACCTGCCTTACGGGAGCTGCTCCATCCATATGTGGAAACGGGCGGTCATAATCCACGACGAAAGTCGCCGAAATTGTTTTTTTCAAGCAGACGGCCATCGGCGGTATGACGGCAAAAACCCTGGTATTTCTAAGCTCTTCGGGTACATCTGTCGGCACGATTCGTTCGTATCCACGGGCGGTAAAAAAGTCGATTGCTTCGTTGGTGACCACGTAGGCCGCGCGAATGCCTTCTCTTCGTGCCCGCTCTTCCACCAACCCGAGCATTTGTTTCGCCCAGCCTTGGCCTCGCACGGACGGCTCGACTGCAAGCGTTTTCACGAGTGCCGAGTCACCATAACGCTCCATTCCTACGCAGGCGAGCATTGTCTTGCCGTCCGAGCCTTTTCTGGCAACGAGGAAGTCCTTGAAGTTCTTGGAAGTGACGTCTGAGGAAGGCATGTTGCATGATGCAAGCATTACTTGAAGCGGGCGAACCTCGTCTGGTTCGAGAGGGCGGAAATCGTAGGTCATTTGGTGCGTCCTGCTATGCGAGCGTTTCAAAATATTTCTTTATCGCAAGAATAGCAAACCTCGGTGCCTGACAGCTCTCCCGAATTTATGGGAGACGATTCCTTTCCAAGTCGTTGTCATTTGGCTTTAGCTTCTTGCGGGCCGTCCGTCGCTTGGCGATGTCCGTGAGCGGATTCCTTCGCTCCGGTAGCTCGGGCTGTGGAAGGAGCAACTGTAGGCCGAGGAGTCGACCCGCCGCGCGAACAGCCGCTACGAAGGTTGCGATAGACCCTGAACCGTCCGCTTCTAATCGCTTGTACGTTCGTAAGGGTATTCCTGCCAACTCTGACATCTCTGACTGCGTCAGCTGCCGGCGCAGGCGTTCAGCTCTGAGTCGCCTACCAATTTCTTGGCATACCTCTTCATCCGACATCGAGGCCAATTCCTGCAGGGGAGCGGTTGAATTCAAGCTAATTTTCCTTCTCTTTATCGCCTGGGAGGCATTAAAGTGCCAAATTTGGAACGTGCAGTCAAGAAATTTCTATTGCGCTGTGGATAAACTGTGGATAGAATCCAGTCGCCGTCCGGAAGAAACTGTTGGTAACGACGGTCAGTCGTGGCAAAGCCGCTCTCGCCGCAGTGGAAGACCTCAAATAAGGAAATTGCACGCATGGCAACAAAACAGCAGTTCTTAGATTTTTTGTACGAGATAGAGCCGAGCACTTCGACTGTGTCTGCGTGCTCCAGCGCGCACACGAATCTGCGAGACAAGCTTTCAGCCCATGAGACTTTCAAAGAGGTTCATGTCAGTACTTTCTTGTCGGGCTCGTACGTTCGTAAGACTGCTATCCGGCCGCAAACGCGGGACGGCGAACTCCGCCGTCCGGACGTAGACATCATCGTCATTACCTCCCACACCACGGCGGACTCCCCCGAGACAGTAATTGACCAGCTGTACAACGCTCTGTCCGATGGCGGCTACAAGAATCTCCGCAAGAACCGGCGGTCCGTTTCTGTTCTGCTCGCCACTGTGGATATGGACGTCGTTCCAATCATCGAAGCACCTGATGGGGAGGCCCACCTTATCCCGGACAAGGAACTGAACGAGTGGTTGCGAACGAATCCGCGCGGCCATACCCAGTGGGCTACAGACGTCAACAAAGAGGCCGGTGAGCGGTTCAAGCCGATGGTAAAGCTTCTCAAATGGTGGCGCCGGGAACACCTAGCTGACCTCAAACGCCCAAAGGGATTCATCCTCGAAGCGCTCGTTGCAAAGCATATGAGCTATTCCGAGACTAGTTATGAAGAGCTCTTCGCAAAATTACTGCGCACGATAAAGTCAGAGTACGCCCTTACGGTTGCGCTGCATCAGGTGCCTTATATCGAAGACCCGGCAGTTGCGGGCAACAACGTGTTTTCGAACGTAGAGCCTGAGGAGTTCAAGCAGTTCTACGACATGATATGCAAGCATGTCGGACTGATTGCAGACGCGCAAGCTGAAACGGACGGTGCCAAACAATTGGCCAAGTGGCGGGAGATTTTCGGCACCTTCTTCCCTGCAGCCGGAACGGCGGCAAAGGCGGCAAACGAGAATTTGCTACGACCTGCTGCAGCTGCAGGCTTGTCTTTCCCGGCAAAGCCCATTATTCCAAACAAGCCGCAGGGGTTCGCATAGTGCGTGTACTTGTCGAGAGAGCCGGTCGCTTGGCTGGTGAACACGAGGCGATTGCTCGGCTAGCAGCCGATGCGCAGTGGCTGTCCGGATTCAGATGGGGAATTACGGACGAGCTCGATGTCTGCGTTAACGTCGACATCGCCGTGGGCGACAGAACCTACGAGGTCCGCTTGATATACCCGGACTTGTTTCCTGATACTCCGGCCATAGTGCAACCGCGAGGAAAGGAGCGCTTGAGCAGTCATCAGTACGGATATGGTGGAGCTTTGTGCCTGGAGTGGGGGCCCGACAATTGGACCCCCGATGTTACCGGTGCAATGCTCCTTGAAAGTGCCTACAAGCTTCTGTCAATGGAGTCCGAAGCCTCAAGTGAGCAAAGTGAAGTGCTCAGCCGGCACCGGCTCACCGAGGGGCAGCGCTTGCGCCAGCGCAGCTGCCGGCTAGTGCTCACCGAAGAATTCATGGCGACACTAGCTGCACTCGGCGCACAAGGAACTGTCGAGCTCGCGACACGTACGCTTTTTGCAGAAGGCTCGGCCGTTGCAATTGCGAGTCCGGCGAAGACGCAGGAAAATCAGTCGACCCTCGTCTCGTGTTTCGAGATGGTGGACCTGAATAGTTGGCCACGTCCTGGACTGGCCATAGTAGACGAGCGTCTTACGGAAATTCCGACCGTGCTAGAGTTCGCTGACTTAAAGTCGCTGCTTGCAACGCTGGATTTGTGGCCGTGGAGTGAAGAGGAGGAGCAATCGGCACGCCTGCTCGTGCTTTCGGCACCGGGAGAAAAGCCTCGAGTATTTGCAATCGGACAAAGCGGTTTGTCAGAGTATGAGGCGATTGAATTTCCACAGTCAGGAGTCCCACGTGCACCGGCCTCGCATATCGGGCTGTCCGAGAAATCCGTTGCGATAGTCGGACTAGGGTCTGTTGGAAGCAAGGTGGCGGTGTCACTTGCGCGCGCCGGAGTTGGTCGGTTTGTACTCGTCGACGAAGATATTTTGGCTCCTCACAATCTCGTGCGACATGCAGCAGATTGGCGCGAGGTTGGACTGCATAAAGCGACGGCGGCTTCCAAGGCAATCAAGCTCATATCTCCCTTAGCCAATGTCTATATCAGTCGATTGCGGCTCGCGGGTCAAGAGAACGCCCATCTGACAAGTACAGTCTTGGAGAAGATTGGTGCTTGCGACCTCGTTGTCGATGCGACGGCATCGCCTAATGTGCTTGCCTTACTTAGCGCCGTGTGTTCCCGCCGTCAAACGTCGTTGGTTTGGGGAGAGCTCTTCGCGGGCGGGTACGGTGGGATGATGGCACGTAGCCGACCGGGCTACGAAGCCGATGGCCTGATGATTCGTAATGGTATAAACCAGTACTTTGAACAGCTTCCACCGCCGCCTGAAGTAGTCGCCTCTAGCTACGATGCGGTTGCAGATAATCGCGTCCTTATAGCCTCCGACGCTGATGTCTCACAGCTCGCGGCTGCAATGGGCCAGTTTTCGCTAGACACGCTCGGCGACGCTTCAGCCACAGCGTATCCGTACTCAGCGTACCTAATGGGTTTTCGCGCCGGTTGGATTTTCACGGCGCCGTTCCATACCATTCCTTTAGAGGTGGCAGTCGCCAAACCTGAAGACAAAGCGCAACCATCCTTGGACGCTAATGACCCTCGGATAAAGGAAATAATGCGGGGAATCGCCGAGGATATCAATGCTGACGATAAGCCTTCCGTCTGATGTAGTCAGGCGGCTAACGCAGGCACTTCATGCTTCGGGGGAGCGCGAGTGCGGTGGCGTATTGATGGCGGAACATTGCGGGCACAATCAGTTTGTCGTCCGTCAGGTAACCATCCAACGTGCGGGCTCAATTATCAGTTTCCTGCGAGAGGTTGCGGACGCTGTGAGGCATTTACGCGAATTTTTCAGCACAACTAACGAAAACTACGTTCGTTTCAACTACCTCGGAGAATGGCATTCGCATCCTCTGTTTCTCCCCGAGCCCAGTACCCTGGACCACGCTTCAATGCGCCAGATAGTACAAGACCCAAAGGTTGGAGCAAACTTTGTTGTCCTTCTTGTACTTAAGCTAGATTCGGCAGGCAAGCTGGTAGGCTCTGCACATACGTACCTACCGGACGGGGCCGTTTATCGTTCCAACCTTCTCATCGAAAGAACATGAGCAGTTTATTGTTAGGTAAGGAAGCAACCGGCGGTGAAACCGCGCGGGACGGGTTCGGATACCAAGATTTCTTCATCTTGGTAAAACTACCGGAGTGGCTTGCGCAGGACGCCTTTTCAGGCGTCGTTAGCGAGACCGTCGGCGATATCGAAGTCTGCTATTTCACGCCGGACGGGGAGCGACGTGTTTTCTTCGAAGCGAAGAACTACGTGCTTTCGCCGAAGCCGTTTTGGGAAGAGATGGTGAGGTTTCAGAAGGTATTCAACGTAACCGGCGACTTGTACACCCGCTTTGGTTTCGTTGCCCCGGAAATGCCTTCGACGCTTTCGCCGATGTTTGCAAAGCTAAGCCGAATTCGTGGAGTCGGCAGTTCATTTGAGGAGCAGGCAAAGCCGCTCATAGACGCGAAGCGGGATTTCGTCCAGTGGGTTGTTGACCAGGCTGGCCAACCGGCAGACTTGGCAGAGTTTGTCCTAGAGTACGTTGACTTCATTCAGTTTGACGATAGCGCGGCTGATAGTCGGTTCGTGGGTGAGCTCACGGCGCACCTTCCATGCCTTGAAGAGCTGCCAGGTACGCGTCACAAAGAACTCCGCTCAAAATGGAAGGAGCTTGTTCAGCATTCGGGGAAGCGGAAAATAACGCGGCGGGACTTAGAGGCGGCCGTGTTGGACGTGCTGCCGGCCGCGGAATGTGCGAGCTGGCTCGAGTTTCCGTCGCAGGTACGTCTTCAAAAGGGTGTAGCGGGCGAAGCTCGTCCGAACCCATATGAACTCGTCCTAGACCTGCGTCCATTTCTTGGCGAAGACCGAGGCATGCGTACAAAAGAGGAGTGGCGGGCGCTCGTCTCAACGGCAGATGCAATGGCTGACTTCATGCACACGTCACGCGTTCGCCGGCGGGTCGAAATCGACGCCGAGCTTCGTATGTCGGCTGCGGTAGTGTTAGGAGTGGTATTCAAGGCAACAAAAGGGCATCTTTTGGAGCTGACGCACCGAGAGGCCAAATTCCATCTGCAGAGTCCAGAGCGGGATGAAGGCGCGTTCTTCACACGGGAGATAATTCCAGGTCAAGGCTCCGAGGCCGTCGTGGTTATACAGATTGGTCATGTTGCCCGCGGGGATATGCATCGCGCCTTCGGCGATTTCGCGCTCGAGAAAATGCCGCGATTGTATTTGGAGACTTCAGCAGCTATTCCTAGTATCAGTGCGTTAAATGGTGCCGTTCATGACGCTAAGGCGGCCCTTGTTGATTTCCGCTCGACGTACGGGCTGACCCATATCCACATGTTTCTGAAAGGACCGTCGTTCTTCGCCATCGCGATTGGCCACCGGCTGAACGCGTTGGGCGAAGTTCAGTTGTACGACTGGGTCGCTAACTCGTATCATCCGACTGCAAGGTTCGTCGTCTAGGAGCGTCAGACCAGAAAAAGGGCTTGCAGCCTTGACCTTCCTAGCGTGGGAAGGTGTAAAGTTCGCCCTTAGTAGCTTAAATGGAGTAGCTTTCTAGTCCGTTCGAGTACGGTGAGCTAAACTGTTACCAAATTGCTTGCGCGCGACATGCGTATATTCTTCACATCAATCTTTCGGCTCGTTGCCAGCGTCCTGCTAATGACGGTACTGACGTCAGGAATCGCCATGGCTGCGTACGTATGCCCGGATGTGGCCGCACCGCCGATGCCCGAAATGATGGAAGGAATGCCCTGTGCTGGAATGGACGTGGAAAAGCCAGTCCAGTGTGCTAAAGCCCAGGCAGGCGAAGACTTGGCGCTCGAGCAGTTGGCGTCTGCTCCAAGCCTAACGCCGTCTACTGTTACTTCAGTAATGCCGGCGCCTGCTCCGGTTGTTCCTACTGTTCTTGCCACTTTCCGCTTCGAGGCACCTCCAGACCCTGGAAGCGACCCGCCTTACCTTCGCACCCTGCGCCTGCGTATTTGACCTAACCCTCTGTTGTCTCGCCGGCCGGCATCCTGCCGAGGCCGGAGTTCGTCTCGACTTCAGGGGATTTCATGTTTTCACGATTACAAGTGCGTCCGGTGCATGGCAACCGGCCGCGCGTTCAACGCCACCTCAGCGTCTTCATCGCGCTAGTGTTCGGCGCAAATATAGCCTATGCCCAAGCAGATGGCATGACTTTGGACGAGGCGTTACGCCTTTCGTCGCAACGCTCGAGCCTGACTAAAGCATCCGCGGCAACCGTTCAGGCTAGCCGCGAAGCTGCAGCCAGAGCCGGACAGCTGCCTGACCCAATGCTCAAGTTCGGCCTCGAGAATCTCCCGGTGGAGGGGCCGGAGCGCTGGAGCACGACGCGCGAGTCCATGACCATGCGCCGGGTAGCCGTAGAGCAGCAATGGGTGTCAGCAGACAAGCGTGCCGCACGTACCGACCGAGCGCGCCGGGCGACCGAGGCCGAGGAAGGCAACTATTTGGCCGACCTGGCAAGAGTCCGAGAGGAGACTGCAAAGGCCTGGGTCACAGTGCTCTACACACAGCGTTCCCTGGCTCTCGTCAAGGCTGTGGAGCAGCAAACTGCCCAGGACTTGATGGCAGTGGAAGCCTCTCACCGCGGCGCCAAGGCGTCCGCGGGCGACGTAGTCCAGGCTCAGCTAGCTCTAACCCAAGCACAGGATGCTGTCCGCAAGAGCGAGCAGGAGCTTAAGACTGCAAAACTGGCATTGGCACGATGGACGACAGTGCCAGTGGAAGCGGTTGCCGACCAGGCGCCGACGCTGGTTTCCCATGTGTCAAACCTTCCCATTGAGGACCTAGAGAAGTATCACCCAGTGGTGCTTAAAGCGCGCCGTGTAATAGCACTGGCCGATGCAGAAACAGCCGTGGCGACACGAGAACGCCGCCCGGACTGGTCGATTGAGGCTGGTTTTAGCCAGCGACCGCAGTTGTCCAACATGGTCTCGGTGGGTGTCAGCATTCCGCTGCCTGTGAATAGGGTGGAGCGTCAGGACCGCGATGTCGCAGAGCGGGCGGCCATGGGGACCAAGGCCAGACTGCAGTACGAAGACGCGCTCCGCGAGACGCAGACCGAGATACGCACGCTTTCCTCCACTCTTGAGAGCCTCAAAGACCGCCTCGCGCGCCTTAACGCAGAGCTTTTGCCGGCTGCCCACCAGCAGGCCGAACTAGCGACGGCGGCCTATCGGGCCGGCACGGGCAGCCTGAGCAGCGTGTTTGGCGCCCGGAAGATGCTGCTCGAGCAGCAACTGCAGCTCACAGAATTGGAGAAAGAGGCGGCCCTTACCTGGGCAAAGCTCGAGTACCACATTTTGCCGCACGGATTGGCATTAGCAGGAAGGACAGAACAATGAAAGCAAATATCGCAATGAAGACTATTGTCCTTGTACTGGCAGGGGCCGGTCTGGCAATCGGCGGTTATTGGGTCGGCTCGCAAGGGCATGGAAGCATTCAGCCAGCGGCTGCATCCGGTAGCGCCTCAGGGAAATCCGGAGAAAAAATCGACTCGAAGACTGGGCGTAAGGTGCTGTATTGGCACGACCCCATGGTTCCGGGCCAGAAGTTTGATAAGCCCGGCAAGAGTCCATTTATGGACATGGAACTGGTACCAGTCTTTGCCGACGAGGGCGGCACGGAGGGTGGTGTAAAGGTCAACCCGACCCTGCAGCAGAACCTGGGTATTCGATACGCCACCGTCCGCCGAGAAGAAACCAGGGACGCCTTCGAACTGGTTGGCACCACCCAATTCGACGAGAGCGTGGCAGAAGTGGTCCAGAGCCGCGTCACTGGCTATATCGAGCAACTCCATGCTCGGGCCCCTATGCAGCGCATCAAGCGAGGCGACCCGGTTGCAACATTGTTCGTGCCGGAGTGGATAGCTCCGCAGGAGGAATACCTGGCCCTCAAGCGAAGTGGCAATGACGTCCTGGCATCTGATGCCCGTGACCGCATGCGAGCGCTGTCCATTCCGGACAGCTTGGTCGCACAGGCGGAAAAGACCGGGAAAGCACAAAGGAATCTCACTCTTACGTCCCCGGTGACCGGCGTTGTTACCGAACTGGCGGTCCGAGACGGAGCCATGGTTTCGCCGGGCATGACAGTGGCGAAAGTGGCGGCCCTCAACAAGGTCTGGCTGCTGGCTGAAATACCTGAGCAGCAAGCAAACCTTGTCCGCCCGGGCATGCAGGTCGAAGCGACTTTCGCAGGCGGCACGGACCGCAAATATTCCGGCAAAGTCCGGGAAATCCTCCCGGGTGTGAGTACGACTACGAGAACCGTGCAGGCGCGGCTGGAGCTGGATAACCGCGACGGTAGCCTAACTCCGGGCATGCTGATGCGAGTTCAAGTCGGTGCAGAGAAGGCGGTCCCGCGGTTGTTGGTTCCGACCGAGGCCGTCATCACGAGCGGGAAGCAATCGGTAGTCTTGTTAGCGGGGGAGAACAACACTATCCAGCCAGTAGCCGTTACCACTGGCCGTGATATCGGCGACGACACCGAAATCCTGAGCGGACTGACGGAAGGCCAGAAGGTCGTTGCATCAGGCCAGTTCCTCATCGATTCGGAAGCGAAGCTCAAGGCAGTTCTGCCGAAGTTCTCCAGTCCAGAGCAGGAGCATACGCAAGGCACGAATCATTCTTCGACCGAGGCAGGTCCAGGTGTTTATCGGGCCACGGGGAAAATCGAGAAAATTGCGCCCGGCGCACTGACGTTATCCCATGGGCCGATTCCGGAGCTGAAATGGCCCGCCATGACAATGGACTTCAGCAAACCAAAGTCAGACGCTTTTGCGGAGGCCAAGGTTGGGCAAGACGTGGAATTCTCGTTCAAGGAAGGTGATGACGGCAGCTACATGCTGCAGGACGTGAAGCCGGTCGGCGGAGGCAAAAAATGATTGCCCAAATCATTCGGCACTCCATCGCAAATCGATTTTTCGTCTTGTTTGCAACGGTGATTCTGGCCGCTTGGGGCCTCTGGTCGCTCGGGAAAACACCCCTGGATGCGCTGCCTGACCTATCGGATACGCAGGTCATCATCCGCGCCCAGTACCCGGGAAAGGCGCCGCAGATAGTCGAAGACCAGGTGACCTATCCGATGACGACGGCGCTGCTCGCCGTCCCTGGCGCCAAGACCGTTCGCGGCTACTCGTTCTTTGGAGATTCCTTCGTCTACGTGCTCTTCGACGACGCGACGGACTTGTACTGGGCCCGCTCGCGGGTACTGGAGTACATCAATCAGGTACAAGGCCGCCTGCCGCAGGGTGTGCGAGCTGAACTTGGCCCGGACGGCACCGGGGTGGGCTGGGTTTTCGAGTATGCGCTGGTCGACCGCACCGGTCAGAATGACCTCAGCCAGCTCCGGGCCTTGAACGACTGGTTTCTCCGATTCGAGCTGAAGACCGTTCCAGATGTGGCGGAAGTCGCCAGCATTGGTGGCATGGTCCGCCAGTATCAGGTTGTCCTGGACCCGGACAAGCTGCGCGCGTTCGGTCTTTCCCACGCCAAGGTGCTTGAGGCACTTGGCAAGGCAAACGAGGAGTCCGGCGGCTCGGTCGTCGAGATGGCCGAAACCGAGTACATGGTGCGCTCGCGCGGGTATCTGCGGTCGTTGGAGGACTTCCGGAACATCGTTTTGAATGCGAACGAGACCGGAACACCAGTCCTGCTGCGCGACGTGGCTACCGTTCGGCTTGGTCCGGAAATGCGTCGAGGGATTGCCGAGCTCAACGGGGAGGGGGAGGTCGCGGGTGGCGTCATCGTTATGCGCTCGGGGAAGAATGCCCTGCAAACCATTGACGCCGTCAAAGCAAAGCTGGATACCCTCAAGGCATCGCTACCACGAGGCGTCGAGGTCATCACGACCTACGACCGCTCGAACCTGATAAACGCGGCGGTCGATAACCTGCGCAACAAGCTGATTGAGGAGTTCATCGTCGTCGCTGTCGTCTGCGCGATATTCCTGTTCCACCTTCGCAGTGCATTCGTGGCCATCGTCTCGCTGCCACTGGGCATTCTCGCAGCGTTTATCGTGATGCGCTACCAAGGCGTGAACGCAAACATCATGTCGCTGGGCGGCATTGCAATTGCCATTGGCGCCATGGTCGATGCTGCCATCGTCATGATTGAGAATGTGCACAAGCATCTTGAGGCATATGAGCATGCGCACCCGGAGAAGGAGCTCACGACCCAGGAACGTTGGAAGATTGTGACCGAGGCGTCTATCGAGGTCGGCCCGGCACTATTTTTTTCGCTGCTTATCGTCACGTTGTCGTTCCTGCCGGTCTTTGCTCTCGAGGCGCAGGAAGGGAAGCTGTTCGCGCCACTGGCCTACACTAAGACCTACACGCTTGCGGCCGCGGCGGGGCTTGCCATCACCCTGGTGCCGGTGCTGATGGGCTACCTGATTCGCGGGCGTATTCCGAATGAGGCGTCCAATCCGCTCAACCGCGTGCTGATAGCGGCATACCGGCCGCTGCTCGAAGGTAGTCTTCGGCACCCGGTCGCGGTTATCGCGGTTGCTATCGTCGCATTGGTTCTGACAGCGATACCGGTTTCTCGGCTTGGCGGAGAGTTCATGCCCCCACTGGACGAGGGGGACCTGCTGTATATGCCCTCGGCGCTGCCAGGCTTGTCGGCGTCAAAAGCCAGTGAGCTGCTGCAGCAGACCGACCGCCTCATTAAGACTGTCCCAGAGGTGGCGACCGTCTTCGGCAAAGCAGGACGGGCGGAATCAGCAACGGACCCGGCGCCGCTGGAGATGTTCGAGACCACCATTCAGTTCAAGCCGCGGGACCAGTGGCGGCCGGGCATGACGCCGGAAAAGCTCGTCGACGAACTTGACCGGGTCGTGAAGGTGCCCGGACTGTCGAATGTCTGGGTTCCACCCATCCGCAACCGCATCGACATGCTCTCGACCGGCATAAAAACGCCGGTTGGGGTGAAGGTGTCTGGCGCCGACCTGGGGCAGATAGACCAGATTGCAACGCAGGTTGAGGCGGTCGTGAAGACCGTGCCGGGTGTGACGTCCGCTTTGGCCGAGCGGTTGAGCGGCGGGCGGTACATCGATGTCACGATTGATAGGAGACAGGCAGCTCGCTATGGTCTTGCCGTCACTGACGTTCAGTCCGTAGTTTCCTCCGCTATCGGCGGCGAGAACGTTGGGGAAGTAGTGGATGGTCGCCAGCGCTTCCCAATCAACGTACGGTACCCAAGGGATTACCGAGACTCCGTGCAGAATCTTCGTGAGCTTCCTCTTGTCACCGAGCGCGGCGCGCAAATTCGGCTTGGAGATGTGGCGCAAATCCAGGTGACTGATGGCCCGCCGATGATTCGAAGCGAGAACGCCCGGCTTTCGGGGTGGGTGTACGTCGATGTACGCGGGACTGATTTGCGAACCGCCGTCAACGCGATGCAGGCTGCGGTGCAAAAAGAGGTGAAGCTCCCACCTGGCTATTCAATAGGTTGGTCCGGCCAGTTCGAGTACATGGAGCGCGCCGCGGCCAAGCTGCAAACCGTGATTCCGCTGACGCTTGCTGTCATCTTCCTGCTGCTGTATCTGGCATTCCGGTCAACATCCGAGGCCTTGCTGCTCATGCTGACCGTTCCGTTTGCGCTCATCGGTGGCTTCTGGTTCGTCTGGGGCCTGGGTCATGCAGTGTCCGTAGCCACAGCGGTTGGCTTCATCGCGCTCGCGGGACTGGCGGCCGAGTTCGGCGTTGTGATGCTCGTCTATCTCAGAAACTCACTAGACGCCCGCCTTCGGAGTGGTCAACCCCTGACCAAGGAACTGATTCTCGAGGCAATCCGGGAGGGGGCAGTGCTGCGCGTCCGGCCCAAAGCCATGACTGTCGCGGTGATTCTTGCCGGCCTACTTCCCATTATGTACGGCACCGGAGCCGGGTCCGAGGTCATGCAACGCATCGCTGCACCGATGGTAGGGGGCATGGTCACAGCTCCCCTGTTGTCCCTTTTCGTCATACCCGCGGCATGGCGTCTCCTACAGGAGCGCCGGCTTAGACTCGCAACCAAAACTTCAAAATCAACTACCAAGGAGTCGCTCCATGAAAACCTCGCTGTTTAAATCAATCGCCGCGCTTGGCCTGATGGCCGCTGCCCTTACTGCCCATGCTGACCAAATGAATGGTGGCAAAGGGATGGACATGGGTGGCATGAAAATGGACGGCATGGGAGGGAAATCCGCGGACGCGGTCCGCACAAACGAGGGCGAGGTCAAAGCAGTCGACGAAGCCGGCAAGACAGTCACCCTCAAGCACGGTCCGGTCAAGTCAAAGACAGTCGAAATGCCTCCGATGACGATGACGTTCCCCGTTGAGAAAGACTCGCTGCTTTCGAAGGTCAAAGTCGGCGACAAGGTGAAGTTCAACGTCGAAAACGTCAAAGGCACTGCGGTCGTTACAGCGCTTCAAGTTCAGAAGTAACGAGGTTGTCTGATAAGCGGTGCAGCTCGCTTGAGCTGCGCCTATCACAAGGGAGGGGAGTTGTACCTGTCAACTTTGCACGAGGAGGTAACTATGAAGCTCTCAGCATTTGCAATTCCCGTACTATCTGCAGCGGCCCTGGCCGGATGCGCAATGGGTGAGGCGTCTCGCCCGAATGCCTCGATGGGTGCTATGCCAATGGCCATGATGTCGGATAAGCAGATGATGGACATGTGCATGGCGCACATGAGTCAGATGACCCCGGAGATGATGCAGCAGCATATGGATATGATGCGTCAGCATCATCAGATGATGGACCGAGATACGAAACCCAAGACGTCGAGCTGACCAAGATGGATTGAGTACGAAGGCGTCAGGGTTTAACCCTGACGTCTTCGCGTATGGCACATTGCCATCCTACTTCCTCGGTCCAGAATTGACCTTGACCTTGACCTTCCCTCCATGGGAGGGGGTAGGTTGAGCTTGACGAACAAAAAGCCCACGAGCAAAAAGCTCAAGTTGCAAATGGAAGAAATGCACTCTCTCGCTGATGAAATTTGGGCCGCATTCGAAAGGGTCTGGCGAGAAGGCGATGTCAAAGTCGCCGGTCACCTCCACGCACCCGCCTCGTATTCTGCTGCTGTACGGCTAACTGCGTGAGAGGTCCTACAGCCGACTTCTCACCTTAGAAGCGGAGCGTATTTTGCAGGGCCACCGGGGTGGAACGTGGACGAGTGCCAACGAGACCTTGTTGGTAGCTTACACGGCGACAGGCACGAACATCAGGAATAGTACGCGCAGCAACCAAGGGGCGGAGGAGCCAGCACAGCACTACAACGTGTTGCCGCTAAACGCAGAGATACTTGCTTCATTGGCAAGTTGCTACACGTCAAACGATAAGTACTACTAATTGACAGTCGATATCGGCTTTCATATACTCCCCAACGCTGAGACCGATTTGGTAGCAGCGACGAAAAGCTACGTACGAGCGGGTGTTGTGAAAAACGTAGTGCCGCCTAGGAAACTAGGTCCCACCTGGAGTGGGAAACCGGGTCAAACCGGGAGAGAACCCCGCATGCGACGGCTGCCAACGGCAGCCGTTGTCCTTTCTAGGGCCGAATTGTCTTCCCCTCGTAGGCGGCCTTCACGAGCTTTCTCCAGCTGACTTTCCCGGCTTCCTTCTGCCGTTTCTTTAGGCCTTTCTCGAGTCTGTACGCCGACTGGATGTACAGGAGCACTCGCCCCTTACGCTTCTTGTCGCGGGCGGCCTCGAAGAACACTGCGTACAGGGACTTGCTACCGTCCCCGTTATGGACTTCCCAGGTCACGTAGTTATGCCGGTTCTCGTCGGCGACGATAATGCGCCGCTTCGGCAGCTCACGGGCCATATTCGACAGCAGCAGGAGAGAGAGCTCGTAGCGCTCTTGGTCAAGCACTCTCTCCTCGCGGCCGTCGTTGAAAATCTCAGCGTCCGGAATCAGGTGACGTGGCCGCCGGTCCTTCTTCAGGCTGTGCGTGAAGCAGTGGCAGGAGAAGAACACCACCACATCGACGAGAACGCCAGGAGTCACTTCACAGCGGAACGCAAAGGAGTCGAGATGGGATAAGTCCCAAGTCTTGCCCTTGTACGTTATAGCCGCGAACCGGTGTTGCGCGTCCTCCGGCGCTTCCACGGGCTCCAGCTCTACTAAAGCTAAATTGGTCATGGTTTTGGCTTCGGTAGCAGCCCAAATCAGCTCTCAGGGCCACTCTCGATGGGAAGTAATGGGCCATTTTACCTTGTGGAATCGAAAACAAGAGATTTTCGCCGTCGTTTTTCATCAAAACTATCACATGCGTAATAATCGCCGCGATATCGCGACAGATGACGGGAGAAGTGAGCTACAAGTAGGAGAGATTCTTGACTTCTTTCCTATTTCAGGGCTTTCGACCTAGCGCAAATGCTGCAAAAAGCACCTTGACTACTGTATGTGAGTACAGTAATTTGAGGTAAAAGAGGTAGCGCGATGAATAATCAAGAAGAAGCAGCGTCAATACCGGCCGACGAGGAGCGTTACGCGCAAGTCCCGTCTGATTTCCCGCGCCCTGTACATCACGGTGCGGTCCCCGGCGTTCAGCCGAAACTACTGATGACCAGCTACAACAGCCGCTTCTACATACCTGGCTGCACTCCGCCGGAAATCTTTCAGCGTTGGAATGTCTGCGAAGACCTCGCGCGGCAACTTGCGACTAAGGCCGTTGAGTCGAGGGCTGGGAAGCGCTCTCACATGTCCGAGACGGAAATTCTGGACCAGTATCTGCCCCGGTTGATTGCGACCAAGTGGACTTCCGAGGAAGAGGCGCGATGGATTATCCGACGCGCTGCATCCATGCTCGACTGGCCGGTGCCGCAGGCAGCGCTGGGGCCAGCAAATCGCGACTCGGCCTCCAGTAAGGAGCATAAGGGCGCTCCCCGCCGACATAGCTGAACAGCGGATTTCGGGGCCAATCTTACAGCCGCGGACCTTCTCCTGGACAGGCGACAAAGTTCGCCCGGTCTAGGCCGTCGTTAGCGCAAGGCGACCGACTCCATTCGCGCAACCCCTATCCTATCGTTCGGGGGGGCTCGTCATGACAGGCACAATCGTGATTGTCTGCCGCTTCGTTTAGGTTTTGCAATATGCCGCATTCCTCCACCGAGTGCGGCCCCTGGCACTGCTTGCGCAGTTTGACCAGCTGCTGCTCTAGCGTCTGTAGGGAGGCCATCTGCTCACGTACCTGGGCGATGTGGCCATCTAGCAGCTTATCGACCTCATGGCAGCCCGACGAGGGATTGGTCTGAAGGTCTAGGAGGACGCGAATTTCGCCGAGGCTGAGTTGGAGCGAACGGCAGTGGCGGATGAACTGCAGCCTGTCCAGATGTGCGGTCTCGTACTGTCGGTATCCGTTGCTGTTACGAGCAGGCTCTGCCAGCAGACCGTTTTTTTCGTAGTATCTAATGGTTTCAATATCGCAACTTGTTCGCTTTGCCAGTTCGCCGATTCTCATTCTTCACTCCTAACCTAACCCCGTAGTTACTCCAGGCATTCTAGCCGATGCAAGTGATTGCAGTCCCAATTGTCCTGACTGCGGTGGCCGTCCCGACAGGTCTAGGCAAGTCCGAGGGCTGGGAGGAGTCAGCTAAAATACTGGCATGCGAATGAACCGTATAGCAAGAGTTGTGACGGCGTGGATGGCATGTGTTGCCATCTTGCTGGTCGTGCTCGCGCCGTCGATTTCGCACGCACTGGCCGCAAAAAAGGCGACTACCCAAGAGTGGACAGAGATTTGCACGTCGACCGGCGTCAAGCAGGTCAAGGTGACCGACGGCGAGAGCGGCAAGCCGTTCTCGCCAGGTAAGCACGACCAGCACTCCGAGGACTGCCCATTCTGTAGGACGCATGCTAATACCATAGGTCCGCCTCCGACTAGTGCAGCCATTGTGTTCATTCCTGCGGCATCGCAGTCATACCCATCCCTTTTCTACCAAGCGCCGCGTCCACAATTCACATGGGCGCCGGCGCAATCTCGCGCCCCACCTCTCGCGTCCTGATTTAGACGGTTGCTGCTGCATTCCGGCTTCGGACGAGCTGCAGTGTCCCGTAGTGCCGGGCCGCCGCTCGGCTAGGGCAGCGCCGGCCGTTTGTTCACTCGCGCTTCATCACACTAGCCGGTCCTAGCCGACCGGGCCTAAAACAAACAACTGTTCAAAACACTAACGATGAAAAACCTAGTTCTTGCCTCGATTCTTGCGGGACTGACCCCCGTTGCATCTGCAGACGTCACTATCAACGAACCCTGGGCGCGTGCCACCGTCCCCGGACAACCTGTCGGTGCGGCATACATGAAAATCAGCAGCACGAGCACGGCACGTCTCCTGAGTGCGGAGTCCGACATTGCGAAAGAGGTGCAGGTCCACACAATGCAAAACCATGAGGGCGTCATGAAGATGCGGGAGCACGGCCAGCTAGAAATTTCGGCTGGTCAGACCGTCGAGCTCGCACCAGGCGGCCTGCACCTGATGCTCATGGGTCTGAAGAAGCCGTTGGCTGCCGGGGATACCCTGAACGTGAAGTTGACCTTCGAAGACGCCAAGAAGGTGAAAAGCACGGCGGTCGTTGCCGTTCCCGTCCGTCCGATTGGCAAGTAACGCAGGGAGTGCACATGAAACTACGATACTTAGCGGCTCTGGTTCTGGCTGGCACCTTCTTGATGGGATGTGACAACGGGCGGCCGCCTGAGCAGAAGTTTGTGTCAGCGGACATTACGGGCGGCGATTGGGGCAAAAACTTCCAGCTGACGGACCATACGGGGAAACCACGGACTCTTGCCGACTTCAAGGGAAAAGCCGTAGTCCTCTTCTTCGGCTATACCAATTGTCCCGATGTCTGTCCCACAACGATGGTCAAGCTTGCTCAGGCGATGGAAAAACTGGGCAAGGACTCGGAACGGGTGCAAGTGTTGATGGTAACGCTGGACCCGAAGCGCGACGCGCAGGAAGTGCTGAGCAAGTACGTTCCTGCGTTTCACCCCTCGTTCCTTGGCTTGACCGGGGACGAGCAGCAGGTCGATGCCGCCGCCAAGGAGTTCAAGGTGATTCGGGTGCTGCAAAAGGCGAATGAAAACGGCTTCTATACCGTCGACCATTCCGGCCAGACCTACGCTTTCGACCCGCAGGGCCGTCTGAGGCTGTTCTTCAGGGACGCGCAGCCGGTCGACGACATCGTCAAAGACCTCCAAACACTGCTTAAGACATGATGGCAACAACCGACACAAACGCCTCCGTCTGGCCCATGGTCTTCCTAAGCTGGGTTATTGCGACGGTTTCCACGCTTGGCGCCATATTCTTGGGTGAGGTGATGGGGCTGACGCCTTGCATCCTGTGCTGGTACCAGCGCATCTGCATGTTCCCTCTGGTGCTCATACTGGCGGCCGGCCTCTTCCCACTTGACGTTCGGGTAGTGCGCTATGCGTTTCCCTTGGCGCTTGTTGGCCTGGGAATCGCCGTGTTTCACCTCCTCGTGTCCGAAGGCCTTGTCTCGGAGACGCTTACGCCCTGCACGCAGGGCGTTCCCTGTTCGCAGCAGCTCATCGAGTGGTTCGGCTTCCTGACCATTCCAATGCTGTCTGTTGCTGCATTCGGTGCAATCACCGCAATGCTTATCGCAATCTACTTCAAGGCTTCCAAATGAAACAACGAACTCTCTTCATCGGGACAGCAGTCCTACTGGCGATTGCCTTTGCGCTCGGTATCACCCTGTACAAGTCACAGAAGAACGAGCAGGCAGCTCAGCAAGTCACCCAGAACAAGGAGGCGCTCGTACGCTTCCATTCGCCGACTCTCGGCAACGCGAATGCACCAGTTCATATCGTCGAGTTTCTCGACCCTGCATGCGAGTCCTGCCGTGCGTTCTACCCGTTTGTCAAAGAAATAATCACGTCAAACCCCGAGAAGATTCGCCTGACCATTCGTTACGCGCCATTCCATACCGGCGCCGACGAGGTTGTGAAAGTGCTTGAAGCCACGCGGAAGCAGGGTAAGTACTGGGAGTCGCTCGAAGCGCTTCTCGTCGCACAACCACAATGGGCGCTTGGACACGCAGCACACCTGGACCGAGTCTGGCCCTTCCTTGAAGGCTTGGGACTCGACATTCCCCGGCTGAAGGAAGACATGAAGTCGCCCGAGCTTGCGAAGCTGGTTCAGCAGGACCTGGAGGACGTGAAGGCCTTGAATGTCAGGGGAACACCCGAGTTCTTCGTGAACGGCCGACCGCTGCCGGAGTTCGGCCCTGACCACTTGAAGAAGCTAGTCGATGACGAGCTGGCAAAAGCTGGGGCCGGCAAGTAGACGTTGTGAATCGGTGGAGAGCAGCGCCTCCACCGATTCGAGACATCCGGTCAGTCCCCGACGGTATTGACCAAGGTGGCAGGTGCTGCGACGGGAGACGGCATGCCGACAAAGGCGGCATTGTTCCCGTTGTTCACGGTCGTGCCTTGGCTCTGGCTCATCGATTGAGCAGCATCGAACGACACCTTTGGCTGGTCACCGAACACCTTGGGCATACCCCAGCTGAGGGAGCAGAGGCCGCAGCCACCGCGAATGCTGCTCAGCTCGGCGTTTCCAAGGTCCTGTGCGGACGGCAGGTCCGAAATTGAGAGAATAGACATTTCAGTCTCCAGGGCGGCGTGACTGCTTAGCCGAAGTTGATGGTGTTCTGACCGTTTTGGGTCGGGTTCACGTTCGCGCTGATGCCGGAAGAGAAGGCCACGTTGTTGCCGTTATTGACGGTGGTGTTCTGGCTCTGGCCGAGTGACTGAGCCGCGTCGAAGGAGACGTTCGGTGCAGCGTAGTCGTACTTCGGCATTACGAAGCCAACTTTCGGCATGCCCCAGCCCGGCGAACAGGCGCCGCAACCGCCGACGACACCGGCGAGGTCTTTGCTTGTGAGTTCTTGGGCGATGGCGAGGTCTTCAATCATCAGTGCTTTCATCGTGTTTCTCCTAGAGGGAAGTGAGTTTGCTTGGTCGAGCTTTTTGTTGCGCTCGACCCTCTCTTCGCGAGGACCGTGCCAGGCTCAAGGTCCAAGCCTCGTAACGCGCTAACCCACTGAAAAGACAGCGTTTTTCTCACGCTCCGACAAGTTCTTTGCTGGTGCACTAACAGTGCCACGACAGGCGGTGTCTCTGCGCCGCCAACAAGTTGTCGAGCACTTGGCGCACTGCGCCCAACAAGCCTTCCTTTCATTCCGAACTTTCTTCCAAGTAGTGCTTGACTCTGGAGTCGCTACAGGGTTTTTAATGACAGTACACGCGAAAGGAGTATGAAATGTCTGCTTGCTGTTCAGGAGGTTGCTCCTCCGATAAACCGCCGGTTGACCGGGGCTACCGTCGGATTCTGTGGATTGCCCTGGTCGTAAACGCCGTCATGTTTGGCGTCGAGTTGTTTAGCGGCTGGGCCGCCGGCTCAGTCTCGCTGTTGGCCGATGCGGTCGACTTCTTCGGCGACGCGGCCAATTACGGTGTCTCGTTATTGGTCTTGGGCCTAGCACCTATCTGGCGCTCCCGTACCGCCCTCATCAAGGGGCTGACCATGGGCGGCTATGGCCTGTTCGTCCTTGGGGCAGCGCTCTGGAACGCGGCTTCTGGTACGGTGCCCCAGCACACGACCATGGGCGTTATCGGCTTTGTTGCGCTCTTGGCAAACCTGCTGGTTGCCGTGCTTTTGTTCTCTTATCGAAACGGCGATTCCAATATGCGCTCGGTCTGGCTCTGCACTCGTAACGACGTCATCGGCAATTTGGCCGTGATGCTGGCGGCGCTCGGCGTGTTTGGGACAGGTGCTGGATGGCCGGACACAGTTGTCGCGAGCATTATGGGCGTCCTGGGCCTGTCGGCTGCCCGTACCGTGGTGACACAGGCTCGTGCGGAACTGGCTCCCGAGCCCGCTATTCAGGTTGTTGCGCGCCCGAGGTGAAGAATGGACCGGTCGATTCTTGCTGTGTTGTTCCTGACGTACTTTGGAGTGGCGTTTGTCTGGCCGTCGGTCCGGGTCTGGCGGCAGACAGGCCTCAACCCGTACGTCCTTCCCTCGAGCGACGATGCCTATGGGTTCGTTACCTCCGGCTTCCGCTTCGTCCTCGTGGGGCTGGGCCTCTACGTCGTGGTGCAGGCTGTCTGGGAAGACATCGACAGTCTGCTGGGCACGCTCGACTGGTTGGCGCACTCCGCGGCGCGTATAGCAGGCTGGGCGCTCCTGATTGCCTCGCTGGTATGGACGGTCATCGCACAAGCCCAGATGGGGAAATCATGGCGGATAGGCATCGACCAAAAGAACCGGACAAGCTTGGTGACGGCGGGCCTGTTCGCCTGGTCGCGGAACCCGATATTTCTTGGCATGCGCCTGAGCTTGCTGGGCCTGGTCCTGCTACGCCCCAATGTTGTGACAGTGGCAGCAGCCATAGCCGCTGACGTCCTCATCCAGATTCAGGTCAGACTGGAAGAAGATTTTCTTTTGAAGCAGCACGGCGCCACATACGAAGAATACGTCCGCAAGACCCGTCGCTGGCTGTGACGTTATTTAGGGAGCGAAATTAGAATGAGAAGCGAGCTAAGAGCAGCTTTTGACGCAGAAATGGCGGTAGCCATCGACTTGTACAGGAAGGGCCGGTTGGGGCAATCCTTCGGGCGCCTGGAAACCGCGCACGTCCTCGGTCAACGCCATGTCATGCCGCATGTGGTGACCCATTGGTGGATGTTGAAAATCGGCCTGAAACGCCGCGCGACATCGGAAGTCGTTGGCCAGGCGGTACGAATCGTTCTCGGTGCACTCGGCTCAGCCGTCGGTGTCGTCCCAGTCGGCAATACGGGTGGTACGAACATCAGCATGTTCAAGCGGCTACCAATCGATGACGGCCTTCGCCGCTTAATCGAGTAAGCAAATCGCCTAACTGACACCAAGACGGTTCCAAGATGTTATGATTTCGGCCGTGAAAAAGCTCTTCCTCATTCTCTTGCTGCTTGTCATGCCGCTGCAGTCCTCCTGGGCTGTTGTGGCGGCGTATTGTCAGCCCGAGACTGAGGTCACGACCAAGCATTTCGGCCATCACGAGCATCAGCACGAGCGTCACCACGCCCGAATCGGTCAGGATGCTGACGAAGACTCGAAGAGTCTTAAGACAACTGACTGCCTTGACTGCCACGGCTTGTACAGTGGTATGGTCATTACAAACTTCAATACTCCATCTGCGGGTCCCATAGCAGGGCCACCCGACAATGCGACTTCGCGGCTCATATCCGCTTCATCTTCCAGGCCCGAAAAGCCTAAATGGTTCGCCGCCGTCTAATCCGGCGGACCACATCAATCTACGCTTAGCCGTCCTTAGCAGATAAAACGTATCCGCCGGATTCCCCTGGTCTTTTAACTTAGGAGAATCTGAATGCGACGATTTCGTTCGTCCTCTAGTTTGTTATCCAAACTGGCGGTGGCAGCCGTTATCGGGAGCGCAAGCGCTGCCTATGCTGCCCCCCTGACCCTTAAAGAAGCTGTCGAGGCTGCGTGGTCTCGACAACCCGAAGCACGGGCACTTGACGCCCGGCAAGATGAAGCGGCGGCAAAGCGGGGCGCCGCGTCGGCATTGTTTCCCGGCGCACCCGTCATAGGTCTGTCCCAACGGACGGACCAATTGAACCAAAACCGTGGCGAGCGGGAGACTGAGGCTGAAATTGCGGTACCTCTCTGGATGCCAGGGACGCGTAACGCAGCTCAGCGTCTGGCTGCAGCAGAAACGACGCAACTTGACGCCAAAACGCTCGCTGCGAGGCTGAAGCTTGCAGGCGAGGTTCGGGAAGCGTACTGGCAAGCGCGCTTTGCCCAGAACGACAAGGATGTAGCACTGCGCAAGGTCAGCGAAACAGGTGTGCTTCTGGAAGACGTGGAACGGCGATTCAAGGCAGGCGACCTGGCCCGAGCCGACCTGAACCAGGCTCAAGTAGCCGAGCGCCTTGCCAGAGCTACGGCAGCCGAAGCGGAGGCCCGTGCCAATCGCTCTCAGCGGCTTTTCAGTGTGCTGACGGGCCTCGCACAGCTTCCAGAGGCTGGTGAGACACTGTCCGACGCCGGACAAGCTCCTGCGCTTCACCCGCTGCTTGCTGCCACGAGCGTGGCCGTGCAAGTAGGGCAAGCCCGCCTTGCTCAGGCAAGTGCCGAGCGGCGGGACCCGCCCGAAATCGCCCTGGGGTTCGTCCGCGAGCGCCCTACTGCAGGGGACGGGTACGACAAATCGGTTCGTGTTGCCGTACGTATCCCGCTAGCTACTCACGCCCGCAATGCCCCTCGGGTAACCGCTGCGAATGCAGAACTCATTGAGATGCAAGCCGCCTTGTCGCTGGAGCAGGAACGCATCCAGGCTGAGTCCGACGCGGCAAGGGCGGAGCTCGAACAGGCAACGGCTATAGAAGCTCTGGCACAGGAGCGCTTCCGACTAGCGTCGGAGACGCAAGGCCTCTACGCCAAAGCATTCAAGCTAGGCGAACTGGACCTTCCGACCCGGCTGCGCAGCGAAAACGACCGTTTTGAGGCTGAACTCGCACTCACCCGTGCACGACTCGAGGTCGGGCGCGCTATTTCTAAGCTCAACCAAGCACTAGGGCTCATCCCATGAACCGACCTTTCTCTCGTTTCGCCATGCCACTGGTGGCGTTGGCATTTTCATTCAGCACAGCTATCGCAGGTCCTGGACATGACCACGGCGACGAAGCGCCAGTGGCTTCGTCCGGTTCCGTGTCTCCTCGGTTTGAAGCGCACTCAGACCTCTTTGAAGTTGTAGGCGTATTTGGGGGCCACGAGCTATCGGTGTTCGTTGACCAGTATGCCGACAATGCCCCGGTCCTGAAGGCCAAAGTCGAGCTCGAAAGCGGGTCGACAAAGGCAGTTGGCGAGTTTCATGAGGATAGCGGCGACTACAAGTTTGCCGTCAAGTCATTCGAGAAGCCTGGCGAATACCCGGTCACGCTGACTGTCACTGCAGGCGACGATGTCGACATCCTTGCCGCGAATCTGGTTATTCCTGATGGTCATGCCGGAGAAGACCATGCCCATGGTGATAACACCTCAAGCCCACTGTATCAACGAATTGGAATCGGAGCCGCTGCCTTGGTTGTGCTTGCGCTCCTGATACTCGGCGTTCGTCGCCTGAAGAAGACCCGCGGCGCAGGAGGACTGAAATAATGAAAAACCTATCCCAAACTATCATGGTGGGGCTGATTGCCGCTGCCTTTTCCGCAAGTGCCTTTGCAGGTCCCGGCCACGACCACGACCATGGCGCAGAGCCTGCGGCCAGCTCCAACGGTCCAAAGCGGCTTCCCGACGGGAGCGTCTTCCTTCCAAAAATCACCCAACGGCAGCTAGCAGTACGAACCATCGTCACGGAAAGCAAAGAACAACCGCAAGCATTCGAACTCGTTGGAAGGGTCGTCATGGACCCCAACGCCGGCGGTAAGGTGCAGCCAATGGTAGCGGGGCGAGTAGAGCCCGGTCCTAAGGGACTGCCTTCCCTAGGGCAAACGGTTCGGAAGGGTGAAGTGCTAGCTTACGTGCGTCCGTCCACTGGAGCGCTTGAGCGCGCAAACCAGGTTGCGCAGGCTGCGGAACTCCGTTCGACAAGAGCTTTGGCGGAAAAGCGCGTGGCGCGGTTGAGGCAACTGGAAGGCACGGTGCCGCAGAAGGAAATTGAGGCTGCCGAAGCGGAAGTGGCGAGCGCAAAGGAGAGACTGGCAGCTATCGGCGGGAGCCTGTCGACAACGGAGGCGCTGACCGCGCCGGTTTCCGGGGTCATTTCTGCAGCCAACGTCGTCGCCGGGCAGGTTGTCGATGCGCGAGAAGTCCTGTTCGAGATTGTCGACCCCAGCCGCTTGCGTGTGGAAGCCGTGGCACACGACGCCACTCTCGCAACAAACATCGCAACGGCAACGGCGCGGGCGAATTCGGGCGAATCTATACCTCTCGAATTCGTCGGCGCTGGCCGGACACTGCGGGAACAGACGGTTCCAATTCAGTTCCGCACCCGCCCTGTAAAGGACGGCGTTTTGCCTGTCCTGACCGTCGGTCAGCCGATGAAGGTCATCACCCAGTCGAAAACCACAGTCTCGGGCGTCGCCGTTCCAGCAAGCGCTATCGTCAAGAACCCGAGCAATCAGGACATCGTGTGGGTGCATGAAAGCGCTGAGAGGTTTGTGCAGCATCCAATCCGGTTTGCGCCCTTGGACGCAAATACAGTGACGGTGACGAGCGGGCTGCAAGGCGGCGAGCGCGTGGTCGTTCAGGGTGCGCCACTCGTCAACCAGGTGAGGTAATCGATGTTCAATTACCTTGTTAGCGCAGGCCTGAAAAATCGCCTGTTCGTCCTGGCTTTGGCGGTCGTGTTGATGGTCTACGGTGCACTTACGCTTGTGCGGATGCCTGTCGATGTATTCCCTGACTTGAATCGGCCGACAGTCACGCTGATGACCGAAGCCGGTGGCATGGCGCCTGAGGAGGTCGAGCAGCTCATCACGTTCCCGCTCGAGACGACGATGAACGGTATGCCGGGCGTGACCGCGGTTCGCTCTGTGTCATCCGTCGGCCTGTCGTTTGTCTACGTCCAGTTTGACTGGGGAATGGACATATATCGGGCCCGCCAGATGGTGTCCGAGCGACTGAATCTGGTCCGGGAGCAAATGCCAGAGGGGATTACGCCTTCAATGGGACCAATCTCGTCAGTGATGGGTGAAATCATGCTCATCGCAATCCCGATTGACCCAGCGAAAATATCTCCTATGGCGACTCGGGAGTATGCAGATTTTGTGCTCCGGCCGCGTCTGCTGACGATTCCCGGGATTGCTCAAGTGATTCCAATTGGCGGAGAGGTCCGGCAGTACCAGGTCCAACCCGACACCACTCGGATGTCCGCGCTCGGTATCACGGTCGAACAGGTTGAGGCAGCGTTAAAGGGATTTGCTGCGAACACTAGCGGCGGCTTCCTCGAACTGAACGCGCGTGAGTACCTCATCCGCAATATTGGACGCACGTCCAGACTAGAGGACCTGCAGCGGTTGCCGCTAACGGCAAGGGAGGGGCAGTCCATCCTCTTGAAGCAGGTTGCCGACGTTACCTTCGCTCCCGCCATTAAGCGGGGCGACGCCGGATACAACGGCAGCCCGGCTGTCATCCTGGGCGTGCAGAAGCAGCCGGATGCTGATACGGTCAAACTGACGCGCCAGATAGAGGACGCGCTGGCGGAGATGAAGAAAACCCTGCCAGCCGGGATGGAGGCGCCACAGGTCACCTTCCGCCAAGCGAACTTCATCGAGTCGTCCATTGGCAACCTCCAGAGCAAGCTAATAACGGCCGCGGTCCTGGTTGCCGTCATTCTGTACTTCTTCCTGGGTAACTTCAGGACGACGTTGATTTCGTTGACCGCAATACCGGTCTCGATACTGATAACGGTGCTGGTATTCAAGTACTTTGGGCTGTCCATCAACACGATGACGCTCGGTGGCCTAGCCATTGCCATTGGCGAGCTAGTGGATGACGCGGTTGTCGGCGTCGAGAACGTTCTGCGACGGTTGAAGCTGGAACGCGGGCATGCAAACCGGCTCAATCCAGTGGAGCTGATAGCGCGAGCGACTCTGGAGGTGCGGTCTGCAATTGTGGTCGCAACCGTCATCATCGTCCTTGTATTCGTGCCGCTGTTTGTCCTGCCAGGCATGGAAGGTCGCTTGTTCGTACCGCTGGGTATTGCCTATATCGTCTCGATTCTGGCGTCGATGCTGGTCTCGGTCACGTTGACCCCGGTCATGGCGTACTACCTGCTGCCACGGATGAAGCAGCTGGACCATGGTGACCCGGCTCTGGTGCGCTGGCTCAAGGAACGCTACTCGCACGGTTTAGGTTGGGCTCTTGAACACGGACGCGTGCTCCTGGGAGCCGCCGGCGTGGCGGTTGTGCTGGCAGTGGCAACCATCCCGTTTTTCCCCACCACCTTCCTGCCGCCGTTCAACGAAGGCTCAGTGCTTATCGGCTTGCGACTGAATCCCGGTACTACGCTTGCCGAATCGGTCCGTCTTGCTAGTCAGGCCGAGCGTCTGGTGCAGCAAGTGCCGGAGGTTGCGTATGTCGGGCGACGCTCAGGGCGAGCCGAGCTGGACGAACACGCGGAAGGTGTCCACGTCTCTGAGCTGGACCTGAACCTGAAGCCGTCAGACCGGACGAAGGAGGAGATTTACGCCGACATCCGCCAGCGCCTCTCCACGCTACCCGCCGCGGTCAACATCGGACAGCCGATATCCCACCGTATCGACCACATGCTCTCCGGGGTACGTGCACAAATCGCCATCAAGATTTTTGGCGACGACCTGGACACGCTCCGCGGCCAAGCTGAGTCGCTACGCGCGGCTCTGTCCCGCATTCCCGGAATAGCTGACCTGGAGGTGGAGAAGCAGGTACTGACGCCGGAAATCAAGGTACGAGTGGACTACGACCGGGCCGAGCAGTACGGCATCGCGCCTTCTATGCTGACGGCGGAGCTGCAGACGCTTATCGACGGCGAGCGTGTTACCCAGGTCATCGAAGGCAGTCGGCGTTTCAACCTGATGCTGCGTCTGCCGGAAACGGCCAGGTCGGTAGACGGTCTTCGCCAACTGCTCATCGACACGCCTAACGGCCGCGTACCGCTGGAAAAGTTGGCGACAATCGAAGAATCGGACGGCCCCAATCAGATTTCTCGGGATGATGGCCGCCGCCGCATTGTCCTGTCCGCCAACGCCCAGGAACGCCCGCTGTCCGACATCGTCGCCGACATCCGTCAGGTTATCGCCGAGACGAAGATGCCAGAGGGTTATTTCGTGACGATGGACGGGCAGTTCCAGGCACAAGAGCAGGCAAGTCGCCTGATTTCGCTCTTGTCGCTCATCTCGGCGGTTATGGTCTTCCTGGTGCTGTATTCCCGATACCGGTCTACTCCGCTAACGCTGATGATTATGGCGAACATCCCTCTGGCCCTCGTAGGTTCAGTCATTGGGCTATGGCTCTCGGGACAACCGTTGTCGATTGCGGCGCTCATTGGCTTCATCACGTTGGCCGGCATCTCTACCCGTAACGGCATCCTGAAAGTCAGCCACTACATCAATCTCTGCGCGTTCGAGGGTGAAAGTTTCGACAAGAAGATGATTGTTCGTGGTTCGCTCGAGCGACTCACGCCGGTCCTAATGACGGCACTAGTCGCGGCATTCGCATTGGCACCCTTGCTTTTTGAAGCAGAGATGCCGGGTACTGAGGTTCTGCACCCAGTCGCCGTGGTTATTTTCTCCGGGCTTATCAGTTCGACCATTCTCGATACGTTCTTGACACCGGTGATGTTCTGGATGTTTGGCCGCAAACCGACAGAAGCACTGGTCTCGGAAAGTGGCAAAGAGGCGTTCTAGCAAATGGCCGCGGCGCGTGTGGAACACGTCGCGGTTCACATGTTCTGTTCCACATCGAAAGGAAAATCATGAAAAACGTACTTGCAGCAGCCTTCGCATCGATATCCCTTCTGGTCTCCTTGCCGTCGTTCGCACAGGGTGCCCACGCTGGCGAGAATCCCCAATACGGTGGCGTACTCGCCGAAGTTAAAGGCACCCAATATGAGCTCGTCGCCAAGTCGGACAGTATCACCATTTATGTCGACGACCATGGGAAGAAGGTCAGTACCACTGGGGCGACCGGCAAGGCGACGTTACTCAATGGTAGCGAAAAGACTGAAGTGAACCTGGCACCAGCGGGCGAGAACAGGCTGGAGGCAAAGGGTACGTTCAAGGTCGATAAGGGAACGAAAGTCGTCGCAGTCGTTTCCCTACAGGGAAAACCGGCGCAGAGCGTTCGTTTCACTGTGAAGTAACGACAGCGCACTGCGCGCCATGTCGCCGCCTCCTCGTGCCTTGACGCGTGGAGGCAGCGAGGCCATGGGAATAATTGATTGGAGCGATGAGAACGATATGGGAAAGGGTCATTCGCACGGAGGTCACGACCACGGGCACGCCCATGGTCATGCTCATGGAAGCTCTGGCAACCTGAAGACGGCCTTCCTACTCAACCTCGCCTTTACAATTATCGAGGTAATTGGCGGGGTTTGGACGAACAGCATCGCAATCCTGAGTGATGCTGTGCACGACCTCGGCGATTCGATGTCGCTCGGCCTGGCGTGGTACTTTGACCGGTTGTCGCAGCGAGGTAGAACTGCAAAGAATACCTACGGCTACCGGCGCTACTCGCTCCTTGGCGGACTGATTACTGGTTTGGTCCTGATTGTGGGCCTAGGATTCGTGCTCTGGAATGCAGTTTCCCGCCTGTTCTCCCCAGAAGAGGTCAATGCTCCGGGGATGATGGTTCTAGCCATAGTAGGCTTCGTATTCAACGGCGCGGCCGTCCTCAGGGTCAGACGTGGCACTTCTCTCACCGAACAGGTCGTAAGCTGGCACCTTCTGGAAGATACACTGGGATGGGTCGCGGTTCTGGTCGGGGCTGCGGTGATGACGGTTTGGGACTTGCCCATAATCGACCCGATACTTTCTATCGGCATCTCGCTGTTCGTCTTGGTCAACGTGGTTCGCAATCTCCGGAAGGTCTTCCATGTATTTATTCAAAGGGTTCCGGACTCTTTTGACGTCGATGCTTTTGAGCGGGTGGTGCTGCAACATCCAAAGGTTTTGTCAATGCACCACACACATAGCTGGACTGTAGACGGCGAAGTGCACGTCCTCACCACGCATCTGGTCATGCAAAAGGATGCTACCAGGGAGGACATGATTGGTGCGAAGGCTCGCGTCCGAGAGCTCCTAAACGAGCAGACCTTCGAGCACGTGACGGTGGACGTGGAGTTGGAGGGGGAGCTCTGCGTGATTGGTGCCAGGTCGCACGACCACAAGGGCGAAGGCCAGCACCAACACTGACTGGGAATTTTGGTGCGCTATAGACGACTACATTCCCGGGTGGGGCTTTCCGGTCGTAGCGATGCGAGGACAACGAGGGCTGCGCCGATAACAATCCCGCAGTCAGCCAAGTTGAAGGCGGGCCAGTGCCATTCCCCCGCGTGGAGGTCTATCCAATCGACCACCGCGCCGTGCACCAGCCGGTCGTACAGATTTCCGGCCGCGCCACCAGCAATAAGCGCAAAGGCTACCCGCGTAAGGGCGGAGATTGTTGAACTGAAGAATATCGAGTAGCTTAGCCAAGCGATGGCGACTACGGCAACGGCTGTGAAAAAGTACCGCTGCCAGCCTCCAGCGTCGCTTAGAAAGCTGAATGCCGCTCCCGGGTTCAGCCAGAACCCCAGATTGAGGAATGGTGCGACCGCTACGGACTGATTTAGCTCGAAAGACTGGAGAACCGCCGCTTTTGTCACGATGTCTGCCAAAAATACGGACACCGCGACGAACACAGCTTTAAGCGTACCAAGCCAGATTTGTAACTTCACGCGCTTACCTCAGCTGCAGAATGCGGCGAGCGCCGTTGAGCACGATGACGCCGATGACTGTGCCTATGACAAGGTCCGGGTAGGGAGAGTTTGTCCACGCGACCAAAACGCCGGCAGCAATGACGCCCATGTTCGCAATAACGTCATTGGCGGAGAAGATATAGCTCGCCGTCATGTGTGCACCGCGGTCACGCTTCTTCGAAATAAGCACGAGGCAGGTCACGTTTGCCAACAGGGCAATCAAGCCGACACCCATCATTAGTCCGGACTCCGGCTCGCTTCCAAAGACAAAGCGGCGTCCGACTTCGAACAGTGCCCCGAGCGCAAGCAGTAACTGCAGCCAGCCGGCCAAGTGGGCGGCCCGTGTCTTCATGCTCGCGGCTCTGCCCACAGCATAAAGAGCAAGTCCATAGACCGCCGCGTCAGCGAACATGTCGAGAGAGTCGGCAATCAGGCCAGTCGATTGTGCGAACAAACCGAGCGCCAGCTCGAAGACGAACATCACGCCGTTTATCGCCAGGAGCGTCCGTAACGTCTTGGCTTCCGCAGCGTCCTCGGCATCATCCCCGGCTGCCCTAGCCTGTCGAGAGGAAGTCGGGACGGATTCGCGGAGGGTTGCTCCGAGGTCCAGGGGGGCGAGTCGCTCAAGAAGCGCTTTTGCGTCACCGCCGTGAACTGCTGCCAGCTCTCGCTTGGACAAGTCGAACGACAAAGACCGCAGGTCAGGGAGTCCTTGTAGCGCCATCCGAATCATATTTTCCTCAGATGGGCAGTCCATCTTGGGTACCGAAAATGTGCTCCGTTGTAGCGCGGCTTCGTCTGTACGGGAGGTGCTTTCTTGTGTATCGAGAAGCTCGGCCCCCAACTTCAACGGTTGCAAGCGCTCCAATATCTGACCTGGTTCGCCTTCGTGGGTTGCTTTCAATTCCCTTTTCGCAAGGTCAAATCGGAGCGAGGTCACGCTCGGAACTTCACTGAGAGCCATCCTGATGAGGTTCTCTTCGGACGCGCAGTCCATCTTGGGCACGGCAAAGGTACTTTCACGGCGCATAGTGCCCCCGCTGACCGACAGCTCGCTTGAGTCGCGGAGCGTTGCCCCGAGCTTCAGCCCCTCCAGCCGTCTGAGGACCTCGTTCGGGTCCCCTCGATGAATAGCCTGGAGTTCTCGCCGCGCCAGGTCGAAGGACAGGTTTTCTATGTCATCGCGACCACTTAGCGCCATCCGAATCAGGTTCTCCTCGGATGGGCAGTCCATTTTGGGTATTGAGAACGTGGTCTTGCGCAAGGAGGAACCGGACGAGGTAGGCATTTTGACTCCATCAAATCAGGACATCCCCAAAGGGTAAACCTTATACTAGGTACAAGGTCAATGGAGGGGGCATGAAAATCGGAGAGCTGGCGAAGGCGGCAGAATGTCAGACAGTGACTATTAGGTTCTATGAGCGGAAAGGATTACTCGGAGCCGCCGCTCGGTCGGACTCGAACTATCGCATGTACAGCAAGCAAGACCTTGAACGGCTTTTGTTCATCAGAAACTGCCGCTCACTTGGGCTGACGCTGCCCGAAATCCGGCGGCTTGTTGAAATCCACGACAACCCATCCATTGACTGCACTGACGTAAATACATGCCTCGACAAGCATCTTGATGAGGTTGAAAAGCAGATGCAGGCGTTGGCCCAGCTACAAGAGGAGCTGCGGCGTCTGCGAAGCCGCTGCGCGGTTCCAGGCGTTTCGGCCGGATGCGGTGTGCTTGCAGCCCTGTCGAAGACTTCTGCAAGGCAGTCTTGCGAGAGTAAGTGAACCTCTAGCTTATAAAGCCGGGATAGTTCTTTCCTCAAAAAAACTTCTGTTTTGCCGAAGGAGTGCGGCGCGACTGCGCTAATAGCTACACAGCGCTTTTCGCCTTGAACTGCGCAATTGCTACCGCTGGGGTAGCGCAGCTGCCGAAGGAACAGCCTATTGCAACCCAGTGCGGCCCGAGATAACACAGGTGGTATAAAAGTGTTCGCAGTCAACTAAATATAACACTCGCGTCATATTTACCCCCGGGCAAAGAGAGGTATGTGTAGACGGCTGGAAATTATCATCCGTCGGTATAGTTATACGTGCTGAGGATAATTGCGTATAACGCGACTAGTTTTTAGCGCGTTTGGCCGCTTCTCTCAAATAAACTCTCAGTAACTCAGGTGCTTATAAGCTTCCCCAGCTTGACGTTAATACTGTATGGGCGTACAGTATCCGCAACAACAAGCCGAAGGAGCGGGAGATGGGAGCGGCCACCTATCACCGCGGGCTACTGGGGAGGGGGGACGGTATGACTCAGCTGCGCAGCGCGGAGAAGGTACTCTATCTGGACTTCGATGGCGTCCTGCACGACGACGAGGTGTACTTTAAAAGGGGCCGAGGCATCTATATCAAGACCCCTGGAAGGAGCCTTTTCGAGTGGATGCCAATTCTCGATGAGTTGTTAGCACCGCATCCGGATTTGGCCATTGTGCTGTCAACTTCGTGGGTCCGCGTTATGTCATTCAACCGCGCGAAGATGCACCTCAGCCCATCCTTGCAGGAGAGGGTGATTGGCGCGACGTTTCACAGCCGTTGGATGAGGAACACTGAATTTGCCGCGCTCCCCCGTGGTGTACAAGTCGCGCAAGATGTCCGCCAACGCCGCCCCGCAAAATGGTTCGCCCTCGATGATGAAGAGGCTGACTGGCCGGCCTGGTGCCGGGATAAGCTAATCGTCACGAAGCCGTCTATGGGTCTTAGCGATGCCACCGTGCAGGAAGCGATTCGAGCGATTCTGCTGTCGATGTAGGACGGAGAGTACAAAGAATTCGGCATTTGCGTAATCGGCGGCATGCAGGTCAGGTGGCACTTTTGTGCCCACGTGACCGTGTTCACTAAGCGATGGATTGTGATGGTGAATTGCTGTGAAGCTGAGGCCAATCCGCCCGGCCGGCGGCATAACGTGTCCGCTGGCGCTTTGCTCACCACCCATCGTCATCGGCATGAATTTGTACTGACGGTTTGCGGTAACCTATTAGTTGCCGTTCCTTGGCGGGGAGGGGAGCGGCAGGTGGTGTAATCGCGATTTGCCCCAGAATTTCAAGTTTTGAGGCGAACTGCTCCGCCACAATCTCGGAATTCGCCTTCGCCCTGTTCAGCCGCTTTTCGCCCTTTACAATTCGGGGGGACGGATAGCCGTCAGCGTCTCGAATCGCCTTCTCCTTTGCGGCAGGCAAGAATCCGTTCTTCGCCTTATCGACCCTCTGCTCACGCGCAAGAGCCACTGTCATCTTGTTTATGTAGGAGTGCAACCACTGCGGCGAATCTTGATACTGCCTCTTGCCTCGCTCCGTCATCTCCAAGAGAGAAATTGAACCGTCTGGTTGTTCCCAGGCGAGAATCTCGTCCGTTTCCGCAAATTTGTAAATGGTGACGGGCGGGCTTACTGTTTTGTCGTGCGGCCCACTATTCCATTGCTCGTAATGACGAGTGAGCAGGTCTGACCGATATTTGGCCTTCCCTACTGTCACAACACCGTTGGTAACGGTAACTTCGACTCTCTCGAGAAGATTTTTATATAGCAGAGACGGGGGCCACTCATATGTGGCATCTCCTCGGTCTTGGTTTCGATTCCAAAGGAATATAGCTTTGGGGTTGGGGCGGATGCCTCCCCTTAACATGTCGCCGGTAAGCAGGTGGCTTACATTTGTGTAAAGGTTGTAGTCACTGATTGCGCACAGTAATAGCCGCATGAAGACGTCATACTCGATTTTCGCCAGTGCTTCAGCCGCCCTGTGCTTGTCCTGGTCTCGAATGGACTTGGTTCTCTTATATCCACCCTGAAGTTCAGAGAGCCTGCCTTCGAAGATGCCGTTAACGTTCTCAACGACAGATTTACCCTTTGCCTCCCTCGGTCGCGTTAGCAGGCCATCGACGCGGATTCTTTCGGTGACTGCTTGCGTTACCTTCAAGGAGATGCCAGGGCCGCGGTCGAAAAAAGCCTGCTCACACACCCCATACACAAAGCCGCCTAGTTCCGGAACTCCGTAACGCATTAGCCTAGTTTCCTTTGGTGTAAATGCATTGAATAGGCAATGTTTGTAAGCGAACCCGTTTTCTTTGCCGAGCCATGCATACCAACCGACTACAGCACGACTTGCTCGGTCCACAGCTAGAAGAACGTTCGGTTTTCCTACGTGCTTGAGTTTGTTCTCGGGCTGGCCATAGAGGAGCTCGATATTAAACTCCATGCCGTCGAAGTCGTAGATATCTATCACGCCGTGAGTTAGGTCTTCGGCGTGTCCTCGCTGGCCGGCGAACCTGTTCTTCCAATCCAAATCGCCAAGCTTCTCCCGCTTCATCTCGAACTCGCTAATGATTTCCCTGCCATGCCGTAGAAAGAGAGACCGCTCGGGTAGCTTTTCAGGCGATATAGGATAGGAAACAATCTCGCCGCTATCGCTTCGATTCTTCGCTACTAATCTCAGCAACAAAACCTCGTATGCCTCCGACACACTTTTATTGCCAAGCGCATATTGTTCCCATAACACCTGCTTCCAAATCCTCAGGTAATATTTGGACATACCTCTCCCCTTGAACTTCGTGTTTGGGTTCAAGAGGACGTTGGCGTTCGGCGCGCCCACCTTATTCGTTGTAATGCCTAAGCGCGAGACTCCGGGGCCGCCCTTGAATCCGTCAAGTGACATTAGCGCGTTGGGGTGCGCGCCGTAGTAGTAGTAACGGGTCAATAGCATGCGAATGCGTGGCTCTTTGACGCCGGCGACTTTCGCCGCTTCCTTTATGTACTTCGCGCGAGCCGTTGCATCAGTCACCAAAGCATCGCCTGCGTCGTCAACTATCCAGGCAATCATGTTCCACTTGAGCGCGGTCGCCATCCGCGTCTCCGAGTCTAGTTCTTCGGTGCGCATCCAGTCCGGGCACACAAAGTCCTCAATCTCCTGAATCACACTGCCAAACAGACCCTTATGTTTACGAAGCTCCCAGCGCTCTAGGGCGCGCGAATTCTTGGGGGGGCGACCCCCGACGCGAAGGACATACATGAACCGTCCGTCAGAAAGGATATGTCTCCAATACGTCTTATGTCTGCCACGGCCAACACGTTCAAGAAGAGCCATTCGGCGAAAGCCGAGAACAGGATTGCTCTCGCTCTCGAGGGCGGCACCGTTCGTAGGCTGTAGAGGATTGGTCATGGTAGCGTACTCGTGAACGATGGACTATTGAAGGAGACAAAGTGGTTCGGATATGCGCAAAGGAAAGCGGTGGTCAAGCCACAGGTATCCCAGGAATACAGCTACCGCAAGGAGCCGATAGGAGTCGTCTCGGTCGAACCCAAGTCTTTTACCAATCATCGGCAGCGTGCGGTCCAATGGTCCTCGTGCGTTGCTTCTCTTGATTGCTTGGGCAAGAGCATGAGCGTGTTCCATTCGGGATTGGATGTCAGTCCACAGGAGCCAGCTCTTCAGCAGAAGATAGTTCTCGTGCTCAATGTCGGGGACGGTAAATTCATCCATTATTTCGTGGGTACCTCCCCAGACCCATATGGCACTTGCTTCGCGTTCGTGGCGGGCCACGACGGCGCCGCCGGAAATCAATGCTCGTGGCTTCGCTGAGACACCGTGGTACGTCAGGTAAGGCAACCCTGGTATCGCGAGAGTCAACATGAAATCAATTGTCATGACTTTATTTTTCGGGAATCGCTTTCCGGCGGAGTAGTACCGCTGGTATTCCTCCCGGTCCCAAGATGGATACTGCGTTCTACACTCGACGACGAATGGGCACATGTCGAAGTAGCTACGAAGTCTTGCTTCCAGAAGTGAGTGGCACACCTGCATACAGCCTGTCTTGACGCTGTACCAGTTGCCCGAAACACCCGTCCGCCCATCCCTCGCCTTCTTCCAACACTCGAAATCCTTCCCGGTAGTTATGCCTCTCGGGTCTCGCTCTGGTACGCGTACCGGCCACTCCAGCACCGGCCGGCCCTTAAGCTCCCGCAGTCGAAACCCACGGCTACCCTCAACTCCAGTCGCCGTGTCTACCGGCGCCACTTCACGCTTTCTAGAACCAGGCGAGGAGATGAACGGCAGACTTCCTTCGTCACCTAGGTAGATGCTCTTCCTTCGCACCATTTTTGAATCTTCCGATAAAGACGTTTAAGCTGTGTGGGGCTGAGGTTCGCAGGCGTGATATTTCTGTCGAACGGAGCATTGGGAGAGAGCGAGAAAGCGTGTTCAAGAAGCAAACTGGCTCTTCGAATGCTCCACGCCGGGCTTGATTCCACGCACTCGTCGAGAGCTCTTTGCGTATTTGTGAGCATGTCTAGCGTCGCGCGCCTCGCACTGGTGAGTGAGTGGCCTTGTAACAGGCGTCGCTTAGTAAGCCGAAAGGGAGCGGCTGCGTGCAAGAGTGTATCGCGTCGTGCGTACACGTGAGCCGCAAGTGAACGGTCAAGCTGTGCACGCTCGGTATCGAAGCGCGAGGTCCCACGAGAGGTGAATGGCCTAGGCGGAAAAACCTTATCCAGCCACTCTCTGTCAAAACGGAGCAGAAACTTGTATGCCACGGAGCACGCGCCGGGCGTACGTCCAAATACGCTTCTGGTGAGAGTGGTACCGGTTCGTATGGCTTCCAGAGCTTGGCACCGGGACTGCGTGCGCATCTCGGCGAGTTCTATGGCGCTCATCCGGTCCCATTTGGCATACGAGTCCGGCCTGCCCAAACGTCTTCTAACCACCTTTCCCGACACGTCGCGGTACAGAGATGGTTCCAATTTGGCCGGATTGGGATTTCTTGCTGCGTCAATAAAGTTATTAAGACTGCCAAACAGACCAGAAATTAGAATGATATTTTGGACAGGGTTCCTGAAAAGCTGTTGTCCAGCGACCGCGGCGCGGAAAGCAGTTCGTCTTCCGGTGCAAATCTGATGAGCATCTAGGGTGTCTTGTCCAATTCGTTGAGCCAATAGTTTTTGAAGTCGCATAACTCCACGCGGCCCTCCGTGCCCAAATTCTTTGGCACGGTTTGCGACGGCTAATAGAATCTGGTCATGTCCTAGAACTTCAAAGGAAGGGTCAGTAAGTATCTGGCCTGCCATCTGGGCAATACGAGACTCGGCTGTGCGCTCCTCGGCCGTCCTAAGGACATGCACGGGGGTTAAATTGCCGCCGCACGCGCACCGAGTGCTTGGGAGCCACGCGCTTAACGATTCCCGAAATCCCGACGCACATGTTGTGCAGTATGTGTACAGCGGCTCGGAATGGATTGGACACATCGCGATGCCCGGCACTAAATGGCTTGTCCGCCAATGGAACTGACCTGACTTGGCATCCTCATTAAGACAGGCCAGACACACAGCCCGGTTCCAGCGAGCGGAGATTCCGTACGGGAGCAGACCGCAAGTGGCAGCGATGCCACGTACCGAACTGCCAAGGAAATGGGTCCGTAGAGAGGCTGCAGCAAAGTCTGGCAAGAATGGTCGAAACAAGGGGTACAGAGTGTGCTCGCGTAGTAGTGTCTCGGCCGGCGGCACGCCAGGATGTAGTAGCGAGGCGAGCTTTTCCAATCCCGACGGAAGTACCCAGCCGGCCCGATGCCCAGGCTTATCCATAAGTTCCATCGTCATCCTATTACCTCCACGCGTTGCAAAAGCTGTGAGGCGAGCGGTGTAACCGGTGATGCTTTCTCCTACTAGAATTCGAGGTTTTGCGAGAAAAAATCCGACTGCGGGTGATACTGCTTCCATGGTGCTTCTATTGCTCCTGCAACTGCGTGATGCTGTTCGTCGCTCGTTATCGACGTAAGTGAAGAAAGGCGTACTCCAGCCCGTTTGGCAAAGCGCCACATTGGCATAGGAGTTTCATGTATCGTCATGGCGCGCAGCCACGTTACGCGGCGCCGAACAAACGCGACGTGTGATTCCGGGAATATGCGTTCACGGTCTTCCCGCCTCGACTGAAAATGGAGCAACGCGTACTCGGACAGCCCGGTTAGCGCTTGCATTCGGTACGCGCTACCTCTAATCGGGGCCTTTTCTGCGGCCTCGCACTTTTCGACTGCTGCTGATAGTGATTTGGCGGCTAGGACAAGAAGTTGTTCGGGCTGCGCTGTCTTACGGCTCTTCGGGAGCTGGAGGCGGCGCGGAGAGTGTTTCGCTAGCCATTCCCTGTCATGACGATAGAGGTAGGTCCATTCAGCGGGACACTGACTGCGCATGGCCTTTGCCGTTAGAGTCGGATGCCGCCTTAGCATATCCAACCAAATGCTCCTTGCCGTTTGCAGCCTTTGCTCCGAGCGTTTTGCAGCTGACAGTGCCTGGACTTCGCCGCTAGAAGCAGCAATGCGGTAGACCGTCGAGAGGGAAACACGACACATTGCTGCGACTTGGCCAGCCGGGATGCCGCTGCATAAGCAGTGCGCAATCTGCTCTCTGTCAGGCCCAAAAATGCGCTTAGGCCGCCTTCCTACATGAAGACCGTGTCGCCTGGCGACTGTGATAAGCGTGTAAGGACTCTTTCCTAGCAATTCCGCTGCTTGCCGTATCGAAGTCGATTGGCGTAGTACGTCAAGCTGCTCACTCAGTTCTGAATGTGAGTGCCGCTCGCGCTCGCGCTTACGTGCTGTAGGCGAGCTATTGTGGACAGTGTTCTCCGTATCGTCGGCAATCCATCTAAATAGAACGCACCAGACGGGATGCAGATTCCTATCGGTGCGGAGCAATGCGCGCAGCGCAGCTTCCGCATAGCGAGTAGCCGAGCAGAGTAAGCGAAGCCGCTCGTCGTCGAAGGCGTCGTCAAACTTCTTGTGAAATACCTTAAGTAGACCGGATAGGGCACAGCGGCCGTGCTCATCAATCCAGCGCCGGTCTGCGAGTTGACGAAGCAGGTCGAGGCGATGATATTTCGATGAGTGCCAGTTGTTGCCAATGCACTCGGCCGAACGCTCGGCAAACTCATGAACCAACAGCTTGCTTCCTCGATGCCGGGAGCGACATTGATGGTCGTATAAACGGAACTTCCCTTCCGCCGGGAAGAGTGGTGTGCGGTGCCAAGGGCATACGTGCACGAACGGTGCGCAATGTTGCCGGTACGCGAAGATAAACCCGCGTTTTTTCAGGTTAAAGTCATCGCAATCGACGCAATGCAGACACTCCTGCTCAGACGAGTTGAAATATAGCGGCAAGCGAGCGGGACGAAGGGGGCCGCGGGTTTCTTTTATGAGGCGGCGCCGGAACTCGGCTGCCCGCTCTGGTGCAAGCCCACAAGCAAAAAAATCGAACAGAGTGTGTTTACTGAGGATGGAATCCTCGTCCCCAAACGCATATGAAAAGACGTGGCACACACTGGAAATCGACGTAGGAAGTGTGTCCAAAAACGCGCCGGTGCGGTTTAGCAGGCGAAGGCACTCGAGCTGTAGCGAACTTCCGAAACAATAGGACGCTGTCCTCTCAAGAAGACTGTTCAAAGTCTCGTCTTTTGGAAAGGGCGGTATCATGAGATGGCTTCTATTCACGGCTCATGCTCCTCTTGGAAGGCGCGCGGTAAACATTCGCGCCAACTCTGCACCCGGGGTGTCGCTGAAGGCTTCGAATGGTAGGTAGTCGCCGTGTGCGTATAGGTCCTCTTTTCTGGGTACTACCAGACTTTCTTGAAACGATGCCAAGACCGAAAGCGGCTCTTTGAAGCGGCGAAGCCTGACATCCAAGATGTCGGTGACGGTTGACCGAGTTCCCGTGATAGGGAGCCGGGGGTCGTAGACATTCGCATGATGGAGCGCATTGAACGCTTCCGTGAGAATCCGCATGTTCCCGCGCGACACACACCACATCAGGTCAGGTAGGTACTCAGGAATCGGGATGCTCGGGTCATGGAGACCTAATCCCCAGAATGACTTACAGCAGGCTTCCCAACTGGTGCCGGGAGGCTCCAGGTCCCAAGATTCATGCCCGCCTGAGCCGAAGTTTGCTAGGGTGCTGCCGCCGCGCGTAATGACCTGAAGAGCGGGATAGGTACACGAAAGGATGGTTGGAATTCCGCTGTGCCTCTTGAGAGTTGAGAGAAAGTCCAGGATTTCTCGAAACTCGCCACGTAGCGACCGCAAGCACATTCCGTCAACCACCAGCAGGCCCAGGTTCAGGAAGATGCACGTCGCAATCGCGACGCTGGAGCCTCGACGCCCGGTCATGTTCGCAAACACGGCTTCACTTGTTTGGGAGGACCCTAGTTCGGCAATCAAGGCGTCTCTAAAGTTGGCGAGTAGTCCCGCCAACGTTCCGCAATCAGGCCACCGTAGCGTGAGCATTGGCAGGAAGATGAACTCGGCTGGAGCTATACCTTTTCCATGCAAGCGCACGGGCTGCAGGCCGACAAGGAACCGGAGTCGATGAAGCAGGGCTGACTTGCCAGACCCGGACGGTCCAGCCAGGATAACGCCCGGTCCGCTTAGCCCTCCCAAGTAGTCAGGCATCGGCTTGAGCCGGCCCCCGTGCATAACGTCGGCCTGTCCGTAGTAAAAACGGGCGTAGCGAGGGTTCTCCGGATTGCGCAACGCTAAGGAAGCCCGAACTTGTGCAATGACCCGTTGAGCAAATCGGGCTCCTTCAGTATTGGCCCGATAGGTCATCGGCAAGCAAGCAAGGGCTGCTACTTTCTGTTCCGGTGTCAAGCAGTCAGTGTTTTCAAATTGCGGGACGGCACGATTGCGCAGGCGAGCCCGCAACTCAGTCTCCGGTAAGACCGGCGGCACATAGCCAATTAAGGGGTTCTCGCCAGAGTGAGTTTCTGGTGAAAACTGCGGGCCAGCGAGAAATGCAGGGGATGGCGCCTCTTGTTGGAGAGGCAACCCATGAGGGCTGGGAAGTGTCAGGCCGCTCGGAGAGTGGCTGATGCGGTCCGTGGCCGTGCCCCTCAGGACGAGGTCGGGTTCAGCCATGTGCATCCCCTAAGCTGCTATGGGAGCCAGGTCCAGCTGGTTTCAGAGGCTTTTCACGGGGCACCCAGGCTGAGTACGCCGTAGCTCCGAGTCGAACCGATGCAGGTTGGTCAGGAGCTTTCGTTCTGGCTGTGCCATGTTGCAGTAGGCGTAGTATGGGCCGCGCCGTCTGCTGTTGTTGGGATTCCTGGGCGTAGCAGGAGGACGTCGAAGGTCGCCTGCCAAATAGTTGTAAAAGAGTTAAACGCATGTTGTCGAAGCGCGAGTTGGTCCGCACCGCGACCGTACGGATACGGGCGGCAGTTGACGCCCGGCGCTCCTCATGCAACACTACGCTTCTGACTTCGGCGTGTCGCAAGGCGCACCGGGAAAAGAGGCGGGGCGGCAACCCTGCCTCTTTTTCGTTTACGGCTCTATTTCAAAATATTTCTTTTAGGTACGTTCGTCCTTCTCCTTCACCTAAAAAGCACATATACTGGCTGTTTACTTTGCCGTAGCTAAAAACTCTTAAAATTCAAAGGCTTACGTCGGCAAGACGTCGGATTTTAGTCGAGCTTTATCCATGGCGCAAGAAAGATTGCGCTGGAGTCAGCGTCCAAAATTCTCCGTATAGAAATGCCAAGCCAGCGCAAGGGCCCGAGTAGCGCTAGAGCGCACACGTATTTGCACTGCTATATGCGTTACCATCATTCTTATCTCCCTTGCGCCGTTATCAAAAACGATAACACCATTAACCGCTGGCTCAAGGATTGCGCTTACTCAATGATTGATTTCACATGGATTGGCACGTTGAGGCCCGTCGCACGCTAAGAGCTGAACTAGTGCGAAGAGGCGTATCCGTAGAAGAACTATCGATACGCCTAGCTCATTTTGGAGTGAAGGAATCGCCGCAATCCCTGGCGGTGAAAATCTCCCGCGGCCGATTCCAACTTGCATTCTTTCTTCAATGCATGGCAGTAATCGGTGGCGGCACAGTGACGATTACCCTTCCACCTGCGCACTCTGGATAAGCTCGCTACAAGCCATCTAATCCAACTACAACAGCAGTAATGACCCCAAGTGAAGGTTTGGACCGATTGAGGTGGGGGTATTAGGCGGTGTCAAAGCGAAGTGCCCAGGTGCGCAAAGCAAAACCGCTTCGCGCCAATAACTACGGGGCTTTGAGAGGGGCGTGACCCCGGCAAAGAAGCACTGCCGAAGCGATGCGCGAAGCATTTCTGTTCGCGCATCGCACTGGGCGCCCCCGCCAGCCCGCAATCACTCGACCGTCACCGACTTGGCCAGATTGCGCGGCTTGTCCACGTCCGTGCCGCGTGCCAGCGCGGTGTGATACGCCAGCATCTGCAGCGGCACCACGTGCAGGATCGGCGACAGCATGCCGTAGTGCTCCGGCAGGCGGATCACGTGCACGCCCTCGCTCGACGAGATGCGGGAATCGGCATCGGCAAACACATACAACTGGCCGCCGCGGGCGCGCACTTCCTGCATGTTCGACTTCAGCTTCTCGATCAGCGCGTCGTTCGGGGCCACCGTCACCACCGGCATTTCCTGCGTCACCAGCGCCAGCGGGCCGTGCTTGAGTTCGCCCGCCGGATAGGCTTCCGCGTGGATGTAGGAAATTTCCTTGAGCTTGAGCGCGCCTTCCAGCGCGATCGGGTAGTGCATGCCGCGGCCGAGGAAGAGCGCGTTTTCCTTGCGCGAGAATTCCTCTGCCCAGGCGATGATCTGCGGCTCCAGCGCCAGCACGGCGGTGACCGCGGCCGGCAGGTGGCGCATCGCCTTCAGGTGCGCCGCTTCCTCTTCTTCGCTCAGGCGGCCGCGCACCTGCGCCAGCGACAGCGCCAGCAGGAACAGCGCGGTCAGCTGGGTGGTGAAGGCCTTGGTCGAGGCGACGCCGACTTCCACCCCCGCGTGCGTGATGTAAGCAAGTTTGCACTCCCGCACCATGGCGCTGGTGGCGACGTTGCAGATCGTGAGGGTATTGAGCATGTCCTGCGAACGCGCGTGCTTGAGCGCGGCCAGGGTGTCGGCGGTCTCGCCGCTCTGCGAGATCGTCACCACCAGCGCATTCGGATTCGGCACGCTCTCGCGATAGCGGTATTCGCTGGCGATCTCCACGTTGACCGGAATCTTCGCGATCGCCTCGATCCAGTACTTGGCGGTGACGCCCGCATAGAAGCTGGTGCCGCAGGCGAGGATCAGTACCGAGTCGATCTTCTTGAAGATGTTGTAGGCCTTGTCGCCGAACAGCTCGGGCATCACGGCGGTCACGCCCTCGAGCGTGTCGGCGATCGCGCGCGGCTGCTCGAAGATTTCCTTCTGCATGTAGTGGCGGTAGGGTCCGAGTTCGGCGGCACCGGTGTGGGCATGCACGGTACGGACTTCGCGCTCGGCGGGGCGGCCGCTGCCGTCGACGATCCAGTAGCGCTGCAGCTGCAGGTCGACCACGTCGCCTTCCTCCAGATAGATGATCTGGTCGGTGGTGCCGGCCAGCGCCATCGCGTCCGAGGCGAGGAAGTTCTCGCCCTTGCCGACGCCGACGATCAGCGGCGAGCCCTGGCGCGCGCCCACCACCCGGTGCGGCTCGTCGCGGCAGAACACCGCGATCGCGTATGCGCCGTGCAGGCGCTTGACCGCCTGCTGCACCGTCTCGAACAGGTCGCCGGTGTACATGCTGTCGACCAGGTGGGCGATGACCTCGGTATCGGTCTGGCTTTCGAATACATAGCCGGCGGCGCTCAGTTCGGCGCGCAGCTCGTCATGGTTTTCGATGATGCCGTTGTGGACCAGCGCGATGCGCTCGCGCGAAAAATGCGGATGGGCGTTGTGCGACGCCGGCGCGCCGTGCGTCGCCCAGCGGGTATGCGCGATGCCGGTAAAACCGGACAGGCCGGCTTTCTCCACCTGGCTTTCCAGGTCGGCCACGCGCGAGGTGCTGCGCGAGCGGGTGAGGGCGCCGTCGACATGCAGCGCCACGCCGCAGGAGTCATAGCCGCGGTATTCGAGCCGTTTCAGGCCCTGCAGCAGGATGGGGGTGATATTGCGTTGCGCGACCGCGCCGACGATGCCACACATGGAGTTCTCCCTGGAACCGGATGAAGATGCCCCAATGCTAGAAGAGAGGAAATGAAAGAAGCTTGCGAAATTTCATGAGAAGTGACGGATGATTTCACGTCTCCTGCTCAATGCAATATAATTTCAGAAAATGAGGTGAAACTTTACGGAGAATTCGTTTTGACCGAAGAGGCGTTGCTTTTGGATGATCTGGATCGAAGAATTCTGCAGGCCTTGCAGCAGGATGCGTCGCTGACCAACAACGACCTCGCCGCCGCCGTCCATGCCTCGCCGCCCACCTGCCTGCGCCGCGTCAAGCGGCTGACCGAGACCGGCGTCATCACGCGGCGGGTGGCCATCCTGGCCGCGGAAAAGATCGGGCCTTCGCTGACCGCGATCGTCGAAATCACGCTCGACCATCAGGGAGCGGAAAGGCTGACGGAGTTCGAGGCGCTGGTCGCCGGCGAGGCGGCGGTACTGCAGTGCTACCGCGTGTCGCCGGGTCCGGATTTCGTGCTGGTGGTGCAGGTGGCCGACATGCCGGCCTATCACGCGTTCGCGCACCGGGTGTTTGCCGCGCATGCGAATGTGCGCAATGTGCGCACATTCTTTTCCGTCCATCGCAGCAAGTTCGAAACCCGGGTGGCGGTCTAGGACTTCTTTTGCTTGACGGGCCGCGTCCAGCCCTCGATCGTGGTCTGGCGCGCGCGCGAGACGGTCAGCTTGCCCTCCGGCGCGTCCTTGGTCAGGGTGGTGCCGGCGCCGAGCGTGGCGCCCTTGCCGACCCGTACCGGGGCCACCAGCTGGGTATCGCTGCCGATGAAGGCGTCGTCCTCGATGACGGTGCGGAATTTGTTGGCGCCGTCGTAGTTGCAGGTGATGGTGCCGGCGCCGATATTCACGCGCGAGCCGACGTCGGCGTCCCCCACATAGGCGAGGTGGTTGGCCTTGCTGTGCGCGTCGACCTTGCTGTTCTTGACTTCGACGAAGTTGCCGATGTGGACATCCTCGCCGAGTTCGGTGCCGGGACGCAGGCGCGCATAGGGACCGATCACCGATTGCGGGCCGACGACGGCATCCTCGATATGGCAGAACGGCTGTATCTTCGCGCCGGCTGCGATCCTCGCATTGCGGATCACGCAGTGCGCGCCGATGCTGGCGCCGTCGCCCAGTTCCACCGTGCCCTCGAATACGCAGTTGACGTCGATGCTGACATCGCGGCCGGCGCTGAGCGAGCCGCGCACATCGATACGCGCGGGGTCGGCCAGGGTCACGCCCTGTTCCAGCAGTCGCACCGCGATATTGCGCTGATGGATGCGCTCCAGCTCCGCCAGCTGCACCTTGCTGTTGACGCCCAGGGTTTCCCAGACGGCCGCCGGCTGCGCGGCGACCACCGGCACGTCATCGGCCACCGCGCAGGCGACGATGTCGGTCAGATAGTATTCCTTCTGCGCGTTGTCGTTGGACAGGCCGGCCAGCCACTTGCGCAGCTGCGGGGTGGGCGCCACCATGATGCCGGTGTTGACCTCGCGGATCGCGCGCTGCTGCTCATCCGCGTCCTTCTGCTCGACGATGCCGACGATGCGTCCGTCGCGCCGCAGGATGCGGCCATAGCCGGTCGGGTCCTCGAGCTCAACGGTGAGTATCGCCAACTTATTTCCGCCGGCACTGTCCAACAGTTGCCGGAGCGACTGCCCGCTTGTCAGAGGGACATCGCCGTACAGCACCAGGGTCGGCACATCGTCGCGCAGATGCGGCAGCGCCTGCATGACCGCATGCCCGGTACCGAGCTGCGGTTCCTGCCTGGCGAATACCAGGTCATCGGCGCGCATCGCCTCCGGCACGGTTTCGCCGCCGTGGCCGTAGATCACGCACAGGGTCGAGGGGGACAGGGCACGGGCGGTATCGACGACATGAGAGAGCAGCGGTTTGCCGGCGAGGGGATGAAGCACCTTCGGCAGGGCGGACTGCATGCGTTTGCCCATGCCGGCGGCGAGAATGACAACGTTCATAGGACACCAGTTGAAGTAATGCAAAATCTTAACACGCCCGTCTTTCGCGGCCACCTGGCCCGGCTCTGCCTGCTGCTGCTGCTGGGCCTGCTCGCCGGCTGCAGCGCGCTGCGTTTCGGCTATGCCAACGGCGACACCTTCCTCTACTGGTGGCTCGACGGCTACGTGGATTTCACCGACGCGCAGAAGCCCTGGGTCAAGCGCGACATCGATCAGCTGCTGGCGTGGCACCGAAAGACCCAGCTCCCCGACTACGCCCGGCTGCTCGCCGGCGTGCAGCAGAAGCTCGCGAGCCAGGCCAGCGCCGACGAGGTGCTGGCGGAGTACGCGCAGATCAGGAAGCGGGCCGACGTCGCGATCGAACGGGCGCTGCCGCACCTGACCGAACTCGCGCTGTCGCTCGAGCCGGAACAGATCGCGCACCTCGAGCGAAAGTTCGCCTCCAATAACGACAGCTATCGTAAAGAGTACCTCCGGGGCAGCGTTGAGGACCGTCAACGGCTGCGTTTCAAGAAGGTAATGAAGCAGGCCGAGTACTGGTTCGGCAATTTCAGCGACGAGCAGGAGGCAAGGATACGGGCCGCATCCGACGCCCGGCCGCTCGACAACGAGATCTGGCTCGCCGAACGGCAGCGCCGGCAGCAGGAAATGCTGAAGATGCTGAAAAAGCTGCGCGCGGAGCAGCCCTCAAGAGAGGCCGCGCAGGCGATGCTGCGCGACTATGCGCAGGCCAGCTTCGACAACTTCACCTATGCCGAGCACCGGCAGTTCTTCGACGGTACCCGCCAGGGCATGGCCGAGATGATCGCCACCATCATCAACATCGCCACCCCGCAGCAGCGCGAACACGCGTCGCAGCGGCTGCAGAAGTGGATAGACGACAGCCGCGCCCTGGCGGCCAGGTAAGCGCGGTCAGTCGTCCAGGCCGGCGAACCGGATCACGCCCGCCGACGGCGGCGCGCACGGCTCTTCGTCGAAGGCGATGTCGCCCTCCGGCGATGCGACCCCGGTGGCCTTGAGTCCGGCGAAGTCGAACAGCTTCGCATCCATCAGATGCGAGGGCGCCACCGTCGACAGCGACGCGAAGATGTTCTCCACGCGGCCGGGATGCTTCTTTTCCCATTCGCGCAGCATGGCCTTGATCTGCTTGCGCTGCAGGTTCTCCTGGCTGCCGCACAGGTTGCAGGGAATGATGGGGAACTGGCGCACCTGCGCAAAGCGCTCCATGTCCGCTTCCTTCACATAGGCCAGCGGGCGGATCACGATGTGCTTGCCGTCGTCCGACTGCAGCTTGGGCGGCATGCCCTTGAGCTTGGCGCCGAAGAACATGTTGAGGAAGAAGGTCTCCATGATGTCGTCGCGGTGATGGCCGAGCGCGATCTTGGTCGCGCCCAGCTCATCGGCGACCCGGTACAGGATGCCGCGGCGCAGCCGGGAGCACAGCGAGCAGGTGGTTTTCCCTTCCGGGATCACGCGCTTGACGATGCTGTAGGTGTCCTGGTTCTCGATATGGAAGGGCACGCCGATCTTCGTCAGGTAGTCGGGCAGCACGTCGGCCGGAAAGCCCGGCTGCTTCTGGTCGAGATTGACGGCCACGATGTCGAAGTGGATCGGAGCGCGCTCGCGCAGGGTCAGCAGGATGTCGAGCAGGCCGTAGCTGTCCTTGCCGCCGGAGAGGCAGACCATCACGCGGTCGCCGTCCTCGATCATGTTGAAGTCGCCGATCGCCTGGCCCACGAGGCGGCACAGCCGCTTGTGGAGCTTGTTGTTTTCATAGGCGATCTTCTCGGCCTGCTTTGCGCCCGGGGCGTCCTGCCGGATGGCCTGTTCCATCAGTTTTTCCTCGCTCATGACTTGACCCGGAAGACTTCGACGCCGACGCTGTCGCAGTCGGGATAGACATCGGGCTTTTCGGTCGACACCCGCACTGCGCGCACCTTCGGATGCGCAAGCATGGCGCGCGCCACGTCGTCGCACAGGGTTTCCTGCAGATGGATGTGGCCTTCCGCCATCCTCCTGGCGATGGTGTCGCGCATGAAGTCGTAGTCGACCACCTCGTTCAGGTGATCGTGTTGCGGCGTCGAGTCGGCCAGCGGAATGAAGAGATCGACATTGACCAGCACGCGCTGCTCGCCTTTCTTTTCGAATTCATGGACGCCGATGTTGATCATCACCTCGTAGTTGCGGAGGAACAGGCGCCGGCAATCGGCGAGGCTGGGATGGGAGAGTGCAGAAAGCATGATTTCTCGGGTTTATTTGGCAAGGAACATCACGTCCCGTTGCAGGGGAATCAGGTGCTGGCCGCCGTCGACCAGCAGGGTGGTGCCGGTGATGGCCGGCGCCTCGGCGAGGAAGCAGACCGCGTCGGCCACGTCCTCCGGTGTGCTCGAGCGTCCGAGCGGCGTGAGCCGATGCGCCTTGGCGAAGCCTTCCTCGGTCTGGTCGCCGGACACCAGGGTGATGCCGGGAGCGACGCCGACCACGCGCAGCTTCGGCGCCAGGGCCTGGGCCAGCATCACGGTGGCGGTCTGCAGCGCCGACTTGGACAGCGTGTACGACAGGTAATCGGGATTCAGGTTGAACAGTTTCTGGTCGAGCAGGTTGATCGCCACCGCCCGCGCATCGTCCGGGGTGGCGGCGTGCAGCGCCTGGGCCAGCAGGATGGGCGCCGCGAGGTTGGCATGCATGTGGCGATCGAGCGAGGCGACGGAAAAACTGCCGGCATCGTCCTGCTCGAACAGCGATGCATTGTTGACCACGCACCCGACCGGGCCGAGCGCGGCCTTTACTTCCGCCAGCAGGGATCTGGCCTGCGCTTCGTCCGCGAGGTCGCAGCCGAATGCCTGTGCGCGCCGGCCGAGGGCCTCGATCTCTTTCACCGTCGCCGCCGCCTCCTCCGCCGAACGCCCGTAGTGGACCGCCACATCCCAGCCCCGCCGCGCCAGCGCGAGCGCGATCGCGCGCCCGATGCGCCTGGCGGCGCCGGTCACGAGTGCAACTTTTCCTGCCTGCTTGGTCATGGTTTATCCGGATGGTCTGTCAGGCGGCGTACAATGCCTGCCGCCGGCCGCTTTCGACGATATTGAACATGCAACTGCAACTGCCCGAACCCTCGCCGGAGGCGCTTGCCGCCTCGCATTCCCTGCAAGCCCTCATTGCCCGGCACATCAGGCAGGGCGGCGGCTGGATCAGCTTCGCGCAATACATGGAACAAGTGCTGTACGCGCCCGGGCTCGGCTACTACAGTGGCGGGGCGGCAAAACTCGGCAAAGACGGTGATTTTACAACCGCCCCCGAGATCACGCCGCTTTTTGGCGCCACGCTCGCCCGGCTTGCCGCCGATCTGTTCGCCCGGACCGGGCCGCGCATCCTGGAATTCGGCGCCGGCACCGGCCGGCTCGCTCACGACATCCTTACCGAACTGCGCGCGGCGGGCGTCGCCGTCGACAGCTATGCGATCGTCGAGCTGTCCGGCGAGCTGCGGGCGCGGCAGGAGCAAACGCTGCGGGACTTCCCGGAGGTGCGCTGGCTCGACCGCATGCCGGAAGCGTTTTCCGGCGTCGTGCTGGGCAACGAAGTGCTGGACGCAATGCCGGTCAGCCTGGTGGTCCGCACCGCCGACGGCTGGGCCGAGCGCGGGGTTGCGCTCGGCGGCCAGGGCTTCGTCTTCGAGGACCGGCCCTGCGACCCGGCCCTGGCCGCGCAGATTCCGGACCAGCACGGTCTGGCGCCGGGTTACCTGACCGAGGTGCATCCGGTGGCCGCCGGCTTCATGCGTTCGCTGGCCGCCATGCTGACGGCGGGACGCGCGCGCGACGGCAAGGGCGGCGTCGCGCTGCTGATCGACTACGGTTTCCCCGCGCACGAGTACTACCATCCGCAGCGCCGCCAGGGCACGCTGATGTGTCATTACCGCCACCACGCCCATCCCGACCCCTTCTATCTGCCCGGCCTGCAGGACGTGACCGCTCATGTCGATTTCACCACGATGGCGCTGGCGGCCAGCGGCGGCGGACTCGATCTGCTCGGCTACACCAGTCAGGCGGCCTTTCTGCTCGGCGCCGGCATCGGCGACCTGCTGCTGCGCACGCCGCCCGAGGACGCGATGCGCTATCTCCCGCAGGCCAACGCGATGCAAAAACTGATCTCGCCGGCCGAGATGGGGGAATTGTTCAAGGTGCTGGCGGTCGGAACCGGGGCCGAGCTGCCCGACGCGCTGTTGCGCGGCGACCGCAGCCACCGGTTATGATGATGCTCGCGGCCGCCGTCCGGCACCGCCGACAAACCTGCAGGCTTGCGCATGTTCCGCTGGATTCTCACCATTTTCATCGCCCTGATGCTTTTCTCCGCCGCCCTGCCGTGGCTGGAAAAGCTCGGCGTCGGCCGCCTGCCGGGCGACGTGCGCTTCACCCTGTTCGGACGCACCATCTTCCTGCCGTTCGCCTCCACGCTGCTGCTGTCGCTGCTGGTGCTGGCGCTCGGCCGCTTGCTGCGCTGAGCGCACGGGGGCGAACATGATCCGCTGGGTGGTCGCCATCTTCCTCGCGCTGCTCGTCTTCTATCCCTTGCTGCCCTTCCTCGACCGGCTGCGGGTCGGCCGCCTGCCGGGCGATGTCCGCTTCCGCCTGCGCGGCGTGGTGATGTGCCTGCCCTTCGGCTCGGCGGTGCTGTGGTCGGCCGTCTTCTTCCTGCTGGCCGAACTCGCCAGCCTCGCGGGCTACGGCTAGCTTTACGCCGCCACAACGCACGCCGGACGGAACTGCGGTAACTTGGAGCCCCCGGCTTTGCCGCATTCCCCCGCGCCGCATGCATCCGACCCTGGAAGAACTTCGCGCCCGCTACGGCGAGCGCCATAAATGGCTGGTCCTGCTGACCGTGATGATCGGCACCATGGCCTCCATCCTGTCTTCCACCATCGTCAACGTCGCCGTGCCCGACCTGAGCCGGCATTTCAGTCTCGGCCAGGAGCGCGCGCAGTGGGTCTCGGCCGGATTCATGCTGGCCATGACGCTGTCGATGCTGACCACGCCCTGGCTGCTGCTGCGCTTCGGACTGCGTCGCACTTATACCGGCAGCATCCTGCTGCTGCTCTTCGGCGGCCTGGTCGGCGGCTTTTCCGTCAACTATCCGATGCTGCTCGCCATGCGCGTGGTCGAAGGGCTGGCCGCCGGCGTGCTGCAGCCGATTCCTTCCATCGTCGTGCTGCGCGCCTTCGACCGCGGCGAACAGGGCAGGGCCATGGGCATCTTCGGCTTCGGCGTGGTGCTGGCGCCGGCGATCGGCCCCAGCGTCGGCGGCTTTCTGGTCGAGCTGTTCGGCTGGCGCTCGATCTTCTTCGTGGTGGTGCCGTTCTGCCTGCTGGTGCTGTTCATGGTGCGCCGGCTGCTCGCGGTGAATTCGCCGATGCAGGGTGAGGCCCGCCCGCTCGACCGCGTGGGACTGCTGCTGGCCGCGATCGGCATCACCTGCCTGCTCAACGGACTGGTCCACCTGCACGACGGCTGGGCCGAGGCCGCGGCGCTGCTCGTGCCGGGCATCCTCGCCACCCTGGCCTTCATCTTCTGGCAACTGCGAAACCCCGCCGGCCTGATGAACATGCAACTGTTCTCGCACCGTCAGTTTGCGATGGGGGCGATGGTCGCCTTCATCTACGGCGCCGGCCTGTTCGGCTCCACCTATCTGTTCCCGGTCTACATGCAGATGGCGCTGCACTATTCGCCGTCGGAGGCAGGCGTGGTGCTGCTGCCCGCCGGCGTCGTGCTCGGTTTCACCATCGTCGGCGCCGGCCGCCTGACCGACCGCGTCGCGCCCTATCTGCTGGTCTCCGCCGGCCTGGCCCTGCTGGCGCTCTCCTTCGCCCTGATGGCGTTCGGCACGCGGGGCACCGGCTACCTCGCCCTGCTGGGCATCGCCATCCTCGGGCGCGTCGGTCTCGGCTTTGTGCTGCCCGCGCTGAGCCTCGGCGCCATGCGCGGCCTCGGCGTCGACCTGGTGGCACAGGGCTCGAGCATCATCAACTTCATGCGCCAGCTCGGCGGCGCCATCGGCGTCAGCGTGGTCGGCATCGTGCTGGAATGGCGACTGGCCGCAGGGTCGCCCGTGCAGGCCTTCGGCGAAACCTTCATGCTGGTGGCCGCCCTGTGCGCTCTGGCGATCCTCGCCGCCTGGCGCATGCGCCAGTCCGACAAATCCTGAACGCGCTTGCATTTCCTCCGGGCAATGGTATGTTGCAGTCTGAAGCACCCGGCCGCCAGGGATCGGCGGTGACGACCCGCGCCTCCAGCACATGTCCTCTCTACGAAGCTTGACCGCGCTGATCATCGAGCCTCATTCCGGCATGCGCGCCAATCTGCACGGCATGCTCAACCTCTGCGGCATCGCCAGGATCGACCACGCCGTCAGCGCCGGCGCGGCCATCCGGCCGCTCAAGAACCGCTCGTACGACCTGATCGTCTGCGAATACGACCTCGGCGACGGCCAGGACGGGCAGCAGCTGCTGGAAGACCTGCGCCACAACAAGCTGATTCCCTTGTGGACCGTCTTCATCATCGTCACCGCCGAGCGGATGTATGAAAAGGTCGTCAGCGCCGCCGAACTCGCGCCCAACGACTACATCCTCAAGCCCTTCACCGCCGACACGCTCACCGACCGCATCGCGCGCGCAATCGAAAAGCGCGCCGCCTTTCTGCCCGTCTATCACCTCATGGAGCAAGGCAACCTGGAAGAGGCGATCAGCACGTGCCGCCAGGGCGAGGATAAGCACCGCCGGTACGCGATCGACTTCATGCGCCTGCGCGCCGAACTGCATGTGATCCGCGGCGAAGCCGACGCCGCCCAGGCCATCTACCGCGAACTGATCGAGACCCGGGCAGTGGCATGGGCACGCCTTGGCCTGGCGCGGACGCTCTTCATGCAGAACCGCTTCGGGGAAGCCGAGATGCTCCTCAGCGCATTGGTGGAAGAGAGCGGCAAGTACATGGACGCCTACGACTGGCTCGCCCGCACGCGCGAGGCGACCGGGCAGCTGGAGCAGGCGAAGGAAACGCTGGCCGCGGCCGTCGCCGTTTCGCCGCACGCGGTGCGGCGCCTGCGCAGGCTCGGCGACCTCGCACTCGAAACCGGCGACATCGCCACTGCCGAGGAATCCTTCCAGAAGGTGGTGGCCAAGGCGAGATTCTCGGAATTCCGCGACCCCGAGGATCACGTGCGCCTCGTCCGCACCCTCGTGAAAAAGGGCGATACCGAACAAGCCTCGGCCATCATTCGCGACATGGAGCGCTCGCTCGGCCATCTGCCCAAGACGGGCGCCTGCCGGGCGTTGTCCTCCGCGCTGGTGCGCGACCGGCTCGGCAATGCGCAGCAGGCCGTGGAAGACCTGAACGGCGCCGCGGCCGCCTGCCGCACCACAGACGGCATTTCGGACGACATGAAGCGGGAGCTGGCCCGGTACTGCCTGCAGCATGCGCTGGACGAGCATGCGGCCGACATCATGCGCGACGTAATGAGCAATGCCGCCGACGATGCCGCGATGGCGCGTGCCATGAGCGTGTTCGAACAGGCCGGGCGGGACGAGCTGGCGCAGACCGTCGCCGGGGAAAGCCGCCGCCAGGTGGTGGAACTCGTGACGGGCGGAGCGGACCGTGCACGGCAGGGCGATTACCAGGGCGCCGTCGATCTCATGTCGGCGGCCGCGCGCAAGCTGCCGGACAACCCGCAGGTCGCTTTCAACGCCGCCGTCGCCGTGCTCAAGTACCTGGAAAACTGCGGCTGGGAGCCGAGACTCGGCGAACAGTGCCGCGCCCACATCGACGCGGCGCGCCGGCTAAGTCCCGGCAATCCGCGCCTGTCCCTTCTCGACGACCTCTACCAGGGCATCCTGAGGAAGTACGGCATTCGCCCCGGGTCCGGCTGATTTAGGCGCCGAAAAACGTTTCCAGTAGTTCCGGCGGCCGCGCCACCACCGCCCGCCCCCGATAGACGACGATGGGCCGCTGCAGCAGCTCCGGGTGGCTGGCCAGCGCCGCCAGCAGGACGCTGTCGTCGGCCTCGCCGAGCCGCAGCGACGCATAGCCTTCTTCGTTGTCGCGCACCATCCTGCGCACACCCCCGACCAGCGATTGCAATTCCGCCAGCTCCTGCGGCGACGGGGCGTCCTGAGGTACTCGATGACTTCGACGGGAACCCCTTCCCGGCGCCCGTATGCCTCCACCAGCGCCAGCGCGGCGCGCGATTTTGAGCAGCGGGGATTGTGATAGATTTTCAGCATTGTCTTGTCGATTTCGAAAGTCGGCCCGCCATTCTAGCCTCGGCGTCCTAGTCGATTGAACCTGCAGCCAGGAAAGTCTGTCTCACGCGCCATGTCCGAAGAAAACGATTCCCTCATCAAGTCCGCCGCCGTTCCGACCGTCGATGCAGGCCATGGATTTACGCCGCGTACCCAGGAGACGCCATGGGCGACCGCGACCCGCATCGTCTCGGCCCGCATGCGCGCGCTGTCCGACCGCGTTCTGCGCCGCATTACCCAGCGCACCCTCAAGATCGGTGTCTCCGCCCGCATCTTCCACCCCGAACCCGGCGCCAAGGGCCTGCGCAGCAAGACCCTGCAGTACCTCGAAGAGTCGATCGCCCAGTGGGTGATGTCCCGCGACGTGCTGGTCTTCATGATCCCGACCGTCAATGCCAGCGGCATGCTCCATCCCAGCAATATCCGCCTGCGCGATTACGCGAAGCACCTGGACGGACTGGTGCTGCAGGGCGGTGCGGACGTCTCGCCCCAGACCTATTCCGAGAACGCCACCCGCCCCGAATGGAGCGGCGACCGCGCGCGCGACGTCTATGAGCTGGAGCTCCTGCACGAGTTCGTCGAGGCCGGTAAACCCGTGCTCGGCATCTGCCGGGGTTGTCAGCTGATCAACGTCGCTTTCGGCGGCACCCTCTACCAGGACATCGCCTCAGACGTGCCGACGGCGATCGAGCACGTCAACGACCTGTACGACAGTCATTACCACCTGATCCACTTCCCCCTGGGCTCCAGCCTGAGCCGGCTGTTCCCGTCCCGACCCGAGGCGCTGGTGAACTCGATCCACCACCAGGCGGTCAAGGACCTCGGCCGCGACCTGGTCGTGGAAGCGGTCTCCGGCAAGGACAACATCGTCGAAGCCATCCGCTACCGCAAGGCCCGGTTCGTCATGGGCCTGCAGTGGCACCCGGAATTTCACCGGCCCGGCAGCGGCGACCTGCTGGATTGCACGCCCATCCTCGACGACTTCCTCGCGGCGGCCCGTGAAACACGCTTTTAAACCACGCAGAACCAAAAAAGTACCCTGCAAACACTTTTTGCTGTTGACAAGGCGGGGTCATTAATCTATAGTCTGCGGTTCCCTGCGGAGGGGTGGCCGAGTGGTTAATGGCAGCAGACTGTAAATCTGCCCTCTTACGAGTACGCTGGTTCGAATCCAGCCCCCTCCACCAGCAGGAAGATGTGCGCGGCTGAAGCAGAGAAGTCCTTGCGGGTGTAGCTCAATGGTAGAGCTGAAGCCTTCCAAGCTTACGACGAGGGTTCGATTCCCTTCACCCGCTCCAGTTTCAGGTTGGACGCATTCTCAGTGCGGACACCAGATGCCCTTGTAGCTCAGTGGTAGAGCACTCCCTTGGTAAGGGAGAGGCCACGTGTTCAATCCACGTCAAGGGCACCAGTTTTCTAGTTTCATCCAAATGCAAGACAGTCGGGCACGTGCCTGGACATTCTCATCAAATCGTTAGGAGTCGAAAATGGCAAAAGGCAAGTTTGAGCGGACCAAACCGCACGTGAATGTGGGCACGATCGGTCACGTTGACCATGGCAAGACCACGCTGACTGCTGCAATCGCAACCGTTCTGTCGGCCAAGTTCGGCGGCGAGGCGAAGAAGTACGACGAGATCGACGCGGCACCGGAAGAGAAGGCACGCGGCATCACGATCAACACCGCGCACGTCGAGTACGAGACCGCCGGCCGTCACTACGCTCACGTTGACTGCCCGGGTCACGCCGACTACGTCAAGAA
>NZ_BPMK01000008.1 GCF_019656455.1 Noviherbaspirillum aridicola
ACCTTCAAGGCCGCCGCGGCCGGCGCCGACTGGGCCAAGACCCCGGGCTTCGCCGTGGTGCTGACCGACTCCGCCGGCAAGGAAAGCTGGCCGATCACCGGCGCCTCCTTCATCCTGATGCACAAGGAACAGGCCGACATGGCCAAGGCCAAGGAAGTGCTGAAGTTCTTCGACTGGTCCTACAAGAACGGCGGCAACATGGCTGCCGAACTGGACTACGTCGCGATGCCGCCGCAGGTCGTCAAGCTGGTCCAGGATGCCTGGAAATCCCAGATCAAGGATGCATCCGGCAAGGCCGCCTGGTAATTCAGCGTAACCCCGTTACGCTTTCCCGAAAATGCCCGCAGCCGCGGGCATTTCTCATTGGCGGGCGATGGCCCGTGTATCGAAACGGCGGCCGCCGGTTCTATCAGACCAGCTTCATAGGATCTTGCCGCGCCGATCCACGAGCCGACACCCGGTCCACCCGCTTCAGCGTCCCCGCGCCAGCCTCACCTCGTGCCCGAGATCGATCACCGACATCGCGTAGAAGAAGCTGCGGTTGTACTTGGTGATGGCGAAGAAGTTGTCGGTGCCGAGCCAGTACTCGGTGGGCTCTTCGCCGTTCTGCAGATCGACCAGTCCATACAGCTTGTCCGTCGGTGCGTCCGAAGACTGCACGCCGGCGGCCTGCAGTTCGTCGAGCCGGAACTTCGCTTCCAGCCCCTGGCCGAGGAACATTTCCCAGGCGCGCACCGGCTGCGCCTGGTCGATGGCGGCCCGGAACGCGGTCGGCTCGCCGGTCTTCCAGCCATGCTCGAGCAGGAAGCGGGCGACGCTGCCGATGGCGTCGACAGGGGAATTGCGAAGGTCGATGCGGCCATCGCCGTCGAAGTCGACCGCGTACCTGCGTATGCTCCCCGGCATGAACTGCGGCCAGCCGATCGCGCCGGCGTAAGAGCCGTAGAGCGAGAACGGGTCGATGCCGGCTTCGCGCGCGTACAGCAGGGTGTTCTCGACCTCGCCGCGGAAGAAGTTCATGCGCGCGTCGCGATTCGGCGTCTGCGGATAATCGAAGGCGAGCGTGGTCAGCGCATCGATGACCCGGAAGTTGCCGGTGTTGCGGCCGTAGACGGTTTCGACGCCGATGATGCCGACGATGATTTCGGCCGGCACGCCGTACTTCGCTTCCGCCTCGGCCAGCGAGTCGGCGTGGGTATTCCAGAATTCGGCGCCGGCGCGGATGCGTACCGGATCGATGAAGCGGGCGCGGTAGGCGCGCCAGTTCTTCGGCTTGCCCGGCGGCGCAGGCTTGACCAGGCGGACTGCGGTCTCGACGTAGCGCACCTGGTTGAACAGCGACTCCAGCGCGGCGCGCTCGAACTGGTGTTCGTTGACCATGCGGTCGATGAAGGCCGCGACCTCTTTCCATTGCGTGAAATTGGCGTACTCGCTCGCCTCTTCCTGCGTGGAGGAGACCTTGCGCAGCTTGGCCGCATTCTTGGCGGCGGCATGCGAGGGCAAGGGTGCGGCGGAGGCAAGGAAGGAAGCGAGCAGCGCAAGTGCCAGCGCCGCGCGGGCAGGCCGGTTGCAAGAAATCATCGACATTCTGCTAACAGGGATTTGAGTTGCGACAGTTGGGGGCCGGGCGAACCCGGACGTGCCCCGGCACCATACCGCATCGCTTCGTAAACTTCCAGAAAACGCGCGAGCGCCGCGCGTTTTTGCGCGGCGAGTGGCAAATCCGCCGCAGCGATGCGGGCGGCATAGGCACGCGGCCCTTCGTGCGGCAGGCGCGGCAGTCCGCGCCGCGCCATCAGCTTGCAAAAACGCTCATACACGTTCTGCAGCGGGTCGCGCCTGGCCTGCCGCAGGATCAGCGGCAGCACCGCGACCGCCAGCGCCACGCTGCCGAGCACGAGCATCAGCCACAGCAGGGTGCGCCAGCTGACATCGGTGAATCCGAGCGAGCGCACCAGGTCGAGCTGGCGCTGCGGGGTGTAATTCAGCACCCACTGATTCCATCCATTGCCGATGGCTTCCCACTGGTGCCGCAGCCTCAGCCATTGGGCCGCGAACAGGTTGCGCTCCGGGTCGAGCGTGATCAGGCCGCCGAAGGCCTGGCGCGGCACCACGCTGCCAAGATTGCGCTCCACCCGGTCCGGCGCGACGGCGGCGGTCGGATCGACCCGCACCCAGCCGCGTCCCGGCAGCCAGGCTTCCGCCCAGGCATGGGCATCCGACTGGCGTACCGTCATGTAGCCGTCAGCGGGGTTGATCTCGCCGCCCTGGTAGCCGGTCACCACCCGGGCCGGGATGCCGAGCGCACGCATCAGGAAGACATAGGCGCCGGAGTAGTGTTCGCAGAAGCCGGCGCGGGTATCGAACAGGAATTCGTCGATGCCTTGCTGGCCAAGCGGCGGCGGCTCAAGTGTGTAGCGGAAGTTCTCGCTGCGGAAGTGGCGCAGCACGGCTTCCATCTGCGCCTCGGGTCGCGCATGCCGGCGCCTGAGTTCCTCCGCGAACGCAAGCGTGCGCGGGTTGAGGCCGGCGGGCAGTTGCAGCCAGCGCCGCATGCGCGCCGGGTCGGTGTCGGACTGCAGGCCGGCGTCCAGGTAAGAGGCGGCGTCGTAGCGCAGCCGCTCGCGCACCGGCGATGCCGACATGATCTGCAGGTCGCCATTCACCCGCGCCGGATTGCCCGCCACGGTCGGCACGGTGGCCGGCGTCTCCAGCGCGAACAGCCATTCGCGGCCGTGCGGTTCCAGCGTGACCTGGTAGCGCAGCGGCGCGCCGCGCACGTTCAGTCCGATGCTTTCGGGGCCGCCCTGCGCCGGCATCTCGCGCCAGGTGCGGCCGTCGAAATGCCCGAGCACGATGCCGCGCCAGTAGAGCTGCGGCTGCGCCGGCGGCCTGCCGTCGAACAGCACGCGGAAAGCGATCTCGTCCGACAGCGCCAGGCGCGAGATATTGCCCGGGCTCATGGTATCGGACATGCCGGTGCGTCCCGCGTGCGCATCCGCCGGCAGCCCCCACAGCGGTCCCTGCACGCGCGGAAACAGCAGGAACAGCACCAGCGTCAGCGGCGCCGCCAGGCCGAGGATGGTCGCGCCCAGCCGCAGCCGCTTGCGCAGCGGCGGCACCGCGCCGGTGTACTGGAAGGAGAGCAGGGTGGTCAGGATCAGCACCACCGCGGCGACGGTGAGCAGCGCGGTGGCGATGGATTGCGAATAGAAGAACGAGGCCAGCACCAGGAACAGGCTGAGAAAGAGCGCGACGAACAGGTCGCGCTTGGCATGCATCTCGAGCAGCTTGAAGGTCAGCAGCAGGCTCAGCATCGCCACCCCGGCGTCGCGCCCGAGCAGCGTGCGATAGCTCGCATAGACGCCCGCCATCGCCAGCAGCGCGACGGGCACCAGCAGCCAGCGCGACGGCATGCGGCGGCCGCTGAAGGTGAGCCAGGCGCGGGCCGCGAGCAGCAGCGCGCAGGCCGGCGCGATCCACAGCGGCAGCCGGCTCAGATGGGGCAGCAGCACCAGGCAGCAGGCGCCGAGCAGCAGCAGGGTGTCGGATTTTTCGCGCGACAGCGTGCGCAGGCCGCGGACGGCGCCGAAGGCTTTCATCCCTCGCTCCCGTGGAGCGCCAGCGCGCGCAGGCAGGCGTCGCGATGGTTGGCGCCGAGCGAGGCGCCCAGGCTGACGTCGCCTAGCCGGAATCCGTAGGGGACGCCGCGCGCCTCGGCTTCGATCACCCAGCGCGTCAGGCGCGACAGCCGCGTTTCCAGGTCCAGCGACGCGGGCAGCGCGGCGAAGTCGAGCAGAATCTCGGTGGCGGCGCCGCCCTCGAAGTGCTTGGTGACGAGACTGCCGCCCGCCTCGGGGTCGGCGCGCGCGATCTGGCGCCATGCCAGCCGCCGCGGAGAGTCGCCCGGCTGATAGCCGCGGATGCCGGCGAAATCCTCGTTGCCCGCCGGCCCCTGGCCATCGTCGACGCCGGCCGCCGCCTGCGGCAGCGGCGGCGCGTGTTCCTCGGGGCGGGGATAGACCAGCGCCCGCAGGTCCGGCTGCCAGTAGCTCCAGGCGCGCAGCAGGCCGAGCGGGAAGCGCGTCTGCAGCCGCACGCGCGGCGCCTGCAGCCAGCCGCGCCGCCGCGCCGGCGTGGTCAGCATGACGCGGGCGCTGCTGTTGGCGCCGACGTCGGCCGCCTGCGCCAGTTCGGGCCGGTCGTCGACCACGAAGTCGAGCCAGATCGCATAGCGGTCGTGCTTCCTGCGATTGATCAGGTGCAGCGAAAACTGCGCTTCCTCACCGGCGAAGACGGGGCTCGCCTGGCCCGGCGCCAGGTAGAGGTGCGCCAGGTTGCGGAAGGTCAGGTGCATGTCGATCAACCCGCAGGACGCAAGCAGAAAGGTCAGGCCGAAGCCAAGGCTGAGGTTGTAGTTGATGGAGCCGATGAACATCGTCAGCAGGGTGACCCCGAACAGCAGCCCCGGATGGGTCGGCATGATGTAGACGCGCCGCTGGTTCAGGAACACCTCGCCGGGCTCCGGCCCCTTGTGCCGGAACATCCATTGCCCGGCACGGCGGCGCAGCGCGTGCTCGAAGCGGGCGTAAAGCGAAAGGCGCTGTTTCACACGGGCACGGATTTCATCAGTTGCAGCACCAGGTCGCGACTGCCGAGGGTGGAACTGCCGGTGGCCTTGAGCGGGCGCAGGCGGTGCGCCGTCACCGGCACCAGCAGCGCCTGCACGTCTTCCGGTATCACATGGTCGCGTCCTTCCAGCGCCGCCCAGGCGCGGGCGGCATGCAGCAGCGCGATGGTCGCGCGCGGGCTGAGGCCGTCGGCGAACAGGCCGTTCTGGCGGGAAGCCTGCGCCAGCGCCTGCACATAGTCGATCAGCGCGTTTGATGCGTGGATGTTTCTGAGCGCGGCCTGCGCGGCAAGCAACTCTTCCGGCTTCATCGCCACCGGCAGCGACTTGAGCATGCTGCGCCGGTCCTCGCCCATCAGCAGCGCGCGCTCGGCGGCCGGGTCGGGATAGCCGAGCGACAGGCACATCAGGAAACGGTCGAGCTGCGATTCCGGCAGCGGGAAGGTGCCCACCTGGTGCGACGGGTTCTGGGTAGCGATGACGAAGAAGGGATCGGGCAGCGCGCGGGTCGAGCCCTCGGCGGTGACCTGCCGTTCTTCCATCACTTCCAGCAGCGCCGACTGCGTCTTCGGCGTGGCGCGGTTGATCTCGTCGGCCAGCAGCACCTGTGTGAACACAGGTCCCGGATGGAACACGAAGCCGCCGGTCTCGCGGTTGAACACCGAAATGCCGAGCACATCCGCCGGCAACAGGTCGCTGGTGAACTGCAGGCGGTTGAAGCGCAGGCCGAGCGAAATCGCCAGCGCATGCGCCAGCGTGGTCTTGCCCACGCCGGGCACGTCTTCGATCAGGAGATGGCCGCCGGCCAGCAGGCAGGCGAGGGACTGGCGGATCTGCAGGTCCTTGCCGACGACGACCTGGCTGACCTGTCTTGCTACTGCATGGACTTTTTCGAACATGGCTCCCCGGGGGTGTTACTGGTCTCGCGCGGCGCGTCGCAGGCAAATCCGGTGCGCGCGGCCGTTCTTGGTTACACTGATTCTATTCGAGTTTCTCCTTTCGTATCCTTCGTTTACTTCGGCACCCATCAATATGCGCACCGCCTTCTTCAGCCACCCCGACTGCCTGCTGCACGAAATGGGTTCCTGGCATCCCGAGTCGCCCGCCCGTCTGCAGGCGATCGAGGACCAGGTGGCCGCGAGCGGCATCGCCGGCCTGCTGGAACGGCGCGAGGCGCCGCTGGCGGGCGAGCAGGCCCTGCTGCGCGTGCACAGCGCGCAAGCGGTGGCGCGCATCCGGGAGCAGGTGCGCGCGCTGCAGGAGAGCGGCGAAGCGTATTACCCGCTGGACGGCGACACCATGCTTAACGCCAACAGCTGGCAGGCGGCGCTGCGCGCGGCCGGCGCCGCCCTCGCCGCCACCGACGCGGTGCTGGCGGGCGAAGTGCGCAATGCATTCTGCTCGGTGCGTCCGCCCGGCCATCATGCGCGCCCCTCGGAATCCATGGGTTTCTGCCTGTTCGGCAACGTCGCGGTGGCGGCGCGCCATGCGCTCGACGCGCGCGGCCTGGAACGGGTGGCGGTGGTGGATTTCGATGTCCATCACGGCAACGGCACGGCCGAGGCTTTTCTCGACGATCCCCGCGTGCTGATGGTGAGTTTCTTCCAGCATCCGTTCTATCCGTACACGGAACCGGAGAACGCCCCCAACATGGTCAATCTGCCTGTGCCCGCGTTCGCGGGCGGCGCCGAAGTGCGGCCTCTCATCGAGAAGCACTGGCTGCCTGCGCTGCATGCGCACCGTCCGCAAATGATCTTCATCTCGGCCGGATTCGATGCGCACAAGGAGGACGACATCGGCCAGCTCGGCCTGGTCGAGGAGGATTTCGCCTGGATCACCCGCCGCATCATGGAGGTGGCCGACGAGCATGCCCAGGGACGCATCGTCAGCTGCCTCGAGGGCGGCTACAACCTGTCGGCGCTCGGGCGCAGCGTCGTCGCCCATCTGAAGGCACTGGCGAAGCTGGAATGAGGGGCGGGCAGGTAGAATAGCGGCTTACTCCGGTCCTTATTCCCCAGCATGTCCATTCAATGGTTCCCCGGTCACATGAACGCCGCCCGCAAGAAAGCGGCGGAGTCCATGGAAAAGACCGACCTCGTCATCGAGGTGCTCGACGCGCGCCTGCCGGCCGCCAGCAGCAATCCGATGATCGAGCAACTGCGCAAGCAGCGCCAGCGCCCCTGCCTGAAGATTCTCAACAAGGCCGACCTGGCCGATCCCGAGGCGACCAAGGCGTGGCTCGCGCATTTCAATGCCCAGAAGGATGTGCACGCCGTCGCGCTCTCCTGCAAGAAGCCGGCCGACGTCGCCAAGGTGCCCGGCTTCGCGCTCAAGCTCGCGCCGCACCGCGGCACCCCGCTCAAGCCGCTGCGCATGATGATCATGGGCATTCCCAACGTCGGCAAGTCGACGCTGATGAACGCGCTGCTGAAGAAGAGGGTGGCGGCGGTCGGCGACGAGCCGGCGGTGACCAAGTCGCAGCAGCGGCTTTACCTCGGCAACAACATGGTGCTGATCGACACGCCCGGCATGCTCTGGCCCAAGATCGAGCATCCGACCGACGGCCTGATGCTGGCCGCCAGCCATGCGGTCGGCGTCAACGCCATCATCGAGGAAGAGGTCGCCACCTTTCTCGCCGAACTGCTGCTGGCCCGCTATCCGCAGCTGCTGACCGCGCGCTACGGCTTCAAGACCGACGGCGTGGACCCGGTCGGCGTGATCGAGGGCGTGGCCCAGCGGCGCGCCTACCGCGTCAAGGGCGGCGAGCTGGATTTCGAGAAAGCCGCGCACACGCTGCTGATCGACTACCGCAGCGGCGCGCTCGGCCGCATCAGCCTGGAAACCCCGCAGAGCCGGGTGGAGCTGCTGGCGACCTGGAAGCCGCCCGAGTCCCTCGGCGAGCGGCCCGAACCCGAAGTGGAGAGCGATGATGACTGAAGACGCATACGTGCTGAAGACGGTCGCCGGCGGCGTCGCGACCCTGACGCTGAACCGCGGCGACCGCTTCAATCCCCTGTCCGGGGAAATGCTGACGGCGCTGCAGCGCGAGGTGGATGCGCTGCGCCACGACGAATCGGTAAGGGTGGTGGTGCTGGCGGCGGCCGGCAAGGCCTTCTGCGCCGGGCACGACCTGAAGCAGATGCGCGCCGAGCCGTCGGAGGCGTATTACCGCAAGCTGTTCAACCAGTGCAGCAAGCTGATGCTGTCGCTGCAGCAGCTGCCGCAGCCGGTGATCGCGCGCGTGCACGGCCTGGCCACGGCGGCGGGCTGCCAGCTGGTGGCGATGTGCGACCTCGCGGTGGCCTCGCGCGAGGCCAGGTTCGCGGTGTCCGGCGTGAACTACGGCCTGTTCTGTGCCACGCCTTCGGTTGCGCTGTCCCGCAACGTCTCGCGCAAGCAGGCGATGGAAATGCTGCTGACCGGGGAATTCATCGACGCCGATACCGCGCGCGAGCGCGGGCTGGTGAACCGCGTGGCGGCGCCGGAAGAACTCGACGCGGAAGTCGCGCGCCTGACGGCCAGCATTCTCGCCAAGCCCGCGGTCGCCGTGAGCATGGGCAAGCAGATGTTCTACAGGCAGCTGGAGATGGGCATCGGCGCGGCCTACCAGCTGGCCGGCCAGACCATGGCCTGCAACATGATGGACGAGGCGGCGCTGGAAGGCGTCCAGGCCTTCATCGAAAAACGCCGGCCGAACTGGGGCGGCTGAACATTGCGCGCCCTGTGATATGATTTTGCAACTTTGTTGCATTTATATCCCGTAGCGCCCCCGGTCCCCATGCATCGCATCCACTCCCCGGCCAATCCCCTGCGCACAGTGCTCGCCGCGCTGTTGCTGCTGGCCATGCTGGCCGGGCAGTGGACCGGTCTGGAGCACCGGGTGCGACACGGCGGCGGCATGGTGCCGGCGCTGCACGAGGTCGCCGCCGGTTCCGATCATGCCCAGGGTGCGGACGAGGGCTACGCCCACTCCTGCCAGCTGTTCGATGCCGCCACGCTTGGCGCGACCATCCATACCGCGTTTTTCTCGGCGCGCTGCGAGCGTGCCGCCGAGGACTGGCGGCTGTCATGGCCCGCGGGCGGATGGCAGCCGTCCTTCATCGCGTACTTCTCTTCGCGCGCCCCGCCTTCCAGCTGAATGCCACCGTTCGCAGGCCTGCCCGCCACGGGCCGGCCTGTGCCATCCGCATTTCAGTCGAAGGAGTATTCATGCATCAGCAAACCAGCCTGCTGGCCACGGCAGGCCTGTCGCTCATCGCCGCCGCCCCGCTGCAGGCGCAGGACGCGGGCACCGTGCTGCCCGAAGTCGTCGTCACCGCGACCCCGTTCAATGCCGGCGAACAGTCCCAGATTCTCGCCCCCGCGCGCGTGCTCGCCGGCGACGAGCTGCGCAACCGTCTCGGCGCCAGCCTCGGCGACACCCTGTCCAACGAACCCGGCGTCAGCGCTTCCGCGTTCGGCGCCGGTGCCTCGCGCCCGGTGATCCGCGGCCTCGGCGGCCCCCGCGTGCGCGTGCTGCAGAATGGCATGGGCGTGGCGGACGTCTCCACCATTTCGGAAGACCATGCGGTCGGCGTCGACCCCTTCACCGCCCGCCAGATCGAAATCCTGCGCGGCCCCGCCGCGCTGCTCTACGGCTCCGGCGCATCCGGCGGCCTGGTGAATCTGGTCAACGGCCGCATTCCCACGGTGCTGGAAGACCGTCCCACCGGCGACGCGGAACTGCGCTACGGCAGCGCGGACCGCTCGAAAGCAGCCTCGCTCTCCGCCGACGGCGCGGTGGGCAGGATCGGACTGCATGTCGACGCCAGCGCGCGCGACGCCGACGACTACCGCATCCCGGGCCGCGCCGAACGCGGCAATCCCGACTCGCCGCGCGGCCGGCTGGCCAACTCGGCGGCGCGCCAGCACAATCTCGGCTTCGGCGCCTCCCTGATCGAGGACTGGGGTTACGCCGGCGCATCGATATCGACGCTCGACGCCCGCTACGGCGTGCCGTCGGAAGAGGGCGCCCGCATCGACATGCGGCAGACGCGCTTCGACATCGACACGCTGGTCAGGCGGCCGCTGCAGGGCCTGGAGCATGTGCGCCTGCGCCTCGGCCATACCGATTACGAGCACACCGAGCGCGATGCCGCGGGCGAGCCCGAGACCGACTTCAACAACGACGCCACCGAGGCACGGCTGGAATTCGCGCACCAGCCGCTGGCCGGCTGGCGCGGCACCTTCGGCGTGCATGCGGAGACGGCGAAGTTTTCGGCATTGCCGCGCGAAGAAGACCATCCGGCCACCGTGCCGCGCACGCGTTCGCGCTCGCACGCCGCCTTCCTGGTCGAGGAGCGCGATTTGGGGCCGGCGCGCGTCAACGCAGGCTTGCGCATGGAATCCGCGCGGCGCGATCCGGAGGAGGCCCCGGCGCGCAGCTTCGACCTGTTCTCCTGGTCGCTCGGCGCGGCCTGGACCGGCGTGAGCGGCTACAGCTTCGGCCCGACCTTCTCGGTCGCGCAGCGCGCGCCGTCCACCGAGGAACTGTTCTCCGCCGGCCCGCACCATGCGACCGAGACCTTCGATCGCGGCGATGCCACGCTCGACAAGGAAACCTCCCGCAACATCGAGCTGTCACTGCAGAAGACCGAAGGCCTGCTGCGCTGGCGCGTAAACCTGTTCCGCAACAAGGTCAGCAATTTCATCTACGGCCGCCTGACCGGCGCCGTCCTCGACGAAGAGGGCAATCCGGGCGACGAACTGGCGGAGCGCGTGTTCGCGCAGGCGGGTGCGACAATCCGCGGCGCGGAGGCGGAAATCAGCTATAACTGGCGCGGGCAGGGATTGTCCGGCCGGGCCTTCGCCGACACCTCGCGCGGACGGCTGGACGCGGGCGGCGGTTACCTGCCGCTGCAGCCGGCGAACCGGATCGGCGTCGAGGCCGGCTGGCGCCAGGGACCGTGGCGGGCGGGCGCGAGCGTGATCCGGGCGCAGCGCCAGGACCGGCTGGCCGCCTTCGAGACCGCCACGCCGGGCTACACCCGGGTCGATGCCAGCCTGTCCTGGACGCAGGCATGGAACGGCATGCAGCTGACCTGGTTCGCGCTGGCGAAGAATCTGCTGGATGAAGACATCCGGGTGTCCACCTCCCTGCTCAAGGATGTGGCGCCGCTCGCGGGCCGCAGCCTGGTGCTGGGATTGCGCACCGCTTTTTGAGGAGATGCATCGATGAAGAAAACGATATGCGCAGCCGCGATGCTGCTCGCCGCCGGCGGCGTCCATGCCGCCGGCGGCCACCAGCACGGTCTCGCCACGCTTTCCGTAGCGGTCGAGGGCAAGGCGCTCGAGCTGGAATTCGAATCGCCGCTGGAAAACCTCGTCGGCTTCGAGCGCGCGCCGCGCACCGACAAGGAACGGCAGGCGCTGCAGACGCTGAAGGAGCGCTTCGCGCAGCCGCAGGCATTGTTCGTCACGCCGCCCGAAGCAGGCTGCCGCGCGGCGCCCGCCGAGGTGGAACTGCCGCAGGGCGGTGGCGAACACGCGGACCTGCACGCGGTGGTGCGGTTCGAGTGCGCGACGCCGGCTGCCTTGCGCAGCCTCGACGTGCGCCTGTTCGATGCCTATCCACGGCTGAAGAAGGTGAAGGCGCAGCTGGCGGCACCCGGCCGCCAGACCGGCGTGCTGCTGACCGGCCGCAAGAGCCGGCTCGACTGGTAGGGGAAGGACATGCGGGAAGAACCGGTGGTCGTTGTCGAGGATCTCCGTTTCCGGTGGCCGCAGGCGGCCACGCCCTGCCTGCAGATCGCGTCGCTGACCATGCAGGCGGGCGAAAGCCTGTTCCTGCATGGGCCGAGCGGCAGCGGCAAGAGCACGCTGCTCGGCCTGCTCGGCGGCGTGCTGCTGCCGCAGCAGGGCAGCGTGCGCATGCTCGGCCATGAGCTGGCGGCGCTGCGCGGGCATGCGCGCGACCGCTTCCGGGTCGACCATGTCGGCTTCATCTTCCAGCAGTTCAACCTGATTCCGCACCTGCCGGTGCTCGACAATGTGCTGCTGCCGTGCCGCTTCTCGCGGCGGCGCCTGCAGCGCGCCTCGCGCCAGCGCAGCGCGCGCGACGAAGCGGTACGCCTGCTGGCGGCGCTGGGTCTCGGTACCGAGGTGCTGCAACGGCCCGCCACCCGGCTCAGCGTCGGCCAGCAGCAGCGGGTGGCGGCCGCGCGCGCCCTGATCGGCAGCCCCGAAATCCTGATCGCCGACGAGCCGACATCCGCGCTCGATGCCGAGCGACAGGCCGATTTCCTGCGCCTGCTGCTGCAGGAAGGGCAGGCGGCGGGCGCCACCATTCTGTTCGTCAGCCACGACCGCCGCCTCGCCGCGCAGTTCGACCGCGAGCTTGGGCTGGCGCAGATCAATCTGGCGGCGCAAGGGAGCGCGGCATGAGCTATCTGTTTCCGCTTGCCGCGCGCAGTGCCTGGAACCGCCGCTTCACGCTCGGCCTGGTCGTGCTCACCATCGCGCTCAGCGTGGCCATGCTGCTCGGCGTCGAACGCATCCGCCACGATGCGCGCGAAAGCTTCGCGCAATCCGTCTCCGGCACCGACCTGATCGTCGGCGCCCGGAGCAGCCCGGTGCAGCTGTTGCTGTACGCGGTGTTCCGCATCGGCGACGCGCCCGCCGGCATCCGCTGGGAAAGCGTCGAGGCGATCGCCCGCCATCCCTCGGTGGCCTGGACCGTGCCGCTGTCGCTCGGGGATTCGCACCGCGGGTTTCCCGTGCTCGGCACCGGCGACGCCTATTTCGAGCATTTCCGCCACGGCGACGCCGAACCGCTCCGGCTGTCGGCGGGCCGGCGTTTCACGCAACTCTTCGAAGCGGTGGTCGGCGCCGAGGTGGCCGGGCAGCTCGGCTACCGGGTCGGCGACCGCATCTCGCTCAGCCACGGCATGGAAGACGTGTCGCTGGCCGCGCACGACGACAAGCCGTTCGAAGTGGTCGGCATCCTCGCGCGCACCGGCACCCCGGTGGACCGCACGGTGCATGTCAGCCTGGAGTCGATCGAGGCGATCCATCTCGACTGGCAGGGCGGGGCGCGCATGCCCGGCCTGCAGATCCCGGCCGAGCATGTGCGCAAGTTCGACCTCAGGCCCAGGCAGGCCAGCGCAGTGCTGGTCGGCCTCAAGAGTCGTGCCGCGGTGTTCCGCATGCAGCGCTTCGTCAATGACTACCGGGAGGAGCCGCTGCTCGCCGTGCTGCCCGGGGTGGCGCTCGACCAGTTGTGGCAGATGGTCGGCGTGGCCGAGCGCAGCCTGCTGGCGGTGTCGGCGATGGTGGTGCTGGTCGGCCTGTGCGGCCTGGTGGCGGTGGTGCTCGCGGGACTCAACGAGCGCCGGCGCGAACTGGCGATCCTGCGCTCGGTCGGCGCGCAGCCGCTGCATGTGTTTCTGCTGCTGGTGATCGAAGGTCTGCTGCTGATGCTCGCGGGGGCTGCCGTCGGTGTGCTGCTGCTGGCCGGCGCGGGCGCCGCCCTGGCGCCGCTGGTGGAAGCCCGCTACGGACTGTCTCTGCCGCTGACGCTGTTGCGTCCCGATGAACTGCCCTTGCTGCTCGCCGTCGTCGGCGTCGGCCTGTTCGCCAGCCTGGTCCCCGGCTGGCGCGCCTACCGGCTGTCGCTCGCCGACGGCCTCACCCCGAGGATTTAGGAGAAACCATGAAACTCGCCCATGCATTCCTCTGCGGCGCACTGCTTTGCGCAGGCGCCCACGCGCAGGACAAGTCCGGCTACAGGGTCGGCGACAAGCTGCCGCAGGCGAAATCGCCCGCCGCCGCCCAGGGCTACCGTGAAATCAGCTGGGATGCGCTGGTGCCGAAGAACTGGGACCCGTCCCAGCTGATGAAGGGCATCGACCTCGGCACGCTCAGCGACAGCGATCCGCGCGCGATGGAAGCGCTGGACAAGATGCGCAAGGCCTGGGCGGAGGCGCCGGTGGAGCCCGCCCTCAACAACACGAAGATACGCATCGCCGGTTTCCTCGTGCCGCTCGACGCGCAGCGCGGGCAGATCAAGGAATTCCTGCTGGTGCCGTATTTCGGCGCCTGCATCCACACGCCGCCGCCGCCCGCCAACCAGATCATCCACGCCGTCGCCGCCAGGCCGCTCAAGGAAGTGCAGATGATGTCGGCGGTCTGGGTCAACGGCACGCTGGAGACCGTGCGCAGCGATACCGAGTTCGGTGCTTCCGGCTATCGCCTCAGGGCGGAGTCGCTGAGTCCTTACACGCAGAAATAGGCCGGGCCGCGGTCAGTCCGGCAGCAGGGCCCGAATTTTCTCGAGCATCGTCTGGAAGCGGGCAGGCTTGAGGATGAGCGCGTCGAAGTTGCGGTCCGACAGCGTGTGGCGCTCCGGCGCCGCGCTCATCAGGATGATGGGAATGGAAGCCGTCGCCTCGTCGTTGCGCAGCCTCCGGGACAGTTCGACGCCGTCCATCACCGGCATCATCAGATCGGACAGGACGAGGTCGGGCCGCCTGCGCGCGATGACGTCCAGCGCCTCCCTGCCATTGGCCGCCGTCATGGTCTCGTAGCCGTGAAGCTGGAACAGCAGGGAATACGCCGTGGTCAGGTCGACTTCATCATCCACAATGAGTATCAGTTTCACCCGCCGCTCCGTCCGTCTTTTGACGCGATACGCTTCGACATGTGACTAGAGCCCCTCCTGCTTTTCGGGGAAGGGTGCCCCTGCTGACACCGTGTTTTCAATCGCGATCCCGTGGTCCGAGATCTTCATGATGCGATGCGCCGGATCATAGCCGCTTTCACGGACCTTCATCACGGACAGCAGGCGCTGGTCCGCGCCGCTGACCACCGTGCTGCGCAGCAGCAGGATGTTTTCGTACAGGGCTGATTCCGACGAGTCCGAATCCCGGTAGGAGGATTTGAAATACGGCAGTTCCTGCGTGATGAGGGTCGTGACATTGCGGCGCCTCAGTTCATTGACCAGCGCGATCAGGAAAGGTTTGATGCGTGCCGGATGCATGGCCACGTCGTGAAATCCCTCGACGCCGTCGATCAGGACGCGCGAGACTTTTCTCCTGTCGATATTCTCCAGCAACTCCGACGCGAGGCGGTCCATCAGCACTTCCAGCGGCAGGTGCCAGATCATTTCGAGGCGTCCGTCCTGCATCGCGTCGGACAGATCGATGCCGACCTTGCGTCCTTTCTGCAGCAGCCGCTGCGGCGACTCGAAAAAGCCGAGTATCAGGCAGGTTTCGTTGTCCAGCAGCCCCTGATGGATGTAGTGCAGGCCGAGGATGGTTTTACCCACCCCGGGCGTGCCGATCACATTGGTGATCGAACCCTGCATGAAGCCGTGCCGGACGATCTCGTCAAGCCCCGGGACGCCGAAGCGCACCTGCTTGTCGCTGGCGTCGGACGCATGATTGCTGCGGGTTGCGGCGGCCTCCAGCCGCGGATAGACCACCAGCCCGCCGGTACAGATCTCGAATGCGTGCTTGCCCAGCAGATGGTTGGCGCCGCGCGCCTTGAACACCTTCAGCTCCCGGATGGTGCGCACGCCGTCTTCTTCCTGGCTCAGTTCGATCAGTCCGTCGACCAGCGTGTTCTCGGACTCGGCTTCATTGCCCTCGGTCGGCGACAGCAGGAAGGTGGTGCACGCCATGGTCGATACCAGCGCATTGAGCGAGTGCATGAATTCCGACAGCGCCAGGTCCGATGGCCGCGAGTCCCGGATCGAGCGGAATCCGTCGACGATCATGATTTCAGGCTGGTGCGACGACAGGCAGGCGGAAATGAAACTCAGCAGTTCGCGCAGGCCGCCCTCTGACAAGGCCTTGTAGCCGCCGTAGAACAGGACCTGGCTGCCCACCAGCGCGGGGTCGAAAAAACCGAAATTGCCGAGATGCTGCAGCAGTTTTGCATGCGATTCCGCGATCAGCGTCAGCACCAGCACTTTCTTGCCATGGCTTGCATGATGGAACCCGATCTGGCAGGCCAGCGTCGTCTTGCCGCTGCCGGCGAGCCCCTGTATCAGATAGAGATGATCCTTTGGAAGGCCTCCGCCGAGGACAGAGTCGAGCCCGCCTATCCCGGTCGAAAGCAGATGAAGGTTGTCGGCATCGTGATGGCTCATGAACTGGCTTTCGTGAAAGTCGTGACGCGTTGCGGGTCGGGTGCTGACCCGGCCCGGCACCCGCGAGGGGCGCATCGCGGCTGCTAGTTTAGCAAGTTTCCCGTTGCGGCCATTCTCGCCGCATTCATGGTCGCGCTGTCGGTTTTGCCGAAAATTTTTCCGGGCAAAGAAAAAGCCCGCGGCGAACCGCGGGCTTCCTGCTACTTCTGTCTGACGGCGGAAGGCATGGCTGCCTTCCCGCGGCCGGCATTACATCATGTCCATGCCGCCCATGCCGCCCATGCCGCCCATGCCAGCCGGTGCAGCGGCCGGCTTGTCTTCGACCAGCTCGGCAACGGTGCAGTCGGTGGTCAGCATCAGGCCGGCGATCGACGCTGCGTTCTGCAGAGCCGAACGGGTGACCTTGGCCGGATCCAGCACGCCCATCTCGACCATGTCGCCGTAGGTGCCGTTGGCGGCGTTGTAGCCGTAGTTGCCCGAACCTTCGATCACCTTGTTGACGACGACGGAAGCTTCTTCGCCGGCGTTGGTGACGATCATGCGCAGCGGCTCTTCCATCGCGCGCAGCACGATCTTGATGCCGGCGTCCTGGTCGGCGTTGTCGCCCTTCAGGTTCTTGACGTTGGCGCGTGCGCGCAGCAGCGCGACGCCGCCGCCCGGGACGATGCCTTCTTCAACGGCGGCACGGGTAGCGTGCAGCGCGTCTTCGACACGTGCCTTCTTTTCCTTCATTTCGACTTCGGTGGCTGCGCCGACCTTGATCACTGCAACACCGCCTGCCAGCTTGGCAACGCGCTCCTGCAGCTTTTCGCGGTCGTAGTCGGAGGTCGCTTCTTCGATCTGGACGCGGATCTGCTTGACGCGCGCTTCGATCGCGGCAGCCTGGCCGGCACCGTCGATCAGGGTGGTGTTTTCCTTGCCGATCTCGACGCGCTTTGCCTGGCCGAGGTCTTGCAGGGTTGCCTTTTCCAGGGTCAGGCCGACTTCTTCAGCGATGACCTGGCCGCCGGTCAGGATGGCGATGTCTTCCAGCATGGCCTTGCGACGGTCGCCGAAGCCCGGAGCCTTGACGGCGCAGGTCTTCAGGATGCCGCGGATGTTGTTGACCACCAGGGTCGCCAGCGCTTCGCCTTCGATGTCTTCGGCGATGATCAGCAGCGGACGGCCGGCCTTGGCCACTTGCTCCAGCACCGGCAGCAGGTCGCGGATGTTGGAAATCTTCTTGTCGAACAGCAGGACGAACGGGTTCTCCAGAACGGCAACCTGCTTGTCCGGGTTGTTGATGAAGTACGGCGACAGGTAGCCGCGGTCGAACTGCATGCCCTCGACGATGTCGAGTTCGTCGTTCAGCGACTTGCCGTCTTCGACGGTGATCACGCCTTCCTTGCCGACCTTTTCCATGGCTTCAGCGATGCGCTCGCCGATCGAGGAATCGGAGTTGGCCGAGATCGAGCCGACCTGGGCGATTTCCTTGGAGGTGGTGCAGGGCTTGGCGATGTTCTTCAGTTCTTCGACGGTGGCGGCGACGGCCTTGTCGATGCCGCGCTTGAGGTCCATCGGGTTCATGCCGGCGGCAACGTACTTCATGCCTTCGCGGACGATGGCCTGGGCCAGCACGGTCGCGGTGGTGGTGCCGTCACCGGCGTTGTCGGAGGTCTTGGAAGCGACTTCCTTCACCATCTGCGCGCCCATGTTCATGAGCTTGTCTTTCAGTTCGATTTCCTTGGCCACGGAAACGCCGTCCTTGGTGACGGTCGGGGCGCCGAAGGAACGCTCGAGCACAACATTGCGGCCTTTCGGACCGAGGGTGACCTTGACTGCGTTGGCGAGGATGTTCACGCCTTCGACCATCTTGGCACGGGCGGCATCGCCGAATACGACTTCTTTAGCTGCCATGTTCGAAACTCCTTATCTGTTCTGCGGGATTTGTATTACTTCTGCACGACTGCCATGATGTCTTCTTCGCGCATCACGAGCAGTTCCTCGCCTTCGACCTTGACGGTCTGGCCGGAGTACTTGCCAAACAGGACGGTGTCGCCGACCTTCACTTCCAGCGGACGGACCTTGCCGTCTTCCAGGATCTTGCCGTTGCCGACCGCGAGGATCTTGCCCTGGTCCGGCTTTTCGGCGGCTGCATCAGGGAGAACGATGCCGGACGCAGTCTTGGTTTCCTGGTCGAGGCGCTTGACGATGACGCGATCGTGCAAAGGACGAAGGTTCATACAAACTCCTTTTTAAATCAACAAGTTATAGTAGTTTTTGCGGCGCTGGCGCTGCAAACCGGTATTCCGCCGCAGTGCTTGTCCGCATGGGAAAGTTGGTAGGCCAGGGGAAACTGTTAGCACTCTCCCCTAACGAGTGCTAAGTATATGGGCGGCATTTTGTTTTTTCAAGAACCGCCGTCCGGCTTGAAGCCTTATTCCGGGTTGCCGGCCTGACGACGCGCGGCCTGCAGCTGGGCCAGAAGCGATGTGTTCAATTCCCGCAGTCGCTGGTTTGCCTCGGTCAGCTTCTCGATCTGACCGGGCAGGGGCGCATAGCTCCGGTGCAGCTCGCCATACCTCTCCACGCTGTGCTGGACCGCGCGCTCGAGGGTCTTGACGGTTTCGTCGCGTTTCTCGATCTCGGATTTCTTGCCTTGCAGCGTTTCATCGAGTTCCTGGACCCGGGCGGTGAGCGCGCGTATCCGTTGTTCGCACTTCTTGTTGACAGCCAGCGCTTCCGCGCTGAATGCCTTTTCTTCCTCGAGGCTGCACTCGATCTGCCCGATGAACGCTTCGAGGCGGGCGACTTCCTCGCCGAGCGCTTGCACTTCCTCCGCAAGTTGCGCGTTCTCGTGCAGCAGGTTTTCATTTTTCTCGATCAGCGCCGCCTTTTCCGCCTGGGCGCTTTTCGCATCCGCGAGTTCGGACCGCAGCGCGCCGATTTCTGTCTCCGCTGTCTTGTTCCGCGCGGCGAGTTCGGCGATTTCCCTGCCAAGCGCGTCCGATTTACCGGCTTCTCCGGCCAGGTCCGAGATTTTTCTCGTGCATTCCTGGACATGGGCGCGGTAGGCCTCATTCGCGCTGTCGAGCTTGTTTTCGAGGATGGCGATCTTTGCCTTGCCCGCCTTCACGGCCGATTCCGCCTCCGATTTCTGGCGCTGCAGCGTCTCGATCACACGGGCGTGCCGCTGCCTCAGCTGCTTGTAGGACGACCACGCCTGCATTTCGCTCGCTTTCAGCTGGTCGATATAGCCTGGCGTGGCGTGTGCCAGCACGGCGGCCGGGTCGGGCCTGTAATTCTGCACCACGTCCCGGAGGACCTTGTTCTGATCCGACAGTCGCCGAATCTCCCTGGCTTGATCGGCCAGCCTCGTCTTGTAGGGAGGTTCGGAAGCGGGCGCAGGATCGTTGTTCCTCAGGGCGCGGGCGACGTCGCCGGCGAAATTCTCGTCAGGACGCAGAACCGGCTCCCACTCCGGAATGGTCGGCAGCGTCCGTACTTTCCCGCTCCTCAGCTCGCGCGTGGCCTTCGGAGCGTGCGCTGCCGGCGACCGCGCCTCGGGTACGTCCGGGCCTCGTTGAAGAAGCCTGACGTGGCCGTACCTGAGGCCTGCAACGACGCGCCCCGGCCCGTCGCCTGCCCGTTGCTGCGCTGTCCTGCCCTCGAGCGTCGGCCCGGGCGGCGCCTGGGTGGGCGGTGCGCCCGCATCGGCGTGCCGGCCACGTGTGTTTCCTGTCGGCCTGGCGGCTGTCTGCAACGTATGAACTGAGGTCGGATTCGTGCGCAGCATGATATTCCTCTCTTGAAAAAAACCGTGGAAGGAAAAAGGGACACGGTCCAACGCAAGCATGCCCGGCCCCTGACTTGTTGAAGTGCAGTCAGTGACCGGGCATGCCGTTTGGTTCCTTGCGGCGTACGGACAGCGCCGTACGCGGTACAAGCGAGGGATGGTGCTGCGCCGCGCGGGAAATCAGGCCAGCGCGACCTGGACGTCGATATTGCCTCGAGTCGCATTCGAGTACGGGCAGACTTCATGCGCCTTGTTCACCAGCGCCTGCGCCGCGTCGCGGTCGAGGCCGGGCAGGCTCACTTTCAGGCTGGCCGCCAGCGCGAAGCCGCCCTGTCCATTCGGGCCGATGCCGACTTCCGCCGCAACCGCTGCCTCGGCGGGGAGAGCGGTCTTGGCGTGCATGGCGACGAACTTCAGCGCCGACAGGAAGCAGGCGGCGTAACCGGCAGCGAACAGCTGCTCGGGATTGGTGCCGTCGCCGCCGGCCCCGCCGAGTTCTTTCGGCGTGCTGAGCTTGACGTCGAGCTTGTTGTCGCTGCTGCTGGCGCGGCCGTCGCGGCCGCCGGTGGCGGTGGAATGTGCGGTGTAGAGGATTTGCATGGTATCGGGTATCAGGGATCAGGTATCAGGGATCGGAACCGGCTGATTTTGCCGGTGACTAATAATATCACGTGCAATTAAGTTGTGCGCAATCTAATGCCGGGGCGTGCACGGGGGTTGAGAAAAATCAGATATCTTTCTCGCCGAGTTCGTCGCGCACGCGGTTGAGCTGGTCACGCAGCCGGGCGAGGGTCTCCGGCGCCTGCCCGGTGGCGCACAGCAGCTGGTGCGGGATGGACTGCGCCTTTTTCTTCAGCGCACGGCCTTCCCGCGTCAGGGCGATGCGAACCTGGCGTTCGTCCTTCTCGTCGCGGGTCCGGGCAATCAGGCCGGCCGTCTCCAGCCGCTTGAGCAGAGGAGTGAGCGTGCCCGAATCGAGGTGGAGCTTCTCGCCGATCTCCTTGACCGGCACGTCGTCCTGCTGCCACAGCACGAGCATGGCCAGGTATTGCGGATAAGTGAGGCCGAGCTGGTCGAGGTAGGGCTTGTAGGTCTTGGTGACCGCGAGGGAGGCGGAGTACAGCGCGAAGCAGAACTGGCTTTCGAGGGCGAGCGGATCGGGATTCTCGGTAACGTGCTTGGGCATGGCGAAAGGGCGGGCGTGGGATAATCGGCGGCTGCCGTCTATTATTCCCCAAGCGATGCGAATACTGAAGAAGCTTGTCTCACTCTTCCTGCTGGCGCTCGTGTTGCCGTATGCGCAGGCGCAGACCATGATGCCGCGGCCGATGGCCGAAGCGCTGCAGCGGGCGCAGATACCGCGCGAGGCGAGCGCGGTCTACGTGGCGCCGGTCGGCGGCGGCGCGCCGATGCTGGCCTGGAACGAGAACCTGGCCTTCAATCCGGCCTCGACGATGAAGCTGGTCACCACCTTCGCCGCGCTCGATCTGCTGGGTCCCGCCTTCCGCTGGAAGACCGGCGCCTGGGCAAGCGGCCCGCAGGAGGGCGACGTGCTGCGCGGCGACCTGGTGATCAAGGGCGGCGGCGACCCCAAGCTGGTCTACGAACACCTGTGGATGTTCCTGCGGCGGCTGCGCGAGCGCGGCATACGCGAGATACAGGGCGACCTGGTGCTCGATCGCAGCGTGTTCGAGGAAACGGCCTTCGATCCGGCGCAGTTCGACGGCGAGCCGCAAAAGCCCTACAACGTCGGTCCGGACGCACTGCTGCTGAACTACAAGTCGATCAGCCTGCGCTTCCTGCCGGATCCCGTGAACGGCAGGGTGAACGTGGTCGCCGACCCGCCGCTGGCCGGCTATCCGGTGGTCGCGCCGCGCCTGGCCGAGGGCGAGTGCGCGGACTGGCGCGCCGGACTGCAGACCGATGTCGGCGTGCTCGGCGTTTATTTCAGCGGCGTCTATCCGGCTGCCTGCGGCGAGCGCGTCCTCCATCTGCATCCTTGGCCGCTCAGCCACCCGGAATACTTCCATCTCGCCTTCCGCCGCCTCTGGACGGACCTCGGCGGCACGCTGCGCGGCGGTGCCCGGCTGGGCGTCGTGCCGCCGGATGCGCGCCTGATCGATGAATGGGAATCGCCGAGCCTGGCGGAGGTGGTCCGCGACATCAACAAGTTCTCCAACAATGTGATGGCCCGCCAGCTGCTGCTCACGCTCGGCCATGTCGGCGCCGGCCTGCCGGTCAGCGCGGCCGGCGGCGCGACGGCGGTGCGCAACTGGATGACGGCGCGCGGCATTCCGGCGCCGGAGCTGGTGATCGAGAACGGATCCGGCCTGTCCCGCGCCGAGCGGATTTCCGCGCAGAGCCTGGCACGCATGCTCGACACCGCTTTCCAGTCCCCGGCGATGCCGGAATTCCTCGCCTCGCTGCCGCTGGCCGGCCTCGACGGCACCATGCGCCGCCGCCTGAACGGTCACAGCGTGGCGGGCAGGGCGCATGTGAAGACCGGGCTGCTTGCCGACGCCCGCAACATCGCCGGCTATGTGCTCGCCGCTTCCGGCCGACGCTATATCGTCGTCTGCCTGATCAACCATACGAACGCGCCGCGCGCGGTCGAGGCGCAGGATGCGCTGCTGCAGTGGATCTATGAAAAAGGCTGAGGCCGACCCCGCAAAAGTCTTTCCTTAAGGTATTCTCCTCGTCCATGGCTGAATGAAAAGGCAAGGGGAGGGGGGATGGCGGACGGTGGCATGGAACTGGCGCTTGAGCCGGAGGTTCCGGCAAGGGCGGCGCCTGCGGCTTCTCTCGCGCCCGCGCCCCTGCGTTCCCGAACGACGGCGCCGGCGCCCGCCGACGATGAGCCGGTGCGCATGCCCTTCGAATTCACCGGCAGCGGCAGCGAATACTTCCGCATCTGGGTGGTCAACCTGCTGCTGACGCTGCTGACCTTGGGCGTCTACTCGGCCTGGGCCAAGGTGCGCCGCCTGCAGTACTTCTACCGCAATACCCGTCTCGACGGCGCCGTCTTCGATTTCCACGGCAGTCCGAAGGCCATCCTTCGCGGCCGAATTCTCGCGCTGCTGCTGGTTGCGGCCTACAAGATCTCCTTCGACATCTCGGCGGTCGCCGCGGTGGCGGTGGCCCTGCTGCTGGCCGCGATCACGCCCTGGCTGCTGGCGCGCGCCTTCCGCTTCAAGCTGGCCAACACCAGCTATCGCGGCATCCGCTTCCGGTTTCGCGGCAGTGCGCGCCAGGCCTATGCGCGGCTGATCCTGTTTCCCGCCATGCTCGCGCTGACGGGGCTGTTCGTCTGGAGCCTGGTGGCCTCGTTCCGCGCCAACCCCGGCGTCGGCGTGATCCTGCTGGCCGGCATCCTGCCCATCGTCGCCCTCGGGGCCACCGTGCCCCTGGCGCACTATGCGCTCAAGCGCTATCAGCATGAACAGGCCGACTATGGCCAGACCGCCTTCTACTATCACGGCCGGGTGCGCGGTTTCTTCGCCGTCTATGGCAAGGCGCTCGGCCTGGTCTTCCTGGGCGGAATCCCGGCCGCCATCTTCGGCATGCTCACCGCCAGGCTGTCGTCCTGGCTGATGGCCACCATGTTCGGCTGGCTGTTCGCGCTGCTCTATGGCCTGGCCAGCGCCTACGCCTTTTACCTGTTCGTGCGGCCCTACCTGGAGGCGCGGCTGCAGAACCTGGTCTGGAACGACACCGAGGTCGGCATGCATCGTTTCGAAAGCCGGGCCAGCGCCCGCCACCTGCTCTGGATCCATGCCAGCAACCTGATGCTGATCACGCTCACGCTCGGCCTCTACAAACCCTTCGCCACCGTGCGCCTGGTGCGCTACCGCGTCGCCTCGATGGCGCTGGTGGCGGTCGGCGGACTGGAAGACCTGCGCGCCGACCATGGCGCCGACGACGCCGGCGCGGCGGGGCAGGAAGCCGGCGACCTGTTCGACATCGACATCGGCCTATGATCACCGCCCACTACTACGACGGCGAGACCAGCCGCCGGCACCCGGTACAGCTGCTGTTCCATCGCGGCTTGCTCGCACTCGACGGCGACGGCGTGCGCCGCAGCGTGCGGCTGTCGAAGGTGCGGGTCTCCGAGCCGCTCGAACATGCGCCGCGCATACTCATGCTGCCCGACGGCACGCGCATAGAGTGCGAGGACCCGGGCCTGCCGCGCCTGCTGCGCAAGAACGGATATCGCGAACCGAGGATCGTGCGCTGGCAGCGCAACTGGCCGCTGTCGCTGCTGTCGCTGCTCACGCTGCTGGCGGTGCTGATCGCCGGCTATCAATGGGGCCTTCCCGCCGCCGCCGATGCGATCGCGCGTCAGTTGCCGGCGGAGCTGGCGCGGCGTATCGGCGACGAGCAGCTGGCGCTGATGGACGAAGGCTTCATGGAGCCTTCGCGCCTGAGCCCGCAGCGCCAGGCCGCGCTGCGCGAGCGCTTCGCCGCCATGCGCAAGCCGGCCGGAAGCCCGGCGTACCGGATCGAATTCAGGCACAGCAAGGTCGGACCGAATGCGTTCGCGCTGCCCAACGGCGTGATCGTGATGACCGACCAGCTGGTGGCGGCCGCCCCGGCCGACGAGGCCGTGCTCGGCGTGCTCGCGCATGAACTCGGCCATCTCCAGCAGCGGCATTCGCTGCGCGGACTGTTGCAGACCATCGGCGTGGGCGTGGTCATCAATCTGCTCGTCGGCGATGTCTCGACCGCGCTCGCGGCGGCACCCACCTTCCTGCTCGACCAGGCCTATTCACGCGATTTCGAGCGCGAGGCGGACAGCTACGCGATCGGCGTGATGCAGGCGAATCGCCTGCCGATGTCGCCGATGGCGGACCTGTTCGAGCGCATGGCGGACGCCGGGCACGACGACGACAGCCGCGGCACGCGCGACGCCGAGGAGGAAGAAGCAATGGAATACCTGAGTTCGCATCCCGCCGACGCCGAGCGCATCGAGCGGTTCCGCCGCGCCGATCAGAGCATGACGGGTTTGTCGGCCAACTGATTGCGGGTCGAGCCGTCGTCGGGGTAGTGCCGCTCGAGCAGGGCATTGAGCTCGCCCAGCGCGGCCAGCACGCTGCGGTGATACTCGCCGCCCGCGAAACCGGTGGTCATGGTGCGGCAGGCATGCTGCCAGTCGGCGGCGGTGACGACGCGGCCCACGCCGCGGTCGGCGACGATCTCCACCTGGTGGTCGGCCAGGTTGATGTAGACGAGTACGCCGCAGTTCTCTTCCGTGTCCCAGACGCCGTACTGCGCGAACAGCTCGCGCGCCCGATCCCGCGCGCTCATGCCGTTGAGCACATCCTGCAGATCGAGCGAGGGTTCGACGATCAGCCGCAGTTCGGCGCGGTGCCGGGTCTCGCCCTCGGCGATCGCCGTCTCGATCGCCTGCAGCGTCGCGGGCGGGAATGCGCGCTTGCCGGCGCGGCCGGTAGTCAGCAGGTGGCGCAGAAGACGTCTGAATGTTTTCATCACCAGTTCCCCGAAGCGCCGCCGCCGTCGCCCGTTCCGCCGCCGCCGGAGAAACCGCCGCCGCCGAAGCCCCCGCCACCGAAGCCCCCGCCACCGAAGCCGCCACCCCCGAAGCCGCCGTGGTGCCCGTGCCCGAAGCCACCGCCGAGGATCACGCCCGGCACCGCGCCGCCCCATCCGTGGCGGTGACGGGCATAGCGCGACGAACGCCGGCGCGACAGCATCAGGAACAGGAACATGAAGAACAGGAACAGGCCAAAGGAGAAATCGGCGCCTTCCTCGGCCGCCTCGCGTCGCTCCGGCGCCGGCAGCTGTTCCTTGTCGAGCAGGGCGGTGATCGCCGAGACGCCGGCGGCGAGGCCGCCGTAATAATCGTTCTGCCTGAAATGCGGCGCGATCACGTCCTGCAGGATGCGCTTGGACTGGGCATCGGTCAGCGAGCCCTGCACGCCGCGCCCGGCCTCGATGCGCAGGCGGCGCAGCGCAGGCGGGTTGTCCTTCGCGACCACCAGCAGCACGCCGTCGTCGACGCCCTTGCGGCCGAGCTTCCATTCATCGAGCACGCGGATGCTGTATTGCTCGATCGCCTCCGGTTCGGTCCGGGGCACGAGCAGGATCGCGATCTGGCTGCCGGTCCTTTCCTCATATTCCTTCAGCACGTTCTCCAGCATCGCCTGCTGGTTTTCGCTCAGCATGCCGGCCTTGTCGGTGACGCGCGACGTCAGCGGCGGCACCGGCACGAATTCCTGCGCGGCCGCGCCCGCGGCGAACATGGCCAGCAGCAGGGTGAGGAAGAACCTTGCCATCGGTCGGGCGCTTACTTGCCGAAGTTGACGGTCGGTGCGTTCGAGATCGCCCGCTCGTTCTCCACCGTGAACGAAGGCTTGACCTCGTAGTTGAACATCATCGCCGTCAGGTTGGTCGGGAAGCTGCGGGCGAGCACGTTATAGTCGCGCACCGCCGCGATGTAGCGCTGGCGCGCCACCGTGATGCGGTTCTCGGTGCCTTCCAGCTGCGACTGCAGGTCGCGGAAGCTGGCATCGGCCTTGAGGTTGGGATAGTTTTCCGACACCGCCATCAGGCGCGACAGCGCGCCGGAAAGCTCGCCCTGCACCTGCTGGAATTTCTGGAAAGCCTGGGGATCGTTGAGCACCTCGGGCGTGATCTGGAAACTGGTGGCGGCGGCGCGCGCCCGCGTCACCGATTCCAGGGTTTCCTTCTCGTGCGAGGCATAGCCCTTGACGGTGTTGACCAGGTTGGGGATCAGGTCGGCGCGGCGCTGGTACTGGTTGACCACCTCGCCCCAGGCGGCCTTGACCTGTTCGTCCTTGTTCTGGAATTCGTTGTAGCCGCAGCCGCCGAGCATGCCGGCGAGCAGGGCGACGGCCATCCATCTGAGCCAGATCTTCATCTTGTCTTGTCCTTTTTTACTGTCAACTTGGAAATTCTGCCACGGCGCTCATTTATGGGCGGCGCCCGGCCGTTTCAACAGCACCGAACTCATGGCGGCCAGGATCATCAGCATCGCCGCATAGTCCTGCCAGTGCGGGGTTTCGCCCAGCAGCCAGGCGCCCGAAAAGACGCCGAGCACCGGAATCATCATGACCGACAGGCTCGAGGCCACCGGGGGCAGGCTGCGCGCAAGCATGAACCAGACCACGTGCGCGAAGCCGAAGATGATGATCGCGTTGTACAGGATCGCGCCCCAGGTGGCGGCGTCGGGCTGGTGCCAGGCGTCGCGTTCGAGGATGAAAGCCGCAAGCAACATGCCCGCGGTGGCCATCGCCAGCATCCAGAATGTGATCGCCGAGGTCGGCATCTGCAGCGTCGAGCGCCGCATGAGGACGGTGCCGAAGCCCCAGCCGGCGGCGGCGATGAGCGCGAAGACGCTGCCGGCGGGATTGCCGGCCAGCTTGCCGAACTCGCTCGACAGCAGCAGCAGCGCGCCGCCGAAGGCGCAGCCGATGCCGAACCAGGCCGCGCGCCCGAGTTTCTCCCGGAACAGCAGAACGCCGAACAGCGCCGCCCAGACCGGCATGGTGTAGCCGAGGATGGCGGCGCGGCCGGAGGACAGCATCTTGACGCCGAGGATCATGAACACGTGCCAGATCAGCATGTTGGGAATGGCCAGGCGCAACAGCGTCATGGCGCCGCCGGGCGGAATCGCGAGCGAATCCTTCTGCAGCCACGCCGCCAGCCAGATCACCGGCAGGCCGCCGAGCATGCCGAGCGCGCGGAAGGTCAGCGGCGGAAAATCGGTGACGCCGATCTTCATGATCGGCCAGTTGAAGCCCCAGGACAGGGTGAGCAGGGCGAGAAGAATCCAGTGGGTGCGGGAGAGCTGCGTCATGGCCGAAACGATAGCATGGCAAGTTACAATGCTGCTTGTTCGACAATCAGCAGACCTTCCTCGTGACTTTCACCGAAAAACTCGCCGCCGCCTGGAACGCCAATAATTCCCTCCTGTGCGTGGGCCTCGATCCCGACATCGCCAGGCTTCCGCCCGAGTTCCGGGCCCAGCCGGACGCGATCTACGCCTTTTGCAAGGCGGTCGCCGACGCCACCGCGCATGCCGCCTGCGCCTTCAAGCCGCAGATCGCCTACTTCGCGGCACTGCGCGCGGAAGACCAGCTCGAAGCGCTGTGCGCCTACCTGCGCAGCGCCTATCCGCATATCCCGATAGTGCTCGACGCCAAGCGCGGCGACATCGGCGCCACCGCGGAACAGTATGCGCGGGAAGCCTACGAGCGCTACGGCGCCGACGCCGTCACCGTCAGTCCCTACATGGGCTACGACTCGGTCGCGCCCTACCTGGAATGGACCGACCGCGGCATCATCATCCTGTGCCGCACCTCCAACCCCGGCGGCTCCGACCTGCAATTCCTCAAGGTGGACGGCGAACCGCTGTACAAGCATGTGGCGCGCATGGTGGCCGAGAAATGGAACCGCAACGGGCAGTGCGGACTCGTGGTCGGCGCGACCTTCCCCGACGAGCTTGCCGAGGTGCGGCGCATCGTCGGCGACATGCCGCTGCTGGTGCCCGGCATCGGCGCCCAGGGCGGCGACATCGAGGCAACGGTGAAGGCGGGCAGGAACGCCGCCGGCAGCGGCATGATGATCAATTCCTCGCGTGCAATCCTGTACGCCAGCCCCGACCTGCAGGCGGGCGAGGATTTCGCCGCCGCCTCGCGCCGGGTGGCGATCGAGACGCGCGACGCGATCAACGCCTTCCGCTAGTTCTCTTTCAGCAGCCGCAGCAGCCCGCGCAGGGCGTGGGCGACGCTCTGTTCCCGCACCGCCCGGCGGTCGCCGGCGAATACGTGCCGCTCGGTCCAGGTCCTGTCGCCCAGCGCCCAGCCGAAGCAGACGGTGCCGACCGGCTTGCCCGGCACCGCGCCGCCGGGGCCGGCGATGCCGGTGGTCGACATGCCGGCGCGGGCGCCGCTGCGCGCAAGCGCTCCGGCCGCCATGGCCTGCGCCACTTCTTCACTGACGGCCCCGAAACGCTCGATCAGCGCCGCCGGCACGTCCAGCAGTTCGGACTTGGACTGGTTGGAGTAGGTGACGAAGCCGCGGTCGAACCATTCGGAAGAACCGGCAATCTCGGTGACGGCCTGCGCTATGCCGCCGCCGGTGCAGGATTCGGCGGTCGCCAGCATCCATCCCTTGTCGCGCAGGGCGCGGCCGGCGGCGGCCGCCAGGTCGATGATGTCGCTGTTCATTTCTGTTGCGCTCCTTTAGGGGGTTCCCCGTCGGGGGAATGTACCACCGGGTCCCGGCTTTGCGCTGTCCGCGCGCGGAACGGGAGCCGGACCTGACGCCGCTCAAGCAGCGCGTGCGCGGCGCGCGCAGAATCCGTACTGGATGCGTTGAGCGACGCCGCCAAAGGGTGTTTTGCTTCGAGCTTGTCGCGGTCTGGCCGACCGCGACTTTTTTTTGCGCGTCAGATCGCGCGCCAGACCGCGATCAGCAGCAGCGTGTAAAAGGCCGCCGCGATATCGTCCCACATCACGCCGAGGCCCCCGCCCACATGGCGGTCGATCTGCCGGATCGGCGGCGGCTTGATCATGTCGAACACCCGGAACCAGACAAAGGCCCAGAACTGGGTCGCGAAATCGCCCGGCGTCACGAACAGCAGCACCAGCCAGAAGCCGATCACCTCGTCCCAGACCATGCTGCCGTGGTCGTCCACCCCCATGTTGCGCGCGGTGCGCCCGCAGGCCCAGATGCCGGCAATGAAACCGCCGACGATCAGCAGCGCCCACGCGCCCGGCGTGAAGACCGCGGGCCAGCGCACGCTCAGCGCATGGAACGACAGCCAGGCGAAGAGGGTGCCGAAGGTGCCGGGCATGACCGGCGACAGTCCGCTGCCGAAACCCTGGGCGATGAGGTGGGCGGGATCGGAAAGCATGAAGCGGGCGTCCGGCTTGATGGCGCCGGCATGGCCGGTATCGACGGGGGTCATGTTTCGGAAAAATGATCGAAGGAAGTCGGTTGCAGCGCGAGCGGCCGTCCGTCGCGGTCGAGCAGGCGCAGTCCGGGTTCGGCGGCGATGCGGCCGACGCGCGTCACCGGCGTGCCCGCTGCCAGGGCCGCGGCGAGAACTTCCTCGCGGCGCTCCGTCGGCGCGGTAAAGCAGAGTTCATAGTCGTCGCCGCCCGCCAGCGTGTATTCGCGGCGCAGCGCGGCATCGCGCCGGGCCAGGACCGGGCCGGCGGGCAGGGCGTCGGCATCGAGTTCCGCGCCGACGCCGGAGCGTTTCAGGATATGGCCGAGATCGCCGGCCAGGCCGTCCGAGATGTCGATCGCGGCGTGCGCGATGCCGGCCAGCGCCGTGCCGAGCGCCACCCGGGGCGTCGGCCGATGCATGCGCGGCGCGGCCTCATCCAGTTCCTGCGGCGTGAGCGCCAGCTCCTGGCGGTAGCCGGCCAGCGCCAGCCGGGCATCGCCGAGGCTGCCCGAAATCCAGACGTCGTCGCCCGGGCGCGCCGCATCCCGGCGCAGCGCCTGCCCCGGCATCACGGCGCCGAACACGGTAATGCAGATATTGAGGGGCCCGCGGGTGGTGTCGCCGCCGATCAGCTCGCAGCCGTGGAGATCGGCCAGGGCCAGCAAGCCGGCGGAGAAACCCGCCAGCCAGTCCGGCTCTGCCTCGGGCAGCGCCAGCGCCAGCGTAAAGCCCAGCGGGCGCGCGCCCATGGCGGCCAGGTCGGACAGATTGACGGCGAGGCTCTTGTGGCCCAAAGCCTTCGGATCGGCGCCGGGGAAGAAATGCCTGCCCTCGACCAGCATGTCGGAAGAGATGGCCAGCTGCGCGCCCGGCGGCGGCGCGAGCAGCGCGCAGTCGTCGCCGACACCCAGCACGGTGGTGTCGCTGCGGCGGGGCGTTCTCGTGAAATAACGGGCGATGAGATCGAATTCGGACAACATCCCGCGATTGTACAGAAGCCGGCCCGCGAAACTTTCGTAACTTCGGTTTTCCCGAAGCCGCACTCACGCTGCCTTTGCCCTACACTGCATAAATCACGTATCGGAACGCAAGGTCCGGTCTGCTAGAATCGCCTCTTTTTCCACGTTCCAAAAAGGAAGGCCACATCATGGAATCGACGAACGATCCCAAGGAAGAACTCCGCCAGCAACTGCGTCAGGCGGCGCTCGAGTACCATGAGTTCCCGACCCCCGGAAAAATCAGCGTCACACCCACCAAGCAGCTGACCAACCAGCGCGACCTGGCCCTGGCCTACTCTCCCGGCGTGGCCGCCGCCTGCGAAGAGATCGTCGCCGATCCCGCCAATGCCTTCCGCTATACCGCGCGCGGCAACCTGGTCGCGGTCATCACCAACGGCACCGCCGTGCTCGGCCTGGGTCCGATCGGCCCGCTGGCCGCCAAGCCGGTCATGGAAGGCAAGGGCGTGCTGTTCAAGAAATTCGCCGGCATCGACGTCTTCGACATCGAGGTCAACGAGACCGACCCGGACAAGCTGTGCGACGTGATCGCCGCGCTCGAACCCACCTTCGGCGGCATCAACCTGGAAGACATCAAGGCGCCGGAGTGCTTCTATATCGAGCGCAAGCTGCGCGAGCGGATGAAGATCCCGGTCTTCCACGACGACCAGCACGGCACCGCGATCATCGTCGGCGCCGCCATCCTCAACGGACTGAAGGTGGTCGGCAAGAAGATCGACGAGTGCAAGCTGGTGGTGTCCGGCGCGGGCGCCGCGGCGCTGGCCTGCCTCGACCTGATCGTCGACCTCGGCTTCCCGATCAAGAACATCTACGTGACCGACCTCGCCGGCGTGGTCTACAAGGGCCGCACCGAGCTGATGGATCCGGACAAGGAACGCTTTGCCCAGGACACGCCGCTGCGCACCCTGTCCGAGGTGATCCCCGGCGCCGACATCTTCCTCGGCCTGTCGGCCGGCGGCGTGCTCAAGCCCGAGATGGTCAGGCAGATGCGCGACAAGCCGCTGATCCTGGCGCTGGCCAACCCGACGCCGGAAATCCTGCCGGAAGAAGTGAAGTCGGTGCGCAACGACGCGGTGATCGCCACCGGGCGTTCGGACTATCCGAACCAGGTCAACAACGTGCTGTGCTTCCCCTACATCTTCCGCGGCGCGCTCGACTCCGGCGCCACCACGATCACCCGCGAGATGGAAATCGCGGCGGTGCACGCGATCGCCGACCTGGCCCAGGCCGAGCAGTCGGACGTGGTGGCCACCGCGTACGGCATCAGCAACCTCTCCTTCGGCCCGGAATATGTGATTCCCAAGCCTTTCGACCCGCGCCTGATGATCAAGATCGCGCCGGCGGTGGCGCGCGCGGCCGAAACCTCGGGCGTGGCCAGCCGTCCGATCCAGGACATGGCGGCCTATGCGGCCAGCCTCGAAAAGTTCGTCTACCACAGCGGCACCTTCATGAAGCCGATCTTCGCGATCGCCAAGAAGGCGCCGGCCAGCATGAAGCGCATCGTCTTTGCCGAGGGCGAGGAAGAGCGCGTGCTGCGCGCGGTGCAGGTGGTGATCGACGAAAAGCTGGCCAAGCCGATCGTCGTCGGCCGCCCCGCCGTGCTGGCGCAGCGCATCGAGAAGTTCGGCCTGCGCATGCGTCCCGAAGTCGACTTCGAGACCATCAATCCCGAATACGACGAGCGTTATCGCGAGTACTGGCAGGAATACCTGAACATGACCCGTCGCAAGGGCGTCACCGAGCAGTGGGCGCGGCTGGAAATGCGCCGCCGCCACACGCTGATCGGCGCGATGATGATCCACAAGGGCCATGCCGACGGCATGATCTGCGGTACCTTCGGCACGGTGCCGCTGCACCTGCATTACGTGGACCAGGTGCTGGGCAAGCGCGAGGGCGTCAACACCTACGCCGCGATGAACACACTGATCCTGCCGAACCGTCAGGTGGTGCTGGTCGACACCCACGTCAACGAGAATCCGACCGCGGAACAGCTCGCCGAAATCACCATCCTCGCCGCCGAGGAAATGCGCCGCTTCGGCCTGCATCCGCGCGCCGCGCTGCTGTCGCATTCCAACTTCGGCACCAGCAACAGCGACTCGGCAAAGAAGATGCGCGCCGCGCTGGAGATCGTGCGCGAACGTGCGCCCGAGCTGGAAGTCGACGGCGAAATGCATGGCGACGCCGCGCTCGATCCCAAGCTGCTGCAGTCGATCATGCCGGATTCCACCCTCAAGGCGGAAGCCAATCTGCTGGTGCTGCCCAACATCGACGCCGCCAACATCTCGTACAACCTGCTGAAGACGGCGGCGGGCAACGGCATCGCCATCGGCCCGATCCTGCTCGGCTGCGCCAAGCCGGTCCACATCCTGACACCCTCGGCCACGGTGCGCCGCATCGTCAACATGACGGCCCTGTGCGTGATGGACGCGGTTGCGGAGCGTTGAGCCGGGAGTTATTCAGTGCATGTGGAAAAGCCGCTCCTGTTCAGGGGCGGTTTTTTTTGTGCGGAACATGGGGCGGGTGTTCGTGGAGTGAGGGCGGTCAGCTGCGATGAGCTTGTGCGGGCTCCGCTGGTCCGGCAGGGACGCCGCCCCACTCAGGCCGAACAAGTAGGGCCGGCGTCCCTGCCGGCCCAAACCCCGGTGGTCCGGAGAGCGATTGGTACGCAAATCGCGCGACGCGACGCAGGCCGAGCCACCTCCGCTGATCCGGCAGGCAGGCCGGCCCCACTCAGCCTGAACAAGTAGGGCCGGCGTCCCTGCCGGCCCAAACCCCGGTGGTCCGGAGAGCAGTTGATACGCAGATCGCGCCACCGCGATGCACGCCGCGCCACCTCCGCTGCGCCGGCACGAAACCCGCCTCAGTCAGACCCCGCCGTCTACTTCCCGCGACCCTGCCCCGCCGCCTTCTTCACCGCCCCGGCCGCCGATTTTTTCGCGGCCGCCTTTTCGGCGCGGTAGAGCCTGGTCCATGCCGGATGGCCGGCTTCCGAGGGCAGCAGCTCGAAGCCCGGATCGATCTGGAACAGCTGGCGGAACTCGCCGCGGCATTCTTTTGCCCGATTGCTCAGGCAATAGGCGAACGCCATGTGCTTGTGCGCGAGCAGTTCCTCCGTCTTCGAGGGCAGTCCCGAGCGCAGCGCGGCCTGCAGGGTGTCCAGCGATTCCTTGTAGCGTCCCGCCTCATAGTGCCTGATGCCTTCCGCCAGCTTCTGCTGGCCGGCACTGGCGAGAAAGCCCTTGGCGCGCGACAGCGCCCGCTGCTGTTCCGACAATCCCTTGGCCGAGCGCCAGACCGGGCCCCATTGCGGGTGACCGGCTTCGTTGGCCGCGAGATCGAAGTCGGGATCGGCCTTGAGCAGAAGCTGGAACTGCTCCCGGCATTGCAGCTCGCGTCCGTTCATGCAGTGGATGAATGCGAGGTGCTTTCGCGCGTTCGTCACTTCCGACGCCGACAGCCGTCCGTCGGCAATGGCTGCGTTCAGCTCGGTGAGGGCGGCGTCGAAGCGGCTGTCGCGGTAATGCTTCAGGCCCTGCTCATAGCGCGACGCGGACTCGCCTGCCGCCTCCGGCCTGGCGCCATCCCCGCCCTTGAACGGCATCTGCGCGCAGCCGGCCAGGAGCGCCGACAGCAGCAGCGCCGCCGCTTTCATGTGTTGCATGCTTCCAGTCCTTGTCAAAACACGTACTGCACCGTGGTCTCGGCGCCGCTCTTGACGTCCACGGTTTCACGATAGGGGGCGAAGTCGCCGTTGCGGACTTCGATGCGGTGCTTGCCCGGCGGCAGGGCGATCGATTTCATCGGCGGGCTGACGCCCTTGCGGCTGCCGTCCACATAAATCTCGCCCCACGGGGCCACCGCAAGTTTGACCGTGCCGGGCTTGACCGGGGCCGGTTCCGGGGCCTTTTCCGTCTTCCGTTCCGGCGCGTCCGCCGTGGCCGCCACCGCGACCGGTTCCGGTCGCGCGGGTGCCGGCACGGGCGCGGGGGCTTTTGCCACGGCCGGCGGCGGCTCGGATGCCGCCAGCGCCGCGGCTGGCGGCGGCGATCCGCGCCAGAACCAGGCCCCGCCGGCGATGGCGGCGATGGCGGCCAGCGCCATGACGATCATGCCGTTGCGGCCGCCGGGTCTTGCGCCGCGGGCGGCTGCCGCCGGCGGTACATCCTCATGCTCGCTCTGCAGGTGGCGCGCGCGCGAACGCTCGCGCATCTTCTCCGCCAGCGATTCATTGTCCTTCGCCGCCCCGAAGCGATATACCTCGTGCTCGCGCACATGCTTGTCGTGGCGCGTGCCTTCATAGGTGAAGAGCTGGGTGTAGTCGCGCGAGAAGCGGGAAATGATGTCGTAATAGGAATGGGACGCCATCACCTGTCCCGGGTCGGCGAAGCTCATGACCCGCTGGGCGTCATTGACCCCGTCGCCGATCATGTTGGTGTGGCCGTTGATGTCCCTGACGATCTTGAGCGGGCCGAGATTGATCCCCATGCGCACGAAGCCGGGTTCGCCCAGCGGCAGCTCGGCATCCTCCACCGCGTCGCGCAGCGCGAGCGCCGCGAACAGCGCGTCTTCCGGATCGCCGAGAAAGGCGATCGCCGCGCCGTCGCCGGTGTCCACCATGATGCGTTCGCTCGCCGCCACGTTCTGCACCGCCGCGCCGAGCAGGCGGTTGAACCATTCCTTCATCTCCAGCTGGTCGGGCACCGTCCGCGTCGAATAGCCGACGATGTCGATGAAGAGCACGCTTCCGATGAACGTGCGGTTCAGCTGCTTGAGCGGCGGGGTGGCGTCAATCATGGGAATGCAGGCAGGCGGCTTGTGGCCGGAGCCGGCATTTTACCCGTTTGCGGGAAAATATTGACCTGCGGATATATTTACAAGAAGCAATACTGTCGCGTTCAGGCATCCACGCCGGGCTTGCGCAGCGGGACCAGTCCGGTCTGCACCAGCGGCGCGGCGCGCTCGCAATGGCCGGGCTGGTCGTCGAAAAAGATGTGGGGCCTGAAGGCGGCCAGCACGTCGGACTTGGCGACGCCTCCCATGAAGAAGGTCTCGTCGATGGCCACATCCCAGGCGCGCAGCGTGCGGATCACGCGCTCGTGCGCCGGAGAAGAGCGTGCGGTCACCAGCGCGGTACGGATCGGCGAGCTCCGGCCGTCGCCGGCCTTGACGTTGTTCTGGATGTAGGAGAGCGCCTTGAGCAGCCTGGCGAACGGTCCTTCCGGCAGCGGCTTGAGGGCATTCTCGCGCTCATGGTTTTCAAAGGCCTCGATGCCCTGCGTCTGGAAAATCCGTTCCGATTCGTCCGAAAAAATCACCGCGTCGCCGTCGAAGGCGATCCGGATCTGGTCGAGTTCCTCGAAAGCGTTGCCCGGTTTCTGGTACAGCCTGGCGGCGGCCACGCCGGAGTCGATCGCCGCCTGCACGTCGTCCTCGTGCAGCGACAGGAACAGGCTGACATTGAAGGCGCGCAGATAGGGGGCCAGCGAGGCGCCGCCGGAGAGGACCGCGCGGGTGATGTCGAGATCATAATGGCGGATCGAATTGAAGATCCGCATCGAGGTCTCCGACGAATTGCGGGACATGATCACGACTTCGACGAAGCGCTGGTTATGCACCAGCACGTTCAGCTTGAGCAGCGCCCGCACCAGCGCGAAACCGGCGCCGAGCTTGAGGATGTCGTTTTCGTTCTCCAGCTGGTGGCGGCGATAGGCTTCCAGACCCTGGTTGCGGAAAATCGCTTCCTCCGCCTCGAGGTCGAACAGGGCGCGCGAGGAAATACCGATGACGAGCAGATTATCGAGGGTGACTGGCATGGCAGATGGTCCACGGAAGCCGCCAGTATAAGCCGCGAGGCCGGCATGTGTCGTGCGGGCGTGTCGGCGGAAGCATTGGATTGGTGCCCGGGGTCGGAATCGAACCGACACTCCTTTCGGAACCGGATTTTGAGTCCGGCGCGTCTACCAATTTCACCACCCGGGCAGTATGCGGAAGAGGCCGGAGGACCCGGACTCTGCGCGTCGGCCGAAGTGCCTGGCGACGCGAGGGGCAATTATCCCCGATTTGCATGGAAGGAGCAACACGACGGCCGCGCATGCATTGTCATTGCGGAATCGGAAGGCGTATCATCGCCAACTTCTTCCGAACGAACCCGTGCCGGGCGCAACCACAATGAAGTACACGAAGATCCGCGAAATAGTGCTCGGCAAGGCGCTCGATCCGCTGAAATCCGAAACTCGGCATTCGCTCGCCCTGGTGGCCTTTCTTGCGTGGGTAGGGCTGGGCGCCGACGGACTGTCCTCGTCCGCCTACGGCCCGGAAGAAACCTTCCGCGCGCTCGGCGAGCATGCCCATCTCGGTCTCTACCTCGCGATCGCCACCGCCGCCACCGTTTTCATCATCGCGCTCGCCTACAACCAGGTGATCGAGCTGTTCCCGACGGGCGGCGGCGGATACCGCGTCGCCTCGCACCTGGTCGGACCGCATCTCGGCCTGGTCGCCGGCTGCGCGCTGATACTCGACTATGTGCTCACCATCGCGATTTCCGTCGCGGCCGGCGTCGAGGCGCTGTTCTCGCTGCTGCCGCTCGGCTTCCATCCCTACAAGCTGTGGGCGGAGGCCTTCTTCATCGGCGTGCTCATCATCCTCAACCTGCGCGGCCTGAAGGAAGCCATCCGCGTGCTGCTGCCGATCTTTCTCGGCTTCGTGATCACGCATTTCGCGCTGATCGTCTACGGCATCTTCGCCCACGCATCCTATCTGCCGGAACTGGTGCCGGTGACGCTCGACGAAACCCGGGCGCTGGCCACCGACATCGGCTGGATCGGGCTGGCCGGCATGCTGTTGCTCGCGTACTCGCAGGGCGGGGGCACCTATACCGGCCTGGAAGCCGTCTCCAACAACGTCAACATCCTGGCCGAGCCGCGCGTGCGCACCGGCAAGATCACCATGGTGTACATGGCGCTCTCGCTCGCCTTCACCGCCAGCGGCATCATCCTGCTCTACCTGCTCTGGGACGCGAAGCCGGTGGAAGGGCAGACGCTCAACGCGACCACCTTCAAGGCCATCATCGACAGCTTCGGCCTCGGCGCCTGGACCAGCAACCTGATGCTGGTGATCGTGCTCGCCTTCGAAGCCGGCCTGCTGTTCGTCGCCGCCAATACCGGCTTCCTCGGCGGTCCCTCGGTGCTGTCGAACATGGCCGCCGATTCCTGGGTGCCGCACAAGTTCCGCTACCTCTCCACCCGTCTCGTCACGCAGAACGGCATTCTGGTCATGGGCATCGCCGCGCTCGCCATCCTGTTCTGGACCGGCGGCAAGGTGACGGTCCTGGTCGTGCTGTACTCGGTCTCGGTATTCCTCACCTTCGCGATTTCGCTGTTCGGCCTCGTCGTCTACTGGCTCACTCACAAGCAGCAGAAGTACTGGCTGCGTCGGCTGCTGCTGTCGCTGACCGGCTTCCTGATCTGCGCGGCCATCCTCTCCATTCTTCTGGTCGAGAAGTTCGCCCAGGGCGGCTGGGCGGCCGCGCTCATCATCGCGGCGATGTCCTGCCTCTGTCTCTACATCCGCAACCACTACCACGAGACCAAGCGCGCGATCCACTCGGTCGACCAGGTCTTCGCCAACCAGCCCTTCGGCCGCCACACCGGCGCGGTGGAACCCGACCCGCAGGCACAGACCGCGGTCTTCATCGTCGGCTCCTCGCGCGGCGGCGGCCTGCATGCGCTGCTCTGGGTGCAGCGCATGTTCCCCGGCCACTTCAAGAACTTCATCTTCGTCAACGCCCGCACCGTCGACTCCCATGCCTACGGCGGCGAGGGCGCGATGGAACAGATGCGCGCCGAGGCCAACGCCACGCTCAAGTACTTCGTCGACTTCTGCCACAGCCACAACATGGCCTCTGCCGCCTATCTCGGCTTCGGCACCGACGTCGTCGATGAAGTCACCAAGCTGTGCGAAGCGATCAGCCAGGAGTACCCGAACGCGATCTTCTTCACCTCCAAGCTGGTGTTCGAACAGGACAACTGGTTCACCCGCCTGCTGCACAACCAGGCCGCGCTGGCGATACAGCGCCGGCTGCATTTCGAGAGTTTGCAGATGGTGATTTTGCCGATGAAGGTGTGACTGCCCGGCCACCGCAATCATCACTACACGGGCCCCCGACTGAACATGTCGACGTGCGGAATTCCCGCATCGTCGTAAACCGGCCCCGATGGCTCGAAGCCGAACTGACGGTAGAAATCCCGCAGATGCGCCTGCGCCGAAATGCGCAGCGGCTGCCCGGGGAACAGGCGCATCGCTTCACGCATTGCCGCCTGCATGAGGTCGCGGCCGAGGCCTCTGCCGCGCAGTTCGGGCACGACCACCACCCTGCCGATGGAAGGCTCGGGGTGACGTACGCCGGGTTGCAGGATCCGGGCATAGGCATGCAGCGTGCCGGACGGCGAGTACGCGAGGCCGTGCCGGCATGCGGGATCGAGGCCGTCGGCGTCGGGATAGAGACAGCGCTGTTCGATCACGAAGACACGCTGCCTGAGCATCATCGCGTCGTAAAGCTGCTCGGGCGTCAGCGCGTGGAAGGGCAGCCATGTCCAGTCGAGCATGGGATCAGCCGCAGTGCGGAAGCATGGACGACGATACGGCGCGCGCGTCGGGGCCGGGGAAAATATCCGGATGCAGGTGATGCGCGGCTTCGCGCAGCAGCAGCTGTCGCGCGACCGGCCCGTGCGACTCGATCCAGTGGTCCCCGACATACACGACACGCCGGTTCTTCACGGCTTTGAGCTGGCGCCATACCGGGTTGCTTTCGAAACGCCGCTGCGGACCGTAGTCGTAGATGAAGATCACCTCGGGGTCGGCCGCCAGCATCGCCTCCACGCTCATCTCGAACGCGGTATTGTCGGGCACGGCGGGCGTCGGATTGGATCCCGCGACATTGACGCCGCCGACCGCGTTGATGACGGAAGCGGTCATGTGCTCGTTGTAGAACGCCCAGGGGGCGTCGCCGCTGCCCCAGAGGAAGAGGTAGGAGCGGGGCTTGATGCCGGGTGCGCGTGAGGCATGGTCCCGGAGAGCCGACCTGAAATCGGCATTCAGCTTTTCCGCTTCGGTCCGCTTGTTCATTGCATCGCCCATCAGGAGGATCGAGCGGTCGCTGTCGGCGAACGTCTCCAGCCGCAATGCCATGTAAGGGGCGATCTGCTCCAGCCTGGCGGCATTGGCCTCGGTGTAGCGCTTGATGGCGACGATCAGGTCGGGCCTGGCCTTCGCCATCAGTTCGAGATTGGGGGCGGCGCGCTGGCCGAGGTTCTGTACCCCGTCCATGCAGTCGAGCAGATACCCGGGGCTTCGTGCCCTTACGAGGAAGCTCGATGCGACGGGCCGGATGCCGAAAGCCAGGGCGGTGTCAGCGGCGAAGTAGGAGACGCCGGCAATGCGCGTGGCGGCGCCGGGCAGGCGCAGTGTCTTGCCGCGGTCGTCGGTCAGCGGCGGGGTGCCGGCGTGCACGGCGCCGGCAATTGTCAGCATTCCCAGGGCGGCCAGGGCGGTTCTCATCGGATGTGTCATGGCGATTCCTGTGGCTGTGAAGACAGCGTTTCTTCGGGATAGCAAACGGGCAGGGCGCAATCTTCGCGTTCGAAGACGGTGGCCCGTACCTTGAATACACGGCGCAGCAGGCCCGGCTCGATGATCCTGGACGGGGCGCCGCTGGCCGCGATGCGTCCGCCATCGAGGACCACCGTATGGTGGGAGTAGCGCATGGCGTGGTTGAGGTCATGCAGGGACATGACCAGGGTGATGCCGTGGGTCGCGTTCAGCGCGGTCAGCAGCTGCAGCACTTCCAGTTGATGGTGCAGATCGAGATAGGTGGTGGGCTCGTCCAGCAACAGGATGTCCGCCTGTTGCGCCAGCGCCATGGCAATCCACGCACGCTGCCGCTCACCGCCGGAAAGCTCGGTCATCAGCCGGTCTGCGAAGCCGAGCATGCGGGTGGCGGTCAGCGCCCAATGGACGGCGTCGCGATCGCAGGCCTGTTCGCCCCCGAGAAGCGACTGGTGGGGAAAGCGCCCGTGCCGCACCATGTCTCTCACCGTGAGTCCCTCGGGCGGCGTCGGCGTCTGCGACAGGAATGCCAGCCGCCGCGCAAGCTGCCTGCGCGGCCAGGACGAGAGGCTCTTCTCGTCCAGCTGAACCTGCCCCTGTTGCGGCGGCAGCAGCCCGGCCAGGCCGCGCAGCAGGGTGCTTTTGCCGCAGCCGTTGGGGCCGATGAGGGTGGTGATGCGGCCCTTGGGCAGCGCGAGGGAAAGCTGGCTGATGATGGGTCTTCCGCCGTATCCGAGGGACAGGCCGGTACAGGTCAGAGTCATGCTATGCGTGTCGGCGTCGCGCCATCAGATAAAGGAAAAAGGGAGCGCCCAGCAGCGCGGTGACGGCGCCGACCGGCACTTCGTCCGGGACGATCAGTATGCGGCCCGCCAGATCCGCGGCCAGCGCCAGGTTTGCGCCGAGCAGCAAGACCAGTGGCAGCTGATGGCGCGGCGATCCGCCGGCCAGCCGCCTGGCGATGTGTGGCACGAGCAGCCCGAGAAAGCCGACCGGCCCGGCGACCGCCACCGCGGCCGCGGCGAGCGAACCCGCCATCGCCACCAGGACGAGGCGCCAGCGTTCCGCCTGCAGGCCGAGGCTGCGTGCGCAGTCGTCGCCCAGCGCGAGTACGCCCATCGGCCGCATGATGAAGGGCAGTGTCAGCGCACCGAGCAGCGTCCATGGCAGCAGGGGATACAGATGCTGCCAGTCCTTGCCGTACAGGCTGCCGGACAGCCAGTTGAGTACGACTTCGATGCGTGTCGAACCCCACCCCGACAGCACGCCCATCGCGACCGCATGCATGCCGGCGCCGACGGCAATGCCGGAGAGAATGAGCCGCGCGGGCGTGGCGCCGCCGTGCCAGGCCAGGAGGTAGACCAGCACGACGGTGCCGGTTCCGCCGAGCTGGGCGACAGCCGGCAGCCAGGTGACGGGATAATTGTCGAGCCTGCTGCTGTCGCTGGTGCCGAGAAAGACGTCGAACAGCAGAAACAGCATGACGGCCAGCGTGGCGCCGGACGATATGCCGAGCACGCCGGGGTCGGCCAGCGGATTGCGCAGGGCGGATTGCAGGATCATGCCGCTCAGCGCGAAATGCGCGCCGATGAGCATGGCCAGCACGACGCGCGGCAGCCGCAGCTGCCGGATGATGGTGCCATCCGTGCCGGAAGCGGAACCGAACAGCGCCTGCGCGACGCTGGCCGCCGACATGTCGGCCGCGCCCTCGAAGGTCGCGAGCACCGCGAGCAGTAGCAGCAGCACGGCCGCCGACGTCGTCAGCGCCAGTGTGCGGCGCAGGGATGCGCGCGGCGTCATGCGTGCCCCCGGCGCTGAATCAGCCGGATCAGCAGCGGCGCGGAGAGCAGTGCGGTGAAAAATCCCGACGGCAGTTCACGCGGCGCGGCCACCGTCCGCGCCAGCAGATCGGCCACGCAGACCAGCGCCGCGCCGAACAGCGCAGCGGCGGGAATCAGCCTCCTGTGATCGCCGCCGACGCAGAGCCGCGTCAGGTGCGGCGCGCAGAGGCCGACGAAACCGAGCGGTCCCGCAACGGCCACTGCCGCGGCGGCGAGCATGACGGCGGCGGCGCCACAGGCGATGCGCCAGGCAGGCAGGTGCAGGCCGAGCGACTGTGCCGCGTCGTCGCCGAGCGCCATGAGGTTGAGCGGCCGCGCGCAGATCAGTGCAAGCAAGGCCCCCGCGAGCGCCCATGGCCAGACCAGCCGGACATGCTCCCAGCCGCGTCCGGCCAGCCCGCCGCTCAGCCAGAAGAACAGCGATGCCGCCTCCGGGCCGGAGATGACCAGCACGGTCGTGATGCCGGCGGTGGCGAAGGCCGTCACCGCCAGCCCGGCCAGCGCGAGATGGGCGGGGGAGAAGCGTTCCCGCCAGGTCAGCGCGAAGGTCAGTGCCGCCGCCAGCAGTCCGCCCAGGATGCCGAGAACGGGATGCCAGACCGGGGTGAGCGATGGCCAGCATGTCTGCGCGACCACGATCGCGCATGCGGCGCCGGCGGCGACGCCGGTCAGCGTCGGGTCGGCAAGGGGGTTTCGCGTCATGCCTTGCATCAGTGCCCCCGACGTTGCCATGCAGGCGCCTGCGAGGACGGCGACCGCCACCCGCGGTGCGCGCAGCGACCAGATCACGACCCCGGCCTGGTCGCCGCCGCCCCGGAGCAGCGCCTCCACGACCTGCGCCGTCGTCACCGGGATCGCGCCGACCAGCAGGGCCATGCCGGCGCTGCCGCACAGGATGAAAAACGTGATGCCGCAGAAAGTCGCCGTCATCCAGGCCGGCTTCCCGGCGCCCGCGCGATATCCGTGCGCATGAAGGGGGGTCGTCGTCATCGTGCGGGTACCGGCGCGGTCGCCGCGTCCCTGGCGAGGCGCGCGCCGATCAAGCGGTGAAAACGCATCAGCAGCTGACCGGCGGTCGCCATCAGGCCGATGGTCAGGCCCGCCCAGATGCCGGGCGCGCCGAACTGGAAGTACCCGCCCAGCAGCCAGGCGGCGGGCAGGCCGATCCCCCAGTATCCGATCAGGGTGATGAAGAACGCGCTGCCGGTTTCGCCGGCCCCACGCAGGATGCCGACGCCGATATTCTGGCCGCAATCGAAGACCTGCAACACCGCGGCGATGACCAGCAACTGGCCGGCGATTGCGGCCACCGCGGCGTCGCTCTCACCGGCGGAATGCAGGAAGAGGCCGAGCACGGCCTGCGGCAGCGCGAGATAGGCGAGGCCGATCACGGCCATGCAGGCGGCGCCCATGCCGAGGCCGGTATAGCCGAAACGCCGGGCGGCGGCGATCTCGTTCCGGGCCCAGACCTTGCTGATGCAGATGGAGGAGGCATGCGACAGGCCGACGGAGATCATGAACACGATGTAGACGGCCTGATTGACCACCGTGTGCGCGGCCAGCGCCGCGGTTCCGACGGCGCCGACCAGCAGCGATACCACGGCGAAGAATCCGGCTTCGGAGCTGTAGGTCGCGGCCACCGGCAGCCCCATCTTCCAGGTCCGCGTCAGCGCGCCGCGGCTGACGCGCCAGAGGCGCATGGACAGGAAGCGCGCCAGCATCGGATCCCGGCGCACGAGCAGCAGAAAGATCGCGAACGACAGAAAATTGACCAGGGTCGTGGACCAGGCGATGCCGACCAGCCCCAGTCCCGGCATGCCGAAGGCGCCGAAGGTCAGGACCACATTCAGTACGGCGTTGAGCGCGACCGACGCCAGCGTGATCGCCAGCAGCGGGCCGGGCCGCCGCATGCCCACCGTGAAGTTGCGCAATGCGTGAAACCACAGCAGCGGCAGCATGCCCGGCGCTGCCGCGAACAGATAGTCCGCAGTCCTCGCGACCACGGCCTCGTCCTGTCCCAGCCATCGCAGCAGCGTACCGCCGCCCAGCATCAGGCACCAGAACGCGAGTCCGGCCATCGTCGCCAGCACGAAGCTGGCGCGCACCAGGTCGCGGATCTCCGCGTCGGCCTGCGCATCGCTTGCGCCGGCGGCGGCAACGAGGTTGCCGGTCGGGGTCACCAGGCCGACGCCTGTCGTGCGGAACACGTTGAATACCGCCAGCGCCAGCCCGCCGGCAGCGAGGTCGAGCGGTCCCAGCAGGCCCATCATCACGATATCCGTGGTCGACAAGGCCACTTGCGCGAACTGGGTGAGGATCAGCGGCGCCGCAAGCGCAGCGATATGCGCGCTGTCGGCCCGCCATTGCGCCAGGCTCACGGCTGCTCCATCGATTGTTCGCTCAGCTGCTCGATCAGCTGCTCGAGTTCTTCGCCGACGGCCGGGTCGAGCAGGTCGCGCTCCCGCATCCAGTCGTCGTTGAATACGGTGTCCAGGTATTTCTCCCCGCCGTCGCAGATCAGCACGACGAAAGTGCTGCCGGGCGGTGCGGAGCCGATGCGCCTGATGGCCTGGTAAAGGACGCCCCCCGCCGAGCCGCCCACCAGCAAGGCGTAGCGGCGTGCCAGGTAGCGGGCGGTATTGAAGGCCTGCCGGTCCGATACCTTCAATCCTTCGTCGAGCGCGTCGTAATCGACGAGCGAGCCGATCGCGGCACCGGGCGGCGTGCCGGTGCCGGACTGGTAGTAGGGACCGCCCGGGCCGCCAAAGGCAATCGACCCTTCCGGCTCGACGCCTATCACCCGCAGCCGCGGCAATCGCGGTTTCAGGACGCGCGCCGTGCCGAACAGGGAACCCCCGGTGCCGACCGCGCCGACCAGGTGGGTCAGGTCCTCGCCCAGGGTGTCCAGCAACTCCTGCGCGACGTGGCTGTAGGCGTTGCCGTTGGCGGGATTGTTATGCTGTTCGGTCCAGTACGCGCCGTGCCCGGTGGCCAGGCTTTCGGCCAGCGCCTCGCGGTCTGCCGTCGCCAGTGCGTCGCCGCCGTGTTCATTCACGTAGATCAGTTCTGCGCCGTAGGCCTGCATCGCGCGGATCTTGTCCTTTGCCGCATGGTGATCGACCACCGCGGTGAACCGGTAGCCGCGTTCGGCGGCGAGCAGGGCCAGGCCCATGCCGGTGTTTCCCGAGGTCGATTCGATCACCCAGCCGCCAGGCCGCAGCAGTCCCTGCTGCTCGGCTTCGTCGAGCATCTGGCGCGCCATGCGTATCTTGGCGCTGCCGGTCGGGTTGCATTGTTCCAGCTTGAGCAGGATGCGGCTGCCGAAACGGGTCGATAACAGCTGCAGCATGGGGGTATTGCCGATCAGCTGCGATACGCGCGTGACGACGTGCTGCGATTGCCGGGAAGGATGACGGTCCATGTCGTGTGCTCTTTCCGAGTGGAGTGATCAAGCCGTTGCGGCGGCGCCGGGGCGGGTGTCCAGCCGCCAGCGCGGCGGCCCCTGTTCCATCGAGACGACGACCTTCGGCGGCAATGGCAAGTCGTGGAACGGCGATTCGTTCGAGTCCATCTGGTAGCCGGCCGTATTCAGGTAAAGCAGGACATCGCCTGCCCGGGGACGACGCACGAAGCGCACCTTGCGCCAGCTGAGCATGTCGGAGTCGAGGCAGCTGGCGCCGCCGACGCAGGCGGCGTAGCCGCCGTCCGCTTCACCGGCGTCCAGCAGCATCGGATCGGGCAGATATTCGCTGTTGAACCACTGTTCCGAGAGGCTGAAGCTGGTGCCGCCGACGGTCACGATGCCGTAGCCGTCGCTGGCGGCGCGGTCCTTCAGGCCCTGGACCAGGAAGGCGGAAAAGCCGGCCTGGTCGAGCAATGCGCGGCCGGGCTCCAGCAGCAGCCGGATGCCGTGCTGTCGCAGGCGCTGCGCCAGGCACATGCCCGTCGCACCAGGCGCTGCAGCCAGAATCTCGGCGAGCATCGCCGGCCCGTGGCTGGCCGGGTGATACGGATAGAAATCCGGGAAGGATTTCGCCGCGTGATAGTGGGACGCCTGCTGGCGCTGCATGAACGCGTCCCAGGCCGCCTGTTCCGCATAACGCACTGCGATGCCGCCGCCGATGTTGATGGAGAGGCAGTGCTTCAGCCCGCGCCGCTGCGCATCGATGCAGGCATCGATCATGCGGTCGGCATGGACGGCGCGCGCCGCCGCCGAATAGCCCGACAGGTGAAAGCTGAAGCCTTCCAGCGTCATATGCTGCCGCTGCGCGATGCATAGCCGCAGCGCTTCCTCGCATTCCGCCGCCGTCATGCCGAATCGGCTGGCTGCAGGACCCGCGGTCGGCAGCGCTTGCCGCCTCAGCAAAAGCCGTCCGCGGCCGCCGGTCCTTGCGGCGAGCGCAGCAAACCGGCGCAGCTCGTCGAGACTGTCGATCGCCACCAGGCAGTGCTGCCGCAAGGCGAGCAGCAGCAAGTCGTCATGCTTGGCCGGTCCGGTCACCCCGATGTGCTGTCCCGGTACGCCGCAGCCCAGGGCTTGTCCGGCTTCCTGCAGACTGGCCGCGTCGACGCCGATGCCGAGCGCCGGACAACGCTCGACGAAGCAGCGGGCCTTGTTCGCCTTTTTTGCAAACAGGATGAAGCCGTCGACGCCGGCCGAGGCCAGGACTTTCTGGAACTGCTTCACCGTGTCGTCGAAGACCTCGGGCAGTACCAGGTGCAGGGCAGGGCCGAGACCGTGGATCAGCTCGGCGATCAGCGCCGGATGCCTGCCGATCAGTTCGTTCGTCAGGGGATGGATGATCGGCGGCAGGCTGGGCAGGGCTTCGATCGCGTTCCGTGGCTCCGTGCATTGCATGCCTCACCTCCACAAGTGCACGGCCTGACCCAGGCCCTGGGCGAGCGCACGCTCGGCGAGGAGGCGCCCGACCGCGATGTCGGTCACCACCATCCCGCTGTTGTAGGCGAAGATGCGCTGCACGCCGTCGACGCGGCCGGGTTGCCGGCCAAGCAGGATGCCGGGCAGTTCGGCGTCCACTCCGGGCAACACGCCTTGCGGGTCGGCGAGGTCGGTGCCGGTCAGTTGCATCTGCGCCGCGCTGGTGGCGACCCGGTAGTCGGCCTCGTGCAGAATATCCGCATGCAGGCCGTGGCCGACCAGGATGGCGACGGCGCCCGGTTTGACCCATTCTTCGCGGACTGCCTCGGCGGACGCCGGGCCGCTGGCGCCGACGATGATGTCCGCCGCCAGCGCCGATGCCCGCAGATCGTGCGACAACTCGACCTGCCGCTGCGGATGAAAGTAGCGCATCCTGTCCAGCGCCGCCTGCAGGCCTTGCTCGTGCCGGCCGTGCAGGATGAGGCGGCGCAATTGCGGCATCGCTTCGACCAGGAAGGGCAGGGCGTTCTGGCCTTGCGTGCCGCAACCGACAACCAGGGCGGTTTCCGCATCCCGTCGCGCGCACGCCCGCGCGATCAGTGCTGAAGCGGCGGGTGTGCGCAAGGCGCCCACCAGGCTGCAGTCCATCAGTGCGATCGGCAGACCCGTCGCATCGTCGTAGAGCAGCAGCGAGGTGTAGTACGCGCGGGCTTGCCCGCCATCTGCACTGCCCGTGAATTTGTATGAAGTCTTGAACGCGACTGTCTGGCCTTCGCCATCGCGGCCCAGCATCGCGAATGCAACGGAGCGGCCGTCCGCGGCCTTGACGCTCAGCTTTCTCGGGTTGGCCGACAGGCCTTCCGCGCAGGCGAGAAACGCGCCGCGGACGGCTTCCAGTACTTCCGACAGCGAATAGTCGACGCGCGCCAGATCCTGTCTGCTCAGTGTGCGCAGTGTGCCGGCTTCGGCGGTAAGGGTGGGAGGCATGACGATTCCTTGCTCGGTTCGGGGGCTCAGACGATCTGGCGGGCGGTCGGGCTCTCCCGATAGGGCAGCGATGCGCGCAGGTTGAGGGTCACATTGACGCGCCGCAGCCAGCGGTGGCGCGGACCGTAATTCGGCTGGTAGACCGAGCGGCCATGCACGGTGCGCTTGTTGTCTATCCATAGCAGGTCGCCCGGTTGCATCACGATGCCGTGTTTCCGTGCATCGAACTCGCGCAATAGCCATTCGAAGGCCCGCGCCGCCTCGGTGTCGCCGTCCACCGCCCGCATGAAGGCCTCGTCGACCTGTATGCAGGGCCGCCGCCGCGACCCGGAGAGCGCGGCGACCGGCTTCGGTTCGGCATACATGCGCCGGACATGCTGGAAAGCGGCGTCCTCCAGCCGCCATTGGCTGCTGATGTTCTGGTCGGGCAGGTGCGACTTGTCGGGCAGGATCACAAATCGCGGCGCCGACAGGATTTCCCATTTGTCCCCGGGAATATCGATGTCCCCGACATGCGACAGCACGGTTTCGGCCTGTTCGTCGTTGCGGTAGCAAAGGATGGACAGGAAATCGCTGCGGTACTCGTGGAACGCTTCTTCGTTGTGCCACACCAGGGTGACCCTGCTGCCGCCGCCGAGCTGCTCGTCGCGATCTTTTTCGATCGGCACGATGTGGCGGAGGAAGCGGCCGTTTTCCTGCGTCCGCCATCCGAAGATGTCGCCGAGTGCGGCGGTGAGCAGGCATTGCGCGACTTCCTCGCGCAGGGTCGGCGGGTTACGCCAGGGAGCGTCCCAGTGGCTGGGCGAGGGGCCGATGCGTTCGTCGTCGACTGGCACGCCGCGCAGCAGTATCGCGCCGTATGGCAGGTGCAGATACTTGAAGCGGTGTGCCAGCTCGCGCAGGCCGCGCGGCAGCTGCTGTGCGCACAGCGTGCACGCATCGGCGAATTCGGGAGTCTCGACGCTGCCGAAACTGCGCGTCAGTTCGTCGACCAGCTTAGCCACCGAGGCCAGCTCGGGTTGTGTCAGGCGATGCGTATAGACCGCGGATGAATGGTGGATGCCGAGCGTTGGACTTGCCTGTGCCATGTGCATGCTCCTTTTCCTGTCTGGAGAAATAAAAACTGCCGCAATTGCGGACAACTGCGAGCAATTCCTCACTGCTGGCCAGGGCTGGCTGTGCTGAACGAATCTGTTTCGGCATCGCCCGCGGAGGCGCGCGGGCAGAGGCGAAACCGGTTTGGGGGACCGCTCCGGCCCCCAGGTTCTCAAAACTCGACCTGCGCCGAGACGCTCACGGTGCGCGGCTTGCCCGGGTAGACGCTGCCGAAGCTCGCCGCGGCCCAGTAACGCTTGTCCGTGAGGTTGTCGACATGGGCGCGCACCGTCGTCTTGCGTCCGCCTATCGTCGTCACGTAGCGCGCGCCGAGGTCGAAGCGTGTATAGGCTGGCAGCTCGACCGTGTTGCTACCGTCGAGCGGACGCGCGCCGACGTAATACGCGCCGCCGTTCACGTGCAGACCGGCGATGCCCGGCACGCGGTAATCGATGAAGATGCTGGCCTGCCGCCTCGGCACATTGGGCGTGCGCTTGCCGCGCGTGCGGACATCGTCATTGCCGACCTGTTCGGTGTCGATGAAGCCGAGGCCGGCGACCAGCGCCAGGTCTCTCGTCAGCTGTCCGCTGACGGTCAGCTCGAGACCGCGATGGCGCTGGCGGCCGTCCTGTACATAGACGTTGTCGCTGTTGATGGCTTGCAGACCCTTTTCAATCTCGTAGACGGCGGCGCCGAAGCTCAGCTCGTCCAGGAGTTCCGCCTTGATGCCGGCTTCGAGCTGTTCGCTCTTGACCGGGTTCATGACCTCGCCCGCGTTGGCCGAGTTGAAGGGGGCGATGCCGCCCTGTTCGAGTCCCTCCGAATAGCTGGCGTAGGTCATTACCCGCCTGGTCGGTCTGAAGATCAGTCCGCCGCTCGGCACGGTGGAGTTTTTCCGGTAGTGCTCGGTCGGGGTCCCGGGCCGCGTGAATTCATTGTGATAGCGGATGTGCCGGGCGCCGACGATCGCCTGCCAGCGTTCGCCGAAGCTCAGAAGGTCGCTGACGAACAGTGAGGACTGGCGGTTCTCGGTCAGGTTCTTCGGCCGGGATGCGGGCAGCTCGGGTTCGGGACTGTAAACCGGGTTGAAGATATTGCCGACCGTGTGCGGCAGGATGGCATAACCGGCGTCCCTCGCCTCGTAGTCGCGGCCCGAGATGCCGGTAACGATCTCGTGGCCGACGGCGCCGGTGGCGAAACGGCCGGTGACGAAGGCCTGCCCCGAAGTGGTCCTGAACGTCTGGTCGGGGGACAGGAAGATGTCGCCGCTGACTATGTCGCCGTTGGCGGCCACTTCATACACGCTGGGGAAGGCGGCGAGTCGCCTGTTGTACGAGCGGTTGAGCTGCGCGGTGAACGACCAGCCCTCGCCGAGCCCCATGTCGAAGCGCGCGCCGACGTTGTGGGTGCGTGTCTCGTACTGCAGCCAGGGCTGGCCGAGCAGGGTGCGGCCGTCGATTGCCGGCGGCAGCCGTCCCCCGCTCTGCACGCCGATCAGCGGCTGCGCCGCCAGCTCCTTTTCCTGCGCGTCAAAATCGAAGCGCAGCAAGGCGTCGCGATTGAGCTTCCAGTCGATGGCGGCGCTGAGGAAGCGGCGGGAAAGGTCGTCCGCGTGGCGGAAATTCCCGACCTTCTCGACGGCGGCATTGACACGGTATCCGAGCGGCGAATCGTCGCCGAACTTGCCGCCCGCATCGACGTGCGCGTAGCGGCCGTCATGGTTGCGCAGCTCGCCGGTCGCGCTGACGAAGGATTTGGCGGTGGGGCGCTTGAGCACATGGTTGATGGTGCCGCCCGGCGAGTTGTAACCGTACAGGAAGCCGGACGGCCCCTTGAGCACGTCGACGCGATCCACATTTTCGAGCGGCACATCCTGGTAGGGCGCGATGCTCAGTCCGTCCCGGCGCATGGTGTTCACCCAGTCGGTCTCGAATCCGCGGATGCTGACGTGATCGAAGGCGCCGCCGATCGATGCATTCTGTACCGCGGGGTCGTTGCGGACGACGTCGTTGAGTGTGCGCGCGCGCTGATTCTCCATCAGCACGGATGAATATGAATGGATGGACAGCGGGATGTCGAAAGCGTCCTTCGCGCCGAAGGCGCCGAGATTGACATCGCGCACGTCGTACAGCGGCTTTCTCCCGCCGACCACCACGGCCGGCATGACCTGTTCGGGATGCCGCGCCGATGCTTCGGCCAGACCGGCATTGTCTTGAGCGCCGGTCTCGGCCCTCAGGGCGAGCGGCGATGCGGCCAGCATGCAGGCCGCGGAAATTGCAAGGGGCTTCATTCCTGTTCTTGTCGACAAAACCTGCCTCCCGGGGCGATCGATCGCCTGTTGAAGCGCGGGCCGCAGAGGGGATGGCCACGCGCGGTTCAGAAGGAGTGCGTGCACTCACTCACGAGGTTTCGAAGATAGCACGAATGAGAATCATTATCAAAAAAAGTTGACGCTGTGGCATTTTCACACGCGCGGTTGCTCCCCATGTTCATGGGATGTTGCTGGCTTCCCAAAAAGGGTTTAATTGCGGCCTTGGATTTTCAACGTCGACAATGTGAACTACTGGACGATTGCGATGGCCGTGGGGATGGCCGTCATACTGACGGGCATGGCCGTCATGATCCTGGACGTCGCGTCCGCTTCCGGCGGAGAACTCGTTTTCTTCGTCGGCTTCGCGCTCCTGCTTGCCGGCGTGATCGGCGCGGCGCGCAAGGATTGACGTCCGCCAATCGGATACTTGGGCGATATCAGGGGCACGATTCGCTTGCCCGTCCAGAATCCCCTCATGCATTCATCCGGGTGAGACGAGGCTTGCAGAAGAAGAGGATGCATCCACCGGAGCTGGCGGTCGGAAGCAATACCAGCACCATTTTTCAGGCCCTCCATCGCGGAGGGCCTGTCGTTTCCAGCGCCGCGCGCTATTTCGACTGCGACGCGCGCGAGCGTTCCTCCTGCATGCGCTTGCGTATGCCGCCGTCGACCGAGGTCCCCGCCTGCAGGGGCTTGTGCAGACTGCCCGAGGTGGGCGGCTGGCGGGCGGCGGTTTCCTTCTCCATCTGATATTCGCGCGAGACGATGCCGGTGGCGCGTTCGGTCAGGTCAGGCATCAGCTTGTGGCTCGCCACCCCGCTTTTCGCCTTCCAGCCGACGGCGACTTCCTCGTCCGGCCTGACGCTGGTGCGGACGATGGCGTCGGCGACCTTCTGCGGATCGTCCATCATGACCAGGCGCGGGCTCTGGCCGGTGTAGTTCGCCGCATGATCGAAGAACGGCGTGTCGGTGGCGAAGGGCATGATGGTGGAGACGGCGATGTTCTTCGCGCCGCTGTGGCGGATCTCCTCGTTCAGCGCACGGCCGAGCGCCAGCACCCCGGCTTTCGTCGCCGAATAGGACGCGTGGTAGGCGACCGGCACCTCGCTCTCCACCGAGCCGATATTGACCAGGTGCCCGTGCCCCTGCTTGCGGAACTGGCGCAGCGCGACATGGCTGCCGTAGATGACGCCGTTGAGGTTGACGTCGACGACGCGGGCATGGTCGGCCAGCGGTATGGCTTCGAAGGGACCGATCGCGCCCACGCCCGCGTTATTGATCCACACGTCGATGCGGCCGAAGCGCTGCACGGCGGCCGCGGCGAGTCTTTCCACTTCCTGCGGATTGGCGACATCGGTGGTGACGACGAGAGGCGTGCCTCCCGCGGCGCGAACCTCGGCCTCGACTTCCTTGAGCACCTCGGTGCGCCGCGCCGCGAGCACGACGTTGGCGCGCTGCGCGCCCAGCTTGAGCGCCGTGCCGCGGCCGATGCCGCTGGAGGCGCCGGTCACCACATAGGTCTTGCCCGCAATTTGGGCCAGCTCATCCTGCTGCCGCTGGCCGCCGGTCGCGCAGCCGGTCAGCTGCAAGGCTGCCAGCAGGAGGGTGAGGGTTGCGATGCCTTGCCTGAAGCCTGCTGCTGTCCATGTCATGGCCTGTCTCCGTTGCATTGAAATCCTAGGGTGGCGCGCCGATGACGAGCGAACGTCGCCGCGCATCGGTCCTTGCCGTGACGACGTCGATGATCGCGCGCGCGATCTTTTCGCCGCCGCGGCTCGAGGGTTCGATGGGATTGGCGTAGTCCCGCGCCTCGTTGCAGATCTGGCGCAGCTCGATCAGGCCGAGCCGGTGCTCGATGGCGGTGCGCAGGATCACGTCGTTGAAGACGGCCAGCGCCGTCGTCACCTGCTGCCGGTACTGCGGGTCGGGAAAGTTGCCGTTATAGATCGTGCAGAGGACGAGCGGCAGACCCGGCCGCAGGCAGGCGGCGACCGCGTTGCGGTAGGCCGACTCGAAGCTGGCGACCGCGCGGCCGAGCTGCATCATTGCCTCGCCCGTCGTGGCGACCCGCGACTGCAGGATGTGCTGCGCGCCAAGCGCATCGTTTCCGCCGACGCTGAGTACGAGATGGCTGGCGCCGGACGGCAGGCGCTCCAGCTGCCGGGGGATGCCGGCGGTGGTGGCGCCGTCGACGGCGAGCAGGCTTGCCTTCCAGCCTCCCGGCATCAGGCCGCGCACCTGGCTGATCACGTCGGGGCCGCCGCCGGTATAGCTGCCGTTGTCGAAAATGGAGTCGCCGAGCAGAACGATATGGGACATGGAGGCGAGGGCGGCCGGCGCCGCGAGCATGGAAACGAGAAATTGCCTGCGTGAGATCTTCATGCCTGTCTTGCGTAACAGGATGCGTTGCGGTCGATGTTCGACCGCGGGTCACACGCGGCGTTCGCGCCGGTGACGCCGCCGGGTTGAAGGAGAGGGGCGCCCTCAGGGCGCGAGGCGATAGCCGTCCTTGCCGAGTTTCCGCACCAGCGCCTGCATCAGCGCCATCCCGGCTTCGAAGCTGGCGACCCGGGTGATCCTGCCGCCGCCGCGGCTGCCATGCGGGCCGCTCCAGGACTGGGTCAGCGTCCAGTCGCCGAACAGGTCCTGGTCGAGCGTGGCGGTATGCACGCGGCTGCCCGCGACAAAACGGACCCGGGTGGGTTGCGGCAGGGCGAGGGTGACCGAATCGGCGGGGTCAATCATGCAAGAAAGGGCAGGCGTCGACAGGTTGATGAGCCGGGAGGATAACCGATTTTGTTTCGCTGGAAACAGTAGCGGCGTTAGCCTCCGACGCTTTCCCGGCATGGGCCCCACTTGCATAAGTGCACGGGATTTTGTCTAATGCCGCTTCACAAATCACGCTTTGATCATGGCCAAACCTATCCTGCTGGTCGAGGATAATCCGCACGACCTCGAACTCACCCTCCACGCGCTCAACAAACATCGTCTCGGCAATGAAGTCGTGGTCGCCCGCGACGGCGAGGAGGCGCTCGACTTTCTGTTTGCGCGCGGCGCGTTCGAGGGGCGGCCAGCGGGCCTGCCCTCGCTGATCATGCTCGATCTCAAGCTGCCCAAGATCGACGGCATCGAAGTGCTCAGGACCATCCGGACCACGCCCGCACTGGCGCAGCTGCCGGTGGTGATGTTCACTGCGTCGCGCATGGAGGCGGACATCGCCAGCGCATATGCGGGCGGGGTCAATTCCTATGTGGTCAAGCCGCTGGACTTCCAGGAGCTGATGCGCGTCGTCGCCGATCTCGGCTGCTACTGGACGGTTCACAACGAGCCGCCGCAAGGGGCGGTCAGGCCGGCCTGATACGCGTCGCGCCCGCCGCGGCCGTGTTGCAAAGACGCAACTTCTCGTCACGCTTCATCACGGCGTCATCAGGCGTCCGTACAATTGGCTGCATGAAACTCCTGCTCTCCCTGCTCGGCCTGACACTGCTTTCCCCCGCCTGGGCAAACAAGGTCGTCGGCATCACCGACGGCGACACGCTGACCATCCAGGTAGGCAAGTCGCCGGTGGTGGTCCGCGTGGCGGACATCGATGCCCCGGAGAAGAACCAGGCGTTCTCGGAGCAGGCGAAGCAATCGCTGTCGTCGCTGTGCTTCGGCAAGCAGGCGCAATACCAGGAGCGCGACGTGGATGCCTACGGGCGCGTGGTCGCGACCGTGACCTGCGGCGGCGTCGATATCAGCCGCGTGCAGGTCGAGCGCGGGCTTGCCTGGGTCTATACCGAGTACAACAAGGATCTGTCGCTGCCCGGGCTGGAAGCCATCGCGCGGCGCGACAAGCGCGGACTCTGGTCGCATCCGAATGCCGTGCCGCCCTGGGAATTCCGGCGTCAGCCGCGACTGAAAAAGGCCGTGGCCAAGCAGTCGGTGGAAGGCATCTGCTTTGTCGGACGGCACGGCGAGTACCGTATCGTCGACGGCGCCAAGCGCTACGGCTGCTGATCAGGCGGCTTTCGGCAGTACCCGCTCCGGCGCCTCGCCTGTCTCCGGCGCCGATTCCGGCGGCCGCGCGACGGCCACCCTTTCGAACAGCCAGCGTGCCAGCAAGCCCGCCAGCACCGACAGATGCAGTCCGAGCAGAACCAGTGCGGCCTGCATGAAGAATGAGACTGTTTCCAGATCGTCCGTCCAGCCGGTCATTGCATCCTCCCCTTCTATTTGCCGAATGGAAGGATTGTCATCCGCGAGCAGTGACATTTCTTGAGCGCCGACAAACGCAGCCTGGAACCAAAACGCTGTTTCAACGCTCGCTTGCGGAATGGCAAAAGCGGGGGCGTCCCTAAAGTCCGTCGCGGGCCGGACGTTACAGGTGATGAAGCATCCCCAAGGTATTCAGGCCCTCGGCGTCGAGGGCCTTTTCTTGGGTGCGTGATTTACTGGGTCTGCTGCGGCTGGCCGGATTGCTGTTGCGGCGGCTGCTGACTGCCCGACGACGGCTGCTGCGCCGAAGGCTGGGGCGGCTGCTGCAAAGACGGCGGCGTGCCTGATGCCGAGGCGCTGCTTCCCGGCGTGCCGCCGCCCGATGCGCTGCTTCCTCCCGATGCGCTGCCGCCCGAGGAGCTGGCGCCGCTGGAGGAGGCCGACTGCGCCTGCTGCTTGGCCTGGGCGATGGCGAGATCCTGCGTCGCCTTGGCCTGCTGTTCGCAATTCTTCTTCGCGTCGCCCACCTGGTCGCCGCAGCGGGCCTTGGCCACTTCATACTCGGCCTTGGCCTTGGTCTCCGCGAGTTCAAGCCGGTTCTTCGGGGTATCGCGGCCGGTCACTTTCTGCTGTGCCTCCGCGATCTTCTTCTGGGCATCCGCCTCGGCGTTGCAGATCTTCTTGGCGTTGTCCTGCATGCTGTCGCATTTTTCAGTCGCGGCCTTGTGCTGCTGTTCGATCTGCTGCTTGGCGGTCTGCTGGGATTGCTCGCCGGAAGACCCGCTGCTGCCGGAGGATTGCGCATGTGCCACGGAGGCGAAGGACAGCGCTAGCGCGGCGGCGATCGCCGTAAGCTGTGCGTTCATCGTCTTGCTCCTTTGGGGGTTGTTGGAGCCCCGCCCGGTTTGCAAGCACCGTGCCACTGCCCGTTCTGTGCCCTCGGCGGCGCCGCAGCGCGCGCGGGCCGGTAGAAAGTACACGCGCTCTGCCGATCCTGCCGTGCGATCAGCGCGGCATGTGCCTGCCGCCCTGGTCCGCGAGAAAGCTTTCCACCTCCGCGCGCGTGGGAATGCCGGCGCGGCCGCCGCGACGGGTGCACTTGAGCGCGGCCACGGCGCTGGCGAACCTCACCGCCTGCGGGATCGCCTGCCCCTCCCCGAGGGCGAGCGCATAGGCGCCGTGAAAGACGTCGCCGGCGCCGGTCGTGTCGACCACGTCGACGGTGAATGCCATCTGGAAGTGGATGCCGGTTTCATCCAGCCAGATCGTTCCTTCGCCGCCGCGCGTCACCGCCGCCATCCGGCAGCCAAGCGTGCGCACCTTGCGCAGCGCGGCGATGCGGTCGGCGTCGGTCTCGATCGGCGTGTCCATGAAGGAACGCAGGCCGGGTTCGGAAAAGATCGCGTGGTCGACCAGCGGCAGTACCGCCTGCCACGCCGCCGCGGTCGCGATCTCGCCATCGAGCACGGTGGGAATGCCCGCCGCGCGCGCCGCGCCGAGCACCGCGACATCGCCCTCCACCCAGCGGATGTCGGCCAGCACCGCCTGCGCCGACCGCACCTCCTCCAGCGGCAGCCAGCCCGCGTCGTCGGGCACCCCGGCGCCGCGGAAATTGACGATCGCGCGTTCGCCGTCGCCCGAAACCAGGATCGCCGAGGTGGACGAGCGGGCGCCGGCAAACAGCCGGAACTGCGAGACGTCGACGCCGTAGTCCGTCATTTCCTGCACCATCGTGCGCCCCGCGCTGTCGTCGCCGGCCCGGCCCCAGTAAGCGGCGTTTCCGCCCAGCCTGGCCACCGCCACGGCGGCGTTGGCCGCCATGCCGCCGCCGACTTCCAGGTAGTCGGAAGCGCGGTATTTGCCGCCGGTCGTGGGCAGCTGCGTGAGCGGCCAGATCTTGTCGAGGGTCGTATTGCCTATGCAGATTACGCGTGTCATGCAAGCTCCCGTGAAGTTGTTCTTTCCCGCCCCGCGTGCCGCTGCACGATGCGCAGATACCAGAGCAGGCCGGCGGCGACCAGGGCCAGGCTGGCGCTGTTGCCGAGCCAGAATCCGGCGGCGCCGCGCAGCGGCTGCGGACTGATGCCCAGCGGGTCGAGCCCGAGCAGGTAGCCGCCGCCAAGGCCGATGCCCCACAGCGCCACCGCGTACATCACGGTGGGGATCACCGCGATCTTGTATGCGCGCAGCACGAAGGCGGTAGTCACCTGTACCGAGTCGAACAGCTGGTAGAAGGCGATATAGACGAACAGCGGCAGCGCGGCGGCGATGATCACCGGGTCCGGCGTGTAGGCGCGCACGATCAGGTCGCGCGCCAGCCATACCGCGCAGCCGGTGCTCACCGACAGCAGCGCGGCCAGCCGTATCCCCGCCATGCCGATGCGGCGCGCGTCGGCATGGCTGCCGGCGCCGATCGCCTGCGCCACCAGCGTGCCGGTCGCGCTCGCCATCGACAGCGGCAGCATGTAAAGCACGGTGGCGAAGTTGGCGATGATCTGGTGGCCCGCCACCGCATTGGCGCCGAGACGCGCGATGAACAGTGCCATGAAGGTGAAGGCGGTGACCTCGATCAGATAGCTCAGGCCCATCGGGATGCCGAGCCGCAGCAGTTCGCGCTGGGCCGCCCATTTCGGCTTGCCGAGTCCGCCCGCGAACAGCCGGAACGGGCGATAGGACGGGTCGCTGCGCAGCACCGCCAGGGCCGCCAGCAAGGCCATCCAGGTGGTCAGCGCGGTGGCCGCGGCGCAGCCCGGCCCGCCCATCGCGGGAATGCCGAAGCCGCCGAAGATGAACAGCGCATTGAGCGGCAGCTTCAGTGCCAGGCCGGCGACCTGCAGCGCCATCACCATCTTGGGCCGGCCGATCGCCGTGTTGAGGCTGGCGTAGATGCGAAAGCCGAAGGTGGCGGGCAGGGCCAGCGCCAGGATGCGCAAATAGCTGGAAGCCTTTTCGGCGAGTTCGGGCGAGGCATGCGCGATCGACAGCAGCGGCTGCGGGAACAGCAGCAGCACGCCACCGCCCAGCGTCAGGAACAGCGCCAGCCAGACGCCCTGTCTGACTTCGGCGCCGACCTGCTCATGGCGCTGCGCCCCGAACAGCTGGCCGATCAGCGGCGACAGCGCCGACAGCACGCCGTTGAGGCCGACGAAGATGCTGACATACACCGACGCGCCGATGGCCAGCGCGGCCAGGTCGGTGGCGGAGAAGCGGGACGTCATCGCGGTATCGATGACGCCGTTGGCGATCACGGCAAGCTGCCCGACCAGGATCGGCCAGGCCAGTGCGAGTATGCGGCGGTTGTCTTGTCTGTTTTCTGTCAATTCGCGCGTTTGTAGAGACGGAAGCGTTCATGCCGGTCCGACGGCCGCCGCCCCTCCCACAGCAGCTGCCATTCTTCGCGGCGCTCGCGCAGGACCATGGCGTCGTCGCGTCCCCGCCGGTTGTCCTGCAGCAGCAGGAAATCGCAGCGCGTGTCGGTGAAGCCGGCGAACGGCACGCCGCCGAAATAGGCGAAGGAAGCGCGCTGCGCGGTGCCGACATTGGTCTCGACGCAATACGCGCCGGCCGGCAGCTTTTCCGCCAGCTGGCGCGCCACCCCCGCATAGCTCTTGCCGTAGTTAATCCACGGCATCCACAGCGTCGCGAGCAGCACCCAGCACAGGATGACGCCGCCCGAGGACAGCACCACCGCGCGCCACAATACCTTGGGCCGGCGCGAGACCCGCCATTGCACCAGCGCAAACCAGCCCGCGGTCGCCAGCAGCGCGACCACGAACGCAACCGGGCCGAACTCCGGCTTGAAGCCCGGCGCCAGCTTGAAGGCATTGCGCGCGAGCCACGCCGGCCATCCCGTCTGCTTGGCGATCCAGCCGAGCCAGATGAAGGCGGCGCAGGCGGTCAGCGTCATGACCGAGAACCAATCGACCGCATTGATCGCGCCGCGTTTCATCGTCGGCAGGCCGAATGCGGCCAGAATCGCCAGCGGCGGCAACAGCGGCAGCAGCGTGCCCTCGTCCGGCTTGGCGGCGAACAGGGCGAGCACCGATGCGGCGACGAGGAAGGTCAGCGGCAGCGTGATGTGCGGCGCCTGCGACTGGCGCCGCCAGGCGTAGATGGCCCACAGCGCGAAGGGCCAGGCCGGCCAAGCGGCCCAGATGACGTTCTTGCCGAGGTAGCGCAGGGCGTTCCAGGACGGCATGCCCACCTGGCTGTAGTTCCAGACCATCCACGCATCGAACGGCGAGCTGGTGAACGGCCGCACGATACGGCATGCCAGCCACCAGCTGCCCGCCACCGCGACGGCCACCGGCAGGGAGATCAGCAGCAGACGCCAGAGCAGCCTTCGTTCCCGTATCGACACCAGGGTCAGCATGCCGGTCCACAGGGCCAGCGGCAGCACCCAGCCGCGGGTCAGCGCCAGCAGGCCGAGCGCCAGGCCGAACAGGGCGCCCGCCGCGGCGGTGCCGGATTCGAACAGGCGGATCGCGCCATACAGGCAGAGCGCGACCATCGATACCTGCAGCGCTTCGCTGCTGGTGCTGTGAAGAATGAGCAGCAGGCCGAGGAAGCCGAGGTAGATCAGCAGCGCGCCGTCGGCCAGCGTGCGTCCGTAATCGCTCGGCGAGGGCTGTCCGCCGAAGGCCAGGCGCTGCGGCTGCGCTTCCGGGCGCCGGCCGAGCAGATAGGTGCTGTACCAGACGGCGGAAGATCCGAGCAGGAAGAAGCCGATGGTCGCGATGCGGGCCGCGAAGGGCGCGCCGGCGATCCAGTCGAACAGCCTGATGCAGAGCGCGCCGATCCAGGCCGCCAGCGGGCCTTTCTCCGCCATCGGCAGGCCGACGAGATGCGGCCACAGCCAGTCCTCCAGCCCGCCCCGGGCCATGGTCCACATGATGCCGAAGCTGGCGGCATCGTCGGTTTTCCAGGGGTCGCGGCCGAACAGGCCCGGCAGGATGTACAGCAGGCACAGGGCGAACAGGATCCGGCGGGGTAGGGCGTTGGTGGCGGCTGCGGGCAGGCGGACAGGCTTCATGAAGGAAAGTTTGCTTTTGTTCTGATCCCCGCGCCGGCCGGAGGCAGGCATGCAAGGGTGGCCGATATTGTGCCGGAAAACCGGCATGGACAGGGCGAAACAGCCTGCGCCGCGCCGGGACGTCCCGCCTCAGGCCAGCAGTTTCGGCAGCGAGGATGCCAGCAGGGCGACGCCGGAGGCGGTGAGCAGGCTCAGTACCAGCTTGCGGAAGGCGGCCTCGGAGATGCCGATGTACAGCCGCGCGCCGAGCAGGGACGGAATCAGCATCGACGGCGCGACGATCGCAAACATCGGCAGCATTTCGCGCGTCACCAGGCCGGTGGACAGGTAGACCGCCATCGTCACGCTCAGGGTGGCAAGGTTGAAGTTCTGGATCACCGTGCGCTGGGCATGCTTGTCGAAGCCGCGCAGCGTGCACCACAGGGTGGGAAGCGTGCCGCTGAAGCCGCCGAGTCCGCCCATCACGCCGCCGAGCATGCCGGCCACGACATCGCCGATGCGTCCGCCGCGGACGATGCGCGGCAGGCGGTCGGCCATCAGCATGGCCGGGCACCACAGCACCAGCAGCGTGCCGAGCACCGCCTTGAAGAGGTCGACATTCATCGCGGGCAGCAGCCAGACGCCGAGCGGGATGCCGGCCAGGCCGCCGGCGAGGAAGGGCAGCAGCAGCGAGAATTCGACACGCCGCCGCACCATCACCGCCGCCACGATCTGCCCGGTCAGGGCGCCGAAGACGGCCATTGCCGCCGCCAGGCGCGGGTCGAGCGTCCAGGCCCAGACCGACATCGCCACCAGGCCGAAGGCAAACCCGGACAGACCCTGCACGAAGCCCGCCATGACGGCGCCGGCAATCACGACGAGGGTGACGGAATCCATGGGCGGGGGCGAAAGCGAACGGGCAAAAAAAATCCCGGGGGACGAGCCACCGGGATTTTTTGGAGCCTGGCTGATCAGCCGGCTGCGGAAGTGCGGGAACCGCGGTTGCCGAACTTCTGGCGGAATTTCTCGACGCGGCCGGCCGTATCGACGATCTTGTGCTGGCCGGTGTAGAACGGGTGGGAGCTCGCGGTCACTTCCAGCTTGACCAGCGGATATTCCTTGCCGTCGACGGTGATCTTTTCCTTGGTCTGGATGGTCGAGCGGATGATGAATTTCTCATCGTTCGACATGTCCTGGAACACGACCTCGCGGTAATCGGGATGCGCGCCTTCTTTCATGATTCTTCCTCTAGATTTGTCGGTAGCCAATCGGCACTTCGTCGGTCCATGCTGCCTCTCGACCCGATTGCCAATCACTTGCCTGTGGGTGAAAACCCGCGATTATACAATGGAATCAAGGATCTGGAATAGCCGGCGGCGGCGTCCGGCATGGCGGGGCGGTTTTACGGCTGGCATGAAAAAGGCGCACCGGAGTGCGCCTTGTGCCTGGGGTCGGGCGGAATCAGCTGCCGCCGCGGCGCATCATCTCGAAGAATTCGGCGTTGGTCTTGGTCGCCTTCATCTTGTCGAGGATGAATTCCATCGCCTCGATCTCGTCCATGCCGTACAGCAGCTTGCGCAGGATCCAGATCTTTTGCAGCTGGTCGGGCTTGATCAGCAGTTCTTCGCGGCGGGTGCCGGACTTGTTCAGGTTGATCGCCGGGTAGACGCGCTTCTCGGCCAGGCGGCGCTCGAGATGCACTTCCATGTTGCCGGTACCCTTGAATTCTTCATAGATCACGTCGTCCATGCGGCTGCCGGTCTCGATCAGCGCGGTGGCGATGATGGTCAGCGAGCCGCCTTCCTCGACATTGCGGGCGGCGCCGAAGAAGCGCTTCGGGCGCTGCAGCGCGTTGGCGTCCACGCCGCCGGTCAGCACCTTGCCGGAGGCCGGGATCACGGTGTTGTAGGCGCGTGCCAGACGGGTGATGGAGTCGAGCAGGATCACCACGTCGCGCTTCATCTCGACCAGGCGCTTGGCCTTTTCCAGCACCATTTCGGCGACCTGCACGTGGCGGGTGGCCGGTTCGTCGAAGGTGGAGGCGACCACTTCGCCGCGCACCGAGCGCTGCATCTCGGTCACTTCCTCGGGACGCTCGTCGATCAGCAGCACGATCAGGGTGGTGTCGGGATGGTTGGTCGTGATCGAGTGCGCGATATGCTGCAGCATCACGGTCTTGCCCGACTTCGGCGATGCCACCAGCAGGCCGCGCTGGCCCTTGCCGATCGGGGCGATCATGTCGACGATGCGGCCGGTGATGTTTTCCTCGCCGCGCATCTCGCGCTCCAGGTGCAGCAGCTTGTTCGGATGCAGCGGGGTCAGGTTCTCGAACAGGATGCGGTGCTTGGATGCCTCCGGCGGCTCGCCGTTGACCTTGTCCACCTTCACCAGTGCAAAGTAGCGCTCGCCGTCCTTCGGGGTGCGGACTTCGCCTTCGATCGAATCGCCGGTGTGGAGGTTGAAGCGGCGGATCTGGGAGGGCGAGATATAGATGTCGTCGGTCGATGCCATGTAGCTGGCGTCGGGCGAGCGCAGGAAGCCGAATCCGTCGGGCAGGACTTCCAGGGCGCCGTCGCCGAAGATCTGCTCGCCGGCCTTGGCGCGCTTCTTCAGGATCGCGAACATCAGTTCCTGCTTGCGCAGGCGTGCGGCGTTTTCGATTTCAAGACTGATCGCCATGTCCAGCAGGGCCGAGACGTGGAGCTGCTTGAGTTCAGATAGATGCATAGTGAATGTGGACCCGGGACGGGTAAGTAAAGGTGGGGGAGGGAACTGCGCGGAAAGAATCAGTAAGGGATGCAAAAGCGGCGGTACGAGTGCACCGCCGCGCGAACAAATATCAGATGTTGCTGTCGATGAAGGCGGTCAGCTGGCCCTTGGCCATCGCGCCGACCTTCTGCGCTGCCGGCACGCCGTTCTTGAAAAGAATCAGGGTCGGGATGCCGCGGATGCCGAATTTTGCCGGTACCTGCTGGTTGGCGTCAACATCCATCTTGGCGATTTGCAGCTTGCCGTCATATTCCTTTGCCACTTCTTCAAGGATCGGGGCAATCATCTTGCAAGGACCGCACCATTCGGCCCAGAAGTCGACCAGAACAGGCTTGTCGGATTTCAGCACGTCCGTGTCGAACGATGCGTCGGTAATGTACTTGATGTTTTCGCTCATGGTTTCCCCGGAAGGAGTTCAAAGATGTCAGTCAGCGCCTGCGTGCACTTGCGCAATCCCCGCAATTGTGTCCGGGATTGCAAGAGGCAAGTGGAGTCGTCGTGCTTGGTTTCAAGGCCGCTGATGGAGCCTGCATGACGGGGTGCGGCGGGAAGTTGGTAAATCATAACCGATTTTTTCCAAAAGTGTGGCCGGGAGCGCGATGGCGGCCTGTCGGCCCGCGGGGAGCGGCCTCGACCTCGCGCAAATACCCGCATCGCCGTCCGGCACTACAATGATCCGCTGCCCTCACCCCTGTTTTCGCCTCCCGCCGTCTCCATGTCGAACGACCCGATCCTGATCGCACCCGGCCCCGGCTTCTGGCCGCGGGTCGCGCGCATGCTGCTCGACGCGCCGGCGCTCGCGTGCGGCCGGCGCGACGGCTGCGACCTGTCAGCAATCCGGGTGCTGGTGCCGGCCTTCGTCCATGCGCGGGCGCTCAAGGAAGCGCTGGCGAGGGAGGCGGGCCGGCCGCTGATCCCGCCGCGGATCGTCACGCCGGCCGCCTGGCTGGCGCAACAGCCGCCGCCCGGCGCGGAGGCGTCGCGCGGCGAGCGGATGATGTCGCTCTACGCGGAACTGCGCCAGCACGGCTGGCTGAAGAAACTGTTCTCGGCGCGCCGCAATACCGACCTGCTGCCGCTGGCGCAGACCCTGCTCGGCCTGTTCGACGAACTGAGCGCGGCCTTGCTGCCGGTGCTGCAGGGCGATGCCGGCGCCGCCGACAGCCGGTGGCAGGCGGCGCTCGCGCAGCTGCCGCCGCCGATGCGCACGCTGCTGTCGGACGAGGCGCAACTGGTCTGGACGCTCTGGAAGAGCCAGCTCGACGGACGGGATCCGGTCGCCGCCGCCCATGGGCAGATGATGGCGCTGGCGGAGCAGGCCGAGGCGCCGCTGATGTGGGTGCAGGCCACCCGTCCCGATCCGCTGCAGCAGGCTTTTCTCAATGCATATGCCCGCCGGCGCCCGGTGCGGGCGGTGGCCCTGGACTGGCGGGCCGACGCGGTGCCGCCGCTGCTGGCCGAGGCCTGGCCGGAGCTGCCCGAGGAACCGGCCGGCGACATGCCGCCGCCGCGTGCGGCGCCGGCCGTCCTGCTGCATGCCGCCCACGGCCTGGAAGCCGAGGCGCGCCATGCAGCGGGCACCGTCATCGACTGGCTGCGGGAAGGCCGCGAGCGCATCGCCCTGATCGCGCAGGACCGGGTCACCGCGCGCCGCGTGCGGGCGCTGCTCGAGCGCGCCGGGGTGTTCGTCGCCGACGAAACCGGCTGGCGGCTGTCGACCACGCGCAGCGCGGCAGCGCTGGATGCGCTGCTCGAGGTGGCCGCGAGCGACGCCGACACCCTGGCGCTGCTCGACCTGCTCAAGGCGCCCTGCCTGCTCGCGGAGCGTGCCGACAAGGCCGGGCGGGTCATGGAGATCGAGCTGGCGCTGCGGCGGCGCAATGTGCAGGGCGGCTGGCAGGCGGCGCTGGCGGCACTGGACAGGGCGCCCGAGGCGCGTGCGCTGCTGGCGCAGGTGGCCGAGCAGGCGCGCGGCCTGACCGGCCGCCGCACGCTGGAGCAATGGGGGCGCGCCACCGGCGACGCGCTCGCCCGGCTCGGCATGCGCGCGGCGCTGGAAGCGGATGCGGCGGGCGCGCAGCTCATCGACTTGCTTGACATGCTCACCCAGGATTGCGCAGGCATGGCGCAGCAGTTTTCGCTCGCCGAGTGGCGCGCCTTTCTCGGCCTGCAGCTGGAAGCCGCGCCCTTCGTACCGGAGGGCGGCGACCGCCGGGTGGTCATGCTGCAGCTCAACGGCGCCCGGCTGCGCGGCTTCGATGCGGTGCTGATGGTCGGCGCGGATGCCGCGCACCTGCCGTCGCGCGTCGGCGAAACCCTCTTTTTCGGCGACGGCGTGCGGCGTGAGCTCGGCCTCCTCACGCGCGACCAGATGCAGCGCCAGCAGCTGCGCGACCTGGCGGCCCTGCTGGCGAATACGCCGGTGGCGGTGCTGTCCTGGCAGGCGACGCGGGACGGCGAGCAGAATGCGCCGAGCCAGTGGATCGAGCGGCTGGAGCTGGCCTGCGAACGTTCGGGGCTGGGACCGCTGCCGCGCCATCCGGCTTCCATCGCCATGGCCAGCCTGCGTCCGACGCCCGCGCGCCAGCCTGCGCCGGTCGCGCCGCAGCTGCTGCCGCGCCGGCTCTCGGCGAGCGCATGGAACAGCCTGGTGGCCTGTCCCTATCAGTTCTTTGCCGGCCGCATGCTGCGTCTCGACGCACTCGACGAACTGTCCGACCTGCCCGAGAAACGCGACTACGGCGAGTGGCTGCACGCGATCCTGCGCCGCTATCACGAGACGCTGCGCGAGCGCCGGGTCGACAACGACGCGCGCCCGGCTCTGCTGCGCGAGATCTCGGACCGGGTGTTCGCCGAGGCGCTGGCGCAGGGCGGGGCGGCGCTCGGCTACTACGTGCGCTGGCAAAAGGCGATGCCGGCCTACCTGGAGTGGGCCAACGCGCGCGAGGCGCAGGGCTGGCGATTCGCGCTCGGCGAACAGCATTTCGAAAAAACCCTGGTGTGGGACGACGGCCAGATCACCCTGCACGGCTACGTCGACCGCATCGACGAGAACGCGCAGGGGGAACGCGCGGTGCTGGACTACAAGACGCGGGGCGTGCCGGCCCTGCGCGACAAGCTCAGGCAGGGCGAAGATCACCAGCTGGCCTTCTACGGACTGCTGTCGGACCTGCCGGTGCAGGCCGGCGTCTACGTCGCGCTGGAACTCACGCGCGAGCGTGCCGGCGATGCCCAGGCCGCGGATTTCGAGGCGTGGCAGGCGAAGCTGGAGGCGCGCATCGTCGCCACCCTGCGCGCGATCGCGGGCGGGGCGCCGCTGCCGGCCAACGGCGTGCAGGCGGTCTGCGAATGGTGCGAAATGCGCGGGCTGTGCCGCAAGGGGGCATGGTGAGACAGGCGCGCGCCTATGAAGTCAACGGCGCGGCGATGGACGCGGCCGGCTTCGTCCGCGTCGCCTGCGACCCGGCGCGCTCGGTCGTGGTGGAAGCCTGCGCCGGCAGCGGCAAGACCTGGCTGCTGGTGGCGCGCATGCTGCGCCTGCTGCTCGACGGCTGCGAGCCGTCGCAGCTGCTGGCGATCACCTTCACCCGCAAGGCGGCCCAGGAAATGCGCGAGCGCCTGCTGCAGCTGCTCAGGGAGCTGGCGCTCAGGCCCGAGGCGGCGGCCGCCGGACTGCTGCTCGAGCGCGGCGTGACGCGGGATGAACTGCCGCGCGCGCTGCCGCTGGCGCGCCGTCTCTACGATCGCGTGCTGTCGAGCCCGCACAGCCTGTCCATCGATACCTTCCACAGCTGGTTCGCGCGGCTGCTGCAGATCGCGCCGCTGGCCGCCGGGGTGCCGCACGGGCACGCGCTGGCGGAGACCACCGGCGAGCTGCTGGCGGAGGCCTGGCGCGGGTTCATGCAGTCGCTGCTGCACGAGGACAACGCCGCGCTGCGCGACGCGCTCGAACGCCTGTACCGGCTGGCCGGCGACCATGCCGCGCGGCGCCTGCTCGACGCCTTCATCGAGCGACGCGCCGAATGGTGGGCGGCCACGCAGGACGGCGCCGGCGGTCCGCTCGATGATCTGCGTGCGCTGTGCGGCGTCGATGGCGAGGAGGATGCGCGGCTCGGACTGTGGCAGGACCGGCGACTGACGGAACGCCTGCTCGATATCGCCGCCCTGCTCGGTCAGGGCGCGAGCCGCAACCAGGAGCGGGCGCAGGCCATCGAGCGGGCGCTGTCGGATGGCCCCGGGCTCGACGCGTTCAGCAGTCTTTACGCGCAGTTCTTCGATGACAAGGGGGCGGTACGCGGCAACGACCACCGGCGGGGGCGCCTGCTGGCGGCGCTGCAGAAGGAACTCGGGCCGGACGGCGCGGATGCCTTCGAAGAGATGTTCGCGCAGGCCGGCGAAGCGCTGCGCCGGCTGCAGCGCCGCAGCGCGGAGCAGCAGGTGCTGGCGGTGAACGAGGCGCTGTTCGCGGTCGGCCCCGCGTATCTCGAGCATTACCAGGCGCTGAAGGCGGAACGGCGGCTGATCGATTTCGGCGACCTGGAGTGGCATGCCTGGCGGCTGCTGAACGACGCGTCGCATGCCGCCTACCTGCAGACCCGGCTCGATTCCCGTTACCGCCACATCCTGCTGGACGAGTTTCAGGACACCAATCCGCTGCAGTGGAGCATCGTGCGCGCCTGGCTGCAGGCCTATGACGGCAGCGGCGAGCAGCCGAGCGTGTTCGTGGTCGGCGACCCCAAGCAGTCGATCTACCGCTTCCGGCGCGCGGAGCCGCGCGTGTTCGCCGCCGCGCGCGACATGCTGGCGGCACGCGGGGCGGAATGCTTGCGCACCAACCAGACCCGGCGCAACGCCACATCCATCGTCGAGGCGATGAACGCCTGCTTTCAGGGCAATCCGCTGTATGCGCCGCAGACCACGCTTGCGGAATCGGTCGGCGCGGTATGGCGGCTGCCGCTCGCCGTCGCCGCGCCGGGCGGCACCACCAGGCCGGAAGAACGCGCGCTCCAGCGCGATCCGCTTGCCGAACCGCGTGAGGAACAGGAAGACGCCCGCCGGCTCGACGAGGGCAGGGCGGTGGCGCAGGCCCTGCGGCAGGCGCTGGCCGAGCTTGCCGGGCGCCGCGGCAAGCCCGTTCCCTGGTCGGATGTGCTGCTGCTGGTGAAGAAGCGCACCCACCTGGCGGCCTATGAGCGTGCGCTGCGGGAAGCCGGCATCCCGTTCGTCTCGGATCGGCGCGGCGGCCTGCTCGAGGCGCTGGAAGTGGCCGACCTGATCGCGCTGCTCGGATTCCTCGTCACGCCGGGCGACGACCGGGCGCTGGCGCATGTGCTCAAGTCGCCGGTGTTCGGCGCCGAGGATGAAGACCTGGTGATGCTGGCGCAGCGCGGCGAAGCCAGCTGGTGGCTGCGGCTGCAGGCCGCGCGGCGGGAGCAGGACCTGCTGCTCCCGCCGCCGCTGCGCCGCGCCGCGCAGCTGCTCGAGCACTGGCTGGCGGCGGCGCCCCGCCTGCCGGTGCACGACCTGCTCGACCTCATCCTGCACCAGGGCGAACTCGCCGAGCGCTATGCGCAGGCGGCCGCGCCGGCGCTGCGCGCCCAGGTGCTCGGCAATATCGAAGCCTTTACCGAACTCGCGCTCGACCTCGACGCGGGGCGCTATCCGAGCGTGCCCAAGTTCATCGAGGCGCTGCGGCGGCTGCGGCGCGGCGCGGACAACGACGCGCCGGACGAGGCCGCGGTGGATGCCGCCGCCGACGCCGTCCGCATCCTGACGATACACAGTGCCAAGGGGCTCGAAGCACCGGTGGTGGCGCTGCTCGATGCGAACCACAGCGAACCGGCGGGCGAGGACTGCGGCATTCTCTGCGACTGGCCGCACGATGCGGCGGCGCCAACGCATTTTTCCGGTTTCGGCCGCACCGCCGAACGCGGCAGCGCGCGCGATGCGCTGTTCGACGCCGAGGAAGCGTTCCGCCGCCAGGAAGACTGGAATCTGCTGTATGTCGCCGCCACCCGTGCCCGCGACATCCTGATCGTCAGCGGCGTGGCCGGTCCGCGCGAGGATGGCGTGACCGAGGGAAGCTGGTATGCGCGCCTGCTGCCGGTGCCGGAGAAGCGCCTCGCGGCGCCGGACGAGACGCCTGCCGCGGCGGCGGAAGAAAACTTCAGCATCCCGGTGTTCCGGCCGCCGCCGTTGCCGGCGGAAACGACGACCGCGCGCGAGCAGCTGACGAGCGCGGCGATCGCGGAGGGCCTCGCCCTGCATGCCCTGCTGGAGCGCCTGACGGAAAGCCAGGCCTGGCCGCCGCCGATGCCCGATGCGCAGACCATCGCGCGCTGGCTGCGGTGCCCGCCGGCGGTGGCGGCGGCGGTGCGCGAGCAGGCGCTTTGCATCCTCTCGCAGCCGCAGCTGGAGCGCTTCTTCAACCCGCTGCATTTCGAGTTCGCGCGCAACGAGCTGGAACTGCTCTCCGGCGGCGAGCTGATGCGATTCGACCGCGCGGTGGTCTGCCGCGACGAAGTCTGGATCCTCGATTACAAGCGCGACCTGCTCGACAGCGAGCGCGGCGCCTATCGCAGCCAGCTGCGCCGCTACCTGGACGCGGCGGCGCCGCTCTTTCCCGGCCGCGCGATGCGGGCGGCACTGATCACTGCTGACGGGCGCCTGTGGGAAGTGGAGCGTCTGTGAGCGGAGCGGCGGCGGGGAGCAGGAAGGCCTGCCGGAAGTCGGCGGCCGGCAGCGGTCCGCTGACATAGTAGCCCTGCACCTGGTCGCAGCCCTCGGCGCGCAGGAAGGCGAACTGTTCCTCCGTCTCGACGCCCTCGGCGATCACCTTGTGGTTCATGCTGCGCGCCATGCTGATGATGGCGCGGGTGATGGCCGCGCTGTCGGCGTCGACCGTCACGTCATGCACGAATGAGCGGTCGATCTTCAGCGTGTCGATGGGGAAGCGCTTGAGGTAGCTGAGGCTGGAATAACCGGTGCCGAAGTCGTCGATCGACAGGCCCACGCCCATGGCCTTGAGCGCTTCCAGCAGGGTCACCGTGCGTTCGAGATCGTGCATGGTGACGCTCTCGGTCACTTCGAGTTCGAGGAACTGCGGCGGCAGCCCGGTTTCATGCAGCACGCGCGCGACCAGATCGAGGAAATGATGGTCGCGGAACTGCACCGCCGACACATTGACCGCAACCGGGATCGGGCGCAGTCCCGCATCCTGCCACGCGCGGTTCTGCGCGCAGGCCTTGCGCAGCACCCATTCGCCCATCTGGATGATCAGCCCGCTCTCCTCGGCGATCGGGATGAACTGCGAGGGAGAGACCGGGCCGCTGTGCCGGTCGTGCCAGCGCAGCAGCGCCTCGGCGCCCACCACCTCGCGCGTGGCGATCGCCATCTTGGGCTGGAAGCAGATCGCCGGTTCCTCGCGCGCGATCGCACGGCGCAGGCTGCCCTCGAGCGCGAAGCGCTTGATCGCGCGCTCGTTGATGCGGCGCTTGAAGAACTGGTAGTTGTTGCGGCCGTGCGCCTTGGCCTGATACATCGCCGCCTCGGCATGCTTGACGAGGGTGTCGGCGTCCTCGCCGTCCTCCGGGCAGATGCTGATGCCGATGCTGCAGGTGATGTGCAGCTCATGGGATTCGATCAGGTAGGGCTCGGTCAGCGTCTCCAGGATGGTCTTCGCCACGCGGGCGGCCTGGTAGCCGTCGCTCGCCTCCTGCAGCAGCACCACGAACTCGTCGCCGCCGTGGCGCGCGATGGTATCGGGGTCGCGCACGATGCCGCGCAGGCGCGCCACGATCTCGATCAGCAGGCGGTCACCGATGTAGTGGCCGAGCGTGTCGTTGACATGCTTGAAGCGGTCCAGGTCCAGGAACAGCACCGCGCAGCGCGTATCGCGCTTGAGCGCCAGCGCGATCGACTGGCTGAGCCGGTCGTTGAGCAGGAAACGGTTGGGAAGGTCGGTCAGCGAGTCATGCTGCGCCAGCCAGGACATGCGCTGCGACAGCGCGCGCACCGCGCTTACGTCATGAAACACCAGCACCGCGCCGATCACCTTGCCGTCGGGGGCATGGATCGGGGCGCAGGAATCGTTGACGGCGGATTCGCTGCCGTCGCGATGGATCAGGATGGCGTTGGGCGGGACGTGGGTCACGCGGTCCTGCTGCACGGTGCCGCTGACGCCGCGCATGACGGGTTCCCGGGTGACCGGATCGAGGATGCGGAATACCTCGTAGATCGGCATTCCGGCCGCTTCCGCCAGTTTCCATCCGCTCATGCTTTCCGCTGCCGGATTCATGTAGGCGATGCGGCCGTCGGTATCGGTGGTGATGACGCCGTCTCCGATGGAATTGAGCGTCACCTGTGCCCGCTCGTGCTCGTGGAAAAGGTTTTCTTCCGCGGTGCGGCGCACGCTCGCCTCGGCCTGCAAGCGGGCATTGGTGGCGGACAGGGCATTGAGATTGGACTCCAGCACGTCGAGCGTCTCGTTCAGGGCGACGCCGGCCTCGTTGCGCTGCTCGTCCAGCCGCAGCAGCAGGCGCGCGGTCCAGGCGATCAGCAGGCCGAACACCAGCATGCTCGACAGGGTGATCAGGATCATGCCGAAGGTGATGTCGTAGTAGCCCGCCTGGTATCCCCAGAACTGCAGGCGTTCGAACAGGATGGGAATCAGCAGCGCGGCCGGCAGCAGGCGCCGCGCGGTGATGCCGCCGGCGCTGCCGTTGGTGAGCAGTCGCATCGCTCCGCACTCGGGCCGCGCGGCGAACATCGCCGCGCACAGCAGCAGAAAGGCGAGCGTGACCGGCAGGCCGATCATGCCGTAGTAGTCGATCTCGTACAGCGCGCTCTTGCCGTACAGGTAGCCGATCGCCGGCACGAAGGCGTTGAGCGCCGCGAGCAGGATCAGCAGTTCGGCCGCGCGCGGCCGCGCGTCCTCGATGCGCAGCATCAGCGCCAGCGACAGCAGGATGAAGATCACCGCGCTGATCATCGACATCCGACCGCCGTGCGCGACGAGCAGCCGCGCGGTGCCGAGGTCGCGCACGGCGAGGTATTCGCACAGGGAGAGCAGACCGAGCAGCAAAGCGCCGGCCGCCGCCAGGTGGGCAAGCACCCGTGCGGCGCCGGTCGGCGGCGATAGCGCGCACGGCAACAGCGCGCCGCTGCACAGCAGCATGCCCAGCGCAAGCGAGGGCTCCACGCGCAGCCATTCCGGCTGCATGACGGTCAGCGGCGCGAAGCCCGCCACCCAGGCGAGGATCACCAGCAGCGAGGCCGCCGCGAGCGCCAGCGCCGCGGCGCGCGCGAACAGGTGATAGCGATGGGTAGTGCGACTGGGCGGGTGCATGGGCGCATCTCCGGTCGTATTCACGCCGGACCAATGGGGCAAGACCCGGCCGCGTGCGAAGCGCGCAGTGCGATGGGGGCCAGGAAAATTGAGTCGGGGAAAAGGCGGCTCGCGAGTTGCACGAAAGTTAAGACGAAGCCTGCCGGGACAAGTTCCTGCGCTCAGGCCCGGCTGATCGCGTCGAGCGCCTGCGCGATGCGGTCGAGCGCGAGCACCTGCTGCGCCGCCCCGAGTTCGGCCGCCGCGCGCGGCATGCCATACACCGCGCTGCTCGCCTTGTCCTGGGCGATGGTCGGGTGGCCGGCATGGCGCATCGCGAGCAGGCCTTCCGCGCCGTCGCGGCCCATGCCCGTCAGCAAGACGCCGGCCGCGCGCCCTTTCCAGTGGCGGGCGATGCAGTGGAAAAACACATCGATCGACGGCCGGTAGGGGTAGTCGACCGGCTGCTTGCGATACGCGAGCCGCTGGTTGTGGCCGAGCACCAGGTGATCATTCGTCTTCGCCATCCAGATCCGTCCCGGCGCCGGAACCTGCGCGTCTTCGATCACCTCGACGGGCATGCCGTTCTGGTCGCCCAGCCATTTGGCGAAACTGTCGGTGAACTCCTGGTCGATGTGTTGCACCAGCACCAGCGCGCAGTGAGCAGGCGGCTGCCAGTCGCGCAGGATGCGCGACAGCGCGACCGGGCCGCCGGTCGAAGCGCCGATGGCGATCAGCAGCTCCGCGCGGGTCGCGCCGGAATGCTGAGAGCTGACTCTTGCCGGCCGCGGCGCATCGGCGGCGATCAGCTTGCCGATGGTCCTGATCTTGGCCATCAGCGTGCCGTCCTGGTCGAAGTTGCCGCTCATGACCGGCGTGGCCGCCACGTCGAGCGCGCCGGCGCCGAGTGCGCGGAACACCAGGCTGGTGCTTTCCTGCGGCGACGCGGTGACGATCAGGATCGCGCAGGGTGCCTGCTGCATGATGCGGCGCGTGGTCTCCACGCCGTCGATGCCCGGCATCTTCAGATCCATCAGCACCAGGTCGGGCCGCTGGTCGATGCACAGCTGGACCGCCTGTTCGCCGTCGCGCGCGACCCAGATCACCTGGTGTTCCTGGTGCGCGCTCACCAGCCGGCGCAGCGCCTCGGCGATCAGTGCCACATCATTGACGATACCGATTTTCATTGCCCGCTGTCTCCGATCAGGTCGAACACCGCTTCCAGCAGCGTCTCGTCGTGGAAGCTGCCCTTGGTCAGATAATAGTCGGCGCCGGCCTGCACCCCGCGCGCACGGTCTTCCGGCCGGTCCTTGTAGGACACGATCATCACCGGCAGCGCATGGAGTCGCGCGTCGGCCTTGATCAGCGTGGTCAGCTCGATGCCGTCCATGCGCGGCATGTCGACGTCGGTGATGACCAGTTCATAGTCGCTGGCGCGCACCGCGTTCCAGCCGTCCATGCCGTCGACCGCCGTGTCGACCTCGAAGCCGCGCGCCTGCAGCAGCTTGCGCTCCATCTCGCGCACCGTCAGCGAATCGTCGACCACCAGCACGCGCTTGCGCCGCGCCGCGCCGGCGCCGGTCTGCGCGCGCACTCCGCGCAACGCGCCTTCGCCGGCCATCCTGTCGATGCTCACCAGCAGGTCGGCCACGTCGAGGATGAGCACGGGCGATCCGTCCTCCAGCAGCGCCGCCGCCGAGATGTCGCGCAGCTTGCCGAACATCTGGTCGAGCCGCTGCACCGCAAGGCTCTTCTCGCCGATGATCGCGTCCACGACCAGGCCGTGGCGGCGCTGGCCGTTGCCGATCACGACCACGGCCAGTCCGTCGCCCCCGGTGCGGGCGTCGCCCAGCGCGAGCAGGGGCGCGGCCGGGATCAGGCTGACCTGTTCGCCGTCGGCGCCGTCCATCGCGAAAAACTGCCTGTCTTCCAGCGAGCGAATGGCCGACATCGGCAGCCGCAGCACGCGGTCGATCTTGTTGATCGGCAGCGCGTATGCTTCGCCCGCGATTTCCGCCACCAGCGCCCGCACGATGGATTGCGACAGCGGCAGGGTGAGCGCCAGCGAAAAGCCGCGGCCGGTCTCGGTCGTCAGTTGCAGGCTGCCGTTCATGGCCCGCACTTCGGCCTGCACCAGGTCCAGTCCGACGCCGCGGCCGGACACGGTACTGGCGCTGTCGCGCAGGCTGAACGCGGGCAGCAGCAGAAAATCGAGCAGCTCGGCGGTGCTCATCGCCGACGCCATCGCGGCGCTCGCCATCCCGCGCTGCACGATGCGGTCGCGCACCTTGTCGAGGTCGACGCCCGCGCCGTCGTCGCCGACCCGGATGACGAGCATGCCGCCGCTGTGCCGCGCCTCCACCCGTATCGTCGCCTGCTCGGGCTTGCCCGCCGCGCGGCGCAGCGCGGGCGTCTCGATACCGTGGTCGAGCGCATTGCGCAGCATCTGGGTCAGCGGGCTTTCGATGCGGGCAAGGACATCGCGGTCGACCATCGTGTCCTCGCCGACGATCTCGAGCCTGGCCTGCTTGCCGAGACTGTGCGCCAGGTCGCGCACCATGCGCGGCAGGCCGCGCACGCCATCGCGGAAGGGACGCATGCGCAGCGACAGCACCTCGTCCAGCATCAGCTGGTTCACGCTCAGCTGGCGCCGCTCCAGCGCCTCGCATTCGGCGATACGCGCCGCGAGCTCGTCGCGCAGCGGCTCGAGGCGCTGCTGCAGCAGCGTGAGCCGTTCGCGCAGCAGTTCATCCGCCGGGCCTTCCAGCAATGTCTGCCGCAGTTGCTCGAAGGCCTTGAACATCTCGGCATGGCGCTGCTTGTGGCGCTGCAGGGACTGGGCGAACGGCTGCCAGGCATGCGCGCCGATGCGGGCTTCGCTCGCCAGCGACAGCAGGCGGTCGAAGCTGCGCGAACTCACCTTCAGCACCGCGTCCGCCGCCGGCGGCTCCTCGGCCGGCGCCGGGGCCGGGGCAGGGGCTGCCGGCGCGGCGGGCGGCGCGGTCAGCGGAGCCGCGGCCTGCACGGCGGCCGGCAAGGCGAGCGCCGGGGCGGCGGGCGCCGCCGCCTCCCCGATCCTGGCCTGCGGGTCCGCGGCTTCGTAGAGCGCGGTGAGCAGGTTGGCCAGCTCCAGCTTGCGGCTGTCCATCCAGGACTGCGCCTGCGCCTCGTCGAGCGACGCGATGCGCACGATCATGTCGACCGCCGACAGCAGCCGGTCGACGCGGGCCTTGCCCAGCGTCAGCCGTCCCTTCTGCGCGGCGACGAAACAGTCCTCCATCACGTGCGCCAGCCGTTCCACCGGTTCCAGATTGACGATGCGCGCCGCCCCCTTGAGCGAATGCGCGGCGCGCATCAGCGGTTCGATCGCGGCCGCGTCGGCGGCGCCGTTTTCGATGGCGAGCAGGCCATCGGTCAGCAGCTGCGCCTGGCTCTCCGCCTCGCCGCGGAACAGTTCATGCAGCGACATGCTGCCGTAGTCCTTGTCCTCGCCGTTCATCGCATCAGCCCCGCGAGCTGCCGGCCGAGCAGGTCCGGGTCGAGGCAGCCGACGATCCGGTTCTCCACATGCAGGATGGCGTGCACATGGCGCAGCAGTTCGCGTCCGCCGCCGGCCGGGACATGCAGGTCGCGCGCCGCGTGGCGGTGTATCCCGTACACCTCGTCGACCGGCAGCGCGCAATCCTGCTGTTGCAGCCGGACCGCCAGCAGGCGCGCGTAGGCATGGCGATGCGCCGCCGTCGCGGGTGCGCCGGCATCGATGCCGAACAGCCCGGCCAGCGAGAAACAGGGATACAGCTGGCCGCGGATGTTCACCAGGCCGCGCAGCACCTGCCCGCTGCGGTGGGGGATGCGGTGCACCGGCGCGAGTTCCGCCACCGTCAGCGCCAGTTCCGCCGGCAATGCGAACCATTCGCCACCGATGCGGAACACCAGGGCGGCCAGCGGCGTGTCCGCGCGTTCCTGTTCGGCGCGGGCGTAATGCGCGGCCCATTCGCGCCGGTAGTCCTTGGGCAGGGGCCGCTGCATCACGCGCGACGATCCCTCCGCCCAGGCATCGCAGTTGCGGCAGTGGATGTGTTCGCGCAGCCGTTCGCAGCTGCGGTCGCCGCCCACGCCCTCCCGGTTCCAGCAGTTGACGGAGTCGCTCATCGGTTCACCTGTTTCGCCGCGAGGCGGTCATGCACGCGCGCCGCGCGGCGGCGGCAGCGCTGCGCCTGCGCCTGGTCGCCCTGGCGTTCGGCGAGCAGGGCCAGGTGGCACAGCGCTTCATAGTGGTCGGGTTCGAGGTAGACCGCGCGCTTGAGGCAGTGGATGGCCTGGGCCGCGTCCTGCTGCTGCTCGCTCAGCAGGCCGAGCAGAAACCAGGCTTCCGGCACGTCGGGCGCCTGTTCCAGGCAGCGGCGGCAGGCGGCCTGCGCCTCCCGCACCGCCCCGCGGTCGGCCAGCGCGCGCGCCTGCGCCAGCAGATCGTGCGCATCGTCCTGTCGCCGCAGGGGCGTGCGCATGGCGGGCGCCGCCAGCGGGGCGACGGCGGGAAAGGGCGGCCGCCGGCGCGGAAAAGCCTGCTCGATGGCGCGGGGGCGGGGCTCGGAGACGGCCGCCGCTTTCGTCATGGCGAATGCGCGCGCGATGGGCTGCAGGCGGAAGCCGTGCTGCGACAGCGGCATCGTCTCCGCGTAGCCGGCGAAGAGCATGCCGTCGTCGTGCAGCAGGCCGCGCAGGCGGGCGGCGGCCAGCGCCTGGGTGGGGGCGTCGAAATAGATCAGCAGGTTGCGGCAGAACACCAGGTCGTAGCGCAGGGACGGGTCGGGCGGGCTGAGCGCGAGCAGGCTGCCGCAGGCAAAGCGCACGCGGCGCCGGATTTCCTCGTGCAGGCGCCAGCCATCCGCCGCCGGAGAGAAATGGCGGCCGCGGAAGGACAGATCGCGGCTGCGGAAGGCATTGCGGGAGTAGACGCCGGCGCGGGCGCGTTCGATCGCCTGCGGGCTGATGTCGAGGGCGTCGATCTCGCATGCCTCCCCGTCGATGCCGGCCTCGCGCAGCGCGATCGCCAGCGAATAGGGCTCTTCACCCGCCGCGCAGGGCACGCAGAGCGCCCGCGTCCTGCCGTGGTCGGCCAGCCGTTCGCGCAGAAAGCGCACGGCGGCGGCAAACGCTTCCTCGTCCCGGAAGAACCAGCTTTCCGGCACCACCACCAGGTCGATCAATGCCTGCAGCTCGGCCTCGTCGCGCAGCGCCTCGCTTTCATAGGCGGCGGCATCGTTGATGCGGCGGGTTCGCGCCCGCTGGCGTACCGCGGCCTGCAGCGAGGCCGGCGTCAGATCGATGCCGGTTCGCTGGCGCAGCACCTGGAGCAGGCGGGATGCGCTCATTGCGTTACGCCGCCATCAGGGTAGAGCAGCGCGCACACCTGCGCGTCCAGCAGCGCGGCCGGCTCGACCAGCTGCAGCATGCCGTCGGCGCCCGCGCTCACCCGCCCCAGCCAGGGCGCGGCGGGATTCGACACCGGCATGGCCTCGAAGGCCGAGGCATCGATCGTCCTGACGCCGCTGACCCGTTCCGCCACCAGGCCGAGCGGACGGTCCTGCCCGCCGGCGTGATAGGACACCAGCAGGATGCGCGTATCGAACTGCGCCGCGCAGTCGCGGCCGCAGGCCAGCCGGCAAAGATCCAGCACCGGCACGGCCTGGCCGTGCAGGTTCATCAGTCCGGCCACGAAGTCGGGCGCGCCCGGCAGCCGCTTGAGTTCCATCAGCGGCAGCACCCGCAGCACCTCGCGGGTGGGCAGGCCGTAGCGGTCCTGGCCGAGATGGAAGATCAGAAACTGCATGGCCGCGCCTACATGTTCACCGCAAAGCTCGAGACGCCGGCCTGCAGATCCTGCGCCGCATACTGCAGCTGCTGCACCGCCTCGCTGGTGGCGCGCAGCGCATCGACGGCCTGCTGGGTCGCCTCGTTCAGCTGCGTCATCGTCTCGCTGATCTGCTGCGCGCCGACGGCCTGCGACTGCATGCCCTCGAGCACCATGTCGAACCGCGGCGCCAGCTTCTGCACATGGTCGATCACCGATTTCAGGCCATCGCCCACGTCGCGGCTGACTTCCACGCTGCGGCGGATCTCTTCCGAAAATTTGTCCATGCCCATCACGCTGGCCGACACCGCCGACTGCATTTCCTTGAGCATCTGCTCGATGTCCCAGGTCGCGATCGACGTCTGGTCCGCCAGGCGCCGGATCTCGGTGGCCACCACCGAGAAGCCGCGCCCCGCGTCGCCGGCCTTCTCGGCCTCGATGGCGGCATTGAGCGACAGGATATTGGTCTGGTCCGCCACCTTGGTGATGGTGGTCAGAACATTGTTGATGTTGCTCGCCTTTTCCGACAGTGCCGCCAGCTTGGCATTGATGGAATCAGTCGCCTGCACCATGCGGTGCATCGCCTCGTCCATGCGGCCGAGGCCGCCGTGGGCGCTGACCGTGGCGGCCGTGGTGCGCTCGGTCACCTGCGTGACTTCCTCCATCGCCTTGAGCAGCTGTGCGGTATTGGCGGAAATCTCCTTCGTCGTCGACAGCACTTCGACGCTGGTCTGCGCCTGCTCGACGCCGGTCGATTCCTGCTGCCGGGCCGAGGCCGCGATCTCGGTGGTGGAGGTCGCGACCTGGATGCCCGCCTTCTGCACCCGATCCAGCAGCAGCCGCAGGTTGTCGAACATGCGCGCCAGGCCGTTGCCGAGCTGGCCGATCGCATCCTCGCCCGACACCATCACCCGCCCGGTGAGGTCGCCCGCCGCGGCCCGGCTGACCACGCCGAGCAGCGAATCGACCTTTTCCCGCAGTTCCGCCGTCGCCTGCCGCTCCCGGGTCTGGCTGTCGTGGATCGCCTGCGCCATGTGATTGAACTGCACCGCGACCTGGCCGATCTCATCCCGCCCGTACACCTCCGCCCGCGCATGCGGATTGCCCGCGGCGAGCTGGTTGACGGCGCCCGTCAGGTTGGCCAGCGGCCGCAGCACCGAACGCGCCAGCAGCCAGGAAATGAGCAGGGCGACGAGCACGCAGGCGATGCCGCCGCCGATCAGCGTGCCCAGCATGGTCCGGTGCAGCGAACCGGCGCTTTCCCGGCGCTCGGCAAGCAGGCGGTTTTCTTCCTCCGTCAGCTGTTCGAGGATGTTGTGGATATCCGTGATGTTGCGGAAGCCCTGGGCCAGCAGCGGATCGCGTGCGACCTGATCCGCCGCCGTGGCGGTCTTCCCGAGGCTGCGCCGGCGGTCGATCAGCGGGGCCACGATATCGTTCATCCAGGTGCCGATCAGCTGCTCGATATTGCGCACCCGCTGCACCTGGTTCGGATTGTCGCTGACCAGCCGAACCAGCTCCCGCAAGTGGTTGTCGAGGCTGCGCCGGTTCTGATCCACCCGCCCGAGAAAGCGCTCGTCCCCGGTCAGCAGAAAACCGCGGTATTCCGCCTGGATATCGAGCAGGGTCGCTTCCACCGCATTGCTTTTCACCAGTACCTGCAGGGTATGGCGGTCCCATTCATTGGCCTCGCTGAGTTTCTGGAAACTCCCGTAAGTGCTGAGCAGCAGGATCAGGAGCAGCGCGACGATGGTGCCGAAGCCGAGATAAAGTTTCTTGTGCAGGCTGAGGTGTTTGAGCATGTGGTCTCCGGTGGCGCGCGGTATGCGGTCCAGGCATTATCTGCGATTGGCGGACATGTTGCTCTGAGGCTCGCGGGCGGGGAAATGTTTCCAAATCCCGGAGACGCCACGTCCCGGATGCCGCGCCTGAGACGACGGCGGCCGCCGACTGGCGGCCGATGCTTCGCGCCGCAGGCGTGCGGCCTGAACTGAACCCTAAGTCCCCGGAGGCGTACGTGTTTGTTCCGGCAGCAGTGCTCCCTCGCCGTGTGGCGCTCATGCCGGACAGCTCTCGATGTGAGCAATCGCCCCATACACCGAGTCGACGCCGATTTCGTGATTCATGCAGGCGAACTTACGTTCGGCAACGCACCAGTGTGAAAAGAGGCGCGCGGGATCGCTCGTGTTGGCACGTCGCAAGGCGTCGTCGCTCAACAAATGCCGGTAGCAGGGGCTGTCCGCGCACACCGGCTTCAGGCCCGTGGACCGGGCTCCGGCCCGCCCCTCGCGAAATGGCAGGCGGTTTTCCGGGGCGACCACGCTGTAGAGCCCGACGATATGGATCGATGTCGCCGCGGCCAGCTGTACAGGTCCGCTATCGGTCGTCACGAGCACGTCGGATACCCGCATGAGTCCGAGCGTCTGAACGGTGCTGAGCTGGTCGACCAGAACATGTGTCCCCGGAACGGAAATGGCATGCGCACCGCGTCCGGGGATGGTTCCGGTATCGCCGATCAGAATTACCTGGTGTCCATCCTCAACCAGCCGCTCGCAGAGGGCCGACCAGCGTATCGCCGGCCAGGTGCGGTTGGGGTCGCCCTGCGCCGCATGCACGAGCACCCGTTTTTTTCCGGGGGCTATTGGCGGCAATGCGGAAACCGCAGTGCAGGCGATTCCATCCGCGTCTGGCTGCAGCACGATCTCCTTCAGATGCGGGGGGGCGGTAAGCCCGAAGTATTCGAGATAAGCGTCGATCTGATGCCGACCGCTGATTCCAAATTTTGCAGCACCAAGATCGGCGCAGTGCATGCCGCCCTGGTGCTGGAAGCGTTCGTGCAGCGCCGCCACTTCCGCTGCGTCAGTCACGACGCCTTCCAGATGCGGGCAGCCTGACGCCAAGTCGCGAAACGCGGGATCGGTCAGCAGAAAGATGGGCTTGCCTGTCATGGCTTTCAGCGCATGTGCCGCGCCCAACAGCATGAGGACATCCCCGAGTCCGCCGCGCCGCTCGAGGCACACCGCGCCCAGATGGTCGAGGGAGCGGCCATGACGGAACGGCTTGCGTGCCCTGAGCACGATGCGCATCCACTGCACCACGTTGGCTTCGGAGCGCGCTTTTTGTGCCACCGCCTCCTGGGTGATTTCGCCCTTGGCGATGCGATCGATCCAGTACGGATCCAGAAAATATTCCACGGCGGTGGTTTCGAAATCGACGCCTATGTATTTCGCGAGCGGCGTGCGAGGCAGACTGGCTGCCTGCCACCGTTCCACCAGGGCCAGATCGAAGCACTGCAACATTTCGGGTGTAATTGGGCGCACACGAGAGGGATCGCTCGTATAGTCGGCATGCATGGGATGCGAAACATGAATCTCGATAAGCGCGTCCGGTTTGGCGATCCGGTACAACTCGGACATGATACTCAGAAACGATTGCGTATCCTTGCCAAGGTGCTCAAGCACGTGTTTCATCAGGATGAACTCCGCGCAGTCGTTGTCGAGCGGCCACGGCGTCCTCTCTAGGTCGACCACCTGATCCGGCTGAGCTGCGTCGAAAAAGTCGACGTTCAGCCAGCCGGGCCGGTAGTCGCGCCCGCATCCAAGGTTGATCTTCAAAAGTTTCTCCAGTGTCGAACGGCCCGACGGGCCCTCCGGCAGGGTACGCCAGGTAGGTGGCGTTCAAAGCGGAAAACAGCGCCGCTTCTGTCCTGTATTTATGGCTGCCGGTGTTCAATACGCAAGCGTATCTGGCGTAAAGCCTTCCAGCACGTCGGGCACGTCGAGATGGGTAGGAGGCAGTCCCGAGCGGCTGCGCCTGACCATCATCGAGACGGCGCTTTCGAAGTTGCGCGCGAAACGGCGGGTATCGAACAACGGCGCGCCGCGGCGCCTGCGCGTCAGCTCTTCGCGCAGACTGCGTCGATATGCTTCGTCCACGCCGATGCGGGCAGCTATGCGGACCATGTCGTCGCCGTCTTGTCCCACGAGCTCGTGCAGGTCCATCGCGCGGAGCAGACTTTCGCTTACCCGGGAGGCAAAATGCCTGCCGCGGGCCGTCACAACCGGTATGCCGGCCCACAGCATGTCGGACGTCGTCGTGTGCCCGTTGCATACCAACGCATCGAGCGCCGCGTCGGCAAGCTGCAGCCGGGCAAGGTGCTGCTCGGGTGCCGCGAAGGGCGCAAAAATCAGCCGCTCGGGCGCGATCCCGGCCGCCTGCGCCTGCTGTCCCAGATTGCGCTCGGCCGCCGCGCCCTGCGCGAGCAGCCACAGCACACTGCCGGGCACGGCCTGCAGCACTCTCATCCAGACCGAAAAACTGCCGCGATCAATTTTGTAGGACTGGTTGAACGCGCAGAACACCACTGCGTGTTCGGGCAGACCATGGGTCGTCCGCGATCCCGGCTTGCCAGCCAGCGCGCGCTTGTCGTCGTTGCACTGGTAGGTGTGCGGCAGCCTGCACAGCTTTTCGGTGTAGTACATCGCGCTGCTCTCGGGGGTTACGATGCGGTCGCCGACCAGGTAATCGATGAATTCCGTCCCCGTCGAGCCGGGAAACCCGAGGTAAGCCGCCTGCAGCGGCGCTGGACGGTAGGCCATGACGCCGAGGCGTCCCCAGCCGGTATGCCCCTTCAGGTCGAACAGTATGTCTAGTCCGTCGGCGGCGATCCGGGCGGCCGCGCCCGCGTCGTTGAGCGTCGTGATGTCGACATGGTGTTCCACCGAATCGAGGAAACGCCGCCGGTAGTGAGAGCCATCATTGGGACTGGAGTCGTAGGCGAAGATCTCGTAACGGGTCCGGTCGTGCGATTCCAGCAAGCCGGCCATCAGGTGCATCGTGGCGTGGTTGCAGAAGTCGGACGACAGATAGCCGATTCGGATGCGGCCCTCGTCCCCCGCCTGACGCACCGCGGTGTGCAGAGGTTGTGGCCGCGGCAACATGCGGTCAGCATAGGCGCGGGTCACTTCCAGGTTGAATGCCTCATCCGTGCACCACGTGATGTGGGTCAGTGGAAACTCGTGCGTACGGTCGAATTCCCCCCGTCCGTAGTACGCGCTGAGCTTGTTCTGCAGGGATTCGATCCAATCCCACTCGCAGGTGAAGCGGGCCGGCACCAGCGCGGCGCCAAGTGTCGCGGGCTCGCTCGTATTGCTGATGAAACGTTTGAAGACATCGCTTGCCTCTTCGTACAGTTCATTGCTCTGCAGGAGCAGGGCGGCATTGGCGAGGTAGGTCGGATTCTGGCTGAGGCCGATGAGCCGCCGTGCAAACAGCAAGCCATCGCGGGCGCGCTGCGCATTGAACAGGGTGGTCACAAGCGTGTTCAGAATCTCCTCGTTGCCGGGATCCTCCGCGATCGCGTAATGGAGGACGACCAGTGCCTCGTCGATGCGTCGCTCCGCCACGAGCAGGTGGCCGGCGACCAGCCAGTTGCGCGCTCCGCCGCCCACGGCGCCGGCACGACGGTACACGTCGATCGCCTCGCGGCCGCGGCCCGAAAATCGCAGCGCTTCCGCCTTCAGGGTAAGCAGGCCCGGATGATTCGGCTGCTGAGCCAGCAGTGGGTCAATCTGTTCCAGAGCCGCCGTCGCCTGTCCATTCTGGATCAGGTGGAGCAGCGTTTCGGTCAGGTTTGCGGGAGAAGCGGCGGGAGTTGTCATGATAACGGTGGCGGATTTAGCCACGATTGTGCCCGCTGGCACGGGTACACATCCGGCGCCCATCCCTGTCTTCGCATTTCAACAACGCCGCCTGTGGCCCGCGCCGCACGGGCGTGGAAAAGCTAGATCATAGCGAAGGCGCCTTCCTCACGCCATCGTCGGGCACGGCGGGCCGGCCGCTCAGCGGCCGGCCGGTACCTGAAGCGATCACTCGGTCAGATCTGCAGATATACGATCTGAGTGCTCGAGAGCGCCGCCACCTGAGTGTTGGTCAGTGCGCCAATCTGAACGTAGGTCAGCGCGGCGACCTGGCTCGTCGTGAGCGCGGCGACCTGATCCGTGGTCAGTGCGGCGATCTGCGTCGTCCGAAGAGCCGCCGTGTCGATGGTAGAGAACGCGCTGATCTGCTCGGTGGTCATGGCCGCCAGGTCGATCGTTTCGATCGCCGCCACCTGGATAGTACTCAGGGCATCGATCTGGGTGGTGGACAGTGAAGCAATCTGCGTGGTGGTCAACGCCGCCACCTGTGCGGTGCTGAGCGTTGCAATGCCGGTCGTCGAGAGTTCGCCGATCTGCGTCGTCGTCAGCGCGGCGATCTGCGTCGCAGACAGGCCGCCGAGCTGAGTTGTCGTCAGTGCCGCCACTTGTGCGGTAGAAAGGGCGGCGATCTGGGTGCTCGCGAGCGCGGCGATCTGGGTTGACTTGAGTGCGGCAATACTATCAGTCGACAGAGCGCTGATCTGATCCGAGCTCATGCCTGCCAGGTCCCCAGCCTCCAGCGCGGTCGCCTGGGTGGTCGACAGCGCGCCGACCTGTTCCGTGGTCAGCGAGGCGACCTGCGGCTTGGTGAGCGCGGCGATCTGAGCGGCCGACAGGCCGCCGATCTGAACGGTCGACAGCGCCGCAATCGCGTTGGTCGTCAACGAGCCCACCTGAGCGGTGGACAGTGCGCCGATCTGGCCGGTGGAGAGTTCGGCCACCTGGGACGTGGACAGTGCGGCCAGCTGCGTGGTCTTCAGCGCGGCAATACCAGTGGTGGTCAGCGCGCCAATCTGGCTTGTGGTCAGCGCACCGATCTGGTTGGTCGACAGCGCGCTGACCTGCGTCGTCTTCAGCGCAGCGATCTGGTCGGTCGACAGGGAGGCGATCTGGTCCGTCGACATCGCGCCGAGCTGTGCGGCCTTCAGCGCACCGACGCCGTCAGTCGTGAGCGCGCCGATCTGCTCGGTGCTCATGGCCGCCAGATCGGCGGTTTCGATCGCGCTGACCTGGGTCGTCGACAGTGCGCCGATCTGGGTGGTTGTCAATGCCGCCACGGCACTGGTGCTCAGTGCCGCCACCTGTGTTGTCGACAGCGCGCCGATCTGGCTGGTGGACAGCTCGGCCACCTGGACCGTGGAGAGTGCGCCTACCTGAGTGGTCTTCAGGGCGGCAATGTCGGCCGTGGACAGCGAACCGATCTGGGTCGTGGTCAGCGCACCGATCTGTGCCGTCGACAGTGCGGCGACTTGCGTCGTGCTTAGTGCGGCGATCTGATCGGTGGACAGGGATGCGATCTGGTCGGTAGACATCGCGGCAAGCTGGCTTGTCTTCAGTGCGGCCACGCCCGAGGTCGTCAGCGCGCCGATCTGCTCGGTGCTCATGGCGGCCAGATCGGCGTTCTCGATCGCGCTGATCTGCACCGTTGAAAGCGCGCCGACCTGGTCCGTGGTCAGCGAAGCGATCTGGGCAGTCGACAGGGCGGCGACCTGGGTGGCCTTCAGGGCGGCGATCTGATCGGTCGACAAGGAGGCGATCTGGTCGGTCAACATCGCGGCGATCTGGGTCGTCTTCAGAGCTCCGACGGCTGCGGTCGTCAGCGCGCCGATCTGCTCGGTGCTCATGGCGGCCAGGTCGGCGGTTTCGATTGCGCCGACCTGGTTCGTGGTCAGCGCGCCGACCTGCGCGGTCGTCAGCGCGGCGATTTGCGCAGTACTCAGCGCAGCTACCTGGACCGTTTTCAGTGCAGCGACATCCGTTGTCGTCAGCGCGCCGATCTGCTCGGTCGACAGCGCGGCGAGTTGTGTGGTGGACAGCGCACCAACCTGGGCGGTTGTGAGTGCCTCGACTTGCTCCGTAGAGAGGGCGGCGATATGGACGGAAGTCATTGCGCCGATTTGTTGCACGCTCATTACGCCAATCTGTGCGGTCGACAGCGCGGCGATCTGTTCCGAACTCATACCGGCGACGTCCGTCACTTCCAGAGCTGCGGCCTGGGCGGTCGACAGCGCGCCGACCTGTTCCGTGGTCAGCGAGGCGACCTGCGGCTTGGTGAGCGCGGCGATCTGAGCAGCCGACAGACCGCCGATCTGAACGGTCGACAGCGCCGCAATCGCATTGGTCGTCAGCGAGCCGACCTGGGCGCCGGACAGTGCGCTGATCTGGCCCGTGGATAGTTCGGCCACCTGGGACGTGGACAGTGCGGCCAGCTGCGTGGTCTTCAGCGCGGCAATGCCAGTGGTGGTCAGCGCGCCAATCTGGCTTGTGGTCAGCGCACCGATCTGGCTGGTCGACAGCGCGCTGACCTGCGTGGACTTCAGCGCAGCAATCTGGTCGGTCGACAGGGCGGCGATCTGGTCCGTCGACATCGCGGTCAGCTGGGTACTCTTCAGCGCAGCCACGCCGTCAGTCGTGAGCGCGCCGATCTGCTCGGTGCTCATGGCCGCCAGATCGGCGGTTTCGATCGCGCTGACCTGGGTCGTCGACAGTGCGCCGATCTGGGTGGTTGTCAGTGCCGCCACGGCACTGGTGCTCAGTGCCGCCACCTGTGTTGTCGACAGCGCGCCGATCTGGCTAGTGGACAGCTCCGCCACCTGGACCGTGGAGAGTGCGCCTACCTGAGTGGTCTTCAGGGCGGCAATGTCGGCCGTGGACAGCGAACCGATCTGGGTCGTGGTCAGCGCACCGATCTGTGCGGTCGACAGCGCGGCGACCTGCGACGTCTTCAGCGCGGCAATCTGATCGGTGGACAGGGATGCGATCTGGTCGGTAGACATCGCGGCAAGCTGAGTGGCCTTCAGTGCGGCCACGCCGTCCGTCGTGAGCGCGCCGATCTGCTCGGTGCTCATGGCGGCCAGATCGGCGTTCTCGATCGCGCCAACCTGGGCGGTCGACAGTGCGCCAACCTGGGTCGTGGTCAGTGAGGCGACCTGACCCGTGGTCAGGGCTGCGACCTGCGACGTCTTCAGCGCGGCAATCTGCGAGGTGGTCAATGCCGCGATCTGGTCGCTCGACATTGCGGTCAGCTGAGTGGTCTTCAGCGCGGCCACGCCGGAGGTCGTCAGCGCGCCGATCTGCTCGGTGCTCATGGCGGCCAGGTCGGCCGTCTCGATCGCGCCGACCTGAATGGTTGACAGCGCACCTACCTGTGTTGTCGTGAGTGCCGCCACCGAGCTGGCCGTCAGCGCCGCCATCTGTGTCGCCGACAGCGCCCCAATCTGCGCCGTGGAGAGCTGCGTGATCTGTTCGGTGGACAGCGCAGCAATCTGCGCGGTTTTCAGCGCAGCGATATCGGCCGTAGACAACGAGGCGATCTGGCTCGTGGTCAGCGCCCCGATCTGGGTGCTGGACAGTGCGGCTATCTGTGTCGTCTTCAGCGCAGCGATCTGGTCGGTCGAGAGGGACGCGATCTGGTCGGTCGACATCGCGGCAAGTTGGGTGGTCTTCAGTGCAGCCACGCCGTCGGTCGTCAGCGCGCCGATCTGTTCGGTACTCATGGCTGCCAGATCTGCAGTCTCAATCGCGCTGACCTGGACCGTCGACAGGGCGCCGACTTGGGTGGTGGTCAACGCAGCAACCTGCGCGGTGGATAGCGCAGCGAGCTGGGGTGCCTTCAGCGCGGCGATCTGCGCTGTCGAGAGGGCCGCGATCTGGTCGGTAGACATCGCTGCGATCTGTGTGGTCTTTAGCGCACCGACACCGGCAGCCGTCAACGCCGCGATCTGCTCGGTGCTCATGGCGGCCAGGTCCGCGGTTTCGATAGCGCCGACCTGATTCGTGGTCAGCGCGCCGACCTGCGCGGTCGACAGCGCGGCAATTTGCGCAGTGCTCAGCGCAGCCACCTGGATCGTTTTCAGTGCAGCAACATCCGTTGTCGTCATCGCACCGATCTGCTCGGTGGACAGAGCGGCGAGTTGTGTGGTCGTCAGCGCACCGACCTGTGCGGTCGTCAACGCCTCAACCTGCTCAGTCGTCAAGGCGGCGATGTGGATGGAGGTCATCGCGCCTATCTGTTGCAGGCTCATCACGCCGATCTGCGCGGTGGTGAGGGAGGCGACCTGCACAGAACTCATGCCGGCCAAATCGGTGACCTCCAGCGCAGCAGCCTGCCTCGTCGATAGCGAACTGATTTGTTCTGTCGTCAGCGATGCGACCTGCGAGGTGGTTAGCGAAGCGATCTGGAATGCCGACAACTGGCCGACCTGGGCCGTCGACAGCGTCGCCACGCCGCTGGTGCTCATCGCAGCAATCTGCAGCGTCGACAGCGCGCCGATCTGCGAGGTCGACAGGGCCGCGATTGCTTCCGTTCCCAGCGCAGCTACCTGGGCGGTTTTCAGGGCCGCGATGCTTGAGGTGGACAATGCGCTGATCTGGTCAGTCGACAGCGAGCCAATCTGCTCGGTCGACAGCGCGCCGACCTGCGAGGTCTTCAGTGCGGCGATTTGAGCGGTGGACAGCGCGGCGACCTGGTCGGTCGACATGGCGGCGATCTGGGTCGTCTTCAGTGCCGCCACGCCGGCGGTCGTGAGCGCGCCGATCTGCTCGGAGCTCATGGCCGCAAGGTCTGCAGTTTCGATGGCGCTTACCTGCATGGTCGACAATGCACCAATCTGTGTTGTCGTCAGAGCCGCCGCCGCGCTGGTGCTGAGCGCAGCCACCTGGGCCGTCGACAATGCGCCTACCTGCCGGGTGGAGAGCTCACTGACCTGCAATGTGGACAGCGCGGCCACCTGCGTCGTCTTCAGCGCGGCGATGCCAGTGGCGGACAGGGCGCCGATCTGGGTCGTAGAGAGTGCGCCGATCTGCACGGTCGTCAGGGCGCCAATTTGCGTCGTCTTCAGCGCCGCGATCTGGTCGGTGGAGAGTGCTGCGATCTGATCGGTCGAGAGTGCGGCTAACTGGCTGGTCTTGAGAGCGCTCACGCCCGCGGTCGTCAACGCCGCGATCTGCTCGGTACTCATGGCCTGCAGATCGACGTTCTCGATGGCACCGACCTGCGTTGTGGACAGGGCGCCAATCTGTACGGTCGATAAGGCAGCAACGGCAGTCGTGGTCAATGCCGCCACCTGCGTTGTTTTCAGCGCTGCGATGCCGGCGGTCGATAATGTGCCGATCTGTTCGGTAGTGAGTGCCCCGATCTGCATAGTCGACAGCGCGCTGACCTGCGTCGTCCTGAGAGCGGCGAACTGATCCGTGGACAACGAAGCGATCTGCGCCGTGGAAAGGGCGGCGATTTGGGTCGTCTTCAGAGCCGCGACGGCGGCGGTTGTCAGGGCGCCGATCTGCTCGGTGCTCATCGACGCCAGCTGCGCACCGGTGAGTGCAGCTACCTGGCCGGACGACAACGCGGCGATCTGCGTCGTAGTCAAACCGTTCTGTACCTGATTAACCGAGAGCATGCCCAGCTGGGTATAGGTGAGTGACGCCACTTGCTCCGTGGACAGGCTTTGCAGCTGAGCGGAGCCAAGCGCCGAGATCTGGGTGGTTTTCAGGGCAGCGACATCGACCGTCGAGAACGCCGCGATCTGTTCGCTGGAGAGAATGGCAAGTGCGGCTGAACTGAGGCTGACCTTATCAACCGTTTCCATCGCCGCGATCTGCGTCGTCGTAAGCGCGGCGACCTGAGCCGTGCTTAGTGCTGCAGCATCGGACGTTGACAACGCACGGATCTGCGTCGTCGACAACGCTGCGATCTGGTCGGGCGAAAACATGCGGATGATGGTCATATTCAGTCCTGTTCTGCGGCATCAATGACGACCACCGCGTCGGTTAGCTGGAGTGCGCAAAAACAAAAGCGAGGTTGCGCTTAATCAATACCGCTAACGACGAGTTTCGAAAGAACTTGAGGGATGACCAAGGAATTTACTCAGGAATGTTATTTTGCAAACACTCTACTTTGCGTCCGGGTCATTGCAGGATTGACGGCTGTACCGACCGGAAGGGCGGTGCGAAAGGCAGGTTAAAACCATGTCAAGCCGCGATCGATGATGCGAGCGCACACCCGGCTTCTCGGGCAGGTCCACGTACGCCAACGCGTGTCGGGATATTTCAAGGACAGCTGTAACCGGCGTCACTTCCGGTATAAATAAACAGAAAAGGCCGCGAGTTGACATCATCGTCAAGCCGTGGCCTTTAAAGTTTGGTGGAGCGGAGGAGGATCGAACTCCCGACCTTCGCATTGCGAACGCGACGCTCTCCCAGCTGAGCTACCGCCCCATGGGGGAGGATTGTATTGTCTGTCCGGTGCCGATGCAAGTAGTCAACGGGCAAGCCGGGGCGGCGCAGGCGGGACTTCAAAAAAGTGACGCAAGTACCTGATCTGTTGACGGAAATTCCCTGAGGCCACTATAGTGGCGGGATGATTTCCGAATTTCATCAACTTGCCGACAAAGTCACGCGGCTGGCCGGCCTGGCCGACGAGCTGCGCCGCGAGAACGCCGAGCTGCGCCTGAACGTGGCCTCGCTCAGGGCGGAGAACGCCGAACTCGCGCAGCGCATCGACGAAGCCTACCGGCGGGTGAGCGCGCTGCTTGCCCAGATACCGGCCGACAGCGGCGAGAAGGAAGAGACAGCATGATCCAGCTCGATGTCACCATCATGGGCCAGCCCTACCGCCTGGCCTGCCGGGAAGGCGAGGAAGGCACGCTGCAGCAGGCGGTGGCTTATCTCGACAACAAGATGTGCGCGATCCGGGATGCCGGCAAGATCAAGGGCACGGATCGCATCGCGGTCATGGCGGCGCTCGGCATCGCCGCCGAACTCCTGGAAACCAGGTCATCGGAAGGGCCCTTCTCGGGCATGGCGGTGGCGGAGGTCAAGCAGCAGATCGACGCGATGAACCGCATTCTCGACGCCGCGCTTGCTCCTCAGGAAAAACTCTTCTGAGGCAGGATTTTTTTTCCGCATGGCCCTTCATTTCGGCGAGGGCTTCGAGTACACTAAAGCTCTCCTGCCGTGTTCGCGAATGCCATATATTCCTTGAACCATTTCTGTGCATAGGACGCGGGATCGTTTGATGGGCGTGATCGTCGCTAGTCCGATGAACCCGAAATTGAACTACCGTGGCCACCTTGAACCGCAAGGTTCGGGATGCCGGCATAGACGGCACAGGCGGGACTTAATTCACAAGCGGCTGCATCTCGATGCAGCCGTTTTTTTATGCGCGCTCGAATCATGGGGACAAGGGGAGGGGCTGTGCAGTACTGGCTGATGAAATCCGAACCGGACGAGGTAAGCATCGATGACGCGCTGGCGGCGCCCGGCGGGGTCGTGCCCTGGTTCGGCGTGCGCAACTACCAGGCGCGCAACTTCATGCGCGATGCGATGCGCGAGGGCGACGGCGTGCTGTTCTATCACTCCAGCTGCGCGGAGCCGGGTATCGCGGGCATCGCCGAGGTCGCCAGCACCGCCTATCCCGACGAGACCCAGTTCGACCCCGGCAGCAAGTACCACGATCCCAAGTCGACTCGTGAGAATCCGCGCTGGCTGCTGGTGGATGTGCGCGCGCTGCGCAAGACGCGGCTGATGAGCCTGCCCGAGATGCGGGCACACCCGGAACTGGCCGACATGCAGATTCTGCGGCGCGGCAACCGGCTGTCCATCACACCGGTCACGCCCGCGGAATGGCGGTGTATCATCCGCGAGCTCGAATAATTCCGGAAAGATTTGAATGGACGTTTCCCTGATCGCCGTGCTGCTCGTGCTCGGCGCGATCGTCGGTTTTGCCGCCGGCCTGCTCGGCATCGGCGGCGGCATGCTGCTGGTGCCCTTCATGACGATGGTCCTCACCGCCAGGCAGTTCCCGCAGGAGCACATCGTGCACATGGCGATCGCGACCTCGCTGGCCACCATCATGTTCACCTCGATCTCTTCCGTGCGCGCGCATCACAAGCGCGGGGCGGTGCTGTGGAAGGTGGTGGGCCTGCTGGCGCCGGGCATCCTGGTCGGCTCCTGGGTCGGACCGTGGATCGGGGCGCACATGGATTCCTCGACGCTGGCGCTGTCGTTCGCGGTGTTCGTGGCGTTTTCGGCGACGCAGATGCTGATCGATAAGAAGCCCGCCGCGTCCCGCGAGTTGCCGGGCGCACCCGGCATGTTCGGCGCCGGCGGCGTGATCGGCGTGCTGTCGGGACTGGTCGGCGCCGGCGGCGGCTTCGTGTCGGTGCCGTTCATGACCTGGTGTAACGTCAGGATTCACAACGCGGTCGCCACCAGCGCCGCACTCGGCTTTCCGATCGCGCTGGCCGGCACCCTGTCCAACATCTGGTTCGGCATGAAGGAGGCCGGGCTGCCGGAAGGCTCGCTCGGCTTCATCTATCTGCCGGCGCTGTTCGTGATCGCGATCGCGAGCGTGACGACGGCGCCGCTCGGCGCGCGCACCGCGCACAGCCTGCCGGTGAAGTCGCTGAAGAGGGTGTTTGCGATCCTGCTTTACTCGCTCGCGGGCTACATGCTCTACAAGGGACTGCGCTGAGCACGTGGTGCGGTGCAGGCACGGCTGCCCGCACCGGCCGGGCGCACGGTGGTGGCGCTAGCGCTTGCCGAATTGCTCGCGCAGCAGGTTCTTCTGCACCTTGCCCATCGTGTTGCGCGGGAGCTCGGCGACGAAGTGAACCTGCTTCGGCACCTTGTAGTTGGCGATCCTTTGCTTGAGCGTGTCGATGACCCGCTCTTCGCTGAGGCCGGCGCCGTCGCGCAGGACGACCACCGCCGTGACCGCTTCGCCGAAATCCGGATGCGGCACGCCGATGACGGCCGACTCCAGCACGCCCTCGAGTTCGTCGATCACCGACTCGATCTCCTTCGGATAGACGTTGTAGCCGCCGGAGATGATGAGGTCCTTGCTGCGGCCGACGATGGACAGATAGCCGTCCTCATCGAAGCGGCCCACGTCGCCGGTCCTGAAATAGCCGTCGGCGGTGAATTCCTCGGCGGTTTTTTCGGGCATGCGCCAGTAGCCCTGGAAGACATTCGGGCCGCGCACCTGTATGTCGCCGATCTCGCCTGCCGCGCAGGGTTTGCCTTCCTTGTCCACCACCCGCACCGATACGCCGGGCAGCGCCGGCCCGACCGTGCCCGCGCGGCGCTCGCCCTGGTAGGGATTCGAGGTGAGCATCGCGGTTTCAGTCATGCCGTAGCGTTCGAGGATGGTGTGGCCCGTGCGCTGCGCGAAGTCGTGGAAAGTATCGGTCAGCAGCGGCGCCGAGCCGGAGATGAACAGGCGCACGCCGCTGCATTGCTCGCGTCCGAATGACGGTTCGGCCAGCAGGCGGACATAGTAGGTCGGCACCCCCATGAACACCGTCGCGCGCGGAAGCTGGCGAATTACCTCGGCGGCGTCGAAGCGCGGCAGGAAGATCATCTTGCTGCCGTTGAGCAGCGCGCCGTGGGCGGCGACGAACAGGCCGTGGATATGGAACAGCGGCAGCGCGTGCAGCAGCACGTCGCCCGGCTGCCATTGCCAGTACTGCTGCAGCACGCGGGCGTTGTGCGAGAGATTGCCGTGGGTGAGCATTGCGCCCTTGCTGCGGCCCGTCGTGCCGGAGGTGTAGAGAATCGCCGCCAGCTCGTTGGCGTCGCGATGCACCGTGTCGAAGCTGTTGGACTGCAGCGCGGCCCGGGTCAGCAGCGATCCCGTGCGGTCGTCGCCGAGCGTGAAGACATGGCGGGTGCCGCTGGCGAAGGCGATCTGCGACACCCAGCCGAAGTTCTGCGGCGAGCACACCACGACTTCCGGTTCGGCATCGTCGATGAAGTAGGAGATCTCGGCGGCGCGGTAGGCGGTGTTGAGCGGCAGCCAGGTATAGCCGGCGCGCAGCACGGCCAGGTACAGGATCAGCGCCTCGGCCGATTTTTCGACCTGGGCGGCGATGCGTGCGTCGGGCTGCAGCCGCAGTCCGGCAAGCAGGTTGGCGATCTTGGCGCTGGCGCGCTCGATGTCGTTCCAGCTGTAGTACTTGCCGTCGTGCGTCTCGATTGCGCACGCCTGGCGGTCCTTGGGAAAGCGGGAGGCGAACAGGGCGTAGAGATTGGCGTTCATTGCGTACGGACGTTCCTGTTGAGGCGGTAGGTCACCAGCAGCATGGCCAGGCCGGCGGCGACCATCGGCAGCGACAGCATCTGGCCGGCGGAAATCGTGAAGGGGCCGAACGCGACCTCGTAATCGGGCGTGCGGAAGTACTCGGTGAAGAAGCGCGCCATCCCGTACAGCATGACGAACAGTCCGCCCACCGCCAGCGTGGGGCGCGGCTTGCGCGCGAACAGCCAGACGATGACGAACAGCAGCACGCCGTCGACCAGCGCCTGATAGATCGGCGAGGGATGGCGCGGCAGATTGTCCACGTTCGGCCAGATCATGGCCCAGGGCAGGGACGGGTCGGCCACCCGTCCCGGCAGCTCGGCATTGATGAAATTACCGATGCGGCCGGCCGCATAGCCGAGCGGCACCAGCGGGGCGATGAAGTCGTAGACGTCGAGCACGCCCCGCCCGCGCTTCTTCGCCCACAGCGCCATCGCCAGCAGCACCCCGAGGAAGCCGCCGTGGAAAGACATGCCCCCCTTCCAGACGGCGAATATCTCCAGCGGATTGCTGAAGTAGAAACCGGGGTGGTAGAACAGCACTTCCCCGAGGCGTCCGCCGATGACCACGCCGAGCACGCCATAGAACAGCATGTCGTCCAGGTCCTCCTTCTTCCAGCCGGCGGCGGCCCAGTGCGGCTGCCTCACCCGCAGCCTGCCCAGCATGAGGAATTGCACGAAGGCGACCAGGTACATCAGGCCATACCAGTGAACCGCGACCGGGCCGATCGAGAACGCGACCGGATCGGGAAGAGGGTGTATGAGCATCAGCTTTTCTTTCGCAAGAGTTCGAGGAAGGTGCGCAGCACCGGGGAATCGTTGTCGCGGCGCCAGGCCAGGCCGGTATCGACCATGGCGCCGGCGTCGGCGAGCGGATGGTATTCGACGCCCGGCCTTTGCAAATTCGACACGGATTGTGGCACAAGCGCGATGCCCATGCCTGCCGAGACGAGGCCGACGATGGTCTGCATCTGTATCGCTTCCTGGCCGATGCGGGGCGCCAGGCCGGCGTCGCGGAAGCAGCCGAGGATGGCATCGTGCAGGGCCGGCGCGATGCGGCGCGGGAAAATGATGAGCGGCAGGCCGGCCACCGCCTGCAGCCCCGCGGCGCGGCTGCCCTTCATGCCTTTCAGTCCCTTCAGGCCCTGCGGGGTCGCCAGCACCAGCGGCTCCGACAGCACCGTCAGGTAGTCGAGTTCGGCGCCGGCCTTCTCATCCAGCGGCGGAATCAGCAGGCCGGCGTCGATGCGGCCATGCATCAGGTCGTCGACCTGGACGTCGGAGGTCGCCTCCCGCAGCTCGATGCGCACCTGCGGGTAGCGCTCGCGGAATTCCCTCAGCAGCGGCGGCAGCAGGCTGTAGTCGGCGGTGGAGACGAAGGACAGGGTGAGCGTGCCAGACTCGCCGGCGGCGGCGCGCCGCGCCAGGTCGGGCAGGCCGGCGGCCTGCTGCAGGATGCGCCGGGCCTCGGGCAGCAGCGCCTCACCGGCGGCGGTCAGGGCCACGCTGCGACGGGTGCGCTCGAACAGGGGCGCGCCGAGTTCCGCTTCCAGCGCCTGTATGGTCTGCGACAGCGGCGGCTGAGTCATGTGCAGGCGCGCCGCGGCGCGGCCGAAGTGATTCTCTTCCGCCACGGCGACGAAATAGCGCAGCTGCCTGAGTTCGATGCTCATATGGATTGCATATCAATAAGCAAGGAATCATATATTTGACACTCGGTAGAGGGCAAGGCATGCTGGCGCTCTTCGCGCGGGCGCTTGACGCCGCGCACATCCAGCAGAACCCAGGCAATCCCAGGAGACCGACATGCCCGAATACCGTTCCCGCACCACCACCCACGGCCGCAACATGGCCGGCGCGCGCGCCCTGTGGCGCGCCACCGGCATGAAGGACGCCGACTTCAGCAAGCCCATCATCGCGGTCGTCAATTCCTTCACCCAGTTCGTTCCCGGCCACGTGCACCTGAAGGACCTGGGCCAGATGGTGGCGCGCGAGATCGAGGCCGCCGGCGGCGTGGCCAAGGAATTCAACACCATCGCGGTCGACGACGGCATCGCGATGGGCCATGGCGGCATGCTGTACTCGCTGCCGTCGCGCGAACTGATCGCCGACTCGGTGGAATACATGGTCAACGCGCACTGCGCCGACGCCATGGTCTGCATCTCCAACTGCGACAAGATCACCCCCGGCATGCTGATGGCCGCGATGCGCCTCAACATTCCCGTGGTCTTCGTCTCCGGCGGCCCGATGGAAGCCGGCAAGGTGATCGAGGCCCTGCACGGCAAGCAGGAAGGCACGCAGAAGATCATCAAGGTCGACCTGATCGACGCAATGATCCAGGCCGGCGACTCGCGCGTCTCCGACGAGCAGGTGGCCAACATCGAGCGTTCCGCCTGCCCGACCTGCGGCTCCTGCTCCGGCATGTTCACCGCCAACTCCATGAACTGCCTGACCGAGGCGCTCGGCCTGTCCCTGCCGGGCAACGGCACCATCGTCGCCACCCACGCCGACCGCAAGCAGCTGTTCCTGCGCGCCGGCCGCCTGGTGGTGGAGCTGTGCAAGCGCTACTACGAGCAGGATGACGCATCGGTCCTGCCGCGCAACATCGCCACCAAGCGCGCGTTCGAAAACGCGATGGCGCTCGACGTGTCGATGGGCGGCTCGACCAATACCGTTTTGCACCTGCTGGCGGCCGCGCAGGAAGCGGGCGTGGATTTCACCATGGCCGACATCGACCGCATCTCGCGCAAGGTGCCCTGCCTGTGCAAGGTGGCGCCGGCGACACAGGACTATCACATCGAGGATGTGCACCGCGCCGGCGGCATCGTCGGCATTCTCGGCGAGCTCGACCGCGCCGGCCTGCTCGACACCAGCGTCGCCACCGTCCACGCGCGGACCCTGGGCGAGGCGATCGCGGCCAACGACGTGATGCTCACCCAGGATCCGGCGGTGCATCAGCGCTTCCTGGCGGCGCCCGGCGGCGTGCCGACCCAGGTGGCGTTCTCCCAGGACAAGCGCTTCGACAAGCTCGACCTCGACCGCGCGCACGGCTGCATCCGCGACAAGGAACATGCCTACTCGAAGGACGGCGGCCTCGCGGTCCTGTACGGCAACCTCGCCGAGAAAGGCTGCATCGTCAAGACCGCGGGCGTGGATGAAAGCATCCTCAAGTTCACCGGGCGCGCCCGCGTGTTCGAGAGCCAGGACGCCGCGGTCGAAGGCATACTCGGCGACCAGGTGAAAGAGGGCGACGTGGTGATCATTCGCTACGAGGGCCCGAAGGGCGGCCCGGGCATGCAGGAAATGCTGTACCCGACCTCGTACATCAAGTCCAAGGGACTGGGCAAGGCCTGCGCGCTGTTCACCGACGGCCGCTTCTCCGGCGGCTCTTCCGGCCTCGTGATCGGGCATGCATCGCCGGAGGCGGCGGAGGGCGGCACCATCGGCCTGGTCAACGACGGCGACATCATCGAGATCGACATTCCGGAGCGCCGCATCCATCTGAAGATCGACGACGACGAACTGGCGCGCCGTCGCGCCGCGATGGAAGCGCGCGGCGACAACGCGTGGAAGCCGGTGAACCGCCAGCGGGTGGTGTCGCAGGCGCTGCAGGCATATGCCGCGCTGGCGACCTCGGCCGATCGCGGCGCGGTGCGCGACCTGGCGCAGCTCAAGCGCTGATCGGGGACGGCGTGATGAAGGGTGGCGAGCGCCACCCTTTTTTATTTCAGCGTGCGCTTGATGCGGTCGCGGCGGGTCTTTTCAGCCTGCTTGTGCTCCTTGCGCTTGTCGAGCCCGAACATGCGCTCGATGAACTCGAACCAGATGAAGGCGGCGCCGAACAGGCCGACGATCCACCACCACGACAGCCCCGCGAACGGGCCGATCTCGAAATAGCGCAGCGCGGATAGCAAAACGATAAGAACGATGAGGGGCATGGCGGCAACCAGGTTGATGCGATGGAGAAAGATTTTAATTCTTCTGTCCCAGGTCAACCAGCAATTGTCTGACGGCGTTTCATCCCTGCAGCACTGGCGTTAGAATGGTGCGCATTTTTCTAATGGAGAAAGTAATGAAAGCTTCTTTGCTGGTTTGTCTGGCCGCTGGCGTCCTCGTCTCCAATGCGGCGATGGCCAATGCGGATCTGGCCAAGTCGAAGAATTGCATGGCTTGCCATGCAGTCGCGAACAAGGTGGTTGGTCCGTCGTTCAAGGACGTCGCCGCCAAGTACGCGGGTCAGAAGGATGCGGAAGACAAGCTGACGCAGAAGGTCCTCAAGGGCGGCGTGGGTGTCTGGGGCCAGGTGCCGATGCCCGCCAACGCGCAGGTCAGCGAGGCCGAAGCCCGCACCCTGGTGAAGTGGATCATGGCGCAGAAGTAATCGCGCCAGGCAGGATCTGATCAAAGCGCTCTTCGGAGCGCTTTTTTCTTGGGCGTGCGCTTTTCAGCCGGCCGAGCCGAGCGCGACGCGCGCCGCCGCCAGGTCCCAGGCCGCCTGTCCAACGGTCTTGAAGACGGCCGGCCCGGCGGGGCGGGGCGCCTTGCCCGACAGGATGGCGCCTATCGGTGCCACCGCGGACCAGTCCACCCCGGCCTGTATCAGGTCGCCCGCCTCATGCCTTGCGCCGGGCGCGTCGTCGACGACGATGGCGCGCGACCTGAGCAGCTGCGGCGGCAGTTCTGCCATCTCCCGCTTGAACGCGCCGACGCCGACCGCCAGCGTGTGCGCCGCCAGCACCGCCGGCACGACGGGACTGCGCGCGGTGGTCAGCGCGATCACGAGATCCACGTCCGGCGCCTCGCCGATGTCCTCGACCGACAGCGGCGAGAATCGCGCCCCGGGATGCGACACCCGCAGCGCCTGGCAGAAGCGTGCCGCCGATTCCATGCTGCGTCCGGCGATACGGAAATCCTCGATGCCGAAGAATCCGGCGAGCGCCTCGACATGGGCGCGCGACTGCGTCCCGGTGCCGATCAGCAGCGCGGAGGCAGGTTTGCGCGCTGCCAGGGTATCGATGCCGAGCAGGGTCATGGCGGCGGTGCGGCGGGCGGTCACGGTCGGTCCGTCGAGCAGGGCCAGCCTGCGTCCGGTCGCGGTGTCGAAGACGATCACCTCGCCCTGGATCGCGGGCAGGCCGTGCCGGGCATTCTCCCCGTGCACGGTGATGAGCTTGGTCGCGCTGATGTCGGCGCCGATGGCGGGCATGCTCAGGAGGACGCTGGCCGCATCGATCGGCACCACCTGGCGTTCCGGCGCGCGTATCGTGCCGTCGACGAGTTCGCGGCAGGCGCGTGCCAGCGCGGGCACGAGGCGGTCGTAGGGGAGGGCGGCGGCCGTGCTGGCCTGATCGAGTATCTTCATCGTATTGCGCTCTGCGTTGTGCGGAGGCAGCAGTATCCTACAGGCGCGGCACCGGCGCACAGGCTTGCGCGCGGCGCAAAAAAAAGCGCCGATGTTGCCATCGGCGCTCCTGGACTGCGTGTGCAGTGCGATTACTTCACGACTGCCAGCTGTTCGCGCTTGCCGCCCTTGTAGGTGTACAGGGTCAGCGTGCCTTCCTTGATGTCGCCCTTGTTGTCGAAGGCGATCTTGCCGGTCACGCCCTGGTGGTTGATCTTGGCCAGTTCGGGCAGATACTTCGCCGGCTCGGCGGAGCCCGCCTTCTGCATTGCGGCAGCCATGACCATCACCGCGTCATAGACGTAGGGTGCGTAGATCTGGACGTCGGCATTGAACTTCTTCTTGAACGCCGCGCGGAAGTCTTCCATGCCCTTCTTCTGGGCTTCCTCGACGCCGCCCGCTTCGGCGCAGACGACCTGGTTGTCGCCCAGCGCGTCGCCCGCCAGCTTGGCCAGCGCCTCGGTGCAGATGCCGTCGCCGCCCATGAACTTGGCGTTGATGCCCAGCGCCTTCATCTGGCGCAGCATCGGGCCTGCCACCGCATCCATGCCGCCGAAGAACACGACTTCAGGCTGCTTGGCCTTGATCGCGGTCAGGATGGCGTTGAAGTCGGTCGCCTTGTCGTTGGTGTACTGCTGAGCCACCACCTGCACGCCCTTGGCCTTGGCGCCCTTGACGAACTCTTCAGCCACGCCCTGGCCGTAAGCGGTGCGGTCGTCGATGACGGCGACCTTCTTCGCCTTGAGCTGGTCGGCTGCGTAGCGGCCGAGGGTGCCGCCGAGCTGGCCATCGTTGGCCACCACGCGGAAGGCGCTCTTGAAGCCCTGCTGGGTGTACTTCGGATTGGTCGCGGACGGGGAGATCTGCGGGATGCCGGCATCGTGGTAGATCTTGGAAGCCGGGATGGTGGTGCCGGAGTTCAGGTGGCCGATCACGCCGTTGACCTTGGCATCGACCAGCTTCTGGGCGGCCGAGGTGCCCTGCTTCGGATCGGCGCCGTCGTCTTCGGCCAGCAGTTCGAACTTGGCCTTCTTGCCGCCGATGGTCACGCCCTTGGCGTTGAGCTCGTCGATCGCCATGCGGGCGCCGTTTTCATTGTCCTTGCCGAGGTGGGCGATGGCGCCCGAGATCGGGCCGACGTGGCCGATCTTGACCACCAGTTCCTGCGCGGATGCAGCGCCTGCAAAAGCGAAAGCAATCGCGCCGGCCAGCGGAATCATTTTTGTCTTGAACTGCATAAAATAAGCCTCCAGAGGATTAATAGTCCGGGTGACGAGCAGGGATCCGGCTCTGTTACCATTCAGAAATCTGAACAAACAGAAGTTACAGCAGAAAAAATCGTTCGCAAAGAGTTTTTCTGCGGTTTTTAGTGAAAACCCTCGATTTTTGTATGCCCAAATTCCACGCACTCGACAAGGTCGACCGCAAGCTCCTCAATCTTCTGCAAAAGGACAATCAGATGCCGACCCGGGTGCTGGCCGAAAAGGTGCACATCTCCCAGCCGACCTGCCTGCGCCGCATGCGCGACCTGCGCGAGGCGGGCATCATCAGCGCCGACGTCGCGCTGGTCGATCCCTTCGCCCTCGGCTACGGCATGCTGGCTTTTCTCGAGGTTTCGCTGAACAATCAGTCGGACGAGCACATGCAGGATTTCGAGGCGCGCATGGCCAAGGAGCCGGAGGTCATGCAGTGCTATTTCGTGTCGGGCGACTACGACTACTTCCTGGTGGTGCATGTGCTCGACATGGATGCCTACTACCAGTTCGTGCGGCGGGTGATTTCCGGATCCGGCAATGTGCGGCACTTCCAGTCGCGGTTTCCGATGAAGCGGGCGAAGTTCGCGACCCGCATCGCATTCGACGAGAAGCAGGCCGAGGTGCAGGTCAAGGTGGGGAGGTAGCCCTGAGCGGTTACCGCCAAACTTCAATTTTTCGCTTGCCTGGATTTTTCGACATTTCGCCGACACCCATTTGGGCGGTGTCGGGACGGCGCCGTTGCGGCCGGCAGGAACGCGCTCATCTGCCTCGTCCAGGAAGGCTTCGATGTCTCGCATCGCACGATTCATGTCACGGCTCGGCCATGCCCTGGCGCCGGGGGGGCGCGCCGGGCAGCCGGCAGCGCCGAGCGGTGGGCCGCCGGCCGGCACCGCAGGAGAGCCGCCGCCCGCAAGCACCGCCCGCAGCACCGGAGCTCTGAAAGTCGAAAGCAGGCGGCGGCGATTCTGGCTCTTCGGCAGGCGCCCGGCCATGACGGCACATGCGGCGCCCCCTGCCACGGCGCGCCGCGCATCGGCTCCGCAAGCGAGCCTCTCCGGCGAGCCCGCCGTGCTCCCGGCGGAGGCTCCGCCGGCACCGACGAAGAAACTGCTGGATAACGCATTCGTGAGTCTCAAGCTTATCCTGGAGAAGGACTGGGGTACGGAGAAGCGCCAGCTTGAGCAGGCGCTCGTGGGCGATGACATGGGGGCCATCAACAAGCTGTTGTACGAGGGCAGGCTCAGGCATTTTCCGCTTGCACCGAAGGCAGTCCTCAAGATGGCGGAGGTGGCGCCGGAAGTGATGCAATCAGAGGCGTTTCGGGAAGCGCTGGCGGTCGCCCGGGGACCGGCTGCAGGGGATGCCCCGGCGCTCCCCAACTCCTACGATCCCCGTTTCAACCCAGCCGTATCGCTCCATGCCCACTACAAAAAGCGCCTGGAGGAAAGGAAAACGCAGCACCGGCATGCGCAAGCAGGAGGCATGAAGCCATCGTCGCGCTCGTTGGAAGACTTGCGAGAACTCGTCTCCCTCAATGAGAAATGGGTCGTTTTGCACGACACCATGGCTGCGGTTGACGAGGGGCTCGACGCGGCACGCGAGTTGCGGGACGCGCTGGAGAGGTATCGTCGCAGCCTTTCTCGGGAAGGGGCAGGAGAGGGCGGCGCGCCCCCGCCGGTGCCGGTGCCCCCTGCGCGCTGAGTGCGGTCAGGCCCGCAGTGCCTGCGACAAGTCGCGGCTGCCCCTGGCGCTTCCCTTCACGCCGGTGAATGCGAAATCCACCTCCGGCACCCGCCCCGACACGATCTCCGCGATCGCGCGTCCCGATCCGCATCCCATGGTCCAGCCCAGCGTGCCATGGCCGGTATTGAGATAGAGGTTGGATATCGGGCTCTTGCCGATGTACGGGATGTTGGATGGCGTCAGCGGACGCAGGCCGGTCCAGTACACCGGGTTGTCGTAGTCGCAGGCGTCCGGGAATAGCTCGCGGGTGCGGCGGGTGATCGCCGCGCAGCGCACGTCGTTGAGCTCGCGGGTGTAGCCGTTGAGCTCGCAGGTGCCGGCCACGCGCAGGCGGTCGCCGAGCCGCGACAGCACCAGCTTGTAGCCGTCGTCGGTGAGCGAAACGGTGGGCGCCGCGTCCGGATTGATGACGCGGTAGGTGGCCGAGTAACCCTTGCCGGGATAGATCATCAGCCGGATGCCGAGCGGCTGCAGCAGCGGTGCCGAGAAGCTGCCGGCCGCCATCACGTAGGCGTCGGCCTGGAGAATCTGGTGGCGGCCCTGCGGATCGATGACTTCCACGCCGGCGATGCGGGCCGCCGCGCCGCTGCCTTCGCGCAGCAGCCGGGTGATGCCGGTGTTGTAGCGGAAGTCGACGCCCGCCGCCGCCGCCCGCTGCGCCAGCCCGGTGGTGAACTTGTACACGTCGCCCGACTCGTCGCTCGCCGTGAAGTCGCCGCCGGCGATCTTGTCGCGGATCGTCGCCAGGGCCGGCTCCATGCGCACCACCTCGTCGGCGGAGATCGAATCGCGCGCGCAGCCCAGGTCCCGCATCAACCGGGCGGCCGGCAGCGACTGCTCGAACTCCTTCGGGTCGGTATAGAAATGCAGGATGCCCCGCGTCAGGTGGTCGTAATCGATGCCGGTCTCGGTCCGCACCGCCTGCAGCGTCTGGCGGCTGTATTCGGAGATGGCGACGATCTGGCGGATGTTGTGCGCGGTGCGCGCCGGCGTGCACTCGCGCAGGAAGCTCAGGCCCCACAGCCATTGCTGCAGTTCGGGGCGGAAGCGGTAGAGCAGCGGCGCGTCTTCCTTGCCCAGCCACTTGAGGATTTTCATCGGGGCCGAGGGATTGGCCCAGGGCTCGGCGTGCGAGACGGAGATCTGGCAGCCGTTGGCGAAGCTGGTTTCCTGCGCCGCGCCCGGCTGGCGCTCGATCACCGTCACCTCATGGCCGGCCTTGTTCAGGAACCAGGCTGACGCGGTGCCGATGACGCCCGCGCCCAGTACGATCACTTTCATGCGTGAAAACTCCTCGTTGGATGAGGTGTGATTGTAAAGACGACAGGATTGCGCGGGTAATCAAACTCGGTCCGGGGATTTTGCCGATTGCACACGGCACGGCGCGGCGTGAGCGCGGGCAAAAGAAAACCGCGGGAAATTTAGATTTTCGGTTGTTTCAGCTCGGCGATTTCCTGCGCCAGCGCGCGGCCGACGCCCTCGCGTATCGATTGCTGCAAGCCCTCGCGCAGCTCCCGCGCCAGCCTGTCGACCGAGGCCTGCATCACGTCGGCGAGACAGTCGCGCACGCGGAGTTCCAGCATCTGGTCGATGCGCATCATCATCTGCGTCATCACCCGCTCCTGGACCTGGGCGGCGAGTTGCTCGACATCCACGGCGGGCAGCGCCGGCTTCAGCGGCGGCAGCACCGCGGCGGCGGGAGCGATGGCAGGGATGGCGGCGCGCAGTACAGGGATTTCGGGGGCGGGAATTGCTTCAGGAACGCCTGCCGCAGGTACGCCTGCCGGAATGATTTCAGTCAGTACCGGGATGCCGGCGTCGAGGGAATCGGTGCTCATGCCTTGTCCGCGACGAAATGGGTCAATGGATAGCCGCGCTGCTGGTAGTAGCGATAGCGGTCGCGCCCGGCCAGCCGGTCGGCCTCGTCGGCGGCGACGATTTCGAACATACGCTCGAAGCGCGCGAAGTGGGCCGGCGTGGCGGACGAGAGATTGATGAGGACCTGGTGATGCGGAAGCTCGGCCTGGTCGCTGTCGGTGAGGATGATGGGCGTGCTCGCCGCAAGCGGATCGCCGGCCGCCACATGCGGCAGGAAGTCCAGGCCTGAGAACGACCAGAGCGCTTCGTCCAGCGCATCCATCGCCTGCCGGTCCGCGGTCAGCACCACGACGCGGACGTCCGCCGCACGGGCCTTGCGCACCAGCCGGCATGCGTACGCGAGCTTGTCCGGCACATTGCTGTGAAAATCGATACGGGTCATGGTCTTGCCCGGGGCTCAGAAACGGAAGCCGGGCGGCGCGTTGCCGGTGGCGGGCGGCAGGTCGGTCGCCGGCGCCGGCTCGCTGCGCGCCTGGGCCGCGGGTTTCGGCTCCGGCTTTTTCTGGGCCAGCGCCTGCGCCTCCGGCTGGCGGTAGTTGCGCGGCAGCCTGCTGGTTTCCGGATAGCCCGCCGCAGTGAGCGCCGCGTTCCATGCGGCGGATTCGAAGCCGCGCTCGCGGGTTCGTCCGACGGTCAGCAGGGGCAGCCGGCTGTCGCCCGCGATCTGCTTGTAGGCGGCATGGTCATCGGCGCTGCTGACGGTTTTTTCGCTGAACGGCACGCCGCGCTGGTTGAGCAGGCGGCGGCCTTCGTCGCAGGGGAGGCATTCCGCCGCGCTGTACAGCACGACCGGATGGGCGCGCACCGCCTCGGCCAGTTCGTAGGGCAGGCCGGCGGTGCTCGGCGCGCCGCCGCCGCCCAGGGTCTTGGTTTCCACGCGCGCCGACTTCGTCGCCGGCGGCGTGTCGCTGTAAGTCACCTTGCCGTCCGGCCCCACCGATTTGTACAGCTGCGCCTGCGCGCCGGCCGTCAGCAGCAGCATGGCTGCCAGACCTAGCGATTTCTTCATGTTCCTCCCCGCCTTATTCACGCATTCACGCGGTCATGCCATTGTGTCTCAACAGGGCGTCGATGCTGGGTTCGCGGCCGCGGAAGGCCTTGAACGATTCCAGCGCCGGGCGCGAGCCGCCCATGGCCAGGATCTCATCGAGGAAGCGGCGGCCGATTTCCGGCGACAGGATGTCGCCGCCTTCGGCGCCGACTTCTTCGAACGCGCCGTAGGCATCGGCAGACAGGACTTCCGCCCATTTGTAGCTATAGTAGCCTGCCGCATACCCGCCGGCAAAGATATGCCCGAAGGAATTCTGGAAACGGTTGAATGCGGGCGGAATCACAACAGCCACGCGCTGGCGGACATCGTTGAGCACGTCCTGCGCGGTCCTGGCGCCGTTGGCGTCGTGGTCGTAGTGCAGGTGCATGTCGAACAGCGCGAACTCGACCTGGCGCAGGGTCTGCAGGCCGGACTGGAAGTTCTTGGCCGCGGTCATCTTGTCGTACAGCGCGCGCGGCAGCGGCTCCCCGGTGTCCACGTGGGCCGTCATGTGCTGCAGCACATCCCACTCCCAGCAGAAGTTTTCCATGAACTGCGAGGGCAGCTCCACCGCGTCCCATTCCACGCCGGAGATGCCCGACACGGAGAGTTCGTCGACCTGGGTCAGCATGTGATGCAGCCCATGGCCGAATTCATGGAACAGCGTGATCACTTCGTCATGGGTGAACAGCGCAGGCCGGGACTTGCCGTCCACCACGACCGGCTCACTGAAATTGCAGGTCAGGTAGGCGACCGGCGTCTGCAGCGCACTGGCCATCAGCCGCCTGCCGCGCGCGTCGTCCATCCAGGCGCCGCCGCGCTTGCCCTGGCGCGCATACAGGTCGAGGTAAAACTGGCCGATCAGCTTGCCGTCGCGCTCGATCCGGTAGAACTTCACATCCTTGTGCCATCCCGGCGCGCTGTCCGGCCTGACCTGTACCGAGAACAGGGTCTGCACCACGCGGAACAGTCCTTCGATCACCCGCGGTTCGGGGAAGTACTGCTTGACCTCCTGTTCAGAGAACGCATAGCGCTTCTGGCGCAGCTTTTCCGACGCATAGGTGACGTCCCAGGCTTCCAGCGTCTCCAGCCCGAGTTCGGCGCGCGCGAATTCGCGCAGCTCGGCCAGGTCCTTTTCGGCGAAGGGGCGGGCGCGCTGCGCCAGGTCTTCCAGGAAGTCGATCACCTGTTTCGGCGTCTCGGCCATCTTCGCCACCAGCGAGACCTCGGCGAAGTTCTCGAAGCCGAGCAGCTTCGATTCTTCCGCCCGCAGTTTCAGGATTTCCGCGATGTTTGCGGTGTTGTCCCATTCGGGCCGCGCGCCGAGTTCGGAAGCCTTGGTCGCGTTGGCGCGGTAGATCTGTTCGCGCAGCTCGCGCTTGTCGGCGTACTGCAGCAGCGGGAAATACGAGGGGAAGTGCAGCGTGAACTTGTAGCCGCTCCTGCCGTCCTTTTCGGCGGCGCCGCGTGCGGCCATCTTCACATCCTCGGGCAGGCCGGAGAGTTCGGCCTCGTCATCGACGAACAGCGCATAGTCGTTGGTCGCGTCCAGCACGTTTTCCGAAAACTTCGTCGACAGCGCCGCCAGCCTTTCCTGGATCTGCGCGAAGCGCGCCTTGCTCTCGGCAGGCAGCTCGGCGCCTCCGAGACGGAAATCGCGCAGCGCGTTCTCGACGATCTTCTTGCGCGCCGGCGTGAGCGCTTCGAAGTCCGGCCGCTCGCGCAGCGTCTTGTACTTGTCGAACAGCGCCAGGTTCTGGCCGAGCTGCGTCCAGAACTCGGTCACTTTCGGCAGGTTGTCGTTGTAGACGGCGCGCAGCTCCGGCGTGTCCGCGACCGAATTGAGATGGCGCACGATACCCCAGGCGCGGCCGAGCCGCTCGGTCGCATCCTCCAGCGGCTGCACGAAATTTTCCCAGCGCACCTCCTGCATCGGCTGCTCCAGCCGTGCCACCACGGCGCGGCATTCGTCGAGCAGGGCGGTGACGGCGGGCGTGACGTGCTCGGGCCGGACGGCGTCGAAACGGGGAAGGTCGGAAAAATCGAGCAGGGGGTTTTGTGCGTGGGTCATCGGGTCAGGTTCTTTCGGCGGCTTCAATCGTGTTTACAAGCAGCATCGTAATCGTCATCGGGCCAACGCCGCCCGGGACAGGGGTGATCCAGCCGGCGACTTCCTTCGCGTTGGCGAAGTCGACGTCGCCGCACAGCTTGCCCTCGTCGTCGCGGTTCATGCCGACGTCGATGACTGCCGCGCCGGGCTTGATCATGTCGGCGGTGACGATATTACGCTTGCCGGTGGCGACCACGAGGATGTCGGCCTGACGGGTGTGATGGCCGAGATCCCGGGTCTTGGAATTGCAGATGGTGACCGTGGCGCCCGCTTGCAAGAGCAGCATGGCCTGCGGCTTGCCCACGATGTTGGACGCGCCGACCACGACCGCGTGCGCGCCGCGCACCGGAAAGTCGATGGACTCCAGCATCTTCATCACGCCGTAGGGGGTGCAGGGGCGGAACAGCGGCTGGCCCGTCATCAGCAGGCCCGCATTGCTGACGTGGAAGCCGTCCACGTCCTTCTCCGGCGCGATCGCCTCGATCACCTTATGCGCATTGATGTGAGCGGGCAAGGGAAGTTGCACCAGGATGCCGTGAATTTTCGGGTCCGTGTTGAGCGCATCGATGCGCGCCAGCAGCGCCTCCTCGCTCAGGTCGGCATCGTATTTCTCCAGCACAGAATGAATGCCGTTGTCTTCGCATGCCTTCACCTTGTTGCGGACATAGACCTGGGACGCGGGATTGTCGCCGACCAGCACCACCGCGAGGCCGGGCTGCCTGCCTTTCGCGGTCAGGGCGGCGGCGCGCGCGGCGACGTCGGCACGCAGTTGCTGGGAGAGCTGGGTTCCGTTGATGAGTTGTGCGGGCATGGAAGAGAAGGAGTGGTCGTTTCAAAAACGAGATTATAAGGTCCGCCCGCGCGCGCGGATGCGCCGGCGGACCGGGGCGCCGGGAAATGCTGCGCCGCCGCATGAAATTCCGCATTATGGAAAGTGATATCGTAATTTGAAAACGCGCAAATCTACTGTTAGAATCTTTTCACCGCGCACCATCCCGGCAAATTCTTGTCCAAAAAGTCCCGGACGACATGCATTCCGGGGCCTGCCTTCAACCAGGAGACATCATGTCCGCCCAGCTCGACCAAGTGTTGGCGCAAGCCGCCAACGACCCCGACGTAATGGAAACCCAGGAGTGGCTCGACGCGCTCGAAGCCGTCATCGAAACCGAAGGCCCCGAGCGCGCGCACTACCTGATGGAGCGCATGGTGGACCTGGCCCGCCGACGCGGCGCCCACATTCCGTTCTCCAGCAATACCGCCTACGTCAACACCATCCCCGCGCATCTCGGCGAACACTCGCCCGGCAATCTCGAATACGAGGAGCGGCTGCGCTCCTGGATGCGCTGGAACGCGATGGCGATGGTGGTCAAGACCAACCGCGCCGACGGCGACCTCGGCGGCCACATCTCCAGCTTCGCCTCGCTGGCCAACATGCTGGGCACCGGCTTCAACCATTTCTGGCACGCCCCGACCGAAGACCACGGCGGCGACCTGCTGTACATCCAGGGCCATTCCTCTCCTGGCATCTATGCCCGCGCCTTCCTCGAAGGGCGGCTGTCGGAAGAGCAGATGCTCAACTTCCGCCGCGAAGTGGACGGCAAGGGCCTGTCCTCCTATCCGCATCCGAAGCTGATGCCGGACTTCTGGCAATTCCCCACCGTCTCCATGGGCCTCGGCCCGCTGATGGCGATCTACCAGGCGCGCTTCCTGAAGTACCTGCATGCGCGTGAAATCGCCGACACCGCCAGGCGCAAGGTCTGGACCTTCTGCGGAGACGGCGAGATGGACGAGCCGGAATCGATGGGCGCCATCGGCATGGCCGGCCGCGAAAAGCTCGACAACCTGGTGTTCGTCGTCAACTGCAACCTGCAGCGCCTCGACGGCCCGGTGCGCGGCAACGGCAAGATCATCCAGGAGCTGGAAGCCGACTTCCGCGGCGCCGGCTGGAACGTGATCAAAGTCATCTGGGGCAGCTACTGGGACGAACTGCTCGCGCGCGACAAGGAAGGCATCCTGCAGCGCGTGATGATGGAAACCGTCGACGGCGAGTACCAGAACTACAAGGCCAAGGACGGCGCCTACGTGCGCAAGCATTTCTTCGGCAAGCATCCCAAGCTGCTGGAGCTGGTGTCGAAGATGTCCGACGACGACATCTGGCGCCTCAACCGCGGCGGCCACGATCCGCACAAGATCTATGCCGCCTTCAAGCAGGCGCAGGAACACAAGGGGCAGCCGACCGTACTGCTGGTGAAGACCATCAAGGGCTTCGGCATGGGCAAGTCGGGCGAGGCGCGCAACACCGCGCACCAGACCAAGAAGCTCGACGACGCGGCGGTGCGCGAGATGCGCGACCGCTTCAACATCCCCATCCCCGACGACAAGCTGGCCGAGGTGCCGTTCTTCAAGCCGTCCGACGACGCGCCCGAGATCAAGTACCTGCATGAACGCCGCAAGGCGCTCGGCGGCTATCTGCCCCAGCGCCGCGTCAAGGCCGACGAGACCCTGCAGGTGCCTGAACTGTCCGCCTTCCAGGCGGTGCTCGAGCCGACCGCCGAGGGACGCGAGATCTCGACCACGCAGGCTTATGTGCGGATCATCACCGCGCTGCTGCGCGACCAGAATCTCGGCAAGCGGGTGGTGCCCATCCTCGTCGACGAGGCGCGCACCTTCGGCATGGAAGGCCTGTTCCGCCAGATCGGCATCTTCAACCAGATGGGTCAGCTGTACGAGCCGGTCGACAAGGACCAGGTGATGTACTACCGCGAGGACAAGGCCGGCCAGATCCTGCAGGAGGGCATCAACGAGGCGGGCGCGATGAGTTCCTGGATCGCCGCCGCGACCTCGTACTCGACCAACAACCGGGTGATGATCCCGTTCTACATCTTCTACTCGATGTTCGGCCTGCAGCGCGTTGGCGACCTCGCCTGGGCGGCGGGCGACATGCGGGCGCGCGGCTTCCTGCTCGGCGGCACCGCCGGCCGCACCACGCTCAACGGCGAAGGCCTGCAGCACGAGGACGGTCACAGCCACATCCTGGCGTCGACCATCCCCAACTGCCTGCCCTACGATCCGACCTTCGCGCACGAAGTCGCGGTCATCATCCATGACGGCCTCAAGCGCATGGTGGAAAAGCAGGAGGATGTGTTCTATTACATCACCCTGATGAACGAGAACTACAGCCACCCTGGCCTCAGGCCCGGCACCGAGGCCGACATCCTCAAGGGCATGTACCTGCTGCAGGAAGGCGACGACAAGGCCAGGCAGCGCGTGCAGCTGATGGGCTCCGGCACCATCCTGCGCGAAGTGATCGAAGCCGCCTCGCTGCTGCAGAACGACTGGGGCATCGCCGCCGACATCTGGTCCGCGCCGTCCTTCACCCTGCTGGCGCGCGACGGCCAGGACGTGGAGCGCTGGAACCTGCTGCATCCGACCGAGACGCCGCGCGTCGCGCATGTGACGAAGCTGCTGCAGGAGCGCAGCGGTCCGGTGGTCGCTTCCACCGACTACATGCGCGCGTTCGCCGAGCAGGTGCGCGCCTTCATTCCAAAGGGCCGCAGCTACAAGGTGCTCGGCACCGACGGCTTCGGCCGCTCGGATACCCGGGCCAAGCTGCGCGAGTTCTTCGAGGTCAACCGCTATTACGTGACGGTGGCGGCGCTCAAGGCGCTGGCGGAAGACGGCGCGATCGAGGCGAGTGTCGTGGCCGATGCGATCAGGAAGTACGGCATCGATCCGAACAAGCCGAATCCGGTGGCGCTGTAACGCATCAACAACATGTAGCCCGGCGCGGAAAGGGCATGGCGCAACGGCGCCGCCCTTTGCTGCGCGGACGAAAAAGAACGGAGCCCCTATGAGCCTGCAGGAAGTCAAAGTCCCGGATATCGGCGATTTCAAGGAAGTGGAAGTGATCGAGTTGCTGGTCAAGCCCGGCGACACGATCAAGGTCGATCAGTCGCTGGTCACGGTCGAGTCGGACAAGGCCAGCATGGAAATCCCCTCGACCCACGCCGGCGTCGTGAAGGAAGTGAAGGTCAAGATCGGCGACAAGGTGTCGGAAGGCAGCCTGCTGCTGGTGGTGGAAGAAAGCGCCGGCGCCGCGGCGGCCCCGGCCCCGGCCGCTGCTCCTGCTCCGGCCGCGGCCAGCACGCCTGCTCCAGCCGCTGCACCCGCGCCGGCAGCGAGCGCGCCCGCACCCGCATCCGGCGGCATCGTCGACGTCGAAGTGCCGGACATCGGCGACTTCAAGGACGTCGAAGTGATCGAGCTGATGGTCAAGCCGGGCGACACGGTCAGCGTCGACCAGTCGCTGCTGACCGTCGAATCGGACAAGGCCAGCATGGAGATCCCCTCCAGCCACGCCGGTGTGGTCCAGGAAATGAAGGTCAAGGTCGGCGACAAGGTCTCCAGGGGATCGCTGATCCTGACCCTGGCCGTGCAGGGCGGCGCCGCCGCACCGGCGCCCGCTGCCGCATCCGCGCCGGCGCCCGCGTCCACGGTCGTCGCCGCCCCGGTCCCCGCGCCCGAAGCGAAGCCGGCGCCGACGGCTGCGCTGGAACCGCTGTCGCCGGCGGCGGCCAAGGCGCATGCCTCGCCCTCGGTGCGCAAGTTCGCGCGCGAACTCGGCGTCGACCTCGGCAAGGTCAAGGGCAGCGGTCCGAAGGGCCGCATCCTGCACACCGACATCCAGTCCTTCGTGAAGTCGGTCATGTCGGGCGCGACCGCCGCGCCCGCCGCTGCTGCAGCCAAGGGCAGCGGCGCCGGTCTCGACCTGCTGCCGTGGCCGTCGCTGGATTTCTCCAAGTTCGGCGAGACCGAGCTGCAGCCGCTGTCGCGCATCAAGAAGATCAGCGGCCCCAACCTGCACCGCAACTGGGTGATGATCCCGCATGTGACGCAGTTCGAGGAAGCCGACATCACCGAGCTGGAGGAATTCCGCAAGCAGTCCAACGACGCGCTCGCCAAGTCGGGCGTCAAGCTCACCATGCTGGCATTCGTCATCAAGGCCAGCGTCGCGGCGCTGAAGAAATTCCCGGCCTTCAATTCCTCGCTCGACGAGAAGGGCGAGAACCTGATCCTCAAGAAGTACTACAACATCGGCTTCGCCGCCGACACGCCGCAGGGCCTGGTGGTGCCGGTGGTGAAGAATGCCGACGCCAAGAGCATCTCCGCCATCGCGAAGGAGATGGGCGAGCTGTCGGCGCAGGCGCGCGACGGCAAGCTCAAGCCGGCCGACATGCAGGGCGCGACCTTCACCATCTCGTCGCTCGGCGGCATCGGCGGCACGGCATTCACGCCCATCGTCAATGCGCCCGAAGTCGCGATCCTCGGCCTGTCGAAGTCGGCCATCAAGCCGGTGTGGGACGGCAAGCAGTTCGCGCCGCGCCTGATGCTGCCTTTGTCGCTGTCCTATGACCATCGCGTCATCGACGGCGCGATGGGCGCGCGCTTCGCCGCCTACCTGGCCGAGGTGCTGGGCGACATGCGCAAGACGCTGCTGTGATCATTGCCGCCGGGCGGGGCCGGGCGGCGGGAAGTGAGAGAATTCCTCTCTTTTCCAACCGCCCGGCGAGGCGGCCAGCGATGCCGCGATGCCCGGTGCTTCCCCGATACGGAGACCCACAATGACCACTTGCGTCGTCGTCAAGAAAAACGGGCAGATCGCGATTGCCGCGGATTCCCTCGTCACCTTCGGCGATACCCGCCTGTCGCACGACTACGAAGTCAACGAAAAGATCTTCCAGGTCGGCGAATCCTACGTGACGCTGGCCGGCACCGCCGCCCATTTCCCGGTCATGCGCAAGCTGCTGGCCGGGATGGGTGAGGACTGCCGTCTCTGCAGCCGCGAGGACGTGTTCGACACCTTTTCGAAGGTGCACGAGATCCTGAAGGAAAAGTACTTCCTCAACACCAAGGAAGAAGAGGAAGACCCATACGAGTCGTCGCAGATCACCGCGCTGATCGCCAACCCGAACGGCATCTTCGGCGTGTACTCCTATCGCGAAGTGTTTTCCTTCGACCGTTTCTGGGGCATCGGCAGCGGCCGCAACTTCGCGCTCGGCGCCATGTATGCCGCATGGGATCACACCGCGAGCGCGCGAGAGATCGCCGAGATCGGCGTCAAGGCGGGGGCCGAATTCGACAAGAGCACCTCCGGACCCTTCCGGATCCACAGTTTCCCAATGAAATGAATACGCCTTGCCGCTGACGCGGGGCAGAACAACGGAGCCACAACCATGAGCCTGACTGAAGTCAAAGTCCCCGATATCGGCGACTTCAAGGAAGTTGAAGTGATCGAAGTACTGGTCAAGCCCGGCGATACCATCAAGGTCGAGCAGTCGCTGGTCACGGTGGAGTCGGACAAGGCCAGCATGGAAATCCCGGCCAGCCACGCGGGCGTGGTGAAGGAATTGAAGGTCAAGGTGGGCGACAAGGTGTCGGAAGGCAGCCTGCTCCTGCTGCTCGAGGCATCGGCCGCGACGCCGGCCCAGCCGCCCGCCGGCTATGGCAGCTCCGCGCCGGCCGCCGCCGCCGCCACGCCCGCCGCCGCGCCGGCCGCGGTGGCGCCGCAGCCGGCGAGCTTCAGCGGCCAGGCCGACCTGCAATGCGACATGCTGGTGCTTGGCGCCGGGCCGGGCGGCTATTCCGCCGCCTTCCGCGCCGCCGACCTCGGCATGAATACCGTGCTGGTCGAGCGCTACGCGACGCTCGGCGGCGTCTGCCTCAATGTCGGCTGCATCCCGTCCAAGGCGCTGCTGCACGTGGCCGCCGTGATCGACGAGACCCAGGCGATGGCCGCGCACGGCGTCACTTTCGGCAGGCCCGAGATCGACATCGACAAGCTGCGCGGCTACAAGGAAAGCGTCATCAAGAAGATGACCACCGGCCTGTCCGGCATGGCGCGCGCGCGCAAGGTCAACGTGGTGCAGGGCGTCGGCCAGTTCGTCGGCCCCAATCACCTGGAAGTGACGACCGCCGACGGCGGCAGGAAGACGGTGCAGTTCAGGCAGGCGATCATCGCCGCCGGCTCTTCCGTCGTGAACCTGCCCTTCGTGCCGGAAGACCCCCGTATCGTCGACTCCACCGGCGCGCTGGAACTGCGCCAGGTGCCCAGGCGCATGCTGGTCATCGGCGGCGGCATCATCGGCCTGGAAATGGCGACCGTGTATTCCACGCTGGGCGCGCGCATCGACGTGGTCGAAATGATGGACGGCCTGATGCAGGGCGCCGACCGCGACCTCGTCAAGGTCTGGCAGAAGTTCAACGAGAAGCGTTTCGACCGCATCATGACGAAGACCAAGACGGTCGGCGTCGAGGCGCTGGCCGAAGGCATCAAGGTCACGTTCGAGAGCGCCGACCCGGCGGTCGCCGCCCCCGAGCCGCAGCTCTACGACATGGTGCTGGTGGCCGTCGGACGCAGCCCCAACGGCAAGAAGATCGGCGCCGACAAGGCAGGCGTCGCCGTCACCGACCGCGGCTTCATCCCGGTCGACTCGCAGATGCGCACCAACGTGCCGCACATCTTCGCCATCGGCGACCTCGTCGGCCAGCCGATGCTGGCGCACAAGGCGGTGCATGAAGCCCACGTCGCCGCCGAGGCGGCTGCGGGCGAGAAATCGCATTTCGACGCGCGCGTCATCCCGTCCGTCGCCTACACCGATCCGGAAGTGGCCTGGGTCGGCCTGACCGAAGACGAGGCGAAGGCCAAGGGCGTCAAGCTGGAGAAGGGCCTGTTCCCGTGGGCCGCGTCCGGCCGCGCGGTGGCCAACGGCCGCGACGAGGGTTTCACCAAGCTGCTGTTCGACGCCGAGACGCATCGCATCGTCGGCGGCGGCATCGTCGGCACCCACGCCGGCGACATGATCGGCGAGATCGCGCTGGCGATCGAGATGGGCGCCGACGCGGTCGACATCGGCAAGACCATCCATCCTCACCCGACGCTCGGCGAATCGATCGGCATGGCGGCGGAAGTCATGGAAGGTGTCTGCACCGACCTGCCGCCGGCACGCAGGAAGTAATCGCAGGCACGCGGCGGCTGCCCGGCCGCCGCGTCGCATTCCACAGGCAGGTTCGGGCAGCGTATCCTACCCCTGTTGCATGGAATCTTCGAGGCCGTCGGCGGACCTGCGGCCACCGCGCTTCGAAGACAATTGCACGCGACGCCCCCATTTCAGCTGCGGATGCCTGCGAAGCCGCCGTCGGGCGAAGCAGGGCCGTCAGGCACGTGATAGCCGGCGGACGGCCGCGACGTTAGACGGTACCCAGACAGTCCGACTGCTAACGTTTATTTCCAATGTTCATTTCCCTACTGCCCTCAACGATCCGGCCGGCGGAACTCTTGCCGGGTGAAGGTTACTCAGCGGTGTCGATTTTTTCGGGAGCATCATGTGCGGTTGCGCGATCTGAACTGCGGTATACCTTTCTTGCGTCATGGGGGCGGAGCTTCATCCTCGCCCGGGCACTCGTCTCAACCGGTATCGGCGCAGCCGGCTGCCGGGTCTTCCACGGCGATGAACCCGTCTGGCGCTCACCCAGACACTGCGTCCGCGGGACGCGGGGGGCGTCTGCGATGGCTGTGCATGTGGCGGCGCCGACACCACGCAAGCGCATCGCAGCAGCAGCATCCGGGACACCACGCCGGCGCATCACAGCAGCTGCATCCGGGTCATCATCAAGCCACATCCCCGCAAGTGCAGCGGGAACACCACCCAGGCGCATCCTCGGAACTACAGCCCGAACACCAGGTAGCTCCCTCACCCCAGGCGCCCTCGTTGGCCCGATCCGTGGCTGGCAGCTCGGACCAGAGCGCGGCGTCTGCTTCCGATGAGAGCGCTGGGCGGACCGATTCTTCCGGACCCTCGCAGGGGACGAGCCCGCCGCGTTCCGGTGCCGTCGGTTTGGAACATGACGCGGCTTCAGGATCGACAGCACCGGAAACGAGCGGATCGTCGGCGGGCCCGAGCGAGGGGCCTTCGGAAAGCGCGACTGCCTCCCCTCAAGAACAGCGGACGGTCGCAGCGCTGGTGCCGCCGCAGGCGGACTATCTCTCCGCACTGAGCGCCTGGGCAAGTCGCGGGTCGCAGGACGAATATCGTGCTGACGCCGTGGAGCTGATACAGGAATGGTTCGAAGATGGCGGCCTGGAGAGCGAACTCTCATTCGAAGGCCTCAATCTGCGCGAGCTGCCGCCGCTGCCAGCCGGACTGCGTAAGCTGAATGTAGATGGCAACCCTTTGAACTCCCTGGGAGCGGCGCTGCCATCCTCGCTGACAGAGCTTCATGCGGCGGAGTGCGGCTTGACCGATTTGCCCGAACTGCCGGGTTCACTGACCTGGATCGAATTGGACAGTAACCAGCTTGAGGAACTGCCGCCACTGCCGCATGGATTGCGGTGGTTGGGCATGACTGAGAACCGCTTATCCCGTCTGCCCGACGATCTCACTTTGCCGCAAGCGCTGGAAACGCTCGATCTGCGCGGCAATCAGCTCGACCGCCTGCCGAACGAGCTTGCCTTGCCACCTTCGCTGGAAACGCTGAATCTGAGCGACAACCACTTGACTGCCCTGCCATGGCACGGCGAAACGCGCTCGGGTGCACATTGCGTCGTCATCGTTGGAGGCAACCCGTTTTCCCCGCATGAAATTGCGCGGCTCAAGGCGCTGGCCGGGAACGCCAATTATTTCGGTCCACGAATCACTTTCTCCGAGGACGAGCCACCGCTTGATTTCGAAACCCGTCCCTTGGCGAATGCGGTCGTCGCCTGGTATGAGGACGTCGGGCAAGAGGCCGATCAGGATGCGTGGAGCGAGTTTGAGAAGGAAGAGGGGGGCGCAGACTTTTCGACGTTCCTCGATCGCCTGCGCGCATCAGCCAATTTCCCATTCGAGGAATTCCGCCAGAGTGTCGTTGAACTGCTGACTACCATAGCCGCTGACCCCAGGCAAAGGAGCCTTTGTTTCAGGATGGTCATGACGGAGCTGACACGGTGTGAGGATCGGGTAACGCTGGCAATGAACGCGCTGGACAATGCGCGCAGGATCGCCAGCGTCGAAGCGGGAGACTTCGATCGCAACGTGGCTGGCCTGGTCTCCCTGGCGAGAGGTATGTTCCGTTTGGCCAAGCTTGCAGAGATTGCGAAAGACAAAGTGACAGTGCTTGAACAGCACGCCTTGCCTTCGGATCCGCCGCTGGATCCTATCCAGGTGTATCTCGCCTATCAAATCGGTCTGCGCCAGCGGCTGAACCTGCCGATATCGACGTTTCTGATGCGCGCCGAGGAAAGCTACTCAAAGGTTACCCAGTCCGATCTCAATGAGGCGGAACTGCGCGTGCGGGATTCGGAGGCGACTGACTTCGTCCACTTTCTGTCGACCGAGTGGGGCCCCTGGCAATCGTTCCTGCAGCGGAACCACGCGGAAGAGCATGAGTCAGCCAAGGAAGAGCTGATCGACGCAATGGGAGACGAATTCAACACTGCACTCGAACGGGAGCTCGAGCAAGCCGGTCTGCCGCGGACCGAAGACACCGAACGGGTGCTCGGTGTGAAATTGAAAGAACAGATCGCGCATGACATCAATGGAAAGTTGCTCAGATCTGTCCTGGCGCGCACGCAGTTGTTGCACCTGCTTGACTCGCCGGAACCCCAATCCCCCGAGACCACATCGGCTGGCCCGTCGGACTGAAAACGGGAGGCGCAGCGCCCGCAGTCGACGCTGCCTGCGCGATGGCGCCAATCCCTTCGAGCGCCGGTTCTGCCGGTCGCCCGGGAAGCGCCGCTCGCCCCCGCTACAACAGCCGCGGCGGCGTCATGAAATCGGCCGAGGCGAGGACGGACGCCAGGATCGCCGGCTGGAATGAACGATCATCGTTGCGGCGTCGCTGCAGGGTATAGGTCAGCGGCGCCAGCGACGGTTCGGTCCGCAGGACGCGCAGGACGCCTTTGCGCGCGAGCGAGCGGGCCCAGATCTCCGGCAGGAAGCCGATGCCGAGTCCGCCGATCAGCAAACCGGCGATCGCGCCCCAGCTGTTGCAGATGAGGCGGTGCGGTACATCCAGGTTTTTCGCCATCAGCCACTCATCCAGGATCTTCGTGGTGCCGGCGCCGGTGGGCAGCGTCACGATCGGATGCTCTTCGAACAGCTTCTCCCGGTATTCGGCTTTCCTGCCGACGACGGAAGGCGAGCCGACCCAGGCGAAATGAGTCTGTCCGATGGTGTGGGACACGATGGACGGATGCGACGACCGGCCGGCGATGACCGCGCAGTCCAGCTCGCCGTTGCGCAGCCGCTCGCCGAGGACGCGGCCGATGTCGACATGCGGTTCGAGGCGCAGATCGGGATGGTGCTGCCGCGTGTGCGCGAGCAGCCGCGGCAGCCAGGTCAGCGCGCACAGCTCCCCGACGCCGAGCAGGCAACGGCCGGAGAGGCCGGTATCCTGCCCGAGGGCGCGGCGGGTGGCCTCGGCCGACTGCAGCAGCGCGCCGGCATGCGGCAGGAAGCGTTCCCCGGCGACCGTCAGCACGGCCTTGTGACCGGTGCGGTCGAACAGCCGTACACCGACCGACTCCTCAAGTTCCACCAGCCGCTTGGACAGCGAGGAGGTGGAGAGATGCAGGCGTTCGGCAGCCATCGCAAAGTTGGCGCAGGTTGCGGCCCAATAGAATGCCTCAAGCTGTTTCAAAGTCATGCCGGCCCTCTTCATTCAAGAAAAGCAAACAAAAACGTTAGCATAAATTCACTTTCCCGCTAGCACGGCTCCACGTAGATTTGCACTCCGCGGTGCGTCGCCGCAACAGAAGGAGACCTGTTATGAACGGAACCGTCCTGATCAGGGCATGGTGGGCATGCCTGGTCTGTGCCGCCGTGGCAATCGGCCCCGCTGCCGCGCAAGTCCTCGTCGTCGGCCAGTCGACGACCCTCTCCGGTCCGCAAGCGGGATCAGGCGAACCGATGCGTGCGGGCGCCAAGCTCTATTTCGACAGTGTCAATGCGGCGGGCGGCGTCCACGGCCGCAAGGTCCACCTCATCAGCAAGGACGATCAGTACAAACCGGAGCTGACCGAAAAGCATGTCGCGGAGCTCATCGAAAAGGACGACGCGATCGTGCTTCTCGGAGGCGCGGGCACCGCCAACAACGAGGCCCTGCTGCGCAACGGGCTGCTGGAGCGGGCAGGCATTGCGCTCGTGGGTCCGCGCACCGGCGGCACCGCACTGCGCAGGCCCTTCAATCCCTGGATGTTCCATATTCGCGGCAGCTATGCCGATGAGGTCACCAAGGCGGTCGAACAGTTTACTGCCATCGCCCGCAAGCGAATAGGCATCGTGTACCAGAACGACAACTTCGGCCTCGACGGTCTGCGCGCCGCGGAGCTGGCCCTTGCCCGCCTTGGGCTCAAGCCCGAGTTCCTCGCGAGTTACGAGCGCAACTCGACCGAGGTGAAGAAAGCCGTGGAGCAGGCGGTGCAAGCCGGCACACCGGCCATCCTGCTGCTGACGACGACCGGCGCGACCGCCGCGTTCACCGCCCAGTACAAGGCGGCGGGAGGCGCCGGCCAGCTGATCGGTCTGTCGGTCAACGACCTGCCGGCGATCGTCCGCGAGATCGGCGTACAGGCGGCGCGCGGCCTCGCACTGACCAGTGTCTTCCCCAGTCCTACCCGGACCGACATTCCCATCGTGAAGGAGTATCGCCAGGCGCTCGCGCGCTTCGGCGCCGAAGACGCCGCGCCGTCGACGACCGCGCTCGAAGGCTATATCGCGGCGAGGGTGATCGTCGAGGCCCTGCGCCGCGCCGGTCCCAATCCCACGCGCGCGTCCGTCATGAAAAGCCTCGAGTCCTTCGGCCGCACCGACATCGGCGGCTTCCCGGTCGAGTTCGGGCCGCGGGTTCGCGGCGGCTCTCATTACGTCGACGTCACCATCGTCAACAGGAACGGGCAAGTGCTGCGCTGAGGCCTGCCTGCATCGCCCGGGAGGCTTCATGCAGCGGGCGTGTTCGCCCGCATCCGGGTTCACCCGGCGTCTAAACGTTCGAATAAATCGAATAAGCACGTGGAAACAATTTCGCTTTTGGCAAACGAGTTCCGGGTCTACAGTTTCTGTGCCGTCACCACATTCCGGGAGCCTGAAGATGGACCGTTCGCCCACACTCGATCCTTGCCGCATGCAGGCGCCGAGCAAGCCCGCCGCGCCGGCGCGGCCGGCCGCGACGCTGGCCGGCATACTGTCACTGCATGATTTCGAAGACCGGGCGCGACGCATTCTGCCGCGCCCCCTGTTCGGCTATATCTCCGGCGCGGCGGAAGACAACCGGTCGCTGGACGATAACCGTGCCGCCTTCGACGAATACCGGTTCATGCCGCGGGTACTGGTCGATGTCTCGCGGCGCTCGGCGCACACGGTACTGTTCGGGAAGACCTACGCCGCGCCGTTCGGCATCGCGCCGGTGGGCATCAGCGCGCTGTCCGCGTTCGAGGGCGATCTCGTGCTCGCCGAGGCGGCCCAGCAAGCGGGCATCCCGGCGGTGATGAGCGGCAGCTCGCTGATGCCGATGGAACTCGTCGCCGAGCGTGCGCCCGATACCTGGTTTCAGGCCTATCTGCCGGCCGATCAGGTCCGCATCGACGGGCTGATCGACCGCGTCGCCCGCGCCGGCTTCAGGACGCTCGTCGTCACGGTCGACATCCCCGTGTGGGCAAACCGTGAAAACAATATCCGCGCCGGCTTTTCGACGCCGCTGCGTCCCAGTCTCAGGCTTGCGTGGGACGGACTGATCCGCCCGCGCTGGCTGCTCGGGACCTTCGCACGTACCCTGCTCAGGCATGGCATGCCGCACTTCGAGAATTCCTTCGCCACGCGCGGCGCGCCCATCCTCTCCCGTGACGCGATCAGGGACACCGTGGGGCGCGATCATCTGAACTGGGAGAACATCGCCGCCATCCGCCGCAGATGGCAGGGACACCTGATCATCAAGGGGATACTCAACCCGGCGGATGCACTCAGGGCGCGCAACGCGGGGGCCGACGGCATCATCGTGTCGAACCATGGCGGCCGTCAGCTCGACGGCGCGGCATCCGCGCTGCGCGTGCTCGACAGGGTCATGCCGGCCGCCGGCGGCATGACGGTCATGGTGGACGGCGGCATTCGCCGCGGCAGCGACGTGCTCAAGGCACTCGCGCTCGGCGCGAAAGCGGTGTTCGCCGGGCGCCCCTTCATGTACGCGGCGGTGGTGCAGGGGCGCAGCGGCGTCTCGCATGCGATCCGCCTCCTGTACGACGAAGTCGACCGCAACATGGCCATGCTGGGCATCAACCGGCTCGACGAGCTGGACGCTTCCTTTCTGCTGCATGCCGGCGCACTGCCATCCCGACGTCCGTAGGAAAACGCACCGGCCGGATGACATGCCGCCCGGCCCGGCCGGGTAAGCGCGATTGCCGCCAGGCGGAGACTTTGACTTGCCGTTCAATTCAAGAGGAGAGACACCATGAGGACATTTCGCACATTACTTGCGGGCGCCTTGCTCGCCATCAGCGCTTCCGCTCTTGCGGATGCCTACCCGGACAAGCCGATCAAGCTCGTGATTCCGTTCCCGCCCGGCGGTACCACCGATATCGTCGGCCGCATCGTCGCCGAGCAGCTCGGCAAGGAACTGGGCAAACCCGTGATCGTCGAAAACCGGGGCGGCGGCGGAGGCAGCATCGGCGCGGCGTCGATCGCCAAGGCCGATCCGGACGGCTACACGATCGGCATGGCCACCGTGTCCACTCACGCGGTCAACCCCGCCTGCAATCCGAAGCTCGGCTATGACCCGCTGGCCGACTTTGCGCCCATCACGAATGTCGCCCGCACGCCCAACGTCCTCACCGTCGGCCCCAAGTTCAAGCCTGCCGACTTCAAGGAATTCATGGCGCAGGTCAAGGCACAGCCGGGCAAGCTGACCTACGCGACGTCGGGCACCTGCAGCATTCTTCACATGGTGGGCGAGCAGTTCAAGGTCGCGACCGGCACCTTCATCCTGCATGTGCCGTACCGCGGTTCCGGGCCGGCGCTCAACGATCTGCTCGGCGGGCAGGTCGACATGATGTTCGATAACCTGCCGTCCTCCATCTCCCATATCAAGGCGGGCAAGCTGCGTCCTCTGGCGATCGCCTGGCCGAAGCGGCTCGATTACATGCCCGGCGTGCTCACGTTTGAAGAACTCGGAATCAGGCAGGTGAACGACCCGGCCTGGTACGGGTTCGTCGCGCCGCCCAGGACGCCGAAGGAAATCATCACCCGGCTGCACCAGGCGACGGTCAAGGTGCTCAACAACCCCGAGGTCAGGGAACGGCTGCGTACCAACGGTGCCGAGCCCGTCGGCAATTCGCCGTCCGAGTATGCGGCGGAGATCGCGGCAGAGCTGAGCAAGATGAAGAATCTCGTGATCAAGCAAGGCATCAAGTTCGACGGCGTCTGATATACGTCAATCGCTGCAAACCCGTGACGGCAGGCTGGTATTCCAGCCTGCCGTTTTTTTTTGCGGCGTGTTTTTCCGCATGAAGCGGCCGACACGCAAGCATGCCAGGGGTGGGGCGTTCCCAAGCGTTGAGGGAGAGGGGCTTCGGTTTTCGCATGCGGCGCGTGGAACCATGCGCGCACTCGCGCCACACAGTGCCGCATCGTTGACGATGAAATCAATGATCCTTGCATGGCTCCATTCACCCTTGTTACAGGAAGCACCCAATGGCAAGCATAAGCAGCTACATACCCCGGGTCACGCTTGCACGTGCGCCGGGAGAAAGCCCGGCCGCCAGGCAGCAAGTGCCGGCAAGCCAGCAAGCACCCGCCGGTCCGCAGCAAGCAGCGACCCGCCCGGCACCGATTGGGACGAGATCGTTTCTCGAAGTGGCCGCGCGCATGCGGGCCGCGGCATCAGGCACGGCCGGGCATGAAACGTCGGCAGCGGCGCGCGACGGGGGACAGCAAGCGCATCATGGGACGCTGAAGAAGCTGCTCGCCGCACTGACGGGCAAAGGAATCCGCAGAAGCAATGCGCAGGCCGGCGGCGCTGCCGCGTATGGCAAGAACATCGTCGTCTACTCCGCCCGGGAGCTGCACGATGGAGCGAAAGTGCCAGCGCCGAGCAAGGATGCGCAGGCGGTGAGGTTCAGATTCGTCGGTGCGGCCCAGGTAAAGGTCGTCAGCGGACACATGGCGCCATTCCTGTTCGAGAACAACCCGCCGGCGATCGCCAAGACCGAGCACGCGACACAGCTCGATCCGTACGACGCAGCGGATTCGGTCTTCATGATGGGGACGAGCCTCGACGATATGGATCGCGTCAAGAGCCGGATTCCGCCGTTCGCGCGGATCGTCATCTCCAGCAATGACACAGCGTCGGTGCACCAGCAGGTTTCTTATCTCGCGCATGTCAGACCGGACCTGAATGTGTTCGGCCATGCGTCGCGTCTCCATGATCCGGAAAACCTCATCGGGGCGAAGGAGGCGTTCACGCGCGTGGCGAATGTGCTGGGCGGCGCGAAGGATGTCGTCACGCACGTGCTCAACAGGAAGGACAGCAAATGGATCTCCGAGAACCTGGGGATCGAGGTCGCGCCGGGAACCGCGATCACTGCGGTCTTCGACCGGCACGGCGGGCTGGACCAGCGTGCCTTCAGGCGTGCGCTCGAAGAGGTGAAGGTGCGGCACGAGGTACCTATGGTCGCCGGTGCGGCGACCGCGCTTGCCGATCCGGGGCGCGTCCTCGGGCGAAGGCTGGCCAATGCAGGAATGCGCAAGTCCCACGCGGCGGAGAAGGAAGCGGCAGGAAGCCGGAGCCCGCAGGCGGCGGGGGATGCCGCGGACGCGCCTGCCGTCTCGCGCCGATGGCAGGCGCTCAAGGCAAAGATCGGGCGCGAGGCGATGAAGGGGTACGTGAAGAATATCGGGCTGAAGGAGCAGGATGAAGTTCTTCAGAGCGTGCAGTCGGCAGTCGAGCTGTTCAGAAATCTGAACCTGGAAAATGTGCCGGTCATCGACCCGCCGGCGATGCCGAAGGATCTGTTCAGCGTGGTTGGCGACAGCATGGTCTTCGGTGACGGCAACATCGGCCTCGCACTGGTCGAGACACTCGGCGGCAATGCCCGCGTAAGTCTCGTCAGAAGGAAGCCCGCCGGGGATCTCGCCGACCTCGCCGGCGCCGGCTTTCAGGCTTCGCTTGACGCCTATTACGCGAAGCGGAAACCGGACGTCTCGCACCTGGGCAGTCCGGAAAATCCGATCGCCGAATACGGGCTGGAAGGCTTGCCTGATTACTGGCACCCGGAAGGCGGCAAGACCAGGGGGCCGGATGCGAAGACCGTCTTCCTGACGGCCTCGGTGCCGAAGCCGGTACGCGGTGGGAAAGTGGTGACGGACCGTCCGGCGATGATGCGGGGTAATCTGGAAGTGATGGTCGGGGCGTTGCGCAAGATACCGGCGAGCGTAGGGCAGATCCAGATCATTACGAACCCGAGCACCGAAATGGCTTTCGCGGCGTGGCTGCTGCGGCCCGATTTCCCGCAGGCCGCGATCGTCTGTTGCCATGCCGGGACCGACACCACCCGCCAGCGCGCTCGCGTCACGGATCCCGATCGGCCGGACAGCTATTTCACGCTTGGTCCGCACGAGAAAGAGCAGGTCAATGTCGACTTCGAGGCGCAGGAAGGACAAGGCGCGATCGACGACGCCATTCCCACCATGGGCGGCGACATTACCAGGCGTTCGGGCGGGCAGGCCGCGACCGTGACCACCGGCCTGGCCAGCCTGAATGAAGCCTACGACATTTACACCCGCAAGCCGGGCAGCTATGCGGTCCCGCTCACGGCCGACGAAGCCGGGTGGCTCACCCGCTTCGTCAGGGGCTTGCAGGAATCCCTCGGGCAGCCGACGGATTTCCAGATACAGGAAGGCGCGGCCATCACGATTCCACGCAAAGGCGACATGTCGATCAACAAGGAAGTGCTCGAAAAAGCGAAGGCCGTCAATGGCTTCGCCGAGCGCGCCATCGCCGCCGCCTCCGTCGTGGAACAAGGCAGGACCGCCGTCCTCGATGCGGTCGCAAGCCTGCTGGAGGGGCGGCGGCTCGAGAACGGCCATCGCGACATCGATATCGTGCGGTATCCGGCGCTGTCCCAGGTGAGGGACAGCATGGATCTGAGCGGTCTCACGCCTGAAGACAGACGGCAGTTCGTTCTCGACCATCGGGACAAGCTGCTCAGGTGGCTGGTCAGCCCGGTCAGCCAGCCGAGCAGCCGGGTGCCGGAAATATCCGAGGCAGGCCCGTCGCGGAGCGCGTGAACGGCCCGCGGCGACCTGCATCCCCGGCAGCGGCTCTTCCGACCCCGTGGCCGCCTGATGTGGACGGCGATGAAGACCAGACAATCAATGGAGGAAGCGTGGACAAAGAGACGCGCACATATCGAACCGTGCTGGACGAGTTTTGCCAGCAGACGGGATTCAAACCGGACGACGACGGCCAGGAATCCTTTTACCAGCTCGCCGACATCGTGGTGGACGGCGTCAGCATGTCGCTGGCGCCGGGAGGCGATGCGGACGATCCTCATCTGCTCTATTGCTGCGACTTTGGCGAGATTCCGACTAAGAAGGGCGTGCTCGTGATGGTGCGGCTGCTCGAGATGAACTTCGCGACCTCAGGGCCGGCGCACCCGAGTTTCGGCCTGAACTTCGCAACCGGCCGCGTGATGCTGACCGGCGCGGTCCCTGTTGCGAAGCTCGACGGACAGCACCTAGCGGCCATGCTCCGGCACTACGCGGCCAAGGCCATGACGTGGCGGCAGACCTGGTTTCTGTCCGAGGAAGAAATGAAATTCGGCGACCGGCCAAGCCGCAACGCCAAGGCGCAGCGTGTCAGAAAGGCCGCCGTGGCCACCGGATCAACAACAGACAGAAAGGCATAAAGAAAATGGCGATCAGTGCAGCTGCAGGCCCAAGTGTTCCTCGAAATCTCCCTTCTTCGCGTCCTTCAACTCCCGGTTCCCACAACTCCGCACATACCACGGGATTCGAGAGTGCACCCGATGTTGAAGCAGGCCTCCGGCAACGCGGCGTCCCATCCGCGCATGAACATGGACCGGCAGGCCCGGTGGTGCGGCGGGCCGACTCTTCGGAAAAAACCGGTTTTCCGGGCAAGCTTGGCAGGATCAGAAAGTTCTTCACCCCCGCATTAAATGTCGGCGGCAAGCTACCGATGCCCAGGGTGCATGCCGCCCGTCAGGCCCCGGAACCGGCACATGAGAAACAGGCGCTGACGGTATCCGGACTGAACGGGTACAAGGAGGCGTTCTGGAAGGAGGTCGACCAGCATGCGAAGGTGCCCCCCGACAAGAGGCATATGGCACGGGGGATCGTGGAGCTGGCCACGGACCTGATAGAAAAAATGCGATTCGATAAGAACAGTGTCAGCGCGCAGGAACTCGAGTTGTTTGCGGGGCAGGTCACGAAATACTTTGATATCGACTGGCAGAAAAGCACAGGGAAGGCTGCAAGCAAGTACCCGTGGGTGAACATACCGTCCAACCTCATCGGACTGGCCGCGACCTATGCAGCCGCGGCCTCGCCGCCGTCCCGCGCGCTGGCGCTGATGTCGACCTACGTCGCCCTGGCTTTCATTCCGCTCTTCGTCGCCCATACCTTCGTCTTCCAGGCGCAGTTCCGGAGCATGGAAAAGACGGCGAAAGTCACGTCGGACAGTGTGAAAACCATGCCGCTTCCGGAAGTGGCAAAAGCGCTGCCGCGCGCCGTGAAGGCGCTGGAGGCGGCCATCAGTAACCTGACGAGGCTGCAGGAGGCGCCGCAAGGCGAGTCGGGCGAGGCGATGGACAAGGCCCTCGCCGCGTTACAAAAAGCGGTCACAGAGGTGAGGAATCTGGTGGGCGAGGCCGTCACGATCGATGCAAAGTACATGGTCGAGAAGGAAGCGACCAGGTACACCACCGTGGTGCGCCGGGCACGCGCTGTCGGTTCCATCGGTGCCGCGCTCACGGGCATCATGCTGCGCGACCCCATGATGGGCGCGCATGTACTCGCCGCTGTCGTGGCCGGCCAGATCATCGGTCAGGTCTACGCCTCGTATCCCGATACATGGCGCAAGCAGAAGGCTCAGGCCGAACTGTCGCTGCGGGCATTCGATCCCTTCAAGGAGGCCGGGCTCGAACTGCCGGAACCCGGCAAGGCCACCGACGAGCAGGTGCAGAAATTCATGTACACGCTCGGCAGGAAGATGTTTGGCGGCCAGATGGAGCAGCGGGTCGGCCTGGTGGAAAAGGTGCTTGCGGAGGCGATGCGTAAGGAACAACAGACGGTCGGCCGCATGATGAACAAGGACAAGCCGAGCAATTACATCCGCTTGTCGACGCTGCGGGGAAAAGTGGGCCGGGACGCCGCGGAGACGGCTGAGCTGGCAGGGCTGGAAGCGGAACTCGCCGCCGTCAGGCAGGGGGATAACGCTGCCGTCATCGGCCAGCTCATCGCACGGGCGGACGCGATCGCGCACGACATCAGCCTCCTGAGGGACCGGAGCGCCGACTGGGATGAGATATCCCCGGAATCGAAGAAAATCGTCGAGGCCGAGTTTGGTGCGCTCGGCAACTCACTGCCTAACCTGAAGCGGGTTTTCGCCACCGGCTTTCAAAACCTCGGCCAGCCTGAAATGAGCGTGCCGCTGGCGATCAACAAGGTGGTGCAGACGCTTACCCTGGTATTCGGCGGTCCGTCGACGCCGCAGCTCGCCGGCGCCATGGTGCGCTATTTCGAGCTGCCCACCTACTGGGCCGCCGGCGTGGTTGGCACGCTGGGACTCGCGGCGCTGTACGGCGCGGGTTTCGGACCGAATGCCAACACATGGACGGTGGCGATGCGGAGCCGCCTGCTGAGCGGCATGCGCGACGGCACCGTGCATCTGCAGTCCGGGTGGCGCGGACTCCCGGGCGGGGCGCAGATGTTTTTCAAGGAATTGGGCGGAGGTATTGTCGCCCAGGTGCGCGTGGACCAACTTCGCCGCAGCATGGGTAAACATTCCAGGGAGGCAGGCGAACTCCTGTCAGGGGCTGGCAGGCTGCTGGCCGATGGGGCGACGAGTACGGCAGGCGCCGGTCCCGCAGCCGAGCCCGAAGCGGTGATGCATGGCGCCCTGCCGTCGGCGACCGACTCGGGAGGGACGCGGTACTCTGATGACGAGGACAGGGATGACGGCGGCGTTCCGATCGAGCCCGAGCAAGCCGCGTTTTACCTCGATGCCGGCGAGGGCGCTCCCTATGACTCGGCCGATTACACGGATACGCCAGAGACAGCTCCACCATCCGATGCGCTCGCTGACATCCGGCGGGGTTTGGAAGCCCTGGCAACGACGGCATCTCAGCAAACCGTCCCCTCAGTGGGGGAACTCGTGCAAGAACTGCGGACAGCCTCGCCTCGGCCACACAGCGATGGGACCGATACAGCGGAAAACGATCGATGGGACTGGATGCAGCCATCACTTGAAGCCCCATCGGGGTACGCGTTCGCAGCAGCGGCATCGACCACCGAGCGCCCGCGTTACGCTGGCGAGCGCCCTGGGGCTGAAGGAAGGGCCTCGCCAGCACCGGGTGCGGTGGCAGGTGAATCAGTCGCAGGGCCGAGTGCGTATGGAGCGGCACCGCATGTCGAGCCCCCGACGATCTCCGCCGATGAAGCTCGCTTTGCATATCCGGACTCGCGTGCGGCAAGTTCTGTTTACGAACACGATGAGGAGGGTGCAGACGCAGGGCCGAGTGCGCCTCTTGCCGCGACCGGGATGATGTCCCCTGAAGAAGCCTCGGCGCTTCTAGTCAGCATGGACGATGAAGAGGGCCGTGGGACTGAGGGAAGGGCCTCTGCATTGCCCCGTCCGGTCGCAGGTGGATCAGACGCAGGGCCGAGTGCGTATGGAGCGGCACCCCTTGCCCCGACCGGGCCGATGTCCCCTGAAGAAGCCGCGGCGCTTCTGGCCGGCATGGACGATGACGAGCGCCGTGGGACTCCGGGACGGGCCTCGCCAGCACCGGGTCCGGTTGCAGGTGGATCAGACGCAGGGCGGAGTGCGTATGGAGCGGCACCCCTTGACCTGTCCGGGCTGATGTCCCCTGAAGAAGCCGAGGCGCTTCTGACAGGCATGGACGACGACGAGGGCGGTGGGACTGCGGGACGGGCCTCGCCAGCACCGGGTCCGGTCGCAGGTGGATCAGACGCAGGGCCGAGTGCGTATGGAGCGGCACCCCTTGACCTGTCCGGGCTGATGTCCCCCGAAGAAGCGGCCGCGCTTCTGAGCGGAACGCCGGCGGGCTCCGTCGGCGAATACGATGACGAGGGCGGTGGGCCTGCAGGAAGGGTTCCGTCAGCGCCGCCTTCGGTTGCAGGGGGATCGGACGCGAGCGTCAGTTCTCTTCATGAGTCTGACGGAGACGTTGGGCGAGGCCACGCGGCTTCCGACATATCCGCCCTGTCGCGGTCGACATCGAGGGCGAGGCGGGAGGTTCGGCCTGTCGCGGATCCACAGGGGAGGCATCCGCAGCCACCGGCGACACCGGATCAGGGACGCCCCCCGTCCATTCGGTCCGACGAAAGCTGGGAGGATTACCTCGAGCGCGTATTACAGCTGGCCGACGCGCCCCAGGTCGGTCTGCAGCAACCGGGCACGCCGCCGGCGAAGGAAACACGGACAGCCGAAAAGAAGCGGAACTGGAAAGACGTCGCGTTCGGAAAGTGGCGTCGAAAGGACGTGAATACCGCCGAGGGGAGCCAGGAGCAGGGCCGCGAGAAAGGCAAGACCATGCGTGCGCTGTTGAACCGGTTCAGATCGAAACCTGCGGCGGCCGGCGGCACGGAGGGCGCGCAGTCCGGGAAACGCAAGCCCAATGTGCTGCGCAAGCCCCCGACGTCAGTCGATTTCCTTGATCAGTTGCGCAACCGGGGCAGGAGCTCGCGAGATCCAGCGCCGGCCGCGCCGCAATCGGTTATGCGCGGGGCCGTGAGCCCGGAGCCCGGAGAGCGGAAGCAGCGGGACCGTTTCCTTTCCAGGCTAGGTATTCGACGCTGATCAGTCGAGGGAACAGGGCGCCGGCGACGCAGCGGGAAGCGACGCACGACCCGGCGCACGGGGATGGCGGCAGGAGCCGCCATAGGCCTCAGCGGCCGATCTTGTCCAGCACCGCCGACAGCATCGCGATCATCTGATCGATCTCGTCGCGGCTCACGTTCAGTGCCGGCATGAAGCGCAGCAGATCGGGCCGCGGCGAGTTGAGCAGCAGGCCGACCGGCTCCAGGTTGCGTGCCTGCTCGACGATCTGCGGGCCGATGTCGCGGCCGAGCTTGAGCGCGCGCAGCAGGCCTTCGCCGCGTTCGCCTTCCAGCCCGTGCCGGTCGCACAGCTTGAGCAGTTCGGCGCGCAGGTAGGCGCCGGTGTCCTTGACCGATTGCAGGAAGCCGGGCTTGAGCAGTTCATCGAGCACGGCGGCGCCGACGGCGGTCATGACCGGGTTGCCGTTGTAGGTGCCGCCCTGTTCGCCCGCTTCGAAGACCGCGATCTCTTCGCGGCAGAGCATGGCCGACAGCGGCACGCCGCCGCCGATGCCCTTGCCCAGGGTCATGATGTCGGGCTCGATGCCGGACAGCTGGTAGGCGAACAGTTCGCCGGTGCGGCCCATGCCGGCCTGCACCTCGTCCACGATCAGCAGCAGGTTGCGTTGCTTCGTCAGCGCGCGCAGGGCCTGCATGAACTCGGGCTGCGCGGGGATGACGCCGCTTTCGCCCTGCACCGGCTCCAGCATCACCGCCACCGTGCGGTCGGTGATGAGCGCCTCGACGCTGGCGATGTCGTTGAGCTCCGCCTTCGGGAAGCCCGGCACCTGGGGCGCGAACATCGTGTCCCAGCCCGACTTGCCGCTGGCCGACATGGTGGCCAGGGTGCGGCCGTGGAAGCCGTGGTTGAAGGTGATGATTTCGTAGCGGTTCTCGCCGGCCGCGCTCTTGTTGAGCTTGCCCCATTTGCGCGCCAGCTTGATTGCGCCTTCGTTGGCTTCGGCGCCGCTGTTGGCGAAGAACACGCGGTCGAAACAGGAGTTCGCCGTCAGCATCGAGGCAAGCCGGATCGACGGTTCGTTGTAGAAGGCGGGGGAGGGGTTGATCAGCTTCGCGCCCTGGCTGGCCAGCGCGTCGACGATGCACTGCGGCGAATGGCCGAGGCAGTTGACGGCCCAGCCCTGCAGATAATCGAGATAGCGCTTGCCGTTATGGTCCGTCAGCCACATGCCGCGGCCCTCGGTGAACACGAGGTTCGGCCGGTTGGTGATCTGCAAGAGGGCGTTGACGTCGTACTGGCTGAATTCCATTTCAGGCTCCTGGAAGGATGGGCAGATTCAAAAAAAAAGCCACAGGGAGGACCTGTGGCTTGGTGAGCAGCAAACTCTTACGCGCACGGTTCCCCGGTGTGGGACACGAGGGTGCGGCGTCGCAATTGTCTGGCTGTCGATTTCATAAGGCGCATGGTACCGTGTTTTTCCGCGCCGCGTCAAAACGCTGGCGTGGTGGTCAGCACCGCATCGGCGGCGTCGGCCTCCGAGGTGAAGGCGTCGGCGTAGAACTCGTCTTCCGGCAGACCGCACCGGGCGACGAAATCCTTCTTCGCCGAATCGACCATGACCGGCGCGCCGCAGGCATAGACCTGATGGCCGGACAGGTCCGGCAGGTCTTCCATCACGGCACGATGGACGAAGCCGGTGCGGCCGCTCCACTTGTCGTCGGGCTGGGCATCGGAGATCACCGGCACGAAGCGGAAGTTCGGCAGCTCGCGCGCCCACTGCTCGCACAGCGCGGACATGTACAGGTCCTTGGGACGGCGGCCGCCCCAGTACAGCACCATCGGCCGCTGGCTGCCGGTGTGGATCGCCTGCTCGACGATGGCCTTGATCGGCGCGAAGCCGGTGCCCGAGGCGAGCAGCACCATCGGCTTGTCGGAGTCCTCGCGCAGGAAGAAGGTGCCGAGCGGTCCCTCGAAGCGCAGGATCTCGCGCTCCTTCATGTTGTTGAACACGTGATCGGTGAACAGGCCACCGTACATATGGCGGATGTGCAGCGTCAGGTATTCGTCGAGGTGCGGTGCATTGGCCATGCTGTAGCTGCGGCGCTTGCCGTCCTTGAGCAGGAACTCGATGTACTGGCCGGCCTTGTACTGCAGCCGCTCGTTGGCGGGCAGCTGCAGCGACAGCACGACGACGTCGTCGGCCACGCGGTCGATTTTAGCGACACGGGTCGGCAATTTCTTGATCGGGAATTCGCCCACGCCGAGCACTTCGCGCGCTTCGATGGTGAGGTCCGAATGCGGCCTGGCGCAGCAGAACAGCGCGAGGCCGCGCTCTTCCTCCGCCACCGACAGCGCCTTGTCCTGGTGCGCGCCGTGCGTGACCTGGCCTTCGAGCAGCTTGCCCTTGCAGCTGCCGCAGGCGCCGTTCTTGCAGCCGTAGGGCAGGCCGACGCCGGCGCGGATGGCCGCGCTCAATACGGTTTCGTCTTCTTCGCAGCTGAACTGGCGGCCGCTGGGCTGAACTGTTACCTGGAAACTCATACAATCCCGATGATGAAAAGCAGTGATGTCAAAAAAACCGGCAGGCCGCGCCTGCTGATCGTGGGTTGCGGCGATGTGGGCATGCGGCTGTTGCCGCTGCTGCGCGACCGTTTCCGGATCTTCGCCGTGACCAGCCAGCCGCAGCGCCGCGCCGAACTGCGCGCCGCCGGGGCGGTGCCGCTGGTGGCCGACCTCGACCGGCCTCAGACCCTGGCCCGGCTGGGCCGGCTCGCCTCCTGCGTGGTGCATCTGGCGCCGCCGCCGTCCGAGGGCGCCGTCGACCGCCGTACCCGTAACCTGGCCGCCATTTTACCCGAGGGCGCGACGCTGGTTTATGTCAGCACCACCGGGGTCTACGGCGACTGCGGCGGCGCCTGCTTCGACGAGACGCGGCCGGTCAGTCCGCGCAATCCCCGCGCTGCGCGCAGGGTGGATGCGGAAAGGGTGCTGCGGCGCTGGGCAAAACGCCGGGGCGGACGGCTGGCCATCCTGCGCGTGCCCGGCATCTACGCGGCCGACCGCCTGCCGCTGGAGCGGCTGCAAAAGGGCACGCCGGCGCTGACGCCGGAGGACGACGTCCACACCAATCACATCCATGCCGACGATCTGGCGCGCATCGTCATGCTCGCGCTGTTCCGCCTGCAGCCGGGGCGCGTCTACCATGCGGTCGACGACAGCGACATGAAGATGGGCGAATACTTCGACGCCGTGGCCGACGCCTTCGGACTGCCGCGGCCGCCCCGTCTGCCGCGTCCGGCGCTGGCGCAGGCGGTATCGCCGATGCTGCTTTCCTTCATGTCCGAGTCGCGCCGGCTGGACAACCGCCGCCTCAAGGCGGAACTCGGCGCGCGGCTGCGCTGGCCGACGGTGCATGACGCTTTGGCAAGTATCGCAGGCAATTCCTGAGACCTTGATTTCGGTGCTTGACCTTCCCATCTTGGGAGGGTTGATAATCGCCTCATCTGTCAAAGGAGAGTGTGATGAGCGTCGCCGCCGACCCCGCTGAAAGGGAGTTTCAGCTGCCCGTCGAGGGCATGACCTGCGCATCCTGCGTGCTGCGGGTGGAGAAAGCCCTGCGCAAGGTGCCGGGCGTGCATGAGGCCAGCGTCAATCTGGGCACCGAGACCGCCACCGTCCGGACCGATCCGGCATTGCCGGCGCAGGCGCTGCGCGAGGCGATTGAAAAAGCCGGCTACGGCGTGCCGCAGCGCGAGTACGACTTCGATGTGCAGGGCATGACCTGCGCGTCCTGCGTCGCGCGCGTCGAAAAAGCGCTGCGCAAGGTAGCGGGCGTCAACGAGGCCAGCGTCAATCTGGCCACCGAAAGCGCGCATGTGCGCGCCGACGCCGGCGTCTCCGCCGAGCAGTTGCGCGCCGCGATCGAAAAGGCGGGCTATCAGGCGCAAGCCCATCAGACTCGCAGCCGCGACGCGGCACCAGCGCAGGCACGCGCCGACCGCGAGCGCAACCATCTGATCATCGCGGCCCTGCTGTCGCTGCCGCTGGCGCTGCCGATGGCGGGCGGCCTGTTCGGCGCCGACTGGATGCTGCCGGGCTGGCTGCAGCTGCTGCTGGCGACGCCGGTGCAGTTCTGGCTCGGCGCGCGCTTTTACCGCGCCGGATGGAAGGCGGTGCGCGCGGGGGCCGGCAACATGGATCTGCTGGTCGCGCTCGGCACCAGCGCCGCATATGGGCTGAGCGTCTACCTGCTGTGGCGGCACGGCGAGCATGGCATGCCGCACCTGTATTTCGAGGCATCCGCCGTCGTCATCACGCTGGTCCTGCTCGGCAAATGGCTGGAGGCGCGCGCCAAGCGCCAGACCACCGAAGCGATACGCGCGCTGCAGGTGCTGCGTCCCGATACCGCGCGCGTGCGGCGCGATGGCACGGAACGCGAGATGCCGATTGCCGACGTCAGGCTGGGCGACCTGGTCGTCGTGCGGCCGGGCGAGCGGGTCGCGGTCGACGGCGTGATCGAAGAGGGCCGCAGCCATCTCGACGAATCCCTGCTGACCGGCGAAAGCCTGCCGGTGGCGAAGCAGCCGGGCGACAAGGCGACCGGCGGCGCGATCAATGCGGAAGGCCTGCTGCTGGTGCGCACCACCGCGATCGGCGGCGAGACCACGCTGTCACGCATCATCCGCCTGGTGGAGAGCGCGCAGGCGGCCAAGGCGCCAATCCAGCATCTGGTGGACAAGGTGAGCGCGGTCTTCGTGCCGGTGGTGCTGGTCATCGCGCTGCTGACCTTCGGCGGCTGGATGCTGGCCGGCGCCGACGCCGAACAGGCCATCATCAACGCGGTGGCGGTGCTGGTCATCGCCTGCCCATGTGCGCTCGGACTGGCGACGCCGGCGGCGATCATGGCGGGGACCGGCGCCGGCGCGCGCCACGGGATTCTGATCAAGGACGCCGAGGCGCTGGAAGTCGCGCATGCGGTGCACACCGTGGTATTCGACAAGACCGGCACCCTGACCGTGGGACGGCCGGCGCTGACCGCGGCGCTGCCGCACGGCGTGGACGAGCGCGAACTGCTGAGACTGGCCGCCTCGGTGCAGCAGGGCAGCGAACATCCGCTGGCGCGCGCCGTGCTGGACGCCGCGGCGGCAGCCGGTCTCGCCGCCGCGCCAGCGCAGGCGGTGGAAGCCCTGCCCGGACGCGGACTGCAGGCGCGGGTGGAGGGGCGGCTGCTCAGGCTCGGCAGCACGCGGCTCCTGCGCGAGACCGGCATCGATCCCGGGCCGCTGGCGCAGCGCGCGCAGGAACTGGAACAGGCCGGCAATACCGTGTCGTGGCTGACCGAGGATGGCGAGCAGCGGCGCCTGCTCGGCCTGCTTGCCTTCGGCGACCGGATCAAGCCGGGCGCGGCCGAGGCGCTGGCGCAGCTGCGCCGTCTCGGCGTGCGCAGCGTGCTCCTGACCGGCGACAACCGCGGCAGCGCGCAGGCGGTCGGCAAGGCGCTCGGCATCGATGAAGTGGTGGCCGAAGTCCTCCCCGCCGACAAGGCCGAAAAGATCGCGGCGCTCAAGGCGGCCGGGCACGGCGTGGCGATGGTGGGCGACGGCATCAACGATGCGCCCGCGCTGGCGGCGGCCGATGTCGGCATCGCGATGGCGACCGGCACCGACGTCGCCATGCACGCGGCCGGCATCACCCTGATGCGCGGCGACCCGGTGCTGGTGCCGGCATCCATCGATGTCTCGCGCCGCACCTGGAACAAGATCCGGCAGAACCTGTTCTGGGCCTTCATCTACAACCTGGTCGGCATACCGCTGGCGGCGCTCGGCCTGCTCAGCCCGGTGGTGGCCGGCGCCGCGATGGCCTTCAGTTCGGTGAGCGTGATCAGCAATGCGCTCTTGCTGCGCCGCTGGGCGCCGAAGAAAGAAAGGAGCATGCAATGAACATAGGACAGGCGGCGGCCGCCTCCGGGGTCTCGGCCAAGATGATCCGCTACTACGAAAGCATCGACCTGATCCGCCAGGGTGCGCGCACCGCGTCCGGCTACCGCATCTACGGCGACAAGGATGTGCATACGCTGCGCTTCATCAAGCGCGCGCGCACCCTCGGTTTTTCGCTGGAACAGATCCGCGACCTGCTGTCGCTGTGGCAGAACCCGGGTCGGGCCAGCGCGGATGTGAAGGCGATCGCACATGAGCATGTGATGCAGCTGGAGCAGCGCATACGTGAACTGAGCGAGATGCGCGACACGCTGCAGCATCTGGCGCATGCGTGCGCGGGGGATGACAGACCGGATTGTCCGATTCTTGCGGGCCTGTCAGAAGCGGAGGAGAAGACGGGCGCCTGCCACTGAGCAGGGCGGAGGGACCGCCCCGGCAAGAGCGGTCCCGGACGGCGGATCAGGAACGGGCCGCGCCGGACAGCACCGTGTAGCCGGCCTCTTCCACCGCCTCGCGCACCTTCTCCAGCGGTGCGGCGGTCGCCACCCGCACCGTCTGCTGCGCGAGATCGACATCCACCTTTGCAGCGGCATCGACCTCCTGCAGGGACCGCGTGACCGCGGCAACGCAGTGGCCGCAGCTCATACCTTCGACTTTCAGCTCGTACATAAGCAATCTCCCGGTGAAAGCCCTACTGTAAAGCCTGCCATGGCGGGAAGGTCAAGCGCAATTTGTTTGCGGCCGGACATCCGGAGAAACTTTCTCGTGGCGGGGCTATCCGAATAAAACCGGCGCATGTCGGTTTGTCTTTCAACTGGAGAAACACCATGTCGAATCTCAAGAGAAGCCCCGAAGAGGACGAACGCAAGGAGCCGAAGGAGCGGTCCTCGCAGGGCGACAACTCGCAGTCGGTGACGCCCAAGGACGTGGCTCCGCAGGATGTGACCTCGCGCGACGTCCATGCGCGCAAGACCGACTCGGACGATCCGGAGGAGCGGGAAGAAGCGCAGCTGGATGATGCGGTCGAGCAGACCTTCCCCGCCAGCGACCCGGTGGCCCCGCCCAACCAGGTCACGCGGGTGGAAGTGCCCAAGCAGCCCTGATGGCTGGCTGAGATTTTCTCCTTCCTGATCCGGCCGGGCGCCGTCCCCGGCGCTTCGGCCTGCGGACGGCGCGGCCGCCGTGGCAGCGGGCAGGCGGCAAGCCAGAGCCCGGCGAGCGGGCCTGCCTGCAGCCGGATCCGGGCCTGAAAATTCGCGGCGTCGCCCCGTCGTAGCAGGTGCGCGGTATGTGCTGAAGGGGACTGCTCCGTTCAATTGCCTGTCGCGCGACGGTGTACTGCTGGTGCAGGCCGCGGCGCCGCCCGCGATGTGCCACGCTTCCCTCGAATCGTCCCCTGGCAGGCCAGGTGACTGAAACCTGTCCGCGGCAATCGCGGTTCATGCGCCAGCCATACGCGCGGGGCGCCGGGATCCTCCATCACATCGCGCCGAAGCGGTGTCGCCGATGCGGTGGTAAAGCAAGATGGGTATGGCGAAGGTCATGTTTTTTCCCGGGGATGGCTGCCGGAACAGATCCGTCAGGAAAAAAGCAGACCTTCGGAATGAACCTCCTGTCGTTGCTGCTCGAGTCGTAACGGTGTGTGTGAAGCGCTGTGACTTCCGGCCTACGCCGCGGCGCCTTCCTCGGGCCGGGCGGCGGCGTCGACCGGACGTTTGGAAACCGGCGGGTGGTCGAGCGTGCAGTGGTCGACATCGGTCATCGCGACGCATGCTTCGAAGCGGTCGGCAACCTGCACGACGTCGAATACGTAAATCGTGTCGTCAACCTGGACTTCCTTGGTTGAAAGGCGAATCGTGGCCATCTTTTCCCCAATGTTTGAAACGGAGTTGATAGATAAAGCTTCCCTGAAAACGTTCCAATTACAGCAGGACCGCTGCGGTCGGCGATATGCGCGATGTCATGCGCAAGAACCGGGCCATCCGTGCCGGGTCGAAAAGATGCGTGCCCGGAAGGAGCGGCGGCAGGGCTGCCGCGCCCGGGCGAAGGAGAAGACCATGGGACACAGGACCATCCTCTGCGCCGGCCTCGCGCTGGCCTTGCTGGCGGCCTGCCAGCGCACCCCGGAGCCGAAGACCGGCGCCGGCGACGTCACGCCGGGTTCGTCACCCTCGGTATCGTCCGCCCCGGCGGGCGGCTCGGTCGCCGACCCGTCCGCCACCGGTGCGGCACCCGGTACCACGGAAAAACCCGCCGACACGACCGCCAACAGCGGCGACGCCAACACCCCGACGCAGGCCAACCCTGCACCGCTGGCGAAGCAGCAGGAGCAGGCGGGCATGCCGCACTCGGGGCAGGTGAACAACCATTCGGTGCCGGAGACGACGGGGACGACGAAGCAGTAAACCGCTGTCCGCTACGGCGAAACGGCGGCGGCGCTCCGCCGGGCCGCGGTCGTCAGGAAACCGCGCGTATGCGGTTCTGCCGTGCCTGCAGACGGCCGTCGCGCAGCTTGAGGCGTTCCACCTGCGGCAGCGAGATCAGGTCGCGGTCGTGGCAGGCGACGATGACGCTGCTGCCGGCCGCGGTCAGCGAGGGAATCAGCGCGATCACCGATTCACGGGCGGCGCCGTCGAGATTGGAGGTCGGCTCGTCCAGCAGCAGCAGTTTCGGTTCCAGCACGCGGGCGCGGGCCAGCGCGACGCGCTGCTTTTCGCCGCCCGACAGCGTGAGCGGCTTGCTGTGCCGCAGATGCGTGACACCCGCCCATTCCATCGCGGCTTCCACCCGTTCGCGCATCTCGGCGCGCGGCATGCCGCGGGCGGCGAGACCATAGCCGATGTTCTCGGCGACGCTGGTGGAAAACATGACCGGGTGCTGATGCACATAGACGACCGCTTCGCGCAGCCGCTGCGGATAGGGCTGCCAGGGCAGTTCCTCGCCGAGAAAGCTGGCACGGCCGCAGTCGGCGGTTTCCAGTCCGGCGAGGATGCGCAGCAGCGTGCTCTTGCCGGTGCCGTTGAGGCCGGTGAGCACGTAGGCGGCGCCCTGGCGCAGCATGAGGCGGTCGATGTCGAACAGGCGGCGTTCGCCGAAATCCTTGCGCAGGCGGTCGATGAGCAGCAGCGGCGTCATGCGCTTCCCCTCGCCGCGCGCGGGTCGCCCTGCAGCAACACCAGGCCGGCATTGATCAGCAGCGCGATCGCGACCAGCACGATGCCCAGCGCGATGCCCTGCGCGAACTCGCCCTTGCTGGTCTCCAGCGCGATGGCGGTGGTCATGGTGCGCGTCTCGCCGGCGATATTGCCGCCGACCATGACCGCGCAGCCGACTTCCGAAATGACGCGGCCGAAGCCGCTGATCAGGGCGGCCATCACGCCGAAGCGCACCTCGTGCAGGACGGTGCGCATCGCACGCCAGCGGGAGGCGCCGAGGGTGACGGCGGTCTCGGCGATGCGGGGGTCGGCCGCCTGCACCGCCGCCAGCGAAAACGCCAGCAGCACCGGCAGCGCGATCAGCACCTGGCCGGCGATGATGCCGGGTTGCGAAAACAGCCATTGCAGGCCGCCGAGCGGGCCCTGGCGCGACAGCATCAGGTACAGCAGCAGGCCGATCAGGACGGTGGGCAGCGACAGCGAGGCCTGCACCAGCCAGATCACCACGCGGCGGCCGCGAAAGCCGTGGCTGGCGATCAGGTAGCCGAGCATCACGGCCAGCGGGGCGGCCAGCAGCAGGGCGATGATGGTGGTCTTGAGCGACACCCAGATGATCTGCCACAGGCCGGCGTCGCCGGACAGCAGCAGGGCAAAGGCATCGGTGATGGCGTCGATCAGGTGCATGGATGACTGCGGGGGGCCGCGGCCCGGGGGTAAAGCGGAGTAGCGCTTATGCTACCCGTAAAACGTCCGCGAGGTGCGGTTCCATGATCAGCCTGTCGCGGCCGGTCAGCGCCAGGAAGTGCTTGCCGGTGCAGCGCGCGAGCAGGGTCATGCCGAGCTTTTCGGCGACCATGTGGCCCATCTGCGTGGTGCCGGAACGCGACAGCAGGAAGGGGATGCCCATCTGCGCGCCCTTGATCACCATTTCCGAGGTCAGGCGGCCGGTGGTGTAGAACACCTTGTCCTCGCCGCTCACGCCATCGAGCCACATGCGTCCGGCGATGGAGTCGACCGCGTTGTGGCGGCCCACGTCCTCCACCCAGTACAGCATGTCGCCGCCGGCGGTGAAGAGGGCGCAGCCGTGCACCGACCCGGCCTGCTTGTAGACCGACTGCTGGGTGCGGATGGTGTCGACGATACGGTAGAGCACCGACTGCTTGAGCCGGGCGTCGGCCGGCAGCACGATCTGGTCGACCTCGTCCATCAGGCCGCCGAATACCGAGCCCTGGCCGCAGCCGGTGGTGACCACTTTCTTCGAGGTGCGTTCCTCGATGTCGGCGATGCCGTTGCGGGTCTTGACCGCGACCGAATCCACGCTCCAGTCCACCGTGACCGACTCGATGTCGTCGATCGAGCGGACCAGGCGCTGGTTGCGCAGATAGCCGAGAGTGAGCATTTCCGGCGCGCCGCCGAGCGTCATCAGCGTGACCAGCTCGCGCTTGTCGACGTAGACCGTCAGCGGACGTTCGGCGGGAATGAAGATCGTGGAAATCCGGCCGCGCTCATCCATCACCTCCACCTCCCGTGTGAGGGCGGCGCTGGCGTTGGTCAGATGAGGGCGGCTGGACATGGGGGGATTTTATTTCTTTACGGGCGCGGCTGCTTGCGCGCTGGCCGGTGCCGCCGCGGGCGCGGCAGCGGGTGCGGCGGGTGCGGCCGCGGTGCCGGCATCGGCAGCCGGGGGCAACGGCACGTACGGGCCGGGATCGGCGCAGGCCGGGGTCTCGGTCGGCTTTTTGCCGCTGCCCTTGTCCGACTTCAGATACTTGCCGGCGACCTTGTCCTGTGCCTGGCACAGCTTGTAGGCCGCGACTTTGTCGGTCCAGGCGGCCTTGTTCTTGGCTTCCGCCGCGGCGGCCGCCTTTTCCGGCGTCGGCGCGGGCAGCTTGGCCCAGGCGCTGCCGGCCAGGACGAAGGCGGCGGCGGACGTGATCATGACAAACGCTTTATGCATCGATTTCTCCCTCAAACCTTGACCGGAGCCGGCGCGTCGCCGGACCCTTGACCGGGTGCCTTGCTGCGCACGCGGGGCACTTCGCCGTTCTGGACCTGTTCATACCAGAGGTCGTGATGTTCCTTCGCCCAGGTGTCGTCCACGTAGCCGTGGCGCATGCCGTCGTAAGCGCCTTCCATGCCGATCGAGCCGAGATAGATATGACCAATGGAGCCGGCCATCATCAGCATGGTTCCGACGACGTGCACGATATTGGCGATCTGCATGTTGCTGCGGCTGTAGGTCATGCCCGGCACGATCATGTCGAGCACGAAACCGGAGGCCGACACGATCAGACCCATCAGCGTCAGGCCGCCCCAGAACCAGATCTTTTCGCCGGCGTTGAAGCGGTAGGAGCTCGGCTCCTTGGCGTTCTTGCCGCCGAACAGGCCGCCGGCGCGCAGCAGCCAGTTCAGGTCGGGCTTGGCGGGCAGGTTGTCCTTCACGTACAGCACGAAGAAGGCGATGATCGAGACGGTGAACAGCGGACCGACGAAGTTGTGCACGTTCTTGCTCAGATAGCCGAGCCAGCCGAACAGCGTGTGGCCGATGATCGGCAGCAGGAAATGCTTGCCGAACAGGATGATCACGCCCGTCAGCGCCAGCGCCAGGAAGGTGATCGCCACCGTCCAGTGCACGAAGCGTTCCGCCGGAGTGAAGCGCTCGATCAGGCGTCCGGTCGGCGCTTCCTTGTTCTTGATCTGGCCCGCGACGAAGTAGAGCAGGGTGACCACGAACAGCGCGGCCAGCAGCAGGCCTGCGCCGAGCGCGGTGAGCGGACCGTTGCGGTACTGGCGCCAGGCTTCGCCGGCGGTGGTCGCGTACGACTGGCCGGGGAATTGCGCCTTCGGCTGAATCAGCACGCCCGCCTCCGGATAGGGCAGGCTGGAGTAGTGCTCGCCGCCTTCCTTGATCGCGCGGAAGACCGGCGCGGCATTGCCGGGCTGGGTGCGGTTGCGCTCGGCCTGGTTCTGCTTGAGGATGTCGACCGATTCCACCGCGGGCAGCGCCGCCGTGGGTGCCGGCTGGGCCGGTTGCGCGGCCGGCGTCTTGGCCTCCTGTGCCGCTGCCGTACCGATGGCAAGCATCGTGGACAGGGCGAGGCCGGTGATCCATTTGTTCATGAGTTGTCCCTTCTGCCGCGGCCGCCCGGAGGCGGCCGCACGCCAGCGCTGATGCGCGCTAGTTCACCTTCTGGTACTCGTTCTGCAGCTGGCCGCGAGCGCGGATCTGGTTTTCCCAGCTGCCCTGGTTGCCCGGCTGCCAGCCGCTGACCACGTGAGCGTTCTTCGCGCCCTGCGAGGCGGGAACGTCGTTGCGGTAGGTGTTGCCGGCGGTCTTGCTCTGGTCGATCTCGCCGCATGCGGACAGCAGCAGGGCGCAGGCGCCCAGCATCATTGCGCGCTTCATGACTTTTTCCCTTCCGGTGCCTTGGATTGCTGCTGCGGCGGCTGGCCGTAGGCCGTGCCCCAGCCCCAGACTTCGCTGCCCTTGCCGCGGTGGATGACGCGGGTGCGGAAGATGTCCGCCACCACGTCGCCGTCGCCGGCCAGCAGCGCCTTGGTCGAGCACATCTCGGCGCAGGCCGGCAGCTTGCCTTCGGACAGGCGGTTGCGGCCATACTTTTCGAACTCGGCCTTGGAACCGTTTTCTTCCGGGCCGCCGGCGCAGAAGGTGCACTTGTCCATCTTGCCGCGCAGGCCGAAGGTGCCGGAGGACGGGAACTGCGGCGCGCCGAACGGGCAGGCGTAGGAGCAGTAGCCGCAGCCGATGCAGGCATCCTTGTTGTGCAGCACGACGCCTTCATCGGTCTTGTAGAAGCAGTCGACCGGGCACACCGCCATGCAGGGCGCGTCGGAGCAGTGCATGCAGGCCACCGAGATGGTCTTTTCCTGGCCGATCACGCCGTCGTTGATGGTGACCACGCGGCGCCGGTTGACGCCCCAGGGCACTTCATTTTCGTTTTTGCACGCGGTCGCGCAGCTGTTGCACTCAATGCAGCGCTCCGAGTCGCAGATGAATTTCATTCTTGCCATGGCTATCTCCGGTTCAGGCGCTGATGCGTTCGATATTGCAGATGGTCGTCTTGGTTTCCTGCATCATGGTCACCGAGTCGTAGCCGTAGGTCGTGGCGGTGTTGACCGCTTCGCCGCGCACCACCGGCGCCGCACCTTCCGGGTAGTACTCGAGCATGTCCTTGCCCTGCCACCAGCCGGAGAAGTGGAACGGAATGAACGCGGTATCCGGCGCCACGCGCGGGGTGACCAGTGCCTTGACCTTGATGCGCGCCCCGGTCGGGGTCGAGACGATCACGTACTCGCCGTTGCGGATGCCGCGCGCGCGGGCTGCCTCGGGATTGATCTCCACGAAGGCGTCCTGCTGCAGCTCGGCCAGCCACGGATTGGAACGCGTCTCTTCGCCGCCGCCCTCGTACTCCACCAGACGGCCGGAGGTGAGGATGATCGGGAATTTTTCGTACATCTTGGTCTCGATGTTCTTCTGCTGCACCGTCTTGTAGAGGGTGGGCAGACGCCAGAAGGCCATCTTGTCGTCGTGCGTCGGGTACTTCGCGGCCAGCTCGGGCTTGGTGCCGTACAGCGGTTCGCGATGCTGAGGCACCGGATCCGGGAAGTTCCACACCACGGCGCGCGCCTTGGCGTTGCCGAACGGGTGAACGCCGTGCACCTTCATGCAGACGCGCTGGATGCCGCCGGAAAGGTCGGTCTTCCAGTTCTTGCCCTCGGCCAGTTTCTTTTCTTCCTCGGTCAGGTCGTCCCACCAGCCCAGCTTCTTGAGCAGGACATGGTCGAACTCCGGATAGCCGGTGGTGATGTCGGAACCGACGCTGTGCGAGCCGTCCTCGGCCAGCAGCGAGACGCCGTCGCGCTCCACGCCGAAGTTGGCGCGGAAGCAGCCGCCGCCGTCCATCACGTGCTTGCTGTTGTCGTACAGGTTGGGCGAACCGGGATGCTTGAGCTCCGGCGTGCCGAAGCACGGCCAGGGCAGGCCGAAGTAGTCGCCGGTCATGTCATAGCCGGTGACCGGGTCCTTGCCGCCCTTGCACTTGAGCGTCTTCACGTCGAACATGTGCATGTTGCGCATGTGGGCCTTGAGTCGCTCGGGCGACTGGCCGGTGTAGCCGATGGTCCAGGTGCCGCGATTGATTTCGCGCAGCAGGGACTCCACCTCAGGTTCCATCATGCCGCCCTTGCCGGGCACCATCTTGACCTTGGCGACCAGTTCCTTGGCGAAGCCGAGCTTCTCGGCCAGCTGGTACATGATCATGTGGTCGGTGCGCGATTCGAACAGCGGCTCGATCACTTTTTCACGCCACTGGATCGAACGGTTCGACGCCGTCACCGAGCCGGAGGTCTCGAACTGGGTCGCCGCCGGCAGCAGGTACACCGCGCGGTTGGGATTGAGTTCCTGGCCGTCGACCTTCATCGCCGCCATCGCCGCGGTGGCGGACGGGTAGGGATCGATCACCACCAGCAGGTCGAGCTTGTCCAGCGCCTTCTTCATTTCCAGGCCGCGGGTCTGCGAGTTCGGCGCATGGCCCCAGAACACCACGCCCTTGATGTTGCTGTCCTGGTCGATCAGCTCGTTCTTTTCCAGCACGCCGTCGATCCAGCGCGAGACGGTGATGCCGGACTTTTCCATCATCGCCTGCGAGGCGTACTGCTTCTTGATCCACTCATAGTCCACGCCCCACACCGTCGCCCAGTGCTTCCAGGAGCCGGTGGCCAGGCCGTAGTAGCCGGGCAGGGAGTCGGGGTTGGGGCCGACGTCGGTCGCGCCCTGCACGTTGTCGTGGCCGCGGAAGATGTTGGTGCCGCCGCCGGACACGCCGACGTTGCCGAGCGCGAGCTGCAGCAGGCAGGACGCGCGCACCATCGCATTGCCGATGGTGTGCTGGGTCTGGCCCATGCACCAGACGATGGTGGACGGACGGTTCTTGGCCATCGTCTCGGCGGCCTTGAAGACTTCCGCTTCCGGCACGCCGCAGGCTTCCTCGACGCGGTCCGGGGTCCACTTCATGACTTCTTCGCGGATCTTGTCCATGCCATAGACGCGATCGTTGATGTACTTCTTGTCTTCCCAGCCGTTCCTGAAGATGTGGTACAGCATCCCGTACAGGTAGGGGATGTCGGAACCGGAACGGATGCGGATGTACTGGTCGGACTTGGCGGCCGTGCGCGTGTAGCGCGGATCGACCACGATCATCTTGGTGCCGTTTTCCTTCGCGTGCAGCATGTGCAGCATCGACACCGGATGCGCTTCCGCCGCGTTGGAGCCGATATACATGACCGCCTTGGCGTTCTGCATATCGTTGTAGCTGTTGGTCATCGCACCGTAGCCCCAGGTGTTGGCGACGCCCGCGACGGTGGTCGAGTGGCAGATGCGGGCCTGGTGGTCGGTGTTGTTGGTGCCGAAGAAGGAGACGAACTTGCGCAGCAACATCGCCTGTTCGTTGTTGTGCTTGGAGGAGCCGACGAAGAACATCGAATCCGGGCCGTTGGCCTTCTTCAGGTCCAGCATCTTGGCCGAGATCTCGTTGAGGGCCTGGTCCCAGCTGATGCGCTGGTACTTGCCGTTGACGAGCTTCATCGGGTACTTGAGGCGGTATTCGCCGTGGCCGTGCTCGCGCAGCGCGGCGCCCTTGGCGCAGTGCGCGCCCATGTTGATGGGCGAATCGAACACCGGCTCCTGGCGGACCCAGACGCCGTTCTCGACGATCGCATCGACGGCGCAGCCGACCGAGCAGTGGGTGCACACCGTGCGCCGCACCTCGATCTTGCCGTTGCCGGCGCCCGCGCCTTCGGCGGCCTGCGCCTTGCGGATCAGATTGAGCTGCGATGCGGCGATGCCGGCACCGATGCCGATCCCGGAACGCTTGAGGAAGGTGCGACGGTCCATCGTCGGCAATGCGCGCGACAGGCTGTCGGCGAGGCTGGCGGCAAAACGATCGGGCGAGCGCTGCCCTGTCTGCCCTTTACGGGTTAACAGCATGGTCATCTCCGGGAACGGTCAGATGGTGGTGGTACGGTAGTACTTCTTGATGTGCTCGGAGAGCCGGTAACCCTTGCCCTCGGGCTCGGGAGTGGCTTCGGCGACAGGAAGCTTCGTCTGGGTGGCGATCTTGGCGGCGACGCCCGCTGCTGCGGCTCCGCCGAGCGCGGCGAAGAAGGTCCGCCGCTTGATCTTGGACTGCTCGGCCATGGTTGTCTCCTTGGCAGGTTGTCCTGCACTGATTGTTTGTTGTTCAAACTTTAAGAATTTCACGCGCTGCTCTTTAATGCTTCAAAACAACTATCAAGGTAGCACATATGAGCCCCTATTCATATTGCGGGCTTTACTTAGCGCCAGAAAATTCACGAACGGATGAAAACTTTTCAGCGAACCGGGTATTGCAAACCACAGCGGATCGCCGGCGACGCCGGCCGATCACTACAGTTAGAGTAGTGCAGGTCCGCGCGCCTGCACAGCGAGGCGCGCGCGGACTCTTAAGCCATCTCAAACGCCTGCGCCTCGACCTCGAGGAACTGTTTTGCCAGTTGTGCAACCTTTGAATAAAAGACGGCCTGCGGATGCTGCATCACCGCGTCGCACATGTCGCCGGCCCAGGTCTGCAGATGCGTCTGGAAGAACTGCTTCTGCATCGCCAGGCTGCTGTGCGCCGCATCATCGGAGGTGATCAGGTAGCGCATCACTTCGCACAGGGCGGCGAAGTGATCCTCGCTCTCCGGCATGGCGTCGCTGCGCGCCAGCCCGAGCGCGGCCAGGTCGTCGCGCAGCGCGGCGAGCGGCTTCTCCATCAGAAAGCCCGACAGGTAGTAGGAGGCGTACAGCATCAGCTCCGGCTTGCCGACGCCGATGAACAGGTGTTCATACTCGTCGCGCGTCTTCTGCGCATCGGTTTCCTTGCACGCCTCGCCGAGTTCGTTCCAGGCCTGCTGCAGCACGCCGTCGCCGTTGGACGGGTAGTCGGCGATCATGGCCAGCAGGTCGTCGCCCGGGGGCGCGTAGAACAGTTGGGCGAGCAGGCCGTACAGGTCGGCGCGCGCGGTTTCCTCGCCGTTGTCGGGCGCCTGAAACTTCATCACATGGGAAGTGCCGGGTGTGGTCATGGTGTTTTTATCCAGTTTTAACGCTTAACGCTTGAGATCGAGAATGCTGGCTTCGCGGCCGCCCTGCATCATGTCGATCACGCGGCAGTCACCGCACATCTTGATGCGGTCGAGATGGCCGGCGAAGGCGCCGTGGCCGGCCAGCTTGCCGAGCATGTTTTCCACCATCTGCAGGGTGCCGAAGGGCTTGTTGCAGCGGATGCAGTGGAAGGGCTGGGTTTCATTGAGCACCACCCTTTCCTTCGCGCGGGCGTCGAGCAGCAGGCGCGGCGTGAGCGTGATCGCGTTTTCCGGGCAGGTGGTGGCGCACAGCCCGCACTGCACGCAGTTCTTTTCGATGAAGCGCAGCTGCGGACGGTCGGGGTTGTCGAGCAGGGCCTTTTCCGGGCAGGCGCCGACGCAGGACATGCACAGCGTGCAGGCCGAGGTGTTGACCGTGACCGCGCCGAACGGCGCATGGGCCGGCAGCGGGATCTCGGCGCTCGGCGTCGGCGCGTGCCTGAGCAGGTGGTCGAACACGAAGTCGAGCGTATTGCGCTTCTCGGCGGCGATGTTGAAGGTGCCCGGTTGCGACGGCACGGCCGCCGGCTGCGCGCGGCGCAACTCGACGTCCAGCTCGAGCGCATCCTGCGCGCGCAGCAGTAGCAAGTGCTTGCCTTCGTAGCCGAGCGCCGACAGGATGGTCTGCGCCAGGTCGATCTGCGCTTCCAGCGCTTCCAGGTACTGCGGCGCCTCGTCGCCGGTCGACAGGATCAGGACATTGCTCGCGCCCCAGGCGATCGCCGACAGCCAGACATCGATGCCGGCGGCGGCGGAATGGTGCAGCGCCACCGGCATGACGCGCGCCGGCAGTCCCTGCGCCGCGCGGCTGCCGGCGAGACGGCCGAGCTGTTCGATCAGCGCGCCGCCCTGTTCCTGGCTGTGCAGCAGCAGCGCCGGCTGGCTTCCGCCCGCCTTTGCATAGGCGCCCAGCATGGTCTTGACGCGCAGGCCGAGGTCGGCCGGGCGCGGATAGGCGTAGCCCATCGCGCCGGACGGGCAGACCGTGGTGCAGGCGCCGCAGCCCATGCACAGGTTGGGATTGACCTTGACGCGGTCGCCGTCGCTGCTGATGGCGGCGGTGGAGCAGATGTCGATGCAGGCGGTGCAGCCGGTCTTCTTGTTGCGGCTGTGCGCGCAGAGCTTGTCCTTGTAGACGAAGAACTTCGGCTTGGTGAACTCGCCGACCATCTGCGTCAGCTGCAGCGACTGCTCGGCCTGCTTCAGCAGGTCGGCGCCGGGCGCGAAATAACCCTGCGGCGGCTGGTGCAGCTTGATCAGCGGCTCGTCGGACAGGTCGAAGATCAGGTCGAAGGCCGCTTCGCGCTGCGTCGCTTCGCGCGTGAAGTCGATGGCGCCGATGGCGCCGCAGGCCTTCACGCAGTCGCGATGGTCGCGGCAGGCGTCCAGATTGATCTGGTAGCTCAGATCGATCGCGTTTTCCGGGCAGGCCTCGATGCAGGCGTTGCAGCGGGTGCAGAGTTCCAGGTCGATCGGGTTGGCCTGCCGCCACTGCACCTTGAAGGCGCCGAGCCAGCCGTCGATGCGGATGCGGTCGCCGGAATAGGTCGGGAAGCGGCGTTCCATCAGCGGCTCGCCGCCGTGGCCGGAGGTGAGCAGGATGCTCACGTCGAGCTGCGCCGACAGGCGCCTGGCCCAGGGCAGCACGCGCTCGGACGGACCGACAAGCAGCACATTGCCGCCGGAGCGGTATTCCACCTCGGGCACGGGTTCCGGATCGGGCAGGGCGGCGGCGGCCAGCAGCGCCGCCATCTTCGGCACCGCCTGCCGGGCCTGTGCGCCCCAGCCGCCGGTCTCGCGGATGTTGACGAAACGGATGGGCGCCACCGCCTGCTTCTGTTCCGCCAGCTCGGCGAACAGCGCGCGCTCCTGCGTGCAGGCGACCACCGCCTGCGCGGGGCTGTCCAGCATGTCGAGATACTGGCCGACTTCGCGCCTGCAGAGTTGCGAGGCCGGCTTGAGCGCGTCGGTGCCGAGCGCGCGGCCGAGGGTTTCCCCCGCGGCTGCATCGAGCGGCATGGTGTGGTTGCAATCGCAAACCTTAAATCGGGTGGTCATTGTCCTGCTGTCCTTCCGTCTGCGGCGGCGCGTTTTCGGCGCCGCCATCGTCCGCCTGCGGCGGAGCCTGTTCCTGGGTGTCGTCCTGTTCCCCGGTCTCGTCCGCCGGCAGCGCCTGGCCGGCGTCGTCGCCGGCCGCGGCCAGCGAATCGATCAGCCGCATCACCGGATGCTGGAGCTGCCTGAGCGGGTCGAGCAGGGCCTGGGCATGGTTGAGCGCGCCGAGGACCTGGGCCGGGATAGGTTCGAACTTGTTGTAATCCTCGATATAGATGTCGAGGCCATCCATCACGTTGAAATGGGGATCGGCGAACAGCTTCTTCATCGCCGAGCGCCGCACGTTCTCATCCACGCCGCGCGCGACAAAGGGCTTGAAGTCGGAGTCCGGTGTCAGTCCGGCAACGTCTTCCAGCGTCGGCGGAGGGCGGGGCGTTTCCTCCGCCGCGGGCTGGGCTGGCTGCGCGGCCTCCGGCTGCTGCGCCTCGGCTGCCCGCTTTTCCGCATTGCGCTTTTCCCAGCGCGCGAAAAAACTTTCAGCTTCCATGGCGATCTCCTTCCGCGCGCGCCATCTGCTCGACGCCGGCGCCGCCCTCGAAGGAAGGCTTGCGCCGCTTCTTCTTCGGCTCGGGACGATAGTATTCCTGCACGAAAGCCTGCAGCCGCCCGACGACCGCGGGCGATGCGGGCAGCGTGTCGACCTGTTCGCCGCCATCCATCAGGCGCGCGGCTTCGTTGTAGGAGAGCGTCACCGTCTTCGGCACCGCCACTTCGGCGCCGTCGATGTCTTCAAGGCGCCACATGACGAACCAGCAAGGTTCGGGCGAGCCGGTGTTGAGGAAATAGCCTTCCGCCTCGTCGCGGTAAAGCTTGACCTCGAAGCCGCCGAACAGCCAGCGGGTGTCGGCCTCGTCGCTGCGCAGGCAGCGGCGTTCCACGCCGGCCAGCAATTCGTCGGCGGTGATCTCGACCGGCTTCCATTGATAGGGCTGCCAGCGGTTGTTCAGCGGCGTGCGCCGCATGACCACTGCAAGCCTGAGGGATTCTGTCTCCATCTGATGCGCGGCTACCTGTTACTGATGGGTGGCTGAAGTATTCGCAAGCGAGGTTGCGGGTGTGTTCGTAATAGTGCGCCAAAAAGCGCGGACCTGCATGTCTTTCCTTTGCCGTCGGCAAAGGACGGCGCTTGACGGCGGGCAGCAAGCCTGCTGGCCGATTCGACAAGCCGCGCCGCACGGACATACAATTCGTGCGGTCCCGCCCGGCCTCGCCGGCGAGGCCGCAATATTACCCGCAACCAACGAACAATGACGATCCCTTCTTCAGAAATCACCGGCCTGATCCTCGCCGGCGGCCGCGGCACCCGCATGGGCACGGTCGACAAGGGCCTGCAAAACTTCCGCGGCGGTCCGATGGTCATGCACGTCATCATGCGGCTGCAGCCCCAGGTTGGCGAAATCATCATCAACGCCAACCAGAACATCGGCCCGTACGAAGGCTTCGGCTTTCCGGTGTGGCCCGACCAGCTCGGCGGTTTCGAAGGGCCGCTCGCCGGCCTGCAGACCGGACTCACCCACTGCGAAACCGGCTACCTGCTGACCGCCCCCTGCGATTCGCCGTTCCTGCCGGCCGATCTCGCCGAACGTCTCGGCGAGGCGCTCGCGGCGGCGGAGGCCGAGCTCGCGGTCGCGGTGACCGAAGAGGAAGGCAGGCGCCAGCCGCAGCCGGTGTTCTGCCTGATGAAGAGCAGCGTGCTGCCGAGCCTGAACGCCTTCCTGCAGGACGGCGGCCGCAAGATCGACAAGTGGTATCGCTCGCTGCGTTTCGTCGAGGTGCTGTTCGACGATGCCGACGCTTTCCGCAATATCAACACCGTCGACGACCTGCGCCGCTTCGAGCAATCCTGACCAAGGTTCACATGAGCACTCTCTCCGACGTCATCAGCTGCCTGTCCGACTATGATCCGGACGCACTCCCGGTCGTCCGGGCGCAGCAGATCATCCGCGAATTCGTCACGCCCATCCATGCGGTAGAAAAAGTGGCGCTGCGCAGCGCGCTCGGCCGCGTGCTGGCCGACGACATCATCTCGACCATCGACGTGCCCCAGCACGACAATTCCGCGATGGACGGCTATGCCTTCGACGGCGCGGCGCTCGATCCCGCGCGCGACCTCAGGCTGAAGGTCGTCGCCACCATCCATGCCGGCGCCCGCCATGAAGGCGCGGTCGGCGCGGGCGAATGCGTGCGCATCATGACCGGCGCGCCGATGCCGGCCAACTGCGACACGGTGATTCCGCAGGAATTCACGCGCGACGCCAGCGCCGACGCGGTGACCGTTCCCGCCGGCGCGGTCCGCCCCGGCGACAACCGGCGTCTGCGCGGCGAGGACCTGAAGTCCGGCACGCCGGCGCTCCGCAAGGGCAGGGTGGTGCGCCCGGCCGACCTCGGCCTGCTGGCATCGCTCGGCATCGCCGAGGTGCCGGTGCAGCGCCGCCTGCGGGTCGCCTTCTTCTCCACCGGCGACGAACTGCGCTCCATCGGCGAGCCGCTCGACGCCGGCAGCGTCTACGACAGCAACCGCTACACGCTTCACGGGATGCTCACCCGCCTCGGCTGCGAGCTGATCGACATGGGCGTGGTCAAGGACGATCCGGCCACGCTCGAAGCCGCTTTCCGCACCGCCTGCGAGAACGCCGACGCCGTCATCACCACCGGCGGCGTCTCCGTCGGCGAAGCCGACTACACCAAGCAGATGATGGCCACGCTGGGCGACGTCACCTTCTGGAAGATCGGCATGCGTCCCGGCCGACCGATGGCCTTCGGCCGCATTGCCTCCAACGGCAGGAGCGCCTACCTGTTCGGCCTGCCCGGCAACCCTGTCGCGGTGATGGTCACCTTCTACTTCTTCGTCCGCAACGCGCTGCTGCGCATGATGGGCGCGGAAGAAGCACGGCTGCCGCTGATGAAGGTCGCCTCCGCGAACGCGATCCGCAAGAAGCCGGGCCGCACCGAATACCAGCGCGGCATTCTCTCGGTCGACGACGACGGCGTGCAGCGGGTACGCATCACCGGTTCCCAGGGCTCCGGCATCCTGCGTTCCATGGTCGAGGCCAACTGCATGGTCGTGCTCGGCGACGGGCAGGGGACGGTGCAGCCTGGAGAGATGGTGGATGTGATTGTGTTTGATGGGTTGGTGTGATCCGCCGCCGGCTCATGCGGGAGATGCTGGCCTGCACAGACGTCGTTCAACGAAAAAGGTGGCGCCGGCCTCCGTGCCGGCGTAGCTGGCGGTCGTCCGGAGAATGATGGCGCGGCGCGTTTGTCCAGCGAAGCCGATTGCGCCACCTCCGCCGGCCGGCAGGGACGCCGGCCCTACTCTCATGGATCACAGTCCTACGAAAAAGGTAGCGCCGGCCTCCGTGCCGGCGTAACTGGCGGTTGTCCGGAGAATGATGCCTCGACTCGTTTTGTCCAGCGAAGCCGATTGCACTACCTCCGCTGGGCCGGCAGGGACGCCGGCCCTACTGTCATTGATCGCCGTCCTGCGAAAAAATTATCGACGTCCTACGAAAAAGGTGGCGTCGGCCTCCGTGCCGGCGTAGCTGGCGGTCGTCCGGAGAATGATGGCGCGGCGCGTTTGTCGAGCGAAGCCGATTGCGCCACCTCCGCCGGCCGGCAGGGACGCCGGCCCTACTGTCATGGATCACAGCCCTGCGAAAAAGGTAGCGCCGGCCTCCGTGCCGGCGTAACTGGCGGTTGTCCGGAGAATGATGAATCCGCGCGCTTTGTCGAGCGAAGCCGATTGCGCGACCTCCGGGCCGGCAGGGACGCCGGCCCTACTGTCATGGATCACAGTCCTGCGAAAAAGGTGGCGCCGGCCTCCGTGCCGGCGTAGCTGGCGGTTGTCCGGAGAATGATGGCGCGGCGCGTTTGTCGAGCGAAGCCGATTGCGCCACCTCCGCTGGGCCGGCAGGGACGCCGGCCCTACTGTCATGGATCACAGTCCTGCGAAACAGATAGCGCCGGCCTCCGTGCCGGCGTAGCTGGCGGTCGTCCGGAGAATGATCGCACCACGCGCTTTGTCCAGCGAGCCCGATTGCGCCACCTCCGCCGTGCCAACAGGGACGCCGGCCAGGCCGCACGACTTCAATGCAGCGCCACCCCCATGCCCTGCGCGCGCGCCTGCTGCCGCGTCTGCGCGAACGTTCCCGTGCCGAGCCAGGCCCAGAAGCTTCGGGCCTCGTGGCCAGGCCCTTCGATGCGGAGCTTGCCCGAGCGCAGCGCTTCCTGCGGCGTGGTATCGCCGCGCCATATCTCGGTCAGCGCGCGCACGCTCGAATGCACGAGCAGCGTCACTTCGCGTCCCGGGTCTTCGCGGCACAGGTCGGCGCAGCCGTCTTCCACCACCAGCCACCACAGCCTTTCCCCTTCGCGCGCATCATGGAAACGGAAGTTGACCACCACCGGCCGCGGAGGAAACGCTTCCAGGCGCACCGAGCGCCGCACGTCCCACATCAGCAGCGTCACATCGAGTTCATCGTCGCGCAGGTCGCTGCCGACCCAGCGCGCGCCCCAATGGCCGAGCGCCATGATGATCGGCCGCAGCTCTTCGCCGGCATCGGTCAGGCTGTACTCCCAGACCTTGCCGGCCGCATGCCGGCGCACGATGCCTACCGTCTCCAGCTGCCGCAGGCGCTCCGCCAGCAGGCTGGTCGACATGCGCGGCACGCCGCGCCGCAGATCGTTGAAGCGCTTGCTGCCGCACAAAAGCTCCCGCACCACCAACGGCGTCCACCTGCTGCACAGCACTTCCGCGCCGCGCGCCACCGTACAGAACTGTCCATAGCTCTCGTCCATCGCGACCTCCTCGCGCGGGAGAAAAGACTTCAGATTCTGGACTGGACGCGAGGGGCGGGCAAGCGCAGCCTGACGCTGCCTTTACCCACATCAGAAGGAGGATGAGATGAGTACGGACACTGCAATGATGGAATCAACTGCCGAAATGCAAGCACTGAAGGACAAGCTGAAGGCGACCTGGATGTCGGGGGACTACGGCCACTTCGCGAAGTATCTCGAGCCCGGGGCGCTCGACTTCCTGGAACGGCTGGCAATCCCGCCGGGCACGAAGATGCTCGATGTCGCCTGCGGCGCCGGGCAGATCGCGATCCCCGCCGCCCGCGCCGGGGTCAGGGTCACGGGTGTCGATATCGCGGCCAACCTGATCGCGCAGGCAAGGGAACGTGCCCGGACGGAAGGCCTGGACGTGCAATTCGAAGAGGGCGATGCCGAGGCGCTGCCGTTCGCCGATGCCTCGTTCGACATCGTGGTCAGCCTGATCGGCGCCATGTTCGCGCCGCGGCCGGAGCTGGTGGCGGCCGAACTGCTGCGGGTGTGCCGTCCCGGCGGCCGCATCGCGATGGCCAACTGGACCCCCGAGGGGCATGTCGGCCAGATGTTCAAGATCATCGGCAGGCATGTGCCGCCGCCGCCCCTGATGACGCCGCCGCCGAAATGGGGCGATGAAGCCACCGTGCGCGAGCGTCTGGGACGCGGCACCCGCAGCCTCCAGTTGACGAAGCGCCGCTATCCGATGGTCTACCCGTTCCCGCCCGCCGAGGTGGTCGAGTTCTTCTGCACCTATTATGGCCCGACGGTGCGCGCCAGGGCGGCGCTCGATCCGCAGGGACAGCAGGCATTGCTGCGCGACCTGGAACAGCTGTGGCGTGCCAACAATCTGGCCACGGACGGGACCACGCACGTCGAGGCGGAATACCTCGAGGTGAACGCGATACGGGAAGGGTGAGCGCTGCGCTGCGGGAAGAGACAGGGCAGGCGAGCGGAACGATGGGTTCCAGGCGCCTGCCGGTCGAGTGGCCTCAGTGCTTCAGGCCATGCTGCCGGAGCTGGTCCAGCAGCTCCTGTCCGCTGAAGTGCGTGTAGTCCTTGTTGATCTCCAGCTTGACCGCGGATTCCAGCTCCTGGTCGAGCAGCTGCCGCACCGCGCCGAGGAATTTCGGCGAGATCACCAGCGCGAGCTGGTCGAAGCGCCCGTCGCGGTGCGCCTCCAGCAGGAACTTGTTCAGATCGCGCGCGAACAGCTCGGCCGCGTGCTTGTCCGGCGTCATGTTGGGCTCGTACTGCTTGTTCGGCACCGCGCCGCCGGTGTTGTGCATGCTCTTGGTGCCCGCGGTCGGGCCGTACTTGTCGGTCTCCGACTCATGCTCGACCATGCGCAGCCGGGCCGCATCGTTGATCATGTCCTGCACTTCCTGCAGCCCCGAGGAAGCGTCTTCCTGCGCGAAGATCCGCGCCCGGCTTGCATTCGCTGAAACAATCCAGGTTGCACTCATATCGTGTTCCTCTTATTACTTCGGAAAGAAAGTTTCGAGGGGCGGAAGCAGGAAAATGTTCCTTCACACTGGCAAACGCGCCGCTCCGCAGCGGGAAATGCCGCACGCCAATGCACGGGAGGATCAGCGGAGGCTGAGCTTTCCGTCGAGGGGAATCGGCGCGGGAAGCGGGGCCCAGCCATGACGCGCGATCACCTCGTTCGATTCGATCGCGTCGTGCCCGGCGGCCAGGCTGTGAGTGCAATGGAAGGTCCCGCCATCGTAGATCTCGCGCACGGTGCCGCCGTCGTGCGCGACGACCAGCGCAAGCACGTCGTCGCTGCGCGCGATGCCCACCGCCTCCCATCCGCTGCCGAAGTCGCGCTCAAGACGCCGGCGCTTGTCCTCGTCGTCCGGGCCGTCATAAAGCGTGACGTGATCGCAGACCACGACGGGCAGCGCCGGCGGCACCGCCTGGAGCAGGCGCTCGCGCGCGGCGGGGGACAGCTCGAGAATGGCGTACATCGGCGCTCCTGAAACGGCAATGCGGCGAATCCGCGACCGGCCCGGATAGGACAGCCGCCGGCAGGCCAAGTGCCAGCGCCGCGATGAATTTGTCGAGCGGCGACGGGGCGGCGTGCACGGGATGCAGGAACCGGCTCAGGGCGGCAACGATCCCCCGCGCGAGAGGATGCTCTGGAAGTTCAGTACATCCGAGACATAGGTCGGGCTGCCGACGCCGGGGACGCCGCCGGACACATAGAACCGCAGGGCTTCCTCGACGCTGCCTTTCTGGCGGATCCAGTTCTGAAGCTCCAGTGCGCCGCCGATGAGGTTTTCCTCCGGGTCGTTCATGTTCAGTTCGGTGGCATCCTTGCCGGTGCGCTCCTTGATGCGCTGCCGCTGCTCGGGTGTGAGGTTCGGCACGATGTCGTTGAGCCAGCGCTCCTGGCTGATCTGCATCAGCCCGACATCCGAGGTGCCGTCGATATTGGTGGTGACGGTGTTCGGCCTGCCGCGCGACTCCGCCCATACCTGCCCGCCGATCAGGTTGGGGTCGATTCCCGAGATATAGGCGGCATCGTCGATGCCCTTCTTCCAGGGCGTGAGGCCGCCATTGGGGCCGGCATTGAAGCCCGAGCCATCCGGCGTGCCGGAACCGGAGACGGCGCCGCCGCCGTCGCGAGACCCGCCATCGATATCCCATTCATCGGTGGTGGCGCCCGGCGAATTTCCCGTTTGGGGCTTGCCGCCGCCATGGCTGTGGTAGGTATGTTCCGTTCCACCAGAAGAACCGACTCTGCAACTCATGATCCTGACTCCCCCACGGTAATCCGGCCTGATCTTCAGTGGGTGGAGAAATCGGCGGCTTCTGTTCCTTCCGGGCCGTCCGAACGGCGCAGTGTGACGGCTCGAGAAGGATGTCGCGCCCAAAACAGAAAGGCGGCTGCACCGTAAGATGCAGCCGCCCTGAATTCGCTGGTGGGTCGTGAGTGGCTCGAACACTCGACCTACGGATTAAGAGTCCGCTGCTCTACCAACTGAGCTAACGACCCAACGAAGCCAAAGATTATAGCGGCGATTGCAAGAGAAAGGAAGCCCCTTCCGATAGTTACGGATTGGCGGCCGGTTCCGCCGAGGCATCGAGCGCCCCGATCCTTCCCGGGATGCGTCGTCCCGGCGCGCGGAGGCGGACGCAGGCCGCAGGCCGGCCCCGGTCATTTCCCGATCCGAACTATTTTTGTTACCGCGCCACTCACGGGCATTTCACGGACCGGGGCGCAAAAATGAAGGATGCGAATTCGAGTACTGCTCCGATGTTTGAAACGGCGCGTTTCGCGCTGTATCCGCTGGCGCCGATCGTGGCGCGCCAGCTGGCCGAGTACCTGCTGCGGGACGAGTCGCTCGTGGCCAAGGTCCCGGCGCTCCGGGACAGGCCGCCGGAAGACGCGATCCAGCTCGCGCGCCGGATCGAGGCGGACGGCGAGCGCGGGGCGTGCCGCATGTGGGGCATCATGACGCGGGAAGACAAGACCCTGATCGGCATGGTCATCACGCGCAACACGACGGCCGGCTTCGACCTTGAACTGCTGGTGTCGTCGAAGCACGATGTGTACGACCCGACCGACGAAGTCTGCGACCCGGTGCTGGAATGGCTGGACGACAATTCGGACGTCGTCTGGCATCCGCCCGTCACGCTTCACTGAAGCGGCGGGCGGCCAGTGGCGACGGCTACTGGTTGATCGCCGAGGTGGCCTTGAGCACTTCTTCGGCCGTGGTTACGCCTTCGGCGATCTTGAGGGCGCCGGCGATGCGCAGCGGCTTCATGCCATCCTCGATGCTCTGCGCGCGCAGCGCGTGGATGTCGGTTTCTTCCTTGATCAGCCTGGCGAAGGGCTGGCTCACGGTGAGCAGCTCGTACAGGCCGGTGCGGCCGCGGTAGCCGGTCTGGCGGCATTCCGGGCAGCCGATCGGGCGGTAGACGGTGGCGGGCCTGGGCAGCGGCCGGCCCTCGGACAGCGCGGCCCAGGTCTCGTCGAGCAGTTCGCCGCCGGGCTGCTTGCAGTCGGGGCAGAGCGTGCGTACCAGGCGCTGGGCCATGATGCCGATCAGCGTGGTCTCGAGCAGGTAGTAGGGCACGCCGAGTTCGAGCAGCCGCATCACCGCGGACGGCGCGTCGTTGGTATGCAGGGTGGAGAGCACCAGGTGGCCGGTGAGCGCCGCCTGAATCGCCATCTCGGCGGTTTCGAGGTCGCGGATCTCGCCGACCATGATGATGTCCGGGTCCTGCCGCATCAGGGCGCGCACGCCGTCGGCGAAGGACAGGTCGATGCCGTGCTGAACCTGCATCTGGTTGAACGAGGCTTCCACCATTTCGATCGGGTCTTCCACCGTGCAGACGTTCACCTCCGACGTGGCGAGCGCCTTGAGCGTGGTGTAGAGCGTGGTGGTCTTGCCGGAGCCGGTGGGGCCGGTGACGAGGATGATGCCGTGCGCCCGCCTCGTCAGCTCGTCCCAGCGGCGCGCGTCGTCGGGCGGAAAGCCCAGCTCGGGCAGGGTCTTGACCACCACTTCCGGATCGAAGATGCGCATCACCAGCTTCTCGCCGAAGGCGGTCGGCAGGGTCGACAGGCGCAGCTCGATTTCCTGCCCGCCGGCGGTCAGCGTCTTGATGCGTCCGTCCTGGGGACGCCGCTTCTCGATCACGTCCATGCGGCCGAGTAGCTTGATGCGCGCGGTCATGGCGATCATCACCGCGATCGGCACCTGGTAGACCTGGTGCAGGATGCCGTCGATGCGGAAGCGGATCGCGCCGAGGTCGCGCTTGGGCTCGAGGTGGATGTCCGATGCGCGCTGCTCGAAGGCGTACTGCCACAGCCAGTCGACGATGTTGACGATGTGCTGGTCGTTGGCGTCGAGCGTCTTGTTGCTCTTGCCCAGTTCCACCAGCTGCTCGAAGTTGTTGCGCAGCGAGACGTCGGTGTTGCCGGTCTTGTTGGCGCCCTTGATCGACTTGGCGAGCGTGAAGAACTGGGAGGTGTACTGCGCGATGTCGAGCGGATTGGCGACCACCAGCTGCACGTTGCGGCGGGTGATCTTGGCGATCTCCGGCTCCCACTCGGTAATGAAGGGCTCGGTGGTCGCGATCACGACCTCGGTGGCCGTCAGGTCCACCGGCAGGATGTTGAAGCGGCTCGCGTAGGTCGCGGACATGACGTCGGCGACCCGGGTGAAGTCGATCTTCAGCGGATCGATGCGGAAGAAGGGCAGGCCCGCCCTGGCCGCCAGCCATTCCGTCAGCGAGTCCAGCGTCAGCTGCCGGTGCGGGGGCTGCGCCGCCTGCAGCTTGCATTGCGCGACCGCCGTCAGCGGATGCATGGCCACGGTGGCGTTGCGCAGCAGGGCCTGGGCTTCGTTGTACTTGGCCTTTGCAATGGCCTTGTCGAGCAGGCCATCGGCCATCAGCCAGGTGAAGATCTGATTGAGGTCGAGCTTCTTCGGCGCCGGCCTGGGGGCGGCGGCCGCGGTCGCGGGCGTGGCGGGGCTGAGACGGGCGTTCATGATCCTCCTGCTTTTTTCTGGCGCGCGGTGTGCCAGGCCTTGATGCCGTTGACCCAGGACCTGGTGGGCAGCCTGGTGGCGGCGGTGATGCGTTCGGCGCGCTCGTGCAGCGCGGCGAAGTCGAACTCGCGCTTCGTCCTGAAGGCGAGCACGACGACATTCCCTTCATGCACCGGCGCCAGGCAGACGGCGTCGTCGAAGGCGTAGCCGATGGCCTTGAAGTTGCGCGGATAGCTGGCATGCTCGCCGAACAGGTTGACGGTCATGATGCCTTCCGGCTTGAGGCAGGCGGCGCAGGCTTCATAGAATTCCGGCGTGTCGAGCACCGGGCCGCGCACGGTGGCGTCATAGAGGTCCACCTGCAGCGCGTCGAGCGTGCCGTGATTGGCCGGGTCGGTGACGAAATCCATTGCGTCCATTTCCCGCACCGACAGGCGGTCGTCGTCGGGCGGCAGCCTGAACATGGAGCGGCACACGGCGACCACCGACGGGTTGAGTTCGACCGCCGTCACCTGGGCCTGCGGGAACTGCTGGTAGCAGAATTTCGTCAGCGCGCCGGTGCCCAGTCCGAGCTGGGCGACATGGGTCGGCTGCTCGATGAACAGCATCCAGGCCATCATCTGCTGCGCGTACTCCAGTTCGATCCAGTTCGGCTTGCGCACCCGCATCGCGCCCTGTATCCATTCGGTGCCGAAGTGCAGGTAGATCACGCCTTTTTCTTCCGACAGGGTGACCGGAGCGAACCTGGGCTTGCGCGGCTTGGCGGCGGGCTTGCCGGGACCTTCCTTGCGGTTGGCCTGGGCTTCGATGGACTTGCGTTTGATGAGCATGGAAAGGTCGGGCGCTGCTGGTTTCCGCCATTCTACAGAAGGATATTCCGCCACTCAGCCAGTTTCTGCCCGAAGCTGGACCGGGCGTTGGCCGGCGAAGACGAGGGCAGCACGAGGGTGTCGAAGCCCGCGGCTGCGAACCGGGGCGCGAACTTGCCCGATGTCTTGCCATTGAAGCAAGCCTTGCGCAGCTGCGGGCAGCGCTCGTGCAGGAGGTCGAACTGGTTGGCCTGCGCCTGACGGATCGCGCTGTCGAGACTGCCTTCCCTGGCGCAGGCCGCCAGCACGTCCCACAGGCCGACGCCGTGCGCGAGCAGGCGCGCCAGGCGCTGCGCATAGGGCAGGCCGACCAGGTCTTCGTCCAGTACCGCCGACAGCAGCGGCCAGAAGTGATTGCGGGGATGCGCGTAGTACTGCCCGGCGGCCAGCGATGCGTTGCCGGGAAAGCTGCCGAGGATCAGGATGCGGGTGCGTGCGTCGAGCACCGGCGCCAGGCCGGAGAGCAGGGGAGTCTGGATCATCGGTGGATTTTAGCCGGCTGGCAGAGCGCGTGCCGTTTGCCGCCCCGTCTGCCGGAAAATGCCCGAATTGCTAAGATACTCGCCATTCCGGTTCAGGGGCGAGGCGTATGAGCAAGAAGGTCATGGTACTCACCGGCGGCAGCCGCGGCATCGGCGCGGCGACGGCTCAACTCGCCGCGGTGCAGGGCTATGCGGTCTGCCTGAGTTATGCAAGCCAGGCGGCCAAGGCGGACGAGGTGGTTGCGGCGATACGCAACAGCGGCGGCGAGGCGATCGCGGTGCAGGCCGACGTCTCGCGCGAGGCGGATGTGCTGCGCCTGTTCGAAACCGCCGACCGTGAATTCGGCACCCTGACCGCGCTGGTCAACAATGCCGGCATCCTCGAGCACCATATGCGGGTCGAGCAGATGGATGTCGGGCGTCTCGAGCGGGTGCTGGCCACCAATGTCATCGGCAGCTTCCTCTGCGCGCGTGAAGCGGTGCGCCGGATGTCGACCAGCCATGGCGGCATCGGCGGCGCGATCGTGAACGTGTCCTCGATGGCGGCGCGGCTCGGATCGCCGAACGAGTATGTCGATTACGCCGCATCCAAGGGCGCGATCGACAGCATGACGATCGGCCTGGCCAAGGAGGTGGCGGCCGAAGGCATACGCGTCAACGCGGTGAGGCCGGGCGTCATCTACACCGAGATCCACGCCAGCGGCGGCGAGCCGGGCAGGGTGGACCGCATCAAGGACAGCGTACCGATGCGCCGTGGCGGCGACGCGCTGGAAGTCGCGCACGCGATCATGTGGCTGGTGTCGGAGCAGTCGTCGTACACCACCGGCGGGTTCATCGACGTCTCCGGCGGACGCTAGACCGGGGCACCATACCGGGCACGATGGAGCGGCCCCTGCGCCGCGCCTCGGTGGCCTGCCGGGCTGCATCCGCATATGCACTGGAACTCCTGCCGGGCATGCGGGCACTCATGCCCACGCTTTCACCAGCACCCTCTACATCAGGAGCATCGCCATGACGAGACCGATCGCGCCCCCGGCGGCGCCGCGCGTGCAATTGCTGGATCTGCCGAACGAGGCGCTGCTCAATGTGATCGAGCATGTCGGCGGCAATGCCGGCTCGATCCGTTCCACTGCAGCCAGTGCCGACCCCGTGCGGGCGGCGCGGGATCAGGCAAGGCATGCGCTTCGCGCGCGTGCCAGCATCCCCCTGATCAACAGCTTCTTCCGCGACATGTACTACGCTTCGCTGCGGACGGCGAAGAATGCCGAATGCGGCTTTCTGCATACCAATGGCGCATTGGCACGCTGCGCGTCGCTGCCGGAGCATGAATTCGCGCCGCGCGTGAAATCCGTGGTCGACAGGTCGTCGCACATCGAGGCTGACCTGGAAGCCTTCTCGCCGGCTCAGGTGCAAACTTTTTTGTCCGCGCTGCGCGCCAAAGCCGCAACACCAGGAAATACGCTGCGCAATCTCCGGCTCCTGACCGGAGAGCGGGACCTCGTCGCGACGGAGCAGTTTCTGGGGGCGCTGCGCGCCGCGCATGGAAACCATTGCCCGGCGATCGAGTGGCATTGCCGTTTCGCCGGGCCGGAAGTGACAACCCCGCCCGATCTGAGAGGGTACCGGGAGCTGACCGCGGTCAGGCTCCAGGCTTGTCAGAACCTGCTCGATCCCCCGGTCTTCGGCGATAACCCGAATCTGGTATCAGTCGAAATCGGCGATGCCACGGAGATGAACCGCGCGCCCGACTTTTCAGGCCTGCCGGAACTGGCAAAGGTGACTCTGTCTCGCTGCTTGCAGCTCGCGGTGCCTCCGGACTTCAGCCGCAACACGAAGCTTGCGCACGTCCGGATACAGATGTGCCCGCTCCTGCAACAACCCCCTGTGTTCGGGAACAACCCGGAGCTCGTGCTCGTCGATCTCGGCCACTGCGCGCTGACCGAACCGCCCGATTTCAGCGAATGCAAGCATCTCGCGATCCTGAACCTCAGGGGATGCGGTGAGTTGAGGACCGCCCCCGATCTGTCGTGCCTCGAAAACCTCGAAATCCTCAAGCTGGATGCGCCGGCCATCACCGTCACGCCAGACCTCGAAAACAACGCTGCGTTGAAATCGCTCGACCTGAGCGGATGCGTTGCACTGACCACACAGCTCAACCTCGAACGCAATCCCGGGCTGGTGTCCCTGAAACTGAAGGGCAACCCGGCGGCCGTCGTTCCTTTGGATTTCCGCGACAACCCGAAGCTCGAGGACATCGACCTGAGTTCATGCGCCGACCTGACCGCGCCGCCGGACTTCGGCAGCAATCCCGCGCTGGTCTCGGTGAATTTGAGCAATTGCACTGCGCTTGAGGCAGGGCCTGATTTCAGCAATAACCCAAACCTGAGATCCGTGCAGCTGCAAGGCTGCGCCAGACTGTCATCCGCGCCGAAATTCGCCAGTTACGCCTCGCTCGCGATCGTCGACATAGGCGGATGCGCCGCTATTCCGCCAGACCAGATCAGGGAGCTGCGGGAAGGGTTGCAAGCCCGGCTCAGGACACGTCCGCCGCGGCACGGCCAGCGCGGCTTGCCGCGGCCTGCCTGATCAGGGTTCGCCGAAGGCCGCGCCTTTTTCAGCCGGTGATCGTCAGGTTCCCGGCGGCCGAGCTACCTGAGGGAGAACGCGGGCCCGCAGCGCTTTCAGCCGTGCCGACACGTCCTCGTATCCCGCCAGTACCTCTCCCTCGGGTTCAAGCGTTTCGATGGCGATGTCCAGGTTGGCTGCGGCAGCGGTCTTGCCGTCATGGGTCGCAAGCTGAAGCGCTACGCTTTCTATCGGACGGGGCATGTGTTACTCCTGTAGAAGCGTTTGCGGTCCGGTGGGTTGCAGGCGGCAGGTGTTTGGTTCCGGCTGAAGGCCAGGTGCGCGCGTCGAAGGGACCACGCGGCGCGGCTTTTCGGGCAGGGCGCGCGGGAAGTTTATTGGGACGAACCGGTGCGCCGGGGTTGGAACAATGTGAGTACGGCGAGGGCGAAGGGCGCCAGCACGAATCCGATCAGGAAGAGAGGCGGCAGGTCGGCGCCGCTCAGCGGGCCTGTGGTCAGTGCATGGGTGAGACTGATGATCAGCACGCATGCCATCGCGCGTCGAGTGACCGAGGCATGAAACAGGCTGCCGACGAGCATCGCCGCCACGGCCAGGACCCACCCCGGTCCGGTGGCGGCCAGGCTGATGAGGGTGGCGACGATCGAGAGAGCGATAAGCAGCGGACCTGTCATGTGTGGGTATGTCCCGTGGAGGGTTCTGGTAGAACGCCGTCATGGTGGCGACGGGTGAGGCAAGGATGGTATCAATGCGGCGGTGTCTGGATGGGAGTGAAATTGCAACATTGTGTGCAGCAGCGCGGGGCGGCGCAGGTCGTGCGAGCTCCGCCGGGCCGGCACGGAGGCCCGCCCTACCCATAGCCGGTGGGGCCGGCGTCCCTGCCGGCCCAAACATCGTGCGTCCGGAGAGTGATGACGCGCAGGTCGCGCCGTGCGGTGCCGGTCGTGCGAGCTCCGCCGGGCCGGCACGGAGGCCCGCCCTACCCATAGCGGTAGGGCCGGCGTCCCTGCCGGCCCAAACATCGTGCGTCCGGAGAGTGATGACGCGCAGGTCGCGCGGGGCGGCGCAGGTCGTGCGAGCTCCGCCGGGCCGGCACGGAGGCCCGCCCTACCCATAGCCGGTGGGGCCGGCGTCCCTGCCGGCCCAAACATCGTGCGCCCGGAGAGTGATGACGCGCAGGTCGCGCCGTGCGGTGCCGATCGTGCGAGCTCCGCCGGGCCGGCACGGAGGCCCGCCCTACCCATAGCCGGTAGGGCCGGCGTCCCTGCCGGCCCAAACCACGTGCGCCCGGAGAGTGATGAAGCGCAGTTCGCGCGAAGCGACGCAGGTCGTGCGACCTCCGCTGCCCCAACCCTGCTCGTGCCCGCAGCTACTCCGGCCTGACCGCCGCCCACGCGGCGTCGGCGAACAGGTCGCGGTAGGACTTGATATCCGTCTTCGCCCGCCCGGACAACCACAGCCGCGCATAGTCGTGCGCCGGGCCGATGATGAGCGAGCCGTACACTTCGCGCGGCAGCTTCTTCATGCGGCCCGCGGCGATATGCGGCTGGAACCATTGCAGGATCTCGCCCGCCTGCGCGCGCGAATGTTCGAGCAGCGCGGCGCCCGCGTCGGACTTGCTGATGGCGCTGCGGCTGTAGAGCACGAAGCGCGCTTTCTCCGGATTCCCCGATATCCAGTCCACATAGGCGCGCACCGCCGCGCGGATGCCGTCTTCCGCGGTCTTCGCGCGCGCCAGCATGTCCTTCTGCAGCGCGTGATGGCCGGCGAGCGATTCCACGTACAGCGCGGCCGCAATACTCTCCTTGCTGCCGAAATGATGGTACAGGCTGCCGACGCTGGCGCCGGAACGCTCCCGGATCATCTCCACGGTCGTCGCGTCGATCCCGTGCTCGGTGAAGCAGGCGAGGGCCGCGTCGAGGATTTCCTGTTTCCTGCTCTTTTTTTCGGTTCTATCGTTGGCCATGGGAGAGACGGTTTGACTAGAATAAGATTCTAGAATAGTATTCTAACGTGCTTCCGGCGATTCGCAGCCGGAGCGCGCTCGCAACTTAACAGATGGCCAGGCGGCCTGCCAAGGAGACAGCATGAACCAGACCCTCGCGATGTACCAGGCCATGGGCAACGAGGCCTTCAGCAAGGCCGTGACCGGTGTCGCGCCGTACTTCTCCACGATCGAGCCGCGCTTCGAGGCGCTGCGTCCCGGCCATGCCGAAGTGCGTTTCGGCAACCGGCGCGAGGTGCACAACCATCTGGGCACGGTGCACGCGATCGCGCTCTGCAATGCGGCCGAACTCGCCGCCGGCACCATGACCACGGTCTCGCTGGCCGAGGGGCGGCAGTGGATACCGGTGGGGATGACCGTGCAATACCTGGCCAAGGCCAGGACCGACATGCGGGTGGTGGCCGACGGCGCGGCGGTGGACTGGTCGCACACAGGGGATGTCGAGGTGCCGGTCGAGGCTTTCGACGCCGAAGGCCGCAAGGTCTTCACGGCCCGCATCACGATGAACCTCAGGTAAGCCCCCCGGAGAACGCCATGAGCCTGATCCTGCGCATGCTGTACGTGCTGCTGCTGTCCCTGTTCCGCGAGCGCCTGCCGGCCGGCCCGGCAAGCAGCCGCCTGCGCCTGCGCACGCTGCCCAACGATCTCGACATCAACCTGCACATGAACAACGGCCGCTATCTGACGATCTGCGACCTGAACCGTGTCGACCTGTTCATCCGCACCGGGCTGGCGCGCCTGATGCTGAAGCGGAAATGGATGCCGATGATCGCCGACCATACGATGACCTATCGCCGCCCGCTGAGGCTGTGGGAGCCGTATGAAGTGTCGCTGCAGCTGACCCACTGGGACGACAAGTATTTCTACATGACCCATACCTTCATGGCGGGGGACAGGGTGGCGGCCATCGGCACCTCGAAGGGGGTGATCCGTTCACGCGAGGGTGTGGTGTCGCCGTCCGAGGTGCTGACGGCGCTCGAGCGGGAGAGCCCGCTGGCGGCGTGAACGCCGGCGCGCTTCAGCCGGCCGGCTTGTTCTTCCGCCAGCACACGGTCTGCTCGTTCACCGCACGAAGCGGCTCGGTGATGCCGTGCGCGGCCCGGTATTCGTCGACCGCCTGCCGGCATCCGAACGGCAGGCCATAGTCGTCGACGATCACCCAGCCGCCGGGCGAGAGTTTCGGATACAGCGCCTCGAGCGCGTCCCGGGTGGAGTCATACCAGTCGCCGTCGAGCCGCATCAGCGCGAGCCGCTCGATGGGCGCGGCGGGCAGGGTCTCGCCGAACCATCCCGCCAGAAAACAGACCTGTTCGTCGAGCAGGTCGTACTTGCGAAACACCGAGCGCACCTGGTCGAGCGAAATGCGCAGGTGATCGAGCGGGCCGAGCAGATGGAACCATATCGCGTCGTCGAGGTTCTTCTCCGGGTCGGGCCGCGGCAAGCCCTGGAATGAATCGGCCACCCAGACCTTGCGATCCGTGATGCCATAGGCTTTCAGTATTCCGCGCATCAGCACCGGGATGCCGCCTTTCCAGACGCCGGTTTCGATGAAATCGCCGGGGACCTGCGACAGAATCACCTGCATCACGCAAGCGTGGACATGGTCGACCAGGACCGGCGCGCACATGGTGTCGGGCGTGAGGTCGGGGTGCATGCCGTTGAGGAGCTTCTGCAGCAGCGCCGCGCTGAAGCGTCCATCGGAAGCCAGGCTGCCCAGTTGGCTTTGCAGCGACATGCCGGACGCGGCGAGGTATGGGCGGAACACGCGCTCGGCGTCGTCCAGCAGCGCCTCGCACTGCGCGAGACCGACGCCCGTGCCGGGACGGGGCTGCGCGCCGTCCCGGCCGGTAAGCCGATGCTTCAACTGATCGATATAGCTCGTCGCCGATATCATGCGCCGCTCCCCGCGTCCGCCAGGCGGTGCATGCCCGGATCTATCAGATGTGTGGGCATGGCGGCGCGGCGGTTCCCGGACCGCTCCCATCGCCGCCGCGCTGGGCGACAGGAAAGAAAATGCCGCCCGGCCGGCAAGGCGGGGCGGCATGGTCGGGACAGGCGAGGCTTGCTTACTTGCCCGCCATCCCCAGCAGCATCTCATTGAGCCGCCTGACGAAGCCGGCCGGGTCGGCGAGGTTGCCGCCTTCGGCGAGCGCGGCCTGGTCGAACAGGATGTGCGACCAGTCGGCGAACTTCGCTTCCTCGTACTTCAGCCGCTGCACCAGCGGATGGTCGGGATTGATCTCGAGGATGGGCTTGGTTTCCGGGGCATTCTGGCCGGCCGCCTTGAGCATGCGCAGCAGGTTGCCCGACAGTTCATGCTCGTCCGCCACCAGGCAGGCCGGCGAATCGGTCAGGCGGAAGGTCACGCGCACATCCTTGGCCTTGTCGGCCAGCGCGGTCTTCATCTTTTCCACCAGGTCCTTGTATTCGGACTCGGTCTGCTCATGCTGCTTCTTCTCGGCTTCGTCTTCCAGCTTGCCGAGGTCGAGGTCGCCCTTGGCCACCGATACCAGTTCCTTGCCTTCGACTTCATGCAGGAAGGACAGCATCCATTCGTCGACGCGATCGGTCAGCAGCAGCACTTCCACGCCCTTCTTGCGGAAGATCTCCAGGTGCGGGCTGTTCTTGGCCGCGGCATAGGTCTCGGCGGTGACGTAGTAGATCTTGTCCTGGCCTTCCTTCATGCGGCCGATGTAGGCGTCGAAGGAGACGCTCTGCTCGTCGCTGTCGTTGTGGGTGGAGGCAAAGCGCAGCAGCTTGGCGATGCGGTCCTTGTTGCCCTGGTCTTCGCCGATGCCTTCCTTGAGCACCTGGCCGAATTCCTTCCAGAAGGTGGTGTACTTGTCCTTCTGTTCCTGCTCCTCGCTGTTGGCGAGTTCTTCCAGCAGGCCGAGCACGCGCTTGGTCGAGCCTTCGCGGATCACGCGGACGTCGCGCGACTCCTGCAGGATCTCGCGCGAGACGTTGAGCGGCAGGTCGGCGGAGTCGATGACGCCCTTGACGAAGCGCAGGTAGACCGGCATCAGCTGCTCGGCATCGTCCATGATGAAGACGCGCTTCACATACAGCTTGATGCCGCCGCGCTTGTTGCGGTCCCAGAGGTCGAACGGCGCGCGCTGCGGAATGTAGAGCAGCTGGGTGTACTCGCTGCGGCCCTCGACGCGGTTGTGGGTGTAGGCGAGCGGTCCTTCGAAATCGTGCGAGACGTGCTTGTAGAACTCTTCGTACTGCTCAGGGGTGATGTCGGACTTGCTGCGGGTCCAGAGGGCGCTGGCCTGGTTGACCGTCTCGAACTCGTCCTTGAGCACGGTTTCCTTCTTGTCGGCGTCCCACTCTTCCTTCTGCATCAGGATGGGCAGCGAGATATGGTCGGAGTACTTGCGGACGATGGACTTGAGCTTCCAGACCGACAGCAGCTCATCCTCGCCTTCGCGCAGGTGCAGGATGATGTCTGTGCCGCGGCCCGGCTTGTCGAGCTGCTCCACGCTGAATTCGCCCTCGCCGGCGGACTCCCAGCGCACGCCCTGGTCGGCCGGCAGGCCCGCGCGGCGGCTCTCGACGGTGATGCGGTCGGCGACGATGAAGCCCGAGTAGAAGCCCACGCCGAACTGGCCGATCAGCGCCGCATCCTTCTGCTGGTCGCCGGAGAGCCGGGAGAAGAATTCCTTGGTGCCGGATTTGGCGATGGTGCCGAGATGCTGGATCGCCTCGTCCCGGCTCATGCCGATGCCGTTGTCCGAGATGGTCAGCGTGCGTGCCGCCTTGTCGAAGGTGACGCGTATCTTCAGGTCCGGGTCATTCTCGTACAGGCCGGCGTTGTTGATCGCCTCGAAGCGCAGCTTGTCCGCGGCGTCAGACGCGTTCGAGATCAGCTCGCGCAAAAAGATTTCCTTGTTGGAATACAGGGAGTGAATCATCAGGTGCAGGAGCTGTTTTACCTCCGCCTGAAAACCCATCGTCTGCTTTTCGGCTACGACCATTTTTACCTCTTGAGTTGTTGGTTTGGCAATCGGTGCGGGGAGGCGGAAAGAAATGCCGCCCCGGAAGTTCTGGAAACTCGCGCGCCTGACATGAGGGCGCTGGCAAAGATTTCAAGCCCTGGATGCAACTTTTCCGATTTCCCGCTCCAGGAAGCGCAGCAGGCCGCTGTCCTGCATGTTGGCGACGTTGACGCGCATGCGGGTGGACGGCAGCTGGCTGGGCGAGAACAGGCTGCCCGGCGCCAGCAGGTAGCCCTGTTCCATCGCTTTTTCGGTCAGGACATTGGTGTCGCAACGGGCATCGACCCAGAGGAAAATGCCGGCCGGCGCGCCGATGTCGATCTCCAGGCCGATGCGTTCCAGCTGCCGCACGGTCTTGTCGCGCACCGCGTCGAGCTTGCCGCGCAGGCGGTCGGCATGCTTGCGGTAGTGCCCCTCCGACAGGATCTTGTAGATCACCCGCTCGCCGATATCGGAGGTGGTCAGCGTGCTGAGCATCTTGCGGTCGGCAAGACGCTTGGCCATGTCGGGCGAGGTGGCGATGAAGCCGACCCGCAGGTTGGCCGCCAGCGTCTTGGAAAACCCGCCGAGATAAATCACCCGGTTGAGCTGGTCCAGCGCCGCGATGCGGGTCGCCGGCTGCACCGCGGCGCCGGGATGCAGGTCGCAGTAGATGTCGTCCTCGACGATGGTGAAGTCGTGCTGTTCCGCGATCTTCAGGATCTGGAAGGCCTTGGCCGCGGACAGCGAGGTGGAGGTCGGGTTGTGCAGCACCGAATTGATCACGTACAGCTTGGGCTTGTGCAGCGCCGCCAGCTCGGCCAGCTTGTCGATGTCGGGACCGTCGGCGAGGCGGGGAATGCCGATCACCTTGGTGCCCATGGCGGCGAAGGAGCCGAACATCAGGAACCATGCCGGATCGTCGACGAAGATCGTATCCCCGGGCAGCGTGAAGTGACGCGCGATGATGTCCAGCGCCTGGGTGACGCCGGCGGTGGTGACGAACTGCTCGGGCGTGGCGGCGATTTCGAGTTCGGCCAGCTTGAGCTGCAGCTGCTGGCGCAGCTGCGGCGAGCCCTGCGGATTCCCGTAGTTCAGCAGCAGGCTCTGATGCTGGCGGCTGACGGCGCGCAGGCCGTTGGCCACCAGTTCGCCGTCCAGCCATTCGGCCGGCAGCAGGCCCGAACCTGGCGAATTCTGCGTCGGGTACTGGCGGAACATGTTCCTCACCAGCCATACCACGTCGAGCTGCTGCGGCGCGCTGTCCACCGCGCGCGGCTTGCCGGCGGCGGTCATCGGCGCGCGTTCGCGCACGAAGAAGCCGGAGCCCCGGCGCGATTCCAGGTAACCCTTGGCCACCAGCCGGTCATAGGCTTCCACCACGGTGAAGCGCGACACCTGGTGCGACTCGGCGAACTCGCGGATCGAGGGCATGCGGGCACCGCTGCGCAGGAGCTTGTCGTCGATGCGCGATTCGATGGAGCGCACGATCTGCTCCACCAGGGACGCGCCGGACTCGCGCGACAGGACCTGGGGCGACACGATGGACAGGGCGGGGGCCGGCCGGCGGGAGTGAGCTGTACTGGTCATATTGCCGTGACAGTGAAGAAAATTATATGGAGAACTGTACTGGTACTGTACTGGTGTTTTTGGTTAGCATAGTTCAACCGATCGGACGGCGCAACAGCGCCCCGCAGGCAGACCGCAGCTATCCTGCCGGCGCCGCGCAGGCGGTTCATGCACCGTCCGTCCGCCACCAGGAGACTCACATGGAAACGCTGCTGCCGCTTGCCTTCTTCGCCTTCGTGTCATCGATCACGCCCGGCCCGAACAACATCATGCTGACCTCGTCGGGGATACTGTTCGGCTTCACGCGCTCTATCCCGCACATGCTCGGCATCACCTTCGGTTTCGGCGTGCTGCTGGCGCTGTGCGCGGCGGGCGTCGGCAGCCTGATCATCGCGGTGCCGGCGGTGCACGTGGCGCTCAAGCTGGCGGGCTCCGCCTACCTGGTGTACCTCGCCTGGCAGCTGCGCAGCATGGCCTTCGGCCAGCAGGATGACGGACGGGCGCGGCCGATGTCGTTCGCGGGCGCCGCACTGTTCCAGTTCGCCAATCCCAAGGCATGGGTGATGGCGATCACCGGCGCCTCGGCCTTCCTGCCCGTCATGCAGCCGGTGTGGATGGCGGTGGCAATCTTCTGCCTCGTGTTCTGCGTGGTGAACCTGCCCTGCATCAGCGTCTGGGCCGGCACCGGCGCGGCGCTGCGCAAGTATCTCGCGCAGCCCAGGTGGCAGCGCCTGTTCTGCATGGTGATGGTGGGGCTGACGGTGTATTCGGCCGCGGCGATCTGGCTGTAGCCGGTAAGGAGACGAACGATGAGCGCGGTGATGTCGCAGGAAAGCAGGGGCATGTGGCTGGGCCTGGTCGGGGTGGCAATCTTCAGCCTGACCCTGCCGTTTACCCGGCTCGCGGTGGCCGAACTCGATCCGGTGCTGGTCGCGCTCGGCAGGGCGGTGGTGGCCGCCGCCGGGTCGGCGGCGCTGTTGTGGTGGATGCGTGCCCCGCGCCCGACCGCCCGCCAGTGGAAAGCGCTGGCGATCACGTCGCTCGGCGTGGTGGTGGGCTTTCCGCTGTTTTCCTCGATCGCGATGCGTTACGTGCCGGCGGCGCACGGCGCCGTGGTGATCGGCGTGCTGCCGCTGGCCACCGCGCTGTTCGGCGCGCTGCGCTTCGGCGAACGTCCCTCCACCGCCTTCTGGGCGGCGGCGGTGGCGGGGAGCGGGCTGGTGGTCGGCTTCGCGCTGTGGCAGGGCGACGGCAGCTTCCACGTCGCGGATCTCGCGCTGTTCGCCGCCGTGGTTGCCGCCGCCATGGGCTATGCGGAAGGCGGCCGCCTGTCGCAGACGATGGGCGGACAGCAGGTGATTTCGTGGGCGCTGGTGCTGGCGCTGCCGGTGCTGTTGCCGGTGACCATCTGGCTGTCGCTGGTGCACGGGCTGGACGCCTCGCCGCGCGCCTGGCTGGGATTCGGTTATGTGTCGCTATTTTCGATGTTTATTGGGTTTTTCTTTTGGTATAAAGGGCTGGCCCTGGGCGGCATCGCCCGCGTCGGCCAGGTGCAGCTGGTGCAGCCCTTCCTGACGCTCATCGGCGCCGCCCTGATCCTCGGCGAAAGCCTGGAGGCGGTGCACTTCCTCTTCGCGCTGGCGGTGATCGCCGTGGTCGCGCTCGGAAGGCGCGCCGCGATCAGGCGGTAAAATCGCGCGCTCATCACATCCAAAGGAGAACATCTTGTCCGTCTATGAAAAGCTCAAAGCCCTGAACATCGACCTGCCTGCCGTCGCCTCGCCCGCGGCCGCCTACGTGATGTATGTCCAGACCGGCAATACCGTCTACCTGTCCGGCCACATCGCCAAGAAGGACGGCAAGCCCTGGGTCGGCCAGCTCGGCAAGGATATCGGCACCGAGGAAGGCAAGCTGGCCGCGCGCGCGGTGGCGATCGACCTGCTGGCCACGCTGCAGGCGGCCTGTGGCGGCGACCTCAACCGGGTCAGGCGCATCGTCAAGCTGGTGAGCCTGGTGAACTCCACGCCGGACTTCACCGAGCAGCACCTGGTGACCAACGGCGCGTCCGAACTCATCGGCGAAGTGTTCGGCGAGCAGGGCAAGCACGCGCGCGCGGCTTTCGGCGTCGCCCAGGTTCCGCTCGGCGCCTGCGTCGAAATCGACATGATCGCCGAACTCGGCTGACAACATAAGGAGGGGCGCATGCAGCGTCGTTTCAGACAGGTCGATGTCTTCACCCGGGTGCCCTTCCTGGGCAATCCGGTCGCCGTCATCCTCGACGGCGACGGATTGAGCACGGAACAGATGCAGCAGATCGCGCGCTGGACCAACCTGTCCGAGACCACCTTCGTCTGCGCCCCGGAAGATCCGCGCGCCGACTATCGCCTGCGCATCTTCTGCCCTGGCTACGAGATGCGTTTCGCCGGCCATCCCACCATCGGCAGCGCGCATGCGGTACTGTCATCCGGGTACACGCCGAAGCAGCCGGGCCGTATCGTGCAGGAATGCGGCGTCGGTCTGGTGCGGCTGTCGCTCGGCGAGGATGTCATCCGCGTGGCGCTTCCGCCCGCGAAGTTCATCCCGGTCGCGCCCGCAGTCCGCGATGCGCTGGAAGGCGCGATCGGCGCGCGCTTCGTCGAGGAGCCGGTGATCGTCGACCTCGGCATCGCCTGGCTTACCGGCCGCGTGGCGAGCGGCGAGCTGCTGCGCAGCCTCACGCCCGACATGGATGCCGTCGCCCGCGCGGGCAGGATGGCCGACGGCGCCGGCATCAACCTGTTCGGCGAAGACGGCGAAACGATCGAAGTCCGTTCCCTGATCCCGCACGCCGGCACCCCGGAAGACCCGGTCTGCGGCAGCGGCAACGGTGCGGTGGCGTATTACCTGAGAAAACAACGGGGACCCGTCGATTACCAGGCGCGGCAGGGCCGCTGCATGGCGCGCGACGGGCGGATAGAGATCACGCACGAGGGCGACACGATCTGGCTCGGCGGCGCCGCCATGAGTTGCATGGAAGGCACCCTCACGATCTGATGCCCGATCCCTGATACCTGACACCCGATATACAATCCTGCTTCCGCCGGCCGTCCACCCGATGTCCGGCATGAAAGAGGGGAGCCACAAGCAACCCCCGGCCAACGCGCTTTTTGCGCACTGACAGCGAGACGAATATGAAAATGGAAAACCCGACCCCGATCCAATGGCAATTCTCCGAGCGCGCGCAGCAGCTGCAAAGCTCGGTGATCCGCGAAATCCTGAAGGTGACCGTCCGTCCGGAAGTCATCTCTTTCGCGGGCGGATTGCCTTCCCCCGCCACCTTTCCGGTGGAACGCATGCGCGCCGCGCATGACAAGGTATTGTCGGAGCAGGGCCGGGTAGCGCTCCAGTACGGCACCACCGATGGTTATCTGCCGCTGCGCGAGTGGATCGCCAACTCCCTCTCGACCGATGGCGCACGCATCCATCCCGAACAGGTGCTGATGGTGTCCGGCTCGCAGCAGGGCCTGGATCTGCTGGCCAAGGTGCTGATCGACGAAGGCAGCAAGGTGCTGGTCGAAACCCCGAGCTATCTCGGTGCCATCCAGGCGTTCTCGGTCTATCGCCCGCAGTTTCTGTCGGTGCCGACCGACGACCACGGCCTGCTGCCGCAGGAAGTCGCGCCTCTGGCCAAGGGCGCGCGCCTGCTGTACGCGCTGCCGAACTTCCAGAACCCCACCGGCCGCACGCTCTCCGTCGAACGCCGCCTGCAGCTGGTCGAAGCCTGCGCGAGCCTGGGCCTGCCGCTGATCGAGGACGATCCCTACGGCGCCCTCAGCTATCGCGGCGAGCCCCTGCCCAAGATGCTGACCATGAACCCGGAGGGCGTCATCTACATGGGCTCCTTCTCCAAGGTGCTCACGCCCGGCATCCGCCTCGGCTATGTCGTCGCGCCGGTACCGCTGATCCGCAAGCTGGAGCAGGCCAAGCAGGCGGCCGACCTGCATACCTCGCAGTTGACGCAGATGGTGGTCTACGAGGCCATCAAGGACGGCTTCCTGAACGAGCACATTCCGACCATCCGCAAGCTGTACGCCGACCAGTGCCAGGCCATGCTCGCCGCGCTGCAGGAATACTTCCCGTCCTCGGCCACCTGGACACGTCCCGAAGGCGGCATGTTCATCTGGATCACGCTGCCGAAGCACATCGACGCGATGCAGTTGCTGGACGAAGCGATCGCGCAGAACGTCGCCTTCGTTCCGGGCGCGCCCTTCTACGCGAACGAGATCGAGCGCAACACGCTGCGACTGAGCTTCGTCACGGTGCCCCCGGAGAAGATCCGCGAAGGGGTGCAGAAGCTGGGCGCGCTGATCGCGAATAAGCTGTAGGACAGAGCAGAAGTTCAGGAGCGGCCCCGCTGCTCCTGTCTCCCGTCGCTTAGATGCGATCGGGCCTTGAGACGCGTTCGGCTTCCACCATCCCGGCAGGGCGCTCCTTGGCCACTGTTTCGGCTGACCGCGCGGCGAGCTCGTCCCTGATGGCCGTGATCTGGATATCGGTCAGTCCCTTGTTCCTGTTGAGCATGTCTCGCAGTTCGTCGTCGGATTTGTTACGCAAACCATCCCTGAAGTTGTTGTATTCAATGCCGGCACGCGTGTTGACTCCAGGACGAGCAGAGATGATGTTCTGACTCATGAGTAGCGCCTCTTTAAAAGTTGTTAAGACTACAAAATAAGGGTGCTGCCGATATGGGTGGAATGCGCTTCGGGATTGTTCCTTTGTCATGGGTCGCCGAAACCCTGCTTTGCTCAACAATCCTGAACGACAGATGAAATGAGCAGAGGTATCGGGGCGGAATTCAAACATTGAACGGCCGCACGTCGATGCAAACGAGTTAGAACGCAAGGCGCTGCGCCTGCGCTTCGCGCACCGTAACTCCATGAAGTTTCGCGCCTGCCACCTCCCTGCCACGACTGCCATCGTTGACAGTGGCAGCGGCGGCAGCTACCACGGTGCCGCCTCCACCGCTGATAATCCCCTTTCGATTCAAGTACTTGTAGCGCCCTTGGTGGTGGCACGCATGTTGCCAGACAGATGGAAACAATCCATCTCAGGAACAGCAACATGGACAATTCGCTTCCGATCGACACCGAGCGGCGCCAGCTCATCGCCGCCACCGCCATCGCCGCCGCCGTGCCCGCCGTGGCCTCGGTCGGCACTTTCGTGAGTACCTTCCAGCCCTCCGAAAGAGCCCGCGCCGCCGGCGCCGCCGTCGAACTCGACATCGGCGACCTCGCGCCGGGCCAGATGAAAACCGTCGAATGGCGGGGCAAGCCGGTGTGGGTCCTGCGGCGCACGCCTGAAATGCTGGCCTCGCTCGCGCAGACCGAACCGCAGGTCGCCGACCCGCTGTCGCAGCGGAACATGGACGAGATGACGCCGCCGTACGCGCGCAACAAGCATCGCTCGATCCATCCCGAATACCTCGTGGTGATCGGCATCTGCACCCATCTCGGCTGTTCGCCGACCAGCAAGTTCGACACCGGCCCGCAGCCTTCGCTGCCCGACGACTGGGCGGGCGGATTCTTCTGCCCCTGCCATGGCTCGACCTTCGACCTCGCGGGACGCGTGTTCGCCAACAAGCCGGCGCCCGACAACCTGCAGGTGCCGCGCCACATGTTCCTCGGCCCCACCCGCGTCGTCATCGGCCGGGACGAGGAGGGCGAGGCCTAGCGTCGCCGGCAGACAGGTTTTTCAACCACGATGAGGAGCCCACCATGCAAGCCCTGAAGCTGCTGTTCACCAGCGATGTCGGATTGTTCACCGCGGCCGTCTTTGCCGTGCTGCTGGTGATGATCGTCTACTTCGTCTGGCTGTTTGCGTTCCGCAAGGACGCGAGCACACTATCCCCACCGGCCCAGGGCGACGGCGCGCTCCGTACCCAAACCTGAGAAGAAAGAAGGCAGGCATGTCCGCACAACCGAACATCATCCCGATCAAGCCGGTGCCGCCCGATCCCGGGCACGAGACGAAGGTCATCGAGAAGCGGCTCTACGAAAAGCGCCGGAAGATCTACCCGCGGGCCTACAGCGGCTGGTTCGCAACCTGGCGCTGGATCATGGTCGGACTGACGCAACTGCTGTTCTATGGCGTGCCCTGGCTGCAGTGGAACGGCAGGCAGGCGGTGCTGTTCGACCTCGAGGCGAGGAAGTTCCATGTCTTCGGCCTCGTGTTCTGGCCGCAGGACTTCATCTACCTCGCCGTGCTGCTCGTGATCTCCGCGCTCTCGCTGTTTCTGTTCACCGCGATCGGAGGCCGCCTGTTCTGCGGTTATGCCTGCCCGCAAACCGTCTACACCAGGATCTTCCTCTGGATCGAGCACAAGGTCGAAGGCGACCGTTCCGCCCGCATGCGCCTCGACGCCGCGCCGCTCTCACTGCGCAAGCTGCGCCTGAAGGCGACCAAGCATGCGGTCTGGCTCGCGGTCGCCGGCTGGACCGGTTTCACCTTCGTCGGCTACTTCACGCCGGTGCGCAGTCTCGCGCACCAGGTCGCCGCCGTCTCGCTCGGCCCGTGGCAGACCTTCTGGATCCTGTTCTACAGCTTCTTCACCTACGGCTTCGCGGGATTCATGCGCGAACAGGTCTGCAAATACATGTGCCCCTATGCGCGCTTCCAAAGCGCGATGTTCGACCGGGACACGCTCATCATCACCTACGACAGCAAGCGCGGCGAGCCGCGCGGCGCGCGCTCGAAGAAGGCCGATCCGGCCAGCCTCGGCCTCGGCGACTGCATCGACTGCGAACTGTGCGTGCAGGTCTGCCCGGTCGGCATCGACATCCGCAACGGCCTGCAGTACGAGTGCATTGCCTGCGCCGCCTGCGTGGACAGCTGCAACCAGGTCATGGACAAGCTCGGCTACGCGCGCGGCCTGGTGCGCTACACCACGCAGAACGCGATCGACAACGGCCTCGGCAAGCGCGACATCTGGCGCCGCGTGTTGCGTACCCGTACGCTCATCTACATCGGTCTGTTCATGGCGATCGTCTTCGCCGCCGCGCTGTCGCTCACCGCGCGCGTTCCGCTAAAGGTCGATGTGATCCGCGACCGCGGCCTGCCCCGTGAACTCGACGCCGGCACCATCGAGAACGTCTACCGCCTGCAAGTGATGAACACGGCCGAGCAGCCGCGCCGCTTCCGCCTCGAGGTGACGGGCGTGCCGGGCGTGACGATAGACGACGGCACCGAGGTCGACATGCAGCCCGCCTCGACGCGCGCCTTCCCGGTGCGCGTGCATGTGCCGCACAAGGCGGCGGAAAAGGGCTCGCATTCCATCCACTTCACCGTGCGTGCCGTCGACGACGCCGGCGTCGAGGTGAGGGAAAAGGCCGTCTTCCTCATCCCCTGATCCCTTCTTCTGTTGCTCCGCCTTCACAGCCGTGTGGACGGCGGAGCAACATTTCTTTAGACTGGTCCGCATTGCAAAAACTGCAATGACCATACCAAGCCGTCCAACCACGCAGGCGGACGCCACCCGGACGGTTCGCCATTGCCGTCTGCCGGAGCAAAAAAAACGTGCAACCATTTTTTTGTCTCCAAGCCGATGACACCCAATTCACGATGCCGGCGGCTGATGGCCGTCCTGGCCGTCCTGCTGCTTCCCGCGGCACAGCCCGCATACGCTCAGCAACCGCGGAATCTGATGGACGTGATCCGTCAGAACAGCGGGGGCTGTGATCCGGGCACGCAGAATTGCACGCCCAATTCCGCCGGCGCCGGCGCCGGCGCGCCCGCCCGATGCTCTCCCGCAGACGCGGGCGCAGTGTGCAACATGAGGGCGCCGGCTTCGGAAGGAGACGCTGCCAACATCAATACCGGCGCCGGCAACCCGATCAACATCATCACCGGCAACAAGTACCAGCGCGAAGTCGACATGCCCGCCTTGCCGGGCGTGCTTGGCCTGGAACTGGTGCGTCACTACAACAGCGCATTCAGCAAGCCGACGGACGCCAACGGCATCATCGGCCGCGGCTATCTGATGCAAATTAATGATTGGGCACAGCGAGCCAAAAGACACGTTCGATGGCAGTTCGAAGATGTACGGCAGTAGTAGACGCTGGGCTATGAAGCGTCTGCTGCGCGAGCGTCCCTTCCTCTCTTGCCTAGTCGCGCTCGTCGTTGGCTGCGTGGCCTTCTACGCCATGTACTTCCGCTATTTGCCGCCCGAAGCCCCGAGCGATATAAACCAAGCAGATCACCGCGAGCTGATCCAGAAAAGAGTTGGTATAGAGTTGCCAGCGGACGCCAGGATAATCGCCGCGACAGACGGCAGACCGTGGGATGGCATGAACGGTCTTCTTATCTGGTACGTGTATATGCCTCGTCACATCCAGTTCCCGCACCATAGGGATGGGATTGGAATGTCTATCGATAAGAGCGTGATGATCCGGATAGTGGAGGGCGGCTTTTGGCCAAGGAAGATTCATTCGCCAGAGGGATATACGTATCACAGCTGGAAGAATGGGCGGGTCGACATCCGCGTGACCTCGGTTAAGGGCAAGATGGGGACATATGTCGCGATCGAGACTTACGAGAGGTGATTGCGATGTGATGCCTTTCTAAGTGTGGGCGTAGCATTCTTCGGACTTGCGTAGTTTGGGCCGGCAGGGACGCCGTCCCTACTGGTTCGGCGTGAGTAGGGCCGGCCTCCGTGCCGGCTCAGCGGAGGTGGCACGGGCTTTGTCGGGTGGCGCGACCTGCGCGACACCCATTCTTTGCATACAGGGACAATGCGATAGGAAGCCACGGCAGCCGGGAGCGGCCACGCTGTTCGCAGGCCGCCCCGGGGTTGCTTCGTTCAGGCTATATCGCCACTGTTCGGAGCCGGCGGAGGAGTTGACCCGCTGCCTCCGGACTGTCCGCCCGGCGACTTCGTCAGGGCGTCGATTTTATCGTCGCTTAAGCCGAGTCCCTTGAGCAGGCCTTTGAGCTTTTCCATGTCTTCCGGTGAGATGATGCCCCCGAGTAGCTTCTTCAGCAATTCGGCGAGCATGTCTCCGATGCCACCGCCGCCACCACCGCTACCGCTGCTGCCACTGCCGCTGCCGACGTTCGGGGTCTCGGCGTCTGGTTTTCGGCGGCTGAGGATCTCGTCAACGACGTCCTTGAGCTGATCTTTCGACAGCTTCGGGTCTTTAAGCATGTCAAACAGTTCCTGATCCGACTTGGTTTTCAGTTCGGACTTGAAATTGTTTGTCGGAGCATTGGTATTTGGAACGTTCCCGCCTGCGGGACCGCCTACAGTGCTGACACCACCCATTATTATTCCCCCTTCAAACGATGCGTTCGTCAATGGATTGCTGCTACTCCTATGGGTGGCGTGAGCCGAGCAATTGTTCCTTGATCAAGTCGCTGGCGAAAGGAAACGGGGCATCGGTCGTGCCGGTTTCAGCAAAGACGCAGTCCGCGCTGCCCCGGGCCGGAATCACCGTCACTGCGTGCATGCGCGGAAGACGCTAGCGTGGTTCAGCGGACCGGTTCAGCCTCCTCCACAAGGTCGTACGGCTGATGCCCAGGTGCCGGGCCGCCGCATCCCGATTCCCGGCGAAGCGCGCGAGCACCTGCTCGACGGTTTCCGAAGGGGGTGCCGACACAACGCCCGGGGATGATGCCAATAATGTCTCGCTCCTGAGTTCGGGCGCGACGCGCAGTACCAGCCCGGGCGTCAGGGCCTGTAATGGCTCTGACGCGAGAAACAGCGCCAGCCGCTCCATCAGGTTGCGCAGCTCACGCACGTTGCCCGGCCAGGCATAGGCTGCCATCAGCGGTGCGCAGGCCTGCAGCTCGGCGTGCAGGTTGGCGTGCGGGCGGACGCCGAGCGCCGCGAGCGCGTTCTTCAGGCCCCATTCCGCGAGGGCGACGATGTCGCCGGTCCGCTCCCGCAGCGGCGGCAGGGTCATCCTGAGCACGCCGAGGCGGTAGAACAGGTCGGCGCGAAAACGGCCGTCCCTGACCCGCTGGTCGAGGTCGCAGTGGGTGGCGCTGATGATGCGCACATTGACCGGAATCGGCCGGGTGCCGCCGACCCGCACGACCTCGCGCTCTTCGAGCACACGCAGCAGCCGTGTCTGCAGGGGCAGGGGCATTTCACCGATCTCGTCGAGGAAGAGGGTGCCGCGATTGGCGGCTTCGAACAGGCCGGCATGGCCGCCGCGCCGGCTGCCGGTAAACGCGCCTTCCTCGTAGCCGAAGAGTTCGGATTCCAGCAGCGATTCCGCGACCGCGCCGCAGTTGATGGCGACGAAGGGCTGGCGGGCGCGCTGGCTCTCGCGGTGGATGGCCTGGGCGGCCAGTTCCTTGCCGGTACCGGTCTCGCCCTGGATGAGGACGGTGGCGGGCGATTTGGCGAACAGCTGGATGGAGTGGCGTACCGCGTCCATGGCGGCGGACTCGCCGCGCAGGTCGGCCAGGCCATGTTTCGCGCGCCTGGTGTCGGCCAGCGGATTGCGCTGGCGGCCGGTTTCGAGATGGGTGAAACGCGCGATTTCCAGCGCGTCTTCGAAGGCCTGGCGGATCGACATCGCGGAATAGACGAAGACGCCCGTGAGGCCGGCTTCTTCCGCCAGGTCGGTGATGAGACCGGCGCCGACCACCACTTCTATCCCGGATGCCTTGAGTTCGGTGATCTGCGTGCGTGCGTCTTCTTCTGTCGCATAAGTCCGCTGGACGATGCTCAAGCCGAAGCTTTGCTGGAATTCCTGCAACTCCGGCGAGGTGGTCTGGTAGGTGACGATGGCGATGCGTGACGACAGCTTGCGGGCGCGGGCCAGGGCATGCAGCACGTCGAAGCCGCTCGCCTTGGCGGTCACCACCGGCACCGAGAGCCGGCTCTTCAGGTAGGCGGCGTTGGAACCGGCGGAGATGACGGCATCGCAATGCTCGGTTTCCAGTCGCTCGCGGATGTGGCGCACCGCGTCTTCAAAGCCGAGGTTGATCGGCTCGATGCTGGCCCGGTCGTCGAATTCCAGCGTGATGTCGCGGAACAGGTCGGACAGGCGGGATATCGAGACCGTCCAGAGGATGGGCTTGTCCGGCAGATCGGGGGAGGGACGGGAGGCCTGGCGCATGTTTCACTCCATGTTTCAGTGGCGTTTCAATTGTACGCCCGCTGCGAAACAAATGAAACGGCCGGCGGTGTGGATGGCGCGACCGGAAGAGCTTAAGTGCTTGAAAAGTAGAGCTTTACCAAAGCCGGGAAGCGCCGGATGCCGGATGGCACACCGATTGCAATGATGCCGCACGCAGAAAACCAAACTTATCGAAAGGGAACACATGCCTCTTCACTCGCCAGGCGCAGCCTTCCGCAAAGCGGTGCAGGAAGAATCCCCGCTGCAGGTGGTCGGAACCATCAACGCCAACCACGCCCTGCTGGCCAAGCGCGCCGGCTATCGCGCGATCTATCTGTCCGGCGGCGGCGTCGCGGCCGGTTCGCTCGGCCTGCCCGACCTCGGCATTTCCAATCTGGACGATGTGCTGACCGACGTGCGCCGCATCACCGACGTCTGCGACCTGCCGCTGCTGGTGGACGTGGACACCGGTTTCGGCTCGTCCGCCTTCAACGTTGCCCGCACGGTCAAGTCGATGATCAAGTTCGGCGCGGCGGCGATGCATATCGAGGACCAGGTCGGCGCCAAGCGCTGCGGCCATCGCCCGAACAAGGAGATCGTCAGCAAGCAGGAAATGGTGGACCGCATCAAGGCCGCCGTCGACGCGCGCACCGACGAGAATTTCGTGATCATGGCCCGCACCGATGCGCTGGCCGTCGAAGGCCTGGAGGCCGCGATCGATCGCGCGATCGCCTGCGTCGAAGCCGGCGCGGACATGATCTTCCCGGAGGCGATGACCAAGCTCGACATGTACAAGACCTTTGCCGATGCGGTGAAGGTGCCGGTGCTGGCCAACATCACCGAGTTCGGATCCACGCCGCTGTTTACCGTCGAGGAACTCCGCAGCGTCGACGTCGGCCTGGTGCTGTATCCGCTGTCGGCCTTCCGCGCGATGAACAAGGCCGCGGAGAACGTCTACGAGGCGATCCGCCGCGACGGCACGCAAAAGAATGTGGTCGACACCATGCAGACCCGCATGGAGCTGTACGACCGCATCAACTACCACGACTTCGAGCAGAAGCTCGATGCGCTCTTCGCGCAGCAGAAATCCAAATAATCCCCATCCCCACCGGAGACCCAACCATGAGCGAACAACAAGCCGGCTTCAAGCCCAAGAAATCCGTTGCCCTGTCCGGCGTCACCGCCGGCAATACCGCGCTGTGCACCGTCGGCCGCACCGGCAACGACCTGCACTACCGGGGCTATGACATTCTCGACGTGGCGGATACCTGCGAGTTCGAAGAGATCGCGCATCTGCTGGTCCATGGCAAGCTGCCCACCGTCGCCGAACTGAAGGGCTACAAGGCCAAGCTGAAGGCGCTGCGCGGCCTGCCGGCGCAGGTCAAGGCGGTGCTGGAGGCGCTGCCGGCGTCCTCGCATCCGATGGACGTGATGCGCTCGGGCGTGTCCGCGCTCGGCTGCGTGCTGCCGGAGAAGGATGACCACAACGCCCCCGGCGCGCGCGACATCGCCGACCGCCTGATGGCGTCGCTCGGCTCGATGCTGCTCTACTGGTACCACTACAGCCACAACGGCAAGCGCATCGAGGTCGAGACCGACGACGATTCCATCGGCGGCCATTTCCTGCACCTGCTGCACGGCCGCAAGCCGCAGGAGAGCTGGGTCAAGGCGATGCATACCTCGCTGATCCTGTACGCCGAGCATGAGTTCAATGCCTCGACCTTCACCGGCCGCGTAATCGCCGGCACCGGTTCCGACATGTATTCCGCCATCACCGGCGCCATCGGCGCGCTGCGCGGTCCCAAGCATGGCGGCGCCAATGAAGTGGCGTTCGAAATCCAGAAGCGCTACGACAATCCGGACGAGGCGGAAGCCGACATCCGCAAGCGCGTCGAAAACAAGGAAGTCGTGATCGGCTTCGGCCACCCGGTGTACACCGTCTCCGACCCGCGCAACAAGGTCATCAAGGAAGTCGCGCGCACGCTGTCGGTGGAAGCCGGCTCGACCAAGATGTACGACATCGCCGAGCGCCTCGAGTCGGTGATGTGGGAAATCAAGAAGATGTTCCCCAACCTCGACTGGTTCTCGGCCGTGTCCTATCACATGATGGGCGTGCCCACCGCGATGTTCACGCCGCTGTTCGTGATCGCCCGCACCTCGGGCTGGTCGGCGCACATCATCGAGCAGCGCATCGACAACAAGATCATTCGCCCGAGCGCGAACTACGTCGGTCCGGAAGACCTGAAGTTCGTGCCCATCCAGGAGCGCAAGTAATTCCATGAACACTTCATTCCGAAAGAAGCTGCCGGGCACCGACCTGGATTACTTCGACACCCGCGAGGCGGTCGAGTCGATCCAGCCGGGCGCCTACGACAAGCTGCCGTACACCTCCCGCGTGCTGGCGGAAAACCTGGTGCGCCGCTGCGATCCGCTGACCCTGACGCCGTCGCTGCGCCAGATCATCGAGCGCAAGCGCGAGATGGACTTCCCGTGGTTCCCGGCGCGCGTGGTCTGCCACGACATCCTCGGCCAGACCGCGCTGGTGGACCTGGCCGGCCTGCGCGACGCCATTGCCGCGCAGGGCGGCGACCCGGCCAAGGTCAATCCGGTGGTGCCGGTACAGCTGATCGTCGACCACTCGCTGGCGGTGGAATGCGGCGGCTACGATCCGCAGGCCTTCGAAAAGAACCGCGCCATCGAGGACCGCCGCAATGAAGACCGCTTCCACTTCATCGAGTGGACCAAGCTGGCCTTCAAGAACGTGGACGTCATCCCCGCCGGCAACGGCATCATGCACCAGATCAATCTGGAAAAGATGTCGCCGGTGATCCATGCGCTGGACGGCGTGGCTTTCCCGGATACGCTGGTCGGCACCGACAGCCACACGCCGCACGTGGATGCGCTCGGCGTGATCGCCATTGGCGTCGGCGGCCTGGAGGCGGAAAACGTCATGCTCGGCCGCGCATCCTGGATGCGCCTGCCGGACATCGTCGGCGTCGAGCTGTCCGGCCGGCCGCAGCCCGGCATCACCGCCACCGACATCGTGCTGGCGCTGACCGAATTCCTGCGCAAGGCCAAGGTGGTGGGCGCCTATCTCGAGTTCTACGGCGAAGGCGCCTCGAAGCTCACGCTCGGCGACCGCGCGACCATCTCCAACATGGCGCCGGAATACGGCGCCACGGCGGCGATGTTCTCGATCGACCAGCAGACCATCGACTACCTCAGACTCACCGGCCGTCCGGACGAGCAGGTGAAGCTGGTCGAGATCTACGCGAAGGAAACCGGCCTCTGGTCCGACGCGCTGAAGAATGCCGAGTATGAGCGGGTGCTGAAGTTCGATCTGTCGAGCGTGGTGCGCAACATGGCCGGCCCGTCCAACCCGCACGCGCGGGTGGCCACGGCCGATCTCGCCGCCAGGGGCATCGCCGGCAAGTGGGAGGAAGTCCCCGGCCAGATGCCCGACGGCGCGGTGATCATCGCCGCCATCACCAGCTGCACCAACACCAGCAATCCGCGCAACGTGATCGCCGCCGGCCTGCTGGCGCGCAACGCCAACAAGCTCGGCCTGGTGCGCAAGCCCTGGGTCAAGACCTCGCTCGCGCCGGGTTCCAAGGCAGTGGCGCTGTACCTGGAAGAGGCGGGCCTGAAGCAGGAACTGGAAAAGCTGGGCTTCGGCATCGTCGCCTTCGCCTGCACCACCTGCAACGGCATGTCGGGCGCGCTCGATCCGAAGATCCAGCAAGAGATCGTCGACCGCGACCTGTACGCGACCGCCGTCCTGTCGGGCAACCGCAACTTCGACGGCCGCATACATCCGTATGCGAAGCAGGCTTTCCTGGCCTCGCCGCCGCTGGTGGTGGCGTATGCGATCGCCGGCACCATCCGCTTCGACATCGAAAAGGATGCGTTCGGCACCGACGCCAGCGGCAAGCCGATCATGCTCAAGGACCTGTGGCCGTCGGACGAGGAGATCGACGCGATCCTCAAGGCCTCGGTCAAGCCGGAGCAGTTCCGCAACGTCTACATCCCGATGTTCGAGAAGAAGGCGACCGCGGCCGAAGCGGTCAAGCCGCTGTACGACTGGCGTCCGATGAGCACCTACATCCGCCGTCCGCCGTACTGGGACAAGGAAGGTCAGGGCGCGCTCGCCGCCAGCCCGCGCACGCTGCGCGGCATGCGTCCGCTGGCGGTCCTCGGCGATAACATCACCACCGACCACCTGTCGCCGTCGAACGCCATCCTGCCCGACAGCGCCGCCGGCGAATACCTGGCGAAGATGGGCCTGCCGGAGGAAGACTTCAACTCCTACGCGACCCACCGCGGCGATCACCTCACCGCGCAGCGCGCCACCTTCGCCAACCCGACGCTGAAGAACGAGATGGTGGTGGTCGACGGCAAGGTGAAGCAGGGCTCGCTCGCCCGCATCGAGCCGGAAGGCAAGGTCACCCGCATGTGGGAAGCGATCGAGACCTACATGGAACGCAAGCAGCCGCTGATCATCATCGCGGGCGCCGACTACGGCCAGGGTTCGTCGCGCGACTGGGCGGCCAAGGGCGTGCGGCTGGCGGGGGTGGAAGCGATCGTCGCCGAAGGCTTCGAGCGCATCCACCGCACCAACCTGATCGGCATGGGCGTGCTGCCGCTGGAGTTCAAGCCGGGCGTCAACCGCCTCACGCTGGGCATCGACGGCACCGAGACCTACGACGTGATCGGCGAGCGCAAGCCGCGCGCGGATCTCACGCTGGTCATCCAGCGCCGCAACGGCGAGCGGGTCGACGTGCCCGTCACCTGCCGCCTCGATACCGCGGAAGAAGTGTCGATCTATGAAGCCGGCGGCGTGTTGCAGCGCTTCGCCCAGGACTTCCTGGCATCGGAAGCAAAAGCGGCCTAGCGCAAGCGGGCCTGTGCCGGGCGTTCAAAGCGGACGCCCGGCGCTCACAGGATTACAACATGGCTCATCAACCCCAGATCAAGATTCCCGCCACCTACATGCGCGGCGGCACCAGCAAGGGCGTGTTCTTCCGCCTGCAGGACCTGCCGGAAGCGGCACAGGTGCCCGGCGCCGCGCGCGACGCGCTGCTGATGCGCGTCATCGGCAGTCCCGACCCCTACGGCAAGCAGATCGACGGCATGGGCGGCGCGACCTCCAGCACCAGCAAGACGGTGATCGTGGCGCGCAGCACGCGGCCGGACCACGACGTCGATTACCTGTTCGGACAGGTATCGATCGACAAGGCCTTCGTCGACTGGAGCGGCAACTGCGGCAACCTGTCGTCGGCGGTCGGGCCGTTCGCCCTCAGCAACGGCCTGATCGATGCCGCGCGCATCCCGCAGAACGGCACCGCGACCGTGCGCATCTGGCAGGCCAATATCGGCAAGACCATCATCGCCCATGTGCCGGTCACCCATGGCCAGGTGCAGGAAACCGGCGACTTCGAACTCGACGGCGTGACCTTCCCGGCGGCCGAAGTGCAGCTGGAATTCATGGACCCGGCGGCGGAAGAAGAGGGCGCGGGCGGCGCGATGTTCCCGACCGGGAATCTGGTCGACGACCTCGAAGTGCCGGGCGTCGGCACGCTCAAGGCGACCATGATCAACGCCGGCATTCCGACCATCTTCGTCAACGCCGACGCGATCGGCTATACCGGCACCGAGTTGCAGGAAGCGATCAACGGCGATGCGAAGGCGCTCGCGATGTTCGAGACCATTCGCGCGTTCGGCGCGCTGCGCATGGGCCTGATCAAGGACATCGACGAAGCGGCGAAGCGCCAGCACACGCCGAAGATCGCGTTCGTCGCGCCGCCCGCCGACTACGTCGCCTCCAGCGGCAAGCAGGTGAAGGCGGACGACATCGACCTGCTGGTGCGCGCGCTGTCCATGGGCAAGCTGCATCACGCGATGATGGGCACCGCCGCGGTGGCCATCGGCACGGCGGCGGCGATTCCCGGCACGCTGGTCAATCTTGCCGCGGGCGGCGGCGAGCGCACCGCGGTGCGTTTCGGCCACCCGTCCGGCACGCTGCGCGTCGGCGCGGAAGCCACGCGCGTCAACGGCGACTGGAGCGTGACCAAGGCCATCATGAGCCGCAGCGCGCGCGTGCTGATGGAAGGCTGGGTGCGCGTGCCCGGCGATACCTTCTGAGATTTTCTGAAGGCTTGACCGGGAATAAGAAAAACGCAGCGCGCATGAAAATCCGCTGCGTTTTTTTATCGATGCGCGGCATCGCGTAAGTGCAGAGTAAGCCGCGAAAACAATACTGAAATCAGAACAGTGCGCCGCGGCGCGGGACGAACAGGAGACAGCATGAACTACCAGGATTTCTACAGGCAATCGGTTGAACAGCCCGAGCTTTTCTGGGCGAATGAAGCGCGGCGCATCCACTGGGAGAAGCCGTTCGAAACGGTGCTCGATCATTCGCGTCCGCCTTTCGCGAAATGGTTCGTCGGCGGCACCACCAATCTCTGCTACAACGCGGTCGACCGCTGGGCCGAGAGCCAGGGCGACAAGCCGGCGCTGATCGGCATCTCGACCGAGACCAATACCGAGAAGGTCTACAGCTACAGCGAGCTGAAGCAGGAAGTCATGCGCGCAGCGGCGATGATGCAGTCGCTCGGCGTTCGCAAGGGCGACCGCGTGCTGATCTACATGCCGATGATTCCCGAGGCGGCGTTCGCGATGCTCGCCTGCGCGCGCATCGGTGCCATCCACTCGGTCGTCTTCGGCGGCTTCGCGGCCAACAGCCTCGCCACCCGCATCGACGATGCGAAGCCGGTGCTGATCGTGTCGGCCGATGCCGGCTCGCGCGCGGGCAAGGCGATTCCCTACAAGCCCCTGCTGGACGAAGCCATCGGCCTGTCCTCGCACAAGCCGCGTCACGTGCTGCTGGTCAACCGGGCCCTGGCGCCGATCGCCACGGTCGAAGGACGCGATGTCGACTACGAGACGCTGCGCGAACAGCACATGCATGCGCAGGTGCCCGTGACCTGGCTGGAGTCCAACGACACCTCCTACATCCTCTATACCTCCGGCACCACCGGCAAGCCCAAGGGCGTGCAGCGCGACGTCGGCGGCTATGCCGTGGCCCTGGCGGCCTCGATGGATTACATCTTTTGCGGCAAGGCGGGCGAAACCTATTTCTCCACCTCCGACATCGGCTGGGTGGTCGGTCATTCCTATATCGTCTATGGTCCGCTGATCGCCGGCATGGCCACCGTCATGTACGAGGGACTGCCGATTCGTCCCGATGCCGGCATCTGGTGGAGCATCGTCGAGAAGTACAAGGTCACGCGCATGTTCTCGGCGCCGACCGCGGTGCGCGTGCTGAAGAAGCAGCCGCCGGAGTTCATGAAGAAATACGACCTGTCCTCGCTCAAGGCGCTCTATCTAGCCGGCGAGCCGCTGGACGAGACGACCTCGCAGTGGATTTCGTCCGAGCTCGGCGTGCCGATCATCGACAATTACTGGCAGACCGAGACCGGCTGGCCGATCCTGTCGATCGCCTGCGGCGTGCAGGAAAAGGCGACCCGGCTCGGCAGTCCCGGCGTGCCGATGTACGGCTACAAGGTGCGCCTGCTGAACGAGGCCACCGGCGAGGAATGCGGCGCCAATGAAAAGGGTGTGGTGGTGATCGACGGTCCGCTGCCGCCCGGCTGCATGCAGACCGTGTACGGCGACGACGAACGCTTCGTCAAGACTTACTGGTCCAACTTCCGGCAGCAGGTGTATTCGACCTTCGACTGGGGCATACGCGACGAGGATGGTTACTACTTCATCCTCGGCCGCACCGACGACGTCATCAACGTTGCCGGCCACCGCCTCGGCACGCGCGAGATCGAGGAAAGCATTTCCAGCCACCCGAACGTCTCCGAGGTCGCGGTGGTGGGCGTGGAAGACAAGCTCAAGGGCCAGGTCGCGGTCGCTTTCGTGATCCCGAAAAACGCCGAGCCGGCCTCGACGCCCGAGGGACGCAAGGCGCTGGAGGCGGAGATCATGGCCGTCGTCGACCGTCAGCTCGGCGCCGTCGCGCGGCCGTCGCGGGTGCACTTCGTCGGACTGCTGCCGAAGACCCGGTCGGGCAAGCTGCTGCGCCGCTCCATCCAGGCGCTGTGCGAGGGACGCGATCCGGGCGACCTCACCACGATCGAAGATCCGGCTTCGCTGCAGCAGGTGAAGGCGGCGCTGGCGGAGTAAGCACTGCGTGAAGGGTGAAGCATGGCGCGTTTTCGTGCTGGCCGGGTGGAGGTGACACGCCTTCGCCGGGTCGCGATCCGCGGATCAACCGCTCTCCGCACGCACGTGGTCCGGGCCGGCAGGGACGCCGGCCCCACCGGCTCGGCGTGAGCAGGTCCGGCCTCCGTCCCGGACCAGCGGAGCTGGCACGACCTTCGTCGGGTGGCGCGCGCCGCGAGCCGCGGATCAAGCCCTCTCCGGACGCACGTGGTTTGGGCCGGCAGGGACGCCGGCCCTACCGAGTCTGAGTAGGGCCGGCCTCCGTGCCGGCCCAGCGGAGGCCGCACAACCTTCGTCGGGTGGCGCGAGCCGTGCATCAAGCCCTCTCCGGACGCACGTGGTCTGGGCCGGCAGGGACGCCGGCCCCACCGAGTCTGAGTAGGGCCGGCCTCCGTGCCGGTCCAGCGGAGGCCGCACAACCGACAGCAGGCCGCTCGACCGCAGGAAGGCAACGCCACCGGCCGCGACGTCGATGCCCTATCGTTACGCAAAGCGTAGCAATCCGGACTGCCTCGACACCGCCGCGCTCACTCCAGCGTCGCCACCACCGGCGCATGATCGGACGGCTGCTCCCACTTGCGGGGCGCTCTGTCCACTATGCAGGCAGTGCAGCGCGCGGCCAGCGGTGGCGAGAGCAGGATATGGTCGATGCGCAGGCCCATGTTGCGGCGGAAGGCCATCATCCGGTAATCCCACCAGCTGAATGTTTTCTCGGGCTGCTCGAACAGCCGGAACGCGTCCTTCAGGCCGAGTGCCTGCAGGCGCTGGAATTGCGACCGCTCCGGCTCCGAAAACAACACTTGCCCTTCCCAGGCCTTGGGGTCGTGCACGTCGCGTTCGTCGGGCGCGATGTTATAGTCGCCGAGCAGGGCGAGCTGCGGGTAGGCCTGCAGTTCCTCGGCCAGCCACTCATGCAGCGCATCCAGCCAGCGCAGCTTGTACAGGTATTTGTCGGTGCCGACCGCCTGCCCGTTCGGTATATAGGCACAGACGATGCGCATGCCGTCGATGGTGGCGGCGATGATGCGCTGCTGCTCGTCCTGGAAGCGGGGATTGTTCCTGACCACGTCCGTCATCGGCAGACGCGACAGGATGGCGACGCCGTTGTAGGTCTTTTGTCCGGTGTATGCCACCTGGTAACCGGCGGCCTCGATCTCCGCCTGCGGGAATTTGTCGTCGGTGAGCTTGGTCTCCTGCAGGCAGAGCACGTCGACCGGATTCTCCGACAGCCATTGCAGCACCTGGGGCAGGCGGACTTTGAGGGAGTTGACGTTCCAGGTGGCGAGTTTCATCGATGCGGTCCTCTTGTTCGGGATGTGCGGCCGGCGCGGCGGCGTTTCAGCGTGCCCGCATCTTACCGCAGCGCTCGATCGACTGTGATGCCGGCACTGCGCCGGGACTGGCGGCGCTTCATGCTAGCAGCCTGGTTTCCCGCTGTATATATGCATTTCTGCATCTGTTCGAAGCGCATGAAAACGGTGAACAATGGCCATGCATTGCAATGCACGCCTTCCCGAAATCCTCGCGTGTCCCGCCTGCCTCAGCGGGTTGGGGCCGCAGGCAACGGGGAATATCGTCAATGTCACGCAAACAGGAGAAACTATGCAGGTACTCAGTCCCGAAGAAGTGAAGGCCGTCAGCGGCGGCGTCAATTGGGAGCAGGTGGGTGTCGGATTCGGCGCGCTCGGCCTCGGCGTCGCCATCGCCGCCACACCCGTCGGCGCCTTCGGCGCAGCGGCCGCGGCCGGAATTTCCTACTTCGGCGGTGTCGCGATCGGAGATGGGTTCATCGAAGGGGCCGCCTTCGACTTTTAATCCGTAACCGCGGACGCGGAGTGCCGGGCCCGGGGGCTGGCACTCCGCGGTGACGCTGTTCGGTTGGGCTGAATCAAATGGAGGAGTCCATGACGATGCATCAGATTCTGCTGGTGGCGATCGGGGCGGCGGTCGTGCTGCTGTCGGTCGCCCTGCACAAGGTCGGGCTGGTCACGACGGCGGCGAGCACCAAAAAGCTACCATTTTTTTTCGCGATCGCCGTGGCGATGTTCGGCATCTTCGGACTGCCGATGCTGAGCCGGCTTGGATACATATGAAGCAATGGCCCGGGTGCGGAGCACGCGGGCCATTGGTCAGGACGGGTCTTGCGGACGCCGCTGATCAGGACTTCTTGCCGTTGGCGCGATTGATCAGGAAGGTGGTCAGCAACGGCACCGGACGACCGGTCGCGCCCTTGGCCGCGCCGCTCTTCCAGGCGGTACCGGCGATGTCCAGGTGCGCCCAGGTGTACTTCCTGGTGTAGCGCTCGAGGAAGCAGGCGGCGGTGATGCTGCCGCCGGGCGGGCCGCCGATGTTGGCCATGTCGGCGAAGTTGGACTTGAGCTGCTCCTGGTAGGCGTCCTCGATGGGCATGCGCCAGGCGGTATCGCCGGTCGCCTTGCCTGCCGCGAGCAGTTCCGCGGCGAGCGCATCGTGCGCATCGTCGTGGCGGGTGAACAGGCCGGTGTTGTGGTGGCCGAGCGCGGTGACGCAGGCGCCGGTGAGCGTCGCGATGTCCACCACCGCCGCCGGCTTGAAGCGCTCGACATACGTCAGCGCGTCGCACAGGATCAGGCGGCCTTCGGCATCGGTGTTCAGGATCTCGATGGTCTGGCCGGACATCGATGTCACGATGTCGCCAGGCTTGGATGCGCGGCCCGAGGGCATGTTTTCGCAGGCGGGAATGACGCCGATCACATTGAGCCTGAGCGCCATTTCACCGATCGCGCGGAAGGTGCCGAGGACCGACGCCGCGCCGCACATGTCGTACTTCATCTCGTCCATGTTGGCGCCGGGCTTCAGGGAAATGCCCCCGGTATCGAAGGTGATGCCCTTGCCGACCAGGACCACCGGCGCATCCTTCTGCTTGCCGCCCATATGCTTGAGGACGATGAACTTGGGCGGCTCGTCGCTGCCCTTGGTCACGGACAGGAAGCTGCCCATCTTGAGCGCTTCGAGCTGCTTGCGGTCGAGGATCTCGACATTGAAGCCGAACTCGCCGGCCAGCTTCTTCGCGGTGTCGGCGAGATAGGTCGGGGTGCAGATGTTGGGCGGCAGGTTGCCGAGGGTCTTGGTCAGTTCGACGCCGTTGGCGAGGGCCTGGCCCTGGGCGGCGGCGGATTTGGCGAGCGCCAGGTCTTCGGCCGGCACCAGCACCGTCATCTTGCGCACGCCGGTCGGCTCGGCTTCCTTCTTGCTCTTGGTCTCGTCGTAGCGGTAGCCGGCATCGCGCGCCGCCAGCACCGCGCCGCGGATGGCCCAGGCGGCGTCCCGCCCGGCGACCAGGTCGAGCGGCAGCGCCAGCGCGCCATCGGTCGCGCCGATGCCCGAGAAGGATTTGGCGACCGCCTGCAGGGCGCTCTGGAAGTTCTTGTCGGTGACGCCGTCCTGCTTGCCCAGGCCGACCAGCAGCACGCGCTCGGCGGCGACGCCCTCGATCCCCCGCAGCAGCAGGGTGGAACCCGGCTTGCCGCTGATATCGCCCGACTTCACGGCAGCGGTGATTTCCCCTTTGGCGTCAAGTGCTTGCGCGGTGCGGGAGAGTTTCTTGTCTTCAAATACACCAACAGCGATACAGCCCGTCTTTACCCCGGCCAGGCCGGTTTTTGCGTCAATAGGTTTTATGCTAAAGTCCATGGGTCGCTCCTTCTCGAGACGCAATTATAGTCTTTCATTCAATGATCTTTCAGCGCGCTCTCCGACGCGAACTTGTCAGCACCGCTGGCGCCGTCTTCACCACGCTGTTTACCATCACGATTACCGTCATGCTGATCAAGATCCTCGGCCAGGCCGCCGGGGGCAAGGTCTCGTCGCAGGACGTGATCGCACTGATCGGATTCGCAGCCCTCAAATACCTGCCGATCATCCTGATCCTCACCGGTTTCATTTCCGTGCTGGTCGCGGTCACCCGCAGCTATCAGGACTCCGAAATGGTGGTGTGGTTCGCCTCCGGACTCAGCCTGTCGCGCTGGATCAGGCCGGTGCTGCTGTTCGCGCTGCCGATCGTGGCGGTGATCGCGCTGCTCAGCTTCGTCGTCACCCCGTGGTCGAACCAGCAGAGCGCCGAATTCCGCGAACGCTATGAAAAGCGCGAGGACATCGCGCGCATCTCTCCCGGCAAGTTCCAGGAGTCCTCGTCCTCGGACCGGGTGTTCTTCGTCGAGGGCACGACCGGCGACGCCACCAAAGTGCGCAATGTCTTCGTCAACACCGTGCGCGACGGGAAGGACAGCCTGGTGGTGGCCAGGGAAGGCACGGTGACGGTCGACGAGCGCGGCGACAAGTTCCTGATCCTGGACCAGGGACGCCGTTACGACAACGTGACCGGCGGCGACGACCTCCGGCTGACCGAGTTCCAGCGCTACGGCGTGCTGGTGGCGCAGCAATCGCCGTCCGTCGTCGGCGACCTGTCGGCGCGCGCGCTGCCGACCCCGGCGCTGCTGGCCGACATGAACCGCTATAACCGTGCAGAACTGCTCTGGCGGCTGTCGCTGCCCATCATGGGATTGCTGCTGATGCTGCTCGCCATTCCGCTCGGCTTCGTCAACCCGCGCGGCGGACGCTCCGCCAACCTGCTGGTCGCGCTGCTCATGTTCATCATCTACAGCAACATGGTGAGCGTCTTCCAGACCGCGGTGCAGAAGCAGCGCCTGTCCTTCGAGGCCGGCTGGTGGCCGCTGCATCTCGCCGTGCTGCTGCTCACCGTCGGGCTGTTCGCGTGGCGCCTTGGGGTCAACAGCCCCTGGCATCCGGCGGCCATGTGGGGCGCGTTCAAGCGTGCCTTCATCTTCCGCAAGGCGGCCCCGCAATGAAAGTCCTGCACCGTTATGTCGCGGCGGAGATCCTGACCTCCACCGTCTTCGCGCTGGTCGCCTTCCTGTCGCTGTTCGCGTTCTTCGACCTGATCGCCGAACTGCCCCGCGTCGGCCGCGGCAGCTACGAGCTGCAGCACGCCTTCCTGTACGTGGCGATGAACCTGCCGGCCTATGTCTACGACCTGATGCCGATCGCGGCGCTGATCGGCACCATCTACACGCTGGCGCAGCTGGCCGCCCGCTCCGAATTCACCATCATGCGCGCCTCGGGCCTCTCCACCGGCATGGCCGGCTGGATGCTCGCCAGGGTCGGCATCGTGCTGGTGCTGGTGACCTTTCTGTTCGGCGAGTTCATCGCCCCGGCCAGCAGCGAATACGCGGAGAAATTCCGGCTGGCGGCGCAGGAGTCCTCCATCTCCCGCGAGTTCCGCTCCGGTCTCTGGACCAAGGACGTGATCCGCAGCGAAGGCATGACCGGAGAGAACATCGGCTCGCGCTTTCTGAACGTGGGCAATGTGACGCCCGACGGGCAGCTGCGCCGGCTGAAGGTCTATGAATTCGACCGCGACATGCAGCTGCGTGCCGTCATCACCGCAGGACACGCCGACTACCGGGGCAACAATGTCTGGCGTTTCGTCGATGTGGCGGAAACCAGCTTTGCGCCCAAGGGTTCGGACCTTGCGGAGGTGGTGAGTTCGCGCAAGCACGCGACGTACGACGTGGTGTCCGAAATCACGCCCGAGATCCTGTCGGTGCTGGTGGTGGACCCGGAGCGCATGTCGGCGCTCAGCCTGGCCACTTACACCCGCCATCTCGAGGACAACAGCCAGAACGCCGAACGCTACGAGATCGCGTTCTGGAAAAAGCTGTTCTATCCGCTGGCGGTGATGGTGATGATGGCGCTGGCGCTGCCGTTCGCCTATCTGCACTTCCGTTCCGGCGGTGTCAGCCTGAAGATTTTCATCGGCGTGATGATCGGCGTGAGCTTCCAGCTGATCAACAGCCTGTTCTCGCATATCGGCCTGCTCAACACCTGGCCGCCGGTCGCCACCGCGCTGCTGCCGAGCGTGCTCTTCCTGCTGGTCGCCATGGGCGCGCTGGCATGGGTGCAGAAACACTAGGAGGGTTCGCATGAGCATGAATGCACTCGTACTGTTCGCCCACGGCGCCCGCGATCCCCGCTGGGCCGAGCCGTTTCGGCGTCTGCAGGCGATCACGCAGGCGCAGATGCCGGAGGTCAGGGTCGAGCTGGCCTTTCTGGAACTCATGGAGCCGCGCCTGCCAGAACTCGTGGCCTCGCTGGCGGCGAACGGCTGCACCGGCGTGTCGGTGGTCCCGGTGTTTTTCGGGCAGGGAGGACATGTGCTGCGCGATCTGCCGCTCATGGTGGAGCAGCTGCGCACCGAGTATCCCGGGCTTGGTTTTCGGGTCGCGCCCGCGGTCGGCGAAGACGAGACCGTGTTGAAGGCGATTGCCGGGTACTGCGTCCGGATGACCGAGTCGGCCGGGTAGCGGTTACCGGCCTGGCTTGGGTGGGGCCGGCGTCCGTGCCGGTGCATTGGGGCTTCGACGACCTTAGACGGGGGGCGATCCGGGTATTCACCTTTCTCCGGACGTAGGTGGTTTGGGCCGGCAGGGACGCCGGCCCTACTGTCGGGGTGTATGGGACTTGTCTACGTGCCGGACTCACCGGGGGCGCATGGGCTGCATCGTGCGCTCCAAGCTGCGTATCAACCACTCTCCCGGTAACCCTTGATCTGGCCAGGCAGCGACGGTGGCACGACCGTCCCGGCGTGAGTAGGGCCGGCCTCCGTGCCGGCCTTGCGGAGGTCGCAAGACCTGCGGCGGATGGCGCGGGCTGCCGCGTATCAATCGTTCTCCGGACTGCCGCCCGTTGGCCGGCAGGGACGCCGGCCCTACTGATCGGCGTGAGAAGGGCGGATCGGCGTAAGACGGGAAGGATCGGGCGAAGGCCGGATCGGCGTGAGAAGGGGCGAATCGGCGTGAGAAGCGACCGAGTTACCCGGGCTGCCGGCTCGCCATCGCTTCACCGATCATCACCAGCACCGGCCCCTTGCAGTCGGCCAGGCCCTGTTCAAGCTCGGCGAGCGTCATCCGAATCACGCGCTCAGCCGGCCGGCTGCAGTTTTCGACGGCGATGACCGGCAGCGAGGGCGGGCGGCCCTGGGCCAGAAGCTTGTGTGCGGTCTCCCGGGCCTCCCGTCCGCCCATGTACTGGATCAGGGTGTCGCAGTCGGGCAGCGTCGTCTGCTCGGGATGATCCGGCGCGGTGCTGGAGGTGAAGAACGCGATGCTGCGGGCGATGCCGCGGCGGGTGAGCGGCTGTCTGGTGGAGGCGGCGGCTGCTAGCGCGGTGGTGACGCCGGGGACGACTTCCACGGCTATGCCTTCGGCTTCTAGCGCACGCAACTCTTCGTCGGCACGGCCGAAGATCATCGGGTCGCCGCCCTTCAGCCGCACCACCATCCGGTACTTGCGCGCGCACTCGATCAGGGTCTGGTTGATCAGCGCCTGCGCGGTGGAACGCTGGCCCGAGCGCTTGCCGACGGAAATCTTCTCCGCCTGCGGGCAGAGCGCGAGCACTTCGTCGGTGACGAGCGCATCGTGCAGCACGACATCCGCCTGCGCCAAAAGACGGGCGCCGCGGACCGTGATCAGGTCGGCGGCGCCGGGGCCCGCGCCGAGCAGGTAGACCTTGCCGGTCGCGGGAGTCTGCGAGTCCATCTCAGTCCAGTCGGATCATGCCCGCCGCGACCGTCTGGTGACTGACTTCGTCGATCAGGATGAACGCGCCGGTGGCGCGGATCTGGGCATAGGCGTCGGCGGCCAGCGGCTGCGCGACGTTGATCGACACGGTGGCGATGTCGTTGAGCTTGAGCGCCTCGGCGGTGCGACGTTCCTGGGTGTTGATGTCGAGCAGGGTGTCGATCTTCGTCACCTTGGCCGGTACCTGGCGGGTGGTGTGCTTGAGCCAGTACTTGCGGCGCGGATCGAGCGGCTCTTCCGACAGCCAGCAGATGTCTGCGTTGACGGTCTTCTGCAGCGTGGCCGGTTGCTCGGCGGCGGCCAGCATGTCGCCGCGCGAGATGTCGAGATACTCTTCCAGCAGCAGCGTGACCGACTGGCCGGCGCGCGCCGTTTCCAGCGAACCGTCGAGCGTGAGAATGTCCTTCACGGTGGCGGTCTGTCCGCCGGGCTGCACCACCAGCTTGTCGCCGCGGCTGACCTTGCCGGATTCGACGCGGCCCATGTAGCCGCGGAAATCGTTGGCTTCGTGGCCGTTGTGACGGGCCACCAGCTGCACCGGAAAACGCAGCGGCTGATCGTGGGCGTCGTCATAGACGGACAGGCTTTCCAGCAGCTCGATCAGGGTCGGACCCTGGTACCAGGGCATGCGCTCGCCCGCGGCCACGACGTTGTCGCCGACCAGCGCCGACATCGGGATCGCGTGCACGTCGGCCAGGCCGAGCTGCTGCGCGAACTGGCGGTAAGCGGCGACGATTCGGTCGTAGACGGTCTGGTCGTAGTTGACCAGGTCCATCTTGTTGACGGCGACGATCACATGCTCGATGCGCAGCAGATGGGCGATGGTGGAATGGCGCTTGGTCTGGGTCAGCAGTTCGACGCTGCCGTCCTCGCCCAGCTTCACCTTGGACACGTCGACCAGGATGATCACCGCGTCGGCGGTGGAGGCGCCGGTCACCATGTTGCGGGTGTACTGCTCATGGCCGGGGGTGTCGGCGATGATGAACTTGCGCTTGGGCGTGGCGAAGTAGCGGTAGGCGACGTCGATCGTGATGCCCTGTTCGCGCTCGGCTTCGAGGCCGTCGGTCAGCAGCGACAGGTCGACGGTGTCGCCGACGGTGCGCTTGTGCTTGGCGCGCGAGATGGCGTCGAGCTGGTCGGCGAAGATGCCCTTGCTGTCGAACAGCAGGCGGCCGATCAGGGTACTCTTGCCGTCGTCGACCGAGCCGGCGGTGATGAAGCGCAGCAACCCGCGCTCGGCGGCAGCTTGCGACAGTTCTTTTTCGGCTAGCACGGCGTTCATCAGAAATATCCTTCCTTCTTGCGTTTTTCCATCGAGGCTTCGGATGTCTGGTCATCCATGCGGGTCGCCCCGCGCTCGGTGATCTGGGTGACGGCGGTCTCGGCCAGGATGGCGTCGACGTCGGCGGCGTCGGAGGCGACCGGGCAGGTGCAGGAGATGTCGCCCACGGTGCGGAAGCGCACGGTGCGGGTCTCGACGGTCTCGCCCTCGCGTGCCGGGGTCAGGTCGGTCAGCGGCACCAGCAGGCCGTTGCGCGGGATGACCTGGCGCTCATGCGCGAAATAGATCGACGGCAGCGCGAGCTTTTCGCGGGCGATGTATTGCCAGACGTCGAGTTCGGTCCAGTTCGAGATCGGGAACACGCGCATGTTCTCGCCCGGATGAACGCGGGTGTTGTACAGATCCCAGAGTTCGGGACGCTGGGCCTTGGGATTCCACTGGCCGAATTCGTCGCGGAAGGAAAAGATGCGCTCCTTGGCGCGCGCCTTTTCCTCGTCGCGGCGGGCGCCGCCGATGCAGGCGTCGAACTGGAATTCGGCGATGGTCTCCAGCAGCGTCACCGCCTGCGCCGCATTGCGGGAGTCGGTCTGCGGATTGCGCAGGCGCACGGTGCCGCGCTTGATTGAGTCCTCGACCGAGCGCACGATCAGGCGCTCGCCGAGTTCGGCCGCGCGGCGGTCGCGGAATTCGATCACTTCCGGGAAGTTGTGGCCGGTATCGATATGCACCAGCGGGAACGGGAATTTGCCGGGGCGGAAAGCCTTTTCCGCGATCCGCAGCAGCACCACCGAGTCCTTGCCGCCCGAGAAGAGCAGGGCGGGGTTGGTGCACTCGGCGGCCACCTCGCGCATGATGTGGATGGCTTCGGATTCGAGCCAGTCGAGGTGCCGGTTGCTGGCGGCGTCCAGGAAAAGTTTTTCGACAGCGGTATTCATAAAATTCTCACGCAGGTACGGACTTGATTCTGACCAGCTTGCCGTCGACGACGTGCAAGCCGCATTCCTTGGATTCCGGGTTCTCCCACCACCAGCGTCCGGCGCGCACATCCTCGCCCGGCTGGATCGCGCGGGTGCAGGGTTCGCAGCCGATCGAGGGATAACCCTTGTCATGCAGCGGGTTGTAGGGCACCTTGTTGTCGCGGATGTAGCGCCACACGTCCTCTTCCGACCAGTCGGCCAGCGGATTGAACTTGGTCATGCCGTGCGCGGCGTCGTCTTCCTGCACCGCGAGTTCGGCGCGGGTGGTCGACTGGGCGCGGCGCTGGCCGGTTATCCATGCCTTGTTGCCGGCGAGCGCGCGGTTGAGCGGCTCGACCTTGCGGATGCGGCAGCATTCCTTGCGCATCTCGACGCTGTCGTAGAACGCGTTCAGGCCGTTCTGCCGCACGTAGGCGTCGATCGCCGCCGTCTCAGGCGTGTACAGGCGCACCTCGTAGCCGTAGGTCTCGCGGATGCGCTCGACCATGCCCAGGGTTTCCTCGTGCAGGCGCCCGGTCTCGAGCGTGAAGATCCCGATCGGCAGCTTCGCGCGCAGGATGAGGTCGGTCAGCACCATGTCCTCGGCCGCGAGGCTGGAGGCGAAGACGGCCGGCGAGAACTCTGCGGCCACGCGCGCGAGCGTGGCCTGGGTGTCCGCGACGAGCTTGTCGAAATCGCTCATGCCGCGGCTCCGCGCTGCACCCGGCGGAACAGCGGCGACTTCAGGTCCCACGAGTTCTGGTAGGGCTCGGAGAAATCCGACAGACCCTTGAGCGCGTCGTGGATGTTCTTGTCCTCGCGCACCGCGAAGGCATCGAAGCCGACGCGCTGCATGTAGAACAGCTGGTCGCGCAGCACGTCGCCGATGGCACGCAGTTCGCCGGTCCAGCCGAGGCGGGCGCGCAGGTTGTAGGCGATCGAGTAGCCGCGTCCGTCCATGAACTTGGGGAAGTCGACCGCGATCAGCTGGAAGCGGCCGAGCTCGTCCTTCAGCTCCTCGGGGCGCTCGCTGCTGGCGAGCCAGACGCCGAGCTGCCTGTCGGCGGCGCGGGCTTCGAGCGCGGCGCGCTGCGCCTGCCAGACCTTGAGCGGCACGATGACCTTGCCCGCCGGGATGGCCACACTGTCGGCGGTCTGTTCCTCGGTCAGGCGCAGTACCGTCCAGTCGTCGCCGACGACAGCCTTGTTCTTGATGATGTTACGCATAGGCGTCTTCTCCAGCGGGATGCACAATCTTGATCGGGGTGGCGTACACGAATTCCTTGAATGGCGTGACACCGATGCGGCGCGCGGTGTCGATGAAGCGCTCGTCTTCGTTGCGCTCGCGCAGGTAGACCTGCAGGATGCGGTCGATCACTTCCGGCATCTGGTGCGCGGAGAACGAGGGGCCGATGATCTTGCCGATGCTCGACTCGTTGCCCTGGGCGCCGCCGATCGACACCTGGTACCACTCGCTGCCGTCCTTGTCGACGCCGAGGATGCCGATGTGGCCGACATGGTGGTGACCGCAGGAGTTGATGCAGCCGGAGATGTTCAGCTCGAGTTCGCCGATGTCGTGCTGGAAGTCGAGGTTGTCGAAACGCTCGGCGATGTCGCCGGCGATCGGGATCGACTTGGCATTGGCCAGCGCGCAGAAGTCGCCGCCCGGGCAGCAGATCATGTCGGTCAGCAGGCCGATGTTCGGCGTGGCCAGGCCCTGGGCCTTGATCTCTTCCCACAGCTTCACCAGGTCGGACAGGCGCACGTCGGCCAGCACCAGGTTCTGTTCGTGGGTGACGCGCACTTCGCCGAAGCTGTAGCGGTCGGCGATGTCGGCGACGAAGTCGAGCTGCTCGGCGGTGGCGTCGCCCGGCGGTACGCCGGTCTTCTTCAGCGACAGCACCACGGCCTTGTAGCCGGGGACCTTGTGGCCGCGCACATTGCGCCTGACCCAGTTGGCGAAAGCCTTGTTGCCGGCCAGCGTCTGCTCGAAGCCGGCGTCGGTCGCGGGCAGGGTTTCGTAGGCGGGCGCGGTGAAGTGGGCGGCGACGCGGGCCAGTTCTTCCTCGGTCAGGGTGGCGGGGCCGTCCTTCAGGTCCTGCCATTCGGCTTCCACCTGGCGCGCGAATTCCTCGATGCCGAGCGCCTTGACCAGGATCTTGATGCGGGCCTTGTACATGTTGTCGCGGCGGCCGTACTGGTTGTACACGCGCAGGATGGCTTCGATGTAGCTCATCAGATGCTGCCACGGCAGGAAGGCGCGGATTTCGCTGCCGAGGATCGGGGTGCGGCCCATGCCGCCGCCGACCAGCACGCGGAAGCCGACTTCGCCCTGCTCGTTCTTCACGATGGACAGGCCGATGTCATGCACCATGATCGCGGCGCGGTCTTCCTTCGCGCCGTTGACGGCGATCTTGAACTTGCGCGGCAGGAAGGCGAACTCCGGATGGAAGGTGCTCCACTGGCGGATGATTTCGCAGTAGGGACGCGGATCGACGATCTCGTCCTCGGCCACGCCGGCGAACGGATCGGAGGTGGTGTTGCGCACGCAGTTGCCCGAAGTCTGGATCGCATGCATTTCGACCGAGGCCAGCTTGCCGAGGATTTCCGGCGTTTCTTCCAGCTTGATCCAGTTGAACTGGATGTTCTGGCGGGTGGTGAAGTGGCCGTAGCCGCGATCGTGTTCGCGCGCGATGTGGGCGAACATGCGCACCTGCTTCGACGACAGCAGGCCGTAGGGCACGGCGACGCGCAGCATGTAGGCATGGCGCTGATAGTAGAGGCCGTTCTGCAGGCGCAGCGGCCGGAATTCATCCTCGCTCAGTTCGCCCGAAAGGCGGCGCTCCACCTGGCTGGTGTACTGGGCGACGCGTTCCTTGACGATCTGGTGATCATATTGGTCGTAGCGATACATCTTGTTGTTCCAATCTTAAAAAACCATTTTGGCGGCAATGCCGGTCAGCGTGGTCGCCAGCAGGCCGCGCAGAATTTTTTCGGGCACGGCGCGGGCGGCGAGGGAGCCGATGGTGATGCCGGGCACCGAGCCCAGCAGCAGGGTGACGAGCAGTTCCCAGTTGATCGAACCGAGATACCAGTGGCCGGCGGCCGCGATCGCGGTGAGCGGCACGGCGTAGGCGATGTCGGTGCCGGCGATTTCGGCCGGGGACAGGCGAGGATACAGCAAGACGAGGATTGTCGCACCGACAGCGCCGGCGCCGATCGAGGAGATCGTCACCAGTGTGCCGAGCAGGGCGCCGACGATGACCGTGGTGACCGCCAGCGCCGTGCCCTGCAGCTGCTTTTCGGGGTGGGCGATGACCCAGGCCTGCATGCGCGAGCGGAACAGCAGCGCCACCACGGTCAGCAGCACCGAGCCGGCGATGGAATAGCGGATGACCTGGCCGATCTGCTGGTCGAGCGCGCCGAAAGACTTGAGCGCGAGCGTGGTGAACAGCGCCGCCGGCAGCGCGCCGTAGCAGAGATGGCGCACGATGTCCCAGCGCACGGTGCCGCGGAAGCGGTGGGCGAGGGTGCCGGCGGACTTGGTGGCGGCCGCGAACGCGAGGTCGGTGCCGACGGCCACGGTGGGCGAGACGCCGAACATCAGCGTCAGCAGCGGCGTCATCAGCGAGCCGCCGCCGACGCCCGTCAGACCGACCAGCAGGCCGACCGCAAAACCGGAGATTACGTAATGAAGATCCATGGCACCCCACGCAAAGGAGCATGAATCGTAATAAACTTATTCCTTATTCCAAACTATTTAGTACTCATTTGCTTATATGCTCAAAAAGCATATGCAAGCGCGGAAAAAACATTGCAGGACAGACAAGGATGAACCTCCACCAACTGCGCTTCGTGCGTGAAGCCGTGCGCCAGAACTTCAATCTGACCGAGGCGGCGAAGGCGCTCTACACGTCGCAGCCCGGCGTGTCGAAGGCGATCATCGAGCTGGAAGAGGAGCTGGGGGTGGACATCTTCACCCGCCACGGCAAGCGCATCCGCGGACTGACCGAGCCGGGCAGGGCGGTGCTGCGCTCGGTCGAGCTGATCATGCAGGAGATCGACGGCCTCAAGCGCATCGGCAAGGAATTCGCCGCCCAGGACAGCGGCAGCTTCACCATCGCCACCACCCACACCCAGGCCCGTTATGCGCTGCCGAGGGTGGTGCAGGCCTTCGCCCAGCGTTACCCGAAGGTCAGGTTGTCGCTTTTGCAAGGCAATCCCAAGCAGGTGGCGGAGATGGTGCTCAAGGACCAGGCCGACATGGCGATCGCCACCGAGGCGATCGCGAGCATCGACGGTCTGATCAGCCTGCCCTGCTATCAGTGGGAACATGTGGTGGTGGTGCCGCACGACCATCCGCTCACGCGCATCACGCCGCTGACGCTGGAAGCGATCGCCGCCTACCCGCTGATCACCTACGACAGCGCCTTCACCGGACGCGCCAAGATCGACCACGCGTTCCAGCTGCGCGACCTGAAGCCCGACGTGCTGCTCGAGGCGATCGACGCCGACGTCATCAAGACCTATGTCGAACTGGGCATGGGCGTGGGCATCATCGCCGGCATGGCCTATGACGCCGACCGCGACAAGGGCCTGCGCGCGATCCCGGTCGGCCACCTGTTCGGCACCAACGTCTCCCGCGTGGCCCTCAAGCAGGGCGCCTATTTGCGCGGCTATGTATACAGCTTCATCGAACTGATCTCGCCCACGCTCACCCGCAAGCTGGTCGAGCAGGTGATGAACGGCGAGAAGGAAATGTACGAGCTGTGACGGCCGTTTTTGCTTCCTTGTAACCCCGGTTTGCGGGTAGAATGGCGCCCGTCATTGGGGAGTAGCCGCCCTCCGAAGCCGTATCCGCGAGAGGGGCTTGCGTCAACAGACTTGTCCTTTTGCGGACATGGCGCAGGCAGCATCGGGCCTGGCGAGACCATTGACTGCGCGCCTCCAGCAATGGGCCGGAGAGGCGTGTGGTCAATCGTCCGTTCTCCGGCCCGGGATCATTCATGGAAGCCTTCCTCATCTCCACCGGCATCGTCGCCCTCGCTGAAATGGGTGACAAGACCCAGCTGCTGTCGCTGCTGCTCGCCGCCAAGTTCCGCCGACCGCTGCCGATCATCCTCGGCATTCTCGTCGCCACCCTGTTCAATCACGCATTTGCCGGCGCCGTCGGCAGCTGGCTGACCGAATTCCTCGGGCCGGATGCGCTGCGCTGGATACTCGGCCTGTCCTTCCTCGCGATGGCGGTGTGGACCCTGATACCCGACAAGATCGACGACGTGGACGCGAAGCCGGCCAGGCTCGGCGTGTTCGCCACCACGGTGATCGCCTTCTTTCTCGCCGAGATGGGGGACAAGACGCAGGTGGCGACGATCGCGCTGGCCGCCAAATTCTCCGGCTTCTATGCGGTGGTGGCCGGCACCACGCTGGGCATGATGATCGCAAACGTACCGGCGGTCTTCCTCGGCGAGCGCATCATGCGCGTGGTGTCGCTGCGGCTGGTGCACGGGATCGCGGCGGCGATCTTCGCGGTGCTGGGGGTGGTGACGCTGGCTGGCGGGGCGCTCGGGGACCTGTTGCGTCTCGGCGGCGCGTAGCCCCATCGCGCGGTGCCGCCGGCCCGCGCTCCGGCGTGGCTCGTGACGCTGCCGGAGGTCTTGCCGGCAGCGGCCATCGGCCCCGCACCAGTACCACTTGCTGTCGGTTCAGCCGCTCGTCCCTCGGCGCCGCGCCTGTGCGGAGCCGGCCGTCCCATCCGATTCACCGTCGTCCGGCGACTACAGGTCTTTCCTGATCTTGTCGATGTCGTCCGGGGTGACACCATAGGTGGTCGAGAGTTTGGACTTGATGTAGTCGTTGAGCTGACGCCATTCATCGTCCGAGAAGATGCCATCGCTGCCGGCGTACTTCTCCTTGAGCTTGTTCTTGACGTCATCGGGCATCGGATCCCACAAGGACAAGTCGCGGTTCGTGTTACCCAGCGATTTCCGCATGCGCTCGATGTCCCCCGCGGAGACGACGCCGTCCGGTCCGGCGTTCTTCTCCATGTATTCCACGACCAGTTTCTTTTCGTCCTCCGAGAAGACGGCATCAGAGCCGGCGTATTTCTCCTTGAGCTTGTTCCTGATGTCGTCGGGCAGCTGGTTCCACCACTCATCGAATGACTTGCCGGACTTCGGCGGGGGCGGGGGAAGGCCGTCGAAGCCGGCCGCATCCAGATCCTTGCTAATCTTGTCGATGTCGTCCGGGGTGACACCATAGGTGGTCGAGAGTTTGGACTTGATGTAGTCGTTGAGCTGACGCCATTCATCGTCCGAGAAGATGCCATCGCTGCCGGCGTACTTCTCCTTGAGCTTGTTCTTGACGTCATCGGGCATCGGATCCCACAAGGACAAGTCGCGGTTCGTGTTGCCCAGCGATTTCCGCATGCGCTCGATGTCCCCCGCGGAGACGACGCCGTCCGGTCCGGCATTCGTTTCCAGGTATTGCACGATCTGCTTCTTCTCCTCCTCGGAGTAGATTCTGTCAGGGCCGCCGAATTTCTCCCCGAGCTTGTTCCTGATGTCGACGGGCAGCTGGCTCCACCACTCATCGAATGACTTGCCTGACTTCGGCGTCGAACCACCGGGTGCGGGCGTTGAACCACCGGGTGCGGGCGTTGAACCACCGGGTGCGGGCGTCGAACCACCGGGTGCGGGCGTTGAACCACCGGTTGTGGGCGTCGAACTACCGGGCGTGGGTGTTGAACCACCGGTTGTGGGCGTCGAACCACCAGTTGTGGGCGTCGAACCACCGGTTGTGGGCGTCGAACCACCAGTTGTGGGCGTCGAACCACCGGTTGTGGGCGTCGAACCACCGGTTGTGGGCGTCGAACCACCGGTTGTGGGTGTCGAACCACCGGTTATGGGTGTCGAACCACCAGGTGCGGGCGTGTTGTTCTTCGGGACCGACGGATCTTGTATATCCCAGACCTTCATTGAGCTGTCCACCGAGTTATTCTTCTGTCCGTCATCCGCCAGGTCGAGCGCCCTGAGGTTATCCAGCGCGACCTTCTTTTGCACCGGGTCGGACGAATTGTCATACACCTGCTTCCACGCGTTCCATATCTGCCTGATCGACTCATTGTTGACTTGCATCGTGTTCTCCTGATAATTCCTGGCCGCGCCGCGGCTACCATGCCTGTCGGTCAGGAAGTGGCGCGCAAAACAGGGACGAGTGGTGAGATGTCGACGATCGGCGGTCGGAGCGCGATCCACCACTCAGGCATCACGGCTAGGCGGTGCCACCCGTGCCCGTACCACCCGATCCGCCCGTCCCCGTACCACCCGATCCACCGGTACCCGTTCCACCCGTACCGCCCGCGCCACCCAGGCCGAGCAGTAGCTGGATTCCAGGCAGTTCGGTCGCGAGGATCTTGTCATCCCAGCCCGCGAGCACTGCGATGAACTCAACCACCTCCGACTTCTCGGCGTCCGACAGCTCGCCGTCGAGTCCGCCGAATTTCTGCTTGAGCTTGTTCCTCACATCCTCGGGCAGCTGATCCATCCATTGCTTGAAGAGCTTGTCAACCTCGTCCTTGGTCAATCCCGATCCCTTGATGCCCTGGTCTTCCCGTATGGCCTCCACGGTCCGCGGATCGAGGGTGTGCAAGTCGCCCACGGAATCGATGTATTCAAGCATTCGCTTCTTCTCGGCGGTGTCGAACTGCTTGTCCGGGCCCGCGTACTTCTCCGTGAGTTTTCTCTGCGCATCGGGTGGCAGGAATCTCCACCAGACTTCAAACGTGGTGTTAACCGTCTCCTCGCTTTCGAGGTTGACCTTGGCGTTCATGCCCAGCTCCGACTTCAGTGGCCCGAGTTGGGTGAAGGTCGGCAGCCAGTTGTTGATCGGTCCCAGGTATTCGACGGCCTTGCGCTTCTCTTCATCGTCGAACTGGCCGTCTTCACCGGCGAACTTCTCCGTCAGTTTCTTCTTCACGTCCTCGGGAAGCCCGCTCATCCAGCTAGTGAAATAGGTGTTGACGTCCTGCGTGCTCAGTTGCGATTTCTCGAGACCCATGTCTTTTCGCAGCGCGTCCACGTCGGCCGGCGTGAGGAAGTTTCCGCCGCTGGTCTTCGACTTGAAGTACTCATGGGCCGCATTCACTTCCTCCTGGCTCCAGTTCATGTCGGGACCAGCGAGCTTCTCCGTCAGCTTGACCTTGAGATCCTGGGGCAGCTGCACGAGCCAGCCGTTGATCTGTTCGAGGTTGCGGCTGTAACTGTCGACCTCATTGAACACGGTTTCGATCTCGCCCTGGCTGAGCCCATCGGTTCCACCCTTGGAATTGACGAACTCGACCACGCGGCCTTTTTCTTCGTCGGAGAAAGTGCCGTCCGGGCCGGCGAAGTTCGTCGTCAATTTGTTCTTCAGGGGGGCCGGCACCTGGCTCATGATCTGGTCGAAGTTCTTGTTGACCTCGGCCTGGTCCGGGATCTTCAGGCCCAGATCCTTTCTCAGCCTTTCGATATCGCCGGGGGAAACGATCGCGTCGTTCCATGCGTGGGTATGCATGTACTCGATCGCCTTCGTCTTTTCTGCGTCCGTGAATTCGCCGTCGTCGCCGGCGAACTTCTTCTTTACAGCCTCCTGTACGTCCTTGGGCAGCTGGCTCCACAGGTTCTTGAATGTCGTGTTGGTGTCGGGGGACCCGTTGCTGCCTCCCGGTGTGTTGTTCGTGCCCTGTCCCGGATCCTGTATGTCCCAGATCTTCATGGAACTGTCGACCGAGTTGTTCTTCTGGCCGTCGTCGATGATGTCCATCGCCTGGAGGTTCGCCAGTGCGAGCTGCTTGACATTCGGGTCGGTGGAATTGGAATGCAGGTCCTTCCACACATTCCAGATCGCCTTCAGATCAGTGTTGATTGCCATGATGCTTTCCTTTCCTGTATATCGTGGAGCACATAGTCCGCCGTTCGATGCAGCATCGGGATCCGCCCGTTCCCGGTCCGCCGGCCGCGGTCCGGCGACTCACGGCCGGACGAGCGGATCGGGCATGCCGGAGCATCCCGGACAGGCAGACCATGGCGTCTGATCACCCGTATTCCTGATTTCCCTCGAAGGGGGGGCGGGCGGGCGCACGCCCGTCACCGCGCGGATATCTCCCCCGGATCGCGCGATCGGGAAGCTCTCGCCCTTCCATGTACCGTCCGCCCATTTCGTGCTCCCTATGGCTTCATTTTGTCAGCCCGAACATCTTCCTTTGCACATCGAGATCCTGCGAGGCGATGTCGTCGTTCCAAAAATATGTACTTGCTCAGGTATTCAAGCCACGCCCCGGCCGGAATCGGCTCCATTCACGCGCTTCCAGCGATGCAAGGCATGCTTGTGCGCGTCGCTGACAGTTGCCATGGATTCCGTTACTTCTCCGTTTGCTTCGGTTTGACGGGACTCGCCCGAACATCGTCCTTTCGATGCAATCCGGCGCCCCGACCCACCTCGTGCCTGGTATGACACCGCATGCCGACCCACGGCCGCATTGCGGCCATGTATTGAATGAGTAGCAAATTGACCATGTCAGTTCCTCCGTGCCACGGCCCGCGCCCGCATCCGCCGGGGCGTTCCGGCGGCCGTCTTCACGGTCCGGCGTGGCGCGAGGTAGACTAGCGCGGGCGTCGAATCGCGGACGTCCATTTCCACGACAAGAACCACAGGAAGACATGAAACTCGCCACCCTCAAAGACGGCACCCGCGACGGCCAGCTTGCCGTCGTGTCGCGCGACCTGAAGAGCGCTCACCTCGCCGACGGCATCGCACTCACCATGCAGCGCGCGCTGGACGACTGGAATTTCATCGCGCCGCAGCTCGACGAGCTTTACCAGCAGCTCAATGCAGGACGCGCGCCGCGCGCGTTCGACTTCGATCCGAAACGCTGCATGGCGCCGCTGCCGCGCGCCTATCAGTGGGCGGACGGCTCGGCTTATGTGAATCACGTGGAACTCGTGCGTCGCGCGCGCGACGCGGAGATGCCGGAGTCTTTCTGGCATGACCCGCTGATGTACCAGGGCGGCGGCGACGACTTCATCGGTCCGACCGACGACATCGTGCTCGGCTCGGAAGAGTGGGGCATCGACTTCGAGGGCGAAGTGGCGGTGATCACCGACGACGTGCCGATGGGTACGCCGGCGCAGCAGGCGCTGGCTCACATCAAGCTGCTGATGCTGGTCAACGATGTCTCGCTGCGCAATCTGATCCCCGCCGAGCTGGCCAAGGGCTTCGGCTTCTTCCAGTCCAAGCCGGCGTCGAGCTTCTCGCCGGTCGCGGTGACGCCGGACGAGCTGGGCGATGCCTGGCAGGAGGGCAAGGTGCACCTGCCGCTGCGCGCGACCTGGAACGGCGCCCTCGTCGGCCAGCCGAATGCCGGCGTGGACATGGTGTTCAGCTTCCCGCAGCTGATCGCGCACCTGGCCAGGACCCGCAATGCGCGCGCCGGCTCGATCATCGGCTCCGGCACGGTGTCCAACAAGGACAGCAAGAAGGGCTATACCTGCATCGCCGAAAAGCGTTGCCTGGAAATGATCGAGGGCGGCGAGCCGAAAACCCCGTTCATGAAGTTCGGCGACACCATCCGCATCGAGATGCTGGATGCGAACGGCAAGTCGATCTTCGGTGCCATCAATCAGCAGGTGGCGCAGCCCGGCGCAGCCAGGCCGCAAGCCTAGGCAGGCGGCGCGCGCCGCCGGCGGGCCGCGACCGGCGGGCCTGTTCCGTATACTTCATCGAGACAAGGAAAGCGCGATGGACATGCTGTTTCCCTCCTGGCCGCTGATGGTCGCGTTTTTCGCGGCCAGCGTGGCGCTGGCCGTCACGCCCGGGCCGGCGGTGGTCTACATCATCACGCGCACGCTGGCGCAGGGCAGGGGAGCGGGGCTGGCCTCGACCGCCGGCGTCGCGCTCGGCAACCTCGGCAATGCCACCGGCGCGGCGCTCGGGCTGGCCGCGCTGTTCGCGGTATCGTCGCTCGCGTTCACGCTGGTCAAATATGCGGGCGCCGCCTACCTCGTCTGGCTCGGCATCCGGGCATTGCGCGCGCGCGACGCGGCCCCGGCCGAAGCGCGCTTCGGCGACGCCTCGCTGCGCCGCATCTTCCGCGACGGCTTTTTCGTGGCGCTGCTCAATCCGAAGACGGCGATCTTCTTCGCCGCCTTCCTGCCGCAGTTCATGGACCCCTCGGCATCGGCGCCGCTGCAGAGCATCGCGCTCGGCGCGGTGTTCGTCGTGATCGCCTGCATCACCGATACCGTCTACGTGATGGCGGCGAGCATGCTTGCGCCGCTGCTGTCGCGGATGAGCGGGGCGGCGTCCGCAGGCCGCTACGTCACCGCCGGCGCGTTCATCGGGCTGGGGATATTCACTGCAACGGCGGGCGGGCGGGGGAAATAGGACATGGTCTCGCCTCGCGGACGAGTCGGGTAGCGGGCGGCCGGCCGACCACGCCGCTGCCCGTAGTCCTGCTATGCCGTTATGCCCAGATCCTTCCGAAGTTGCGCGAGCTCTTCGGCCGAGAACTCTCCTTCCCGGCCCGGCCTTGCCTCTCAATATTCACGGTTCCTTGACCGTTGCGGGGTTTGTAATGATGTGTCGCAAAAGCGAGGGAGGCGGTCCCGGGAAAAAATGGAATTTTGATAATTTATATGTGTGTGGGGAACAGGGGGAGCAGGGGGAACAGGGGCATGCCGGTGAGGTCGTCCACGGCGTGTAAGCATTGGGGCATGGACGTCGCTATCGGCACCGGCGAACAGCCTGCGCCGGCGCTACGCGAGCCGTAGCCAGCGGACCGCGCCGCAGCGACAGCGGGAGCCTGCCGGGCTCGCCGGGTGCGTCTTGCCCTGCGCCGACGCATCGATCGTATGCGTTGACGGATCGTTGAGCCGATGTTTCCACATTGGTGCTCTGTCAGATGTTCTCCGTCAGCCGCTTGAAGTTTTCATCTCCTCGCCCGGTAATGAGTTCGAGGGAGGCATCGATGAATGTGGAGCGCACCTCCCAGTGCGGCTGCGACGGGTTTTCAAACTGCTTGCCGAAGATCATCATCGACTCCTGTGCCGATCCGGCCTTCTTGATCGCGTCGATGACGTGACTATGCGTTCCCTGCAGCTCGTGGTCGAGGAACATGACGTTGGCCAGTTCGCTGTTGGGGTCCAGGCCGTTGGCTTCGCAGAACTCCTTGAACAGGAGACCGCGCTCCTTGCTCGGTCCGTTCTGCGCCATGCCGGTCCACTGGGCGAGGCCGTTGCCGCCGGTGATGCTGAGGTCGCCGCCCCATTGCCCGCCGCCTTCGCGGATATTGACCTTGAACCGGCTTTCGATCATCAGGTTGGCGAAAATACCGGCGACTTGCTCATCCGTCAGTCCGTATTTCTTCTTGAGGTGATTCGCCAGCCGCTTGGCGAAGTCTGCCGATTCGTCGGCGGAGGGGCGGCCGTTCGGCGCGGTGCCGCTGAAGTCGCCGTATCCTTCCTTCGAGGGAGCAGGCGGGGTGGTTCCGGGCTTGTTGCCCGTATTCGGACCGCCGCCGGGGCCGGACACGCCCGAGGGCGCATTATTCGTCTTGGAGCCGGGCGGGTTGCCGGCCCCGCCGCTACCCGTGCCGCCGCCACCCGTGCCGCCGCCCGACGTCCCGCTGGAGGAACCGGGGGACGACGGGGCATCGAGGATCGCCCCGGGATCCACGCCGACCACCTTCGCCTGTGCGGTAATCGCGTCGCGCACACCACTGCTCCCCGCATAGTCCGGATTGACGGTGCGATTCTGCTCCACCCAGGTTCGCATGTTGGAGGCCCAGGTGCTGGCCCCGGGCAGTTGTGTTGGCCCGCTCAAGTTTTCCTCCGTTGACCGAGGTTGGAAAAATGACCACGGTTTACCCGATCGCTGCGAATGAGTGATCTAAATCCCGTCATCTGTTCCATGGCATGCGCTTATCGCCGCAGGTTCGTGCGGAGGGCAAGAGCGGTTGATCACTCGGGCGGGCAGGATCGAAGCATGACCGCGTCTGCGCCATTCCGCGCGGGCAATAAAAAAAGCCCGGAACCAGTCCGGGCCTTGCGCGACGGCGGGAGGGTTCAGGCGGCCAGCCTGGTCGGCAGCTCGGTGCTCTTGCAGCCGTCGAGCAGGAAGGCCAGGCTGATGACCAGCACCAGTTCGCCTTCGGCGGAGCGGGCGGTGCCGTTGATGCCGGGGACGGCCATCGCGGTCAGCGGCTTGATCACCAGGTCGGCGGTGCCGTCCACGGCTTCCACCGCGAGGATGTAGGGCTGCGGGGCGGCGATGACGACGCCGACCTTTTCGCGGCAGGGCTCATAGCCGAGCACGGCGGCCAGCGAACGCACCGCGAGCGGGCGGCCCTGGTCGCGCATCACGGGGGCGCCGCCCACCGCGTCGAAATCCTCGGGCAGCTCGACCACGCGCTCCACCACCGCCATCGGCATGGCCAGCGGCGCGCCGGCGGTGCGTACCAACATTGTTGGCACGATCGAAAGCTCGATCGGCAGGCGGATGGTGAAGGTCGTGCCCTTGCCCAGGGTGGATTCGGTGCGGATCGCGCCGCGGTGCTTCTCGACCGCGGTCTTGACCACGTCCATGCCGACGCCGCGTCCCGAGACGCTGGAGGCGACTTCCTTGGTCGAGAAGCCGGGCAGGAAAATCAGCTGCAGCGCTTCTTCATTCGACTGCGCCATGTGCTCGGTGATCAGGCCCTTGGCGATGGCCTTGCTGCGCAGCCTGGCGGCGTCCATGCCGCGGCCGTCGTCGGAGACTTCGATCATCACGCTGCTGCCTTCCTGCCAGGCCTTGAGCAGGATGGTCGCCTTGGCCGGCTTGTCGGTGGCCGCGCGTTCCTCGGCGTTTTCGATGCCGTGGTCGAGCGAGTTGCGCAGCATGTGCACCAGCGGGTCGTACAGGCTGTCGACCACCACGCGGTCCACTTCGGTCTCGGCGCCCTCGATCACCAGGTCGACATCCTTGCCGAGGTCGCGCGCCAGTTCCCGCACCAGGCGCGGAAATTTCTGGAACAGGCGGCCGACCGGCTGCATGCGGGTCGACAGGGTGGCGCGCTGCAGCTCGGTGGAATAGCGCGAGGCGCGCGCCAGGGTTTCCTGCAGCGTGGTCATCAGCACCGCCGCCTGGCCCTCGAACTTGAACTGGCTGAGCTTCTCGACGAGCACCGCGGCCTGGTTGGCGGCCTGCACCGATTCGCCGGCGACTTCGAGCAGGGCGTCGAGCTTGGCCGAATCGATGCGGATGCTGTCTTCCTTGACCGGGGCGACGATGGGACGCGCCGCGTGTTCGTCGGCGGCTTTGGCGATGGGCGTCGCCGCGGCAGGTGCCGGCGCGACCGGCGCCGCGGATGCGGGCGCGGGTGCGACGGCCTCGGGTGCCGTCGCCGGCGTCCCGACGGCGGTCCCGGCGGGGACCACCGCGTGATAGAGCGCCACCCAGTCGATACCGTCGGCCGATGCGGCTGGCGCCGGCGCGGTCGCTTCGGCGGGCGTGGCCGCCGCTGTCGGCGCGGCAGGCGCCGCCACCGCGGCCGGAGCAGGGGCAGGCGCGCCCTCGATCGCCTGGCGCAGCAATTCCTCCAGCGAGGCCGGCATCGCCGCCAGGCTTTCCGGCGCCATGCCGTTGGCGAGCTGACCGAGCTGGTCGGCCACGAAGCCGCTGGCCTGCAGGCCGGCTTCAATCGCGGTCGGCGTGACCGGCACCTTGCCGGTGCGCAGGCCGTCGAACAGGTTTTCGGTCAGGTGGCAGGCGGACACGATGGCCGGCAGGTTCATGAAACCGGCGCCGCCCTTGATCGTATGGAAGGAACGGAACAGCGCGTTGAGCGCGTCGGTGTCGTCCGGGCGACGCTCCAGCGACAGCAGGTGTTCTTCCACGTTCGTCGCGAGGTCGAGCGCCTCGACGACGAATTCCTTGAGCATGTCGTCCATCAGAACCCCAGGTCGGCCAGCAGGCTGTCAACGTCGTCCTGTCCCATCGCGGCGCCCGGGGCGGCGGGTCCGGACATCAGGTCGACGGGCTTGTTTTCCGCCATCGCGGCTTTCACTTCCGGCGGCGCGTTGTCGCGCAACAGCTGCGCCAGTTCCTGCTCCGCCTTGCTGGTGATGGAGACGATCTTCTTGATCAGCTGGCCGGTGATGTCCTGGAAGTCCTGCGCCATCATGATGTCGAGCAGGCGGGCCTTTTCGGCGTCGGTGGCTTCGCTGACGGTGGCGGCGAACTGTTTCGAGTCGCCGGCCAGGGCCTTGAACTGCTCGACGCTCAGCCTGCCGGCGAACAGGTCGTCCCAGCGCGCGTGCATTTCCTGCGCCTTCTTTGCCAGGGCTTCCTGCTCCGGGATGCTGGTGTCGACGGTGTTGAGCACCTTGTTGGCGGCCTGCTCGGTCAGGCTGGCGATATGCTCGAGCCGGCCCTGCGCATCGGTGATCTGGCTGGCGACGTCGGACAGCGAGCGGTCGTAGCCGAGCTGGCGCAGCGAGTCGTGCAGCATGCGCACGATGCCCCCCAGGCGCTCGTACATCGTGCCATCCGCCTGCTCCTCGCCGCCGGCATCGGCTTCAGCCGGGGCATCGCTGGCGACCGGTTCGGCGACGGTTTCGGCGCGCTGCGCGGCCACTTCGTCAAACAATGCTTCCAGGTCCAGGTCGTCTGCTGCGTCGCTCATGTCGGTGCTTCCTAATGGTGGTGTCGGCTTTATGCTTACATCGCGCGCAATGGCGCGATGCGGCGCGCGCGGATTCGAACTCGATTATCAGCCAGCGGTTTTATCCTTGCAACACGGAAACATCATAAAGTTGACCGCCGATGCGGTAAAACCTCAGTCGCGCGGCGCGGCGTCCGGAACCCTTGCCTGTTTGACAGTGTCGAGCAGCGCGAGCGCGGCCTGGTGCAGCGCATGGCCGGGGTCGGCGAAGGCGTCGCAGATGGTGAGGTGGTTGTGGCCGGGCAGGGGGACGGCGCGCTGGTGTCCGTCCTTCCAGTGATCCGCGATCAGGCGGCGCTGGCGCTGGAATTCATCCGACTCCTGTTCGCCGACCGCCGTGAGGAAGGGGGCCGGATGCGGCCGGGGCATGAATGCCGGCGACAGCGGGGCGATGTCCTCCTCGGCCAGCCCGAGGTCGACGTTGACGAACTGCGCATGGCGCACCGGCTCCAGGTCATAGATGCCGGACATCAGGATGCCGCCCTTGACCAGGTCGGCCGGCAGGTCGTCGCCGTATACCTGCCAGTGGGCGGCCATCATCATCGAGGCAAGGTGGGCGCCCGCCGAATGCCCGGCCACCACGATGCGGTCCGGGTCGAAATCATACTTCTCCGCGTTGCGGTAGAGCCAGGCCAGCGCGCGCAGCTGCTGGCGCACGATCTCCGCGATGGATGCTTCGGGCGCGAGGGTGTAGTTGGTGAGAGCGACGTTGAAGCCGGCGCGCACGAAGCCCGGCGCGACGAAGGAAAAATCGGACTTGTCGAGCGAACGCCACCAGCCGCCGTGGATGAACACCAGCAGCGGCGCGTCGCCGCGGCTGGCCGGGAAGAAGTCGAGACGCTCGCCGGCCGCTTCGCCATAGGCGAGGTCGTACAGGCCGGCGCGCGAACGGCGCACCTGCGCCGATTCCTTCACCCAGCGGGTGAAGATGTACGGATGGTCGGGGATGGCGGCGCGGGCGTTGTACTGCTGGCTGTAGTATTCGGCGGGATTCTTCATGACAGCGTTGGCGGCGGTGAAAAGCCGCAAGTGTACTGCCATTCCGGGCGGCCGCCGGCTCGTGGAAAACCCGGAGAGCGATTTGACGGGTTTGCAAGGGGGCGCATACACTGCAGCGCTTCTCCCGTCACCGACAGTCCATGATGCAGATCCCGTCCATACCGCCGGTCGCCGATGCCGCGCTCGCCGCCCGCCTCGACGCCGCCATCGACAACAAGACCAAGCCGCGCGGCAGCCTCGGCCGCCTCGAGTCCCTGGCGAAGCAGATCGGCCTGGTGCAGCAGTCCGTGCGTCCTCAACTGCGCGAGCCGTCGATCCTGGTGTTCGCCGGCGATCATGGCGTGACCGAGGAAAAAATCTCTCCCTTTCCGCAAAGCGTGACCTGGCAGATGGTGGAGAACTTCCTTGCCGGCGGCGCGGCCATCAATGTCTTCGCCGCCCAGAACGGCTGCGCGCTGCACGTGGTGGATGCCGGGGTCAATCATGATTTCGGTCCGCGCGAGCGGCTGCTCGACCGCAAGCAGGGCTACGGCACCCGCAACTTCCTGCATGAACCGGCGATGAGCGTCGAGGCCTGCGCCCGGGCGATGGAAGCGGGCGCCGACCTGGCGGCGTCCATGCCCGGCAACCTGATCGGTTTCGGCGAGATGGGCATCGGCAATACCACCTCGGCGGCCGCGCTGATGCACCGGCTGACCGGCCTGCCGCTGGAAGACTGCGTGGGCGCCGGCGCCGGCATGCCGCCGGAAGGCATCGCGCACAAGCAGCGGGTGATCGCGCAGGCGTTGCGGCGGCACGCGGATGCGGACACGCCGCTGCAGATACTGGCCGCGTTCGGCGGCTATGAAATCGCGATGATGGCCGGCGCCATGCTCGGCGCCGCCGCACGGCGCAAGCTGATCCTGGTCGACGGCTTCATCGTCACCGCCGCGCTGCTGGCGGCGGCGCGGATGGCGCCGGCGCTCACCGACTATTGCGTGTTCTCACATTGTTCCAACGAGCGCGGCCATGCGCTGATGCTGTCGCATCTCGGCGCGTCGCCGCTGCTGCAGCTCGGGCTGCGGCTGGGCGAGGGCAGCGGCTGCGCGCTCGCGCTCCCGCTGGTGCAGGCGGCCGCCGGCTTCCTGTGCGGGATGGCGACCTTCGACTCGGCCGGCGTCAGCGACCAGGAACGCTGAACATGATCGCCGCCGCCGTGCGCCAGCTGCGCCTGTTCTTCATCGCGCTGCAGTTCTTCACCCGCCTGCCGGTGCCGCGCTGGGTCGGCTTCGAGATGGCGTGGCTGCAGCAGTCGAGCCGGTATTTTCCGGCGGTCGGGGTGGTGGTGGGCGGCATCGTCGCGCTGACCTATCTGCTGTGCGCGATGCTCTGGCCGCAGCCGGTCGCGGTGCTGCTGTCGGTCGTCGCCGGCATCTGGGTCACCGGCGCCTTCCATGAAGACGGCTTCGCCGACACCTGCGACGGCATGGGTGGCGGCATGACGCCGCAGCGGGTGATGGAGATCATGACAGACTCGCGCATCGGGACTTACGGCGCGGTGGGCATCGGCCTGCTGCTCGCGCTCAAGTGCACGACCCTGTCGTTGCTCCCCCCGGCCCTGGTCGCGCCCGCGCTGCTGCTGGCGCATCCCGCGTCGCGGCTGGCGTCGGCGGCGCTGATCTGGAAGCTGGACTATGTGAAGGGCGAGGGCAAGGCGAAGCCGCTGGCGCAGAAGATGTCGGGGGGGGAGTTTTTGGTTGGGGTGGTGAGCGTGGCGGCGCCGGCGCTGCTCATGACCTGGCTCGGACTGCTGACATGGGCCGCGCTGGCTGTTGCGCTCGCCGCGCTGACCTTGATCAGCGTCTGGCTCGCACGCAGGTTCGTACGCCGCATCGGCGGCTACACCGGGGATTGCCTGGGCGCGGTACAGCAGGCGGGCGAGGCGGCCATTTACCTCGCGCTGCTGGCGATGGCGGCCTGAGACATGCGGCTCCACCTCGTCCGGCACGCGGCGCCCGAGGGCCTGGAAGGCGTGTGCTACGGCGGCACGGACCTGTCCGTCCCCGCGTCGCGCCAGCGTGAATTGCTCGCGCGGCTGCTGCCTCGTCTGCCCGGCGGCCTCCCGGTCTTTTCCAGTCCCATGAAACGTTGCGCCGACCTCGCTGCCGCGCTCGCCGCCGCACTGAAATCAGCGCCGCCGACACTGGACGGCCGGCTGCGCGAGATGGCGTTCGGCACCTGGGAAATGCAGCGCTGGGACGACATTCCGCAGGCCGAGGTCGATGCCTGGAATGCCGACCTGCTCGACTACCGGCCCGGCGGCGGCGACTCCGTGCGCGACGTTGCTGCCCGGGTCGTCTCGTTCTGCGAGGACCTGCGACGGCGCAGGGGTGAGGCGGCAGTCATCTGCCACGCCGGGACGATACGTCTGCTCACGCGTTGGAAACCGGGGCGGTCCGTCGCCGACATCGCGCTGGAAGCGGCGCGCACGCCGCACCGCATTGCCTACGGCGAAGTGCAGATGCTTGATCTGGACAAGGCCTGAACCGATTGCTTGTTGTCCGGCTACCCTGCAAGCCTTACAATAGCGGCCGTTCTGGTGCCCGCCCGCATGTTCATGAGGGCGGTTAAACGGGAAACACGATGCAGCCCCAGGCTGCGGCGCCCTGGGCGCAAAACGTGTGCTGCCCCCGCAACGGTAAGCAAGCGTCATCACCGCGAAGCGGTCGATGACAGGCGGTTCTGATACCACTGTGCAGTCTGCATGGGAAGGTGAACCGTCCGACTTGATAGCCCGGATACCGGCCAGGACAGGTGGAAGTGCGCGGACGGGGATGTTCGCGGCGCGAATCGTTCGGCTTCCCGGCCGCATCTTTTTCCGTCGATATATCCGTGCGTGCGCTTCCGTTCATCCGGCTTGCGGGGAAGCGGGCCGGTGGCGTTTTCTCGGATATTCAACATGACTTTCTCTGTTTCACGGCGCTTCCGTCCGGTACGCGCTCCGCTGTCTGCCGCACTCGCCGCAGTCTTCTCGTTCAACGCCTTCGCGCAGGACAAGCCGCTCGAGCCGGTGGTGGTCACCGCCAACCGCGTACCCCAGCTGGCCACCGAAGTGCTCAACGACAATCTCGTGATCTCCAGCGAAGAGATCGCGCGCTCGGGCGGCACCTCGCTGGTCGATGTGCTGCAGCGGCAGCGCGGACTGGAGATCGTGCGCAACGGCGGGCCGGGGACCCAGTCCTCGGTATTGATCCGTGGCGCCGACAACCGCCAGACAGTGGTGCTGGTCGACGGCGTACGCATCGGCTCGGCAACCAGCGGCGGCGCCAGCTGGAACGCCATCCCGCTGTCGCAGATCGACCGCGTGGAAGTGGTGTACGGACCGTTGAGCACGATGTACGGCGCGGACGCGGTGGGCGGCGTGATCCAGATCTTCACCAGGCAGGGCGAGGGCCCGCCCGCACTGAGCGCATCAGCGGGATTCGGCAGCTGGGACACGCGCAATGTGGAGGCGGGCATCTCGGGCGGCGCCGGGGGCTGGCGCTACGCATTGAGGGCGGCGCACGAGGAGTCGGACAGCTTTTCCGCGCTCAAGCCCCGGGCTTCGTCCTATAACCCGGACCGGGACGGCTACGACAGCAAGAGCGCGAGCGGTCGTCTTTCCTACGAGCTGTCGGCTGGTCATGAACTTGGGGCCACCTTCCTTCACAACCGTCTGGAATCGCGCTTCGACAGCGGGCGGACCTATGACGATCGCAGCGACAGCAAGGTCGCCGCCTACGGCATGTTCCTGAAGAATCGCATCCTGCCAAACTGGCACAGCACGGTGCAATTCGGCCGATCCTATGACACGAGCGACAGCGATGCCGTGTTCGGCCGCACCTCCTACGATACCGTGCAGGACACTCTGAGCTGGCAGAATAATTTCACGCTGTTCGGTACCGACGTGCTGCAGGTGATCGCCGAGCGACGGGAAGAAGAAGTCGAGTCGTCGGAAGCGGCGGTGTCCCGTGATCGAAGCAACAATGCCATTGCGCTCGCCTATCAGCTGCGGCGCGGCGCCCACCTGGCTGCCGCCAGCGTGCGCAACGATGACAACTCGCAGTTCGGCTCGCATACCACCGGCAGCCTCTCCTATGGCTACAAGTTCAACCGCGCATGGCGCGCCAGCGCCAGCATGGGCACCAGCTTCCGCGCGCCGACCTTCAACGAGCTTTACTTCCCCGGTTACGGCGTGCCGACCAACCAGCCCGAGAAAGGCCGGAACACCGAGGCAGGCGTGCATTACGACGACGGCAAGTACCGCCTGAATGCCACTTACTTCCGCAATCGTCTGAGCGATCTGCTCGTCAGCACGCGCACCTGCCCCGTCACGCCGGCCAGCTTCCCGTTCGGCTGCGCGTACAACGTCAACCGTGCCGTGCTGGAGGGCGTGTCGCTCGGTGCCGGCGCGGCCCTCGGCAATTTCCGCCTGAGCGGCACCCTGGACTTCCTCGATCCGCGTGACGAAACCACCGGCAACCGCCTGGCGCGCCGCGCCAGAAAGCATGGCACACTCGGTATCGATTACGGCGCCGGTCCGCTAACGACAGGCGCGGAAGTGATCTTCTCCGGCGACCGCTACGACGACGCCGCCAATCGCAACCAGCTCGGCGGCTACGGCCTCCTGAACCTGCACGCGACCTACGCACTGACCAAGGAATGGTCGCTGTTCGGCCGCTGGAACAATGTCTTCGACAAGGACTATGAACTTGCCCGCAACTACAACACCGCCGGCTCCAGCTTCTTCGTCGGCGTGCGCTACGGCGCCCGCTAAGCGGGATCCGTAGCATGGCCGCCCACGCGCCCGCTGTCAGGTTCGTGCGCCACGAGCGCCGCACGGCGTTGATCGTGCTGCTCGTGCTGGCGGCCGCGTCCTGCGTAAGCATCCTGCTCGCCTGCGCCATCGGCTCGGTGCCGTTGTCGCCGGGCGAGCTGTTTGCCGCGCTCGGCGAACTCGCCCGCGGCGAGCGCGGCACGCTCGCCGCCACGCTGCTGGAACTGCGGCTCGGGCGCGCACTCGCCGCCTTCGTCACCGGCGCCGCGCTCGCGCTGGCCGGGGTGATGATGCAGGCGCTGCTGCGCAATCCGCTTGCGGACCCCTATGTGCTGGGGGTGTCCGGCGGTGCCGCCGTCGGTGCGCTGGCGGCCATTCTTTTCTTCGGCATCGGCTGGATGGTCGATGCCGCTGCCTTCGGCGGCGCCATCGGGGTGGCGCTGCTGCTGTTTCTGCTCGCTTACCGCGATTTGCGCGGAACCGCCAGCGCCGAGGGCAGCGCGCCGCTGCTGCTGCTGACCGGCGTCGTCGTGGCTTCCGGTTGCGGCGCGCTGGTGACGCTGATGCTGTCGGTGGCGCCCGACAACCGCCTGCGCGGCATGGTGTTCTGGCTGATCGGCGATCTGTCGAGCGCGCAGCCGGGCATCCTGCCGTGGCTGGTCTGGGGCGGGGCACTCGTCTACGTGCTGCGGGCGGCGCGCTCGATCAATATCCTCGCCATGCATGCCGATAACGCGGCGGCTTTCGGCGTCAGGGTCAGCGCGCTGCGCAAGGGCTTGTTCATTTCTTCCGCGCTGCTGACGGCGAGCGCGGTCAGTACCGCCGGCAGCATCGGCTTCGTCGGCCTCATCGTGCCGCATGCCTGCCGCTTCGCCTGGGGGCCGGACCATCGGCTGCTGCTGCCGGCCGCGACGCTGGCCGGCGGCGCCTTCCTGGTGCTGGCCGACACGCTGGCGCGTACCGTGATCGCGCCGCAGCAGCTGCCGGTCGGCGTCATCACGGCAATCATCGGCGTGCCGGTATTCCTCGTTCAACTGCATCAGCTGCACAGGAGATAAGCCGATGCGAACCGAACATCTGTCCCTGCGCGCCGGCAAGCGCGTGCTGATCGACAACCTGAACTGGGAAACGGGGCCGGGCGAGTGCTGGTGCATCATCGGACGCAACGGCGCCGGCAAGAGCACGCTGCTGCGCACGCTCGCCGGTCTGCGCGAGCCGGATGCCGGCGTCGTGACGATGGACGGGCAGGCGCTGCGGGGATGGCCGTTGACCGCCCTGGCGCGGCGCCGCGCCTATCTGCCGCAGGGCCGCAACGATGCCTTCGGCTACCGCGCGCTCGATACCGTGCTGGCGGCCCGCCACCCGTGCCAGGAGGGCAGCTACTGGGATGCCGATGCCGACCGTCAGGCTGCGCATGACGCGCTGCGCCTGCTCGACGCCGACCACCTGGCGATGCGCGACGTGCGCAGTCTGTCGGGCGGCGAACGGCAGCGCGTGGCGATCGCCGCCACGCTGGCACAGGACACGCCGCTGCTGCTGCTCGACGAGCCGGCGAGCGCGCTCGACCTCGCGCATCAGGTCGGCATGATGCGGCTGCTGTCGCGCCTCACCGCCGAGGGCCGGTCGATCGTGATCGTGAGCCACGATCTCAGCCTCGCGCACGAGGTGGCGACGCATGCGCTGCTGCTGATGGGCGACGGCCGCTGGCATGCCGGCACCGTGGCGCAAAGCATGCAGCCCGCGCTGCTCGGCGAGTGCCTCGGCTATCCGGTCGAGGCGGTGCGGCACAAGGGCAGGACCATATTCATTCCGGAGGAGGACAGGCGTCATGGATGAGCAGGACATCAACGAGCGGCACCGCGCGCGCATGCAGCGCAAGAAGGAAGTCGTCGACCAGAAGATCGCCTCGGCCCGGCGCGACGCCGGCGTGTTGCTGGTCAATACCGGCAATGGCAAGGGCAAGAGTTCCAGCGCCTTCGGCATGGCCATCCGCGCGCTCGGTCATGGCATGAAGGTCGGCGTGGTGCAGTTCATCAAGGGCGCGAAACCGACCGGAGAGGAACTCTTCCTGCGGCGTTTTCCCGACGAGGTCAGCTTCCATGCGATGGGCGAAGGCTACACCTGGGAGACCCAGGACCGGGAACGCGACATCGCAGCCGCGCAGCGCGCATGGGATAAGGCGCGCGGCTTTCTCGCCGACGCCTCGGTCGGGCTGGTGGTGCTGGACGAGCTCAATATCGCGCTCAAGTACCGCTATCTCAATGTGCAGCAGGTGATCGCCGATCTGCGCGCCCGCCCGCCGATGCAGCATGTGGTCGTCACCGGCCGCGCCGCCCCGCCGGAGCTGATCGAGGCGGCCGACACCGTCACCGAGATGCAGCTCGTCAGGCACGCCTTCGCCGCCGGCATCGCCGCGCAGCCGGGAGTGGAGTGGTGAGTGCGCCGGCGGCGCGTGCCGTACTCGTGTCGGCGACCGCGTCGGGCCAGGGCAAGACCAGCGTCACCGCCGCGCTGGCGCGCAAGCTGAGCCGGACCGGGCAGCGGGTTCGGGTATTCAAGACCGGCCCCGACTTCCTCGACCCGATGCTGCTGGCCCGCGCCAGCGGCGCGCCGGTGCAGTCGCTGGACCTGTGGATGGTGGGCGAGGAAGACTGCCGGCGCCAGCTGGCCGACGCAGCATCCGACGCCGACGTCATCCTGATCGAAGGCGTGATGGGGCTGTACGACGGCGAGCCGTCCTCGGCCGACCTCGCGCGGCATTTCGGGCTGCCGGTGCTGGCGGTGATCGATGCCTCGGCGATGGCGCAGACGGCGGGTGCGATCGTGCTCGGCCTGCGCGATTACGGGCCGGTGCATCTGGCGGGCGTGATCGCCAACCGCGTAGCCAGCCAGCGCCACGCCGAGATGGTCGTCGGCGCGCTGCGCGAGGTGCCGCTGCTCGGCAGCCTCGGGCGCCAGCCGTCGGCCCTGCCGGAGCGCCATCTCGGACTGGTGCAGCCGGACGAGGTCGAGTATCTCGACAGCCTGCTCGACCGGCTGGCCGATGAACTGGCACTCGACGAGGCGACATGGAACGCGCTGCCCCTGGCGTCCTTCCGGCAATCCGCGCAGCCGCCACAGGAAGCGACGCTCGCCGGCAAGACGATTGCCGTCGCCCGCGATGCGGCCTTCGCCTTCATCTATCCGGCCAATCTCGATTGCCTGCGCACGCTCGGGGCAGAGCTGGTTTTCTTTTCTCCGCTCGCCGATGAGCCGGTGCCGGCGGAGGCTGACGCGGTGTTCCTGCCGGGCGGCTATCCTGAACTGCATGGCGAGGCGCTGGCCTCTGCATTGGCATGGCGCGCGTCGCTGACGTCCGCCCTCCAGGCGCGGCTGCCGGTGCTGGCCGAATGCGGCGGGATGATGGCGCTGACCGATTCCATCACGGCCGTGGACGGCACGCGATGGGACATGGCTGGGCTGTTGCCCGGCAGGGCGGTGATGCAGCAGCGCCTGGCCGCGCTCGGCATGCAGGGCTGGCAGACACGGCACGGTGTGCTGCGCGGGCATGCATTCCACTATTCGCGGCTGGAGGACGGGCCGGCGCCGTCGGCGCGAGCGGTGCGGCACCCATCGGGTACCGAGGGCGAAGCGATTTATCGCAGCGGCTCGCTGACCGCTTCCTACTTTCACGCGTACTTCCCGTCCTGCCCGCAGGCGGTGGCCGATATCTTTCTCGGACGGAGTCCCGCATGACGCGCACACTGGTGCTGGGCGGGGCGCGCTCCGGCAAGAGCCTGTTCGCCGAGCGGCTGGCGGCGCAGTCGGGGCAGACGGTCGCATGCATCGCCACCGCGCGCGCGCAGGACAGCGAGATGGCCGAGCGCATCGAACGCCACCGGCAGCGCCGCGACCCGCAGTGGCAAACGGTGGAAGAACCGATCGCGCTCGGCGCCGCGATCGCGCGCGAGGAGGATGCCGGCAGGCTGGTGCTGGTCGACTGCCTCACCGTATGGCTGTCGAATCTGCTGTTCGCCGGGGCGCACGATTTCCCGGAGATCGGCCGCATAGAGCCGCCCGACTGCTTTGCCCGCGAGCGCGCCGCGCTGCTGCAGGCGGTGGACGACATGCGCGGCGACCTGGTGCTGGTGTCGAATGAAGTCGGTCTCGGCATCGTGCCCATGGGCGCGGTCTCGCGCTGGTTCGTGGATGAGGCGGGGCGCCTGAACCAGGCCCTGGCCGAGCGCTGCGACCGCGTCGTCTTCGTCGCCGCCGGCCTGCCGCTGGTGCTCAAGGGGCCGCCGTGCTGAGCGGCCTCCCGCTGCCGCTGCTCGCGGGGCTGATGGCGGCGGGCCTGCTGCTCGATGCCCTGCTGGGCGAGCCTCGCCGCTGGCATCCGCTGGCGGGTTTCGGCAACTGTGCATCCTCGCTCGAGCGCGTGCTCAATCGTGGCGGGCTGCGCAGACTGCGCGGTGTGCTTGGCTGGGCGCTGCTGGTCGTGCCGCCGGTCGCGCTGGCGGCGTGGATCTGCAGCACGGCCGACCTCTGGCTGGCGGCCGCTGTCCATGCCTTGCTGCTGTATTTCTCCATTGGCCTGCGCAGCCTGCGCGACCATGTGCTGCCGATCGCGGCGGCACTGGCTACCGGCCGCCTCGACGATGCGCGCGGCCTGACCGCACGCATCGTCAGCCGCGATACCGGCACCGCCTCGGCCGACGATCTCGCCAGGGCGGCGGTGGAGTCGACGCTGGAGAACGGCAACGACGCGGTGTTCGGCACGCTGTTCTGGTTTGCGGTCGCCGGCGGGCCCGGCGCCCTGTTGTTCCGCCTCGCCAACACGCTCGACGCCATGTGGGGCTACCGCAATGCGCGTTTTCTGCAGTACGGCTGGGCCGCCGCGCGCATCGACGATCTGCTGAACCTGGCGCCGGCGCGTCTCACCGCCCTGACTTACCTGTTGCTCGGCGATCCCCGTCGCGGCTGGCGATGCTGGCGGACGCAGGCGGCTGCGTGGCCGAGTCCGAATGCCGGCCCGGTGATGGCGGCGGGCGCCGGCTCGCTCGGTGTCGCGCTCGGCGGGGCCGCGCAGTATGAGGGCAGGGTGGAGCAGCGCCCGCCGCTCGGCGGCGGCGCACCGGCCTCGGCGCCGGACATCGCCCGCGCCTGGCGCCTGGTCGCGCATGGCGCACTGCTCTGGCTCGCGCTGACCGTGCTCGCCGCCATCATTTTCGAAAGGACGCTGCATGCTTGAGCATGGCGGAAAACTGCGGGAAGCGGCCGCCCGCCACGGCCGGCCGCTCGCGGAATGGCTCGACCTGTCCACCGGCATCAATCCGCGCTGGTATCCGGCGCCGCCGCTCGATCCCGCCATCTGGCACCGCCTGCCGGAGGAAGATCCGGCGCTGGCGGCCGCCGCGCGCGCGTATTACGGTGCTCCGGCCGTGCTGCCGGTGGCCGGTACCCAGGCCGCGATCCAGGCCCTGCCGCGCATGCGCGCCGCCTGCCGCGTCGTGGTGTCGGCGCCGTCCTATGCCGAACACGCCCATGCCTGGCGCAGCGCCGGGCACGACGTGCATGAGGTCGCATTCGACGATCTCGCCCGCCAGGCGGACATGGCCGACGTGATGGTCGTGATCAACCCCAACAATCCCACCGGCGCGGTCGTGCCGCCGGCATCCCTGCTCGAATGGCATGCGCGGCTGCAGCGCCGCGGCGGCTGGCTGGTGGTCGATGAAGCCTTCGGCGACACCGCGCCCGAACTGAGCGTCGCTACTGAAACCGCGCGCGAAGGCCTGATCGTGCTGCGCTCGGTCGGCAAGTTTTTCGGACTGGCCGGACTGCGGCTCGGCTTCGTGGCGGCACGCCCCGATCTGCTGTCGCGCCTGGCAGACTGCCTCGGGCCGTGGTCGGTGTCCGCCGCCGCGCAGCGCATCGGCACTACCGCGCTCGGCGACCGCGCCTGGCAGCAGGCCGAGCGCTCGCGCCTGCTGGGCGAGGGCGAGCGCCTGCATGCATTGCTCGGCCGTCACGGCATCCGGTCGAGCGGCACCGCGCTGTTCCGCTGGTGGCCGGAGACGCAGCCGGAAGCCTTCCGCGAGCTGATGGCCCGGCACGGCATCTGGGTGCGCTACTTCGGCGAGGCCGGGCGCGGCATCCGGCTCGGACTGCCCGGCGACGAACAGGGCTGGGAGCGCCTGGAGCGGGCGCTGGCGGACTGGACACAGCGAAAGGAGACACGATGAAGCGGCTTGCACTGCCAGTCCTGTTTTGCCTGCTGACCGGCGCGGCGCAGGCCGCGATCACCGTGCAGGACGACGCCGGCGACACCGTCGTGCTGCCGCGGCCCGCGCAGCGCGTGATATCGCTGTCGCCACATGTGACGGAACTGCTGTTCGCCGCCGGCGGCGCCTCGCGCATCGTCGGCACCGTCAGGCACAGCGACTATCCGCCGGCGGCGCGCGACATTCCGCGTGTCGGCGACAACCGTCAGGTGGACATCGAGCGCCTGCTCGCCCTCAAGCCCGATCTGCTCGTGGTGTGGCGGCACAATACCTCGATGCGGCAGATGGAGCAGTTGCGCCAGCTCGGCATCCCGCTCTTCTACAGCGATCCCCACCGCCTCCAGGACGTGCCGCGCGCGATACAGCAGCTCGGCCGCATGATGGGAACCGAGCAGGAAGCGCAGCGCGCCGGCGCCGCCCTGCAAAAACGCATCGACCAGCTGACGGAGCGCTACAGCAGGCGGCCGCAGGTGAGGGTGTTCTACCAGGTATGGAGCAAGCCGCTGTACACCCTCAATGACCGGCACATCGTCAGCGACGCCATCCGCGTCTGCGGCGGTGAAAACATCTTCGGCCGGCTGACCGCGGCGGCGCCGAACATCGGCCATGAATCCGTGCTGCAGGAAAACCCCGAAGCCATCGTCAGCGGCGACCGCGACGACCAGGCGCAGGCGACCGGGATCGATTTCTGGAAGCAGTATCCGGGCATGCTGGCGGTCCGGCGCGGCAACCTGTTCGCCATCAGCGCCGACCTGATGAACCGCGCGGGACCGCGCATCGTCGACGGCGCGGCCGAACTCTGCGAACGGCTGGAAGAGGCGCGCAGCCGCCGCACGGAGGGCCGATGAACGCCGCACCGAAGCTGCCCTTTCATACCCTGATGGTGCAGGGCACGACCTCGGACGCCGGCAAGAGCACCGTGGTCGCCGCGCTGTGCCGCCTGCTCGCGCGCACGGGGGCGAAGGTGGCGCCCTTCAAGCCGCAGAACATGGCGCTCAACAGTGCGGTGACGGCGGACGGCGGCGAGATCGGCCGCGCCCAGGCGCTGCAGGCGCAGGCCGCGCGCGTCGCGCCGCACACCGACATGAACCCGGTGCTGCTCAAGCCTTCCAGCGACATCGGCGCGCAGGTGATCATCCACGGCAGGGTACGTGCGGACATGAACGCCCGCGACTACCATCGCTACAAGCCCGTGGCAATGGAAGCGGTGCTGGCGTCCTACAGCCGGTTGCGCGGCGCCTACGACCATGTGATGGTCGAGGGTGCCGGCAGTCCCGCCGAGATCAACCTGCGGGACCGCGACATCGCCAACATGGGCTTCGCCGAAGCGGTCGACTGCCCGGTCATCCTGGTCGCCGACATCGACCGTGGCGGCGTCTTCGCTCACATCGTCGGCACCCTGGCCTGCCTGTCCGAGAGCGAACGCGCGCGCATCGTCGGCTTCGTCATCAACCGCTTCCGTGGCGACATCGGCCTGCTGGAGCCGGGGCTCGACTGGCTGGAGCGGCAGACCGGCAAGCCGGTGCTGGCGGTGCTGCCCTATATGCACGGCCTGTTCCTCGATGCGGAAGACGCGATACAAGCGGCGCAGAGCGGCGCCGGACGCTTCCGCGTGATCGTGCCGGCACTGCCGCGCATCAGCAACCACACCGACTTCGATGCGCTGCGCGCGCATCCGGAAGTCGACCTGCGCTTCATCGGCCCCGGCCAGCCGATACCGCCGGCCGATCTCGTCATCCTCCCCGGCAGCAAGAACACCCGCGGCGATCTCGCCTGGCTGCGGGAGCAGGGCTGGCCGCAGGCGCTGCGGCGTCATCTGCGGTATGGCGGCAGGGTGATCGGCATCTGCGGCGGCTTTCAGATGCTCGGCCGCGGCGTCGCCGACCCGCACGGAGTGGAAGGCCCGCCCGGCACGTCGGACGGATTCGGGCTGATCGACATCGATACCGAACTCACCCGCGACAAGCGGCTGGTGCAGGTGCAGGGACGCTGCGCGTTCGCCGACGCCGCGGTGAGCGGCTATGAAATCCACATGGGCGTATCGCGCGGCCCGGCGATGGCGCGACCCGCCTTTCATATCGCCGGCGTGCCGGAAGGCGCCAGGAGCGAGGACGAACAAGTGCTCGGCACCTATCTGCACGGCCTGTTCGACAACCCGCAGGCGCTGTCCGCGCTGCTGCGCTGGGCCGGCATGGAGAGCGACACCACAGTCGACCCGGCCGCGCTGCGCGAGCAAAGCCTGGACCGCATCGCCGACGCCGCCCAACCGCTGTTCGATGCGCTGCTGCGGCTGCCTTCGGCCAGCACCTGACTTTTTCAAGGATTGCCATGCCCACACTCAATGCCGATGTCGCCGTGCAAGGTCTCGAACAACTGCTGTATTCGATTTCGTCGCTGCTTTACCTGCCCGTGCTGCTGGCGGTAGCCGGGCTCGCGCTGTGGCAGCTCGTCGCGCTCGGCGCGCTGTGCGCGGAGTGGCGCGAGCGCCGGCGCGGCGTGCGGGCGCTGCCGGCATCGGCGGAGGCGGAGATGCTGTCCTCGCTCGCCGCGCATGAAGACCAGCCCGGGCTGGAGGCGCGGCTCGAACGCATCGTGCAGCAGTCCGAGGCGCGCGGCCTGCGGCAGCTCGACCGCGTGCGCTGCGCGATCCGCATCGCCCCGGCGCTGGGACTGATGGGCACGCTGATCCCGATGGGCATCGCGCTTGCCGGGCTGGCCCAGGGCGACCTCGCGCGCATGGCGCACAACATGGTGACCGCCTTCACCGCCACCGTCGTCGGCCTCGCGTGCAGCGTGCTCGCCTACCTGCTGTCGCTGGTGCGCGAGCACTGGCTGCGCAGCGACATGACCGACATCGCCTATGCGGCCGAGACGCTCTATGCACGCGCCGCCGCCACGGAGACCCGGGAGGCGTGACATGCGATTCATGAAAAAACGCCGCTACGGCGAAGCGGGCCAGCCCGAGGATCCGCTGTCCGGCGTGGCCAACCTGTTCGATGCCAGCATCGCTTTCATCGCCGCCATGATGATCGCGCTGTTCAGCGCCTGGAACATGCTCGACCTGCTCGATCCCGCTTCCGAAGTCACCATCGCGAAGAAGGGCGCCGACGGCAAGGTCGAGGTCATTACCAAGAAAGGCCCGGAGATCAAGGTCAGCCGGGTCAGCGACCAGCCGCTGTCCGGCGCCGGCAAGCGCCTCGGCACCGCCTACCAGCTCCCCGACGGAAAGGTCGTCTATGTGCCGGAATAAATGGATCGCGCTGCTGTGGCTGTGGTTCGGCCTGCTGAGCGGCGCGCAGGCGGCGGACCGCGTGATCGCGCTGGTCGTTGGAGATGTCGAGTCGCGGCCGGCGGTGCTGGCGGTGCGCGCGCTGCAGCAGGAACTGCGGCAGGCGGCGGTCACGGTGCGGGTGCTGCCGGTCAACCGCATCGACGGCGCCGACCGCGCGCTGCTCGCATCGGCCGACGCGGTCGTGCTCGACGTGCTCGGACGCCAGCTCGCCGACGGCCTCGCCGCCGAACTGCGCGCGCTGCAGGAACGCCAGCGCCCGGTATTCGCGGTCGGCGGCACGCCCGACGAGCGCCTGCGGCAGGCGGGCGTGCGCGAGGACGCCGCGCTCAACGCCTATTACCGCGCCGGCGGCAGCGACAACCTCGCCAGCCTGTTGCGCCTGCTGCTGCAGACCCGTTTCGGCGCCGCGGTCGCGCCGGAGCCGGTGCGCGTCCTGCCGGCCGACGGCATCTACGACATCCGCAGCGGCCGGGTGGCGGCGCGCTTCGACGACTACCTGCGCGACTATGCCGGGCATCGTCCCGGCGCGCCCTGGGTCGGCATTCCGTTCTACCGCGCCAGCCTCGCCGCCGGCCAGACCCTGCCGCTGGCCGCCATCGCAGACAGCCTGGAAAAGGCGGGCTACAACGTGCTGCCCGTCTTCGGCTATCCCTATGAAGCACCGCTGCGGCATTTTCTCGACGACGGCGGGCGGCCGCGCGTGGACCTGATCGTCGCGCTCGGCATGAAGGTCGGCGGCACCGCCGCCACCGGCGCCATGCTCGAGAAGATCGGCGTGCCGGCGATCAACGCGATCACGCTCAGCCAGCAATCCGCGCAACAGTGGCGCGCGTCGAAGACCGGCCTCGACATCATCGAGCGCACTTGGCAGATGGCCGGCGCGGAACTGGCCGGCCTGGTGCAGCCGACGGTGGTGGCGAGCCGCGAGCGCGTGAGCGATGCCGCGACCGGACTCGCCTACATCGAAGAGCAGCCGATCGCGGAGCGCGTGCAGCGGCTGCGCGAGCGCGTCGACGCCTGGCTGGCGCTGCGCCGCACGGCCAATGCCGACAAGCGCGTCGCGCTGCTGTACTACAACTATCCGCACGGCGCCGAGACCATCGGCGCGGCCTATCTGAACGTGCTTCCCGAGAGCATGTGGCAGGTGCTGCAGCGCATGCGCAACGAAGCCTATTTCGACAGCCAGGCCCTGCGCATGCTGCCGGCCGACCGCCAGACGCTGCAGCAGGACATCCAGCGCTGGGGCAATTATCCATCCAAGGGCGCGCGCGACCATGCGCGTTCCATGGCGAAGCTGGCGGAGAGCGGGGAGGCGCAGCTGGTGCCGCTGGCCGACTATCTGCGCTGGTATGCGCGCCTGCCGGCCGAACTGCGGCGCGCGGTGGAAAAGGCCTGGGGCAGTCCGCAGCAGGCGCCGACCCTGTGGCGCGACGGCCGGGGCGAGGCGCAGTTCGTCTTTCCCGCGCGCCGCTACGGCAATCTGCTGCTCGCGCCCCAGCCCGCGCGCGCATGGGAACAGCATCTCGAAAAACTGCACAACGACGTGACCCTGCCGCCCAGCCATGAATACATGGCCTTTTACCTCTGGCTGCAGCATGGCTTCCAGGCGCACGGCCTGATCCACCTCGGCACCCACGGCACGCAGGAATGGCTGAGCGGCAAGGAAGCCGGGCTGGACGAGAGCGATCCCACCGAGGCCCTGATCGGCGCGCTGCCCAACCTCTATCCCTATGTGATGGACGATGTCGGCGAAGGCCTGCAGGCCAAGCGGCGCGGCATGGCCACCATCATCGACCACATGACGCCGCCGTTCGACGTCGCCGGCCTCAATCCCGACCTGCGCGAACTGCTCGCGCTGCTCAACGACTACCGGGTGGCGGAGCAGAAGAGCCCGCTGCTGGCGCGCTCACGGCTCAAGGAACTCAATGCGGTGGCTTCGAGGAGCGGGGTGCTCAAGGACATGGGCAGGAAGAGGCTTGCCGGGGAGGCCGATCTCGAGGCGCTCGAAGCCTATCTCGACACGGTGGCGGGCAAGCTCACGCCGTTCGGCCTGCATACTTTCGGCGTGGCGCCGGCGCCCGAGCTGCGGCAGTCCACCGCGCGCGCCATCGCCAGCCTCGACAACACGCTCACCGCGGCACGGCGCGACGAGCGCGCGCGCCAGCTGGAGCAGGAAATCGAGCACAGCGCCGCGCTCGAACTCGACCGGCTGATGCAGGCGCTCGAAGGCCGCTACATTCCCGCCGGGCCAAGCGCCGACCTGCTGCGCAATCCGGCCGCACTGCCGACCGGCCGCAATTTCTACGGCCTCGATCCGGCCCGCATCCCGGCCCGCGCCACCTATGACGAGGGCGCGAAGCTGGCCCGCCAGCTGGTCGACGACTACCGGGCGCGCCACGGCCAGTGGCCGGACAGGCTGACCGTCAATCTCTGGGGCGTGGAAACCTCGCGCCACGAAGGCATCATGGAAGCCCAGGTGCTGGCGCTGCTCGGCGTGCGCCCCCGCTGGGACGAGCGCGGCCGGGTCGCCGGGATCGAGGTCATCCCGCGCGCGCAGCTCGGCCGGCCCCGCGTGGACGTCACCATGGTGTCGTCCGGCCTGTTCCGCGACCTGTTCCCCAATCTGCTGCAGCTGCTCGACGAGGCGGCGCGGCTGGCCCAGCGCGAGGATGAGGCCGACAATCCGATGCGGGCGCACAGCGCGCGCACCGCCGCCATGCTGCGCGGGCGCGGCATGCCGCAGGACGAAGCGGAGCAGCTGGCGGCCACCCGCGTGTTCGGACTGCCCTCCGGCGCCTACGGCACCAATATCGAAAAGCTGATCCCCCTCAGCAATGCATGGCAGGACGAACGCCAGGTGGCCGAGGTCTTCATCCGCCGCATGAGCCATCCCTTCGGCGCCGGCCGATGGGGCGACGAACTCGGGCAGGCGGGCAGGGAAAACCTGCGCGAGGCGCTTTTCCGCAGCGCGCTCTCCGGCAGCCGCATCGCCCTGCACAGCCGCTCGAGCAACCTGTTCGCCACGCTCGACAACGACGACTTCTTCCAGTACCTCGGCGGCGTCGCGCTCGCCGTACGCAGCGTCGACGGCAAGACGCCCGAGGTGACCGTCACCGACCTGTCGAATCCGAAACGGCCGCGGCATGCGAGCCTGGACAGCTACATGGGGCAGGAGCTGCAAAGCCGCTATCTCAATCCGCGCTGGGCCGACAGCATGCTCAGGGAAGGCTATGCGGGCGCGCGCTTCATCAACCGCGTGGTCGACTATCTCTGGGCGTGGCAGGTGACCGTGCCGGAGGCGGTGGATGCCGGCAAGTGGCAGCGCATGTACGACACCTATGTGGCCGACCGCCACGGACTGCGGGTGCGCGAACGCTTTGCGGAGGCGAACAATCTGCGCGCCTGGCAGGCGATCACCGACCGCATGCTGACCGCGATCGAGCGCGGGTACTGGACGCCGCCGGACGCGGTGCGCCAGCGGCTGGAGCGGGAAAACGCGCGCGCGATCCGGGAAGCGGGCGCGGCCTGCGCCGCCGAATCCTGCAGCCGCGCCAGCCTGCGCCAGACTGTGCCGCCGTCGCAGACGGGGGCGCCTTCGCCGGATGCCGCGGGTGCGCCCGTCGCGGATGCCGGCGGCCGGGAAGCCGCACCGCCGTCGGCCCAGGCGCCGCAAACCCCGCGCAGCCCGCAGACCCCGCAAGCCGCGCCATCGCAGGCGACGCCGCAGCCGGATGCGGTATCAGGCTTCGAAATGCAGACCGTCACGCAGATGTCGCCGCAGCAGAAGACAATCGGCGCGCTGGCCTTGCTGCTGCTGGCGGCGCTGCTGGTCGGTTTCGGCTACTGGCGGCGGCGCGTCTGAGCGCGGCCGGGTGGCGCCGTGGCGGAGGATACCGGGTCGTGGCAGGAGCGGGTGCGCTGGAGCGGGCAGTGAATACCGGCCACCGTCTCCGCCTCAGTCCGCAGTTTTCACCACCCGCCTGCCCCGATTCTGGAACTGCATGGACGGTACTGCCTGGCAGACGAAATCGACGTCGTCCGGATAGTCCTCCATACATTCGCCGTAGCGGTCCCCGACGAAGTTCTTGATGACCTGGGTGAAGGGCAGGATGTGTTCCGCGAATCCCGCATTACCCAGATCCGTGAACCAGAAATCCTCACCCAGGTCGTGAAACGCCTCCAGCGTTGACAGCTGGGGGCCGGCGATGACCTGCAGCGCAGTTTCAGGGAATCCCCAGCGCTGGCACCAGAAGGTGGTCCAGCCGTCGTCCAGTCCTGCCATGAAGTTCATCATGCGCTCACTGATGACATAAGCATCCGACTCGCAGTGGATCGCCTTACGGTATCCGTAGCGCGCGGCAATCCTGGCGGCAAAGCTGAAACTCCGCCACCAGCCCGGGTAAACGGAAATCGATTTGCGGCCGTAGTGTTGGTCAAAGCGGAACATGACCGGCCCGTCCGGCAAGCGGGCAGGCAGCCGCTGATCTGCGTCAACGACCGATAGGGCGCCCGGGATGTTCTTCAGCGCGGAGCCGTCATCGATCAGAAAAATACGCGCGGCGCCGAAACGTGGCTTCATTTCGTCATAGTAGGCGAGCCATTTCCGATAACGCTCCTGTGAATCGGCGCTGTCGACAATGTACGAGGTGCAGAAAATGAAGCTGCCTGTCTGAATCCCGTCAGTATCCATGACCGCCCCCGTCATTTCCGCTCGGCGCTTTCGACGCGCGCATGCGTTCGCCACTCCTCGACGGCGGACATCGATCTGGCGACCTCCTGCTGAACGAACTCATGCGTCAGGATGTCGCCCTCATAGGCGAGCTGCCTGTACACATCACCCGAGAGCCACTTGCGTGCGAAATAGAGCTGGTCTTCCCATATCCTTTTGCTCAGCCACGCCGGTTTCTCGGTCTTGCCCCCGCTGGTGTGCAGGCTGTGAACCACCCGGGCGCGCGGGACGGCGACGACCCTCCAGCCTCTGGACCTCGCGGTGAATGAATAGTCGCTGTCGGAGCAGACGAAGCGCATGTTCTCGTCGAGCATGCCGATCTCATGCACCATCGCGGTACGTATCAGCAGACAGGCGCCGTTGGCCCAATAGGTGTCGAAAGGATCAGGTGTGTCCTTCGCGTTGCCGCCCGCATGGTGGCCCCAGGGATAGGCCTGCAGCGAGCCGAACCATGTCGCCTCGCCGCTCTCGGTGGTCTGGATCGGCGCGGCGATCCCTATCCTCGGATCGGATTCGATGACGTCAACAAGCGTGCGCAGGCAATCGGGGAACAGCCAGGCATCCTGGGTCAGGATCAGGACATAGTCGTGCGAGCCGTTGAAGCAGAAGCGGCGCAAGCCCTCGTTGATGGCTTTCGTGTACAGGATGTTGTCGTGCGAGTTGTCGCGCACGAATACATCCGTCCTCACGCTTTCCTGCTGCTCGAGGCTCCTGAGGCAACGCTCCAGTTGCTCCGGAGCCCGGAAGTAAGGCACGACGACGCCGATCGGTTTTGCCTCCATTTGACCCCCTGTTTCTGGCGCTTCGCCAGGCTGGCGGCACCGGATATCAGTGCTGCGAAGCGGGGGCTCGTCCGTTGCTGTCCCGCCCTGAAGTTGGGTGGCTCAGGTTTGCGCGCCGGTTCCATGTGAGGCGCGGCGCCGCCGGCTAGCGCCGGGCGCGCACCTCGTCCAGCAGCCGGCAGAGTTCCTCGGTCCCGTCCAGCACGCGGGGGCCGGCGCGGTTCAGCAGTCCGCCGTCCACGGTCAGCAGGTTGCCGCGCCGGACCGCGCGCATGCCGGAAAAACGCTTCCAGCCCGCCAGCACGTGGTCCTGCTCGCCGGTACTCGCGATGATCGCTTCCGGGTCGGCCCTGACCACCGCCTCCTCGCTGACGGTTGGCGCCAGCTGCGGCAGGTCCGCGAAGACGTTTTCGGCACCACACAGGCGCAGGGCCGACGAAACCATGTGCTTGCCGTTGAGTGTCATCAGCGGCGAGCGCCAGATCTGGTAGAAAACGCTGACCCGGCGCCGATCCCGGTAGCGTTCCTGGAGGATCGTGAGCCGCTTGCGAAAGTCGGCGGCGGCCGTCGTGCCCGCGCCTTCATGTCCGGCGAGGCGGCCGAGCCCCTCCAGGGAAGCGGCGATGGCGGCGAAGTCTGACGGCGCGCTGCGGAATACGCGGATACCTACGGCTTCCAGCCGCGCCAGCTGGCCGGACGCGAGGCCGGTATGCCAGCCGACCACCAGGTCGGGCTTGAGCGCGACGATGCGCTCCAGGTCGAGTGTCTGTCCGTTTCCGACGGAGGGAACGCGCCTGGCCTGCTCCGGGTAGTCGCTGAATTCGGTGACGCCGACGACCGCATTGCCGGCGCCGGCCGCAAACAGGAGTTCGGTCGCATGCGGCGCCAGGCTGACGATGCGCCGCGCCGGCGCGGGCAGGGTAATAGTCTGGCCGGTATCGTCCGTGGCGCTGACTGCCGCGACCGAGGCCGGCGGCAGCAGCATGAGCACGGTGCAGACGGCGCAGGCCAGCCCGCGCGGCCTCATCAGATCTCGAGGTTGTCGATCAGGCGGGTGTTGCCGAGTCTGGCGGCGGCCACCACCACCAGCGGTTCGCCGTTGGCGAGGTCGCCGGCCGACGGCGGCTGCAGGTCGGCGCGCTTGCGGATGGAGATGTAGTCGGGCTTCCAGCCGCGCCCGGCCAGGCGGGCCATGGCCTTGCGTTCGAGTTCGAACACGTCGAGGTGGCCGCCGCGCACTTCGTCGGCGACGTCGTTGAGCAGCCTGTACAGCTGCGGCGCCTCCGCGCGTTCCTGCTCGCTGAGATAGGAATTACGGGACGACAGCGCCAGCCCGTCCTCGGCGCGCCAGGTCTCGGCGGCGATGATCTCGGTCGGCAGCGCGAACTGCTTGGCCATGTTCCGCACGATCATCAGCTGCTGGTAGTCCTTCTTGCCGAATACCGCCACCCTGGGCTGCACGCAGGAGAACAGCTTGAGCACCACCGTGGTCACGCCGGTGAAGAAACCGGGACGGAATTCGCCCTCGAGGATGTTGCCCAGGTCGTCGGGCGGACGCACCCGGTATTCCTGCGGCTCCGGATACAGCTCCTTCTCGGTCGGCGCGAACAGCACGTACACGCCTTCCTTTTCCAGCTTTTCCACATCCGCCTGGAGCGTGCGCGGATACTTGTCGAAATCCTCGTTCGGCCCGAACTGCAGGCGATTGACGAAGATCGACGCCACCACCGGGTCGCCGTGCCGGCGCGCCAGGCGCATCAGCGACAGGTGGCCTTCATGCAGATTGCCCATGGTCGGCACGAAAGCCGTCCGCAGCTGGCCGCGCAGCTGGTCGCGCAATTCTTCGATCGAAGTGATGATTTTCATGGCATGCCTGGGAAATGATCCCGCGCGAGGCGGGTGGGAAGATGGGTCAGCTCGGAGAATACGCGAGCCGGACATAGATCGGCGCGAAGGCTTCGGCCTGCGTGATCTCGATCAGGGTTTCCTTGGCCAGCTCCAGCAGCGCGATGAAATTCACCACGACCACCGGCACCCCGCGCGAGGGATCGAACAGGTCGGCGAACTCCACGAAGCGCGCCGACTGCAGGCGCCGCAGGATGCCGGTCATGTGCTCGCGCACCGACAGCTCTTCCCGCGTGATGGTGTGATGCTGCGTCAGCCTGGCCCGCTTCATGATGTCGGCCCAGATCGACTGCAGCTCGCCGATGTTGACGTCGGGCCAGCGGGTGACCACGGTCTGCTCGACCAGCACCTGCGCGCGCACATAGTCGCGGCCGAGCTGGGGAATCGTGTCGAGCTGCTGTGCCGCCACCTTGATCTGCTCATACTCCAGCAGGCGGCGCACCAGTTCGGCGCGCGGGTCTTCCGCCTCCTCGCCAGTGTCGGCCTTCTTCACCGGCAGCAGCATGCGCGACTTGATCTCGATGAGCATCGCCGCCATCAGCAGGTACTCGGCGGCCAGCTCCAGGTTGCGCACGCGGATCTGGTCGACGTACTCCAGGTACTGGCGCGTCACCTGTGCCATCGGGATGTCGAGGATGTTGAAATTCTGCTTGCGGATCAGGTAGAGCAGCAGGTCGAGCGGGCCCTCGAACGCCTCCAGGAAGATCTCCAGCGCGTCCGGCGGGATGTAGAGGTCGTTCGGGAGCTTGAACAGCGGCTCGCCGTAGAGCTTCGCGTAGGCCATGCCGTCCACCACGTCGGGGGTCGAGTCCGGCTGCTGCGACAGCGCAAGCTCGGGCGCGTCGGCCGCCAGGTGCGGCAGCAGCGCCTCCTGCTGGCCGCTCATCCCTTGGTCTGGTAGACGTAGGGCTGCTGCCTGACGCGGGATTCTTCCGCGCGCTTGCGCTCATCCAGGTTGATCGGCGACTTGTCCCAGAAAATCGCGCGGCCGGTCCGCTGCTTCTCTTCCAGCGCCGGGTCCTTCTGCTTCAGATCCTTCAGGAACCGCGTGATGTCGGACTCGTAATGCGAGTTGTGCTTGCTGAATTTCATGGTGTCAGGAGTCGCAAAGGAAAAAGCAGGCAGTATTCTACCTTGAGTTCCACGGCTCTTCCCCAAGGGAATGCGTCGTCCGCCACAGGCCGGACTTGATCTTCAGACAAGTCTCATGGCCGCCGGTTCGCTCAGCGGTTGGCGAGCGCCAGCGCCTGCGCCAGGTCGTCGGCGCGGTTCTCCGTCCCCAGCCGGTCGAGGAAGCCGGTACGCTGCATCAGCGACAGCGGCTGGCCGCCCACCCCGCACAGGACCAGGCGGGAGCCGCGGGCGGCCAGCGCATGGCGCAGGTCGTCCAGCGCCTCGAGGCCGGTCGTGTCCATGTTGATCAGCTGGTCGAGCCTGAGCACCAGCGCCCGGTGCGGAAGACGCTCGGGTTCGGCCAGCGCTTCCAGCTTGCCCACTGCGCCGAAGAACAGCGAGCCGAACAGCGAATACACCGCCACTCCCGGGGCCGGCGGCAGCGGCAGGGCGGCGGCGTCGAGCGGCTCGATGCGCGTGAGGCTGGAAATCCGGTAGATGAAGAACAGGCAGGCCAGCACCAGGCCGACTTCCACCGCGACCGACAGGTCGAACACGATGGTCAGTGCGAAGGTGGCCAGCACCAGGATGCGGTAGTTGACGGAGAACCGGAGCAGCCGGCGGAACTCGTGCCATTCGCCCATGTTGTAGGCCACGTGCAGCAGGATGGCCGCCAGCGCCGCCAGCGGAATGCCGCCGGCCAGCGGCGCGGCCGCGAGCACGATGGCCAGCAGCGTCCCCGCGTGCACCATGCCCGCGACCGGCGAACTGGCGCCGCTGCGGATATTGGTGACGGTGCGGGCGATGGTGCCGGTGGCCGGCAGGCCGCCGAAGAAGGGCGCCACGACGTTGGCCACGCCCTGCGCCATCAGCTCCTGGTTCGGATCGTGGCGCTGCCGCGCGAGCTTGTCGGCCACGCGCGCGCACAGCAGCGACTCGATCGCGCCCAGCAGCGCGATGGTCAGGGTCGGCGCCACCAGCTGCTTGACCAGCTGCCAGCTGAACTCCGGCAGCCGGAAATCCGGCAGGCCCTGGGGAATGCTGCCGAAGCGGCTCGCGATCGTATCCACCGGCAGGTCCAGCAGGCCGGCCGCGAGCGTGGCCAGCACCAGCACCACGATCGGGCCGGGCAAGACCCGCATCCAGCGGAGCGCGCGCGGCAGGGCGGCGGGATCGCGGTCGCTGCGGAACAGCTGCGGCCAGCCGAACAGCACCAGCAGCGAGGCCAGGCCGACCGCCAGCGCGGCCGGATTCACGGTATGCGCGGCCTGTCCGAGCACGTGCATCTGGGCGAAGAAATCGCCGGGCAGCCTGTCGATGCGCAGCCCGAAGAAATCCTTCACCTGGGACAGCGCGATCAGCACCGCGATGCCGTTGGTGAAGCCGATCACGATCGGCACCGGGATCAGCCGGATCAGGCTGCCCAGCCGGAACAGGCCGAGCGCGAACAGCAGCACGCCGGCGCAGATGGTCGAGATCAGCAGATTGGCGAAGCCGTAGCGCTCGATGATGCCGTAGACGATCACGATGAAGGCGCCCGCCGGTCCGGCGATCTGCACCCGGGTGCCGCCCAGCACGGAGACCAGGAAGCCGGCGATGATCGCGGTGAAGAGGCCGGCCTCGGGCTTGGCGCCGGAAGCGATCGCGAACGCCATCGCCAGCGGCAGGGCGACGATGCCCACGGTGAGTCCGGCACCGAGGTCCGCGGCAAAGCGGGTGCGGTCATAGCCGCGCAGGGCGTCGAACAGCATCGGGCGAAAGCGTGCGACGGGCAGCTTGGGCATGCGGACATCTCCCCGGTTGTTGTTATTGCGGGTATTGTGCGCCGCTGCGCGAAATGAAGCCAGTGGCGCGCGCCTGGCCCGGGCACGAGGCCAGGTCAGGAGAGGCGATGCGGAGGTCCGCCGCCGGCGCCGCAGGCAGGGATGCCCGCCCGCACCGGCAGGCTCAGAGCATCCGGCGCATCACCGACGGCGGCGGCTCCAGCGGATTGGCGTGGGAGTATTCGAGTTCGGGCGCCAGTTCGAAGCCATGCGCCGCGTACAGGTCGAGCAGCCTGTCCTGGTCGGCGCGCACCGCCAGCCGCAACTCCTTCACGTCGCACAGCAGCGCCTGGTGGATCACGGCTTCGAGCAGATGTTCGGACAGGTGCTGGCCGCGGTATTGCGGTAGCACGCCCATGCGCAGGATTTCCCAGACGTCGGGCTCGCTGTCGAGGGGCAGCCAGCGGACCGAGCCGATCGGCGACTCGTCGTTGAGCAGAATGAAGCCTCCGCCGTCCTGCAGGTCCTGCAGGACGCGGACCGCGGTTTCGCGGTGCCCGGAGGAGGTGACGGCGACTTTGCCGGCCCAGCAGGCGCGGGTCAGGTCGGCGATGCACTGGGCATCGTCGAAGCCCGCTTCGCGGACCACGATGGCGAGGGAGGGGGCCTGCCGCCCGCTACTGTCGCCGTCCATGTCAGCGCACCCGCATGCCGGGCTCGGCGCCCGGCCAGGGATTGAGCACGTAGATGCCCGGATTCGACTTTTCATCGGCGGCGGAGGCGGCCAGCACCATGCCTTCGGACACGCCGAACTTCATCTTGCGCGGCGCCAGGTTGGCGACCATCACCGTCAGCTTGCCGACCAGGTCTTCCGGCTTGTAGGCCGACTTGATGCCCGAGAAGACGTTGCGCATGCGGCCTTCGCCCACGTCCAGCGTCAGGCGCAGCAGCTTGTCCGAGCCTTCCACGTGCTCGCAGTTGACGATCTTCGCTATGCGCAGGTCGACCTTGGCGAAATCGTCGATCCTGATCTCGGCGTCGATCGGTTCGATGCCGGCCGCCGCCGTCGCCGCCGCCGACGCTGCCTGGGCCGCCGGCTCCGGTCCCTCGAACAGCGCCTCCAGCATCTTCGGATCGACGCGCTGCATCAGGTGCTCGAAGGTGCCGATCGCGGACGGCGACTGCTGCAGGTCGGACCAGGTCAGATCGCGCTCCAGGCCGAACAGGGTCGCGACCTTGCGCGACAGCGCCGGCAGGATCGGGGCCAGGTAGACCGACAGGCACCAGAAAGAGCGCAGCAGGTTGCTACAGACGTCCTGCAGCTCCTGGTTGTTGGCCGGATCCTTGGCCAGTTCCCAGGGCTTCTTCTGGTCGACATACTGGTTGACTTCGTCGGCCAGCGCCATGATCTGCCGGATCGCCTTGCCGTATTCGCGGGTCTCGTAGGCGTCGCGCACCGAGGCTTCCTGCTCGGCCAGGCGCAGGCGCCAGCTCATCGCCTCGTCGCCGGTCACCTCGTCGCTGAGCCGGCCGCCGAAGCGCTTGGTGATGAAGCCCGCCGCGCGGCTGGCGATGTTGACGTACTTGCCGATCAGGTCGGAATTGACCTTGGCCACGAAGTCTTCGGCGTTGAAGTCGATATCCTCGACGCGGGCATTGAGCTTGTACGCGATGTAGTAGCGCAGCCACTCCGGATTCATCTTCAGCTCGAGGTAGCGCAGCGGCGAAATGCCGGTGCCGCGCGACTTGCTCATCTTCTCGCCGTTGACCGTCAGGTGGCCGTGGACGTTGACCTTGAGCTTGTCGATGATCGGATGGCCCGAGAAATTCAGCATCGCCGGCCAGAACAGCAGGTGGAAGGACACGATGTCCTTGCCGATGAAGTGAATCTGTTCGGTCGCCGGGTCGTTGAGCAGCGCGTTGAAATCGACGTCGATCTTGCCGCAGTAATTCTTGAGGCTGGCGAGATAGCCGACCGGCGCATCCAGCCACACATAGAAATACTTGCCTTCCACGCCCGGGATCGGGATGCCGAAGTAGGGCGCGTCCCGGGAAATGTCCCAGTCCGCGAGTTCGCTGCCGTCGCTGCCCAGCCATTCGCTGACCTTGTTGACCATTTCCGGCTGCAGGCGGCCGGGCGAGCGCAGCCATTCCTGCAGGAAGACGATGCAGCGCGGGTCGGACAGCTTGAAGAAATACTGTTCGGAAGGCTTGAGCACCGGGGTGGCGCCGGACAGCGCCGAGTAGGGATTCTTCAGTTCGGTCGGCTCGTAGGCGGCGCCGCAGACTTCGCAGTTGTCGCCGTACTGGTCCTTGGCGCCGCACTTCGGGCATTCGCCCTTGATGTTGCGGTCGGCCAGGAACATGCCCTTGACCGGGTCGAAGAAGCGCTCCACCACCCGGGTCACGATCAGGCCGGCCTCCTTCAGCCGGAGATAGATGCCCTGGGAAAGCTCGGTGTTTTCCGGCGAGTCGGTGGAATGCCAGTTGTCGAACGAGATATGGAAACCGTCCAGGTACTGGGCGCGGCCGGCCGCGATGCGGGCGACGAATTCCTGCGGGGTGATGCCGGCCTTTTCGGCGGCGATCATGATCGGCGTGCCGTGGGCGTCGTCGGCGCCGACGAAATAGACCTCATGCCCCTGCATTCGCTGGAACCTGACCCAGATGTCGGCCTGGATGTATTCCATGATGTGGCCGATATGGAAAGCCCCGTTGGCATAGGGCAGGGCGGTGGTGACGAACAGCTTGCGGCGCGGGCTGGTACTCATCGGGCGGTACTTTTTCCAAATAAAACAGGGATTTTATCAGCGTGCGCGAGTTTGTCCGAGCCATACGCTGTCAAACCGCTTGGTATAGACTTCTGCAGGAATTTTTTTGGGAGAAGTAATGAGCATCACTGTGGAAGCCGTGAAAACGGCGTTGGCCGGCGTCATCGATCCGAATACTGGCCGCGACCTGGTTTCCTCCAAGGCAATCAGGAATCTGGAGGTCAACGGCGCCGACGTCCGCTTCGACATCGAACTCGGCTATCCGGGCAAGAGCCAGTTCGACAGCATCCGCGGCGCCGCGGTTGCCGCGGTGCGCGCGCTGCCCGGCGTCGGCGGCGTCAGCGCCGGGATTTCCGCGAAGATCACCGCGCATGCCGTGCAGCGCGGCATCAAGGTCATGAACAACATCAAGAACATCATCGTCGTCGCCTCGGGCAAGGGCGGGGTGGGCAAGTCGACCACCGCGGTCAACCTGGCGCTGGCGCTGGCGAGCGAGGGCGCGCAGGTCGGCATCCTGGACGCCGACATCTACGGTCCGTCGCAGCCGATGATGCTCGGCATTTCCGCCCAGCCCGAAACCCTCGACGGCAAGACCATGGAGCCCCTGGAGAACCACGGCGTGCAGGTGGCCAGCATCGGTTTCATGATCGACCCCGACCAGCCGATGGTGTGGCGCGGCCCGATGGTGGTGCAGGCGCTGCAGCAATTGCTGGAGCAGACCAACTGGCGCGATCTGGATTACCTGGTGGTCGACATGCCGCCCGGCACCGGCGACATCCAGCTGACGCTGTCGCAGAAGGTGCCGGTCACCGGCGCGGTCATCGTCACCACGCCGCAGGACATCGCCCTGCTCGACGCGCGCAAGGGCCTGAAGATGTTCGAGAAGGTCGACATCCCCATCCTCGGCGTGGTCGAGAACATGAGCACCCACATCTGCTCCAACTGCGGCCATGAGGAATCGATCTTCGGCCACGGCGGCGGCCAGAAGATGTGCGCCGAATACGGCGTCGACTTCCTCGGCGCGCTGCCGCTGACGATGACCATACGCGAACAGGCCGACAGCGGCCGCCCGACCGTGGTCGCCGATCCCGACGGCAAGGAAGCCCAGATCTACAAGGCGATCGCCCGCAAGGTCGCGATCAGGGTGGCGGAAAAGGCCAAGGACATGACCAGCAAGTTCCCGAGCATCGTCATCAAGAACGACTGAGTCCCCCGCGCCCCGGTGCTTTTGGCTGGCATCGGGGTAGAATTGCGCATCTTTCATCCGACACGGCTTTGGCACCCCAAGGCCGTTTTTCTTTGCCATGACCGTCCGTACCCGTTTCGCACCCAGCCCGACCGGCTATCTCCACCTCGGCGGCGCCCGCACCGCGCTGTTTTCCTGGGCCTATGCCCGCCACTTCGGCGGCACCTTCATCCTGCGCATCGAAGACACCGACCTCGAGCGCTCCACGCCGGAAGCGGTGCAGGCCATCCTCGATGGCATGAACTGGCTCGGCCTGCAGCACGACGAAGGCCCGTTCTACCAGATGAAGCGGATGGACCGCTATCGCGAGGTGGTGGCGCAGATGCTGGAGGCGGGCAACGCCTATCTCTGCTACTGCACCCCGGAAGAAGTCGAGGCGATGCGCGAGCGCCAGCGGGCCATCGGCGAGAAGCCCCGCTACGACGGCACCTGGCGTCCCGAGCCCGGCAAGACGCTGCCGCCGGTCCCGGAGGGCATCAGGCCGGTGGTGCGCTTCAAGAACCCGCTCGACGGCGACGTCACCTGGAACGACGTGGTCAAGGGCACGATCACCATCTCCAACCGCGAACTCGACGACCTGGTGATCGCCCGTCCCGACGGTACCCCCACCTACAACTTCTGCGTCGCGGTCGACGACTGGGACATGCGCATCACCCACGTGATCCGCGGCGACGACCATGTCAACAACACGCCGCGCCAGATCAACATCCTGCGCGCGCTCGGCGCGCCGCTGCCCGAGTACGGCCATGTACCGATGATCCTCGGCGCCGACGGCGAGAAGCTCTCCAAGCGCCACGGCGCGGTGAGCGTGATGGAGTACCCGGCGCAGGGCTTCCTGCCGGAGGCGATGCTCAATTACCTGGCGCGTCTCGGCTGGTCTCACGGCGACGAGGAGATCTTCTCAATGGAGCAGTTCATCCAGTGGTTCGACCTCGACCACCTGTCGAAGTCGCCGGCCCAGTTCAATCCGGAAAAACTGGCATGGCTCAACAACCACTACATCCGCCAGTCGGACGACGCGCGCCTCGCGGCGCTGGTACGTCCACTGCTGGAAAAGGAGGGCGCGCAGTTCGACGGCGCGCCGGCGCTGGAGCCGGTGATCGCGCTGCTCAAGGAGCGCGCCAATACCATCAACGAACTCTCGGAAGCGGCGATGCTGTTCTATCGTCAACCCCGGCCCGACCCGGCGCTCATGGCGCAGCATGTGACCGAGGCCGTGCGTCCGGCGCTGGCGCAGTTCATCGGACAGTGCCGCGGCATCGAATGGAACAAGGCGGCGCTGTCGGCGTCCATGAAGGAAGTGCTGGCCGCGCACAAGCTCAAGATGCCGCAGCTCGCGATGCCGCTGCGCCTGCTGGTCACCGGCCAGCTGCAGACGCCGTCGATCGACGCGGTGCTGGAACTGTTCGGCCGAGAGACCGTGCTGGCCCGTCTCGAAAAAAATCTTGGATAAATTCGCTCCGAGGATTTACACGGCAGAAAAACATTTGCTATACTCTCGTTCTCTTCGCAACGGGGGTATAGCTCAGCTGGGAGAGCGCTTGCATGGCATGCAAGAGGTCAGCGGTTCGATCCCGCTTACCTCCACCAAATTGCTTATCGATGTGTGAACATCGATGCAGAGTGCGGAAGAGAAAAAAGTAGTTTAGGCTGTTTTTGACAGGTTACTGTCCCCATCGTCTAGAGGCCTAGGACACCGCCCTTTCACGGCGATAACCGGGGTTCGAATCCCCGTGGGGACGCCAGATCAGGCGCCACGCAAAACGTGTGGCGCTTTTGTTTCCGGCACAGGCTCTGTCCCCATCGTCTAGAGGCCTAGGACACCGCCCTTTCACGGCGATAACCGGGGTTCGAATCCCCGTGGGGACGCCAAACAAGACGCCACGCAGAACATGAATGTCTGCGTGGCGTTTTTCTTTTTCGCGTAGCATTTCGCGATCGCTCTCCGTCAGTCTTTCCATGCGCAACCCACGCACGCTCGCTCTCTTCTGCAAGGTCGTCGACAACTTCGGCGACATCGGCATCTGCTGGCGCCTGTCGCGGCAATTGCAGCGCGAGCATGGCATCGCGGTGACCCTGTGGGTCGACGATCTGAAGAGCTTCCGCAGACTTTGTCCCGACGTCGTGCCCGATGCCGATGCCCAGCATGTGCAGGGCATCGAGGTGCGTCACTGGCGCGACCAGGACGGCGCGTTTGCGCCGGAAGAGATTCCGGACATCGTCATCGAATTCTTCGGCTGCGAACTCCCGCCTGCCTATGTCGCCGCGATGGCGCAATGCGAGCCGCGTCCGGTCTGGCTGAACCTGGAAGGATTGACTGCCGAGGAGTGGGTCGAAGGTTGCCACGGCTTGCCCTCGATGCATCCGCGCCTGCCGCTGACCAAGCATTTCTTCTTTCCCGGTTTTACGGCAAAGACGGGCGGACTGCTGCGCGAAGCGGGCCTCGACGAAGCGCGGCAGCGTTTCCAGTCCGATCCGGCCGCGATGCAAGGCTTCCTCGGGCAGCTCGGCGTCAGCCCGGCCGAGATGGCGGCCATGAAGGTTTCGCTGTTCTGCTATCCGCATGCCCCGGTGGCGGACTTGTTCGCGGCCTGGAGCGATGGCGGCACGGCGGTAACCTGCCTCGTGCCCGAAGGCGTGGCCACCGCCGCGGTGCAGTCATTTCTCGGCGGGACGCCTCGCGCCGGGGCAGTGCATGCGCAGGGTGCGCTGACCGTGCGCGTCATTCCCTTCCTGCCCCAGCCGGACTATGACCGCCTGCTGTGGGCCTGCGACCTGAATTTCGTGCGCGGCGAGGATTCCTTCGTGCGCGCCCAATGGGCGCAGCGTCCTTTCGTCTGGCATATCTACCCGCAGGACGAGAATCTGCACCACAAGAAGCTGCGCGCCTTCCTGCAGCGCTATGCATCGGGCCTGGACGGGCTGGAAGCGTTTTCGCTGGAATGGAACGGCGCCACGGCGCAGCAGGCCTGGCCGCAGTCGTGGGATTCGCTGCGCGCGGATCTGGCCGGAATCGAACGGCGCGCTGTCGAGTGGAGCGGGCGGATGCAGGCGCTCGGCAACCTGACATCCGGCATGCTGGCCTTCGCCGCAACGCTTCGGGAGCCGGTACGGGCCTAGGTGTGAAGTTGCAAGAGGTTATTTCGGTTGGTTGAGAGTCTGGACATTGGTGCTTTGCCGCCGATACCTTGGTGCGGGCGGTGCCAGTTGTAGTGGTGGTTCCACTGATGGAGCATTTCGGCG